>JBBABA010000004.1:0-204255 GCA_041657955.1 Thermoplasmata archaeon | reverse complement strand
TGTTCGTGTCCACTATCGGGACTCCGCTCTCCGAGATGTTTATGCTCCAGTCGTATGTGGAGCTGTTCACTATGTTAACGCCGTTCACGCTGCCGGGCGCGTAGTTGTTCAACAGCTTGAGCGTGAATATGAGGTTCGTTCCAGGGTATGCGTGCTTGACTTGGTTCGGGTAAGCGTCGAGGTACTTGAAGTAGGACAGGTTGTAAATGTATATCTTGCCGGCGCTCGCGCCTCCGTCTGGGTTGTAGGGCGAGCCTACAAGGATTTCCGTGACGTTGTTTCCGTCCATGTCGCCGGTCGTGGCGATTGCTGTCGCGAACTGGTCGCCTGCCTTCTCGCCGTATATGATTGTGTCTGCGACGTTGTCCGGCGCTAAGCCTCCGTAGTAGATGTATACCGCGCCGCTCTTGCTTGCGGCGTCGCTCTGGAAGTTTGCACCTACTGCAAAGTCAGGATAGGTGTCGTTGTTGAAATCGCCGAGCGCTTCAACAGACGAGCCGAACTGGTCGCCTGCCGCAATTCCTGTAAGTGTTAGGTCGGCACCTGTTGCTTGAACAGTTGCGGGCCTGCTCGTGAACGAAGTGTAATAGAACACATACGCCCTGCCTGCATTTGTGCCGTTTACGTCGTTATAAAGCGCTCCTACAATTACATTACCTTTGTTATTCTTCCTTATGTCCCCGGTTCCCGAAACTGTAGCGCCAAACCAGTCACTGCTCGACTGCCCCTGTAGGAGTGTGGATGTCGCTGATGTTAGGACGCCTGAAGCCGTTCCGTAGAACAAACGCGCCGCACCTGCACCTGTGCCGGGCATACCTACAATCACTTCATCATAAGAATCATCGTCCAATTTACCTACGCCTGCTACAGAATATCCAAATCTATCGTTGACCGCAGAGCCCGATAGGACTGATGAGGCTACCGAGGACATCGTGGGGCCGCCGAGATAGACGTACGCCCTTCCCTTGTTGTCGCTCGCCCCGTTCCAGCCGGGTGCGCCGACTACGACGTCTGCATAGCCGTCGTTGTTCACGTCACCCGCGTTGCTGACAGACCATCCGAAGTATTGGTATGTGGCAGACGGTTCGCCGTAGAACGTGATGTTAGCTGCAGTCGCCGACGCCATGCTGGCCGAGCCGTAGAATATGTAGGCGCTTCCCACGTAGGCCTGCCCGCCCACAGTTGTCCTTGGCGCGCCCACCAATACGTCGTCGTAGCCGTCATTGTTGACGTCGCCCGCCGTGCTGACAGAGTAACCGAAGTATAGGGTGCCGGATATTGAAAGGCTGATTCTGTTTGCCGGACTGAAAGTGTTGGATAAGTCAGTAGTCCCGCTACCGAAATAGACATACGCTATTCCTGTGTTGCTGCTCGCAGTCGGATTCCCGATTATTATGTCTGAATAGCCGTCGCCGTTCACGTCGCCTGCATTTGCCATAACTTGTCCGATACGGTCGTTTGCGCCACCCAAGTAATATGCAGCCACACTTATGTTCTTTATAGTCGTCAGCTTTATGTTGCTGGTAATTCCAGTCGCAGAAATCGTGGTGACGTCTGCAGCACCTATTATTGCACTGTCTAGGATGGTGACGTTTACACGGATAGTAGCAGAAGCCCCTTTCGCAATATATGTAGTGATAAGCGACGACTGTGGGCCTGTAACCCCATACTGGGCAATATCCACCGACCACCCAAGTGAGGAGGAGGGTGTTAGAGCGAACCTTGAAGCATTATTGAAGTTGTTCGTTATTGTGAAGTCGTAAGATACCTTGCCCGAAGGTGCGTACTTCATCTGGTCTTCGCTGAATACCAGGTTCGCTGGTGTAAAATTATAAGCATATACCCTGCCATAATTGTTGCCCGAAGGATACCCAATTGCACTAACTATAATATCCCTATATCTATCTTTATTTAGGTATCCTGCTACAAAAGTAGAAAAACCGAACCTTTCGAGCAAATTCTCTCCGTTCAAATCAACGTCAGCCACTGTATCGAACGTACTGCTGCCATAGAATATTTTTACATTTCCATTCCACCTCTTTGAGGAAATGGTTGACATAGACGAGCCGACTATTATGTCAGCATAACCATCGTTTGTGATGTCTCCGACAGATATGGAATTGCCAAACTCTCCCGATAGTACAAACCCATCTATCGTGTAAGATGGAGAGGGGGTAGGTGTGAGTGGAGTCTTATATACATATACACGTCCTGTGTATGGATAACCTATTATCGGAGATGTGGGTATAGTTTTTCCGTACGCTCCAACAACTACGTCGTCCTTGCCATCGCCGCTTATGTCACCGCCGCCGAGGCCAACTCCGAAATAGTCATAGTTTGCTTCGCCTGTCATTATCACATCTGCACTACCTGCGCCCTTTGTACCGGAAAATGATGCGGAACCATAGAAGATATACGCCCTGCCTTTGCTGGTGGAATAACCTGGCGCGGAGCAGAGTATGTCCTTGTATTTGTCGCCGTTGAAATCTGCCACGTAAACGCTCCATCCCAGGTAGGCCGCGGCCTCTGGAGTTATAGTAACAATCGCGTTTGCTGTTGTAAGTGTGGTGGAAAGCGACTGGCTGCCGAAGAATGCATACACCCTACCGCCATCTGCACTGGTTGCATCAGAATAGGCCTCACCCACAACTATGTCAGAGAAGCCGTCACCGTTTAGGTCACCTGCGCTTATGTTGTAACCAAAGCCATAACTACCTGTGGCTTCAGTGAAAATAACACTGGCGGAATTCGCGTTGCCTATCGGATTGCTTGTATCAAAAATATAATTTATGCCCATCAAATCACCCATCGAGCGTCCATAAAACAGATAGACACACCCCTGCCCGCTCGAAGGAATACCTGTACCGGCATAGGCAGGTACGCCAACTATCACATCATCATAGCCGTCGCCGTTCACATCTCCCGCAAAAGAAACACTGAATCCGAAAAGGTCTGAATTTGCACGCCCGTTTATGGTTACACCCTTTCCGCTTCCCTCATCTATGAGCGTTTGGGAAGCGGCCATATATGTGCCACCGAAGTATATGTTCGCCACACCGTTGTTAGTTCTCCCCAACGTATCCGCATATGGCACGCCGACGATGATGTCGCTGTAACCATCGCCGTTGAAATCCCCACCGTATGCAATAGAATATCCCAGGTTGTCAGTGGTGCTTGACCCCGCGGTACCAGTATCTGTCTTCGGAGGTAGAACAAGTGTGCCGTTGTCAACAACAATTCTAAGTTTAACCGTATCTGTAATCGCATTTGCTGTCGCTGTAATAGTAATCGTATTGATTGTGCCGGTAGCAGTTCCTATCGGTATTGTAGCGTTTACAGTCAGCGTCTTGGATGCGCCATTCGCAACTGTAACGTCGGGTATGCCGTTGCTGTTAGCGTCTGTTAATGGAACGCCTCCCTCTGAAACATTCACGCCCCAATCATAAGTAGATGAATTTGTGATGTTGAATACATCATTGATTGCTTGATTGTTCTTTATGGTTATTGAAAAAGTGATTTGTGTTCCCGGCGCGATGTACTGCGTCTGATTTGTAAATAGCTGAACGTTTCTTGTGACTGGAATTGCATAAACATAAACTCTGCCCTGGTCGGCACCAACAGAGTCGTTGTACGGCGCACCTATCGCAATTTCGCTATATTTGTCTCCATTCATATCTTGAATGCCTGTGATTCCCGTCCCGAACTTGTCCTCAAGTGCAAAACCCGTAAATCCAAATCTTGGCGTAGTGCTGATTGTTGCACCCCCAAAATAAATGTTTACCCTGCCCGCATTAATCGCCTTTGTGTCATTGTCTGTTGCGCCTATTGCTATATCGCCGAAGCCGTCAGCATTCAAATCACCGACAGAATCCACCCAAGTTCCAAACTTGTCGTCGGGCAATGTGCCCGGCAATTCTATTGTCGTAATGCTTGCGCCGCCCAGATAAACATACGCCTTGCCCGCGAACGCCCCAAACCCTGGTGAGCCGACTACAATATCGCCTTGTCCGTCTCCGTTCATGTCTCCGGCATATGCTACGGATGTGCCAAATTTGTCATTGATGTTAATCCCAGTGAAGGTTTGCCATGCGTTTGTTGAGAATGTACTGGCGTCTCCCAGATAAACATAGGCACTTCCAACATTTGTCTTGCCTCCGACAGTAACATTCATTGCACCCACTACAAAATCATCATATAACTCGGTTACCCCTTCATCATTGAACTTTCCTGCGGAAGCGACGGATATTCCAAATTGCTCATATGCGGCAGGAGATGGCTTTTGATATATTTGAGTGGGTATTGCCTTCGGGATTTTTCCACCCAAGAACAGATAGGCTGCCCCCCTGAAAGTATTGTAACCGGGGGAGCCGACGATAACATCGCCATAACCGTCGCCGTTCACGTCGCCCGCACAAGCAACCGAGTAGCCGAACAAGCTTGTGTAGTCGCTGCCGCTGTATTGAACTCCGCTTAGATTTACGTCCATAACATTATCCATAGTCGCGCCGCCGAAGTAGATGTATGCCGCACCTATCTGATACTCTGCTGCATCTATGTTATTGTTGTTGTTCCAGTCGACTCCCGCGGACGGCGCGCCTACAATGACGTCGCCGAAGCCGTCGCCGTTGAAATCACCTGCTGACGAAACTGCAAAGCCAAATCGTCCGCCTATCGTACCGCTTAATGAAATTCCTGTCAGTGTTATGTCCGGCGATTTGCTAAAAGTGGCAAAGTTGCCTCCGTAATATATGTAGGCTTTACCGTACGGGGAGCCGAAATCGAGTGCACTCGGCGCACCCACGATTAAATCGCTGTAACCGTCGCCGTTCACATCCCCCGCATCTGCAACGCTGTAACCAAATTGTTCGCTACTCGTTAATCCGCTGAGTTCCGCCATCCTGTGACGAACAGCCACCTGTAAAGTAACAAATGTGGTTGGCGTAGATGCAGGATACGTACTGATGGTGATGTTGTTCATACTACTATAGGTAGCACCTGATGGTATTGTTATCTCGACAATGAAATTTGTAGCATTATACGGTTGTACTGTTCCTATATTTGAGCCGTTAGTAATTGTCGCGCCCGTCGTTGCGTTTTTGAAGACTATCGCAGTACTCCAATCACCAGTATATGGCCCGGTAAAATTCCGATAAATGTTGATGGCAGCACTTGCTGTGCCGAGGTTGGTTGCATTCAGTGTGAAAGACAACACATCGCCCGGTGCCCCTTCAGAATAGCTGCTATTGAGCAGGCGGGTGCCTGAAGTGAGCGAACTCATGCCGTAAATGAATATGCAGCCTCTGTCTTCAGTTGTGCCGGTGCCGTAATCCCACTCAGGCGCGCCGATGAGTACATCTGCGAATACATCGCCCCGTAGGGTTTTATCCATATCCATAACAACTGGTGCGAATTTTCTTATCCCCGTGACGCTTGCACCGAAATACGAATCACTAAATGCACCGTATGGTTTGTTTGCCTGTGTTGTGGGTCCGTCTATTGGGGTAACGCCTGCATCAGAAGCTCGAGAAATGGGACCGATTGTATCTGCCGTAAACACATATACCCGACCTGCCTCCGTGAAGGTGGATCCGGCAGTAATGTCGTAACCAGGGGCGCCGACGGCGAAATCGCCTTTTCCATCGTAATCTATGTCTCCGGTCAACGCAACAGCATAGCCAAACCAACCGCTTGTTTGGGTTTCGCCTAAAATCGTGACGTTTGCCTCTGCCGCGGTTTTTGTATATAGTGATGCTCCGCCGTAGAAGATATATACAGCACCACAGTCTGTGTATGAACCATCGTCGTAATATGGCGCCCCCACAATCAGGTCATATTTTCCATCTGCATTAATATCCCCTGCCCTTGCATTGATACTGAAGCCAAATTGGGCATTGACCTGGGTTGCGGCTCCGTCGATATTTGCGAGAACTATACTCGGAACGCTCGTATCTGTGTCTGTTTTAGACAGTCCGGCGTAACCTGCAACAATCGCTCCCGAAAATACCACAACACGCCCTTTGCTAGAAGCGTATCCCGGATAACCGATTGCTATGCCAGGCTTACCGTCGCCGTTGAAATCTCCAACAGTAACAGCGTTTGCCGCTAATGCTCCTGTTAATGTTATCGTCATTGTTTGGCCTGCAGCAAAATTTGCATTCACCCTTATCCCAGATGTAATAATGTTGTCACCGAAATATACCTTGGCAACGACACCACCAGGTGTTATCGTCTTGGAAATCGCTACAACATCCTGAAACCCGTCGTTGTTTATGTCGCCCATTGAAACATCATAACCAAAATTGATGTCAGCAAAAGATATCGTGATATTTGCTTTTACGCTGGCATCTATTATCTTTGTGGTACCTACCACTGTACCGTTTTCCCACCACTGAGCATTTGTTCTTCCGTAAAATAAATACCAGGAACCTGCCGTGCCTGTACCGATAGGGGCACTTGGAGCGCCAACTACAATATCATCATAACCGTTGTTGTCCCAATCGCCACTAATCAGAGAATAACCAAACAATTTACTTGCAGTGGGTATGGATATATTGACGTCGGGTGTAACACCAGCCGCATAAAGAGTACCTGTTGCCCCTGTTTTTCCAAACCACACATAAACAAATCCGGCATCTGCTGTAGTACCATAGTGCTGATATGGGGCGCCCACAACGATATCCTTGATGCCGTCGCCATTAACATCACCACACGTTACCGATGTTCCCAATTTACTGTCGGTAGCTCCTGTTACTGTTGCGTTATATAGCTCGTTATAGCTGCCAGTGTTCCCTATCATAGTGCCCCAACGTGCGGGGTCTATTGCCGCTGTTGCATTCGGGCTTATTAAAAATAACGCTAGTATTACCAGCGCGATTGCGAAAAATCCTATAATTACTCCTCGCGTATGAGGAGCATAGTCATCCTCTATTGACTCGGATTCTTCTGACTCAAAATTAGACGGCGATGGCATATACTTCACCAACTATACTATAGTATATGCAAGATTTAATATATAAATTTTATTAAAAATTTAGAATTTTAATAGAAATGTTTAAATAGTTATGATTACAATTTATTCTTTAGGGTATAATAAAAACCATATAATGAAGGTCGGGTTATTTAAGGCACCAATCTGGTCCTATCCCTCGGAAACAGCACGCACTCCCTTATATTCTGGGCATCCGTGAGAATCATCACCAGCCTTTCCATGCCCAAGCCCCAACCTGCGTGAGGCGGCATGCCGTATTCGAAGCCCCGTGTGTAAAACTTAAACTGCTCCGCATTTAGCCCTTGTTTCTTTATTCTTTCTTTCAATAAATCCGGGTCGTGCACGCGCTGGGCGCCGGACGTAATCTCTTTTTCCGCAAACATGAGGTCGAATCCTCTGCACACTTTTTCATCGCCTTCAAACGGCATGACGTAGAACGGCTTTAATTCCGTTGGCCATTTTGTTATGAAGTAGAAGCTCTTGTTTTCCTCGGCAATAATTTTGGATGCCTCCATTGAAATGTCCTCTCCCCATTTTATGTCCACGCCTTTTGATTTTGCTATTTCGACGCATTTTGTATATTCGATTCTCGGGAACGGAAGGTTGACCTCCTTGATTCTGCTGTTTTCCATATTTTTTGTGTGAGTAATGGTGTTCGCTATGACCCTCTCCAATACGCCCATGGCATCTTCTTCGTCCGCAAAAGCCATTTCGATGTCTATGGAAATAAACTCGTTCAGGTGCCTGACCGTGTTGTGCTCCTCTGCCCTGAAAGCAGGGCCGATTTCGTAAACCCTGTCGAAACCTGCGGCAATCATCAACTGTTTGTACAACTGCGGCGATTGGTTGAGGTACGCGTCCCTCTCGAAATATTTTATTTTGAATAAGTTTGCTCCGCCTTCGGTTGCAGTCGCCACGATTTTCGGCGTGTGAATCTCTATGAATTTCTCCTTTTCCAGCTGCTCCCTGACCGCCTTCGACATGACGGAGCGCATCTTGAAAATATTCGCTATCTCCGGCTTGCGAACATCCATAAACCTAAAGTCGAGCCTCGTGTCCAAATCCGCCCCGACCTTGTCTGCAACGCCGAGAGGAAGCGGGACGTTTGAAACGCTGAGGACTTTGAATTCCTTCGGCAATATCTCGAACCCGTTTTTCACTTCCTTGTTGTGTTTTACTTCGCCTTTCACCATAATGACTGATTCTCTCGGCAGTGCTGTGAGCTTTTGAAAAGAATCCTTGCCGAGCATTTTCTTGATAGCAGTGACTTGGATGATGCCTTCCCTGTCGCGTAGCAGGATAAACGCTATGCCTCCGAGATTCCTGATGTCGTGTATCCAGCCGCCGACTGTATGTTCCTTGTCGTAATCTTCCTTTCCTATTTCCGCAGAGTGTTTCGTTATCCGCCAGTTGCCGAGCTGTTCCATTTTATCCCTTGTCGAATATTCTCCTTCCAATATTTAAACTATTCACCGTTTGCCTAAATGTGGTTTAGAGAAAAAGGGTTAGCTGTCGACCGAATCATTTTATACATTAGTCGTGTATTTGTGATATAATGGACATATTCCTTCTAATTGCTATCACAGTTTCTCCGTTTCTAGTCGGATTGCTTGCAACACTGTTGATACCGAGCAACGCCCAAATTCAAAAGAACTGTTTCGCTGTCGCTAAAAGCCGAAAAAGGATTTTTGTCTATGCCGTCGGCATCCTTCTTTTATTTGCGGGCATAGTTATTCTTCTGCTGCTATTTACGGATATAATCCAATATGATGTTGCATACATACTCAATATGATATTCTGCATATCTATAGGCATAGGGCTGATAGCGGAAAATTTCAGGAAACAGCGATATGCCCACGCGATCATTCGAACCGTGCAACAATATCAATATGCGCAAGGAATGCAATAATTTTTAAAATGCTGTCATCTAATTTAAAGCAATCCGAAGAGCGCTGTCCCTTTTACTTCCAAGGTATATATCAATCTTCCAGTCTCCACGTCCACAGCCGCACTAAAGGTTTCACCACGTTCGTAGACCGTACTTTTTTGCAAGAAATAGGAATAACGACTTGTAGGAACAGTGACGCCTGTTAGTATCCCTACCATATTTATTATCGGACCTGTGGGTGTTGTGCCTCCCATCACTATTGCAAATGTGGTGTCTTTAAAATCAATCTTGTCAGTTCTCGAATCGAATGCCTTGCTCCTTATTTCTGAGTCAAGTTTGAATATTGTTTCGCTTCCTGTCAGTGTCAATAACTTGTCCAGTAAATCCTGTCTTGAAAGTGCCGCAGGTTCGTGGCCGAGTCCGTTATCCTGGGCTAGAGTTGTAGATTCCGTGTATTGTTGAAGCACTGTCTTTTTTATGACGTGTTCAACAAGAACATTGTAGCTGCGATTGCTATCGCCTTTAGTCCTATTCGCCTCCTCCGGACTCATCATCGTTCTAGCAAAAGTGAGGTTCCAATAATATGTTCCGGCCTTTTCCTCCGGGTCCAGTTTGTCCTGATTGTCCTTAGTCGAATTATACACCGCAGAATCAACGCAGACGCCTTCGTATTTATTCAAAAACGCCCTCAATCCTTCACTGTTATCTATCGCACACTTAACCGCATCTTCGGGTTTAAAGTTGAAACTACTTCTTTCAAATGAAGTGCCCGAATTTGGCATATATTCATATTCCTGGTACTCTCCGCGTGAATTGTTGGATGCGAAATGGAAGCTGTCGCATGCGCCCCATGGGATATCTTCGGTGCCTTCTATAAAGCCGCCTTCTTTTATAGTGCGCCAAGTCTCAACGATAACATACCCCTCAGATTCCCTCTCATTCCATGTGGCATTTGTTCTGGAATAACCTTTGACTAAGATCGGGACCTTATTCGATATCCACATTATTCTGTTGAAATCAATCGCGCCTACCATCTTTGAAGTCACGTTAATCTTAAGCGTGTCGTATTCCGAAATCTTGTTTGCTCCATCAATCACCCAAGTATAGTTTTGAACGATTTCTCCTGTCTCGTCTCCGGAATATACGGTGCCGTTATCTCCGAATTTCAAGGTTTTGTTGTCTCCGTATATGCTCTCTTCGATAGTCTTCACTTTTGGTGCATTCGGGTCTGGATAGTCTCTTAAATTTCCGGAATAATCCAGTGGGATGTTTATATAGGGTACATCTTCTACATGAATCGAACCGTTTACGATGCTTTGAATTACACTCCATGACGTTAAATCCGTGTAGCCGAACCTTTTACTATCAAAGGAACCTTTTACTATCAAAGGAACTCCGCCGCTTTCTTCGATGCCAAGGGTGAACGAACCCGCTACGTCCTCATTAAAACATATTGTATTGTGTGTATCTCCGAAGCCGTCGGTTTTTTTACTAACTCCCAACATTTTGTCTACTACCTCTCCACCAGCATTTAGTGTTATACGCCCATATTCTCCCGAAGATTTGTTGATCTCGTAAAACTCCGCAAAAATGTTTTGGTCGTAACGCACGATCTCCCAAAGTTTGTGTGCCGGGACGATAACGCTGAAGTCCGGAACTATTACAACCATGTTTTCGTTTGGTTGGGGCCTTGATTCTTTCTCGAATTTTATGGTGCTCTTGGGCGCCCCGTTGTAACTGTTGTACCCGATAGCAACGTTGCATATTATTGCAATGATGCAGAAAACAGCAATGATTTTTTTAGCAGATTCCATTTAACATTTCACCTAATTTTCGTTTTGTTCTGTCTTCTATCATATTATCATATATTATTTATTATATATAATATACTATATTTATCATAGTTTATGCTTGCCACTTTTTTATATATATGATACCTGAGGCGGCGAACAGAAGACATGTAGAAACAACATAAACAAACAATCCCGCGGACCATGCCATATAATCCGCAAATCCTATCAACTCCACGATTGTTGTTATACCCAGAATATAAAACACCACTCCCAAACAACTTATGATTGCGGCACTTGATGTGATATGAAGAATGTATTTTTTATTTTTATCTACAAAATCTATCAGGGGAATTTTGTACGATGATTGTACAGATTTTGCATGTTGCAAAGCCTGCAGGCACATGAAATAAATCGCAACAGCACATAACGCCATCCCGATTATGCTTAGTGGAAGAGCAAAAGGTATCAACACTATCTTGGCTGCAGTCAATTGACTTATTGTTTTGATTTGGATTGTTGAGGAGTATCTTGAGAAAGAACTGAGCGGCGGCGGATTGTTTTTTTGACCAAAACTATCGGTCATATTGGCATCTGCCATGCCGACAATACTAATGTTATTGTAATCTTCATTGAGCACTAGATCCGTGGCATACGTCTTATTCTGCCCTGCCAACGTAAGTTCGTCTCCTGAGGAACATTCCCAAAGTACAGCTGATTCGTCTCCCTTGAAGAGCTTAAAGTAAACTTTGTCTATCTTTATCTTCGAGACATTTGTGGAAGAGTTGAGCTCCACTGTTATCTCGCATTTTTGTTTTACCCCGACTACCCACCATGGAATCCGGCTTACGTGTGTTTTCACTTCTATTTTTGCTTCTGCGGTGCTGTTGAGGTTGTAATAGGTAAGCATGTAAGAGGTGCTGCTGCTGCCTCCCTGTACGCGCCCCATGTTTTCATCAAAACTTCCAGTGCCGTTGAGAAAATCCGAGCCGCCTTCGATTGTAATGTTTCGCACGGGTGAAGAGCCGGAATAAGTAAAGCGCCCTTCATAGAAATCTGCTGTTACGGTTACGGGAAAGATCCCGATATTGGTGTTTACGTCCAGCCTGCACCATGGGACAGTTTGGGAAACTCCGCTTATGGCGATTGCCAAAATCAAAATGGAGATAATGACGTATGCCTGCTCTCTTTTCATATTGCAACTAAATAGTGGAACAAATAAAACTAGTTTTCCAATCTATGTTTGAGGTCATTTTGTTTTGTCTAGAAATTATTTCTCAGGCTCTGCTACAAAAAAGTTGTTCTTTTCGTTTTTTTCAGCAACCAGGTTATCGGGGTCTATAATGACAAAAATCTGGTGTTCTATCTCGGATGTTATCTTGCTATGCACATGGGTTTGGTTTGAAGCATCGACCAAAAAGTATTTTTCCAATATCGTCCCGCCATCATAGGGGCTCCCGTCTAGTATTTCGATACACACATTTTTTAGGCTTTCGCCGCCTTGATTTTCAACATCTATCTCGACGTTGTAGTTGCCAAACAGGTCTTGTTTTATTTTTACGGAGCGGACAGTGAGGTCCCCTTCGATCCTGCCGTAGTCGTAAGCCAACTCAGTGTATGCGACGCCGTTTATTCTTGTGCCGTTCAATTCGCCGCTTACATTGCACGCGCCTTCCCAGAAGGACAGATCGTCTACCTCGTTTGGCGCGCTTTTCGGGAATATAATTTCCTGCGCCTTTATTATTGGAGCTATATCTAGCCTAATCTTTAATAGCGGGATTGTCAGGTTCCAGCCAGATGAATACAGGTTCCCAGTTTTGTTACTATACCAGTAATCGTTGTAATCGATTACAAAGTTGAGAGTGTCGTACGGCCTTCCGAAATTGTAAACGTTTTCGGCGGAGTCCATCACCGAAACAAATTGTTGGAACGTGTTTTCGTCTTTTGCAGCAAACATCTTAGATGCCAAAATCTGCATGCCGTTGTCGAGTTTTATTGAAAACCACTCCCACCCGTTGAAGGCATTCCAAGTTCCCCACTGCCTGTCAAGCCAACAGTCTCCGGTTACGGCGAATTCGTTGCTGTTGAGTTTTACAGATCCGACGGCGCTAAGGTTGGTCAGCGCATAATAATATGAATAACCGTTGCCTGTGTTTATGATGCCGTCTCCGTTCACTATAAGCGGTTTTTTTGAAGCGTCCATTGTTATATCAACTGAAAACTGTGGGGTGTTAATTTCCAGGTGATATTTAAAAGGCGCGCCTTGTATCTGATAGAACGAATTTTCCTGGTATTTTAAGTTCAATTCTCCTGTTTTCTTGGATACCTCTGGAAACATCTGACTATAGTTGTAATAGGTTTTGGTTTTTTCATCTAATATGCTTGCCGAAAAAGTGTTGTGTATAAAGAACGAGGCCATGAAATGATAACGCCCCCCGTCATTGCCGGAAAGATGGCCGTTTACATACCACCATTCGGTTGTTGCCTCTGGGTGCACGCCTTCATCATAAGGAAACATGAAAACGCCGTCTTTATATGGGTAATTCTTCCATGACGGTTCGTTTTGCTGGGGCGGAGTATTTTCGCCACCATTGCCCTGTTGTTTTGCCTCCAATGCGTTGTTTTTTAACGAAAGAGGAAGCATGCTAAGTGAAACGAGTACCACGACAACGACCACTAGCGGGATTTTATGATTCATTATTTGTAAATATGACCAACATTTGATATAAAGATTGCTGTTCTTTGACCTTTAGCTTGGGCTTGCCGTCCCAAAATCAATTTCCTAGATTTATTTTTTCACATAAATATGAAAAGTATGATTTGTATGAAAAAGCATATATATGCGAAATCGCATCCCCGATGCGGTGTCAACATGTTCATGCATAAAGAGTGTTACGGAACCACGACAGTAGGCGAGCGCGGCCAAATTGTTTTGCCGATAGAAGTAAGAAAAAAATACAAGATAAATGCAGGAGACAAGTTCATAGTATTCGGAGAAGAAAGGATAGGGGGCATATTCCTCATAAAATCCGAGGGTTTGAGCAAGATACTTTCCCACATAAACCAGCAATCTACGCAGATGAGAGACATTCTCGAGAACGGGACACGCCGCAGCAGTAGTAAAAAATCAGTGTCAAAAAAATAGGTCAAAATACGAAAAAGGCAGGCAGTTAAATGGACGCCATTGAAACCTATAACATAACAAAAAAATTCGGCGAATTGATCGCAATAGACCATGTGAATATACAAGTAAAATCAGGCGAGATATTCGGACTGCTGGGCCCAAACGGCGCAGGCAAGAGCACACTTATGAGGATGCTGTGCACACTGACGAGGCCGACCGAGGGAACTGCAAAAGTGGCAGGTTACGACATCGTAAACGAGGACAGCATGGTAAGAGAGCACATCGGGCTGGTAAGCGAAAAGATGATAATGTATGATAGGCTGACCGCGAAAGAAAACCTGAAACTCTTTGCAAAACTCTGCAATATGCCAAACGATGCGATAGATAAAAAAATCGATGAGCTGCTTAAATTCGTGCGCATGGAAAAGTGGGCGAATGCGCAGATAGGGACGTTCTCCACAGGAATGAAACAGCGCATCAACGTGATAAGGGCACTGATTCACGATCCAAATATTCTATTCCTGGATGAGCCGACGCTCGGCCTCGATCCGCAGTCTACATCCGAAATCCGGGAGTTGATAAGAACCATAAATAAAGATAAGAAGACGACGATAGTTCTCACAACTCACATGATGGTGGAAGCTGACATGCTCTGCAGTCGCATAGGTATAATAGATAAGGGAAAGGTCGTTGCCATCGACGCGCCATTGGAGTTGAAAAGGAAAATTTCGACGGCCGATACTGTTACGGTCGACCTTACGCTGATGAACCTGACAAACGAGATGGTGGATTCGATTTCCAAGTTAAGCTGCGTCGCATCAGTTGTGAGGGAAGGCGATACTAGAATGACTGTCAGGGCAAAAGGTGAAGACGCTCTTGACATCATAATCGATGAAATTCGAAAACATAATTGGAAGATAAGTTCAATAACAAAGCAGGAACCCACATTAGAAGACGTTTTCCTCCACCTGACAGGGCACGAAGTCAGGGAAGAGGTGAAAGACAAAGTGCCTATGGGCGGACACAGGCATGGACCGCCTGGGAGCCGCGGCTTTGGAGGCAGTTCGAGGGGGCGGTGAGTTTAATGAAAGGCGCACGTTTGTTAAAGCACACAGGATGGATAGCATGGAAGGACCTTTTGGACCTTACCAGGAACAGGATAGGGCTAGTTATGATCGTGCTGATGCCAATGTTCATGATGATAATGACAGGATACATTTTCCCATCCAACACAGGCATAAGCCATCAGCCCATTGGAATAGTGAATAACGATGCTGGTTTGGGCAACAACACCATGCCTAGCACGATGTTCATCGCTGCTCTATACAAGATAGGCGACAGCACTGGCATGATGGACTTAAGCAATGCAACCACTATCGACGAACTGAAGGGCCAGATTACGAACGGAAAACTTTCCGGCGGCATAATAATAGATGTTAATTTCACCGCTAGCGTCCTTTCCGGCAAACAAGGCAACGTCACGGTAATAGCTGACGAATCAAACCCACAGATGTATGCCATGATTCAGGCCGCCCTGTCGCAGGTAATAAGCCAGATGGGTACTATGGTTGCGCAGTCGCAGCTCAACAATACTATCGTAACCTCGGCTTACAACAACATTACAATAAACAAGACAGTAAATGAAAATAATTCACTAGCCGTGATTAAGCCATACAATGTAACTCTCAGCGGAGTTACTACTTCTGGAAGCAACTACTTTGAATTCGTAGCGCCAGGCATCATGATGATGACCGTGATGATGTCTCTAATGACTGGCTTGCCGCATGCGATATCTCACGAGAAAGAGGCGGGCACCCTGGACGGCATGCTCACTGCACCAGTGAACCGCCTGGCTATAATATTGGGAAAGTCTCTCTCCCAAACCATCAGAGGACTGGTACAAGGGATACTAATACTGATACTGGCGGTAGCGCTGTTCGGCGTAGTAATATATGGCAACATCCTCTTGGTGCTCTGCCTCCTGCTTCTGGGCGTGTTCAGTTTCGTAGGACTCGGCATCGTTATCACATGCTACGCAAAGGACGAGGAAACCGCAGGTATGATAATGATGACACTGATGTTCCCGATGATGTTCCTGTCCGGAATATTCTTCCCCACACAACAGATGCCTTGGTTCATGCAAAGTATTTCCAATATTCTGCCCCTTACCTACGCCGCAGGCGCAATGAGAAAGGTAATAGTGCTCGGCGCCGGCATTTCGGCCATCAGCTTTGAACTTACGGTTCTAATCGGATTTGGCGCTGTAATGCTCGCAATCGCGGTTCCGATGTTTAAAAAAGCGATGACGAGATGATCACGTTCAAGAAAAAAGACAATGAAGAATGATGACTGTAATGTAAAATATAAATATGTGTTGAATAATAAAGGCGATATAAAATGACGAATATAGCAATCCAGACTGAAGGAGTCACAAAACGCTACAGCAACGGCGTTTTGGCACTTGACAACCTTTGGATGAAGGTGGAACGGGGGGACGTGGTCGGATACCTTGGGCCAAACGGCGCAGGCAAAACTACAACCATGGAGATACTGACGAGCATTATAAAACCAACATCCGGAAGAGCATACATAAACAGCATAGATGTGGTTAAAAGGCCAAAGGAAGCGTTGAGACATGTCGGCGCGCTCATTGAGGTGCCGGGGATATACGAATACCTGACGCCAGTTGAGTCTCTTACATACTCTGGCAAGATATACGGGATGAATGCGAGTAATATCAAAAAAAGGATAAAAGAGGTCATGGAAAAAGTATCCTTGTCTGACTGGTGCAACAAAAAAGTCGGCTCTTTCAGTACAGGCATGCTGAGACGCTTTAATCTTGCACGGGCAATGCTCCACGACCCAGAAATACTCATTCTCGACGAACCGGTAATAGGCCTTGACCCGAAGGGGATGCAGGACGTAAGGAATATAATAAAAGAACTTCAAAAAGAAGGGAAGACGATTCTTTTAAGCTCCCATCTTTTGGGCGAGGTAAGCGAAACATGCAACAAAATTATTTTCATAGCCGCAGGCAAGGTCGTTAAACAAGGCCCTATTGATGACATAAAGAAAGAAGCGATCGTAAATAGGATAGTAGTGAATTTCCTGGATGCCATCTCTTCGGAGCGTGCATCCATTATAAAAAAAGTGCCCCATGTGACAGGATTCGAATTTAACGGCGCTCAAGGCACAATAGAATTTGACGGCGGTTATTCAGAATGCTCCAAGATCTTAAAAAAACTCGTAGCCGACGACATAAACATCGTCTCGTTTACACCGCAGGTTGGCAGCCTTGAGGATATGTATATATCTCTAGTGGGGGGGAGTGTTAGATGAATATTCTTTACGCCGATATTGCCGAGGACTTCAAGCACACGTACATTACCACTATGTTCGAATTGAGAAAACACATGCGCAGAAGGCGCCTTCTGATCGCCGCATTCCTTGCGATATTGTTTCCCGTCCTGTTCTATGTTGTGCCGATAGCTATAAACTCGCCGTTCCCGGAACAGGCGTTGCTGTTTGCGTCCAACAACCTGGGTTTCACGGAGATGCTGATAGTGATATCCTCGACCTTCTTCGCAAGCGATGCGATATGCGGCGAACTGGACAAGAGAACCTATCTAGTATCATTCACGATGCCGCAGCGAAGGACTTCGTTCATCGTGGGCAAATATGCTGCGGCGTTCATAGCAACGGGTTTCGTGATAAGTATCTATTATCTGATGATTCTCGCTGAGATGATAGGGATATACGGGGCGTTCCAGATACCTCTGGGGTTCTTGACATCGTACCTCATAGGACTCTTGTACACCATGGCCGCGATAAGCGTAGCGTTCTTGTTCAGCAGCCTTTTGAAGAGCACGATATCCTCTGCCCTCTTGGTGTTTTTTACATTGTTCATGATACTGCCGATAGTTTCGGGGCTGCTTACCTTGGCCAAATATGACAACTGGTATGTACTAACAAATACTTCAAGCCTGATTACGGGCGTCTTTGGGGTTTCAACAGGAGGCGCCATGGGGGGCATGGGGGGAAGCGCCCTCAATTTCTATGTCGGCCTAAAGGTCATGGCGTCCTATGCGATAGGGCTTTTCTGTGCTTCTTTGGCAATAACACTTTATCGGGGGGTGGAGTAATTGTCCAGCAAAAAATCGTTTAGAAAACACACGGCACTCATAATTGCCGTGTTTATCATATTCGGATCGCTTTCGTTAATCGAATTTGACGCCAGGCACGCTGCCGCGGCCCCCTCGCCTTTCGGAGGGCAGCAGGGGAATACAGGCACTGTTGATAATACGACGCTGGCGCTCATTTCGTCTTTTCAGGTTTTGAACGTCACGTTTTCAAACGAAAAACCGCAGAAGAATGAGATTGTAAATATCACCATTGTATTGAAAAACAACGGTACGACGAACTTGAGTAATATAATAGTAACGGTTTCTGTGGACCCTGTCGTTTGGTTTGATATACCGCCTATCTATACGAACGTCACGAACATGAGCGCAAACGAAACAGTGGAATTGAAACTGAACTGGACCACAGAACCGGGTTCCCACGCATTCCTCCTGAAGGCAAAATACGGGGATATTACGCTCGTCTCAAAACGAGCCGAACTGTTCGTCAGGGGAGAAGAACTGGGCGGTCCCGCATACCCGTTTTTGGCGATAGCAGCAGTCGCGGCCGCACTCGTGTGCGCTTTGACGGCTCCCAGCTTGCGTGACACTTTATCAAATCGTTCCGGCAAAGTAAAGGATGATGGGAAATCCGCGAACAAAAAGACGTGAGCTAAAAGACGTGAGCTTTTAGAAATATTTTAAACTAAGTCTTGTATATATGCCGAGGGCCCCGGATATGGAAGCACCACTCAATGATGCATTTGAGGAAAAAGAGGAATCACTGGGACAAAAAACGCATAAATGGGCAATCCTCGGCGTTATTCTCGTCGGCGTATTCATGTCCACTCTCGATTCCAGCATAGTCAATGTAGCACTTCCTACGATAGTAACGGAATTCGGCGGGAATGTATCTACTGCCGCATGGGTAGTCACAGCATACGTGCTCACGATTGCATCTACATTGCTTCTGTTTGGGAAGATGGGCGACGTTTTCGGAAGAAAGAACATTTACGCGACAGGTTTCGTTGTTTTCACGCTCGGCTCGTTGATCTGCAGTCTGTCTCTTTCGGTAATGCAATTGACAGTATCGAGAATAATACAGGCGCTTGGCGCATCTATAATGATGACAGTCGGCCCTGCAGTGATAACTCTCACATTTCCAGGGTCTGAGCGCGGGCGGGCATTTGGAATGATCGGTATGGCTGTTGCCGGCGGGGCCACAACCGGCCCTGTTTTGGGCGGTTTTCTTGTGCAGGCGCTGGGATGGAGGTCGATATTCTTTGTAAACATACCGATCGGGCTGATAGGCGCCATACTCGTGATGAAATACATCCCGAAAGAGAAAACGCATCAAAAAGACGGCGGATTCGATTGGCGCGGCACAGTCCTCTTCTCGGCAGCTACAATACTCCTTGTGTTTACGCTTAACGAAGGAAATAATTTGGGCTGGTCCTCGTTATCTGTGATTGCTCTTGCTGCAGCTTCCATTTTGTTGTTTATATTGTTTGTATATACAGAAAAACGGGCATCGGATCCGCTTTTAGATATCTCCCTATTCAGGATAAGGCTGTTTACCACATCAAACATCAGCGCGCTGGTCTCGTTTATTACAATGATGTCATTGTTTTTCGTTTTGCCTTTTTATCTCCAAATTGTGTTTAATTACTCTCCCTCGCAGATAGGCCTCACGATTCTGCCGTTGCCCCTCACTATTATGCTCATATCCCCTCTAAGCGGATACCTTTCTGACAAAATCGGCTCCCGCATCCTTTGCACAGCAGGCCTAACAATTGTATTCTCAGCCCTGCTTTCTACGATGATGCTCGATGTTTCCTCCAAACCTATGGATATAACTTTGAGGCTCGTGACGTTTGGCATAGGTTCTGCCATGTTCCAGTCACCAAATAACAGCGCGATAATGGGGTCTGTGCCGCCAAGCAGGTCGGGCATAGCATCAGGCATGATTGCTACGATGCGAAACCTGGGCGGCTCGATCGGCGTAGCTGTTTCAGGCGCGATACTTACAACAATGAGCGCGTACTATGTTCTGCAAGGGCAGACTGCAACAGGCTCGTTTATGTCAGCTTTGAAATATGTTTTCATTATCTTGGCTGCTATCTGTTTTGTTGGAATTATAGCATCAGCTTTAAAGGACGATTACCGGGGCGGCAAGGCAATAAGCAAGGGATTGAAAACAGAGGGGCGCGATAATTAGATGTACGCCACATTTGTCGCCCACTCATGCGTGTTAATCGAGACTGACGGTTTCAATTTCATAACAGATCTGATATTCTGCGAAAAAATAGCATTCGGGTTTAAGAAAATGCTCCATCCACTAAAAATAAAAATCGAAGACCTGCCAAGGATAGATGCAATACTAATATCCCACGGGCATTACGACCATCTGGACGTCCCGTCCCTTAAAAAGTTCTCCAAAAACATTCCGATAATCGTTCCGAAGAAAAGAGAGAAACTCTGCAAAAGAATAGGTTTTTTGGATGTAAGAGGCCTTGATCCTGGGGAAACTACACTTGTAAACGGTGTAAAGATAACTGCTACGCCAGCAAACCATTTTCCTGGGCGATCGCTTCAATTTTACATCAAGGATTTTCAAAGTTATGTGATAGAAGGAGACAAGACAATTTATTTTGCCGGAGATACAGGGCTCAAAAACAACTTCAAAGAATTAGGCGAGAAGTTCAAAATCGACCTGGCAATCCTCCCCATCGGTGCATATTCGCCGAAATCATTCAGAGAGCACCACCTCAGTCCAGAGGATGCACTGGAAGCAATGAAATTATTAAATGCAAAGAAGATGATGCCAGTTCATTGGGGGACTTTCAAGCTGTCATTGGAACCTATAACCGAACCTCCTGAAAGGTTGATGCAATCTGCCAAATCGGAAGGATTGGAGGAGAAAATTGTTCTTATAAAACATGGCGATAGGGTAAATATAGAGTAAAAATAGAGTGGTGAGCAAATGAAGGATGTCCAAAACAAAGCAAACTCGAACGAACTTTGGCTGTATAATGATGAGATAAAGTCGTGTATAATTCCTTCCACTCTAATTTATTTTGTCATTATTTTCTTTGCCGTTGCTTTTCCTGTAATCAACTCATTAATAATAGGGGAAAGAGCTACGAAGAATATACTTGGTTATCTAATAGTGTTGCTTTTTTTTATAGCGGGGATAATTATCACATATCCATCAGGTGTCAAAAAAAGACACGAACGAATTGTCGCAAAAGTGAGGATTGACATCGCAGAGTTTGTAATTGTTAGAGGAGGCGGTGAAACCATTGCAGTTCCTTTTTCAAAAATAAAAAGTTTCCAAAAAGCACTTAGATGGCTCGGTCGTTTTAGCGATTCGGAAATTATACTAGATGATAATTCAAAGGTAGAACTCACTTGGCTCGATAGAGATATAGAGAAGAAAATGTTGGATGTGTTTACAGAATGGAAGAAACTGCAAATCCCCCCATCGCCATGATAATGGTGAGCTAAACTTTGATAGATGATAGAGTGAAGGTGTGGTGAGCAAATGAGCGATGAAATAGTCGTAAAAGTGGACAATATAACAAGAAAATTTGGTGAATTGGTAGCAGTAAATGATGTGTCATTAGAGGTAAAGAAAGGGGAATTATTCGGACTGCTCGGCCCGAATGGTGCGGGAAAAACCACACTTCTGAAGATGCTCACAGGCCAGCTTACGCCTACGGCTGGTGAATCTTCTATATTGGGATTAAACCCATCAAAACTGCCTATCGAAGTCAAGAAGAATGTAGGCATCGTGCCAGAAATGGAGATCCCTCCTTCGTTTCTTACCCCCCGAGAGTTCCTGAAATTCATAGGCATGATCAGGGAAATTGAAGATATAGATAAAAGAGTAAAATATTGGTTAGAATTTATGGATATAGAGGATAATCGCACCCTCTGCAAAGACCTTTCAAAAGGAACAAAACAAAAACTGGTGCTTGCGGCGGCGTTCATTCACGACTCGAAGATACTGTTTTTGGATGAGCCGCTGATAAACCTCGATCCCATTTACCAGAAAAAGATAAACGAGTATTTCGAGGAATATTTGAGCAAGGGCGGAACGATATTTTTATGCACGCATATTTTGGAGATTGCAGAGAAACTGTGCAACAGGGTGGCGATAATCAATCACGGCAAGATTGCCGCAATCGGCTCGATTAAAGAACTTGGAAAAGAGGGCGAAGGCCTGGTTGAAATATTCATGAGATATGTGGGCGCAAAGCCTGAATGATATATGCGACATAATACGATATAAAATACAGACATAAATATAGATAAAAATAGCGTCAAAAGTTAATGAGGCGATATAAATGAAGAAAATTCTCTACAGTGTTGGTTTGATATTCTTCATGATTGTTTCTAGTGCGGGGTGTATAAAGATAGAGGATTCAACACCACAGCCGTCCCCCGGATTAGAGATATCGTACCTGGCCGGGGAAATGCCGCTGAATTACAGCGAAGTCGTTTCAATCAACTTCAGCGCAGTAAAAGCGATATTGGAAAACAAATCGTGGATTGTAGATGCAGTCGAGGCCGGATTTCAAAGCAAGAGCGTATCGTGCTGGTTTTATATAATGAATGCATCCAGTCCACATTGGCCGCCCGAGTACAGTTTCATAATAAGTGCATCGTCGCAAAACAACACCACATCCGCAAAACTTGAGTTTAGAAGGGTGCCGCCTTACCAATATTCTCCGAACGAAACATACGAAACAGACCTCCTAAAACAAAAGGTCAACGAAATTACCCGAATTTGCAATCTTACATCCGATTTGGGCAAATCGGATGTTGAAGTAGTGTACGAGCAAATAGGTCGAAAATGGTGGGTAGACGTTTCTTGGGTAACTATAACGATACCGTTAAACTACAACGAAGTTGCTTCGATAGACTCTACCATAGTAAAACCGATATTTGAGAACAAATCCTATGTTTTTAGAAATTTGACCGATGAAAACGGGATTGTGTACACGGCAGAGATACCAAACAAGTACGATCCGTACAGACCGCTATTCTATTTTTGGATTTCTACATCAGAAAACAACTTTGCATCGCTTAAATTTAAGCGAGCCCCTCCCTATCAATATTCCCCTAACGAAACGTACGAAATAAATCTCATAAAGGAAAAGGCGGCCGAAGTCACCCAAATATGCAACTTGACGTTAAATTGGACAGGTGTCGAATTTAATATTGCATATTCAGATTGATATGTGAAAATAAAACGAAATAAGAGGTGTTAGCAACGTCCAAATTTATTGATATAATCAAAACGATGATGAAGGAAGAATACAGGCTTCATGCCGCTTTCATCGGTAAGTCGCAGTTCTTTTTATTCCCGCTCCTGATAATGTTATTCTCGCTTATAATAAGCATGTCCTCCCGCGTGCTTCTTCAAAATCTTTCCCAAACCCAGATATACATATACATACACAGCATAATCTTTGCATACGGCTTCGGCGTGGGGCTGTTCGCGATATTCGCGGAGTCTGTCTCGGAGCGCAGGTTCAAAAATGTCAGCTTACTTCTAACTTTTTCGATAAACATGCCTGTAAAATTCAAGACGATCTTTTCCGCATTTTACATAAAGGATATCCTGTATTACATCGCTTTCACTATACTGCCGCTGATCCTCGGAATAATACTGTCTATACCTTTCACGTCTTTCAGCATCATAAGCATTTTATTATTGTTCTTGGGATTAGTTCTTTCGTTCCTGCTTGGGATCTCCATCATGTTCTTCCTGTCCCTGAGCTATCTTAAAAAACCTGCACTGGTTGCCGCGGGATTATTGACGTTTTTCGCAGTTGTCGGCATTGGATACGAGCTTAAACTTATTCGGCTCTCCAGCCTGTTCGTGAGCCTGAAGTTCCAATTGGAGAACAGCCCGCTATACCTCATTTTGAGCCTGCTCATTTCCCTTGTGCTGTCAGTCGCCGCATCCTTTTTGGTAAACGAGCGGATAGAGATCAAGAGGCACCTCAAAATCATAGGCTCGTTCGACTCAGCTGTAAAGAAGTTCAAGTTCGCAGGCGCTTACAATATCCTGCTGGCAAAGGAGTGGATAGACATAAGGCGGAGCAGAACACTGTATCCAATCATCGGCGCATACATGGGGCCTCTCGCATTCCTGGGCGTGCTCGCATGGTCTCTAAAAAACGCGTTTGCGTTCCCGATACCGTTCAACAGCGTGTTTTACGCGGGCATGATCGGTTTCTTCGGGGTAACCATATACAGCTGGCTCAACAATATAGACAGCCCCGACTTCTACCAGACGCTTCCGACTAACGTGCCGAAAGTAATACGCACAAGATTTTTGATGTTCATGCTGTTTGCAAGCTGGATATCAGCGATATTTGTTGTGGCGATCACGATCGTCAACTCGGACGCCCAATTTTTAATAATTTCGCTGTTCGTTGCATTTACAATAACATTCTACACTGTCAGCATAGTCGCAAATCTCACAGGCCTGCGGACAAACACGTACCTGTTCGATACGAGAATATTGGGAAAATTCAGTGTAAGGACTGTGCCGCCGTTGATCGCCCTTATCATACTTTCATTAAATCTCAATATCGAAGGCGGTTTTGTCCTGGCCACCGTTATGATAGTTTTGATGTGCTGTTTGCTTATATCTGCTGCCTTGTTTTGGTATAAGAGGATAGATAGAAAATGGGAGAATGTTGGGTTTGAGATGTGATTATCTCTTTTTAACTATTCTAACTACAAATACAGAAATTCCTAACGCTAAAAATAATATTGAGATCTCGAATCCTTGGAGGAACCCTTTGTTTTGCTCCAGTTCCTTTGTGTTCTTTACATCGATCTCCAACGATTTTTCATCAGAATATTGCGCACCGCCATAGGCTCTTACTTTGATGCTGTGTTTTCCATCAACAAATTTCGTTGTATCTAGAAGATAGTTCCATGATGTTGTGCCCGTTGCATTTGTCCAACCAGCATTATCTATTGATACTTGAACGTACTGGATAGAGGCGTCGTCTGATGCAGTACCGATTATTGACATCATACCATTGACCTTTCCGCTAAATTGCGATATTATTGAAACTGTTGGCTGGTTGTTTGTGGACGGCAACGTAGTGTTTACAACGGTTATGTCAACCGAAGTCCTGGCTACAAGGGTTCCATCACTGACTGTTACGGTTATCGTGTATGTGCCGTTGGTTGTTGGTGCAATCCAGATGATACTGCTAGGACCAGTTCCAGATATTGCCCCGCCTGTCGTTGCATATGAACAAGTAAGGTCATCGTTGTCCGTATCATTTGCATTTACATTTATTGCTACCTGTTCACTTGCATCAACGATTGTTCTGTTTGCCGTTATGCTTGTTATCGTTGGAGCATGATTCGTTGGCAATGTCGGCGTATCTACCGTTATGTTGACTGAATCTATGACTGTAAAATTCCCATCGCGTACAGTGACGGATATTGTGTATGTTCCATTATTCGCAGGTGCAGTCCACAAAACACTAGAATCGTTTCCTGATATTGTGCCGCCCGTTGCGAAATAAGAATATATAAGGACGTCACCGTCTGCATCTGTTGCCGTTGCAATTATGTTTACGTTTTCACCTGCGTTCACTGTTGTGCGATTTGCTATTACGTTTGTTATCGTCGGGGCGTGATTTTTAGACATTATTGGTGGTTGAGTAAAATTAAACGGTGAAACCATCCACGGCGAGAACGGAACGTCACCTGTGATTTTATCCCCCCTGCCACCGGGGTTCGTGGTATTGTTAGAGGGGCCGGTAGCGCTACCCCACCAGTTGTTAATTGCAGTGTTGCCTATCCCGGAATACAAATACAAACCGTGCTGTCCGTTATTGGATATATCGTTAGAATTTATTATGTTGTCATTGGATTCAGAGAGATAGACGGCGCACCAAGTGTTATTCGTAATCGTGTTGTATTTGATGTCGTTGCTTGAACTGTAACTGAGGTAGATGCCCCAGGTGTTGTTCATGACTGTGTTGGAGGCAATGTTGTTCGTTGTACCCGATAGGTAGATGCCACGGGTATTGTTCATGACCATGTTTGAGGTAATGTTATTCATTGTACCGGACATACAGATGCCGGCTTGTGTACTGTTCTTGACAATGTTGGAAGCGATTATATTGTTGTCTCCAGAGAGCCTAATACCACGTTGATTGCTTGTAACAATGTTAGAATTAACGTTATTGTTTGAGCCGGAGAGGGAGATGCCCTCGCCCCTGCAATTTACGACTGTGTTGGATGCAACCACGTTGTTGTTTGTGTAAGATTCTTCGTGCATGATACCAAAATAATTCCCAATAATCGTGTTGGTCGTGATATTGTTGTTCGAACTAGAATGTAAACAGATAGCGCGATTGCCGTTCGTAACTGTATTGTATGTGACGTTATTGCCTGAATCTCCAAGAGTAATACCAGTTCCATCTTTTATAGCATTCATAACGATTATATTAGAAGTGACGTTGTTATTTGGGCCAACGAGAATGATACCCCATGCGGTACAACCCGTAATTGTGTTGTTGGCGATGTTATTGTTTGAAGAGGAAGTACCCCATACACCAGCATTGCAATTTGTGATTGTATTGAAGGCGATGTTGTTGTTTGAACTGAATCTTCCCAAATAGATGCCCGAACTAGTTCCCGATAGAGTGTTGTAGGCAATATTGTTATTTGAACCGGAAGAGAGACAGATACAACGAGTGCAGTCCATAATAGTGTTGAAGTCGAGCCTGTTATCGGATGAGGCTATTCCTATCCCTGCATCAAAATCCGGCGAATTGCCGCCACTGCCGCTATTTTGTATAGCAAACCCTCTAACGTTTACGGAATTTGCAGATATAAGAATTACAGTTCCAGTGCCGTTTCCGTCTAATACCGTTGCTGTCTGATTTTCACCCGTAAGGTTTATGGTTTTATTTATTATAATATGTTCGTAATATGTTCCATTGTAAACATATACAGTATCACTTGGCGATGACGCGTCAATCGCGTCTTGTATTCTTATATAATCCGCCACTCCGTCATCATCTACGGTTATCGTCGTAGCCTTTACTCCCATGGTCGAAAGTAACAAAATAATTGTTCCTATTGTCGACACCAACAATAACACTGCAAACGCTGCCTTTTTATTGTTACCCATTAAGAGCACCCGCACTCTCGCCGATGGTTGTAGAGGCAATTAAACTATGTGAACGAACAGATATATCTCTCTATTGGAACGATTTTTGTTATTCGCTCATTCCGATGCCTTTAGAATTTGGATAAAAAATAATTTTCCAAGTGGCAACATATCTATGCAATGGCAGATATTATCTCGCCGAATTCGCATTCCATCGTTTCGTTGTTTCCATATTCTCTCCCACCTATTATATACGCAGGTTCGAATATGGAAACTTCTTCGGGTATTGGCGCGTAATAAACTAATCTAATTGATTCTATGAGTATGCTTTTGATTCCACTATCGAATTTAGATTTTAGTTTTTCTATTGCCTGCTCGGGAGTTAATACCTTCCGCTTGGTTGCTGGTTCAACATTCCATATATTTCCAAAGAATCCTATGACATCGCCACCTGGCCCGATATAAACCCTAAACTTTCCCGTTGGGCCCCATACAGATATGTTATCATATGTGATGTCATAGTTTATGTGAATATTATCGACGTACTCTTTTATACCATCCGATTCGTACTTCATTGTTGTATCGTTAACTACATTTTTAAAGGATATCTGCAAACCTGTTGGGACGTATCCTTTATGTGTAAGGTTAGCGACATACTGATTTGCGATTTCTATACACTTATCAACGTGTGGAAAATCGGTAGGCTGGTAATGGACACGGAGGGACATTTTTATAGTGTCTTCATACTTAATATATCCAGAGTAGTATACACGCACCTCTTTTGAGCCGTTGTTTATTATCCAGGTATAATTGCACTCAAAAATTTGCGGCGGATCGGATTCCCCAACAGCGATGCCGAACGCATCTTCTGCAATCATCTTTGCCCTCTCTTTTCCTATGGAGAGATTAATTGTTTGAAGAGAGTATAATTCGCTCGGCACACTTGGCAACTCGCCTTTAATAGAAACTGTTATGTTTCCTATATTGAAATTCTGTTTGGAAACAACAACCCCGTTTTGAGAAGGTGTTGGATAAAAAAATGCTCCTATACTACCTGCCATCATTAAGCAGCACAAAATCACACTTATCTTTATTCCTGTGTTAAATTTTATTTCTTGCATATCTAACACTCCCATTCTGACCACTCTAATCCTGTTAGAGTTTGAGAGAAGTCTTCGTCCGGACTCATATATCCATAACCTGGCAGATAATCAAGGGTGCATTCGTTTGTCCCGATATAAGCACCCTTTATGCCATCACCTTGACAGTCTTGTGTAGCTTTTTTCCAGGAGTATGCTACCGGATACGGGGTTTTCGTATATGTTACAAACGTTTCACCCACTGCTCCCGATGTTGCATTTTGATAGAACGTTGTAGAGAACGAACATATTCCGTGCAATCCTCTGAAAGCGTAACCCCACCTAACAAAGACATGACCAGTTGAATCATTGAATTTTAATACATCACATGCACAAATTACTATCCAATCGAGGTCGTTATCACCCCATCTTGCTTCTCTGTGGTGAACCATATACCTATAATCAGCGTCGTTGTCACCATCCCTATTGGTACCAAATAAAAAGCCGTTTGGATTGCCGTGTCCGACAAAACAAACGAAATCGACGTCGTCAACTCTATATGAATCAAAAAGATGATCTTCCCCATAGATAATAGTCCCATTGACACTATAGTTTTCAAAATATTCTTCGCCTGCGCCATCATCACTATAATTAATTCCTTCCGTCCAAACTTGTTCTCCTATACCATTCAATATATTGTTCAATTCCTTTGCGAAGCCGTATGCGATATCGTCACTATATGAAAGGTTGGAAAGACTCCCCCCGCTTCCATTATAATCGCTGTAATCGTTAATGTATTCTATACCAAACTCCTTATAGTTGTCGTCGTTTGTTATGCTTATATCGTCGACATACACATCAGCAGTAGCACTATCAGCATATGCGCTTATCGCAAGGTAGTATGATGAAGTTAGGTAGCCATGCTCAGCGCAATAGTCAAAAGTCACATGCAAAGTTCTACTATACCACTTGCCTGTAGATATTTGCTCGTGTTTATTGAAGAGAGAAGTGTTATAGTTTGAATTGATGTTATAACAATATCTATACACGCTTGACGTATCTGATGCATTAATAATACTCACTATAAAGCCAACATCCTGAGTATCTGTCATCTCAGCAATTTTGAAATTTATATTAACGTATTGTCCATAAACCAATTGTCTTATTCCTTGGCTAACATAGGATTGTACTGCACCATTTTCCTGGGTATAGAGTCGCACACCGTGGTTGCTAGAATATGCATATTTTGTTTCTACTTCCCTTTTCCAAGAATACCCGGTTGCACTACCCGATGCTTTTGAGTTATCTACATTACCCACAAACTCCCAGTTTCTAAATGTACCAGTGTCAAAACCGCAATTTTTTACTACATTCCTGACCTCTTGATTTGACTCCCAGTCACCATCTCCACTATCATAGTATTGAGTCATCGATGTTATGTATACCTTAAAATCATCCCAATAACCGTCGCCTTTGGCATAGCTAGAATAATAATCTCCAAAATAAGTGTAATTCGAAAATGGATGCCCCCCACCGACGGCATATGGGTCGAATGCTCCATAGTAAGTATGTCCATCGTCTATCTTAAGTATGCAGTAACTCTCGTTCACCCACGTATATGTTATCTTATGCCATGTTTGCATAGTGAATGATGTAGATATTAAATGCTCTCCATTCGCATCGCTAACATAGACCCCGCCAGGTGATGGATCATCGTCTAGGAAAAGGTTAATGTCGTTATCACCGCAAAATATCATGAATTGATTGTAATAGGGACGAAAGGCACTTTGTGCTGGATAAAACCAGAATTCCATCGTCCATCCGTCAATAATGAAACCGATTTCTCTCATATCTAATTTTGCATATGCAACACCGTTGTTTTGACCCCAATAGCCACCTTGAGTATCCTCTAGATTTTTTATATGTAGGGAATGGCTAGATGTTTCTTTAGAATAATCCGTAGATATTTCCACGATACGAGGGTAACTTCCATTATCGTAACTCCATTCTGATTTTTTGCCATTCTCGAAATCGTCATGGTATCTAGGATAATAAAGGGGTGGAAGAGGGGGGCGAAGTCCAGTTGCTATTTTGAGATATTCTATATGTGTTTCAGTTCCAACATAACTAGCCGGGTTTGATGTACCGACATATACGTAACCATCATTGGAAGCAGAATTATAGAGAGAAGATGCAAACTGTCCTACATATGTGGAATTCCTATAAACCTTGACCAGATCCGAATCGCTATCTATCACAAAACGCCAATTATACCAAACCCCGCTATCCGTGGTTAAACTAAATTGTTGGTTGTTTCTTTCACGTACTGTATTTTTTGAGATGCCGATATAGATGGCATGCATCCCGTCCCATAAGTCAAGATAAAGTTCGCCAGCATTGTTCGCAAAAGCATCAATATATGCATACATTTCGACAGTGTAACCACTCTCGGGCAGTGACCCGATATCTTTGTATCGTTCGACGTATCCTCCACTACTGTCTGGGGAATGGTGTAATTGTCCTGAGGGGCTTATTTCGGACGTTCCAGAGCCGCCTTTAGTCCATCCGCTTATCGAATCCCAAGGTTGATCGAGCAAATCCCACGAGATAGGCCCGTCTGCCGTGGCAATATTCACAGGAAGCGTCGGTATCAAAAACATCATTGCACAAAATATTGCAATAGGCGAAAAATATCTTCGTTTTTTATTTGAAAATCCGTTCAAGATATCACTAATTATGCAAATGGGGGGTGCGATATAAATAAAGATTGGGACGGTTTTTTGACTATATATAATACTTTCGACATTATCGTGTTTTAGCGACTAATTCTATGTGTTTTCGCGCCCAAAAAAGCTCAACTTGTTTTCTTCAAATCAAAGCCGTTTAGGTAGCAGCCCATATGCCTTTTTCCCCACCCCTCGTCTTTTATAAAAATCATCCCTCTTTCGTACAATCTCTTAATGTTATAATTCACACTTTGTTTGCTCAAATTAGTTTTTGTTGCGATCTCTATTTGCGATATGCCTGGTTTATCTTTTATCGCTTGGAGAATTTTTTCCTGGAGAGAACTAAACATAATTCCAAACTCGCTCTTTTCTTTATCTGTCGGAGGTTTATTTTCAACACTATCGCCCTTCGGCAATATTGTTGTGTCTGTGGGATAAAACCTCTTTTTAATGCCGTCTTGTTTAGATGTGATGAAGCCCTCTCTTTCAAGAGTATATAGGTGGTGTGCTAGTTCATGATTTCCCAGTTCAAGCTTGTGTTTTATATGATTGTAATGTGCTCCTGGATTTTCTCTTATTAGTCCGTATATCTGTCCCCTCAAAAAGTGGTCCAGCACCTTCTCTTTCTTTAACTTTACAAACAATGGCATAAATATAGATAAGAATCCGAACATTCCGATTTCCGTAAAAACAATAAACAATGTTGTAGATGTAATGCAAACGGCGATTATTCCTGCAATTGCAAATTGTAGTTGAATTAAAGTTTTATCTTCCTGCGTGGTTATTGGCAGCGGCGAAATTGCCTCTTCCACAATCAATGTAAACTCTGTAAAATTCTCCTCTTTGGTATCGTTGAGTATTATCTTGATTTTATAGATGCCTGGTATCTGAATGAGCCCATTTATATATCCCGTAGCGTCTATAGAGAGCAGTGTTGTGTTCAGTTTGTAAGTGATTAAGTCGCTGTCGGAATCCGCCGCCAGAACTTGATAAGTAAAGTTTGTGGTTGTATTGATTCTAAACGTAGATATAATTTGCAAAAATACAGGTAAATGATTTATGGCGGGTGTGGTGGGTTCAGTTCCGACAGGTATCGTCAAATTCTGCCCTGTTCTATTTATTACATCCTGTAGATAAACACCGACAGTGTTGTTTACAATGCCTAAAGTGTATCTATTCGTCTCGATGGCTTCTTGACCGGCTCCACCGGTAACGCCGATGACCTCAAATATCTCCATGCCAAATGTGTGGTTGCCTTCCGTGGCTGTCCAATTAAATGTTATATATGTTATGGAATTTGGCTCAAGCATTGGATGTAGATGCACGGATTTTACTACAGAACCATCCACAATAAACCTTAAACCAACTGGCCTTTGAAATTTCCATGTATTGTTCAGAACAATAGTGAAAGAAACACTATCGCCCTTGGTTATGTTCAATGGTGAATATTCGATTTTCTCGATTGGTGGCAACAGGGGGTACACCATAATAGGTGACGTTGCTCTATATATTGTATCATTGAATCTTACTTCTACAATATAACCATCAGGCGGCGTCTGCGTGGTATTCCAGGTATACGTTGTAATGTTGTTTGGTTGTATGGGTATTATAACATTTTCAACAACATTTGTAAAATTCGTGATTCCCTGACTGATATTTCCTGTGAAGCCCAAGAGTTTAAAATTCAGATTTCCTGTAAGATTTCTTGTATTAGCAATTATTTCTACTATTTCTCCTATCTTGACCATTTCTTTATTTCGACTTAGTACTAGGGGGTCGGCTACACCCGTTTTTATTGATTTCTGAACACTATCATTGAGGGTTACACTGATAATGTATTCTCCAGATTTATGCTGCCCAAAATCAAGGGCGATACTCATGCCGTTTGCGCATGATGTGCTGCCATGGCCAGAGACGGCATGTCCACTTTGATCGATAACCTCGACGTCTATTGCTGTGCCAAGTAATTCAGGCGATATCTCATTTATCTCTATAGAACTCCCGCTTAGGTATATCTGAAAAGGCGAACTTGGATCAATAACACGAATTGTCCAACTCTTTTCACTCTCAGACTTACTATCATTTACCCTGACTTTTAGATTGTGTAAAAATCCCCACATGATTTCGTTCACGTGCAAAATGTAGTAATTTTGAGAGGCGTTGACCGTATGATTTATACCATCTAGTTCCCAGTAGTAATGTAAGGTATCATTATTCTGGTCTGTTGCATTTACCACAAACGATTTGTTGTCCCCAACATTTAAACGCAAATCGTAAGAGGCTGGTTCTGTGGATATTATTGTAGGTGCCACGTTTGCTGTTAAACCAGTAAATGTTATGTTGTGTCTAGATGTTGTAAAATATACAAATTTGTCGGGCTCTGCACGGGTTGATGCGTTTACGGTTATCGTATAATAAGACTCTTCGCCAGTCATTGTATAATCATTAAAACCGTTCTTATACTTCCATGCAGGAATTGAAGGTTCGGGCACCCAACAATAACCTGTCTCGTTGTATATTTCAACGTCATTTGAGTTAAAAACTTGATAATATGCAGAGTTCATAATTGCTGTTTCATTAGAAACGATAAGTGTAATCTTGAAATTAAGTGGTACTATAGTCCAAACGGAAACAATCATGTCTTTGGGTGTTGTTACACTAAACCAGCCAATAGTCTCCGTCACCTCTTCGTTTGTCTTTTCGGCTTTTGCATCAAAATTAGATATGTTCAAGAGAAGAAAAACACAAAGTATTGAGAGCAAGATAAATGTGATAACTATTGCACCATTACGGGATTTGCCCATTTTTCACCAACATTGTTAAAGGATTGTTTAATATAAATATAAGTTGGGACACTTTTTTGACCAGTTATATATGAGCTTGAGTTTTCATTGATTAGTTTCTCTTAACCCTCTGCAACCCAAACGGCGCCCACCAATTCCACTTTTTCATCAAAACCATTATTGCTGGCACCAGATAAATCCTGACTATCATGGCATCCAGGAGGATCGCGAAGAAAAGCGCGAAGCCGAACTGTTTTAACATTCCGAGCGTCGAGAACATCATTGTGCCGAGCGCTCCTGCCATTATGACACCGCAGATTGTGATAATTCCTCCAGTAGATTTGACTGCAGTCGCTATTGCTTCTTCGTCGCTCTTTCCTTTTGTGACTTCCTCTCTTATCCTCGTGCACAGGAATATGTCATAATCCATGCCGAGCCCCATCAGCACTATGAACAATATCAGGGGCATTAGCCATAATATTGGTATGCCTACGAATGTTAAAAATACGAACATCGCGGCTGCAAGTGTCCAGGAAATGCTTAGTATTATTGTTAGGATCAATCTTAGCGGTATCAATACAGAGCCGAGGACAAACAGCAGGATTACGAATATTCCGGTAAAGACAACGACTGCCATCATGACGAAGTTATCATTTATTAGTAGACTGATATCATACGTACCAGCTGTCGGGCCGCCCACATAGATATCCGAGTTTTTTAATGCTATTGCGTTTTGATTGTTGTCGTTTGTTTTAATGTCTATAATTTTGTTCCTTACATCTCTGATGGTTTTTATCGACTTGTCTGCATAGGGTTCTTCGTCCAATGTAAGGTAGAGTAATATTGTTTTGTTATCGCGCCCTACGGACCGGCGCATAATATCTGCGTACATTTCCTGCACGATAGGCTGAAGCCCGCTTAAATTCGTGTATTGTATAGGTTCGCCTACTGGGCGGGTAGGCCCGTCTATCCTTTTTACGTTAGATATATTGGACAATTCGGCACAAAGATACTCTATAGAATCCAATATCTCGGTTTTTATCGTGTTGTTTTGCAGCACGTCGCCGCTATATTGAACGACTATCTGTGTTTTTAGGATGTTTCCCTTTCCGAAACCTTCAGACATGGCATCTATGCCTTTCTTGCTCTCCACGTTAGGCATGCCCGCAATCATGTCATAGCTGGTATTGAGCGTTAAAACTGCCATTGTCGTTGGTATGGAAACTAAAAGTGCTATCGCCACTATAACTTTTGCATATTTCATTGAAATTTTTGCGCTGTTTTCAAAATATCCTGTTTTTTTCTTAGAGCTTTTGTCGCTGTTATTTTTGGCCTTGTTTTTACGCCAGGCAGTAAAATCTGTTTTTGGCCAGAACACCCTGTCGCCCAAAAGAAGCAGAACTGATGGAAGGAGGGTTAATGCGATCAACAGTATGGTGCAGACGCCTATCGCCAGGACCATTCCCATTGTTTTCAATAGCGGGAAGTTTATGAGCCCCATCGCGCCGAAGCCTATCATGACAGTCGCGCCGCTTGTGGCAATGCTCTCTCCCGCCCAGGTTACGGAAGTTCGGACAGCGTCTGTGTTTGTTGCACCGTTTCTCAACTCTTCCCTGTATCTCGCTAAAATGAATATACAATAATCGGTTCCTATGCCGAGGAGTGCGACAAACATAAACGTAACAGCGCTGTAGTGAATGTTTGCGATGTATTTGCCGACAATATACAGCGCCCCCTGGCTTATCGCCAGCCCTACGCCAATCATCCCCAATGAAACTATAGGGGTTACTACAGAGCCGAAGAAAAGTACAACCAAAACTATGACGATGATTATGGTTGCGGGATCTATTCTTTCCACGTCCTTGTTCGATTGCTCTTCAATATCCGACGATATCGCGGCATCTCCTGTGACATATGTGGTGATTCCGCCCCCGCTCTTTGCTTTCAGGTTTTCTACGATGCTTCTGATCTCATCCACATTCTTGAGGATCGGTTTCCCGCCCCCGTTCTCTGCAAAGCCGCTACTTTTGTTGAAGTAGATAAGGAGAATCATCGTGTCGTTTTTTGGTACATTTATAAAATTTTTAATGAACTCAGGCACTTGTAGGGGATATTTTTTGATGTCGTTCTTTTCGATTATTGTACGTGAGAATTCCTCCAATCTCTCCCTGCTGTTATTTTGGAGCGCTGCCAGCTCGTGAATAAAATTCACCAGTTCGTTGGTTAACGGTATGCCCATCTGCGATGGAAGGGTGTTTGTTATTAGATTCATTGAAAAGTTTTGAATCAAACTCTCGTTGTTAAAATTGCCTATGTTAAAACTTTGTTTTACTAACATCATAAAACTTTTTGTTTGAATGTCAAAGAGTGATGATGTGTTTAAAAGAGCGGGCAGACTCATGTTCACGACTAAAGACACCCTCTCGTTTATCGCGAGTGTGGCATTGGTGATAAAGGAGGCGTTCCAATTCTGCCAGTAAATATAATGATAACCATATTGAAGAGATACTGTCTCATTCGATAGTTGGCTTAAAAATGCCCGATTGTATAAATTCCATGTGTTGTTGAATGTGTCAAAGCTTATTGGAGTGTTCGGCCACATGTTAATGTAAAATTTTGGTCCGCCATAGATCATGCCGCTGATGTCGTTTGTCTGGTTTTGCGCTTCTCCTATACCTGCCAAAATCTTTTCAGAGAGCGATTCTATAGTGGAAGCGTAAAGAGTGTATATTGACATATAGCTTTCAAAATACTTTATTCTTCCACTTTTAGATGCGTTTGCCAGTTCCGTCTCCAGATTCATCGTGAAATCCTTGATATTCTGACCAGTCACATCATCCGAGCGTATGACAATCGTTATCGTGCTGTTGTAAACTGCAAAATTGTTCTCTATTATCTTTCCGGCGGTTGTCGCTTCCACTTCTTTAGGCATTGCCTCGGTCTCCTGGTAAATGACAACGTCATTTACGCGGAACATCAGGGGTACCGACAGGAGCAATACGACTATCCATGCGGCAATGATTTTTTTGTAATGCCTCGTTATAGCTGCTGCCAATTTTTCGAAGAGCATAGTTTTACGCCCATGCGTTGTGGTGTTTAAAAGTTTGACGCTGTGCGTGTATAGTTTACACATATATATTATTTTTCATACGTATGAAGGAAAAACTTCATATGTATAAACATTGAACCATACTGTAATTTGCAGAAAAAATAAAATCGCCGCCTATGCCTGTTCGCTGGCGTCATATTCCAGCAGTTCTTTCCACAGCTTCAGCGTTTCCTTCGCCTCGCCTTCGTCCATCATCTGGATGGCAAACCCTGCATGGACAATCACATATTCTCCCTTCTTCACGCTTACAAGCGAGATGTTCACGTCGCGTATCGTGCCTCCGAAGTCAACTTTTGCATAATTGCCCTTTATTTCCAGCACTTTTCCAGGGATCGCCAGACACATGTTTGGCTAATCGTGCGGTTTGTATAAATAATTATCTTCGCCCAAAGGCAGTCTTTTGTTTTGAATACAGCCAAACCGCTACTGCGGCCAAGCATACAATCCCGCCTATCGCCGCAAGCATGTCATAGTTGTCCGTATCGTTTAAGACGCCGAAAAGCTCGATTTCTGAGATGCATGGCCACGAATTATTATCGGATACCTCCTTTTCCACTGTTGTCCAATATTTTGAGCTTGTTATCTCGATTTTTACATACCTTGCATCCGTCGAAGGCGATATGTCGGTATATTGCATATCATGCTGTACAGCATCAGAATATTCGCATAGCTTGTGCCAATCTCTTCCATCAATAGAGCAGTATACTGTGACGCTCTCCCTGAAATCTGGCTTCAGGCATATGCCAAACCTGGAAAGTTTGTATTTCTTTTTCAGGTCTATAGTATAATGCGCGGGCGCGAATCCGTCTTTTCTGGCAGAATGCAGCAAGTCCACGCTTCCGTCGAATGCTGCAACTTTGGAAAATGCGCCCGCCTCATAGCTCATATCCGTATCAATGGACAATTCTCCTTTTTGATACATGCGCATCAAATCTATTTTCCTGCTGTTCTTTAAATCGATTGAAAAATGCCCTATATTGCCCAAAACATCTCTAACAACCAATGATAATTGCAAATCTCCTTCCGGAAAGGCCTTGCTGTCGAACAAGTATGTGCACAATCTGCGCTTAGGATCAAAGGCGCTCTCCACTTTTTTATCGTTTATTCGAAGTTCGCACTCCGATATCACGCTGTCGCCGCCGACATATAGCGATATCTCTTGTTTGCCAATCAGATATTTCTCATCTGTGCAAGAGACAAACGGCGATAAGAGGTATATCCTCGGCTCCCCGCCCTTGTCGTTTGCAGGCATAGATGGATTTTTTGCGCTAGACGCCGAGATAACACTCACGGTCGGGCTTCTGCCTAGATAATACGATTTCAGATACGACTTTTCAAAATAGTGTATGTAGCTAAACTCCGAGCAGACAAAGAAATCCATGTCACCGTCATTATTCAAGTCCGCTACGGTGGTATCGATAGGATACATTGCTATGTAATATTTGCACAAATCATCGTTCATAATATCGACACCCGGTAAAAGTATCGGCAGCCCGTCGCTGTCTGTTCCAATATTTTTGTAGAAGTCTGTCCTGCTAATTAAATCCACAATCCCGTCGCCGTCAAAATCCGCAACTATCGGGCACGCCCTTCTCGGAAATTCATAATGTTTCTTGCCGTTTTCGTCTAAATAATAAAGGTCTCGCGGCTTTGACAGTGTAGGTTCGCCCTTTTCGCTTTTGTATGTAATTTCATATATCCGTATGTGGCTAGAATAGCCCTCTACATCTGAGTCGTTTATGTAAACGCTACATCCACCGGCAACGAGTTCCGGCTTGCCGTCATTATCCAAATCGCCAAAAGACGGCGAAGAGCGGTGATGCACTTTCAACAGATTTCCAGCTTCATCTACGAGTTTTCCTTTGTACAAAAGTTTGGGGGTAAAATCGGTTGACGACGATGGTCCGATATTCTTATAATAATTCAGATTGCCCATGTCTTCGCCAGAAATTACATCTAATCTGCCGTCCCTGTCCCAATCAACAGTTATCACGCGCGAATAGCTCACTTCGTCTGTTTCAAAGGGGTCTGTCCCGCCCATCACTGTTACAGTGCCATTTTGGTCCTCAAGCCTCATAAATTCCTTGAAGAGCGGCTCGTTATTGGTGCCTATGTTTTCAAATGAATATATGTGGCCGAATTCATGCCCGGACAGAAAGTCGTTTCTTCCATCGTTGTTTATGTCAATTAAGGCAGGCCTTCCCTGATACATGCTTACATCCGGATTTTTCATCGAGATGTAACCGTTTGATGTCAATTGTGGTATCCCTTTTTTATTCGGGTTTATATTTTTGAAATAACTGATCTGCCCGAACACATGGTCGCCGATGAGCAGATCAATATCACCGTCAAGGTCGAAATCCATGCATAAGGGCGCAGACATTATACCTGCATCTACATCCCTGCAGTCAACAGTCTTTAATCTGCCTCCGCATTTCAAAACCGGTTTTTTGCCTGTTCCGATATTTTCTATTAACGTGACAAAACCGTGCAGTTCGCCAACCAATATGTCCGTGTCACCGTCGCCATCCCAATCACAAATAGTCGAATACGAATCCATCCCGATTTTTATCTCGCTTCCGTCCAAATAATTCAATTTGACTGCAGGCAAAAATCCTTTATCGTTTTCAAACAGATACAACCGCCCGCCTGTCGTGCCTGCGAGTATATCCGTGTCGCCGTCGTTATCGAAATCTACAGCATAAGGAAAAATGGTGCTGAAAACCCCCATCTTATATTTCCGATCCGGATTATAAGGATGATAAAGCCATTCGTCGCCCTCAGATATTTTCAAAACTTCGTTGTTTTTGCCTGTTAAATTTCCCTTGGGCTCCAATATCACATTTTTGTTGTCGCCTATGTTTTTAAACCAATATATTGTCCCGCCCAATATGCCAACCAGCAGATCCCTCTTCCCGTCACCGTCAACATCCATCAAAGTCGGGTTGTTATAAAGGCCGGAAACATTTGTGATCTTTTCCGCATAATTCACATTCAGATTTTTGCCGTACTTATCCCTAAGCTCGCCCCTGTTTACAAATACCGGTGCAGAATTGTTTCCTGCGTTCTCGAAATATTTTATGCTCTCGGAAGAGCCTATCACAAAATCGTTATCCCCGTCTTCATCCCAATCCACAAGAATCGGCTTGCAATAACTGCCGACTGTTAACGGCCCATAATCCAGTTTAAGTGGATCGCCATCTCCTATCAAACCGACGTAATCCATTGGTTTCTTTGGCCCGTTCTCCAGAGTGTCGAAATATATCGAATAAAGCATGTTGTCTAGGGTCTGCAGCACGTCCGCAGATTTCAGCACCCAAGAAAGATTGCCGCTGTCGTGGTATCTCGGCGTAGAATAGCCGTCGTAATCTTCATCAAATCTATACTGTATCTCGTATTTCTTAAAGCCCTCAAAATCTGGATTAACTATTGTCGGAACTTTTGAAATCGGATTGTAGCCGACGATGCGTATCGAATTTCTGTCGAACGTGCCTTTGGCGTTTAATATCAACAAAAGTTCTGAGAAGTCGAAATACGCCTTCACAGGCAGTCCTGAAGCGTCTAAATTATTCGGGTTTACGACAACATCCACCCCGTAATGATTTTCGCTGAGCCAAGGGGTGTTTGTCGAGAGTTTTGGAAATGTAATGTTGGCGCTCGGCGCATTGTCGTTCAGCAGTATGGTTGTAATGCCAGTCGAAGTGTTGAGGAGTTCTCCTAGATCTGGCTCGTTTTCTGCGACGCTACAAATTATAACACTGTTTGAGGCAGTATTATCGGAGGTTGTTTTTAAATTAGTAATAAACCCGTCTTCTTCATTAACATAAGCCAGTGTATTGATATCATCAGTAGGTGTGGAATATAATATGGGTATTGCACTCAAAATTACTATGGCTGCTATTACTAACGAGAGCTTGCCGTACACGATACATAAACTCGCATCATAAATAATAAAACTACGTTTAGATGATAGAATTGAATTTTAGATTTAGCTCTATCCTGCACTATTTTAGTAAATTTCAGAATATCTATCCAAAATTTTTCACACCCAGAACTCCTGCGAGATCAGACCCTGAATCTGACGCCTTTGGTCAGCCATTGGTGTTTCTTTTTCCAAGGACTTTTGACCGAACTTGACTACCTCTGTGTCAGTCGCAATCGTTTTATCACCCGGGCATAACAATATTGTTATCTGGAGATGATAAGAGAGCGATTCCCTTTCGTTTAGAGGTTCGAAGCGCCCAAAATGTCGTTTTTCGGTTGTAGCTATTGTTCCCGCCTATATATTTTTAGGTGCTATTATTGACAAAAATGATGAGAATGAGGGATAAATTTATATTAAATGTGAACGATGCGGCTTTGCGATAAGATGACGCTTCACAAATTGCTTGAGAATCTCAAAAAATCCGGCCTGTATGTCTTCACCACAAAAGACCTATCCAAGATTGCCGGTCTTGACGCATACACGGCGAGCTCCTATACCTACAGGATGAAGGATGCGAAGATGATATATCCTGTCGAGAAGGGAAAATTCGCGATATCTTCCGATCCGCTGGCTGTCGGCACGCAGCTCGTTTTCCCTTCGTATCTTTCATTCACGACAGCTTTCTACCTTCACGACAGGTTCCAGCAGATGATAGACTGCATATATGTTGTGACGCCCCACAAAAAGAGCGGCATCACTTTCGCGGACACAAGGATAGAGTTCGTAAAGTTTTCACCGGAACGGGTCTTTGGATATAGGAAACACAGAAAAGGAGACAGTTATGCGTTCATTGCGGATCTGGAAAAGGCCGCCGTGGACTGCCTGTACCGCCCGAGGTACGCGACAATCGCAAACGCGTTTGAGGCGCTATCGCCAGGATTCGACAAACACCTTCTTGAAGACTACGCAATTTCAATGAAAAGCGAAGCGGTAATAAGAAGGGCAGGATACCTTATTGAACGGCTGGGCTACAAAACCGCACTCAAACCATCTACGAATGCGCCGTACGCGCTTAACCCCACAATCGGCGAGAGAGGAAAATTCGACAAAAAATGGAAGCTTTATGTAAATGAGGTGCTCAGATGATGAAGAAAGATGAAATACTGAAAATGGCGAAGATATCAAGGATGAAACCGTACCAGCAGGAAAAACACTATATCCAGACCTTAGTGCTGAGGTCGATATACTCGGAGTTCAACCCCGCGTTCAAGGGCGGAACCGCGCTGATGTTTTTCCATGGGCTCAACCGCTTCTCCGAAGACCTAGATTTTACATTTCATGAAGAATTCTCGGGCGGTGCGCTCTTAAAGAAAATAAAAAGCGACCTCGAATACATGGACATAAAGGCTACATACAAGACGGCATACGATAACAAAGCCAGTTTCGCATTCAAGCTGGGAGTAGAGGGCCCGCTGTTCTCAAGAGAGATAGAGCGCTGTTTTGTGGATATCGAGATAAGCAGAAGAGAGACAGTCGAAATGCCGATTCGGGCGATTTTTTTGGAAACGCCGTATCAGGACATTCTGCCGTTTGCAGTCGGCATGATGGATGTGGAAGAGATCGTAGCAGAAAAGATAAGGGCGATCATCACAAGGAACAAGGCGAGAGATGTTTATGACCTGCATTTCTTGTTAAAGCGGGACGTCAAGATCAGCATATACCTGGCCAACAAGAAACTAAAATATTACAATAAAACGTTCGATGAGGATGCGTTCAAAGACGGCATAAGAAAAAAGAAGGGCATTTGGACTGCCGAATTGACGCCGATAATATTCGGCCAGTTGCCGAAGTTCGATGAGGTCGAAAACGTGATAATAGAGCATTTTACAAAAGAGATTGGTTAATAGAAAAAGTCATTTAATATGCGGGGGATGGGATTTGAACCCAAGAACTCCTGCGAGATCAGACCCTGAATCTGACGCCTTTGGTCAATCGTTGCTCTTTGATTTTCACTATATTGATGATCAACGATTTTTGACCGAGCTTGGCTACCCCCGCGCATGATGCTTGTTTATAATTTCGTTATCATAGTATATTTCATTATGTTAGTATTTAGTCTAGACCTCATTATCTTTCAATTAATAATTAATTTCTATCGATAGTTAAATATTCTAATATTATTTAAAATTAATATGCGTTTTATAGATCTGTCCGATCCATCCACGAGCGTTTACCGCACGTCGTGCAGCGTATGTAGTATTTCGGCGGGACAAGGGGTATCTTCGTTCTAACAGTAAACATCGCTTGTAGAAACGATAGCTCGATAGGCGCGTGGCAGTTAGGACATTCGAATTTCATAGATCTCCTCTTTTTGTTTATATCTTATCTTCTATTTAATAATATAATTTTTTTATATATCTAGTATAAATTATCTCATAAATCTCCGTATATGCGTTCGCTCGATCGTGCCAGCGTACATCATTGCACTGGTGGTTGGATATTTATGAGATTGGTTCTAATAATTGCAGTCTGTTTGGTAATCTTAGTAATATGATAATCGTAGTATGTGGTATATAACCTTAATTTTTCACATCGACCAGTACTTTGCTCATCTTTCCTATCAGTAGTTTATTCTGCATCTTAGTGCCCACCGTAATTCTCACGTGATTCTCCAAAAACGGCAGGCCGCCGACGTCTTTGATCAATATCCCTTCTTTTTCGAGCTTTTTGCAGAATGTCTTTGAATTTACTGGCAGTTTCACCAAGATGAAGTTTGCATCCGACGGGTGCGGTGTTGTCCCGATCGCCTTTAGTTTTTTATACAGCTCCCTTTTCTCTGTATCTATTGTCTTTATTGTTTTGTTTAAGAACGCGTTGCTTTTGAGCGCTTCTGCGGCGATTGTTTCGCTGAGAATATTCAGGCAATACGGCGGCTTTATCCTGTCCAATATCTCTATTGTCCTCTCATCAGCAACTGCATAACCTACGCGTATGGATGCCAGGCCGTATGCTTTCGAGAATGTCCTTGTTATTATCAGGTTGTTGTAGTTTTTTATCTCTCCGACATAGCTTTTACGCGAGAACTCCGCATACGCCTCGTCTATTAGAACGATTCCTCTGGCGTTCTCCAGAATATAATAAATGTCCTTCTCTTCAAAGCACTTTCCAGTCGGGTTGTTCGGATTGCAGATTATCGTGATTTTGCCGCCGGCATCTACCATCTTTTTAGCGTCTAGTTGAAAATTGTCCTTTAGTTTGATTGTAACTGCCCTGCCCAGATGCGACCTAGTGAAAAAGCCATACATGGAGAAGGACGGCGCAGGCGATATCATAGAATCGCCTGGATTTATAAACGCCTTGAATATCAGGTCCAGCAGTCCGTCTGAGCCGTTTCCGATATTGAAATTTTCAGGTTTATAGCGGTATTTTTTAGCAAGTGCGTTTCTTAAGTCGTCAGAGTGCAGGGTGGGATATTGGCTCAGGTCGCTCTTTGCCAGTTTCGTAAGTACTTTTTTACAGACAGGGTTGACGCCGACAAGGTTGGCATTCGTGCTCATATCCAGCTTGTTCGTAGTTTCCGTAGTATATGATTTCATATCCCTTACGGAGGTGCGGACAAGGCTGTTTATATCTCTATCCATCATTCGCTCCTTACGCCCCAAGATTTTCTTTTTTCAAGTGCTTTGACTCGTATCTCTATGGATTTTGCATGCGCATCTAAACCTTCTATCGCCGCTAACTTCATAGCTGTTTTTGACAGTCTCAACAATCCTCCCTCAGAAATTTTTTGGTATGTCGGTTTTTTGATAAAGGTGTCAACGCTTACACCCGAAGAAACCCTTGCAAAACCTCCCGTCGGCAGTATGTGGTTGGTGCCCGAACAGTAGTCTCCCAGTGCAACCGCGGAATATCTTCCCAGGAATATCGAGCCTGCGTTTTTAATGTCCCGGAAAATTTCCCCGTCGTTTTTTGTGATTATCTCTATGTGTTCCGGTGCATATTCGTTTGCGAAATTTACGGCATCTTGGAGGCTTTCGACAATTATTATTGACGCGTTCTTTCTCAGCGACGCTTCTGCGATTTTTTTTCGCGATAATGTATCGAGTTGCTTTTTAATCTCGTCCTTGACTTTTTTCGCCAAATCCTTGGAATTTGTTACCAAGATCGAAGCCGCCTCGGGGTCGTGTTCTATTTGCGCCAGCATATCGCTTGCTATAAATCCCGGTTCTGCGGTGTTATCCGCAATTATCAATACCTCAGACGGCCCGGCCAGGAAGTCGATATCCACGACACCGTAGACCCGCCTTTTTGCTGCAGTTACATAGGCGTTTCCGGGGCCGACAATCTTCTGAACCCGCGGTATGCTTTTCGTCCCGTAGGCCATTGCCCCGATTGCCTGTACGCCGCCCACCTTGTACACCTCGTTAATGCCGAGCAGTTGTGCTGCGGCCAAAATTTCGCTGCTTACATTTCCGTCCTTATTAGGCGGTGTGCATACGGCGATTCTTTTTACGCCCGCGATCTTTGCGGGGATGCACGCCATAAGAAGCGTGGAAGGGTAGGACGCCTTTCCGCCGGGTACATATACTCCAACAGATTCCAGGGGAAGACAGCGCCTTCCCAGAATGCTGCCGTCCGCGCTTGTAAGGAGTTCTTCCTTCGGCTTTTGCTTTTTGTGAAACTCCTCTATATTTTTAATGCTCTCTTTTAGAGCGTTAACCGATTCCTTATCAACAGATTTTACAGCCAGTTTGAATTCCGCATCGGATACTTTCATCTCCTTTATTTCAGCGCCGTCGAACTTGTATGTATATTTCCTGACCGCAGTATCTCCAGACAGTTTGATATCATTCAATATCTTTGATACTGCCGGCATCAGCTTTTCTATGTTTGCCAAACGGCCGCCGATTTTGTTGTATTGTTTGTTTGTGTATTCAGAGATTTTCAATATTTTGAGCATAATCCAACTCTCTAAAAATCCAGGCGCGTTACGGAACCATTCTGTCCACCGGAACAATGAGTATGCCTGTCGCGCCTAATTTTTTTAGTTTGGCTATAGACTGGTCTATCTTATCGTTGTCCACAACGACGTGGACCGCCACCTCGTCCTTTGTTCCCATCAGGTTAACTATGGTGGGGCCTGCCAAACCCGGTAAAAATGCTCTTATCTCTTCAAGCGCTTTTACGGGGACGTTTGCCATCAGGTATTTTTTCGTCTCTGCCCTCATTACGCTTTCTATCGCAGAAACAAGGCCGGCAATTCTTTGATTTCCTTTAACATTCTGCTTGTTTCCGATCAGTACGGCTGTAGATTCCAATATTGTGTCCATCTTTTTCAGGCGGTTCATCATCAGCGTAGAGCCCGTAGCCGATAAGTCTGTGATAAGATCAGCAACGCCGATGTGCGGTGTTACCTCTGTCGCACCGGATACCGGGACGATCACCAAATTCTTTTTCAACATGCCAAAGTATTCTCTCGTGAGGTTCGGGAATGAAGTTGATACTTTCATGCCATCGCGCACGTCCTTTACCGAACGTATGTTTGAGTCCTCCGGTGCCGCGATTACCAGCGCGCATTTCCCGAAGTTTAATTTCAATAGGATTTCTATGTCTTTTTTCACTTCGGAGACTATGTCCAAGCCAGTGATGCCAACATCCGCCACCCCGCTCTGCACAAATTCGGGTATGTCGTTCGCGCGTATGAACAGCACTGAAAAATCGCCGCCTATCGTGGTTGCGTACAGTTTTCTTTGATCTTCGCTTATAATGTTTAGTCCAGCGCGCTTTAGAATGTTTATTGAGCCTTCGGACAGCCTTCCCTTATTCGGTATAGCGATTTTGGTTACTGACATGTTTCCACCAACAATGCCTTATTAATGCTCATCCTAATAGATTTGTCGGATTATATATGAGCAGGATGGATAGGAATACAGTTCGATGGGTAAGTTTATATCTTGTAAAAACCTTCTTTTCGTTGTGTGTGGGAGAACTATCGTCTCATTGTTCCGAAAGGCAAAAACAAGAATCCGGCACTTTCGCGACGTTGGGGCGTTCGTCAGCATAGTTGCAAAAAAATTCGACTTTCGGCAAGAGAGAACCGCACAATTTGCCACTACCAATGATTTTTTCAGAACCTTCGCATTAAATGTCAGCTTTTTGATGCTGATACTCCTGCCGATACATTTCGCTGTAAGATATTTTACATCTGGACAATTTGAGAACAGCTTATACCCCCTCCAGGCATTCGAAGCATATATTGTATATCTAGTGCAAACTCTCCTTGGAATACCGGTAATGCTTAGCGATCCGATCACACTCGAATATATGTCGCCCCCCTTAGTAAACGGCCTTCAGATCAGCGGCGTGTGCACGGGCGTGAGTGAAGTCGTCTTCCTTTTCGTCCTCATACTTTGGTTCCCCATGGTAAGAAGAAGCGTTAAATTGAAATGGGCCGCCATACTTGGGACCGTATTGTTCATAATCAACCTGATAAGAATAGTCATCATCTATCCGCTCACAACCGCTTTCGGCGATGTTTTTGCGGGACAGTTCCATTATTATTTCTGGAATTACGGGCAGTTGATCATTGTTATGATGATGTTTGTCTTCTGGTTTGTACTAGTGGCAAGAAAGGAAGTAAGTGAAAGACTGTCGAACGTAGGTCGAAACAAATAAAATATAGAACAATAATACCCTTATAATGTTTCCAAAGGAAAAAGTCGCAGATATCTTAAAAAGGTATGATAAAAACAACCTATCCATAGCAACCGTTTGTTCGCATTCCAGCCTTCAAATTTTCGATGGGGCTAAGCGGGAGGGTTTTAAGACAATCGGGATAGCCCTGAACAAACAACCGAAATTCTACGATGCGTTCCCAAAAGGAAAACCTGACGAATTTTTTATAGTTCAAAATTACGAAGAAATCTTGTCTTTAGCCGAAGAGTTGAGGAAAAAAAATACCATCATAATTCCGCACGGTTCTTTTGTAGAATACTTGGGTCCAAAAAATTTCGAGGAGCTGGAGCTTCCGATATTCGGGAACAGGCAGGTAATAGAGTGGGAATCCGACAGGACGAAGCAAAGACAGTGGCTTCTATCGGCAGGTCTAAAGATGCCTGCAGAGATAAAAAACCCCAAGGAGATAAATAGGCCAGTGATGGTGAAATATTACGGCGCCAAAGGCGGGCGGGGTTTCTTCATAGCAAAGGATTACAAGGAATTTAAAGAAATTAGCCCGAAACAAAAATACATAATCCAGGAGTACATAATAGGAACTAGGTATTATATTCATTATTTTTATTCTCCCATAAAAAACGAAGGTTACAAATTGAGTAAGGGAACGCTTGAACTTTTAGGCATGGACAGAAGAGACGAGTCGAACATAGATGAACTGTATAAAGTTGGAGCGCGTGAAAAACTCAAGAAATCCGGCATATATCCGACGTTCGTTGTGACCGGAAACGTGCCTGTCGTGATAAGGGAGTCCCTGCTGCCGAAAGCGTTTGAGATGGGTGAAAATGTAGTAGAGGAGTCACTGAAACTGTTTGGGGGCATTATTGGACCGTTCTGTTTAGAAACCGTTGTTACAGACCAATTGGAATATCGGGTATTCGAAATTTCTGCAAGAATTGTTGCAGGGACCAACATATCCATCTCCGGCTCGCCTTATTCTGACTTAGTTGAGGATGATTTATCGACAGGAAGACGTATTGCGATAGAAATAAAAAATGCAAATAAAATGAACAAATTATCAGAAATAGTTAGTTAAAAAAATAATGCCCGCCGATAGAAAATAACATATCGGCATATTAGTTATTAGTAAAAAACCAAGAACGGTATTTCTATGGCAGAAAACAAAAACACATACGATGTTATCGTAGTGGGCGCTGGACCTGCTGGCCTATTTGCCGCTAACGAACTTTCAAAAAACAAATTGAAAATATTGATTATTGATGAGGGTTCTTCGTCCTCCAAAAGAAAATGCCCGATGGGTATTGCCGGTCATTGTACCCACTGCAAAACGTGCGGCATAATGTCTGGCGTCGGCGGTGCAGGTATGTTTTCCGGAGGCATATTGAATCTTCGCCCAGATATAGGCGGGGATTTGGAGGCACAGACCGGAGATAAGGAATATGCAGACCGATTGGTGGAAGAGGTGGATAGCACATATCTCAGACACGGGGCTCCGAAACAGATATACAAGCCAAACGCCGACGAGGTCGAACATTTGAAGCGAAAAGCGGTGGCGGCCGGCGCCAAATACATAGACATAGTCCAGAGACTTATAGGTTCTGACAACGCCCCGAAGGTTATTGGAAGATTTGAAAACGACTTAAAACGAAGAGGCGTAACTTTCCTATTGAATACAAAGGCAGATGATTTGATTGTAAAAAACAATGTGTGTAACGGTGTGATTGCTGGCAACAGGAGATATCTATCCAAAAGGACGATAATCGCACCAGGCAGAATTGGAGCATCCTGGATAGAAACCGTTGTAAAAAAGCACAAAATCGGCGCGAAATTTGGAGCTATAGATGTTGGAGTCCGCGTGGAGGTACCTGCACTAACAATGGACGTGGTAACCAAAGTAAACAGGGATCCGAAATTCCACATACGCACGTCTACATACGATGATTTTGTAAGAACATTCTGCACAAACGAGAGGGGTTTTGTTGTCAAAGAAGAATACGAAAGTTTTGTGGCTACGAACGGGCATTCTATGAAAAGCAAAATTTCTGAGAATACCAATTTCGCACTTTTAGTGAGGGTGGAATTAACAGAACCTGTTGAAAACACAACCCAGTATGGCAGGTCTATTGCAAAACTGGCTACAACAATCGGCGGCGGCAAACCGTTAATTCAAAGATTCGGAGATTTGAGGAGAGGCAGAAGGTCGACAAAGGAAAGAATAGGAACCAACGATGTGAAAAATACCCTAAAAGATGTAACTCCCGGCGACATATCCATGGCGCTGCCCCATAGAGTCGTAGTGAACTTAATCGAGGGTTTGGACCGGTTGAACAAAATTATACCTGGTGTGGCGTCCGACTCCTCGCTCGTTTACGCACCTGAGATCAAGTTTTATGCTATGAATGTTAAGGTGAATAGAAATTTTGAAACGAGTGTTAAAAACCTGTTTGCCGCGGGCGACGGTGCCGGTTTATCCAGAGACATCGTCAATGCATCCGCGACAGGGATATTGGCAGCAAGAGGGGTTTTGGAAGGTCTGTGAGCAAAACCCACACACATAACCTTTTATACGGATATTTCTTGACTTATTTAATGCGAAATTTAAAAAATAAAAACGGCGTAGCAGGTTTCTTCGAGGACATACCAGCATTGATTGTAGTGACGATTGGTGTTGGAATCTTTCTTACGAGCATCGTGACTATATATCCAAAATATATCGAATCCGAACAGAACACCGATTTCATGCGTGAGTCGTTCAATGTAGCAGAAACGATTAGGGCGTCTGATGATATATTGTATGAACCCGATATGCAGAACGGAGTATTCGATGCGTATAAAGTGCAAAAGATGGATTCGCAACAACTCAACCAGACTGTGCACACGGAATTAAGATGCAGAATAGACATAATAGATGCCAGCGATTATCCCACGAAGTATAACAAAACAACACAGAATTTTGAGGATTCTGAAGTGCCGAATTTTCGAATGAGATACAGCATAACGTTGCCGGTATGCATAAAAAAATCGGAAGCAGAGGTACATCCTGCAAAGATGATCGTAACTTTGTATAAAATGTAAAGAAGGTGTTTAAACGATTTCGGATAGCGGACAAATGGCGGTATATGACGCGATATTATTTTTCGTGATCATCAGCATAGCATCTACGATTATATTTACACAATCATCCTACATCGTGGGTGGAGTGGAAGACCAGGAGAGACAGCGTATGATTGAATATACCCACGATGTAAAAGACGTTCTCCTGAAAAGCACGATAAAAACCGCGTGGTACAAAGATTCCGATGGAAACAGAACAAACCTGGCGGATAACACAATTTATGATTTAATAGTTGAGGAGTTTTGTCTCCTGAATAATGGGATTGAGCAGGAAAATCTCACAGACGGCATGGAGAACAACATAAATACAACTCTTAGAAATTTGGTAGAAACGGAACGCCATTATTTACTATACTGCACACACACTGATGGAGGTTCAAAACTAACAATCTCGCTTTCAGATGGAAACTATGCGATAGAAAACCTTCCGTTAGAGAGATACTCGTCAAATTGGAAGAGCAACATGGACGTGCTGCCAGGAGAGGTTGATATCACGTTATTTATATGGAAATAGAACAATAGAAAAAATGAAATCCCCGTATTATGATTACATGGTGTTGATACATTGAGACTATTTAAAAAGAAAAAGAATAAAGAAAAGAAGAAGACTATGATCCTCTGCCCTGCATGCGGAAGCAGGGAGCTCTATTACGAGGCGGGATTGATCACTGGCTACAAGTACCATTGCAAGGACTGCGACTATATAGGCACCTTCGTCATTGAAAGGGACGTGGATGATATTCTAAAAGAGGAAAATTTAAAAGAAGATAAAAAAGAAGATAACATACAAAAATGATACAGATTATATATTATGACAAAGTAATACAGGTTACAGCCAAAAATAAAAAATAGATAAGATAAATAGATAATTAATATATATTATAATTATTAAGTATATGTTCAACAAATAAAATGCCGCGGTAACTCAGTCCGGGAGAGTGCACGGCTGAAGACCGTGTGGTCGCCGGTTCAATTCCGGCCCGCGGCACTCTACAACTAATTTTAAGAGCGCACGGTCATAGAGGTGGGTGATTGCACCCCTTCGTGTTTACGGAAATATTATTATCATAAGAGAGCAATTTGTCCAGCGAGAATAATGGTACTAGAGACTCTTGGAAATTCCCTCAGGAATACGTTAAAAAAGATCGCAAACGCAACGCACATAGATGCAGAGCTGGTCGATGAAGTAGTTAAAGAGATTCAGAGAGCGCTTATACAGGCGGACGTCAACGTAAAACTTGTTTTGGAGCTGACGAAAGAGATAAAACGCAAAGCATTGACAGAGAAGCCGCTTGCGGGGATGAGCTCCAGAGAGCACGTTATTCGGATAGTTTATGATGAGTTGGTAAAGATCATTGGCACTGCAAAAGAACTGTCCCTCACAAAACACGTCATCATGATGACCGGACTGTATGGGCAGGGAAAAACAACAACCGCAGGGAAACTTGCCAAATACTTCCAAAAGAGAGGCATCACGACCGCGATGATTGCTGCCGACATCCACAGGCCTGCGGCAATCGATCAACTGATGCAGATAGGAAAGTCCATAAACATACCAGTGTACACAAAGCCCGGTGAAGACAAGGCGCCGAAAATCGTGCGGGAGGGTTTGGCCAAATTAAAGGATTACGATGTAATCATTATAGATACTGCTGGAAGGCACGCCCTGGAAGATGATCTGATAGACGAGATGAAACGGATTTCTGCTGTTGCAAAACCAGATGAGAAGCTCCTTGTTCTCGACGGAAGCGTCGGACAGTCTGCAGGCGTACAGGCCAAAGCGTTCCATGAAAGCATTGGAATTACCGGAGTCATAATCACGAAATTGGACGGCACTGCAAAAGGCGGCGGGGCGATCAGCGCGGTTGCAGAGACAAAAACCCCGATAATCTTTATTGGAGTGGGAGAGCACATCGACGACCTAGAGAAATTCGAGCCGCCGAGATTCATTTCCAGATTATTGGGAATGGGCGACATTCAATCCCTGCTCGAAAAAGCCCAAGAAACAGTGGACGAAGAAGAGGCTGAAGATGTTGCAAAAAAGATGATGTCAGGCAAGTTCTCGCTGAAGGACATGTATACGCAGATGGAAATGATGTCAAGCATGGGGCCGTTAAGCAAGATTATGGACATGCTGCCATCTGGCTTTGCTCAGAATATCAAAAAGGAAGACGTAAACGTCGTCCAAAACAGATTAAAGAGGTTCAGGGTTATCATGGATTCGATGACGGACTTTGAACTGGAAAATCCGACAGAGATAAAATCTTCGAGGATTACGAGGATAGCACGCGGCGCGGGGGTAGATCAAAAAGACGTGAGGGAACTGCTCCACCAGTACAATGCCTCAAAAAAGATGATGAAAGGATTCATGGGCAACAGAAAGATGCGTAAGATGATGATGCAGCAGATGAAGGACGGGAATATTGCATAAAGTTTTATCTATTCTGAAAGGTATTTATGTATAACTATGCGACACATAAAAACAGATATTAAGAAATTGATTAGTATTCCTATAATTATCATACTGATTTTAAGCATAGTAGTTTTGAGTATACCTGAAAAGACATCTGCCGGCTTTGTCTATAGTGTCGAGGTTCAAGCAGTGAATGGTACTGCATATGCTGATGTTGGCCCCGGACAACCAGCGTTCGCCACCCTGTCTTTTAAGGTTACAAACAATGGATACAATGTAAACGAAAAAATCGCCATGAGTGTGAGTTTTGGTGCAGGGGCTCTCTCAGCAACAGTTTCCCCATCACAGTTCAGCCTTTCGTATGGTACGAGCCAAATGGTGACTGCATATGTAAGTGTAGATCGAAACGCGGAAGCGCCGAGAAGTATACCCATAGATGTAACAGCTACAGTGACGAATTCACCATCTAGTGCGCGCGCGGCAGCTTCAGGTACTGTAATCGTAAGGCAATTTTCTTTCATAGATATCAAGCCGGTAGGTGGACTCAATTATTCATTGGAGTCCGGCTCATCTAAAACAATAGTTATTTCACTGGTCAATGAGGGAAACGGCGAAGACGCAATTACATTCGAGGTGGCGAACAGGGGCGAACTTATTGTAAAGGGCTGGGAGATTCCAGGAGCGGAAGATTTTAGAATTGCAACCAAGAAAATGGAGAATGTAAGTCTTGTGATAAAAGCACCGGACACAACGAAAAGCGAGGATGTTAAAATCACATTGAGGGCCACGACCACTTTGAAGAATGTAAGCTCATACTCGCCGGATGTCAACCTCACAGCTACAGTAAAAGCCAAAAGCGGCAATGCAACGCCCGGAATATCCACGCCGGCTATAATCGCAGCTTTGTTAATCGGATTACTCATATCGCGAAGAAAAGGATGGCCTTCAAAATTATGGACAAAAAAATCAGGTTAATTGTTTATCACTTAAACCAAGATTCCCCTAAACGATGCACCGCAAAAAAACTCGAGAGATTCGGTTTTGCTAAAAACATATATAATATCCACAGACTGCCTTTTAGAAGTTTAGTGCTGGATCCGTTCGCAAAAGATGTTCTGTCGAAGGACGACTTGCATGCAATATTGTCTCGAGGAATCACTGTGATTGATTGTTCTTGGGAATATGCGGACAATGTTTTTAGAAAGATAAAAAAAATTAAAAGAACAGAGTCGAGAAGACTGCCGTACCTTCTCGCAGCTAATCCTGTAAATTATGGAAAACCGTACAAACTCTCCACGTTAGAGGCGTTTGCCGCATCTCTTTACATAGTCGGCCATAAAAAATATGCAGAAGATCTCTTATCTCTCTATAAATGGGGGATACAATTTCTATACCTGAATAAAGAGCCGTTAGAGGAATACGAGAAGGCGGGTAAAATGATTGATATCATAGAAAAAGAGAGGGAATTTACCGGCGCTGGCGAATGAGCATATTGTTTTTATGGCTATGATGATCGAGTTGAAAAAATTCGTATAAGAATTTGAATTGTTAGATGAACGAAGACTGATCTTTTCTCTTTTTGACATGATGAATGCGGGGCAAAACTATTTTTAATGGTAGTTATATTACAAAATGGGATGCGTTATGTCAAAATTTACTAGAGATACCTCAGAAAAATTGACCGAGATCGAAGCGGAAGCTTCTCAGATTATGAAGGATACGCAAACGATCGGAATAAGATATGCAGAGATAGATGAGATACTAACAAGAGTTAAATCCATAGAGAACAAAGTAAACACAGTAAACGAATTGTTAGTTAAACTGTTGGCCACTAGATTGTAAACACTCAAACTCCGTATTTGCTAGCTATTCTTTTTCTACACAATCTTAATTTTAAAGAGCAATATCTTAAGACTAAGTATCCATATCGCTAAAAACACCTAAAACGAGCATAACAACTAAATTTTCTTAAAAGACGATTCGCATAGTTATTTTAAAATTAAATACAGGGGGCTACATCTTCCGTTCAGTTACCTGACCGCCACTCCGTTCTTTCTTAAAAAATCCTTTACAACGTTAACTGGATACTTATCATAATGAAATATGCTCGCTGCTAGTGCCGCATCAGCCTCGCCTTCGGTCAAAACCTCTAAGATGTGTTCGGGTTTACCAGCACCGCCGGAAGCTACGACCGGTATTTTTACGGTTCTTACAATTCTTTTTGTGAGTTCGATGTCGTACCCCTCAGTAGTTCCATCCTTATCCATGCTTGTCAGTAAAATCTCGCCCGCGCCGAGTTGCTCAACTTTCCTTGCCCATTCTATGGCGCCCACGTTTGTCATTTTTGTGCCACTGTGTGTGGAAACCAGCCAATTGCCGTCAGAACGTTTTGCGTCTATTGCCACAACAATACATTGACTTCCAAATGAGTCGGAAGCAATGGTCAGGACATCAGGGGTCTGAATAGCAGCGGTATTTATGGATATCTTATCGGCGCCAGCATCCAACAGTGCACTGATATCGTTTATATTTCTTATCCCACCGCCGACAGTTAGCGGTATAAACAGGTTCTCTGCTGTCCTTTTAACGACATCAAGCATGGTTCTTCTGTTCTGAAGCGTGGCGCTTACGTCCAAAAAAACTATCTCGTCCGCACCCTGTTCTTCGTATTTCATCGCGAGTTCGACAGGGTCGCCCACGGATTTTAGGTTTTTAAAATGAACCCCTTTGACGACCTTTCCGTCCAGCATATCTAAGCAAGGTATAATGCGTTTTGTTAACATATCTCATACCTAATCTTTTGAAAGATCCTCGCCGCCGGCAAAAACCTGCTGGATAGCATTGTAAATGTCTTCCATTCCCACATTATTTTCCGCAGAGGTGACTGCAAAAGATTTGTGCACTCCGATATTCTCCATCGCCCTAAATAATTCCAAACTCATCTGAACATGCATCGAAGGGGATTCGGCAACAGCAGCGTCATATAATGTAGTCGGGTCATCTACCCAATTGGTTATCGTTTGCAGCTCTTTCTCGCTTAGCAGGTCCGATTTTGTGAGCGCGCTTATCATCGGAAGATTGAACCTAAACTGGATTGTGGCCGTAAGGAGTAATTGCGATATATATCCCGTAGGCGTCTTTGATATAAACGGGTCCATGGTGAAAACAATTGCGCTTCTGTCCCTTCCTAGTTCGTCTACAATATGAGTGCTGGATTTTCTAAAACTGAACAACTCCATTTGACCGGGCGTGTCTATGAGCACATAGTTTGTTCTGAATCCATCCAATATTTTCCTTACTTTCTGGACTTCCAATGCAAGCATGTCTGCACAGGCGATCTGGGCACCGTTTGGCCCCAAACCTTCCGTTCGCATTACATCTGTGAGATTAAGCCATTCCCTGATGTCTATGTCCGGTGCGTATGGAAGATCTTCTACGCCAGGATCGAGATTAACCGTGACAGTATCGAACCCGTTTAGGCTCATCCAATTCTGAAATGCGTGCACGAGCAGGGTCTTTCCTGAACCCGCAGTCCCAATAAAATATACCAATACCTCTTCTTCCATGTTTCCTCACTTTTATTTCAATGCAACAAGCAACTGTTTAGCGAGTGTTTTTAGATATTGCCTAGATAATACCGCAAGCACAGCTACGGTGAGTAAAAAGGCAAATATAAGGACGTAGAGACCGATCATCTTATCCAATAATAAACTGTAAGTTCCAACCTCCATGCCGTCACCAAAAGGTATGGAAACACCGCCTGTCGTCGATGCCCCGCCTACTCCGTAATCCTTATTTGCGGCTTCTTGAATTGCTGTAGCAAAGTAGAGAGGTGTTATGATCAAGAGTGTAAGAGTTGCAGCCAATATTAATTTCGTGACGTTGGCTATGTTGATAAACGATAGTCTTTTCATAAATCTAGTCTTGTATGATTTTATTCTGTCTTCTATAATCTCCAGCGGGTCCCAGAGAAAAAGTCTGATCCACATAAAGCCGACCATTACGAACGACAGTATGGCCATCGTCCACAATGTCCTTGCATAATCATTCGTTGTAAAAAAGACCTGTTTTACATTATCTGATTTTTGCAGATTTGTTATGCTGTCGCTGTAATACGATGTCCCCTTTGCCGAGGTTGTTGTTACGTCATATTTTGTTAGTGTAAATTCCACAACGGTTTTTGTTGCCCCTTTCTTGTCAACAAATTCTATTCCGACCCATGTACTGGACAGGGAAACAGAGACGAATATCAACCATATTACTGTAAATGCGAACAGCGCTGTCCACATAATCTTTCTGTCTTTTTCATCCATTTTAGGCAGGGTAAATCCGAGCTTGAAACTTTCTTTTTTTGGTCTGTTTTTCTTAGCAGCATTTGTCCTATTGCCTCTCGGTACGGTCTCGTCTTCCGACTTTTTTGAGCGTTTTGGTTTATCTACAAATATAACTGCGGTATCATCCTCATCTTCGCTGTCTTCGTCTCTAGTTTTTCTCGACTTGTTTTTGGACTTATGTTCCGTTGTTGATGTTGCTTCACTTTTATAGGTTTGTTTCGATGCCGCTTGTTTTTTTATTTTAGAGGCAAGGGCAGGTCCAACGCCTTTAACAAGGGTTAGGTCTATTATGTCGGCATTTCTTATATCGTCCATGCTTCTATACCCCGCACCATACAAGGACGCGGCTATCCCAACGCTAACGCCTATATTCCTAGCAAAAATCTCAACAACTTCGTCTTTCTCCATGTACCTACATGCACTCCCATCGACACAACAGCATTCTACATATCGATAATTTCACAATTTCACATGGAGATTATTCTATTAAATGTTTCTTATATCATAAAACTATAAACAAAAACACAGACTGACCATTAGAAAGTCTAAAATAGTGCAAGTACCGTTACTATAATGACTGATATGGTAGATACTTGGGCGCTCGGCTTGGGCTTTATAATCGGCGGCATAGTACTGCTGCTCTTAGAAGCAGCTACACCAGGATTCTTTATCGCAATACCCGCAACCGTATTGATTGTGATAGGACTCGTAGGGGTACTTGTACCTGATTTTACGTTCTTTGCTGTAGTTGCACCCATTGCCGCCGTTGTTATAACAATACCCGTCACCATTGTTACGATCCTTCTCTATAAAAAACTGGCACCTCCGTCATCATCACCTACGACTACAGTGGGAGACTCGCTTATAGGGCAGGAAGGTACTGTGACAAAAACAGTTATACCGGACAGCATAAAAGGAAAAGTAAAAATAGACAACACCATCTGGAGTGCCAGGGCAGATAAAGAGATACCTGAAGGGAAGAGAGTAAGGGTAATTTCATCTAGTGGAGTGCATGTTGTTGTAGAGGAGATGAACAGTGTGGGCCCTTCCAAAGAACAGATTGCGTCGAAGCTCGATGATATTCCACGGGCGATAGGAAAGAAGTAAAAAAAGGAGGTTTGAATATGGCGTATGAAGAATTGTATATTAGTTTGGCAATATTTTTGATAATTGCCATAGTATTTTTGTTGATAACTACGGTCAGGATAATACAGCCGTTTGAACAGGGGCTATTGATGGTCCTGGGAAGATATAAACGAAAACTAAATCCGGGATTTAACATGGTCCCGCCGCTCATATCGCAGGTTATAAAACTCGATTTGAGGACGCAGGTATTGGACGTTCCGCGTCAAGAAGTCATCACGAAGGATAACTCACCGACCAACGTTGATGCGGTAATATATATAAAAATTATTAGCCCGGAGAAGGCATTTTTTGAAGTACAGAATTATAGAATGGCTACGGTATATTTGGCACAAACTACATTAAGATCGATAATAGGCGATATGGAGCTCGATGAAATACTATACAACAGGACAAGAATCAATACACGATTAAGAGACATTCTTGATGAAGCGACCGATGCCTGGGGTGTAAAAGTAGAGGCGGTCGAACTAAGGGAAGTAGACCCATCTGGCCCTGTCAAATCTGCTATGGAAGCACAAACGTCTGCTGAAAGGGAGAGAAGGGCCGCAATATTGAGAGCGGATGGCAAGAAGAGGTCCGCGATCCTCGAAGCAGAGGGAAACAAGATGTCAAGAATTCTAGCATCGGAAGGTGTAAAGCAATCTAAGGTATTAGAGGCCGAGGGGGAGAGGTTAGCGAGAATATTGCAGGCGCAAGGTGATGCACAGAAACTGAGAATAATATCTCTTGGCTCTGCCACACTCGACCAAAAAGCCCTAACAGTACTGTCCCTAGAAGCCCTCAGGCATATTGCAGAAGGGCAGGCGACAAAAATCATATTCCCATTCGAAGTAAGCAAATTAATAGAGGGTGCTGCGGAATATATCGGCGTAACCAGGAAATTACCCGAACGAGAGATTGCTACGACTAAAGAATTAGAAAAGGCGGTCGGTAATATCAACGACGTTCTTGGAGAGATACCCACACCACAACAACTTAAAGCGGATATGCAGGCATTAAGGAAAGAAACTAGAATCGAAGATATTATGAAAGAAGACAAAGATGTGCTAGACTCCCAACACGATACGAAACGAAAGGTCGAAAAAGACGAAAGTGAGGGAAAAAAATAATCTCGAGGGAATTAATTGCGACATAAATTTGTGAGCCAAAGTTCGAATACGGGCGAGGCGGGTTTTAGACTTCGTCTCCCCCGAAAAAGAGACGGGGAAATTTTTGCAATCACCGACCAACTGCTCGGAGGCTCCAGGATAAAATCAATAGGTGAAGACGGGAAGGTGAGGATGGCCCGCATCCCCGGCAAACTGAAGAAGCGCATGTGGATAAAACCGGGGGACGTGTTGATAATTAAACCATGGTCTTTTCAGAATGAGAAGGCGGACGTCGTATGGCGGTATACAAGGACAGAATCCAACTATCTGGGCAGGAAAAAACTTTTACCGACAGATATAGATATTTTTTCTGAGTTTAGATGAAGAAACAAATAATAAATTTATAAAGTCGACTTGCAACGGCGACGCTGAATTTTTTGTTCCTGACGTTCTCCGACCTAGCGAAGGAAAGTTTTAAAACAAAGATGGCACTTATCGTATTGTTGGGCCGGTAGATCAGTTGGAAGATCGCTCCCTTGGCATGGGAGAGGCCTTGGGTTCAAATTCTATATCGGATTAATCTTTTCTGATATATGATGAAAATCCCAACCGGTCCACATCTATGTGAAGGTGAGCGTTTGACGGATAAAAAAGGGAGATTTAGCGGTGCGAAGAAATTATTGATGGTATACCTTTGGAGAGTTCAGCAAAGCCAAGCAATAATAGGAATAATATTCTGGAGTTTGACACTAACAGGTGTATTCTACGGGTATGTCAAATACCATATCGAGAAGTATTTTGGGGTTAGTGGCGTAATAAGCGGATTGGTGGTTCTGTTTGCTATTACCCTCATCAGCATTGTATTCGTTGGTTATGTGTTTGATAAACTCAAATTTTGGAAGGAACAGTCAATTGTTTTGACTGAGAGAAATCCGTATTCCACCTACAAACTATGTGCAAAGGAGATTTCTACTGTCAAAAAAATATGGTTGCCTATTCTTAAGTCTCTGAGTAAAAATGACGAGGAGGCCAGAGAACACGTGGAATTTGTAGAGAAATGGATGGACAGACTGGTCGCGGACGACCCAGTATTAAAAAAGGACGTTGAATTTGTAGAACGTTGGGTAATGCATGAGGAGACTGTAGAAGAAAAAAAGGAATTCGAGTAAACCACCTTTGACGTTATCTACCGTCTTTTATTCGTCTTTTTCTTCGGGTGATGAGTTCAGAGACTGAATACCCATACTTCCTGCGTCTGCGGTAAGTCTTCCATTTCTATATCTATTTCGTTGCCGACCTTCTTAACGTCTTTAAATCCCCTTAGGAAGGGTTCCGCAGTTTGAACCGAAAGTGAAAGCCCGCCTACGCGATAGTGCATTGGCACTACGACTTTGGGTTTTATTTTTTCAACGATTTTATGGCAAGTCTGGAGATCTGCGGTAAATGTCCCGCCAACGGGTATAAACAGGATGTCTATGCCGCCGATTTTAGATACGGTTTCATTGCTTGGCACTTCGCCGATATCGCCGAGATGGCAGAGCGATATATGATCCGTGATAAACTTGAAAACTATGTTCTCGCCGCGTATCTCCCCCCCGGCGTTATCATGGTATGTCTTGAACCCGTAGATTTTTACCCCGCCCACCTCCACATCTCCGCTTTCCCGTATGATCTTGCTTTGTGGTGTAGCCACGTTTTTCACGCTGTTATGATCGAAATGCTCGTGACTTACCAGGACAATGTCCGCCGCTACGCGCGGTGGATTTATGCCGATCGACCTTCCGTCGTGAGGGTCTGTCACTATTGTAATATTATTGGATACCTCGAAACAGGAGTGTCCGTGCCATCTGATTCTCATAATACCACCTTACTTTGATAGTTATTGATTACCAATTAAAATAATTTTTGGTGTTATGATCGTCAGTTCGTCAGAACGATTAGAGAACGATTTATATCGAATATATGTGATACGGAATTATATGGATATTGACTTCTCGGAATTGAAGGGTAGAAAATTTCGATGTCTGAATAATTGTGCGCTCTGCTGCTCCTTTCAGCCAGAACTGACCGGCAGTGAGATCGAATTTTTCACTAAAAACAAAAAAACAAGTTCCAATGTCGTAATTAGGAATGAGGAGAAGAATAAAAGGTATTTCTTCAAACTGCAAAAGGGGCGCGGTGCTTGTGTTTTCTTAAAAGACAGATTGTGCAGCATATTCGACAGCCGGCTGTGGATGTGCCGTCAGTTTCCGTTCCAGGTATATGTCGGAGAGACTGTTCAAGTGAGCTGCATCCTATCGTGCAGAGGGTTACGCGTGAATGACGGGGAAGATGCACTAGACGTCGCCAAAGAAACGCTGTCCTGTTACGATCGGTCCAGATTAAAGCAAGAACTGTCAAAAACGAGAAAAATGTATGAAGAATTCAGAAATTTAGCAAAAAGAAATAACACGTATGCCGATAGAAGAGAAGCGGCGAATATCGGAAAACTGGTTATACCGCTGATGCTGCAAAAAGACGGTCTGTCCTCTATCCTTACTCTTATCGAAAACGAAGATTCTTTTAATGAAATGAATGAAAAAAATATTGTGCCACTCATTAAAGAAACTAAACCGGAGATAGACATAGATGAAGTGTGCGAGGACAACTGCGGAAGGATGTTTAGCAGGGATGTTTCGGAACTTCCAACATATGCGACGTCGCCACTTGAATGGCGCGTTCTAAGTATGGACGGCAATAAAATTTTGGAGTCAAACTTAAAAGATAACGGAGATATTCATATGATTAGAAGTGCGAATTTTCATAGACCGTATCTCAACCCTCTGGACAAAGAGAGTAAAAAAGTATTGATGGACTACCTCATTTTAATAAATAATCGGGAAAAAACCTACGGCGATGCTGCCAATTTAATATTACCTGAATGTTCGGTTTCATTGATTAAAGCATATATTTACACGATTGTCGTGCATGCGATAAACGTATGGTTGCGCTCTGAGATGTTCTCTGCTCTAAATAAAAAAGATGTGTCGAAAGAAATTATGGAAGAGGCGGTAATATCCTATGACAGCGAGTGCTACAGCCCTCAAACGCTTGGCGCCGTTATATAGGCCCGTAATCAAAATGATACACTACAAATAGGTTATCGTAGATATCATGAAGATTGCGTGCGATATCGCTTACTGTGGCAGGCAGTAACATTTAAGTATTGTAATGGAATTATGCATTAATAGTATTTCTATAATAATTCTACAGGGGAGACTTAGATGGGTAACGTTAGAAAGTCCGCGTATCGAAAACCACCAACACCAGAAGGCCTGCAAAAGATAGAAGAAGGCACTCTAAACTGGTTTGATTCCGAAATGTTTGCAAACTTCAACACCGCTGTTCTTGAAGAATACTTGGAGGAAAAGAACCGAAAAGACAGTTTCAAGGCTTCGATTTGGAATTGGAAATACGTCATAATATCCATAATAATAGGTTGTTTTTTCGCGCTTGTGAATCAATACGTCGGCCTAAAGGTGGGCATGGTAGTAAGCGGCTCCTGGTATATAGTTTACCTCTTGGGACTGGCATGGAAATGGTCACCTACAGAAACAAATATCGGAAGCACTGCGAGCAACGGCGCTGCAATGATATGTACCGGGTTCGTGTTTACCTATCCTGCAATATACCTGCTCGCAATGTCCGATAAATACCAGCTCGCGGGCGGCGGGCATCTAATAAACGAGGCGAATATTCCCTCCTTATGGGTAGCCATAGTTGCTACAACGTTGAGCGGCATACTCGGCGTCCTGTATTTCATAATCTTTAGAAGAATTTGGCTTATAGAAGACCCGCTTCCGGTGCCCGGCTTCGAGGCCACGGTAAAACTGATGGACATAACAAAGGACGTTTCGAGCGGGGCTAGGGAGCAGGCAAAAAAATCCATTCGACTTGTTACAATCTCCACCCTTATGATAATGTTCCTTGTTTTCCTGAGGGATTTCCCGCTTATACCTACGGGACAGGTAGATAAACACGGAAAAGCAATATATACGTCTATTTTAGCAAAGATAATGGGCGACAACATCTATGATCATGGCGACATCGTCCAGCCATACAGCACCGCAACATATACACATATAAGTTTCGGCATAATACCGATACAATTTGCGATTGGCTGGTTCATGAAATTTAGGACCGCGTTGCTGATGTCCCTGGGTACATTCTTTACGTGGTTTGTTGTAGTCCCGATGGTTGTGGCAATTAACGTACCAGTATTTTATCCCGAATACAATGCATATATACCGGTACTTGATGCGTTTACATTGGGTAGCGCTCCGGCATTGGTAGCATTCTCCAAAATCGGCAGAGTTTTAGCCATAGGAGCGATACTCGGCGGCGGCATTACGGGTTTGCTAAAGATGGCTCCTGTTTTTAAGAGCGCCACGCAAGACGTTGTAAAAATCAAGGGTGTCGAAAGAAGGGATTACGTAAAAGGAAGAGGTTGGTATGAGTGGCCTGTTACGCAAATTATTCCGATGGGTGTCATAACATTTATCGTTATAAGCATCGTATTTGCAGTTGCTGGCTTGCCGCCATTCCAATCGCTCCTGTTTTCATTACTGCTTGTCGGGACAACGTTTTTCCTCGGAGCGATTGCCGTGAAGGTAATGGGCGAGACAGGGACAGAACCGGTCTCAGCTACATCATTTATTGTACTTCTGATGCTTGTTGTGGTATTCCAACTTACAGGCATGCCTGTAGAAATTACACTCATAATGTCATTGATAGGCACTACGGTATTTGGCGGTGCCATCTCCATGTCAGGTGACATTATACTCAACTTCAAGAACGGACTGTATATCGGAAACAGGCCTTACCACCTTGTAAAGGCAGTAACAATAGGCATAATACCCGGTGCGATAATCTCCGCTGCCGCGGCAACTTTCTTTTCTATTGGCCTGGCAAAAGGCACGCTCGTACTCCAGGCGCCACAGGCAAACGCATTCGCCACCTTTGCCCAGATATTGGTGGGCGGCAATGTAAATTGGGGCATGTTTTTCCTAGGCATCGGCGTTGGTGTGTTCGTAGAACTGATGACGGGAATGGGCACTGCCTTTGGCTTGGGAATGTACTTCCCGTTAGCCGTAACCCTGCCACTTCTCGTCGGCGGCGGCTTAAGCGACCTATGGGAAAAATACAGCCTAGAACCTAGCATTAAAAAAGAGAAGAATTGGACAGCAAAACAAAAAGAAAAACACAGAACCCTCAAGACGCTGGAAACATACATGATCGCCACCGGTTTCATCGTAGGCGAAGCGCTCATGGGCACGATTGTGGCATTATACCTATTCAGCACCATGTAGGGGGCATTATCGATGTTCGAGAAGAAAAGGGAGTTGTTGTTAAAAATTATATCAGTAGCAATAATACTCTCGATGATATTCTCAACGTTCGTTGTGCTGTTTAGCGGATGGTAAAAAACGGTTTAAGAAGAAATCTGGAACATTGCCCGTTCATATGGCTATTTTCCGCGATACCTCGTCAACCAACGTATATATGGGTTTGCTTGCATCCAGCACGACAATTCTTTTATTGCGCTCGGCGATTTTCAGATATATCTTTTGAACGTTTTGAAGGAATTTTATTTTCTCGAATTTTGTCTTTCCTTTTCTATTTGTTAAACGGGATAGTGCCTTTTTTGGCTCGATAGTCAATAAGAACGTAATGTCAGGTCGCGGGAAAAGTTTTTCAAAACTCAGAAGCCATTTTATCACATCGATGCCGGAACCAGAAAACCCCTCCCCCAGGGTTACGCTTTGATAGGCGACTGTAGAATCGTGGTATCTGTCGCACAATACGATGTTTCCATCACTTAGCCATTTCTTTATTTGAACGGCGTGGAGCGAGCGGTCCGCCAAAAAAAGAAAGGTTTCTGCCAAACTGTCTGTTTTCGAATTGAAACCACGCTTTACGGTTTTGCCGAGCCAACTGTCTGTGGGTTCTACAGTCGATTTTATTTTAACGCCTCTTTTTTTCAATTCTCTGTACACAATTTTTGCGAGTGTGGACTTGCCCGAACCGTCGATGCCTTCGAATGTGATGAATCTGTATTTTGGTTTCATAAAATATTCCCAATCTGTATTATTTACCTAATCATTTTTAAGTTATAAAATCTTTGATTTTGTTCTATACGTTGTTTATAAACGGTCGTAAACACTTTCTCTATGCCCTACAGTTATTAAGTATATTTCACTCGTTTCGTGTTTTATCGTATATATGTCTACAAACTTTGCTGGAGAGCAAAGTTTGTACGAACGTACAAAATTCTGAAAGAATTTTGTAGTATACGATATTTTCCAACACGTAATCTGTAAACGCGGCCAAACACCTCGTCTGTTATGCCCGCCAGCATTTTACCGAGGTCTGGATTCTCTTTTAGTTCCAATACTTTTTTCAATATTCGGCGTTGGTTTTCCTTATCCTTTAGTTTATCAAAATTTTTTTCAAATTCCTCTGCGAAAATGAGTTTGTACAAAACGACCCCTCGAATTTATGCGGAAATGAGATCTTTGTGTTTCGCCAAAAATTTTCGCTCGCGGGATACTCTACCAGCACGAATGTCTTCTATCCCATGTTTGATGCTTTCAATTTCCGCTTTATCTGAAAGTGTTTCCAATGTTTCAAGCAAGGTTTCGTAAACATGTCTTGGTATTGTTACCATCTCGATCTCGCCAGAGTTTTCTTGGGTCATGTTTTATCACAAATCATATAAGATGGTCTGTGGTTATAAAAATTGTGAATGGAATAAACGCCTTTTCCCATACTGTTTATTTGTATATCTATCAAAAATCTTATATCCATCAAAAAATAAAAGTCGTCTTCTAAATCATTATTCTTCGATTTTCACGTTACTGAGTGTTTCCAGTGCCTTGGCGACAACGTGGCCATTATCGTTTAATCCATACTCGACACTTCTATGCTCATCTTGAAGGACTTTTCTGTCTATCAATCCAGCGTTCTTCAGTTCTTTTAACCGTTGCGTAGCTACGGCTGGATGGCCGACAATCTTGGCTATGGCGCCAAAAGTTAATTTCTTCTTATCGAGTGCGAGGATTATCTGTGCGCAACCGGTTTTTGAGACCAGCTTCAGGATTTTCATTAGTCCACACAGTAGGTAATAAAATAACAAGATTTTAATCAAATAGTCATAAAAATATATAAATAGTCACAATATTATGACTAATAATATGAGGAAGTGATATGTTTAAACATAGACACATGGTCTTTATCATAGTGGCATCAGCACTTATTTTTTGTGCATGGATAATAATGAGCAATGACATCACTGTAAAAGCGAGCCAGGGTACGGTCCAAGTTCCACCCAGTAGTTACAATAGTGTTTCTGTAGGGAACGTAAATGCGGGTGCTACGATATATTGGTCGTGGAGCGCATATATAGAAGAATGGTTCGGTACCGAGTCGTCTAAATACATTTTTAATGTCTCTTATCAAAAAGATCCGCACGTCATGGGCACAGCAAACATAAACTTCTGGGTTCAAGATGCTAGTAGTGCTACTTACGCATATCGAGCGGGTATTTCTGAGTCCACAGCACAGATGACAGTGGCTGTTTCTAATACCTATTATCTGTTCTTTCAAAATCCAAATTCTTACTCAACCGTTTACGTGCAATATTCCTTTAATGTTTATTCTAGCCCGCCACCAGCTGCACCAACAAACTTGAAGGCGGATGCGGGAGACTCTAGAGTCACACTTTCATGGTCCCCGAGTTCTGGTGCAAGTACATACAATATTTACAAATGGAGTGGTCAGGCATGGATCATGATCGCACGTGGCGGAACGGTCACAAGCTATACGGACAAATCGGTCGTAAACGGCGTCGCATATTATTATGCTGTATCTGCTGTAAATTCTGGAGGATTAGAATCTGTCCTATCTAATTATGTTACTGCAGTACCGAAAACATCTGTGGGAAGCGGGAATACGCCAGGTTTTGAATTTTTACCCGCCCTAGCGATAATTGCTGGTGTTTCTGTTGTATATTTAATTGAAAGAAAACGTGAAAATTATAAGCCGGGGGGTTAGAAAAATGGTCATTCCCTCATCCGGACAAGCAGGAGTTCTAACTCAAGCGTTTTGTGATGTTTGTGGAAGACCGATTGAACGGTCAGAAATGGAGGGGCGTTGTATTCATTGTGGTAAGTTAGCATGTAAAAAATGTGGAAGAACATGTTCAAAATGCTCTGTGATAATTTGCCAACACTGTTGGAAGGTTTGTACAAGTTGCGGATTGTTTCTTTGTAGTGCCCACGCAAAACAACATTCAGATGGGAGATGGTATTGTGATGCGCATTTACCTCCCCCACCAAAACAAGGCCCATGTTTCATTGCTACTGCAGCATATGGTACACCAATGGCGGAGGAAATCAATGTTCTTAGAAACTGGCGTGATGACTTTTTACTTTCGACTAAAATTGGTACATCGTTTGTTAATATTTATTACAAAACCTCGCCACCAATTGCAGATTTCGTATCTTCATCTAACCTAAGAAAGGCTGTCGTTAGGGCTGTTATTAATCCCATTGTATTACTTATGAAAAAACAATACGGCGATAATACCTAATTTCTTTCAAGGAGGAGGTAAAAAGTATGGATAAAGAAATTGAGACGATTCTTAAATTAATCGGTACAGAAAGGCGACTGGGGGTCGTTCTGATGATCGTTGGAGCGTTACAGGTAATCGTCGGAATTTTTACTCTCAGCAGATATTTTGCAATAGATGAATTCTGGCGGGCCGCATTTGATAGAGAGTTGCTACTGGGGTTCACAGATTCGTTGCTTCTTATATTCGGATTGCTACTTGCTGGCATCGGTTTTTCTATGTACACAGGAGAACTGAAGATGAAACAACATGTGTCGCTACAATATCCGCAACAAGCTAACCCGCCGCAATCTATGGTCTGTCCCCCACAACAACAGTACCCCCTCGGCCAGCAATATCCGCCACAAAATCCATCGCCTCCACCGCCGCTGTAATGAACTAGCAGTTCAATGATGTAGAAAAACGACTTGTGCCGAAATAGATAGCACGGGCAGTTTTGACTTTTTGAAATCTATCTAAACCTCTCCCCAGTCAATCTCTCAAAGATATCAACATATAATTTGCTTACTTCGTCTGCGATACATTCGGGCAGCGGTGGAATGTCTGGCTCCTGCATTTTATTCTTTCTCGCGTTTTCCAGTTTTTCGTGGTACCCCGTTTTTCTATAATACTGCCTGACAAACTCCTTGCTCAGCTCCACAAACTTCCCCCTATTGTACTCTTCCAAATCCCAAAATCTATCCTCATCGGCTGTTCCAAATGTGTCTATCAGCATCAGTTCTCTTTTTTCATCAAAAGCGAATTCCTTTTTGCCGTCAACGTGAAACAGTCCTCTCTTTCTGACTTCCTTGTTTATCTTATCGTCGATCTTTAGGATTGTTTCCCGTAAATCTTCAAATTCATTCTTTGTCAATCCGGAAATTTTCAATGCTTCATCGTGTTCTAAATGCCTGTCAACCTTTTCGAGTTTTGTCGTAACCTCAAACATGGGTTCTGGAATTTCATCACCATACTTGGGCAAACTCTTAAATCCCAGCATTTTGTAATCGATCTCTCCCTCTTTTATCCTGTCGTTCAAAGAGCCGGCTACATAATATCTCATGATGAGCTCCAGCGGGATCAGGTAATTCTTCGTCTTGTTGTTTATCTTGTGATAATCCTGAATAATGTTTACTTTTTTCACCCTCATCCTGTTCGGTGCGGTTAATTCCTTGAAATGGGTGTTTATCCCCAACTTCTCCGTAAGCTTAAACCAGTGAGCAGATGTCCTGCAAAGGGTTTCTCCTTTAAACTTTATAGGCGTTGGGATTATCTTGTCAAAAACAGATATCTGATTTGTAAAAAAGAATTCCAATTCGTCGCCGATTTCGTATGCTTCTTTTACCTTGCCTTTCTTGATTAATTTGCCTTCCATGAAGGGCAATAAAAATATGGATATATAGAGGTTGCTCTTTTGGTTATGTGAAATTGTCCTCGATACGCCGCTCTCTTTCTTTTATGTCCCTTACGTGCCGTATGGAGTCTATTTTCTTTTCGTGGTCTCTTCTTACCTGAGTTTCGATATGGATGAGTGCCTCATCGAGTGTTTTGAACACGTCCCAATCGGACGACCGGCTGTGATACGTTCCTTTTTCTCCCCTTACCTTTAGCCGCAAGTCGTGTATGTATACACCACCAACATTATGGGTGCGCGAGACGTGCACGGACACTGTTTTGGGTTTTATAAGGTGGTTTATTTTTCTCATGGACTTTCCTATGAGGTCGTACATTGAATTGTAAATATCCAGGTCTGTCTCGTCCATCCCGCTGATTTGCACGTAAACGCCTTCCCGCTCCTTTAAGCTGACAAGTAGTTCCAGGATATCAGACCGCGTTATTATTCCAACCGGTTTCTCCTTTTTAACCACTACGACGCCTGGTATTTTATAGCGGTCCATCAACGCTACGACATCGCCCAATGTTTTGTCTGCCTCAACTTTGGACGGCAACGTGCTCATGAAGCTTTTTACTTCTATGCTGGTCGGTTTTCTTTCTTTTTCAAAATCTCTCTTGTTTTCTTTTCTTCTGAAATCCGTTGCGTCGATGACAGTTTCTTCCGTGACCAGTCCGCTGAATCTTCCCATATCGTCCACGACAGGCACGGATTTTTCATCCAGATTAATCATGATATGCCTCGCTTTCTCCATGTCGTCTGTTTCAGATACGCATATCGGAGAAGGCGTCATTATGGATGCCGCCGGAATTTCATTTAATTCCTGAAATCTTGGAAATACCTTGATTATGTCCATCCTTGAAATTACGCCCACCAGGGAATCCTTTGAAACTACAGGTACCAATACAAAATTGGAAGAAAGTAAAGTGTCTGCCACGTCAAGAAGCGTGCTGTCCATCGATATTTTCGGCGGTACGCTCATCACGTCCCCGACTTTAGTTGACGCAACGACTTTTCTGCGTTTCACTATCGATCCATATTCCACCATACCAATCAAGGACGTTCCGTCAACTACCGGTACCTCATGGACACCGTGCTTCTTCATCTTTCCAAGCACTTCGGATATTGTCTCGTCTTTGGTAGCTGTGACTACCTCTTTGCTCATAATGTCCTTTGCTGTTATCTTAATAACGTCAAATTTTGCTGGCATTTTGATCACTGTGTTGATGTAGAAGCGATACATCCAATATAAATGTTTTCAGTTGTATTGGATAACTCGATTTGGCAACATACGTCATCAATGAAAAAATATTAAACCTATTGTGGATATTACACGATTTGTGGGCTCGTAGATCAGTCTGGAAGATCACTTGCTTTGCAAGCAAGGGGCCTCGGGTTCAAATCCCGACGAGTCCATTACCCTATTTCATCAATGAACAGTGGAGGGATTTGAAAGCACGACAGAGTAAATTGCATAGTGTCGTGCGATTCTGAAAAATTCTGAGTAGATAGTGTAGAGAATTTTTCACCATGAAGTGGAAATCCCGACGAGTCCACTAACCTATTTTATCGATTAACGGGGCGGGATTTGAGAGTGCGACAGGCAATTGCATGGCGTCGCACGAATCTGAAAAAATTTTGCATGCATATCTTAGAAAATTTTTCACCCTGGAAGGGAAATCTTGATGTCGCTTTGTTCTATCGTTGAGGACATCTAGCCCATAAAATTCTGCGGAATTTTATTCGGTCCCGCCGAGTCCATTATATTATCTTGATAATTTTACTTTATATAATTATACCTTGATCGTTCCGCTCAATATCAATACCATCAACACATATCCGAGAATGAGCATAAATGTACCAATAACCCAGACCAATATCACCAAGAGTATTCTTCTCTGGGATCTGTTAAGGCTTCCGAGATATTTTTTAAACATGATGGATACACATAATTAACCTTCTAAATAAACATATAGAAAAATTTCCGCAAAAACGTTTAAATTAGATAATATTCCAAAACTGGCCTATCCTTTAATCTTCTTCAACCTGAATATGTTTTCCCGCTCCATCTCTTCTAGCCTGAACCGGATAAACGCCGCAGTTTGAGTTAACTCGGGGATAACCTTGAACTCCAGCGCGTTCACCCTTCTCTTGGTTTTTTCTATCTCGTCCAGGAGTTTTTTCATTGTGGTTTCGATTTCCGCGGCGACGATTATTTTCTCTGTCAGGTCTTCGAACGCTTTTGCAGCTTCTTCGATCCTCGGGCTTGTTCCTATTATCCCCAGCCCGCGCTCGTACATCTTCTTTTTTACTTTGCTAGCTTCTATCTTTGGAACTACGACGCCCATGACGTTCTTTGTACGGACTAATACCTCCGGATTGCTTGTGACAGCAAACGCCGCAGATTTTACTGCTATCGCGCCTTCTGTAGCCACGGCAATGCTGAGTTTTTTATCCGCGTTCACGTAATCTGCGATCAGCTGCGTGTGTATATCCCTTGCTTTTGTAAGTATGTTGAAAAATTCCAGGATCAAGCCGTCCCTCTTCATCTTTAGGAGTTTGTGGCCCCGCTGGGAGAGTATTATCTTTTTCTTGATTTCCAGAAGCACGGAACGCGTCGGTTTAACAGTCTTCAAACTCATCATAACTAACACTCGATGCCACTATCTATTTTCTGTCTTTATGCCTATTTCAGTCTTTACCTATTCCCGTCTTTATGTCTGTCTTTGTGTCTATTTCTGTTTTTTATGCGGATGATACTTCTCAGTAAGCTTCCTATCTATCCTCGTCAAGTGCTCTTCCGGAATGTGTGTGAGCAGTTCCCAGCACAGATTTAGGGTTGTGGTGATGTCCCTGTCTTCTTCCCTGCCTTGCCTGACAAATTTGTCCTCGAACACATCCGAGAATTCCAGGAATTTTTTATCCCTGTCAGACAAAGCTTCCTTTCCCACTATCGCCACAAGGCCCCTTAGGTCGCGTCCTTCAGCATAAGCGGCATAACATTGATCGGAAACTGCCTTGTGATCTTCCCGCGTCATATCCTTGCCAATGCCCGCATTCATCAGGCGGGATAAGGACGGTAGGACGTTTATCGGAGGATACACTCCTTTCATATGCAGTTCCCTGGATAGGACAATCTGACCTTCCGTGATATAGCCTGTTAAATCCGGAATCGGATGGGTTATGTCGTCGCCCGGCATGGTTAATATCGGGAACTGTGTAATGGAGCCTTTTCTTCCCTTTATCTTTCCAGCCCGCTCGTACAATGTTGCCAGGTCAGTATACATATAACCCGGATACCCGCGCCTGCCCGGCACTTCTTCTCTTGCTGCACTGATCTCTCTTAACGCCTCGCAGTAATTGGTCATGTCAGTAAGAATGACTAAAACATGCATGTCATGCTCGTAGGCAAGATACTCTGCAGCAGTCAATGCCAATCTTGGTGTTATCAATCGTTCGATCGCGGGATCGCTTGCCAGATTTAGGAATACTACAGCCCTTTTCAACGCACCTGTCCTCTCGAAGTCCCGCATGAAATACTGGGCTTCTTCATTTGTTATGCCCATGGCAGCAAAAACCACTGCGAATTCGGATTCTGCTGTCGGGACGTTCGATTGTCTGGCAATCTGGAGGGCAATTTCATTGTGCGGCAACCCGGAACCAGAGAATATTGGTAGTTTCTGGCCTCGTATAAGCGTATTCATGCCGTCTATGGTCGATATGCCAGTCTGAATGAACTCCTTCGGCGATTCCCTTGCATACGGATTAATTGCGGAGCCGATAATCTCCAATCGCTTTTCAGGTATTATTTTGGGTCCTCCGTCCAACGGCTCGCCTGAACCTGTAAAGATTCTCCCCAGCATGTCTTTTGAAACAGGGAGCTTGATAGTCTCTCCGAGGAATTTAACCCGTGAATCCTTATCCATGCCTGCAGTACCCTCGAAAACCTGCACTACGACAGTATCCTTTGATGTGTCCAGCACCTGTCCTCTTTTTACAGTGTTATCAGGTAGAAGGATGTTCACTAGCTCTCCGTAGCCGACAGGTTCTGTCTTCTCTACGAAAACAAGCGGCCCGGCAATTTCTGTTATCGTTTTATATTCTCTTACCATTACGCCGCCCCCTTCCCAATGGATGCAAATTCAGAATCCATGCTCTCCATCACCTTGCGAAGCTCGCTGTCAAAATCCTTTTCGAACTTCACCTTACTAAGCAATGCCCTTGACTTTACGCCGACTATCTGGTCAAGCAATATTCCATTGGACAATGCGTTGTTGGCAAGGTCGTTGTATCTAGATATTGCTCCCATTAACTTATACTGTCTTTCTATTGAGGTGTAGGTGTCTACTTCATGGTAAGCATTCTGCTGTAGGAAGTATTCTCTGAGCATTCTTGCTACTTCCAGTAGTAATTGTTCGTTCTCGGGCAGTGCGTCCGAGCCTACTAATTGGACAATCTCTTGAAGTTCAGCTTCCTTTTGAAGCGTCTTCATAGCCCATTCTCTCAAATGAACCCAATCTGACGCTATCTTCTCAGCAAACCATTTGTTAAGCGTATTTGCATACAGGCTATAGCTTGTAAGCCAGTTTATTGACGGGAAATGTCTTCTCTCCGCCAGCTTCGAGTCGAGCGCCCAGAATACCTTTACGATTCTTAGTGTGTTCTGGGTTACTGGTTCTGAAAAGTCGCCGCCGGGCGGGGAAACTGCGCCGATAACTGTGATAGAGCCTTCCTGCTTGTTTAAGGTCTTCACTCTACCTGCCCTCTCGTAAAAAGAGGAGAGTCTAGCGCCGAGATATGCAGGATAGCCTTCTTCACCAGGCATCTCTTCCAAGCGGGAAGAAATTTCTCTCAACGCCTCTGCCCACCTGGATGTAGAGTCCGCCATTAATGAAACGTTATAGCCCATATCCCGATAATATTCTGCGATCGTGATACCGGTGTAGACACTTGCCTCCCTTGCTGCCACTGGCATGTTAGAGGTGTTTGCTATCAACACCGTTCTTTCCATCAATGGGCGTCCGGTTTTTGGATCGCTTAATTTCGGGAACTCGGTCAATACCTCAGCCATCTCGTTTCCGCGCTCTCCGCACCCGACATAAACAACCAACTCCGTATCGCTCCATTTCGATAGCTGATGCTGCATAACCGTCTTTCCGCTTCCGAACGGTCCGGGTATGGCTGCGGTGCCTCCTTTCGCCACAGGGAAAAGGGTATCGATAATCCTCTGGCCTGTTATTAACGGAACATCCGGTGCCAATTTTTCAGCATACGGCCTCGGTACTCTTACAGGCCATTTGTGCATCAACTTTATTTTCTCATCATTCTCCAGCACGCATATAGTGTCCTCGACAGTAAATTCGCCCTCGGAAATCTCTTTTACACTACCAGATACGTTTGGCGGAATCATTATTCTATGCTGCACGTTTTGCGTTTCTTGCACTGTCCCGATTATACTACAAGGCCCAATCTTGTCGCCTTTCTTGGCCTTTGGAGTAAATGCCCACTTCTTTTCTCTGTCCAATCCCGGGGCGCTTAAGCCGCGGCCGATAAAATCCCCGGCCTTCTCCCTGAGTATTGGAAGGGGGCGCTGAATACCATCATATATTTTTGTAAGCAGTCCGGGACCAAGCTCTATGAGCAGGGGCATTTTTGTGTTTACAGCAATCTCGCCGGGTTTGATTCCTGATGTATCCTCGTACACCTGGATTATTGTTTTTTCACCGCTCAGCCCTATGACCTCGCCCATCAATCTTTCTTCGCCGACGAGTATTACATCGTACATTCTCGGCTTTATGCCTGTGGCTGTCACTACTGGTCCAGAAATACGGTAAACCTCTCCCTTTTCTTCGCCTTTTTCCGCTTCTTCCGTTCGCTCTAATTTTTTACCCATTTTGCTTTTCCCTCCAGCACAAATTATCGTTATTTCTTCCAAAGATCGATCCCGACCGCCTGTTTTATCCTCTCCTGGATGTCAACGGTTTCTTCTTTTCCGATCGCAATCACAACCGGCTTGGCGCTCTCCTCCACTTTTTTTCTTAAGTTGTGCGAAATCTTGTTTAAAGTGGTGTTATGAACTACAAGGATTCCCACGTCCTTATCTCTTAAGACGTTCTCTATGTTCTTTTCAATGTCGCTGTCGGTAGTAATGTATGCTTTTTTTATGCCCACTAACCTGAACCCTATTACAAAGTTCTCTCGGCCTACAATCGCAATCTCCATCACACCACCAGCAGATTCTTAATCTCTTCGTTTTTTAATTCAAATTCCTTTCCGCGGCATATAATGCGGATATTATCCACCTCTTTTTTCTTCAACAGCAGATAACTCAATATTGGCAACACTGAAAGGGGTTGTATATGAGAAAACCTGTCCGCAAACTTCAGAAGGTGTTTATCCAACGCTAAAATTACGCTGCTGATCGAATTTGTAGAATCTATCTCGGCAATAGAATTTTTGATGTCATCGTAGAAAGAATAATCCTTCAACTCGGAGACAAATTGTTTAAATGTGTCCAGAGAACTAAGATGTTTTAGCTTTCTCTCGGTTAATTCAAGGCCTCCGGGAAGGAGAAACTTGCTAATTTCCTTTGCGGGCAGGCCCTCGTATTTCAATTCAAAAAGCAGTTTTAGATTTATCATGTCAACTTCTTTTTTTATAAAACCTAAGAGCATCTTGTTTGGTTTGCCTCTCGCTCTTATTTTACTTTGTAGATTAACGTAGTATGCCTGATCGAGTGCGTCCTCGAATACCATTAAAGATTTTGTTTTTTTGAATTCGTTGCCAGCATTCATTAATTTATCATGCGACGGCGTGTCCGCAAACTTCTCAACGGTTTTATCAACTATTTTGTCTATGGACTCCGACTCTATCAGGCGGTCCAGAAAATCCATTTTGAATGAGCCGGCGGGTATGAGATCTTCAGTGATTTTCTCTTTTTTCGCTCCGTATAACCTGCCTCGCAATATTGTCTTAATATTCCATATGTCCCATCTTTTGAGATACTCGGAGAGCATTTCTTTCAGTTTGCCATTGGAATATGAAAGTATATCGTTATACGTCCTCGCAAGGTTCGCATATGTGGCATTTTCTATTAAATTCACGTCCGAAAATTTTCTGGATAATTCGTTGATTTCACGAGTATACTGCGTTTCGCCAAGCCATCTGCTTATCTGCGGAGTCTCCATCATCAGCATTTTGGAGTAATCCTCCTTGGGGATAAGCAAACTTTTTTTCGCCTTCACTCTTGTACAAACGTATGGATAGTTGCTGAGGAATCTCATGATTCACCTATTTAAAAAGCGATTCTGCTACGTTTTTCAACGATTTTTCCCATACTTCACTTAAGATTGTCTCAAATCTGTAATCCTCTCGAATAATCCTTTCCTTGTTTTCCACCATAAAGCCGCCAGCGCATTCGATATTTCCTCCGAAATCAAAATCCTTTGAGAGTTTCTTCATTATCTCGCTGTCCTTTTTGTTATAATAGATGTAGCCGCCTTTAAATTCGGATGGCACGTTGGACAGCAGGGCAGTCAAGATTTTTGTATTTTTGTCCCGTGACAGTTCGGAGATTCTTTTTAGGGTTTCATTGCGGACTTCTTCCAACAATTCTTTTTGTGCAACAAGGGCGAGTTTTTTTCCTTCTAGTTCGGCGCTTAGGAGTTCGTGCGTCCGTGTTCGCTGGATAATCGCCTGTGCGGTGTTTTCCCTATCTAAAATTGATTTCTCGGCATTTTTTTTCGCATCCGCTATGATTTCTTCCTTCTGTTTTATAGCCTCGCCTCTGATAGCAGATGCTTCCTTTTCTCCCCTGTCCAGTATATCTTGAATTACTTTGTCTAAATCCATATCTATCCCTATCGTTGCAAAGTTCGATCTACGCGTTTTTTCAAACGCCGCACCGCTAAAGAAGTCGGTAGAAAATCTCAGAATACGCCCGCGAGTTTCAATGCGACAACTAGACCGAATATTACTATGGTTTCTGGGATGACAGTTAGTATCAAACCCTTTCCGAACAACTCTTCCTTCTCAGCCATCGCGCCTATCGCTGCCGAACCTATATTCAATTCTGCCCATGCAGATGCGAGTCCGGTCAGTCCCACAGCCAATGCTGCGCCTATCGCTGCATAATCTCCTATTGGTCCTGCCATATTATGCCTCCATATATTTTCTTATATATCCAAACGGATTAAACTTTGTGCCCCCGCCAGTGTAGAACTTTGTAAAGAATTCTACATATTGGAGCCTCAGTGCATGAAGCCCTGATGCCACTATCGCTAAAAGCATTATTAAAGTATGCCCTGCGAACATTATTAGAATACCAGATGCTTTTGAAGATATGGAAACAGCTAAAATGGATGGCAGCGCTATCGAATTTATTGCCGCAGCTATGCCTGCTTTAGATAAGCCAACCGCACACAGCCTTGTATACGACAATAAATTTCCGAATATGCTCGCTATTTCGATTAATGACTTTAGGCCTTCTCCCACTATGAGAAGAACGACTGCCAGCACAAAAAACAGTCCGACCGTTGATAGCTGGGACAGGAACGAGAACGGTGCCGGAAATCTTGTGCTGAATCCTTTGTCCAAAAGATACAGTATGAGGAGGAAAAATCCCAGCAGTAAGAACATCCAGCCGAATTTTCCAAGCAGCCCCCTCGTAATGCCGTGGGATATATACTCATTTACAAATCCGATGACCAGCCCGATGCCGATATGCACGAACCCGATGCAAACCGTGATTATGAGAATCTGAATCACATTATGCAGCTTGCTGTAAACTCCCAATGGTATCGCAAAGGAGCCTATAGGGATATTTTTAGGCAATTGAATGCCGAGCAGCGAACTCCATGTATTCCCCTCGCCAGTAAAATGTATTCCAAATGCCTCGCCGAATAAAAACGTTCCAAAGAGTATAGTATAGAAACCGCACCATAGGAATATCCTGCTTATATCCTTCCCGCCGATTCCGATAATCCTGTGGTTTTTAAGATATAACGCGAACAGTATCAGGACTATGCCGTAACCGATATCGCTTATCATCAACCCGAAAAATATTGAAAATGTGAAGAATAGTATAGAGGTCGGGTCGATCTCCTTATACAGCGGCCTGGAAAACAGGTTTATGAATAACTCGAACGGCTTTGTTACTCCGGTATTCGTCAAAGAGACTGGAATGTCATCCTTCTTTGCGGAAAATAGCACATCTTCATGTTCCTCATTTCCATGTCCTCTTGACTCTTTCCTGAATTCGATGTAGATGTTGTTATTTGTTTTTTCAAGCAGATGGTCTTGCACCCGGGAAATATCGTTATTCCTCACCCAGCCCCGTATTATGAAAGCGTTTGCGGTTGTGGCAAATTTTAGTGGCACTTCTGCCTTCTGCACTTCCATTGTCAAATATTCTTCACATGCCAAGATCAGCCCGCCGTACTCCTTCCTAAGCTTGTCTATCTCTTCGCTTATTGCAACCAGTTGCATTGTTAATTTCGCCTGATGGTTCTCCAATTCCTTCAGTTTTTCAGTGATGTCGCCATATCCTTCTGGATCGTCTGGAAACGCCGCCTCTTCAAAACCTCGCTCAGATAAAAGTTTGCCTACCGCATCCCGGAAGGTATTGAGCACAAACACAGATATGAAATTTTCATTTACTCTTCCCTTAAATAACAGAAAATCTGTAGTGATGTTTTTCAAATCGTTTTCTATGTCTGACTTTACATGACCGGTAAATACCGCGAGGTTGTCGTATCCTTTATACAGTTCAAACGGCAAACCGATATCGGCAAATGGCAGCAACGTGTTTTTTCTATCCTCGAGTTCCTTCACCATTATCTCTATTTTGTATTTAGAATCCTCTTTTCCAGTTATGTTCATTTCTATGTCGAATATCGCTTTTTCCGCTATCTTCTTAACTTCCCAGCTGCTCATTTTTTTGGATATCTCGACGTCGCCGATGTTTAATTTGTTAGAGATAGAACGAAGAAAGAGCAGTTGCCTGGAGAGTTTTCCAGCATCATGGGAAGGTTTGCCGAACCTTAGCATTTCATCTTCTGTAGAGAATTCATCTATATGGACGGCGTTCAATGCGTGAAGTGCAATTATTGTATCTTCCAGGCGGTCTTTTGAACCCACAATCACAATCCGGTCCATCTCATCTGGAATAAGCATTTACAGACCTCTCGAATTCCCTTAGCAGATGCTGGATGCTTTCCTCCATGTTTGCCTTTACTCTTTTTTTTGTTTCTTCGATTTCTTTTATGCGCTTATTCAAAATGTTTTGCTTTTCTTGTTTTATCTCGTGCTCGAATTTTTTTATAATGGAATCGTAAATCTCCTTTGCTTTTTTTTCTCCTTCGTGAGTTATTTTATTCGCGTCCTTTTTTGCCTCGGTAAGAATTTTCTCGCTTTCGACGCTGGCAGTATGCATTCTGTTTCTTACTTTTTCTTCGGCGTTCTTGATTTCCAGCAATATTTTGCTTTGTTCAGTCATCCTTTACCTTCCCATAGATTATACAAAATTCTAAGCCCCGAATTTCTCGGATACTCCCGCCAAGTCCATGAGTACCGGCATCAAATCCTTGCCGCGAAGCCTGTGCAAACTTCCGCTCGCTACGGATATCTCGTCGAATTGTGTTACCGAATCTGCTCTTACTCCTTTTCCGCTGATGAGCAGGGGAAGCGGATCTCCCGTGTGATCCTTTGCAGTTACTGGTGTTGAATGATCCCCGGTAACCGCAATAATAACATTGTCAGATACTCCGTCGCAAATGCGCCCTATAGCTTTGTCTATCTTTTCGATTATCCTTACCTTGCCTTTGGCATCGCCGTCGTGCCCGCACAAATCCGGCGCCTTGATGTTCATAAGAACAAGGTCGTACTCGCCTAGTGCTTTGATAACCGCATCCGCTTTTGCAAGCATGTCTGTGTCGAGACCGCCTGTCGCGCCCTTTACTTCTATAGCGCCCATGCCTACAAATCTGCAGATTCCCCTTACCAACGGGATTCCGACGACGCATACTGCGTTTAACTTGTATTTATCTTCGAAGCGTTGAATGTGCGGAACCACTCCCGCACCGCGCGGGAGTATTATGTTCGCCGGGTTCTCTCCGTTCTTAACGCGCTCTTTGTTGACTGGATGGTTGTTCAAAATGCTGTATGATTCTTTTACAAATTTATTCAAAACTCTCGCTGTCTTCTCCGCGCCTTTTTCGAGCGGAGAGGATTCGTGAATCGGAACGTCGGTTACGTGCGGGTCCGGGTCGGAAATCTTTGATGACAGTCCTTCTCCCCTCAAGACGAGCACGCCCCGGTGCTCCACCCCTTCCTTGAATATGACTTTTATTCCGTCTATGACCATACCGTCTAGTTTCCCGGCAAGTTCTTTGGTGCCGTTCTTTATCCTGCCGGCGCGCCTGTCCTTCACTATGAGGTTTGAATCTACGGTAGCGAAGTTGCATCGAAATGCCACGTCTCCAGGCTTTACGTCCAGGCCGACCCCTATTGCCTCAAACGGCCCCCGGCCGGTATACACTTCGTATGGATCATACCCCAACAGGGCAAGGTGGGAGGTGTCGCTTCCCGGCCTTACACCCGGCGATATAGTGTCAAGTAATCCGCATGCGCCGTTCTTTGCCAACCGGTTTAGATTTTTCTTCTCTGCGACCTGAAGCGGTGTTTTGTTGCCGAGTTCCTTAACCGGCCTGTCGCCCACGCCGTCGCATATCACGATTAAGATTTTCAACCTATCCATAACACTACCCCCATAGCCAAAAGAGCTCCGATGCCTATGGCAACGTGATTAACGCTGCTGTTTGTAAGATACCCTCTCTTTTGAAGCGTAGCACCGAGTACGCTGTCGATCTGGCATCCAGCAAATCCAACGATTATCGAAATAGCAATAACGAAATTAATGTTTAGAAGCGTATAGAGCGATATCCCAAGCGTTCCGTTGGGATCAAGTGCCGCTTGCGGATATGTGTAAAACAGGTAACAACCGAGGGCAGTGGTTAAAACAGCACCGCATAGCGCTGCCGCCTGCCCAAGTACAGAGAACCCGCCATCAGTCCCGACCTCTACCTTTTTTCTAGGATCCAATATCCAGTAGACCTTATTCGATAGTACACCTATCTCGCTTGCGAAGGTGTCTGCGGCACCAACACTAACGGCAGAGAGATAGACAACACTTGCTACGCGCACAAATATGGATTCTTTATTATAAAAACTATATACCCCATACATAAACGCTATGATAGTAGGGACCAGCGCGTTAGCTAATACGTTGTAGCCCCCCCGTTTCCCCTTGTCTCCTTCGCCAACGCCCATTGCCTTTTTGTACCCGTACTTGAATTTTGTGGCAATAAAACCGAATATCATAAAACTGATTAGGATGACCAACCAATAGACAGAGGCATATAACCAGATGATCATGCCCATCGTGAACGCCAAAAGCGATCCTACCAAATCCAATACTCGAAAGACATAAATAAATATAGCAAGCAAAAGACAGCATGTTAAGGCTATTACTATTTCAGCTGGCGTCAGAGGTAGCATATCATTTCTCCTTATAGGACTCTTCTATATTATAATTTCTGATTTTAGAGTATCACTCTAAATAATATATACGCCACGAATACCATGATGAAACTGTGCCTGAGCCCGTTGCTGATTTTCCCGGTATCGATTACTCCGGCAAGTATGCCGTCGCCGATAGCGTGTATGACCAGAGCATACAGGTATATGTCCTGAATGCCGCGTATGGACGAGGTTTGTATCATCGTGGAGCTTACGGCTCCGCCGCTTGCCTGGGGGGCACCAGCTCGTAACATCTCAGGCAGGAACACGAAGTTCATGATAAGGATTGTTGCCATGAATACAAAGAATGCCACATAGACTATAGCTACGTATATGCTCATCTGGATTCTCCTTTCCTTTAAGAGCATTTGCGACTCTTTCGCATCGTTTGAGACTGCGGTCAGGACGTCGGCCACATCCCCGCCGGCCTCGCTTGCCTTTACTATTATCGATACGCACCTGTTGATCAGCGGGGTGTTGACCCTTGCCGCGAATAATCTAAGTGCCTTTGTAGCTGACACTCCCCAATCTATCTGGGCCGCCATTTTCTGAATCTCGGACGTAAGCGCCCCGTATTTGCCAAGTGCTGCCCGGGATATCGCCTTCGCGAGTGTCATTCCGAATCTTCCGGACTCTGCGACGTCCCGCAAAAAATCAGGCAGCCTTTCCTCAATCTTTTCTATTCGTTTGGCCTTAAAGCTGCCGTAGAAGCCAATCGGGCCAGTAACAGCGAGGATGGCAAGCAACGCAAAATCAATCGGTTCGCCATACGGGAACAGGTCTAATCCTGATAAAACAGCGAACATGATACAGATGATGCATAGACTAATTGATATGGAGTTGACTGCCAGATCGTATATATGCTCTTTTGAATATGCCGGCGCATCGATTTTTTTGTTTATGTTATCGCTCATGTCCTCCCCTCCGAAAGTGTCCTAATGGTGAATATAAATCCGAACTGGGAAAGGGGTATCATCAGGAACACGACGATGTAAAGGAGTTGGAGCGAGGATGCAGTACTGCCGCCGATGACAGACATTATCGACATCAACACCACCAGGAAAAGCGGAAAAGCCACGACAACCGTGACGAAGGTTTCCGCCAGCATCCCGAGCGTTTCTAAAAATCCTTTTTGGTCTATGGAGTTTTGCCGCATATATTGTTCCGACTTCATTACAAAGTACGGCTTGAGTTTTCCGCCGGATGTGCTGGTGACAATAACTCCCTGAAAGAATTCGTGAAGCCTTGGAGACGGGCACCGTTCCATTGCCTCCCTCAGTGCGGTTAAGACGTCTTTTTTGAAGACGTAAATGTCTCTCGTTACGTATGCCGCTTCGTTGGCGACTTCCCCGTAGACCTTTTCCTCGGACAATTCCTTGAATATGACGTCAAGGTTGACGTTTGCGGACGCCATGGCTGAAATAAAACTCATCGCGTAGGGGAGGCGTTTTTCTATGTCGCTGCCCCTGCTCTTTGCTTTTGAGCCTGGAGCAGTGATATAATAAAGATACACTCCCACGGCAAGTATTACCGGAATTATCCAGAACAATGCCTTATAGAGCGGGGCAAACCCGCCTAGAATTAATGTCAGTGCTGATGAGAGGACTGCTCCGGCTATAGCTGCAAGTATCGTGCTCAACCAAGTTTCCGCTAGATACCATTCGGGGTTTGTGCGCATATGCGCCATATTGAGGCTTTTTTCCAATACGTGATTATTTCTCCCGTATTTATCTGCATAATTTCTAAAAATTTTATATGAAAATTTCCTATAATCTGTGTGTTTAATGTCGGTATATACACTCACCGCTGGAAGCCTAACTAAACGTGCCTTTTTGACGATTTTTTTATCTTTTGATACCCGTATTTTGTCGGGTTTTTTTTCACCGGCAATTCCGTTATCCGCCATTTTGTTTTTTCTCCTCATTCCCGTACAACTCTGCCCTGACCCTTTCCATTGTTTTTTCTGGATCTTTATAATAAGAGGAAACTATGTTTGCTACATCCAGATAACTTTTCACCTTTTGCCTGACCATCCATTCGACCAGGTCTTTCCGTTTTTTGAATTCCTCCGCCATCTCTTCGGATGTTATGTTTTTCCTTGCCATAATTTTTCCAAACAGGTAGTTGTTCCCGGAATAAACAAAAGTGTCGCCCACTGGAGTCCACTCGTATACTGTGTTGGTTATCAATTCGTTTGTCTCCGGCTCGATGCCGACAACCTCCACTATCTTCTTTACCCGCCTCACCATCCTCGTGCCTACGCGCACCTGTCCCTGAAGTATGACGAGATTGAGGGCTGAGAGAAGAATCCTGGGCAAGCTTATCGGCGGATTTTCGAGCCTTCTGACGATAGCGTCTACGGAGTCCGCGTGGATAGTAGAGTATGTAGTGTGGCCGGTCGCCATGGCCTGAAAGAGCGTGTACGTTTCCTTTCCTCTCACTTCTCCCACTATCAGGTATTCCGGCCTTTGCCTGAGCGCTGCCTTTAAGAGTTCGAACATGTCGATCTCGCCCGCGGCTTTGCCCTCCGTTGCCTTGCCGCCGAAACCGCTTCTGGTTAAGCCTGCGATCCAGTTTTCATGCGGCAGATTTATTTCCCTGGTGTCTTCGATCGAAACCAACTTCATAGACGGCGGAACAAAAAGCAGTACGGCGTTCAAGGTAGTCGTCTTTCCGCTTGCCGTGCCTCCGCTGATAAGCATGGATTCGCCGTGTTGTACTGCAAGCCATAGGAATGCCACCATGTCCTTGGAAAGAGTATTGTAGCCGATCAAGTCGGCAGGTGTGAGCGGGCTTTCCCTGAATCTCCTGATCGTGAACGACGAGCCCCTGGTCGTAACTTCCTTGGAAAGCGTTGCCTGTAATCTTGAACCGTCCGGTATGGTAGCATCGAGCATCGGGTCTGCGACTGATATGTGCTTGCCGCACCTCTGTGCGAGGGTTATCACATAGGAGTCCAGCTCCTCTTCGGTGTTGAAAATAATATTTGTCTTTATCGACTCGTACCTCCTGTGAAAGACGAACAGGGGAATCTTGGGACCGTCGCATGAGACGTCTTCGATCATCGGATCAGTCATTAAAACATCCAATGGCCCGTAGCCGATGAAGTCGCGCATAACATAGTAAACGATTTTCTTTTTGGTTATCTCGTCTATATCCATAGAACTATTGTAAAGAATCGTGTCTATGCTTTTAACCAGGTACGCTTCCCTGTTCTTCTGGGTAGCGTGTTTCGTATCATACTCCAAAATCCGGATCAGCGTGTTCTTTATGTTTTCCAATAATGCGCTCTCGTCTGGCGAAAGCGAGGGTTCTATTGTCTCGTATAGATATTCGTTGGTTTTATTATTGAATGTGACTCGCACATAGGAATACGGCTCCTTTACCGGCTGAAGCATTACCTCCTTGTACGGTTCGATTACAGGCGGTATGGCTGTGATCTTCTTTGCTTCGCCCACTACTGCGTCTTTAACAGCGCCTTTTTTAAGTAAAATCTTTCTCGGTGGATTGAAAAATGAAAGTCTTTTGACGGGTTTTTTAGGCGGCAGTGATGGTGTTTGTTTCCCGGATTTTTCTTTTTTTTCTGCCGGGGATGTAGCCTGGAAACTTTTTTTTATTTTTACGATTTTTTTAGCAGCCATTTCGTTTTCTCCTTATCAATTCTAAGTGCCGCCCAATTTCACTGTGACGACTGCGTAGTTGACTTCCAATTCTTTGATGTTTGGTACATTAATGGATACTGTCTTTGCGCCCTTTGTAATATTATAACTGCCCCCTCCGCGCCCCAACGCCTCGTCTAGGGTGTTGTTAAAAAATCTCTCCCAAGCTGTTGAGAATCCTGTTGTGATGTTAATGGTGACATTGGTCGCTTGAGCGTCCCAATAATAATTGTATACCTCCCTCCCGAGGAGTGTCGTTCTTACGCTCCAGACGTCGATTCCCGCAACAGATTCGTTTATCCCAGCCAATGATGTCAATGTCAATTTCATGGAGACGTTGTTGCTTTTGTTTATCGCTATTATCGGTAAGCCCACCCTTACTACCTCCCCTTCCGACTGCGAGATTATTATCGCCCCGCATTCATATATGAACGATTGGGGAGCGAGGTACCTGTTGTTGGCTGAAAATACAATGTTCCCGCTGCTCTTGTAAGAACATTTTCCGTCGCTGCTTTTAACCTCTATCGAACTGCCCTCGGTATTAAGTGATATTGTCCCAGACGTAGATTCGGTAAGTACCGGGATCCTGTCGCTTCCGAGTTTTATGGGGGTATACATTACGATGGACCTGTCATCCTTCATTACCTGAAGGTCGACCGTTGATTTGAGCGTCATGAAATCATTAGAAACCTCGACCATGTGCTGGGATTCCACGTCCTTCATATATGCCGGGACGTAGTACGCGGTGTAGAAGGAGAGTACCAGGACAAATACCATAATTGTCATTATTGTGCCTACAGTAGAAGCGATGCCTTCCTCGTCTTTTACGAATCTGGTCAGTTTTCTATGTTTCATATTTCTCCTACCCGACATATATCATACATTAAGTAACTACGTATCAATAGTTGCGATTTCAATGTTAAGAACGGAAAGTCCCCCGCTATTGGCCCTGTCCCACGGATCGAGATAAACGGGCTCTTCCCAATAGCACATGACATATTGATAAGCCCCGGAACCGTACTGACCGTCTGGATCGATATTGCCCGTTATTTCCGTGCAGTTGTTTGTGTATACGAACATGTTTGTAGTCATAGAAACCCATGATGTCCTGCCAACGCTCAATCCTATCACGGCGTCCAAATCACCATCTCCGTCCAAATCTCCGATTGCGATGTCCTGGATTCTCGGCGCTTTTTTAGGATCCCAGAACCAAGAAGAAGATATCCAATCGCCCATCGTTGTTGTCTTTATTCTTGTAAAATTGGAGTTGCCTATCGAGGCGGTCCAGCCGTTCGACGGCTGTTTGATGAGCCAGAGTTGCGGCCTGTCATTCCTATCGCTCATTATCGTGCCAACCAAAATATCCGTTCTGTTATCACCATCCATATCGGCGACAGCAAGAGAAGTTATTCTCTTACTAACAACATTGTTCGGGTCTATATTTTTGGCAGTGTCGAAGCTTTTCACACCAGGTGTGCCATCATTCAAGTTCTTACAGATGAATATGTCATATTCGTTAGTTGCTATAATGTCAAGGTCGTTGTCTGCATTACCGTCCAGATAGCCGATTGCCAATCTATGAATCCTGTCCTTTCCTGTCGGGAGCGTAGTCGCCAAAGTTCCGACGTCCCAGTCGTTTAGGTTGGTATCCCCGTCATTCCAATATATCCGCACCTCTCCGTTCGCATTTATTGCAGCCATATCCAGTGCCTTGTTGTTGTCAAAATCGCCCACCTTGATCTCGCGGACTGTAGGTTTACTGCCGCCATAGACCGGTGCCATAGTAACCTCGATCCAGATAGAGTCGAAATAAACTCTTTTTTGATAATCCACGGTTGTTATGTTCAGCTTGATGTAGTCAAATTCCACTGTGCAGTTCTCCGTGCAGTTATTTATGAAATCTATATCCAATGCCAAGAGCTCGGAAATGTTTATGTTGCCGCCGTTCGCGGATTTCAGATCGAAGTATTTGACCACATAACCTGTTTCCGCGCTTGTAGGTTGAATGGTGGTATTTTGAAGAGTTTGGTTGTTCAACGCCCATCTAATATATTCAGCGCCATCGTATCCAGGTGTAACTCTATATCTAACTTCCAATATCGCACTCTGTATCTCCTGTGTCGTTATGTTCTGCGGATTCGAGAAATTATCTGCGTATAACCTTTCATTTTTCTGAACGTCGTATGTAATGTTATCCGCTGTCACAGCAGTGGTTAAATTATTTGGGTTAGCTGCCGTGATGTTTAGCCACAAATACTCGAATCTTACGGATCTGTTGTCCGTGTCGTTATTGATAAATTCTATGTTGAGGGTGTTGATTTTTGCCAAGGTGTCGACGCTCGCATAGAACAGGTTAAATTCCATGATTTTATTGTTATCTCCGTCTGCAGGCGTAATGCCAGTAGAAGACAATTCGGTTCCGTTAAGCGCCCATCTGATCGGTGCACTTCCGTTATATCCTATATCCACAGAATATTTTATTATCAATGTTGCGTTGGTTACAGTGCCGGTTATGCCTGTAGTGTCAAAGGTGTCCAAAAACATCTTTTGGGTTGAGTTCACGATATATTTATTTTCATCGTCATTCTGTATCGTAGAAATCGCGTTGCTTCCCCTTGCTATGATGCTCATATAATCAAAATAAACGCCCTCTGTGCCTGGCGGAATGTGGACTATAATCTGAATTGCATCCGCACGCACCCACTTGCCCGTCTTTGTGTTTGTAAATTTTATATCCAGGTTTTCGACTTTTTCACGAGATGTTACTCCCTTATCAAATAATGTGTCGTCTGTTCTGATGTTGTCGTTATCGCCGTTTCCAACAGCAATAGATGTAGACTGCCAGATTGTTCCATTGTCCGTGCTGATATAAAACTTATCGTATGTATTGTATCCGTTCTGAGACGAATCTACCACCCGTAGTGTAACAGTAGTGCCCGCGGGGAAATTTTCCGGCAAACCTTCGGCATTGTCAAAAGAGCTTACCCACAATATATCTGTAGAATCTACCTGAGTGAAGTTATCATCATTATCTTGAATGTAACTGAGGTTCGTGCCGGCGGTATCGCCTGGTGCAGTGTTGTTTACCCTGCATGTCGTGTCGCCTCCCGGCGACGGCCCGTTCGTAAATTTCACATCTAGATTTTGGAGTTCGGAAACTGTGTCAACACCTTGACTGAATAAGTCGTAACTAGATGTTCTGTTAGTGTCGTTACTCGCAGGGTATATGTTCGTGCTTGTGAAAAACCCGCCGTTTGACCATAACATGGATTCAGTTCCCGGATATCCGGCATCCGCAGAAAATTCCGCAACCAATGTCGCATTGTATATGGGATCGAGCAATATGCCGGTATCGAACGTGTCCATATACAGTGTTTTGCCAGCGGATACATTATAGTATTCGCTATCGTTGTATTTCAAATCAGCTATCGCAGAGCCCGTGTTATCTCCTGCGCCTTTTGAGTTCGGTTTAACTATCTCGATGGGTCCAGAGGTGTCGTTAGCCGCCTTGCTGTTTGGCTTTACAGTATATGGCGCTCTCTTGGTGCTGTTGTCGTCTGTCTTTTTTAATACAGGCGTGCTATTTTGATAAACAGATACGTTGCCCCCGTCATTGTTATGGAACGTGACGTTTAAGAATTGAACCCTGTTGAGGGTGTTGATGCCCTGCGGAGTGAGGTTGTACTTATCCAAAACATCCGCTGTAGAATTTGCAGGCATAAGTGTTGTATTCGTCATCCCAACGCCGGGTTTATCAAATTTTACATATTCACTTCCGTTATACCCCGCATCAGTGCTATACCGCATATACAACCATACGCTCTCTATCGTGTTGTTTATGTCCAGGCCGGAAATGTTCCAATAGTTGAAGTGAAGCGTTTTGCCGTTGTATGCAGAAGTTACGTTATAGGTAATTCCGTCTTCTAGTTGTGTATTTGTTGCATTGATGTAACCAGTGTTATCGCTGCTGCCTATTCCAAGCGGTTCGCACCTCCTAAAGCCGCGTTCTACGATTTGTATCGGTGTCCAACTACCGTCGTTGACGAAAACGTACAAACCCGTGCCGTCGGTGTCTGTATTATCCTTCATCCCGGCGATTATGTCGCCGTCGCCATCACCATCCAGATCACATACTGCCAGCGACTCCACTGTGTATTGTAGCCTGTCGGGGCCGACGGCAGTGCTCACAAAATGAACCCTCCAGCCGTCGCCCTCGGGTTTCAAATTTTCAAACCACGCGAGGTTTACATCGTTGGGGTCGTTCGATCCGACAATAATATCTATGTCTCCGTCTCCGTCTATGTCTCCAACCGCAAGGGCGGTCGCAGCTTTGAGCATTTTTGGCTGGATAGTGGTCTTATACCAATAATCCCCGTTCTTATACCAATAAACCCCACTCGAAGAGACTCTATTATCAAGTGCGACCGTGGCTACGATGTCTTTTGTCGTCCATGGCGAGACAATTCTTATTACTTTTGCCAGGGTAAATTGTTCGTCTGTATCCTCGAAGTATCTGATTCTTAAAATGTATGTGTTATTTCCATACAACCAGGGGTCGCCTCTTGACTCCGGAAGAGATATGTTAAACGTGTATGTCCTGTCGCCGCCTGTTCTTTCTTCCCATGTAGAAATGTTGGAGTCGAAATATATTGGACCGATTGGCGGGTTTCCAACACTCGGGGGAGTTTGCAATTTCTTTTTTATCTGCTGGCTTCCCCTAAAATCCGTTATTTCAATATCCCCGATTTCCACAAAATCAAGGTCTGCATCCGTTGTGTTTGTGAGGACTTTTACATATATGGTGTCCGTGCGATTGAACACTTCTGCGGTCACAAGGTTGCTTCTGTTGCCTGTCCTTGTCGGCTCCGTACAGGTAACAAGTTTTGGGGCGTTAGGCACAAGCCCGGTAACCGGGTCCTTCATATAGATTCCGTCATAAGTTATGAATGTGTGACCTTTAGAGTCTTTTAACGAAATCGTGAATGGATAATATCCGGAAGAAGGCGGTGCAGTGAAATTGTATTCGTATACGTAATATCTCTCCGTTGGAAGTGTAATATCCTTAAAGGCTGGTTCGTTGGTTTCGGGAACAATTGGATTATACTCCTTTGTCTGCGGCTCGATCTTTTCCAGCATATTGCTGTTGTATAATATAAGTGTATTTTCCCTCTCCAGGTTCTGTATGGTGCTGCTCGCCACCTGAACGGATATGAACTCTCCTTGGGAGAATATCCTGGTGCCGAGCCTGGTGCTCAGTCCTGTGAGGTTGAATACGTCGTAACCGCTTGTTCCGAGCGAGTCGTCGTTTGTATTGCTAAACCTATCCCGCACGTCAACGACCGGAGGCATGGGCAAGGAGATTATGACGCTTATCGACCCGTTGACCCTGTTTCCATTATTGTCTGTTACCGTAATCTGGATCGTATAGTTTCCTGGCGATATACTAATCGGGACTGTCAGCGAGGAGGATTTGTATTTTTGATCGCTGACAGAATATACGAGCGGCGTATCCGCAGACCCCCCGATGCTGGAGAGGTTTGTAAAAACACTGTTGGTTTTTTGCAGGTCGCCATCAAAATCTATCGCATCTACGTAAACAAAGAACGCCGTGTTGCCGTCTGCCGAGATGACGCTTGGTTCGGCAGTTGTAGAAAGTATAACAGGCGGGTTGCTTCCGACGTATCCTTTCTGAAGTGTCCCGCTCATTAGCATCGCATTGCCGCCAGTATCGATTATGTCTATAGACACCTTAGTTGTATTCCAAATGTTCGTGACTGTGTATGACCACACGTCGCCGATTGCCCACGTACGCTTTTTATTGAGTCCGTCTGAAATGTTAAAAGTGCCGATTAACGTATCGTTGACAAAAATGCGGATTCGTATATTTTCTTCGATTAGTGTCTCTCCGCGATAGTTTGTTAGTTTGATCGTGCCGTTTTTGGATTGTGCATCCAACTGCAGCTCGCCCCCTATGTCTGCCTTTGTTTTTTCACTGGGTTTCTCCAAAGTGCTTACCCAGGCGATTACAGAAGCGAATAAACCGACGGTAATCAGAAGAGTTAGGAGAGATGCCACGATTTCGGATACTGCTGTATTGTTCATACGGAATTTTTTTGATTTTTTAAAAGACATCGGGTATTAATTCTACTGATATTATTTAAAAGTTTGTTATGGGCAATATAAACTGACTAATATGGAATATGGAGCATATATTTCAAAATAGATATAATAATATAAAAATAAAAAAAGAGCTAGAGTTAGATATTCTAGCAGGCACTATGATTTTATTATTGCCACAAGGAACATGCATAGTGCGGCGAGTGCGCCGACGACTGCCCCAGCGACCCCTATGACAGCATTTCCCAGATATGCTACTGTAAATGGATCGATGGGAACTATGTACTTATAATAGAAGAGTATTCCGACCACTGCGATGCCCACTATGGACAACACCCCTCCAATCGCCTTGCTTCTTCCTGTGCCAAAGTATGCGGTCAGTAAGCCAGCTATCAGTGTAAAAATTCCGAAAAACAATATAAACATTGTTTCGAATGTCGATAAGATTTCTCCGGTCATTTCAATATCCCCCTCTATCTCCTTCCCTTCTTCTTTCCGCTCTTTCCGCCTTTTTTGCCACCTTTTTTCTTTCCTGCCGACACTTCTTCCTCAGGCTCATCTTTTTCTTCTTCCTTTGTCTCCTCGGGTTCTGGTTCGGCGGGTGGTTCTGGTATCTCTTCTTTTACCTCTTCCTGTGGTTTCTCTTCCTCGTGTGGCGGTAATTCTTCTTTTGCCGCCTCAGGCTCCGGTTCAGCAGGTGGTTCTGGCACCTCTTCTTTTACCTCTTCCTGTGGTTTCTCTTCCTCGGGTGGCGGTAATTCTTCTTTTGTCTCTTCTTTTACTTCTTCGACTGGTTGCTCCTCCACCTTAATTTCCATGATTGACTCCTCAATCTTCTTCTCCTTAGGTTCAGATTTCATTATTGCCAACAGGAACAGCCCGACCGCCACCAAGAATCCTATAAATGCCCCTAAAACTGCACTGCCAGTAACCATTACAAGCCGCTTGTCGCTGCCTTGCCAGATGAAGTAATAAAAACCGGCAAGCACAAGTATCCCAATAATTATAAGGATTATTCCGACTGCCCTGCTCTTTTTGACTCCAAAATACGCGGTAAACAGTCCAGTAAAGAGCGCTACCACTGCAAACGCAAGCAAAAACATGCTTTCAAATGCCATAGGACTTAAATTTATATCCATCCCGCATCCCCCCGCCATATGCCCGTATATATAAGCACAAGGCTAAGGAAGGATAATAGATTCATAGGATATAAATTTAGCCATCACTTATACATGAAAAAAGAGCGATAACGAGGGGCGGTATCGTCAGTCAACGACCAACGTGCAGAAATATTTATAACTCCATCCTCTATTTATCTCGTCGGAGTCTAAGATGAAAAAAGAAGGAAAGAAGAAGGAAACTTCTAAAAAGACGGTCGCCGAGGAAACGTCGCCGACTTCTGAAATATACTTTAAGCGAAGCAAAAAAACAAATCCGGTCATACTCAGAACGATCGCTCACCTCTATAAAATATCCAACGAAAGCAAAGCGCCAATCTGGAAAGAAGTGGCGAATATGCTGAGAACCCCTTCGAGGCGGAAGACAGAGGTCAACCTCGACAGGATTGCCCGCGTAGTAAACAAAAACGAAACTATAATAGTGCCGGGAAAGGTGCTCGGAACAGGTAGCATAGACGTGCCAGTCACTGTAGCTGCATTCTCTTTCTCCGCATCTGCAAGAAGTAAGATACTGTCAGCCAAGGGAAGAGACCTCAGCGTGTTGGAACTTGCTAACGAAAATCCGAAAGGCAGCGGAATCAGAATCATCGGGTGAAATAAATGAAGGTAATTAATGCCGATGGCTTGATTGTTGGAAGAATGGCAACGCAGGTTGCTAAATCCCTTTTAAACGGCAACGAGGTAGCCATCGTAAATGCAGAGAAAGCCCGTGTGAGCGGCTCCAAAAAAGCGATATTGGCGGATTACAGAGAGATGTGGGAGTTAAACCACGACATGAGGAGCGGCCCGTATTTTCCGAGAATGCCGGACCAGTTATTGAAACGCCATATCAGGGGCATGCTGCCTTATCAAAAACCGCATGGAAGGGTTGCGTTCAAAAATCTTAAAGTATACATAGGCGTGCCAAAGGAGCTGGAAGGCCACAAATTTGAAAGCGTACAGCTGGCAAATAAGATTTTAAACTGCGAATACATGACACTCGGTGAAATTTCAAAATACCTAGGTGCAAAATTCTGAGGACAATCGTATGAAACCCCAATTTATCAATACAAGCGGAAAAAGAAAAACAGCAGTAGCGAGAGCGGTTACAAGCAAAGGCGCAGGAAGGGTATACATAAATAAGATACCTCTGGAAATCGTGCAGCCGGAAATCGCAAGACTCAAAATGATGGAACCGATATATCTCGCGAAAGATCTCGCAAACGGCGTGGACATACATGTGGAAGTAAAAGGCGGCGGCACGATTGGGCAATCGGACGCCGTGAGGACAGCCGTCGCGAGAGGACTTGTGGAATTCTACAAGGATGACAAACTTAAGGAAGTTTACAAAACATACGACAGAAACCTATTGGTCAACGATACCAGGCGGAAGGAGCCTAAACACGAGCAGGGAAGAGGGGCGAGAAAGAGGAGACAGAAGTCGTACAGGTGACGAATTAAAATCATACAGGTGACGAACTCTACGGACTTTGCACGTGCAAAGTCCGTACGATCGTACAAAATTCCCCCAAAGAATTTTGTAGATAAAGAAATGCAATCAACCTAGATAACAAAGTGTGAAAGATGAGGTGAAAAAGATGAACATACCCGTCAGATGTTTTACGTGCGGCAAGGTAGTCGCATCGATATACGAGGAATTTAAAAAGAGAACAGATAAGGGGGAAAATCCCAAGAAGGTAATGGATTCCCTCGGATTGAAAAGGTATTGCTGCAGGAGAATGCTTGTAGCCGGTGTAGATTTAATAGACGATATTGCGCCGTATGATTGAAAGCGAGTGTTTTTTGGATACGGTATAGGTGGGGGTACTGGATACGGCATAATTTGGGGGGGTTATTTTGACCTCTTCTTAGTTATTCGCTTTTTGAAGATGTGGTGGCAGTTCGGGCACGTTATGGCCATCGTCTTTGCGCCACGCTCCCCCCGCCCCCCATCCACCCGTCGTCAATGTGCAATTTGGATAGCCAAACAGACGATTTTTTGACATTATCGGATTTTTTCATTCCCACCGCTCGCCAACTGCATTGGCTCGCTTGCCCCGCTCGTTCGCTGTTGCTCACTCGCTCCGCTTCGTCTTCACTCTCCGCTCCCTTCGGTCGCTCCGAGTGCCTACGAAGTCGCACATGCTCATTGCATTCGCATATGCGACCCCTCGCCCTGCGGGCTCGGGGCTGGCGTGGGAAATCCTCTATTTCATTGTCGGTAATGGTTTTCATGTTCGTTATCTCTGTTGTATCTCCGCCAGAAGTTCGCTACAAGAAACAATCCTGATACCATACCATTTCTTTAGTTTGAGCAGGTGTTCATCGCCGCTAATTATATATTTAGCACCGCTCGCCAAGGCGCACTCTATGAACATATTATCAGACGGGTCGGTTTCGATCACCATTACCTCTACGTTTGGAATTACAAGCCGTGAGAACGATAAAACTATTCTTATCGCCTTCCCGATCTCTTCGGTTGCCAGTTTGAACTTATCGTACGCAAGAACCTTTTCCAATTCAAGCAGGATTTTCGGCGAAATATAGTTTGTATGCTCTCTTGTTTTACAACATTCGAGTATCTTGGAAGGTTTTCCCTTCCAAAATAAGCCAGAAACCAATACGTTTGTATCGATCACTACGTCCATATACCTGGCCTCGGTTTTATCTAGCCGCACTTATCGCCTTTTTCAAATCCTTTTTTGTAATGCCTAGTTTTTTGATTTTTTTCCTTAACGGCGCCACGGATTTGTCGAACTCCTCTTTTAGTATCGCCTTCTCCACTTTTTTTAGGAGGAGCATGTCTCCTTCTCCGATTGCCAACAATTCTTCCCCGTCTTTTATGCCCATCTGCCTTCGCCAGTCGGCGGGGATCACTATCTGCCCTTTCGAAGAGACTTTTATGATTGAAGTTTCCATTTTATCACCATAGTTATGTAAGGCGTTTCTTACATTTAAGCGTGTCGGTAGTTATCGCTGTTGAATTATAATCATCCCGTTTCTCGTCTAAAAACTTTATCTCCTGTCTTTGCGAAGAACTAACGCAAAGCCAGAAAGTAAAGTTTCTGCCTTCGGCACGACTCGAAACATTATCCATTGCTTCCTTGTTTTCTCTTCCTTTCGATTTTTGTCCGCCAGCAAACTGGAGACAAAAATCTCCAGGAGGTGTTCATTGAATGTCTTGGCCAAATCATCTGACCAAATTTTGTAACGAATCGTACAGACATTTTATAGCAAAGTCGTGTTTGTTCTATCTGCTACGGAAACTCGACCATGACCTAAGGACAGAGTGGAAAGTTCCGAACGGTTATGTGGACATCGTTGACATGACTACTCGAACCATGTACGAACTGGAGTTTCATGTTGCGCCATCTGTTAGGAATCGGAAGGTTGAACTGTATCGGCAGGCGGGTTATGAGATTATTATTGTTGACTGCTCGAAACTGCCATCCGACTTAACTAATATGGCGCGATACCTCGAACAGTACGTTGTTCCGGATTGACCGATTTTTCTCTTTTTTTGTCAATTTACAAAGGATTCGATTGCTCCGCCCAGACACCCTTTGGAATCCGTCTGGGCGGGTTTGATATTACCGCTTTTTCGATATAGACACAGTGAACTACTCCACCTTGAAAAGGCGGGGCATTGACTTTATTCTTGCCAAGTATGTTCATACCCTGTAATCGTTTGCCATCCATTTCCTATTAAGATACCAGAGACTTCGGCTTCTGAATCGATACTCTTGCCAGTACATTCAAAACGTATGGTGACCGCTAGTTCTTGAGAAATGAATGTTTTCGAATAATAGACATAATAGCTTTGATTGCTCACGGTCAAATCATTTCCATATTTCATATCCGTATTATTGCGCAAGCTTAGTATGCTGTATGGAAACGGATAGGTCGCCCCCTCCGCCCTCAGAGTAACATTACCAAACGCGGAGATATTGAGCGCCAATCCAAATTCTGTTTTTATTAGACTGTATTCTATATTGTCGGAATCCTCTTTAAGGTGATTGAACACCAAATTGGTGAAATTTTGATCGTTTGTAGGAATAGGTATATACACCGTGTATCTATTGTCACCTGAAGAGTTTAACTCAACAGTATATTTGAAAATGAACTTTCCTTTTGGATTGTTATTGGGATATGTAAATGCAAAGATTGAGATGATTAGGGTAACTACGATTGCACAAATCAAAATACCAACAAAAACTTTTTTCAGTTTCGTTCCCCCCCCCTCAAAAACTACCCGCCAAATCGAGTGCGTTCCAACAATCTGAACAGTAATTCAAATTGTTATTTGTAGATCCCGTATAATACATTACACAATTTTGGTCACCACAATGACGCCCCCCATTTGGGTCTACTATAAAGTGATTTGGTGGGCCACCAAGGAGATTATGCCCTAATTCATGCATGAAGCAAACTGCCTCTCTTGGAATAGATGATATCACACCTTTTCCGATTGCGAAGGTGTCGCCACCTACGTCTCCCTTGCCTTCCCCACCATCGATTGAATGCACATAAACACAATAATGGAATATATCGTATCTATTTACCGAGAATCTTCTTGGTTCTAACACCCCGTCGCCGTTTAAATCAGTAGTTTCTCCACCCTTAAAATTGAAAATATCGAATTGTGTTTGAGAATTATATGGGATGTTGTCAGTATAATGCGTCACACTCGTCCCGCCCCCCATCCACCCGTCGTCAATGTGCAATGCGATATAATGGTTTGCGAACGCCCTTATAACTTTCCCCTGAGCCTCGAAACTCATCTTGTGCTCGTGCGCGCCTATGCCTCCCCAACCGCCTGGGTCTTTCATCCAATCGACTTCCATGAATATGTCCTTTGTCCACGGATCTCCGCCATATAATATCCTGCCTGGAGAGATAAACGTTTCCTTGATTATTGCTGTTTCGGGTATGGGTTTGTCGTGCTTATCTTCCATTTAAAATCTCAATCATCTTCTCCCTGCTTCTTATCCCGTCTTCCATGCTTCTTATCTCCAATATTACATTTTTGTTGTATTTTTTGAGCAATTGCTTGATGTAGCTTGGAGGAATAGACCCTTTTCCCAGCTCCATATGCATGTCTTCCTTTCCCATGTTGTCATGGACGTGCACGTTTTCAAACAATTCGATGTGCTCCAGAAATCCCATGATCGTGCCAGTTGTGTTGGCGTGCCCGATGTCAAAGCACAGGCCGATATTTGTTCCGTCGATAAGGTCCAACAGGTCGTCCGGCTTGCAGTATAATCCTCCGTTAGGCATGTTCTCCAGCGCAAGCTTAATGTTGCAGTCCTCTCCGGCCCTCTCTATCTTTTTTATGGAATCTTTTGTTGCCTTTCGTATGTCCTCCACGCACATTCTGCCGAACGGGGACATGTGGCCGGGATGGAAAGTAAGTAATTTTGCGCCCGCGTCGCCCGCGATATTTATCGCTTCCGTAATTTCCTTGACAGACGTTTTTCTTATCGCGTCGTTCAGGCTGCCTATGTTTATGTCGCTGTATTGCGAGTGCACAGAGAATTTCATTTTATAAGACGACAGCATGTGGAGCTTGCCCTTTATTTTCGGAAGGCGGTGCTTTCCCTCTGCCACGATCTCCCAATATTTGAAATGCTTTGCGACTTCCGCCAATATGTCCTCAAAATCGTAGAGGGAGAATATCGGGTTCGAGATTCCTATCTCCATAATTTGCCTCACACTTGCGCGTTTCGTCTTCGCATTGGAGGTGGAATGTCTGCACATATTAAATAACTTTTATCGAAATCGTATCGCCCTGAAATCAAAACCTTCCTAAAACGCTACTGCCTTCTTTTTCTGCCATCGCTGATAGTCAGGACTCCCAATCCAATCGCCGCAATCATTGCAATGGCTTCGAACCCCGGGAGGAATCCGCTTGCCTTCTTCTTTTCCTTCTCCTTCTCTTTCCCATACGTGATTTCAAGCGCAGCTGTTTCCGTATTGCCAAACAAGTCCGTTGCCTTTACCTGGATCGTGTTCTTTCCTTCAACGAGGGTTAGCTCAATACTCCACGATGCTGTGCCGTTTGCGAGTACCCATGTTTTGTTGTCAATGCTTACTTCCACCTTCGCTATGCCTTTGTTGTCGATGGCTGTGCCTTCCAGTTTTATCCTGGCCGTTTTCACCTTATCGTTATCCCTGTGCGAAGTGATTGAAATTCTCGGCCTCTCGTAATCCCAGGATCTGACTGCAATAGAGACCGCAGGGCTCCAACCCGATGTTCCGTTTGCGTTCCACGCCTTTGCCCTGTATGTATAATTGCCTTCAGATTTGCCTGTGAACGAATAGCTCAAAGCTGTTCCGTTCCATATCTCGGTCCCGTTCTCCTCGAGGATGTATTTAGCGGCGTAGGCGGATGTTGTCCAGTTTACGGTGAATGATCCGTCTATGTCCATGTATGGGGCGGTGGTGATTGTTGGAACGCCGGGATATTTAATGAAGTTTACGATAATCGTTACAGCCGCGCTGTAATTCGATGTTCCATTGAAATTCCATGCTTTTACCCTGTAAGCATAGGCGCCGTCCCTTCTGTCCCTGAGCTGATATGTGAGAGCAGTGCTCCTGTATATTTCGAAGCCGTTCTCTTCAAGGACATATCCGATGGCATAGGAAGACGCTGTCCAATTTACGGGATAAGCCCCGTCGGTATCTGTGTATATTATTGTAGTGATTGCTGGCGCCCCAGGCAGTTTCGGGCTGACAACGCGGATAATCAATGCCGAACTCCACGAGGATGTTCCGTTTATGTTCCACACTTTCACTCTGTATGTATAGAAGCCGTCTGCCTTTCCTGTGAACTGGTATGCCGTGTTTGTGCCGTTGTATATCTCGGCGCCGTTCTCTTCAAGGATATATTTGGCGGCGTAAGCAGATAATGTCCAAGCGATGGAGTAATTGCCATTGCTGTAGGGGTACGGCGGTATCGTAATTATCATAGATGCCATTGGGAACTTCGGGTGGTCGACTATTATTGTTACGGCCGCGCACCAATCAGATGTTCCGTTTATGTTCCATGTCTTTACTCTGTAGGTATATGCGCCGTCTGCTTTTCCAGTCAATGAACAGGCCAGGGTTGTTTCGTTGTATATTTCTATGCCGTTCTCTTCGAGGATGTATTTAGCTGCGTAAGCAGATGTTGTCCAATTTATCGAGTAACTGCCGCTCGTGTCCGTATATGCTGCTGTAGTGATGCCTATTGTTGCCGGGAATTTGGCTATGTCCACCATAACCGTTACGGGCGTGCCCAAATTTGATGTGCCGTTTATGTTCCATGCCTTTATCCTGTAAGTGTATGCGCCGTCTGTTTTGCCAGTGACCGTGTGTGTTAAATTGGTTCCATTGTATATTTCTATGCCGTTCTCTTCAAGGATATATTTGGATGCGTAAACCGACGTCACCCAATCTATACGATATGCTCCATCTGTGTCAGTATGCGCGGTGGTTGTGATCGAGGGCGTCCCTGGCATTTTGATGTTGTCGACTGTTATCGCTACGGTCGAGCTCCAATCTGATGTGCTGTTTATGTTCCATGCCTTTACCCTATAGGCGTATGCACCGTCTGCTTTTCCTGTCAACGAACAAGTCGGAGTTGTTCCATTGTATATCTCTATGTCGTTTTCTTCGAGAATGTATTTGGAGGCGTAAGACGATGATGTCCAGTTAATTGAGTATATGCCATCAGTGTCCGTGTATGCTGCCGTGGTGATAGCCGTTGTTCCTGAGGATTTAATGATGTCTACTACGATAGTTACGGAAGAACCCCAGCTTGATGTGCCGTTCGTGTTCTGTGCTTTTACTCGGTAAGTATAGGTGCCGTCGGATTTGCCAGTGAACGGATACGTGAGGGCTGTGCCGTTGTATATTTCTATATTGTTTTCTTCCAGAGTGTAGTTATCGGCGTATAAGGCAGATGACCAGCTTATGTTGTAATTGCCGTCAGTGTCCGTATGCGATACTGTTGTAATGGAAGGTGTTCCCGGGAGTTTAGAATTTCCTACAGACAAATCTATGGCGAGACTCCACTGCGATGTGCCGTTTGCGTTCCAGGCCATTACCCTATAGGTGTAAGTACCATCTGCTTTGCTGGTGAAGGAATAAGCGAGAGCGGTGCCGTTGTATATCCCGATGCCGTTCTCTTCGAGAATGTACTTATCGGCATAAGCAGACGTTGTCCAGTTGATGCTGTATGTTCCGTTTATATTTGTATAGCCGGCTGTCGTTATTGTCGGCGCTCCAGGCAACTTCACATTCTCTACGATTATGGAAACGGCCGAACTCCAGCTTGATGTTCCGTTGATATTCCATGCCCTTATTCTATAAATGTATGTGCCGTCCGTCTTGCCAGCCAGTGAATAAATCAGGGCTGTGCTGCTGTTGTATATCTCTATGCCGTTCTCCTCGAGTGCGTATTTGGTGGCGTAAGCCGACGCTGTCCAATTAATGTTGTATGAGCCTTCGGTGTCCGTGTATGCGGCTGTTGTTATTGCCGTAGCTCCCGGGAGTTTTGCACCGAAAACAGTGATTGCTATCGCTGAACTCCAGCTCGATGTGCCGTTGATATTCCATGCCCTTACTCTGTATGAATATGTACCGTCCGATTTGCCTATGAACCCATAGGTTAAGCCTGTGCCGTTGTAGTACACCAGGGTGCTATTCTCCTCAAGGATGTATTTAGCAGCATAAGCCGACGCTGTCCAAGCAATGGAATAAGTGCTGCCGCTGTATGGATATGGCGGAGTCGTGGTTATCGTCGGGGTTCCCGGCAGTTTGGCTATGTCTACTGTGATTGTTAGAGGGGTGCTCCAATTCGAGGTTCCGTTGACGTTCCACGCCCTTGCCATATAAGAGAATGTACCGTCCGATTTTCCTATCAATGAATAAGTCAGGGCAGTGCTGTTGTATATTTCTATGCCGTTCTCCTCGAGGACATATTTGGAGGCGTAAGCCGACGATGTCCAGTTGACAGAGTAGCTGCCGGCAGTGTTCGTGTATGGAGTTGTGATTATTGCCGGCGTTCCCGGAAGCTTAGGGGCGAAAACTGTGAAGGTCAGTGCTGAACTCCAGCTTGACGTTCCGTTGGCGTTCCATGCCCCCGCCCTATAAGAATACGTGCCGTCCGCCTTGTCCGTGAACGAATATGATGGATCTGTGCCGAAGTATATCTGGACTCCGTTCTCTTCAAGAATGTATTTGGCGGCGTAAGCAGAAGTTGTCCAAGCAATAGAGTAACTGCTTCCACTGTACGGAGATTGCGGAGTCGTGGTTATTGTCGGGGTGCCAGGCAGTTTGGCTATGTCCACTATGATCGTTACAGATGAACTCCACGATGATGTGCCGTTCGTGTTCCATGCCTTTACCCTGTAAGAGTTGCTGCTGTCGGGTTTGCCGCTTAACGAATAGGTAAGGGCGGTTCCGTTGTAGATTTCTATATTGTTCTCCTCCAGAATATAGTTGGTGGCGTAAACGGCAGACGACCAATTTATGTTATAGCTGCCGTCTGTGTCTGTGTGTGATGCCGTTGTAATCGAAGGCGTTCCCGGTAGTTTGGAAATCCCCTCTACTATGTCCACAGCAGCGCTCCATGATGATGAGCCGTTTATATTCCATGCCTTTACTCTATAAGTGTAGGCACCATCGTGTTTGCTGGTGAATGAATAAGTAAGGGCAGTATTGTTGTATATTTCTATGCCGCTCTCTTCAAGAATGTATTTATCGGCACGAGTGGACGTTGTCCAATTTATGCTGTAGGTGCCATCGGTGTCCATATAAGATGCAGTTGTAATCGACGGCGTGCCGGGAAGTTTGGCGTTGTCGACAATAATTGTCACGGAGGAACTCCATGAAGACGTGCCGTTAATGTTCCATGTTTTTACTCTGTAGGTGTAGATACCATCGGATTTGCTTGTGAATGAGTATGTGAGCGTGGTATCGTTATACACTTCGATACTGTTCTCCTCAAGAGTGTATTTAGTAGCGTAAGCCGACGTTGTCCAATTGATGCTGTATGAGCCGGCAGTATTCGTGTAAGATGTTGTGGTAATGGATGGTACGCTGGGCATCTTCGCAATGTCCACGATAATTGTGACTGCCGTGCTCCAACTTGATGTGCCGTTAATGTTCCACGCTCTTATGCGGTAGGTGTATGTGCCGTCGGGTTTGCCTGCGAAGGTATATATCAGGCTCGTGTTTGTGTTGTTGAATATAACCACACTGTTTTCCTCAAGGATGTAGTTGACGACATAGTTTGAGGCCGTCCAGTTTATTGAGTAGCTGCTGTCGGTGCCTGTGCACGGCGTTGTCGTTATGCTTGGCGCACCAGGCGGTTTCGCGTTGTCCACTATTATTGTAATCGGCGAACTCCAGCCCGATGAGTCGTTTACGTTCCATGCCTGCATGCGATAAGTGTATATGCCGTCGGGTTTGTTTGCGAAGGCGTATGTGCAACTCGCGTTTGTGTTGTTGAATATCACCGCGCCGTTCTCCTCAAGGACGTAGTTGGCGGCGTAGTTTGAGGCAGTCCAGTTTATTAAATAACTGCCGTCCGTGTCCGTGTAAGGTGTTGTCGTAATAACCGGTTCTGTAGGCATATAAATGACAACGAAAGTTTCGGTATGTGATGTACTCATGTTCACGATACGCGGATTGTCGCCGAAGTACAATTCTGGATAGGACACTGTTATTACTGTGGTGTTCTCGGTTGCTGTACTGCTTCCACTGTATATTCTGTCCGTAACTTCAATTACTGTCGCGCCGGATGAGTCTGTGAAATAGGTGTGCCAGAGTTTGATTGTGTTGTCAGTCGACCCAGATGCAAGCTTCGTGCCGTCGGGGGAGAAGGCGACTGAATACACACCGTTTGTGTGCCCGGAAAGCGTCCTGAGCGGAGAGCCGTCCGCTGTGTTCCAGAGTTTGATTGTGTTGTCGTTAGACCCAGATGCAAGCTTCGTACCGTCGGGAGAGAAGGCGACTGATATCACCCCGTTCGTGTGCCCGGAAAGCGTCCTTATCAGGGAGCCGTCCGCTGTGTTCCAGAGTTTGATTGTGCTGTCAGTGGAACCAGATGCGAGCTTCGTGCCGTCGGGAGAGAAGGTGACTGATAGCACCCAGTTCGTGTGCCCGGAAAGCGTCCTTATCAGGGAGCCGTCCGCTGTGTTCCAGAGTTTGATTGTGCTGTCAGTGGAACCAGATGCGAGCTTCGTGCCGTCGGGAGAGAAGGCGACTGAGTACACATATCCTGTATGGCCTGAAAGCGTCCTGAGCAGAGAGCCGTCTGCCGTGTTCCAGAGTTTGATTGTGTTGTCATGTGAACCAGATGCAAGCTTCGTGCCGTCGGGAGAGAAGGTGACTGAGTTCACATATCCTGTATGGCCTGAAAGCGTCCTGAGCAGAGAGCCGTCTGCCGTGTTCCAGAGTTTGATTGTGTTGTCCTCGGAACCCGATGCAAGCTTCGTGCCGTCGGGAGAGAAGGTGACTGAGTACACATTGTTTGTATGCCCCGAAAGCGTCCTTATCAATGAACCGTCTGCTGTGTTCCAGAGTTTGATTGTGTTGTCGTATGAACCAGATGCAAGCTTCGTGCCGTCGGGAGAGAAGGCGACTGAGATCACATAGCTTGTATGTCCCGTCATATTCCTTATGAAGCTGGTTTCGCTGTTTATCACGCTGACGTTGTTATCGGTCACGTTTATGACTGCGCCTTGTATCGGCGTTCCGTTTGAGTATCGGACGAGAACTATCAGGTAGTTTTTGACTGTGAGGGAAGAGCTGGCGTCGCAATATACTTTGCTTGCGTTGAAACTCGTGTTTATAGATGTTGCCGATGACGAACTTGCCAGGTAAAAATCATAGGAACCGCTGTTCGTTATCGTGTTGGATAAGATGTTGTTGTTCGAAGCAGAATAGAGCCGGATGCCATACTGGCTAGTGTTTGTTATTGTATTTGCCATTAAATTGTTATTCGAACTTAAGTCTATGTTGAAGCCCATGTCTGTGCAATTGGTGAGCACATTATACATGAATGTGTTGTTGTTTGAACTAGACGATAGAGAAACGCCTGTAGTGCTCGTGATTGTGTTGTTCGTGACTGTATTGTTTGTGCTCTGGTATAGATATAAACCGACGGCGCTACCTGTTAACATATTTGATGCTATGCGATTGTTTGTGGATGTCGCCTTTATACATGCATCATTCCAGTTGCTCCCGCTGTTCCTTACCGTGAAGCCGCTCACATTCACATAATTCGCGGTTATGGTCACCACTGATCCAGTCCCGCTTCCGTCTATTATTGTGGTATTTTGGTTTTCGCCTGTCAGGGTTATGGTTTTGGATATAGTGAACCGTTCATAGTATGTTCCGTTTTTGACGTATATTGTTTGGCCTATGGAAGAATCGTTAATCGCATCCTGAATCGTTGCATAGTAATATCCCGTGATGTTGTTCCGTATATTCTCATAAGTCGTGAAGCTCTCGGTGTGTGATGTGCTCATATTTACGTCTCGGCTGAGAAACGCTAAGCCTGTTTTTGTGATTGAGATTGTAGTGATGTTCTCGGTTGCACTGTTGCTCCCGTTGTATACTCTATCTGTAACGAGTATCGATTTGAGTGTGCCGTTTGCATCAGTCTGTCCGGATGCGACTGTTACGTTGTTATCTTTCACCACTACGTTTGCGTTTTGGATAACTAAAGTTTCGTCCCCACCAAACAGATAAGTTGGTTCCGTTGAGGTAGCCGCATATATAAACCAATTATCCATATAACAGTATCCGCCGTAATGATCAAATCCGATCGCAAGATTTGTTGCTGTTTCCGTAGAGGTATCTGCAACCAATGTCCAAGTTTCTGTGGTTGTTAATTTGTAATAATATTTTGCGCCTGCGGCCTTTAATACAACTTTCACATCATACCAAACACCATCTGTGAAGGAATATGCTGTCGTAGTTCCCCCTCCATTTTCATAATAATAAATTGTATTGGCATCTGGCACAAAGAACGCATATGGCATCGTACCATATTGAGTACCAGTGGATGTCTGCCATCCGAACATCGTGTTCTGAGCCGCAGTACCTGTTTGCATTCTTCCCTGAAATGTTAAGCCGTCGACTCTTGCAAAGGTTTGCTTAGAGTAGAAGTAGTTCACTCCCCACTGATTCGAAGAAGCGCCAGTCGTGAGTATTTCATTTTGAGCATGCGGGCCTCCGCTATATCTGAATTTTGTTCCATCTATTGTTGTGCCCGCAAAATCGTCGAAGAATGTAAAAACATTATTTCCGTTACTCGCAGAACTTGCACTTGGATTTCCGTAGTATACATAAATCGCAGTTGTTGTCGATGCGGGTAGCGACGTTACGTTTACCCAAACGGTTGCCTGCACACCTGCAGTGTAATTCTGTATCCAGTAATTCAAGAGTTGACCAGTACTATCTATGAATCTTATATCCGAAAAATCGTTCTTCATCTTGCTGTCGATGTAGTTCACTGTAACTTTTATGGGGTAATTCGTAAGAGCAGCGCCTGCATTTGTTATGTTTATCATCTTTCTGGAATTCCATGAGAGGTCCCACCAGCCCGATATTGCCGGTTTAGACACTACAACGTCGAGATAGTTTTTGACTGTCAATTTTGAGTTTGCATCGCAGAAAACCATGCTACCATTGAATGTCGTGTTCACAACTGTGAGGCCATAGGTGGCTTCCTGAAGATAAATGTCATACCAACCAGATATTGCCGAAAGCGTGCTGTTATATACGATGTTGTCTGCGCCGCTATAGAAAAGTTTTATGGCATAGAGGCAGTTGCTGAAATTGTTGAATTCTATTGTGGAATTATTTGTGTTCTGGCCCAAAAGCAGGGCGTAGCCCCCGCCGTAGGCAGTGTTGTTGCTGATTCTCGTACCAGTGCTATAATCCACACCCATGTTAAAATTCGAGTTATAATAGAAATTGTTGTTGCTTATGTTCGAACCTGTTGATTGAAACAGATACATTCCGTAGTTTGTTCCGTTTGCCACATAGTTGTAGGAGATGTTATTGTAATTGCCACATATATACAGGCCGACGTTCGTGCATGCTTCGATTCTGTTGTACGTTAAATTTACATAATTTGATGCGGCAGGCGTATATATACCGTAAGCCCAATTTTTTATCGCAAGGTTGCTTACTGTCGCATAGCTTGCGGTCACATTGACCGCGTAAGTAGTTGGGTTTCCGGTACCGTCGAGTATCGTGTTTACATTGCTTTCTCCTACCAGGGTTATACTCTTGTTGACCTCCGCGTGCTCGTAATAGGTGCCGTTCTTCACATATATTGTCTGCCCGTTTGACGATGCATTAATCGCATCCTGGATCGTCAAATAATAATATCCAGTGTTATTGTTCCGTATGTTCTCGTAAGTCGTGAAGTTCTCGGTGTGTGATGTGCTCATGTTCACGCTTCGGTTGTTGTTTGTGAACACCAAGTTGTTGTACAATACATTTACGGTTGTGTAATTCTCTGTCGGAACGCTACTGTGTATGTAGTCCCTGTCCGTGACCAGTACCCCCTTTACAGTGCCGTTCGCATCTGTCCCTATGCTGCTTATGCCGAACACATCCAGATATACTGTTTGTAGCTTCCCAGTTGTGTATGGATCGCCCAGCAGGATATCTATCTGGGTGACTGATAGGTTTGTGGGAACGCTTCCCTTCCAGGCGAGATAATCATTATATATATTTACCGTGTGAGCGTACCAAACATTCGTATTCTCATAATATTTCCATAGGAACGTGGCAGAGGTATTTACAAAACTGCCGCTAAAATAGGACATATAGTACATATCATTTCCGTTGCTGAGGTAAAGGTGCATCGAAACGTAGGATATGTTCTTTGCAGGGAGCATCCACATCCATGACATCGCTGTCGTTGGGGTGACGGGGAACGATTGATTGTGTTTGTAGACAGGCGAGCTGCCTGAATAGCTCGCAGTGAAGTTCAGGGCCGAACCCCCGTGATAGGTGATTGCAGATTGTGATTGGAATGCCAACGTGGAGCCATAAACGTATTGCCAATTTCCGACGCCACCCTCGAAATCGTCGACGAAGACACTGGGCGTTGAGCCGATAACTTCTACAATCGCGTTCTGAATTGGTGCATTGCTCTGGTTCTTAACGACAACATCAAGATAATTTTTGATCATCAGATTTGAGTTAGTGTCGCAGTAGACCTTGCTGGAGTTGAATGTTGTGTTCACGAACGTAAGGGCTGATGACGACGTTATATATACGTCGTAAGCCGTGCAATTTGTTATGCTGTTGTTTCCAAAAATATTCGTGTCCGATGATGCGTATATGCCGTTTGCGCTGTTGTTTATCGTGTTTCGCTGAATTGTGCTGCCTGTAGCTCCGCTGAAGTATATGCCTCTCTGGCTGTTGCCCGTCAGAGTGTTGTCTGTGATAACGTTGCTCGGAGACGACACGATCGAGATGCCGTAATAATTGCTGCCTATGGTGTTGTTCGCTATCTTATTGCTTCCTGAGCCCATAAAAATGTTGATACCATCCCCATTTGCGTTATTGACCACAGTGTTGTTCTCTATTCTGCAGTTCGCCACTCCCGAGAGGTAGATACCAAACTCAAAGTTGTCCACCTTGATGTTCGTGACGTTCACGTTGCTTGCGGTGATGTATACGCCTTTGCTGTTTGATACGCCACTTCCCTTTATTATCGTATTCTGATTGCTTTCGCCTGTTAGATTAATGCTCTTCGAAATCGTGAGCCCGTCGAGCCAATCTATATTGTATATCCCATTCTTCACAAATATCGTCTGCCCGCTCACCGACGCATTTATCGCGTCTTGGATCTTTGTGTACCCCGCACCAGTGTTATTGTTTATGATTGGCGCGAGCGCGTTAAACGCTGTTTGAATTTCGCTCGCGGATTGCGCCCTGTTGTATATACGGACTTCGTCTATGGTTCCGTCGACATAGCATGGGGACGCGGCATTTCCGTTCCTAGCAATCCAGAAATAACCGTCCATGGCTACTAGGGAATCGTTCCCGTTCGCACTGCTTTCCTGTACGCCGTTCACATAGAGTTTGACATTCTGCGAGGATAGCGCCGAATTATAGGTCAATGTCACAAGATACCAAGTGCTCGCGGAAACTTTCGTGGTGGAAAACAGCGCGCCTCCTATGTATGTAGTGCCGCCGTTAGATGTGACGCCGGCGCAGATGCTGCCGTTGGAGAATACCTCCCCGAAAGATTTCATGCCCGGAATTGCGGTGCCCGATGTGCCGTACCTCCACAATACATATGGGTCCGAAGAAGGCAGTGCGTCCAGTTTGACCCACATAGAAATGGTGACTGCGCCCGACGGGGAGTCCAGACTGGATGAGATGGGCACCGCCACATAGTCGTTAATGCCGTCGAACTGCAGTGCGTTCCCGCTTATACCTGCACTTGTCCAAGCCGCACCGTTTATCGTCCCGTTGTTATTATTCCCCGACGAATCTACGGCAGTCGTCCCCGAACCCTCGTCAAATTTCCATTCGGCAACTAAACCCATCCCCTTGTAGACTGTGATGTTGTCTATCCTGAAGTCCACGGCTGAATAAGATTGGGACTTGCTGAAAACGATGTTTACTTTTGCAATGTTGGACGTGGTGTTGTAATATATGGTATTGCCGAGTTTTACGCCGTTGTAGTAGAACGACCATCCACCATCCGTGCGTGTTAGTTTCATCTCGCCGTTGATTATCGGATAACTTGTGCTGAACCCTCCGGCCTGATATGGGTAAATATCCACCATTGTGCCGTTCTCATTAATTTGGGCTATAAAGTCTCCATATCCTGCCGCGGCTTGGGAGTCCTCGTGCATCATATATGCGACCATAAATCCGGTTTCGTTCAGCAGATAGATGCAGTTAGAGGAGCTCAAACTTGAGTTGTCGGTAGGTATGCGGCATTTGGCGGTAATTGTGAAATCGTCACTTGGTGAGATAGTGGATGCGATGCTTTTGGATGCGTTTACGCCGTGAAAATTATTGTAAGGGGTTCCGTAGGTTGACCAATAAAGTTCGTTGCCGTCCGATGCGAGTGCTCCGTTGTAGTATGTTGTGTCGTATGTCCAGCCTGTAAATGTGCTGAAGTTGTCGAAGAATACAGTCGTGTTTGTAGATTCCGCCTTCGCTCCCCCCGCCGCGAAAACCATCGCGACCGCTCCGACCGCCAGCACTCCGAAGAGCACCGCAAACATTAACCTTCTGTTACTATTCACCAGAACACCACATCATCGCACCACTTGCGAATTGGTTTTACATATATATATGAATATATAAATACGTTGTTGAAACGTATTTTGACTGTTTGCATATCCAGAGTTTTTCAGAGCCGTGCGACTAGAGCATATCTTATAAATGCTCCGTTGTCAGTATGATGATGTGCGCGGGTACTGTGGAATGAGGCAAGATATTTATGAGATAGCTTCTAGATCTTTATCTAGGCGAGATTTTGCTGTTGTTGAACTCTATCCCCACTCTATCTTATCGTCCCCGTATGGGTTCTCTCCCTCAGTGGTTGGCGTGGTTTCGACAGTGTACGGCGCTTCCTCCATCTCGAACTCGCCCTCTGCCCTGTACGGCGTTTCGCCCTCTAACTCGGGCGACCCCTCGGCGAGATACGGGCTTTCTTCCTCTGCCGCCTTCTTCTTCTTTCTCATGTACGCGAATCCGCCGCCTGCAGATCCAGCGACTGCTATCACCGCGACCAATATGATCATCATCGTGCTGTCTTGGGCCTGCACCTGTAGCGGGCGGGCTACCTTTAACTGCTTGGTCATATAATCCCAGTTTACTCCGTCAAACGTGTTTACGCTGAACGTATGGTTTCCTTCGGTAGTGTTCGCTGCATTCCAATTGACGACCCACTCTACGCTTGTGATATTGCCCGAGCTGTCCTTTGTAACGTTCCTTATCATCGACGCGTATTTCTCAACCACTGTGCCGTTTTCGATTATTGTCCACTCTTCGCCGCCTGTATCGACTTTGATGACAAGTTTTTGTATGGTTTTTCCTGGCGGCGCCGCGCTGGTGCCTTTAAGCGTCACTGTACCGTAAACTGTGGCGTTTGGATTCTTCTCATCCGGAAAGCCCGATAAGGAACCTGGCGAAGTCGTCGGTGTCGGATTGCTTATTTTTATTGTTGCACTGACTGTGTAATTGCTCTTCGAAACATTGCCGTGCTCCTCGTCAACATCAAACGCCCTTACATAGAGGGTGTGGTCTCCGTTTGTCAGCGTAGAGGTGTCGACTGTGCATGTCCACCTTGACCAGGGCTCGCCCGTAACTGCCAAATCCGTTGCATTTACCCATTCGCCGTTGTCTATCTTCGCCTGCACCAGTTGAACGCTGTCGCCGATGTCTGGATCTTCTGAACTGCCACCAATCGGACAAATATCCTGGAAAGTTGCAGGGAGGTTTTCGAGAACAATAGTAGGTTTATGGTTCACCGTAACAATGATGCGGTATTCGTCGCTTCGTTCTTTATTGTTCGAGCTTGCCCATACACGCAACAAATAATCTCCCTTTATCAAACTTGCAGTGTCCCAATCATATTTCCATGTCGCCCTTCCGTATTTATCTTCCACAGTGAGGTTCGCTCTATCGGTGCCTGCATCGGATGAGACTGTTTTGACCACTTCCTTGGTGGTTAAAGATGTGATTTCAATTGTCACGTTTGCAATCTTGTCTGCAGGTTTATCAGGCCTCAGATATTCCCCTTTCAAATAGTCCTCGTCCCTTGCGACACCAGATAAAGTAACTTTACCTGTGACTATATCTTTGTCCTTTACAGACGTGATGTTCACTGTCGGGATATGGTTGTCGAATGTTACGGTAACAGTATATACATTGGAGTTGCCCATTCCGTCGAATGCCCTTGCAGAAAACGTGTGCGACCCGTTCAGTATATATTTCCCGTCGGCATAGGTGGCAGTCGGGAAGCTTGTGTACTCCCAATAATTGCTCAGCAGAACAGTTCCCTTGGTCGGGTTGTTTGTTACCCTGACCCAGTCGCTGTTGTCCAGCCTTACCTCTACATATTGAATTCTGTCGCCGTCTGTATCGTTTATGGCACCGGTAATCTTTACGCTACCTCTGATTGTGGAGTCTGTGGTGGGTGTGAGTATGGTACATGATGGCAGGTTGTTTATATAGACGGTGATGGTGCTGAGCGTGGACGAGTATAGGTGATAAGCGTCGTTGTAATCTTTGCTTCCGTTTCCACTGTACGCCCTTACGTATACAGTATAATTCGTGTGTGTGAATGCTGGAAGGACGAGCCAATCATATGCCCAAACAGACCAGTCGCCGTTCTCGGATGTGTCCGTAGCGTTTATCCAGTCGCTGTTCCATGTGGAGTTTGCTGTTTTTATTTGAACGACTTTCACCATGTCGCCGACGTCTGCGTCGGATGACGTGCCGGTTATTGTTATAATGCTCACGCTGTTCGTGTTGATATTATCAACTGGAGAAAGTATCGTGGTAGTTGGCGGGTGATTTGTTATATTCATGAATATCTCGAAGGTGCTGGACAAGCCATAACAACTCTGACTGTAATCTCCGCCGCTCAGCGCCCTCGCCTGCAGGGTATATCTCCCGTTTGTTACCATTGCAGTTTGCCAAGTATGATTCCACGTAGCGCTATTCGCGGTCACGGATATGTTAACGCTCTGCCAATTGGTGCTCCATGTGTCATTTTTAATCAACACCTCTACTTTTTGTATAATATCCTGGGTGTCGTTGTCAAACGCCGTGCCCCTGATTTCCAAACTTCCATTCACTATTTGGCTTGCTACTGGGTATGTTATGGCAACCTGCGGGATAGAGTTTCTTACCTCGACGATGACAATGGATTCCTGTGAATACAAATAAGAGGATGCCGAATAATCTCCGCCGCTATATGCCTTTGCCGTAACTGTGTACTGCCCGTTTGCTAACGCCTGCCCGTTTGTTATCACGGTCTGCCAAGTGTAGTTCCATTCCGTGAACGACGATACGTTTGAATTTACAAGCAACCAGCCGGTGTTCCACGAGGCGTTGCCGATCTTCACTTCGACCTTTTTTATCATGTCCCCGTTGTCTGCCTCGCTCGCATTACCGGTAATCTGCAATTTTCCGTTTACGACGCTGCTGCTTGCCGGCGACTTGATCACAGCAATCGGTCTGCTGTTTTGCACGTTGACTGTAATATTGTATTCCGCTGAATATGTCAAAGCGTCGTATGCCTTAATCGAGACCGTATGATTTCCATTCGAGTACGTGGGCGTCTGCCAGTAGTACGACCATGTTGACCAGTTCAGGCCCGGATGCGCGATGCTGAACCAACTGCCGCTGTCTATCTTCATTTGCACGTCCGTGACCAGCCCGCCGGCCCCGCCTACATCTACATCGGTTACATTACCGGAGACCGTTATATTGCCGTTTACAACGCTCTGATTTAATGGTAAAGTGATCGCAATAATAGGCGGATGATTTACGATTACCCTGACGCTCTTGACCGTAGAATTCTCCCAGTTCTTTGAGACTGCATAAGCGGAGATGGAATAATTCCAGCCGGACGGCAGGTTTGTAGTGCTCCAGTTGTAGTTCCATGTCGTTTTTCCCTGTGCTGTTGTGAAGTTTACCAATTGCCAATCCAATACATACGCCTCGCCGTCTACCCTTATGTATATTGCATTGATGCCATCGCCGGCATCGACGTCGGATGCGTTGCCGCGTATGACTACAAAATCAGAGATTGTCTCGCTCGCCTGCGGGGATGTAATGTCGACTACTGGCAGGTGGTTATTTGCATTGAGGTCTATCGAATACACGATCGATTCGTACATTCCGTCATACGCCTTTACATAGATAGTATGCGTCCCGTTAGGAACCGCAGTAGTGTTCCAGGTGTAGCTCCATTTTCCCTGCGAGAAAGATATGTTTGCCCATGAGTTGCTGTCTATCTTCAGCTCTAGCCTCTGTACAACACTTTCCAGAACTGGATCATAGACTGTCCCGTTTATTAGAATGGTTCCAACCACATTGGCATTGGCTTGCGGGGATGTGATGTTAATTATAGGTGCGTGGCCAAGCACGTTGACGTTTATAGAGTACAGGGATTCGTACATTCCGTCATACGCTTTTACATAGATCGTGTGCGTTCCGTTAGATGCGCCGCTAGTATTCCAGGTGTAGTTCCATTTTCCCTGCGAGAAAGATATGTTTGCCCATGAGTTGTTGTCTATCTTCAATACGAGTGTCTGGACAGTGTCCGGAACAGTGTCATTGACAGTCCCGTTTATAAGAATGGTTCCAACCACATTGGCATTGGCTTGCGGGTATGTGATGTTGATTACGGGTGCATGAGTGAGCACGTTGACGTTTATGGAATACATTACCGAGTCGTAAGTTCCATCATACGCTTTTACATAGACTGCATGTGTTCCGCTAGAAAGATTGGTAGTGTTCCATGTGTAGTTCCATCTTCCCTGCGAGAAAGATATGTTTGCCCACGAGTTGTTGTCTATCTTAAATTCGACTCTCTGTATGGTATCCGCATCAGTATCGTTGACAGTCCCGTTTATCAGAATGAGCCCAACAACATTCGAGTTGTTTGCGTGCGATGTAATGTTGCATACCGGCAGGTGGTCTATATAGACATTGACGGAAACTTCAGTGGAATTATTGCTGGGATACTTTCCCGCGCTGTGTGAGTACATGTGAAGCGTATAAACCACTAGCGCGCTTGTTGTGCTGTTGTATCTCGAAAGCGGCGTAGTGTTCCAGTCGTATTTCCAGGTGTTCCCGCTCGCGTTCACAACAGCAGAAAGCCATCCGCTGTCATAACCGCTCGTGTTTGTTATTTTTATGTATGCAGCCGTGATGTAATCGTTTGTGTCGTTGTCCCATGCTCCGCCTGCAATTTCTGCCACGTTGTATAGATGGGTGCCCGAAGCCGGATAGGATATTGTCGCCTGCGGTGGGTGATTGTCGAATGTGGCGGGAACTGTAAATATCGGCGAATATGCCTTGCCGTCATACGCCCGCACCGAGATATTGTGCGTTCCATTTTGGTATTGGGTGGTGTCAAGGGTTATGTTCCAGAAGATCGTACCGGAAGTATAAGACACGTTCGCCCATGCGCTGCTGTCTATATTCGCCTCAAGTCTCTGAATCTCCGAGATAGAGTCGGGATCGGAAACGTTGCCAGTTACGTTGATAAATCCGCTTACGGTGTCGTTAGCAACCGGATATGTTATGTTGGATTCCGGCACCCTGTTCTTATATATCACTATGCTGGCAGTTGTCGAACTTTCACCGCTGTAGGATATCGCGTTCGCGTAAATCGTATATTGCCCGTTTGCAACCGTCGTGTCGTTGAACCAGCTATAGCTCCAGCTGCGGGTAGTGTCGTTCGTAAGCAATGCCGCTACCTGCCACCCCGTATTCGAAGTAGTGTTGGATATCATGACGTAAACAACCGTGATATAGTCGCTTACATCAGTCTCGGTTGCATTTCCGTAGATTGTTTTGTTTCCGTTTAGGCTTTCATTTGCGTAGGCTGGATATGATATGCTAATGCTCGGCTGGTGGTTGTCAACCTTTATGTTTATAGCAGATAGTGCAGAATACTGATAATACGTCTCCAGGTATATTCCCTCAGTTAAAGAAGTGTTGCCGCCGCTATACGTCCTGGCTGTTGCCGTGTAATAGCCGTTCGGCAGTTGGGTGGTGTTGAAGGTATAACTCCACGCTGACAGTGTGTTATTCAGTGACGTGTCTGTTGCATTCAGCCATCCCGTGTCGTAGGTGGCGTTTGAGAGCTTGACCTGAACATATTTTACAATATCCCTGATGTCTACATCGCTTGCCGCTCCATTTATCGTCAATCGCCCGATTACAGTTTGGTTTTGAAGTGAAATATTTATCGAGGTGAGGTTGTTGTTCAACATGGATGTTGTGGTGATTGTAGGCAGGTGATAAATCTCCTGCCCAAAGCTCAAAGGATCCACGACTCTGTTTGTCGTCATGTTGAATATCTTGGTTTCTGATGTATAATCCCCTGTCAGATTTTCCTTTTGTTGCGTCAAGTTATATTTTGGATATGGTGTTGCAGACGTGTTGAAATATGCCACGATTTCGATGTTGCCGATTATCTGCGGGTCGCCCTGTCCTTTTATGTAATAATCAGGGCACTTGAACATCGCGCTTCCGTTCCAGTCTGCGATTTGGTCGGGAATGTTCAGGTTCAGGTATGTGCTGTTCGGCAATGTCAATCTTGGGTCCGCCCGATCCTTCAGAGTGACGTTGATTGTTGCGCCATCAATTATATTGGAGGCGCTGTCCCTGACGTAGACCGTAAGCCAGTTGTATATCTGGACAGTTGCATAACTTCCAGTAACGTCTCTTCTCTGTGTGATTCTCCCGGTTGTTCCGTCTATCGGCGTAACAACCACACTTGTGAGCAGGCCCAGGTTGTAGTCCTTAAAGTCGTTTAGCTGTTGATTGAACGTGCTGTTTATTGCAGTGAACGTTGCGGAGTATATGGAACTCCCGATGTGCACGTCTATTAAGTTTATTGTCGTGTCGATACCCGTGTAAATGTTCGAATATTGCACGTCCAAATATGTGGTATTGATTGTCAGGTTATTGCCTATGTGGTACGTGCTGTTGTAAATGTTCGCTGTTCCATTGCTCCCCAGGTCAATATAAACATCCCCGCTGAAGAGGTTTGCAACGCTCGTAGTAAATGTGTCGGCGCTTGTTATTATTTTATCAGCATAGACGTCAGTATTGGATATGGATATATCAGTAGAGGTAATCTGCAGATAATTCGGAGATTCCGTAAAGAATATGGTGCCGTTTGTACCGGTATCGTCATACCTATAGTCCTCCCACATGATCCTGTCGCCGTGGACCGCGACATTCTTTTGGTCGCCTGTGCTTGTAGTGATTCGCCTCTCGGTTTTTCTCGCGATGTCGTATGCATAGATGTCCCAGTTGCCGTTTCTGTTATCTTCCCATACAATGGTATCTCCGAAAACTTTTGGATTCTGCTGGGTGGCGGTGCTTGTCGTTATTCTCAAGGTCTCTCCGCTCGATATATTGTACATGTAGATTTCCTTGTTTCCGTCTCTGTCGTCCTCCCAGACTATCTTATCGCCGTATATTACGGGGTTCTCCTGATTGTTCGAGTTGCTGGTTATCCGCGTTGTTGCTCCTGTTGTAATAATGTACATATAGATGTCCCAGGTGCCGTTGTTTCTGTTGTCCTGCCACACTATCCTGTCGCCGTAGACTCCTGGATTTTTTTGTTCCGAACCGTTCAACACCACTACCGCGACTTCGTCCAGTGACAGATTGGATACGTCGCGCATGTAGATGTCCGTGTCCGAGCCCGTGGTTCTGTTATCTTCATAAACGACTGTGTTCTTGTATATCGCGGGATTCCGCTGATTGCACAGGTCGGTAGTAACCTGTGTTGTCACGCCAGTTGAAATGGCATACATGTAGACATCCCAGTTGCCGTTGCTGTCGTCTTCCCATACGATCCTGTCATCATAGATCGCGGGGTTTTGCTGGTTTGTCGAAGCGTTGGTAGTTATCGGCGAAGTGAGCCCGGTACTAAAATCATATAGCTGTATATCTGTTGTCCCGCCCTGTGCGGTTTGGAATATCAACTTATCCAGATAGCAAACAGGCGTAGAGATATTGTAAATTATTGATATTGAAGCTGGCTGCGTATCCCGAGTTCCTGGTAGCGGCGCGTATATCTCTATTCTGGAACTTGATAAGGAAACAGACGCTCCTGTTATTCGAGAGACGTTTGCATAAATGTTTGATAATTGTACAGATACGTTTGTACTAGAGATAACACTAGTGTTTGTTGTGATAACCGCGTTGTACAACGTAACCGTTGGGCTTGTTATGGTAATCGCATTGGTTGTTATTGTAGAATTCAAAAGCTTTGTATTGGCGTTGCTTATCGTTATCGTTGGTGATGTGAACGTGCTCCTTTCAAGCGTTATATCGCTCGATACAGAGAGTTGCTTTATATCTGCAACGACACCTGTGAAGTTTACAGTAATAGAGGTAGTTGCGGTGAACGAATCTAAATTCCACCTCCATGCCGCGTTTCCACTAGCCGTCAGCGTAACCGCGTCGGACAATTCGATGCTCGGGTTAACCGCAAGCTGCCCGTTATATTGCGGCGTGGTCATACCGGACGAACGCCCGTCATATACCTGCCGTTCTATTGTTACATTATCCAATATTACAATCGCATTGTCCCTGAATATCATTTTTCCTCCGGTTTTTGTCGTATAATAATTGGTATGGCTTTGGTTGTTGCTGAGAGGTATATACGGCAGCCGTATCGTAGAATTGCGGATAATCAATGTGCCGTTTTCCAGGACGTTTATAAATCTGTTCGGGTTTGTTAACTGCACGGTGGAGTTTGTAATGTATACTATGCTGTTTCCTTTGACGACAAGGCTTCCTGAAAGCTGATACCCTGCGTAGTTTGTTATAGAGAATGTCTGCGTTCCTTCCTTTATGATGGATGTGTCGTCGAACGCTATGATGTCCTTGGAAACTTTGTTGTTTGACGTGACTGTGTCGCCCCATGAAGGCCTGTTAGCCGTGCTGTTTGTGCTCGTAGTAACGTTCGTCAACACAGCGTATATCTTGTTCTCGCCGAGGCTGTTTCCCTTCACGAACCAAATCACGTTGAATGTTTTTGATTGCCCCTTCGCTATTGCACCCGTGCTTATCCTGCTGGCGTATATGGAATCGGACGAGCTTGCATTGTCCGACGTGTTGATTACGCCGTCGCTGTTTGTATCTGCCGCGGCCCACATGTAACTTAAAGCAACGGGCGTATCGGATTCGTCGATTACGGAGTCCCCGTTGGTATCTATATAGTCATAGAACGTCAGCTCGGCGTTTGAAGCTGCGATATAACCGTCGTTCCTAATTGTTACAGTAATGTTTACCGCGCCCCTGTCGTCCACAGGCCTGTCGGCTTTTGGCGCTGATTCCGAGAAGGTAATGCTCGTGATGTTTAAATCCGGATAATCGAGAACCCGCACGGGTATTATTGCGTCCGCAGTTACGCTCGAACTTGCCTGGGATGTTCCGCGAACCGTGATGTTATATGTCCAGTCCTCTCCCCTGTATTGGGTTATGTCCGTAGTAGTTGTTATGGTAACACTAACTGTTGCGGACTCGGTCACGTTTAGAGATAAACTGCTTCTGCTAAGACTGATACTCCACTTATTGGGCGAGGACGTATTGAAGAGGACGTTGCTGCTGTCCAAGTCGGGTGCGGACAGGTTGATTGTGTCCTGCACCGTGCCCATATTTGTTATTGTGAGTTGATATATGCCAGTTGATTCGCCGGGTACAAGTGTAGCTGCATTAAATGTTGCCGGAGTGATTTCTACTGCAAACCCGATGGCTGTCGTGCGGTAGTATATCTCATAGTTGCCTGTTCTGTTGTCCTCCCAAGCCATATAACTGTCGTCCTTTCCGTTTATTATTATCTTTGGATTTACGGAGTACCCGCCTGTTTTGTTTATGCTTATTTTTCTGCCGCTTATCAAAATGTCTCCGCCGCTGTTCAATTTCGCGAAATACACCTCAAAATTGCCGGTAGTGTCGTTCTGCCATACGACATTAATATTATCATCGCTATCTTTTGTTGCCGCAGGCATAACTGAGTGCCCGCCAGTTGTTATGGATTTGTAGGTAACGCTAGCATCGCCTGCGCCGTTCAATTTTACATAATATATGTCATAATTAGTTCCGTCCGTGCTGTTCTGCCAAACGACGTGCAGGTTGTTGCTGCTGTCGACTACGATGCTGGCGTTCCTCGAATATCCGCTGCCAGTAATAGCTTTTGAGGCGACTATTTCCGTGCCCGTATGGGATATCTTCGTGTAATTGAGTTGTGTAGTCGTTGTGCCTTCTTCCCAAATTATGTGCAGGTCGTTTCCTCCGTCAATTGCTATGATTGGTTTATTTGAAGTGCCGCTTGTTGTTAATCTTTGCATAGAGTCTGAAACATAATTACCACTAGCGTCGTACCTGCTATAGTTTGTGTAATTTGCATTGTTATAATAATCCTGCCAGACGATGTGCAGGGTAGTCGCCCCTTCTGCCACAACCTTTGGAAGCGATTTTGCGGATGTACCGGAAGTAATCACTTTACTAGAGATCGACACCACGCCGTTCGAGTTCATTTTCATATACCACAATTGATTGGTGCTTGTATTTACCCAGACAAGATGAACATTATCTGAAGAATCTACGGCAACCGCCGGCATGCCGACATAATTTGATACTATGATTATGGATTTGGGTTTGGTTATAACTATGCCGTCCTTGTCCATCTTGGAATAATACAGGGCATCGGACTTCAACCAAAACACATGAGTGTTGTTGTTGCTGTCTTTTGCCAAGACAGAGTTGGTGAGGTTTGCGCTGGGTTCGTTTGTGAGTTTTATATTGGCCTTGGCCTGTGTTTCAATGAGGATGATTGCTGCGGATGTCTCTACCGCCGCATAAGTAGGAACTGCAGAACCGTTTGTGTTGTTATCTATCGGGCGTGTAGAGATTGTTACCGTAATTGTAGATGACGGCGATTCGTCAGACGGGGCAAGTACGGACCACGTCACTGTTGCAGTTCCAGTTCCGTTGCTTGTGAACGTCAAATTCTTTGCCACAGTCTCTCCGCCTGAAAGAGTATAACCGCTTGGAAGCGATATTGAAAGTTTTCCGGAGTTGTCCACGGGTGCTTGTCCTGTGTTTGTTACATTTGCCATAATCGTAAACGTGTCGTCTGCGGTTACGCTTCCGTCTGTTGCCCACACTGGCGAAGTTATTGCGGCTGATAAGCTCAGTCTTGGCGGGTTTTGGGTGGAAACGCTTAGGTTCGCAGTCGATGTTACGACCGTCGTACCGCTAACCGTGGTGTTTTTTCCAGTGTTGATGTCATTTGGATATACGGTGATATTGATGTAGATAGTGTAGTTTATGTCAGGTGCGGCAGATGACGAGTTCAATACCCATGTAAGCGTTTCATTGTTGGCAAATGACTTATTGGCAGTTTCTCCTCCCGCCAATACCATTGTAGAATTTCCGAGATCTATAGTCGCGATGCCTGTGCCTGAAGTAATTTTCGCCTGGCCTGTGTTGTTTATCCTTACGCTTATGTTGAACGTTTGATTTGTTGTTACTACCCTGTCCAGCGCTCCGTTTGGCGCGGAAACGTAGGGCGTTTCTATATTGACCTGCGTTTTAGTTTGCACGTATGTGCGGTTTGTTGCCAACGGGAACGTATAACCGGCGAGTGAGGTGATATACACCACAGTTTGGTTGTTTGCATCCCTTGCCACGACGTCTGTTGTGTTCAAATTGTCTGGACCGCTGCCTTTCGCGAGCGTTATGTTAAAGCCCGAGGCCGTCAGATTACTTGTGATTATGTTTCCGATGACATTAACTGTTTTCGGAGTGCCGTAAGGCACAGTAATCGGCGTTGCAAAATCGAATCGAACTTTATTCGATGTTAAGCTATCGGCATAGCCATATACGGTGCCGTCTGTTCCGGATATGCTAAGGTTTGAGAAGACGTTCACTGCGTTTAGGGCGTTGCCGCTGCCGTCGGTTATGCTCAGGTTGAGCGACGTTATCTCTACATCGCCGGTAAGGCTTCCGTACGCACCGCCAGGAGTTTCAAACGTGATGTTCATGAACGTCGTGTTCGTTTGTTCGGTGGAAACATTCTGGACGCCCTTGTCCACGAAGGAAGCGTTGACGTCTAGTGCCTGCCACTGCGTCTTCAGAGGCATTGTGCTATTTTGGTTTACAGTGTACGCGACCGCGTTGGTGTTCTCATCTTTTGGTACTATGGTCATATTGACGTAGAGATTGCCTGCATCTACAGGCGTATCCGGCGCTTTCAGCTCCCAACGGATAACTTCGAAGTAACCTGTCTCGGGTATAGTAAGATTGAACGACTGCGCAGCCGTACCGCTGGTGCGTGTCACGCTGGTGGTGCTCAAATCCAGTTGGAGCGTACCTGTCCCACCTGTAATGTTGGCTCTCCCATTATTAGTTACAGTTGCATTGATATAGAACGTGTTACCCGCATTCACGGTCCCGTCCGTGGCTGTTGCTGGCCCGGTTATGGATACATCAACAAAGAGTTCTGCTCTCTGGGCAGTCGTTATATTAATTTGAGCCTGCCCGTAATCAATGCCGTTCCCTGCGCCTCTAACTGTATTGGCGTCAACATTAGTGTTTTCATCATCCTCTATCGTAGAGATGTAAACAGTGATTAAACCGGTGCGATTTACTCTGTCCGTAATAGTGGGTGTCTTTACCTCCCATATTGTGAGACTGCTCTCAGTAAAATCCTGAGTTACGAGGGAGTTTGTAGTGTTCGCTATTCCCGACGTACCGAAATCGATGCTGACACATGCCTGACCGGCTACGCTGTGATTAGTCTCCGCTGTCCCCGTCTTATTGACCCACGCATAAATCTTGAATGTATAATCCGAGGAAAGGTTCCTGTCCATAAACCATCCGGGCCTGTCGTTATTGATTGTTATCATGCTCATTTCCAGTGTCAATTCCGCCCTTGTTACTGTTTGTACAGAAACGCTTGATGTGTCGTATGGGGTCGCATTCTCCGCACCAGTATTATTGTCCTGCGGATTCTTGGTGATGTTCACATATAGGTTCCTTGTGGCGTTTGCTATCGTCGGAGCGGTGATGTTCCACGTGATTGGTGTGTTGGCGGAGAAAGGCCTCACCAAATTCTCCGTGGCGTTATAGTAAAGGTCGCCATATGCGCCTCCAAGATAGAGAGTAAGATTGCCAGAATTAGGTATTAACCCCGCATTTCCCGGGTTTGTAAGGCTTACCAATGCGGTTACATTGAACGGCTGATAGGTGGATACCACGCCGTCGGTGGCACCTACTGGCGATGAAATCCATACGGTCACGCTGAATTCGGGCTTATCCTGAGTTGTTATGCTTATGTTTACCTGCGTATTCGTGCAAACAACATCATCGTTTGTATTTTCGTCGTCAGGTATAGTCGAAATCGATATTCTGAGGGTGCTTTCCGCTTCTTTTGCGCTTGGCGCGGTAATGTTCCAATAAACCCAATTGTTAAGAGTGAAACTCTGGGCGGTGTACGCGTTCGGAACAGTGCCGTAGTGGCCGCTTGTATTTTCTATCGTCAATTTTGCTGTGCCCGCCATAGTTGCAGTTCCTGCATTTGTAACCTTTGCGCGGACACCGAATGTCTGGCTTACGGAAACAGTGCCGTCCGCAGCCGAGTAATTATCAGTTCCGTTTGGCGAGTATATCTCTGCCTGCAGGGAAAGGACCGCCCTAGCGACTGTGCTTATGTCCTTCGTATCAGATTCTTTGGATGCGTATGCATCCGTCTCAGTGTTGGGGTCTATGGGTCTTGAAGTCATGATTACGGTTATACTTTGTGCGCTTCTTGCACTGCTTCCTGCTGTGACGTTCCATGATGTTGCCACACCCCCCATATAATAAGTTTTGCTTGTGCTTTCGCCAACAGCCAGCGTATACCCTGGCGGGAGCGTCAATACTGCAGTACCTGTTCCAGATGTGATGCCGCGACCGATGTCTATAACTGTCATATTTACCTTGAAAGTTTGGTATGTGGATACGGTGCCATCCGAAGGGCCAGGTCCATCATTCTGGGATACAAAAGAAATCGTGAGATTAAGGTCTATCTGTTTGACCAATGTGATAGATTCGTTCAGCCACATGTAACTTGTCCCGTCAGTCACATACGCTTTTATATTCTGGACGCCAGTCGAACCGAGCGTAGCACTATTGTATTTAATCGCCTTTGTTTCGTTAGTTGCTATTGTGCCGCTCAAAACTTCCGTACCCTGCATGGATATCCCAGGGTCCTCTATCTTACAGTTTACACTCGGAGTTATGCTCGCACTTCCATGGTTTTCAACCCATATGGATATGTTCACTGTTTGTCCGGAATTTGCCCCGTCTGTGTCGTTCGCACCGTTGGGTGTAAAGGTTATGTCGGAGATACGAAGGACGACGCGGTTCGTGTAGTTGTTTTTATTTTGATATCTCACGGGGTCTGAAGTGTCGTTAGTAAATACTTTCCAACTTTCTCCCCTTGAATCTTTAGTTATGTGGCGATGAAATTTCGTCACGTTTACACCAAAGGACTTTACGTTGTTGTGAAGTCCATAGGTGTTTGGACTAGAGGTGCTAAATTTGATGGAATTGTTTGATGTGTAGACTGTGTATGCCCAACCCGCAGGGGCAATATGCGATGTAGCGTTTAACCAATAACTATCATTCAAGCCATCTACGTTGCTCGTTATCGTTGGTGCTGTAAACCACACGGTATCTATTGGTTCAATCCAGTTCCATGGTGTAATACCTTTTGTACCTGTGATGTTAAAGTAATACGTTACATCTGTAGTGTCGGCAGCGACGTCATACCGATTGTCGAAGCCCGCCCAATATTCTCCTAACGTGTTCGGAGCATACGAAGCATTGTACTTGAAGACACTTGTGCTGATGACTGGGACGAGCGGTCCGACTATTATCATTGTTTCGGTATATGTTGGGTAGGGGAGGCTCCTAGTGCATACTGTATTACTTGCTATGCCAGTAACTGTGTAGTCTTCTCCTTGTTCATCAGTTTTAGTGAATTTTATATCTGTGAAAATGAACGTTTGGACTTCGCTAGTGGTTATGTTGATGTTTTCCCACCCAGAGCCCCCATACCACCGAGTTTCTCCGGTTACTGTATTCTGGTAAATGGAATCGTTGACTGCAGTAAATGTGGTGGTCCCACTGGATCTTGCAGTTCCTCCTATTGTATAAGTTGGGCATATCACTGTACTAGTTCCATGGTTTTTTACCGTTATTTTAACAGTGTAGCTAGTTGTGTCTCCTGTATTTATCTTATTATCTGAAGCATAACTACTAAAAACTAAGTCTTTTACTTCAAGCACTCTTCTTGTAAGGACATGGCTACCACTTTTTGTATTTACAGATGAACTAATTACGCCCCAGTCACCTGCCGTGTCCTGAGCAACGTTTGTAAAATTTTTGATTTTTATCGTAAACGTTGTAGTATAGTTTTCATTGATCTTGTGACCCCCAGTATACGCGATGTCCTGGCCTGTGACAGTTGCCAACCATGTGCCTGGACCGGTAGGTTGATCTATAGTAGCTGCGGGGGTCTGCCCATCTGGTGCAGTAAAAGTCACACTCGTAGTACCAGTGGCCGACTCCCAACTCGGGTCACTTACAGTAAAGGTTACTAAAATGTTAGAATCATTCGTCAGAACATCATACTGACTATAGGTAGTATCTACCCTACCGTTAAAAACAGATGTAGAACCTGCTTTGACACCCTGGCTCGACACTACCAACAATATTATCACAACCCCCAAAAACAAAAGTCCGACCAGGAACATTCTCGTGCTGGGGCTTAAATTCATATTTTTGCTGTCGTTTGTCATATTATCACGCTTGTTGTTTTTTCGTTTGCATTTTTGCATTAGTTAATATTTTTCGCTAGATGCAAACATAAGAGAAGTTATGAAAATATCCCATATATATATTGTTTGGAGAAGGATATAAACATTTATATATTACGCAATGTGCATAATTCTACTACGCATAATGAGTAATGCAAGATGTATAGTAATGTTTATATATCTACAAAATTCGTTGGTGGAATTTTGTACAATCGTACGGACTTTGCCCGAAGCAAAGTCCGTAGAATAGAGCAGTATGAATTTTGTGTTTTCTTGACGAATTAAAGATTTAGATTCAACAACCCCTCTTTTACCCGCCCGAGAGTTTTCTCAAGCAGTTTTTCGTTTAATAAATCCTCGTTTATGAATATTCCCCGTTCTTCGTCTGGAATTTCGATCCTTATGTCCATTTGTAGAAAGGAGTTGTATCTTTTCCAATAAGTCCTGTCCTCTATCGCATGGAATTTTTTTCTTATACATTTCCTTTCCCTGAAAACCCTCGCTAGAATCCCTTTTCGTTCCATATAATACAAATCGACAATATCGCGCAGAACAAGCGACCATGTTTCTTCGGGACCTCTTGTTGCAAGGGCACGAATCTTTTCTGCACACAATTCCTCAATCGTTAAAACCCTAGCGTGGGTCTTCCTTACTCTCTTGATTATTTCCGGATAAAGCATATCGTATGGATCTCGAGGTATCTGAGCAATTGTGTTAAATTTTTTGCTTATCGGTGGAAAACAAGGTTGCCGATCAATCGCGCTTACGGACAGTTTCACGGATCTCACAAGATTTTCAGGTGCGTCCATCAACTTCAAAACCAGCACCCTTCCTCCAGCTCTATGCCTGTCGTTTTCATCATTCACTACCTTAAATCCCAAATCTGCCATCAACCGTTCCAAGTTGCCTTGATATTGCCTGTACAGTTTTTTCGGTGAGCCGGATTTATAAAAATATGAAAAATCCAGGTCATAGCTGAATCTATAAGGCTCGAAGTGTGCCTTTACTAAAGCGGTACCGCCTTTTAGTACAAAATCAAACTTTGATTGTATCTCTCCAAGTGCTAATGTGAGGAGAAGGTCGACATATATATTCTGTTCATCAAGATTTGATTTATTCTTAAGCCGCAAAGATAGGCCATAAAGTGTTTCAAAATCAATCATCGGACCACCGTCCGATGTTCGATTAGAGAGTGCATGCGCTTCGCATCATATTTTGGATAGCCTGCCGAAATAATCCGAACGAGTTTGTTTTTATCAAAATGCACGGAGTTCTGCAATTTGATGAGGGCGGTTCGGCTTGTGTGACCATGAAGATAGAGATAGATGTAATCTGTAATGGTCCGCTCAATGGTGCTTAAATTGTACGGCCTCCCTTTGTATGCCATAGTTATTATTCCAGAATGTTTGTTGATGTTTCCACTGGTCTTTACAAATACGAGTTCGCCGAGCATTTTCGACCTAACCTTCCGGCTATATTTTTGATTCAAGATATAATGTGTTGAAACCGGCTGATGTATTGCTCCGTGAAGATGAAGCGCTGTTATCCGCCCGAAGTACCAGTCTCCGTCCAAAATCCGATCGAGTACTATGATCAATATCTGAAATTTGCTTAATTTAAATGTCTTCTTTTGACGTTCTTCCGGATCAAGAACGTAGTATATCCCCCTGAAACCGCCGACGGGCAGAATCCACCTTGTATTTGTGAGACTGGAGATGTACGAGAGGTATTTTGCGCCCAACAATTCCTTCAAGTCCGCAGAATTACATATCTTTAAATTCCGCCTTATAAGTACCTCTGAAATATCTACATTTTCCGTTTAAATCACCAAACCGTTTATTTTAAGATTTCTTAAAATTAAATGATCGGCGAAGTATATTAATTTTATTAAGAAAATTAAGAAATGTCGACCTATTTCTCAGAAAATACTCCCCACGATAGCAGGATTTAGGTCCGTGTTCCAAAAGATCTTATCCTCCAGCAGGCGTGTGATGATAAAGGTTATATGTTATAAAATTATACGCACCCGTAATGCATACAGAGTCGCTGAATTTTGAAACAAGAATACCGCAACAACGCACAACAGTGGAGATGCTAGATGTAGATAAAACGAATAGAAAGGCGCGCATTTTTATTTCGTTTTTGTTCTTTGCGGTGGTGCCGGCGTGCATAATGTTTACACAAACACGGTACGGGCGTGTCTTTTTTATACAATGATATCAGATTACGCTCTGTGCCCAAACTAACAATCGAATACATGCAGAATCTCGCAAGAAAACGCGGCGGGAGATGCTTATCCGAGACGTACATCAGCACAGACACAAAACTGAAGTGGGAGTGCAGAAAAGGCCACCTATGGGAGGCTGTCCCCTATAGTATAAAGAAGGGGCACTGGTGCCCCAGATGTGCCGGATTGCAGAAGCTGACAATCGAGGAAATGCGAACGTTCGCAGAGTCCAAAGGAGGTCGATGTTTATCCGACCATTATGTCAACGCACTCACGAAATTAAGGTGGCAATGCAAAAACAGGCACGAATGGGAAGCCATGCCCGCGGCAGTGAAAAAAGGAACGTGGTGTCCGAAATGTGCGAGGAAGCAGAAACTGACGATCGAAGAGATGCGGGAGAATGCAAAAAAGAGGGGTGGCAAGTGCCTGTCGTATGAATACGTAAACGTCGCCACGAAATTGTTGTGGCGATGCGAAAAAGGGCACGAATGGTGGGCGAAACCGAACAGCATCAGAAACGGAGCGTGGTGCCCCAAATGTGCCGGATTGCAGAAGCTGACCATTGAGGAGATGAGGGAGATCGCAAGAGAGCGGGGCGGAAAGTGTCTCTCCGAGCAGTATGTGAACGGCGTTACAAAACTAAAGTGGCAGTGCAGCAAAGGACACGTTTGGGAGGCAGTGCCTACCAGCGTCAAATACGGAAGGTGGTGCATGGTATGCGCTAGAAAACCAAAAGGAATGATATGCGAGATGCGAGAGGTCGCAATATCTAGGGGAGGAAAATGCCTCTCTAAAAGATACATTAACAGCTTTACAAAATTGAAATGGATGTGTAAAAAAGGACACATCTGGATGGCACCACCAAAGAGCGTGAAGCATGGGCATTGGTGCCAGACGTGTGCTATATGGAAATTGACAGGCCACGAACAAATAACGATCATGGAAACGAGGAAGATGGCGGAAGAGAGGGGAGGCGTCTGTGTATCCGAAAAATACGTCAACGCCCACACGAAATTAAGGTGGCAATGCAAAAACGGTCACGAATGGGAGATGACACCTAACAACGTCAGGAGCGGTCAGTGGTGCCCCAAGTGCGCCGGAAAGCAAAGATTGACCATAGGAGAGATGCAATCAATCGCAGAAGGGCGAGGCGGGAAGTGTTTGTCTGAAGAATACATCAACAGTCAAACGAAACTGAAATGGACTTGCAGCAAAGGACACATCTGGGAAGCCATACCTGCTGGCGTAAAACAGGGAAAATGGTGCAGACGGTGCGCGGCAAAGCAGAAATGGATCAAGAGGTTAAAGGAGAAGTGATAAAATATGTCAAGTGAAAATAATATTTGGTATGGCATCGCAACCACAATAATAATCGGCATTATCGCCTATGTTGTGTTTTACCTATTTGGAAACGCAATTACGCAATTTATCGTATGGTTGTCTGGAAACGCTGTTGCAGAATTTCTCGTCATCTTCCTCGTTTTAATGTGCGTAAATCTATGGTTGAGCAATATAATCCATATATGGAAAAGAAACTAAAGCCACGCAAGGAACTCAAACCATCCGAGCAAGATTATGAAGAACAAGAGATCCGCGACGAAAGGCGAATGCCCGAAGTGCGGTGAAAGGATTGGTTGCGCACTTAAATAAACCCAAGATCAGACAAATTGCCCCATAATCAAACAAACACGCGCTAGTTTGATTGAATTTTTTTATAAAAATGTTTAAACAATAAACATAATTAAACAGCAAATATAATATATAATCACCATTAAACAGCAAACATAATATATAATCACCAGGATTAGACGTTATAAAACATGGGCCCATGGTCTAGTTGGTTATGACGTCGCTCTCACACAGCGGAGATCGCCGGTTCGAATCCGGCTGGGCCCATACCCAAATCGGTCTAAAACCTAAACTATAAATACAAAAAACGCACATTATGCGGTGCATGACAGAAAAAAAGGGACGCACAAAAGAGTACGCCGCACTGCTCGAAAACAGCGACGTAAGAAGATGGCACGAAAACACTGCCAGGGGTTCTATTATCACCGCCGACGTGTACCTTCGCCGTCTTGGTAATTTTTGCAGGGGATACAAGACCACGCCGCAAAAGCTCGTAAAACTTGACGACAAGAAGCGATACAACCTTTTTATGGATTTTATAGGCGACATGGAGAAAAAGAAGCGTGCAGGTTCATACACCCATTCCACGATAAAGGCGTTAAAGTCGTGGCTGGCATTTAGCGGCATAGTCATGACAAGGAAAATCAAGATAGCGGATGCTGATGACAGCCCGACATTGAAAAATGAACGCATCCCTACACAGCCAGAACTAAAGAAGGTGTTTTTGAGTGCCAACCTTCAAGGTCGTATCGCAAGCGTTCTTATGGCACATTCGGGTTTAAGGCCGCAATCCCTGGGTAGTTATAGCGGCGATGACGGCCTTCGTATATCCGATTTCCCTGACCTAAGTATCGAAGGCGATAAGGCCGTATTCCAAAAAATGCCAGCCATGCTCCATGTAAGGCGTGAGATAAGCAAAGCTGGACACCAATATTTTACATTCCTCAGTGAAGAGGGCTGCGAATACCTGAAAGACTATCTCGAAGAACGCATGAGGGAAGGGGAGAAGCTCACCCCAGAATCTTCGATAGTGTCCCCCAAAGTCCGTACAAAACAGTTTATCGCAACAACAAACATAGGCGACATGGTACGAAAGGGATTAAGGAACGCAGGCTTTGAATGGCGGCCCTATGTGCTTAGGTCGTATTTCGACACCCAATTAATGCTGGCAGAATCAAAGGGCTTAGTCCTAAGAGATTATCGCACTTTCTGGATGGGGCATAAAGGGGACATAGAGAACAGATATACCACGAACAAGGGCAAACTATCTCCAGCAGTTATCGACGACATGAGGGAAGCGTATAAGAAAAGCCAGGAGTTTTTACAAACAAAAGAGTATGCGGCTCCAAAAGTGAAAGAAATAACGGATATCTTCAGAAAACAGCTTTTGAAGGCTATTGGATATTCTGATAAAGACATCGAGAAAATGAAGCTCGATGAAATAAGCGAGGAAACCTTTAATGAGAGTATCAGGGAAAGGCTAAGCGTATCTAAGGATAAAGGCGACAATTTAAAATCTCAACAAAAGGTCGTAGCGATGAATGAAATAAATAACTATCTTAATAGCGGTTGGCAATACGTAACAACATTACCTAATGAAAGAGTGATTATTCAAATCCCTTCGCAAAATCTTTAGATACATTTGTGATTTGATAATAAATTCCTCTCCCGACATTTCGTCTTTTTCCAATAGAATTAGCTCTCGAAGTGTTGAATCGGAAGGTAAATATGTAAGTGCAAATTCCTTTAGTCCCTGTATATTTACAATTTTCATGTTTTATCACTAGTCGATTTATGGTTATGGCAGTTTGTTTTTATTTTTTTATAGCATGACATGACCTACTTATTATACCAGATATAGAACGAAAAATATATAAACATTAAGTTGCCATTACCCGTTATAGGTGATATATGCAAAAAAACATACATTGGCTACAGGAAAAAACGAGAAGAGAAAATCGAGATAGGATATTAAAATCGCTTTCAGAAGGCGAAAAAACATTCACGGAACTTCTAAAAGATGTATGTCTCTCGAAGCCCGTATTACTAAATCACATAAAGACGTTGGAGAACGGGAAGAAAATTAAAAAAGCATATTCAAACGGTAAAATCATAATTAAAATAACAAAGAGAGGCCGTACCGATGAAGAGTTGCATACAGAGTTATTCGGCGATACATCAGCATCGTGTTTTGCAAAAACATATACAAAAGATATGTATCTAAATATGGAACGGGATGATTTTCTTAAATATTTACCTGAAAAAATTGGCCTATTTACATTTTATAGTTTAATTAAACAATTAAGCACTGGTAGAGATTTAAGTAAAAGCTTCAGCATTTTTAACGATAAGTTTACTTTGATGCTTAGACGATATATTATCTATGGCTTAAAAACTCAAAATGAGACTATTAAAATGGATACGGATAAGTTGTTTGATGATTTTGGAAAGAATCCAGATAATTTCAAAAACGAATTTGAAACTATTTTCAACACATTGAATAATTTATATCCAGAAGATATATCGAAATTAAACGAGATATGGGAAAATCCTTGGGAATTAAAAGGGCATTGGAGAACCAACGTTATTGAGGATATGGATTCAGATACTAAGGAGATTATTCGATATTATCCGCCCTCCAAAGCGTCAGAAAATAAAAATATTGATGAACATAAAGGGGGGACAATATGATAAAATACCACATAAATCGGCGGAATGAATACGGTAAATTAAAACATCTGGATACGGCAACCGAAATACCCGATGAAAAAACAATTATGGAAAAATACGGTGAAGGGAATTATAGCATCACCGTAACCAGAGAAAGTCAAAAAGGTGCAAGGACTGTTAAACAATTTAAATTAAAAGGTCAAACCGATATTAGCCCCAAAATAACCGTAAATAATACGGATAAAACAACGACAGTTAATGAGGTTAAACCTCAGATAAGTGAGGAAGCTCAAATAAAACAAGCTGTAGTCGTGGGTTCTTTGGTAGCGTTGGGGTCAGTCAAAAATAACAAGGCTCTACTGTATATCTTGTTAGGTATATTGGCACTGATAATATTTGCAATTATCATACGTGCTTGGATGATTCATAAGGAAAGACAAACCTATCTGGATACGGATAAAAAATACGGTACTTAATACGGCATAGGTATGTGGTTAAGACGCATGTATCTGATACGGTATTAATACGGTAAAGAAAGGGGATACTAGATACGGAGTTATTGGATGAATTATTTCTTGTTTTTGACGTGAGCCTCTTTTATTTGATTTAAAGTAGAATCCGCTATTATTGTAGAGGTTAGGATTGTATCAATCAAACTTCTTATTTTATTTGCTTGGTCTATGTCAGGTTCGTTCTCATTAATGTGTGCCCCATCATTCCCAATGTCCTTTATCCCCATTAATGCGTCTCTTAACTTCATAACAATATGGCCATTATTGTGTAGTTCACCAATTATAGAATACAAACTTTTATCATCGTTTTTCTTAGCTATGTCATAGTGTATGCCTATAGCATGAATAATTTTTCTAAATAAAGTAACAGCACCGTTTGGAGAGTCTGCTGAAATACATCGCAATGCTTCATCATAGTATTTTTGAATATCTGGAGGAAGATTTGTTAGGCCTTTTAATTCCTGTTTCGGATATATCTTGTTTTTATTTATATGATACGACAAAACAGCATTACATCCCTCGCATAGAATCCCTAACATGACACCATTCCTGCCGACTGCACCTTTCTCAGTTATTTGTCTAAACGTTACCATATCTCCACAAAACGGGCATGGGCCCCGCAGAATAATCTGTCCGTAGTTCTTTTTGTCTCCGAGGGGGTGCGCCGCAGTAGTATTAACTTGCGGTAGTTGTTGGGTCATGGAAAGAGATAGTGCGTTGTACTTTAAAAGTTTTTTTGAACTATGAAACACGAGTATATTCAATTTACAAAAATTAATAATCGAGCATGCGATATAAGATGTTTGATGTTATGGGGTACACAGATATTCTAATAAACTTCCTGAATCAAAATAGTGGTATAATAGCATTAGTCAGCTTAATTTTCACTGGTATTGTAGCTGTCGCCACAATAGTCTATACAAAAGAGGTTAAAAAGAGCAGAGAGTATCAAACAAAACCATATATCAACATGTTTGTAGAAGGTTCTATAGGGGAAAGTGTCATTTGTATAAAAATAGAAAATATTGGTCACGGTACAGCATACAACGTCAAATTCAACGTCTTAATCGATTTTGAAGATGAAAATAAGAAAAAAGTATCCGATAATCCCCAGCTAAAATACGGAATAAAAAAATTGGATGCTTCTCAAAGTGTACTGCTCTTTAATGTGAATACGTGGTGGTTAGCCATGAAAGAATTACAGAGGGGAGTTCTAAATTGGCCAATCCCCAAATGCGAAATCTGTATTTATTATGAGGACGCTTTTGAATGCAAACACATGAATGACTTTTTACTTAACCTTGAGAAATTGACCAGTGAATTATATGATAAATATGATATATATAATATGACAAGGGTAAAAATGGGAAAAATCGAAAGAGTGGATGTTCCCCCATATCGGAGGTCGTTTTGTGGAAGAGTTGAACTGGCATTGAAAATACAAATAAACGATGAAGGCCAAAACGTCTTAAATACACTTATGAAAATATTAAAAAAGATGATTAAATGAATATTCCGCCCATTATGTGGGACGCTCTAATATTTTGTCCAAAAGAACTGTCAATCGGTGCTATAGTGGTGTCCTTCTTAACTTCAATCGGTGAATTGAAAAAAGGACACATTGGAAGAATTGGGTTAATAAGTAATGTTTTCTTTTTATGGCAAATATTCTTTCCTAAGTGGAATACACTACATCCCGCTATCCAAGCGTATTTGGATTTTGGAACGATTATGGCCGCCATCGCATTTATCACATATTGTTCACAGATGCATCTTAAGACAGTATATTATAAAATAGGGGTTGTTTTATATGGCTCTATCTCTATAGTTGTTGTGGTTTACTTTGTTTTTTTAACAAATTTAGTGTGAGGTGTTTAATACGGTATAGGTGGGGATACTGGATACGGTGCAAGAATAGGGCGCACAATACGATGCATTATTGCGGTGATTAATACGGTTTTATTCGGGCACAGAATACGGTTGATTTGAAGGTTTTAAACAGGTTGCCTTCGTCGTTTTTATGTGAATACGCAATTAGTTGCTCGATTCCAACTTTACTTTCGTTCTCCTCTAAGAAATGTTTATATATTGTTCTTATGCTGTTATGAATGATGCCATCTGATTCAAGGCGTACAATTAAAAAAAGCCAGAGCGGGAACGTTTCTTTCAACACCCCATCAATAAAAGATAGATTTATCGAGTTTCAAAAGATAATCGACAAGATTCATGCTCTCTTAGCCAGCAAAATTTCAAATAAGGTTGATTTTGAAGCTGTTGTTTGTAAAGGTGAAGAATTACAATCTCATTTATCGATGGATTTTAAATCCAAACCCGAACCATTTACAAAGGAAAATATTATAGAAGAGTTTCTGGATTTTCTCGGATTCACGAAGCAATTTCGGGGGATGGAAACAGAACTTAAAGAGGCGTTTGGCAGAAAATATCCAGACTATAAACTTATTGCAAGTCCTGAGTTTTACATACTTCTTGAGGCCGAGCCTCTTAATACCGATTTAAAGAAGGTGGGTTCAGGTATCGAACAAGTTGTTGAATGGATTACAAACAAAGCCTGCACAACGGAATATGGTATCGCATCAGATGGGTTTAGGTGGGTTCTGATAGAATACTCTCTTGAATACAGAAAGCACAGAATCATAAAACAAGTTGATATATCTAATTTCTTTAAAGAAAAATTTGGGCAGACTACTTTTTTATCCGATACTAAAAAACTAAAGATAGTTGATGATTTTATTGCCTTCTTTTCAAAAGAGTACATACAAAAGACAATCGAGAAAGAAGAATTGGATAGGGAAGTATATCAAGAGGAGATAAGTAAAAAATTCTATGATGACTATATAGCTTTAGTTTTCGGAAATGAAAAAACTAAAACTTGTCTAGTTAATTCCGTTAATGGCGTCGCCGATAAAGAAGCGCAAAAAAAGATAGCGCATATTGTGGTTGATAGGTTCATATTCATCAAGTTTATAGAAGCGAAAGGCTGGCTTAATAACGATACGGCTTTCCTAAAGAATCTTTTGAAAACCTATAAAGAAAATCCAACAGGTTCATTTTACGATTCATACTTGAAGGTATTGTTCTTTAATGTGTTGAACAATCCTAACGAAACTGCAAAGAAGGGTATTTTCACGGGAATTAAATATCTAAACGGAGGTTTGTTCAGAAAGATACTCGAAGAAGAGAAAAACTCAGAATACTCAATAAACGATGATATTCTTGAGAAGATAATCGAATTTTTGGAAAGATATGCTTTTGGTGATGAACATCCTGCCGAATTACTTGAAGAAGAGCATTATACCAAGAACTTTATGAGTCCAGAGATTTTAGGTTATATATTTGAAAGAACTGCAAACCATGAAGGTGGGGCGTATTACACCCCTGCCAATGTAACCGCATTTATGACAAATGGCACAGTCCACGCTTTAATCTGCGACATTGTCAATCAGAAACTCGAAGCAGTCAATGTACCCGCCATAAAGAGAATAGAAAGTTTGTTTGTTAATTGTGCCCTAAGCAAAGATGAATTAAAATCGATATATCAATCGATAAAGAACTTAAAGATATTAGACCCTGCGTGCGGTTCTGGGGCTTTTTTCATGCCTGCTATTGGCCTACTTACAAAAGTCCATAAGCTGTTCTTGATGGAATTGGAGATGCCTTTTGATGAATATAAAGTTAAGAAATGGATTATAGAAAACAACATTTACGGTGTAGAACTGAAAAGTCAGGCCGCCGAGATAGCAAAACTTAGGTTATGGTTAGAACTCGTGAGTGCTGTTAAGAATATGAACGAAATCGACATACTTCCAAGTATCGAATACAATATTATTTCTGGAAACTCTTTATTGGGATTTGATGAAAAGGTTAAAATGAACGGTATAGAAGATTATGTTTCTTTGGATATTGATGATTGGGTGGATATGCTTAGCGTCCATCACAGTAATGTGGCTGAGCGAATAAAAGAATTATCTGAAAACCCAAGCGTTAATAATCTTGTCATAATTAAGGATATTCTGGTTAAAACGTATAAATCAGAAACAGAGCCAAAGATTGCGGCTTACCTAAAGAAAGTTATTGAAAAAGTACATGTTAAATTACAAAGTAAAATGAATCAGCATTACCTGACTTTCATTAATCCCGCAGGTAAGAAAGAGAAAGATGGCGCATTCGCAGAAGCAGATTTGCAGAACTTCCAAACATTACATTGGATTTTGGAATTTGATGAGATAATTAACAAAGGTGGATTTGACGTCATAATAGGCAACCCGCCCTATGTAGAACATTCCAAGATAGCATATCCATTAGAACATTTTGCTACCAAACATTGCGGAAATATATATGCGCCGTTCTTTGAAAAAGCGATTAAGTTGTCCAAAGAAGGGGGATATTTTTCATACATTGTCCCAATCTCTTCGATATGCACGGATAGGATGATACCTTTACAAAAATTACTTATTGAAAATACACACACATTAAAAATAAGCAACTTTGACGACAGGCCAGACAAGATATTCAAAGGTCTTGAAGATTGTCGTTCTTCAATCATATTTGGGTTGAAAAACAAAGGGAATAATGCAAAGGTATATTCTACAAATTATTTTAGATGGTGTGCATCAGAAAGAGATAAATTGTTTAAAAATGTGAAATTTATTGAAGTTAGTAAGTTGGTGGAAGAAGGTTATATACCAAAAATAGGAACAAAAATGGAAGTATCTATCTTAGAGAAGATAAGAAAAAATGCAAAATTGCAGGTTTCTTTAACCGACAAGTCCAAAGATAGGATTGTGTATCACAATGCTCCAAGATACTGGATTAGAGCAATGAATTTTATGCCAGAATTTTCAAATGATAGAGGTTCACGAGTATCAGCACAAAATAAGGAAATTTATGTGAATGGCGAATTGGGTGCAAAGCATGAGATAGTCGCAACCATAAACAGTTCATTATTCTATTGGTTTTTCATTGTCCATTCCGATTGCAGGCATTTAAATTTAAGAGAAATAGAAGCATTCCCGTTTGAAATAACCAAGATGAAGGCGCATCTAAGAACCAAACTTATAAAAATTTGTCAAGAGCTAATGGAAGATTACAAGAAAAACTCAAAACTAAAGGATACCACATATAAGACTACTGGAAGAGTGGTTTATAGAGAATTTTATCCTAAAGAGAGTAAATCGATTATCGACAAAATAGATGATGTATTAGGGGAACATTACGGATTCAGCGAGGAAGAAAAGGAGTATATTAAAAACTTCGATTTGAAGTTCAGAATGGGTAACTCTTCTGAATAAAAAATTCGAATATACATTCAAGTGGCTAATTATATATAGAACATACATACGCAATTAAAAACAAAGAGTGGGTTACGTTCTTTGTCGAATCTGCCCGATAGTTCGGCCCAAAAACCGTCAAAAATGAGGTTTTAGGTGCTGGTTCCGAACCCAAATAGGTGCAGATACGGCTGGGCCCACTAACATTTGGGGCATTGTATAAGAGTGTAAAATGCCCCCCCCCCGCATAACAATGGGGTGTACAACAGCTACTTTGTATTACTGTCTCTCAAATTCTATGGGGGTATCTTTGCTCGACGGCTCTCCTTCCATTTGTTTTATTACCGCTTCTATGAATTTAGTGAAATCCAAATTTTTCGTCGTGCAATCGCTGGAAGACAGTGTTCGGTACATTCTCTTTATATCAGGTAATTTGTGCGTGCAAAACGGATAATTTCCCTTATCGCAAGTTGAACATGGGTCGTCTTGAAATCCCGTCCTCCTCGTTAAGGTCAATCTAAAAACCAAAAAGAATACGGTTACGCAAAATATTTTCCATGCAATCTCGTATGCGCCCCAGTCATATTTGAATAAGAGAGAAATCCACATCAAAGCGATACTGGCACCTAGCATAGTACGAGAAAGCACCTTGAACGCTTTGTGCTGGATCTTGAATTGTATTATTGTCGGTAGATATGTTATTATGCCAAACAAATACATTTGCGGCCCTGTCAGGTTTGTAAACATGCTCAGAAAAAACACAGCGATTATTCCGATAGAAGCACCCAAACCAACACAAAAACACCCAAGACAAACGGGTCGTGTGCCAAGCCATATGAGGTGATGCGAATGCCTAGAACAATCTGGGTGGTGCGCAAAAAATCTATGTTTCGAAAGTTCACGAAGGAAATCTTTATTCGGATTAGCCATGCTGGCACTACACTCATTTCATCAACGTTTTCGCGGCGGCGCGCAACGATGCCCTATAGTTTCTGGAATATCAAAATCGTGCTCTTCTTTTGGCATATGCCACCAGTTACGTCCACATACGCTTCCACGAGAGTATACCCCTGGGCGGCAAATTCATTAGCTTTTCCCTCTACGTCCAATGGTTTTACATTCGCAGAGCAACATTTTGGTGTCAGGGCGATTACTTTGTATTGTATCATGTCCCTCTCCACTGTTTTGTCTATATTTAAAGGCTTTGGGCGGCGGCGAATACTCGCTGGTCGTGCCTCTCTATCGATGCATCACCAAGCGATTTATTCGAACATAACGCCGGTTTTATTAGTGTGGTTGGAACGAAACACCACGTCCTTTAGGTCGTGGCTGAATCGTCCACGCGCATCTGTTCTACAATCAATCCTCACTCGTACCACACCATTTGTGAGATAACAGTTGAGGCTGCATCAATCCCACAAGACAGCATCCCCGCATATACCGTATTCTCCACCGTAACGAAAGATTACCCCCTCTCCCCTTACGAAACAACGGTTATTTATATATCCTAAAAGTGCGCTCAACTGAAAAATTTTTAACTCGTATCTCCCGCGCAGATCACGACCTAGGTTAACGCTCTGGTCGTTAAATCTTCTAATCCATTAAATCTTCACACGTCGTATTTTCAAACTCGGTCTCTTCCACTGCCTCTTCTGCTTCCACTACCGCGGCTGGTACATCTTCCAACTCTTCATCTATTATGAGACCTCGTATGATGTTTTTTTCCGGATTGCTTTTCATAACACAACCGCCCTTGTTTTACTACTATACCCGCAGGTGCAGAGTTACTATAAATGTTTCGATATAGGATGGGGCGTTGTTCAGTTGACGGATGATACACCTGACGGTAGACATCCAGCATCGTACGAAAATATCAAAATTGGGTAAATCACCAGATTATTGAACAGAACCAGATATCACATCTTTATATTATGCATCACAAACTTTGCAAACAGCGGATCTGTGACAAACACTCCCTCTTCAGTCTTAAACACGCTCTCCCGTTCCATGAGGCCGTCAAACGCCCTCTGGATCGAGCTCGGGCTCATCTCAAGCTTGGAGATCGTTCCTGTGCTGTACATCTCCTTGTTGCCTTTTGATAATTCCACGAGCAGCTTTATCTGATTGGTCGTCAGCCCTGCCAGCATCTGCTTGTATGTTCCTGTCTCGCTCTCCATCAGGTACTTTTGGGCATAATCCAGGGCGCCTTTGTCGATCTTCTTTCCTTCAGATGCGGAGGCGATATTCCAGAGCAGGTGGCACAACTGCTGGGTGTAATAGGGGTGCCCCTGCGTAAATTCCAAGAGCTTGTTAATTAGCTCGGCATCTATCTCCACACCCGTCTTTTTGAACTTCTCCGAGATGAATACAGCAAATTCTTTTTTATCTACGGGCCCTAACTCTACCTTTTTGCCGAGTTTGTATATGGGGCCGCCCTCTGACAACCCCCCGACTAGGGCTTTTGAGCTTACAAGGAATATATAAGACACCTTGTTGTGATTCTGGATCGTGCTCTGTATTAACTGAACCGTCTCCCAGCCCATGTTTTTTGCAACAGAGGAGAATTCGTCTATCACCACCAGCAGGTGCTTTTTGTTCTTGGCTGCAAGCGTCTGGAACAGTTCAAAAGATTTTTGGAGAAGCGGCACGTCGTTCAATTTTACGCCTTCGAAGTTCAGGGCATGCGGGAGGTCGTCTGTCGTCCTCACTTTCAGGGACGGGAAATATTCCATTATTTCGCGTATGTTGCCGAAAAACTGTTTTCTTTCGGGATACAGCGCAGCATGCACGCTTCCGACGATCGCGCTGGCCAGCGCCCTTCCGCTCAGGATGTATTCCGCATTTATTCTGGATGCGAGGAATCCCTTTTCCATTAACTCGTCTACGATAACCCTTGAAAGTGAAGTTTTCCCGTATTTTCTGGGTGCAAAAAGCACCACGTTTTCCCCGTTCTTTAAAGTTGAGAGTATCTCTATCCTTTCGTTCAATCTTCCAGTAAAATTTGGGCCTGCAACGACCTTTCTGAAAATGAACGGGTTGTTCATTGTATATAGTATGATATTGTAGATATTAAAAATTACGCAGGGTGCGTATTAAGGGTTCTGCAGCTTACCTTATGAATACCCCAGGGAGATGGTTTTCCTTCGATAGATGTTATGCCATCTGCTATTTCACGAGCCATCTGCCGTTCATGAGATAATTTCTAACAGCTATATCCTCACCATCGCCCTTGAATATATCGCGAGCGGTTCGTTTTTTGCAAATTTTTTCTTTTTGCCGTCTATTCCTTCTATCTTAGGTTTCCAAGGCCAGATTCTCAAAACCTTATCGACCAATATAACGACTTCCGGGAGGGCGATGCGCCGCCATACGATGTATCCCTTCACCTCGCCTTTTTTCCGGATCTTGTCTTTTAAGGGCGTTTCCCATTCAATTTCCTTGATGGTGGTCTCTGCTATGTCGTGCAGCACGATAACTTCGCCGTCGAACTCCGCGAGGTTTCCTTTATAACAATTCCCGTCGCTCATGACCACTACGATCTCTGAACCGATCATGTTAGAAAGTTTATGTGTCAATATCATATATTCACCAACAATATATTGTATATGTTTTGTCGCATATTAATTTGTTTGGTATGCGTGTGTCGAACTATTGGAACGACGGCACAACAGCAAACAACGCCACATGCCGAACAAATAGTCAAAACGCGTTCCACAAGCCATTTATAGATACAGCATCATAACGAGTGAAAATATTGTCTGAAAAGGTTGGTATTATGAGTAAGATAAGAACAGCAAATCTTTTTGCACCAGTTTTGGTGGTAATGATAATCGGAGCGATCGCGCTGCTGGTTTCCACGACCGGGGGAAAGGCGGCGACGATTAACGTGGACGATTCCGGAGGGCAGCAATACACAACAATCCAGGCTGCAGTAAACGCCTCGTCGCCAGGCGACACGATTTATGTTTACAACGGAACATACGGCGAGCAACTCACAATCTCAAGGAGCATAAACCTAGTCGGCGAGAGCAACCAGAGCACGATAATAAGAGGAACGGGCGCCTATAACTCCAGGGGAATCAACATCACTGCTAGCGTAGTAAATATACGCAACCTGAAGATTGATAATTTCTATTGTGGCATCTACCTTAACTCCTCGTCAAACAACAACATAATCACAGGAAACACAGTAACGAACAGCAGCTATTACGGCATCCACCCCTACTACTCGTCAAACAACAACACCGTCGCCCAAAATACAGTCACGAACTGTAGCTACGGCATATATTTCGATTCCAGCTCAAACAACAACGTCACATCTAACACAATTGCAGACTGCAGCTACGGCATATATTTCGATTCCAGCTCAAACAACAACGTCACCGGGAACACTGTCATGAACTGCAGCGATGATGGCATATCGTTTGATACCGACACAAGCTACAACACCATCACCCAAAATACAGTCGCTAATTGCAGTTACGGCATATACTTCGATTCCGGTTCGGGCAACAACACCATAACGTCCAACACAGTCACAAACGGCAGCAGAGGCATACGTCTCGAATCCAGTTCAAACAACAGCATCACGTCGAACACTGTCACGGACTGCAGCTACGGCATCCGCCTCACTTCCGGTTCAAACGACAACATAATCACGTCTAACACCGTCACGAACAGCGAGGATTACGGCATCTATCTCGGCACTGGTTCAAACAATGGTACAATCACATCTAACACTGTCACGAACTGCAGTTTCGGCATCCGCCTCTCCTCCAGCTCTGACAACAGTGTCACGTCGAACACGATTGCGAACAGTGGTGACAGCGGCATCTATATCCATTCCGGTTCAAACAACAGCATAATCATGTCGAACACTATCACGAACAGCAGCGATTGCGGCGTCTATCTTGGTTCCGGTTCAAACGACAACATAATCACGTCGAACACTATCGCGAACTGCAACGACGGCATCTATCTCTATTCCAGTTCAAACAACATAATCACGTCGAACACATTGACGAATTCAAATATACTTACGGACAGCGACAACACTATCTCAAACAATACCATAAACGGCAAACCTGTCCTTTATTACAGGAACATAGACGCGCGAACCTCTCTGCAGATATTGGACAACGTCAATGCGAGTGAAATAATATTGTACAACTGTTCGGGTTTTGTTATAAAAAATACAATGATAGAGTACGGGGCGATATTGCTGATAGGCGGTTCTTCGTACAACACCATCACGTCGAACACAATCGCAAACAGCAGTTATTGCAGTATCGGCCTCGATTACAGTTCAAACAACAGCATCACGTCGAACACGATCATGAACAGCAGTTATTATGGCATCGGCCTCGATTACTGCTCAAACAACACAATCGCATCGAACACTATCACAAACAGCGGTGACAGCGGCATAGGCCTCGATTATAGTTCAAATAACACCATCATGTCGAACACGATCGCGAACAGCGATTATTGCGGCATCGGATTCGGTTCCAGTTCAAACAATAACATCACTGCCAACAACATATACGGCAGCGGGCAGTATGGTTTGGCCGGCGACGGAACCGGAAATACCGCCTACAACAACTGGTGGGGCAGCGCATCGGGACCGTATAACAATAATTCCAATCCGAACGGCACAGGCGACAACGTAACAGAAGGCGTCCCGTTCTCGCCTTGGGCGACGGCAGTCATCGGCGTGCCGAGTTCACTGAATTATCCGTCCGCGCCAGCAATCACGACAGCGGCCTACACGGACACAGACGGCGCATACCAGATAAACTGGACAAGTTCGGATTATGCTGCAAGTTATATCCTTGAGGAGAACGGCACCGTGGTATACAACGGGACAGCGCTTACATATTCATTTACCGGTAAATCAAACGGCGCATATGCTTACCGCGTGCGGGCGTGGAACGCAAACGGGACATCAAACTGGAGCACACCTGTCACGATCACTGTGGAAAACAAGCCGGCGGCAAGCGAACCGAAGAAAGGGTTCCTACCAGGGCTCGAAACCGTTACACTGCTTGCGGCACTGGGAATGTGCGCGCTGATTGTTAACGGCAGCAGAAAAAGAAAGCGATAACCCCACTTTGACATACGAAGCGATAATCGACACACGAAACGGTAATCGAAGTGCGAAGCGATAATATACCCTCACCCTGATACAGCGGCAGGTGATTTATTTGGCAAAGAAAGTAGTTAAGAAAAAAACAGTAAAGAAGAAAACATGCTGTAAGTGAGAAGCGTACTGCATAAAATGCAGGAGAATGTGTTTAGGATCGGGTGCGCGTAGGCGCCCCGTTATTTTTTATTTTTCGAAAGATAAACGAATGCTGTTGGTGACAGTCTCAAGGGTACATGTAACTGTTTGTTGCGGATAGAGCGTTCTGATTCGTCGTGCGAAGCGATAATATACCCACCTCCCCATGCAACATCAGGTGATTTATTTGGCAAAGCAAAAATTTGCAAGGAAGAAGTCCTCCTCCAAGAAGTCTGGACGGCGAAGAAAAGGGGAAAGGCATAACAGTTAAAATGTGGCAAGAATATGTTTAGGATCGGGTGCGCGTAGGCGCCCCATTGTTTTTATTTTTCGAGATAAACGTAAACGACATTACGGGGCGCTCCGATTCGATGTGCGAAACGGAACGTCAATACAAAAAGTATTTGGTGGGGCGAGTAGATTGGGGGTTTGATGTGGGGTTATTCAAAATCCTCTACTAAGCAAATGGTGACTATATGGCAAAGATCAAAGTAGAAAATGTAGTTGCGACAACGTCAATCGCAGCAAGTCTGGATCTCAAAAAGATATTCGCGGGACTGGAGGGGGCTCAGTATGATCAGAAACGATTCCCTGGCGTTATATACCATGTAAAAGAACCACTCACTGCAGTTCTGATATTCAGGAGCGGAAAATTGGTATGCACTGGTGCAAAAACCATAGAGGACGTGCATATTGCTATAACAAATGTCACGAAAAAGATAAAAGCACTTGGCTTCCAAGTACATTCAAATCCGGAGATAATCATTCAGAATATAGTAGCAACCTCTGACGTTGGCTCTATACTAGATTTGAACAACGTAGCAATGACGTTGAGATTAGATAGAGTAGAATACGAACCGGAACAGTTCCCAGGGTTAGTTTACAGGATGGATGACCCGCATGTCGTCATGCTGCTTTTTGGCTCAGGAAAGATTGTGTGCACTGGTGCAAACAACCCGAAGGATGCGGAGCGGGCAGTTGATAAGCTTATAGAAGTGCTTGCTGCTGCCAATTTGTTAAGATAAAAACAAAACTTTTGCACTTTTTTACCAGGGCCCTTTATGTAGTTCGCCGTTCTTTCCCACTACAGACTTCTCTCGTAGAAGTCTGTACGTTCGTACAAACTTTGCTGTGGCAAAGTTTGTAGATGTAAAAGATTTTTCCGTATTCAATCCATTCTACCAATCAGTCCAAAAGAATTTCCTTAAGTTGATGGTCTCGATGAACATATACGAAAATTATTTGGACGGGCGAGCTTCGATTATGCTCCAGCCAGTTCGCCCAATTTTTCTTTTATGTTTTCAGATGCCATTATGGGTCCCCAACGAACCGCTAATCGTTTGAGTATACAAGGTATCAAACATTCCCCAAAAGGATGCGCATAGAACTTTGAAAAATCCAACTCGGAATTTTGTACTGGTAAACTATGAGCCAAAGCCTAGGCGGTGGCTTTTTTCGGCCTTATTCCCACCAACAGCGCCTCTCTACCCTTATCCTTGAGATAGACCGGGAAAAACGTGCCCTTCTCCGCATATCTCTCCAGCGTTTCTGGATGCTCAAGTATCTCTCGTATATGCATGAACGTTATGGCCAATCCCGCGTCAATCTGCTCGATCTCTTTTTTAGTCATCTTCAATATAACCACACTCCTTCAGGTATTTCTTCCAGTGTGATCTAATATCTATCTCTGCATATGTAAATATTTCCTCTAATGATCTCCCTTCGAGCCAGGCCTTTTCCTTTTTACCGCCCCTCGTCATTTTGTCCCTGTGGGGCTTTCCGTGCGCAAAGTTGTACCTTACTGCGGCCTTCCAGCCGCCGTCGTTTATCTCCAATTGCACTAAAAGGTTTACAACCGCGCCCTTATCCAGTTCGATCATGACTCTGGTGCGAACCTTCTCCCAAACATAGACCTCGATCCATTCTTTCTTTTTGCTCATAAATTTCTATGAAGAATATTGGCACGATGCCTTATTAAACTTCGCCAAGATGCATCATGTCAAGACGCCTTTTGGAACTTATTTTGCTTCTACCACTTTATATATTCTACCACTTAATATATTGTAGAATTGTAGATTGTAGATCGCCGTGCGAAGTGATAATATATCCACTTCCCATACAACATCGGTGATTTATTTGGCAAAGCAAAAATTTGCAAGGAAGAAGTCCTCCTCCAAGAAGTCGGGACGGCGAAGGAAAGGGGAAAGGCATAGCAGGTAAAGTGCAGAAATAAGATCATGGTGAGAAACTAATGAAGAACACTGAATGCACGATATACATCACGACCAAACACGGCTGGACACAGAGCTACCGCAAAGAGAAGAACGGCTGGACACAAACCTGTCCAAACGGTGTGGTCCGCCAGCTCAGCGCAGAGCAGTTGTTGTCGCATATCTTGCCGCCACTCGCAGCCGGCAATCAGGACCACGTCAGTGTCAGGGTGGAGCCCGACGTCATCGAGAAGAAGATCATGGTGAAGAACAAGAGGCGCGGCGAAAGGCGTGTGCCAAAAGTGCGGGACGAGGGTGTTTAGGGTCGGGTGCACGTAGGCGCCCCGCTGATTTTCGAGAAATGATAGTTTTATTATTTGTGACAGTGATTGTCGTTTCGAAATGGAGACGGGAATATGATTGTCTTAAACAATATAAAAATAGAAAACTATAGAAATTTGAAAAATATACTACTAAATGATTTAGCCGATTTGAATATATTTATAGGCCCAAACAATTGTGGAAAAAGTAACATTTTAGCAGGAATAGATATATTAAGTCAACTTACCACAAATGCCTTCATTGACTTCGATTGTAATGATCATTGCAACGACATTAAGCGCGCATATAATAAACAAAATGGAAGAAGAACATTTCAGATAAATAGACTCGAGTGCGATATCGCACCCGACGACATACATAATTTAAAAGAGAGGTTTGAAATACACTATACACTCGACTCCGGTGTTATAAATAGGATATTAGGACGCAAATATAATACCTCCATTCACCACATAGAAGATCGACTACAAAAAGCGATGACCGAGCCGCGACCCGTTAGTGGAATAGGTGACGTAAATAGCGTAAGGTCGGCACCAAACAAGGACATACAAGAAACGATAAGTCGATACATCCCACTTGGTCCAACAGTTGATTTAACGATCTATGGTGCTCGTGGATCTAAAAAAGCATATGATGAACATCTATCTGTGTTTTGTACCGGAGACATAATAAACGAAATAAAAGAATTAGTCACCATTTGCCCCGACTCCAGGCTTGAAACATACAAGAAACTTTCAATTTCGGAGTATATTTCAAAATTCCTCCAAAGAACTGACGAAAAAGGAAAATTGATACAGTATATAAAAAACATTGTAGATCCCAAGATAAAAACCGAATCTTCAGATCCAGAAAAAGGGATGTCTTTGGTAGACTATGAAGACTATGAGAGTTTGGTACTCAAACACGGTTCCGGTATACGTTCCTTCATATGTCTTGGGTGTGACATCATTCGTGCTAAGGATGGCAGCATGCTTCTAATAGACGAGCCCGAGTTAGGACTAAATCCGTTTAGCAAACAAGAATTTTTGAAATTCCTACTCGAAGAGTCCAAAACTAAACAAGTATTTATCGCGACACATGATCCGACGTTTGTAAATCCGGTGTTGTGGAAAAATCACAAGGTTCGTGTGTTTTTCTATTCGCCAATCGGTAACAACTTCGTCAAAATCGATTTAAATCAAAACAAAGAAGACCCAAATGTTTTTGCTGGTTACTTGCCGCATACAGCAAGCCTAAAAGAAGTACACATTTATGTCGAAGGTGCAAGTGATGTATATATTCTTCAGATATGGCTGGAGCGATATTTAAAAGAAAGATACAAAGAGAACAGGGCGCGTCTTTTTAATAAAATCGGAATCTATCACTTAGGTGGTGACTTCTGGGAGCATTTACTTTACACAATTCCAAAACCACCATATAAGTGCATGGTTGTTCTTGATGGTGATAAGAGAGACAGGGCAAAAGAAGTATGTACGAAGTATGCGGGTGCTAAACTAAACACATCCAAACTCGTTTTTTGTGATATTATAAAGAGAAACGATAAACAGCTAAATCTTTTGACTATTGATGAGGTAAGCGTTTTTGATAATTTTGGAAACGATGCCCATCCAGTTTATTGTTTAAAAAAACAATGTATCGAGGAATATCTTGAATCTAAAGAACCAGACTGCAAATCAGAGGCATACAAGAAAGTCAGCTACGGCCCCCATCTCGCGGAAGGAGTGGATAAGGTACCGGATGAGTTTATAGAAATATTCGAAACGATATGTTCTAAAATTTCAGAGATTTGAAACCCACGAAACTAAAAACATTTCGCCTGATGATGGATGTACTGATATTGACTACGGGGTGCCTCTGCAACTGAAAAGTCGTGACCATCCTTATATACCGATTTTCGCGTTCACACAAGCGTTAGGAGTGGTTGCACGATTTTGGTTTCAATATCTTCCGCGGTGCTTATGGAGACTAAAGGATAGCCAAAACATTTGTACAACTTGTATTTGGAATCGTCCCAATCCTTTTGCCAGTTCGATTTAGATGCATACACTTCCCCATCGTGAACGCTATTTTCAAGGCGAGCATAACACTTAGCGTATCGCCACCGCCAGTCTAAGATTTTCACATTCTTCCCCCGACCCGCGTCAAAACAGCCAGCGGTTATGAGCGGCTCGGTTATCTTATATTCTTTCTGGACATCATCGTCAAGAATAACCGATACAAAAAATAAAACATGTGGGTACTCCCCATTCAAATAGAATCGGAACAGACAATCCGGAGACCATTTGAGGGGATTTTCTAGAGATCCAGAACTATCCGACATCACGGTATTGTTAAACGCTTCCCATCCCGCACGATTCATCTGCTCATCTGCGCTCTTCAGCAACAAAGATAACTGTTGATCTAATTTTCTCAGTTGCCGCATCATTTCCAAAATATTTTTTCCGTCATCTGTCATGTCTGCCCACCTACTCTCGACTGACCATATAAGTGAGAGATTATATTAAGATTTCATGCAAAATCTCCAACCAATCGGATGGATTGTATAAACCCATGAAAACACCTCGCCCATTTTTACAAACCTCCACTGAATCTGCGGCGCGTGAACCGCCCAATCGAAACTCAAATTGGAAGGCATCTCTTGGACCGAAACATCACTGTGAAACACCCATGTGAAAGGAATGATTTTGTCAATCTTGAAGCCCTCAAAGAATGTCAAGCCCATCCTGTCGCGGAGTATTGCAACCATATCCTGAATTATGGTGTGTTTGCTGTGCTGAAATATCACTGGTAACTTACGCCATGAAAGCCAAACAAGATTGATATTCATACCACGTTTTTTCGAGTATTCTTCCTGAGAGGCGCGTACTTCACTCCTCGGAAAACAGATGTCGGCGGTTACATACATCAAAAACGGTTTTCGACCCACACGCGAGGCGTACGCCAAGAGGTTGTCCCACTCCTTAGCAAGTTGATCCGTTGGTTTATCGGGTTCCTCCTCATCTTCCTCTGAGGATTTACCCGACATGTACTTTGCTTCGACCAGTACAATTATACGCTCCCCTCCAGCGCATATTATGTCTATGAGCACATCGGGTTTGCACGGAATGCAATCCTTTTCACTCATACGATCCCAAAAAAGAAACTCGGCACTTGTTATTTCTCCAATTTCCTGTAAAGGATGAGTTCCGTCTGCCGATTCGGCGGCGTGCAATAAAGATATCAGACCATCATCGTAAGGAATGTATTTTATGGAACCAAATACGTTAGATGTGAGCAAATCCTCAAGACCCTCTTCTTCTCTCGTAAGTTTACCTTTTAGTTGCGCCATCAGCATGATCTAAATACCCCCGGTTATACTTTACCCAGTTCATCCAATTTTTCCATTATATTCTCAGAACCCATTACAGACGTGCCAACAAGAAATGCGTCCGCGCCTGCCTTTTTAAGGTATCGGACGTCATCCGGCGACGATATTCCGCTCATGCTGATTACAATTCTGTCTTTAACTATAATCCTATCTTTAATTATATTACTATCTTTAGCTGTAATTCTGTCTTTAATTATATCCCTGTCTTTAACTGTAATTCTCTCTTTTTCTGCGAGTACAGTCCCGTCTTTAAATACAATACTGTCTTTAACTGCAATCCTGTCTTTTTCCGCGTTTTCGAGTATCCTTTTTGTAGCATCTATATTCACTTCAAACGTGCTCAGATTGCGGTTGTTTATTCCGATTATGTCTGCCTTGGTTTTCAGCGCTCTTTTGTATTCATCGATTGTATTTACTTCTAAAACAACTTCTAATTTAAATTTGTGTGCAAGTTCTATTGCTTCATCCAAGGATAACATAGGATAACCTCTGTCGAACAGGCGCATAATCAGCAGGACTGCGCTGGCGCCGAGCTTGTCTGCCGCCATGATCTGACATTTATCAATGACAAAGTCCTTCATCAATACGGGCAGGCTGGTTTTACTGCTAAGTTTTAAATTTTCCAAAGAACCCCTAAAATATTTTGGCTCTGTCAGGACAGATAAGCCGACAACTTTTGTTTTTTTAATTTCGGCCAGTATCTTTTTTATGTCAAAATCCTTTCTTATTACGCCTGCGGATGGGGATGCGGGTTTGATCTCAGCGATAATAGGCACAGTCTTGCATATTTTTATAGATTTAACTAAAGATTTCTTTTTAATATCTTGCTTTGATGCTCTAGAATAATACCCGCTTTCGACTGTTTTTTTCACTGTAACAATAATTTCATCTAATTTATCCATATCATGCACTTCTCAATCTATTATCCAGATTTCTATTTTTATTATCCTGATCTATATTTCCATTATCCTGATTTCAATTTCTATTTTTTACGCCGAGATAACGACGTTTAAGCGTTTCACAGGCACAATATATTACTGGTTATCCTGACGCTCGCACTATTTTAACCGAAAGTTCTTCTTTATGAGTTTCACAAGCTTATCCACGATTATCCTGTCCATCTCCTCTCCTTTTTTCCTGCTGGCATTTGAAGGATCACCCATAACCCCGCTCGGGAAGTATTTTTCTGGAGATTTCAAAATCATGAATTCTGGAAAATTCGGCATGGTTTTCTGCCCTTTGCCTTTAACCAGATCCTTTCTGATGTGAAGCACCCTGGACGTCTCTATGAAACCTGCATGGCCGTCGCCCTTTGGTATGTCTTTATCCTTTATCTCATACGCAATATCGTAATCTGACAGCACCATTATCTTTATGCCATATTTATCCACGACCTCGTCTGCCGCCAGCCGAACCGCCGCCATGTGCAGTTTTCCGGCATGGCCTGTCACTATAACCACGTTCTTTATTTTGTGCCTGACCAATTCCAAAAGAATGTCCTCGATCAGGCCATGAAGCGTTTCAAACGATAACGAAATTGTACCCGGAAAATTTCTCGTGGAAGAGCAGATGCCGTATCGCAGTGGCGGCAGGACCAGGGCGTTGATCTTCTTTGCAGCTTCATTCGCAACATATTCCGCCTGTATCGAATCCGTGCAGAGCGGAAGATGCTTTCCATGCTCTTCAACTGCGCCCATCGGAAGGATGACTACGGTTTTATCGTTTATCCTGTTCTTGAATTCAGTCATTGTTAGTTCGTCGAATTGCATAACAACACCATAATGGTAGTATGATATTTCTATCAGTATAAAAAGTTGAGTTCTGATGATCTCGGTCCGTATGTCACCCCCGGTTATATCCGATAAAAATCGTATAGTGCTTTAGGTTGATGGTTGAGTATACTCTGCCCGCCTAGTCCGAGTACAAAAATAGCACAGATCGTGTAGCTTTAAATACTTCGAGTAAATTATATGTTTGGTAATTCTATGGAAGAGAAGACAGAATGGAAAAAGCTTGACCCCGCGGCAAAGTCTGTGTGGAGGGTAAAAGGAATTTTGGGCTTTGGATTTTTCTGGATATTTATCGGCTTGTCTACGCTTTTAGGCTGGTATTTTACTCCAGCATCCGATCCGGAAAGGTATATACCTCTCTGGATTTGTTTGATTTCTACGATTTGCATCCTAACAGTATTTGTCATATACAACATCTGGATCCCTATGTATTTCACCAGATATAGCTATGCGCTGAGTAACGAGGGCGTCCTCATAAATAGAGGCATATGGTGGAAATATAGAAGAACGATCCCGTATGGAAGAATCCAGCACACCAGCATAGAACAGGGTCCGATAGAGCAGATTTATGGTATATATTACGTTAATTCCTACACGGCTGGCACAGGCTCAATGGGTGGTGCAAGTGCGGGCAGTGGTAGTACTGGCCCTGAAGGACAGATATTGGGCGTAAGGGACCCCGAGTACTTGAGAGATGAAATTCTCCGTCGTGTTATGAACTCACGCATAGGCAGTGGAGTAACTGATATTGAACAGCTAGAGGAAAAAACGACAAAAGAAATTCTGGAAGAGTTGAAAATGATAAGAAAAGTTCTGGAAAAGAAGTGATTTGTCTCCGCGGTCTAATTCTACCCATTCCACAGCTGAAGCGTGTTGCTATTGGTGTTTTGGGAGGCCTGATTTTTGAGAGTAACAGTTTGTATTTTCTCGTTTTTCACTGCAAAATTTATAAAAGGGGTATCTCCATACGAGTTTGAACGCGGATGCCCCGGTAGTGTAGTGGTCTATCATCGAGGCCTGTCGAGTCTTGGACTCGGGTTCGAATCCCGACCGGGGCGTATTAACCCATATCGCCGACTAACCAAAGGTCGGGATTCGAGAGTGTGACGAGCCGATTGTAAAGGTCACGCGAATCTGAAAAATTCCTCCAACATGGCGCAGGGAATTTTTCACCTGAAAGGGAATCCCGACCGGGGCGCCAATTACCCGACATTACCAATTAACCAAAAGGTCGGAATTCGAGAATACAACTGGATAGATAGCATAGAGTTGTATGAATCTGAAAAATTCTGAACATATGGTATAGAGAATTTTTCACCCGAAGGGAGATCCGACCGGGGCGCCTAACTAATAATGGAAATTAATCAAAAAATTAAAATCTAGATTTAAAATGACGATATTATAATAATAGACTTTTCAAGAGGAGACGATAATGAAATTAAGCAAATTGCCAAAGCGTGGAAGATTCGGCGAATTCGGCGGGCAATATGTACCGGAAACATTGATGCCAGCACTTATCGAACTCGAGGCGGCATACAAGAAGTTTAAGAAAGATAAGGAATTTTTGAGAGAACTGGCACACTATAACAAACACTACGGCGGAAGGCCTTCCCCGTTATATTTCGCAAAAAGGCTTACTGAACATGCAGGCGGGGCAAAGATATACCTCAAGAGAGAGGACTTGATTCACGGCGGCGCTCATAAGTTCAATAACGTGATCGGACAGGGGCTTTTGGCGAAGCGGATGAAGAAAAGAAGGCTTATCGCCGAGACCGGTGCCGGACAGCATGGGACTGCTACTGCTATGATCGGGGCGGTACTTGGCATCCCAACCGAAGTATACATGGGAAGAGAGGATGTAAGAAGGCAAAGCCTGAATGTATTCAGGATGAAATTGATGGGCGCAAAGGTAAATGAAGTAAGGAGCGGTACTGAAACCTTGAAGGATGCGATCAACGAAGCCCTGCGGGATTGGGTGGCCAATGTCCAGGATACATACTATCTTATCGGCTCTGTTGTCGGGCCGCATCCGTATCCTATGATAGTCCGCGATTTCCAGAGCATTATCGGAAAAGAGATAAAAAAACAGATTGTGGAACTGGAGGGAAGATTCCCAGACTTGTTGATGGCATGTGTAGGCGGCGGAAGCAACGCTATGGGTACGTTCTATCCGTTTGTAGATGATAAAGAAGTGGGGCTATTAGGTGTCGAAGCCGGCGGCAAGGGGTTGAAAACAAACAAGCACGCCGCAACTTTGTGTGCTGGCAGAAAAGGCGTGCTGCACGGGGCGAGAAGCTATCTGCTTCAGGACAAGGACGGACAGATTATGGAAACGCACAGCATTGCGGCGGGATTGGATTATCCAGGTGTCGGCCCGGAGCATGCATTGTATAAGGACGTAAAACGCGCAAGATATATGGCTATAACAGACAAGGAAGCGATTAAGGGTTTCCTTCTTTTATCCGAGCTAGAAGGCATCCTCCCTGCGCTGGAATCCGCCCACGCGGTATTTGCGGCAGTGGAAAAGGCAAAGGTTATGAAAAAGAACGAGTGTATAGTTGTTACATTGTCCGGCCGCGGCGACAAGGACGTGGATACCATTGCAGATTATTTGGGGGTTGCACTTTGAACAGAATAGATGCGGTTTTTCAAAAACTTGGAAAAAAAAGAAAGGGGGCGCTCGTTACATATATCATGGCAGGGGATCCGACACTCCAGGCAACATACAAATACGTTTTGGCAATGGAAGAAGCCGGCGCCGACATTATAGAACTCGGCATACCTTTTTCTGACCCTGTGGCAGACGGCCCTACGATTCAAAGAGCAGGTGTGAGAGCGCTAAAAAGCAAGACAACACCTACCGGAATTTTCAATTTGGTACGAAAAATAAGAAAACACAGCGAAGTGCCGATAGTCTTTATGACATATTACAACATAGTCCACAATATCGGCGAGAAAGAGTTCGTTAAAAAAATGAAGAGTGCAGGTGCGGATGGGTTGATTGTACCAGATATGCCTGTAGAAGAGTCATCAACCCTCTCCAGAATCTGCAAAGAATACGATATTTCACTGATATTGCTGGTGTCGCCTGCCTCGGACAACAAGAGGGTTGCCAAAATCGTAGAAAAAACTACAGGATTCCTCTACGTAGTATCGACGTTTGGCGTAACCGGAGAAAGGAAAAGCATAAGCGGTCATACCGCGAAACTTGTCATGAGAATCAAGCCTCTAACAAGGGGCGTTCCATTAGGTGTAGGTTTCGGAATATCGACACCAGAACATGTTTCGCATGTGATAAAGAGCGGGGCAAACGGCGCAGTAGTAGGCAGCGCCATTGTCAAGATGATCGAGAATAATAAAAATATAAACGACATCAAGAGATTTGTTAAAGAATTAAAATATGCCACGACCGCCACATCAAGTACATAAATGTCCAGAAGCATCTGCGAAAGTTATAAATGGGGGAAGTCCTATGCTGTTTGCTACTTATAAAAACAAAGATTTATTGACCTATTTACCAGATTCTGATGGAGTTTGAGATGATATGTGGCTCGAAGACGTATTGAGAAAGAATTGGAAGATTTCAGCGGCGGCAGGGACACTGGTTATAATAGTGATTATGGCTGCCATACTATATTCCAGTTTAAACGTGCCGACCACGCCAGCATCCGATGTAATTTCTCCGACCCCGGATGGCATGAAGCCGGTGCAGGGGCCTTCGAAAACGATCAGCGGGACTACAAACGAGAACTCGAAAAGCCCGAATACTTTAAACATCACGGACAAGAACGTGACACTTGTTAAATTCGTACTTACTTGGACAGACGAACCAGATAAGATTATAATGACAAACCAGCCGGATGAGTTTAAGATAGAGGCGATTGCGCCGAACAACCAGACAAATGCATCTGCGTTTGTGAAGAATGCACAAAGCCAGGCAGGGACTGTCACATTAATCTCGGGCTTCGCGCCACAAGCGTTCCCTGACAAGAGCGGCACTGGCGAGTGGAAGATTAACGTTTATGCAGGCAATTGCGGCGATTGGACCGGTCCATTAGGGATACGGACATCAGCAGACACCGGCAATGCCTGGCAATTAACGATTAGTTATACATACTTGATAGCCAATAATACGAAGTGATAACTATGCCGGCAAAAAAGAAAAAAGAAGCAATCGAAGGGGGAGGGGCAGTTAAAGAGAGTGTTGAAAAGAAGGGGGCAAAAAAAGTTAAGATGGTCGCCCAATCCACTCTGAAAAAGGGAACCGCGATAATAAAAAATATTGTTGCCCCGAAAAAGATATTTGCAAAGAGCAAAACTGCGGCGAAAGGTTTTACCAGTAAAGTACCGGCACTGAAGAGCAAAAAGGTCCTTGCGTTAATTACAATGTTTATCATAATAGTGGCTGCTGTCGCAAGCATCGCGATATATTATCCGGGCATGGCTGGAGGGGGGCAGGGTCCTGACGGCCCGCCGACAAACGAAACACCGCCGCAGCCGCACGCACCATACCATAGTGAATATGATACACCCGCCATGTCGGGCGCCACACCGGGTGGTATTGGAGTCTATCAATACGTCGAGAATAAATTCCCAGTGGATGCCAATGCTACGAAGCTAACGGCTAAACTCACAGTGAAGGATAAAATTGGCCCAAGACTTGAAATACACTACATCTTAAAGGATGCGAAGGGGAAAGTGCTTAAAAATCTCCTAATAACCAGTGAGAGCGGGGGAACGATCGACATTACGAACGCCACACTGGCTTCAAGCGGGGCAGGCCAATACACGAGCAGGGTAGAGGTTTACAAAGGCATACAGGTGGTATCACACGTCGTAATTGACGTAGCGTACCCAGATGTAAATGCGACAAAACCAAAGTGATTTCTGCCTTTCTCTTTTTTATTTTTATTATTTCTTTAAATTTTTTGAATGTTATCATGGACCTTGTTATTTTAAATTCCATACACAATTTTGATTAATCCGAAAGTATTTAAGAAAAAACCATATATGCTTCTTGTATTAAATTATAAAAAAGGTAAGCGTCACCATTTGCTCCCGTAGTGTAGTCCGGTCAATCATCGAGGCCTCTCGAGTCTTGGACTCGGGTTCGAATCCCGACGGGAGCATACTAACCCACGGCACAAATGAACAGCCGTCGGGATTTGAGAGTGCGACGGGCAAATAGCATAGGTCGCACGAATCTGAAAAATTCTGAGCATACATCGTAGAGAATTTTTCACCCTGGAAGGGGAATCCCGACGGGAGCATTAACCCACATATCAATAACTGGTTTGATTTTAATACATATATTATTGAATAGTGTATCTATAACATCCAGTATTGACGGTTTCACCTATTCGTGAAAAAGTATTTATCCATACATAAACTTATACGTATTGGTATTGTAGTTTGATGTGGGACTCATGCCGCCTAGTGTTTCTATAATAATCCCGACCTGTAATGAGGGAAAGTTTATCGAAAGGACGCTTAAATCGATCCAGCACCAGCTCGAAGAAGGGGACGAGATAATCATCGTAGATTACAACAGCAAAGACGACACTATAGATATATGCAAACGGTATGGATGCAAAACACTCATCTTCCCCGAAAAAGGAGTGGGCAAGGCAAGGAATCACGGTGTGGAGAACGCGGAGACTGAGATCATAGCGTTCCTTGACGCAGACGTTATGGCACACAAAAGCTGGCTGAAACTCATAAAAAAGTTCTTTGAGGACAAGCCGAACACCCCGGTTGTCTGCGGCTGCGACCTATACCTTGCTGATTCCATCTTTAAGAGAGCGATCTACAATATGTATTCTATCCTGATATTCTATATGATAAAGATAGCGTATATAGGAACAAAGATCCCCTGCATAGTAGCCAACAACTCCGCATTCAGCAAAGAAGCATATCTGGAACACGGCGGGTACCCGACAACAATAGGCGACGAGGTTGGAATCGCGAGAAATTTTAAAGGAGTGAAGGACATCATATACGACAGCGATGTGAAGGTGTACCTATCTGACAGGAGATTTACAGAGCGCGGCTTTCTGACTATTTTAGGTATATGGGCGAGGGGGAGCGTAAGGGCGATATTCGGGCAGCAATTTAGTGGATGAAAGTAAATTTAAATCTGAATTTCGATAAGTTTGTTCTATTTCTTCATGCTTCCCAACTTTTTAATAGGCCTCAACAACTCCTCAGCCGCGGTGTATGGGTCCATCTTTTTGCTGATAACATTCTGGACAAACTTATCAATCTCGCCTTTCTCGATTACCTTGTCAAGAATGTACTGATTCAGGTTCTCACTTACAATTTCCATAAATTCTCTTTCCGTCTTTTCCTTCAATTTTACATAAAGGCGGTTTGTGTCCTTTAGATAAGCGAGATGCTTCTGCGTCAGTGAATATAGTTCAGCGATTCCCTTGTTTGTGGTTGCTATTGTTCTTATTATCGGCGGCTTCCAGCTTTCCTTTTTTTGGCCTATCTCCAGCATCATTTCCAGCTCGCCGGCTGCTGCGTCCACTCCATCCTTGTCAGCCTTGTTTATGACAAAGATGTCTGCAATTTCCAGGATGCCTGCCTTTATTGCCTGGATTTCGTCTCCCAAGCCGGGTATGACAACCACAACAGATGTGTGGGCTATGTTCATAATCTCCACTTCTGACTGCCCAGCGCCTACTGTTTCCACAAGTATAATGTCCTTGCCGCAAGCGTCCAGTATCTTTATCACGTTGCTTGTGGCTTTCGACAAGCCGCCTGAGGAACCTCTTGTGGCCAGGCTTCGTATAAACACTCCGGGTTCGCTGGATAATTCCTGCATTCGCACCCTGTCGCCAAGTAATGCTCCGCCTGTGAACGGGCTTGTCGGGTCGACTGCGACCACCCCTACTGTCTTGCCTTTTTTTCCGATTTCTGTTATCAATTTGCTTGCAAGCGTGCTCTTTCCCACGCCAGGAGGGCCTGTGATGCCTATTATGTGCGCCCTGCCTGTGTGTTTGTGGAGGGCAGCCATTATCTTTACTGTCTCAGGCTGTTCGTTCTCGACCTTGCTAATAAGCCTGGAGATTGCGGCTACTTCGCCCTTTAATGCTTTGTTCAAAATATCTGTAATTTCCATGTTTTCACATTGAAAAATATCTCACTTTGCTTTCGTTTTTCCAACATGTTTTTTGATGTATTCGATTATCGCTTCTGTGGAAGTTCCTGGTCCGAATATCTCGGAAACTCCTTTCTTTTTTAGTTTCGGTATGTCCTCCTGCGGGACGATCCCTCCTCCGATAACCATTATGTCTTTCCTGCCGTGCTTTTTAAGTATCTCTATAACTTCAGGGAAAAGCGTCATGTGCGCACCAGACAGGCAGCTCAGTCCAACCACGTCAACGTCCTCTTGGACTGCAGCATCCGCAATCTGTTGCGGCGTCTGTTTTAGGCCGGCATATATGACTTCCATACCAGCGTCTCTAAGCGCCCTTGCCACTATCTTGGCGCCCCGGTCGTGCCCGTCTAGTCCTGGCTTTGCGATTAAAACCCTTATCTTCCTTTCCAAGCAAATCCCCCTTTCGCTTATATCGAGGAGATAGCAAGCAAAGAATATATACATAACGTTCCTATTCTTTTATAGCATATTTTATAGGGTTTTAAGGAGGACGCGTATGGACGAAAAGATGGTTGAGGGAGCAACGAATGCATTGAGTGTGGTACTTGGCCTGAAGAGGGGCGAAAAGGTACTGATTGTGACTGACGAGAACAAACCAGAAATAAGCAAGGCGTTTAACAGGGGAGCGAGGAAACTTGGCGCCATAGTGACAACTTATGTGTTGCCTGAAAAAGAAAGGCCGTTGGATGAAATACCAATAGACCTGCTTCCGTTGATACCTGCTGGCAATAATGTGATAGTAAACGCTTTCGAAGGTTTCAGCGAAGAAACCCCGTTCAGGATACAACTGCTTAAAAAAGAGATTGCCACGAATGCCAGGATAGGCCACGCCCCGGGGATAACTAACGAAATGATGACCGAGGGGCCGATGACCGCGGATTACAAAGAAATCGAAAAGAATGCGAGGAAGCTGATCTCTGCTTTTAAAGATGCGAAAAAGGTCAACATCACAGCGCCGGGCGGAACTGATATTGATCTGGACATAGAAGGAAGGGGTTTCGATACAGACGTAGTGATAAAGCCAGGAACGTTTGGAAATTTGCCTGCGGGCGAGATTTGGTGCGCTCCTATCGAAGATAAGGCGAAGGGCGTTATCGTTACTGACGGCTCTATAGGGGATGTCGGGCGGGTAACCAAGCCGTTAACGATATATGTGGAAAACGGAGAGATAGACGAGCTTGAAAGCGAGGACGAGGCGCTGGTAGATAAAATCGAGAAACTGACAAGCGTCGATAAAATGGCCAGTGTGATAGGTGAGCTCGGAATAGGCCTGAACCCGATGGCGAGACTAAGCGGCAACCTCCTTGAGGATGAAAAGGCCGGCGGGACAGCCCATATCGCATTCGGAAACAACGAAGAAATGGACGGCGGAAAGAACAAATCCAAAACGCACAGGGATTTCCTGTTCTATAAGCCGACGTTCAACGTGACTTATAAAAACGGGACAGAAAAAATCATCATTGAGAACGGGGTGCTGAAAATATAGTTACCAAGCTAAAAATAATTGACATATAAAATAAATTAATTAATTTTTTTATCCACTTTTGGCTATCCTAGTATCATTAATCGAAATGAGCATAATCTCTCTTTTATTGCCGAAACATTAATTAAAAAATAACACATATTTAATATGTTAATTTTGATAATTTATTTTTTAACAAAAATCAAAAGTTAATTATATAACCAGATAAATAAATTTTTGTATAAAAAATTTCAATAATTAGTTTGTTTTTTACAAAAAATTCCCGTTAAGTTATATCAGAGTTTTTTAAAAAATTTTATTGTATTTTTTATGTCTTTTCTGTTGTCGAATAGTGCAGATCCCGCGACCAATATGTCCGCACCCGCTTCAACAGCTAAAGGCGCGGTTTCCAGGTTTATTCCGCCGTCGACCTCGATTTCTACCTTTAGTTTGCGGTCATCGATGATCTTCCTAGCATCCCTCATCTTCGGAAGCACTGCTTTAATGAACTTCTGCCCTGCGAAGCCGGGATTTACTGTCATCAACAACAGCATGTCTATTTCTTCTATTATGCATTCTACAAGAGAAAGCGGCGATGCCGGATTTAGAGACACGCCTGCCTTCGCGCCCAATTCCTTTATGTTTTGGACTGTTCTGTGAAGGTGATTGCATGTCTCCGCGTGTACTGTAATGATATTGCTGCCGGCTTTGATAAAGTCCCCGATGTAAGCGTCGGGGTTTTCTATCATCAGGTGCGTGTCGAAGAGCAGTTTGGTTTTGCTTCTCAGCGCCTTCAGCACTACCGGCCCGATTGTTATGTTTGGCACAAAATGACCGTCCATCACATCTATGTGCAGCATGTCCGCACCAGCGGCTTCTACCAGTTTAATGTCGTTTCCTAACTCGCTGAAATCAGCAGAAAGTATAGATGGAGCCACCTTTACCATTTGACACCTAGAAGCAGGAAGGGATATGTCTAATATTAAAGTTTCTTTTCACTGCCAGAGCGTTTCAAGAAAAGAATAATAAACACAAAAGGGATACACCTTTTGCCCTAAGTTTTGCAGCTTAGGATATTAGGTAAAATCTATGAAACATTATGATGATGAGACAGTTAAAAGGCTTGAATCCACAGCAACCAATATCAGAAAGCACATAATCAAAATGATTTGTGCTGCTGGCTCAGGGCATCCTGGCGGTTCTTTGTCAATAACGGATGTTCTCGTAGCCATTTACTTCCAGATATTGCGCCATGACCCGAAGAACCCGAAATGGAGCGACAGGGACAGGTTTGTTTTAAGCAAGGGGCATGCCGCACCAGCACTATATGCTGTCCTGGCGGAGACAGGATATTTCCCGGTAGAGGCTTTGCTCACCCTGAGGAAGGTGGGGAGCATGCTTCAGGGGCACCCGGACATGAGAAAGACCCCGGGCATAGAGATATCGACAGGTTCCCTCGGCCAGGGACTATCCGCAGGAGTCGGAATGGCACTTGGCGGAAAACTGGATAACAAGGAATACCGGGTTTTTGTGATTATAGGAGACGGAGAATCGGATGAAGGGCAGATTTGGGAAGCGGCGATGTCTGCAGCTCACTATAAATTAGACAATCTAACTGTGATATTGGACCGTAACGGGCTTCAGATAGACGGGGCGACCGAGCAGATAATGTCACTCGAGCCGATTACGGATAAGTGGCAAGCGTTTGGCTGGAACGTCTTAAAGATAAATGGGCACAGTATGCGGGAGATCCTGGAAGCGCTAGATGAAAAAAGCGTAGTAAAAGGAAAGCCCACAATAATCGTTGCTAAAACCGTAAAAGGAAAGTGTATTTCTTTTATGGAGGGGTCGCTCGATTTCCACGGAAAAGCACCGACAAAAGAACAGGCGGAGAAGGCGTTGGCGGAACTGGGAGGGGGTTAAACAATGCAATTGATGAACTCCAGAGACGCGTATGGAAAAACATTACTTGAACTCGGCAAAGAGAATCAAAATATAGTGGTGCTGGATGCTGACCTGTCCTCCTCAACCAAGACGTGCATGTTTGCAAATGTATTTCCGAAAAGATTCTTCAATATAGGCATAGCCGAGCAGAACATGATGGGTATTGCTGCAGGACTGGCCACAACCGGCAAGATAGTGTTTGTCAGCACATTTGCGGCTTTCGCGACTTGCAGGACATATGACCAGATAAGGCAATCAATAGCGGCCACACAGTTGAACGTTAAGATCGTGGCTACTCATGGCGGCATAACCGTTGGCGGAGATGGCATGTCCCACCAGGTAACAGAGGATGTTGGCATTATGCGAATTCTTCCCAATTTTAAAGTAATCGTGCCTGCCGACGCGAATCAAACAGAGAAAGTGATAAGGGCCATAGTAAACATCCCCGGGCCGGCGTATGTAAGAATCGGCAGGGGGGATACACCCGCAATTTATTCCCGCGAATCCCCATATGAAGTGGGAAAAGCGAACATATTAAACGACGGCGGGGATGTTACGATCATAGCCGCGGGCAGCATGGTAGCGCCGAGTCTGTTGGCAAGCGACATGTTGGCAAAAGAGGCGATAAGCGCCAAAGTGATTGATATGCATACGATTAAACCGATCGACAAGGATGCAATTGTGTCCTCTGCTAAGGAAACCGGCGCCATCATAACCGCGGAGGAGCACAACATTATAGGCGGCTTGGGAAGCGCAGTAGCCGAGGTAGTTTGCGAGAATTATCCGGTACCGTTAACGCGCGTTGGCTTACAAGATACATTCGGTGAATCTGGCAATCCCGGCGAGCTGAATGAAAAATACGGGCTAACGTCAGAAAATATCGTGGAGGCTGCTAGGAAAATTTTGCAAAGAAGGAGGAAGGTGTGAGAATGAAGATATTTATTGACACTGCAAACATAAACGAAATAAGAGAAGCAAACAGCTGGGGAATTTTGGATGGGGTTACGACGAATCCGACACTCGTCGCCAAGGAAAGCGGGAAGAATTTTAAAGACATCATTAAGGAAATATGTGACATAGTTGACGGCCCGATAAGCGCGGAAGTCATTAGTTTAGAAGCTGATGGAATGGTAAAAGAGGCAATGGACCTCGCAAAGATTCACAAAAACATTGTTATAAAAATTCCAATGACGAAAGAAGGGTTAAAGGCTGTAAAAACTCTAAATAAGAAAGGGATTAAAACAAATATGACACTAATATTTTCATCGAGCCAGGCATTACTGGCGGCGAAAGCAGGTGCGACGTATGTGAGTCCGTTCATCGGAAGGCTTGACGACATAAGCAAGGTTGGCATGGATATAGTGAGAGAAATTGTGACAATCTTCGATAACTACGATATAAAAACAGAGATTATTGTGGCGAGCGTCAGGAACCCCGTCCATGTGGTGGATGCGGCATTGGCGGGTGCAGACATCGCGACGATCCCGTACAAAGTGCTTGAGCAACTGGTAAACCATCCATTGACCACCAGCGGCATAGAAAGATTCTTGAAGGACTGGGAGAAGTCGCAAAAGAAATGATCGATGTAAAAATTGTTTTGGCAATAGCATTTCTCGCACTAGCCGTCATTTTCGGATGGCTTACATGGATTGCAAAGAACGCCTGGAAAGACAAGGGGAAAACACAGATTTTTGCCATGGTGGCCGCGGCATCAACCATTTTATTCATGATTGTTGGATACATGCTAATTCCGTAGGATTTTAACAAAAAGATATATTTAGAAGAAACATATGCTATAACGTGCAACAACACCTCGCAATACATTTTCATGGCTATCAGCCCGGGGACATAATTTACAGAAAAAAGTCCAACCCGAAAGATCCTTTTGAATTCGAAGAACGGAAATCTCCAGTATCGCTATTCATCGATAAAAAAGAGGTTGCAGGGGAAAATTGGACGGATGCCGCCATTAAGTGCTATGGATATGTGAAAAATGTTTTTGAAAAACTGGATAGAAAAAACAATATTGCGCCGATATCCATAGACATAGAACCGTACACGCTTATGATGGTGCTTCAAAACGATCGCAGAAACAATACGGCCACATACCGGGAATTGATGGATGTGTTCTCGAATGGGTATGCCGATCCTGTTGTTACAATACCATTTCACCCGATAATGCCGCATTTACCGGTATTTGAGCAGGGGATTTTATCCAGAATTTCATTTAATTTTTTTAAACCGGTTGTCTGGAATAGCAAGATAAATGCAGACAAGTTTTTCGTCACTGGCATGTGGTTACCGGAAGCGTGTTATTCCGAAGAGGTTGGAAATACGATTGCGAAAACATATAATGACGCTATGATGAAAGATTCGGAAATAAGCAAAAAAACACCGGTGCTTTTTTTAATATTGGACACCAGGCAGTTTGTCAAACCAAGCGTGCCACATTTTCTATGGTCGTGCAACTATCTTCTGTTATCCGGACAAAAGGTAATGGTTTTCGGAAGGGATCAGGAGCTAAGCGATACGTTTGCGTTTAACACAGAAAACGTAGAGAGCATCGTAAATACAATCGTTGGAAAAAGGGCTGACGGGATAAAAGAGAAAGAACTAGTGCCGTACATTATCACAATGGCAAGCGATCTGGAGGCGTTATTATCCGACCCGATAAGAAGTGTAGAATTTAGAAAATTAATATCCAAAACAGTATCCACAGGAGTTACGCCGATGTGCCATGCAGAGTTCATAAGAAAAAAACTTACAAACGAGATTAAAGCGTGGGAAGGCGAGTGCACTGCCGAGTATTTTGAGGCCAATGTCAGGGATTATTCCAGTTGGTCAGACTATTCGGAAACGTTGTTGGGCAACAAGACGTCGGACACCAGGTGGACCGGATTAAGGCGCGCCGACGGCAGGGTGATATCCAGAAAGAGCGGCAAGGCCGACATTTCGCAGATATGGAAAGGCGGATTTATCCGCATGCTTGAATCCGCAAGAACGAACGTGAGAAAATGGGTCATTAATATAATCTCGGACGAGCTTGGAACAAAAAATGGAGATCTCGGGGAAATTTCAGATTTATTGGTAGGCTACAACAAGGTCGTATTCAGGGACCACTATTTAGAGCAGGGATCTTCCAAAGAAGATTTAGATTTTGACCACATAGTAAAAGAAACGTTTGATACCGTGAGTAAAACCGATATCCTCGCCGCGGCATGCAGGGCGTATTACGAGATGTTAATGGCACACAGGTCCTGCCCGTTATTCTGGGATAACATCGATACGCGGGTAGCATTTCAGAACATAGTATTGCTTTCACATTCATTTATTGACATTATAGAGATTCTGAATAAAAAAGAGAATCGGAAAGCGGCAGATGATGTTTTTAAACTGTTCGCGACAGAGATCGTGGATTTCAAAAACAGTTATACCAGATATTCATTAAATGCGTTGTACGGGCTTGTTGGCTGGGAGACAACGAAGCACGCATGGATTTCGGCAACCCAGTCTAAAATCCCAAAAAAATCCAAATACGATGTGATAAAGAGAGCCGCATTGTTTGTAGCCATGAAAGAGTTACCTAGTAAATATCTGTCCTCCATCCAGTACGAAAAGGACGAGGTCGTGGCAGACACTGCCCATATAGAAGGCGAAGTCCACGGCAAATGGGCTAACAAGGAATGGTGCGAACATCAGAAAGGATAGGCGACAAATGCTTCTGGCAAAGAATTTATTAACCTTAATATAGTTAAGCCCTAAGGGAAAGGGGTGTCGGTTTTCGACATTTGGGGATTTGGGGTTTATTGATATGCCAGAGTTAAGAAAGGATTATATTACGAATAAATGGATTGTTATAGCAAAGGATAGGGGAAAACGCCCGACGGAACTAAAGGACCAGCATAAAAAGGACCACGAAAACTACGCCAAAGCCGACATAGTAAAATGCCCTTTTTGCCCTGGCAACGAACAAAACACCCCTCCGGAGATTCTCGCATATAGACCCTCCAATACTGCTCCAAACACACCGGGATGGTGGGTTAGATGCATACCGAATAAATTCCCGGCCTTAAGAATAGAGGGCGAGCTCGATCATAGGGTCAATGGATTGCACCACGTAATGAGTGGTATAGGCGCCCATGAGGTGATTATCGAATCCCCGGAGCACAAGACGCCAACCGCAAAAATGACGGATGGACAGATAGTAGAAATAATTTCTGCTATGAAGGACAGGTATAACGACCTGCATCGGGACAAACGGTTTAAATACATACTGATTTTCAAAAATAACGGACTCGAAGCGGGCGCGTCCCTCTCTCACCCACACACCCAGATTATAGCCACTCCCATTGTCCCAAAGAACATAATGGAAGAGCTGTCCGGTGCGATGTATTATTATGAAACGACTGGTGGCATGTGCATATTCGACGATTTGATAAAAATAGAGACTGAAAGCAAAGAGAGGATAATATCCGAGACCGAGCATTTCATTGCACTGACTCCTTATGCATCTTCATTTCCATTCGAAACCTGGATACTTCCGAAGAAGCACGACCCCTCGTTCGAGGATATAACCGATAACGAAAAGGTGGATTTGGCAGGGATTTTAAAAAATATGCTTGGAAAGATATACACCCTCCTTGATGACCCGCCGTTTAACTATATCATCCACACATCTCCATGCGATGGGAAGGACTATAGATTCTACCATTGGCACATAGAAATCGTCCCCCGGCTCACAAGGGTTGCTGGATTTGAGTGGGGAACCGGTTTTTACATTAATCCAGTCTCGCCGGAGAATGCGGCAGCGTACCTGCGCGGGGAAGTCGACCATTATATTAACAACATTGAGGCTAAAGCCTGAAACAATTAACCTCGCTAACCCTTCCCTTTCGCCAAGCGGTAAAGCTCCACATATTTCTCGGCTGACGCCTTCCACGAAAAGTCGCATTCCATTCCCCTCTTTTGCAAAGCTTGCCACTCTCTCTTGTCGTTATAGACCTCAATCGCCCTATATATTGTGTTCTCGAACTCCGCGGGGGTATAGTTTTTGAATAGGAACCCGTTGCTGTTTCTTCTGTCGGCATCGTAATCTACTATGGTGTCCGCCAGACCGCCAGTCTTTCTGCCCAACGGCACGGTGCCGTATCTCAAGCTTATCATCTGCGTCAGACCGCACGGCTCGTATCTGGACGGTATCATGAACATATCCGCACCGGCGTATATCATGTGCGAAAGCTTTTCGTCAAACTTCAGCACAAACCTCGCGTTTGGATACACGTCCTTTATCTTAGCCACTTCGTCTTGATAGAATTTATCTCCGGTTCCGAGCAGTACCAACTGGATGTTCTTTTTCATAATCTTCGGTACTATCGGGAGGAAGATATCGATGCCCTTCTGCGCCGAAAGCCGCGTGGTTATTCCGATCAGGAACGTGTTTGGATCCTTCTTTAATCCGACTTCCTGCTGAAGGTTGCTTTTATTTATGGCCTTGTCCGCAAGGTTATCAATCCAGTACTTCTTGGAGATGTAAGCATCGGTTCGGGGGTCCCAGACATCATAATCCAGCCCGTTTATTACCCCATATAATTTATGTTTGAGCGCAGTGAGGAGGCCTTCCAGCATACATCCGTACTCCCTCGTCTGAATCTCCCTTGAGTAATTTTCGCTGACTGTATTAACTATGTCGCTGTAGACAATAGCTCCTTTCAGATAGCTCAATTGCCCGTAGAATTCCATTTTATCCATATGATATACATCCCATGGAAGCGATGTGTAATTTATCGTGTCTTTCGGAAAATTTCCCTGATACTGGAGATTGTGAATGCTGAACACCGTACGAACGTCCTTAAAGAAATCGTCCTTTGCATAAACAACCTTCAAGAGAGGGATTATGAGGGCGCTCTGCCAGTCGTTACAGTGAATTATGTCGGGCTTCCAATTTAGTGCCTTGAGCATTTCCAAAACTGCCTTAGAATAGAATGTGAAGCGTTGGGCGTCGTCGCCGTAGCCATACAGGTCGTTTCTGTCGAAATACCTGGAGTTGTCTATAAGGTAAGCGGGTATTTTCCCATCAAGAGTTGTTTCTTTTATAACTGCTGTTTCTGGAAAATCATAAACCTTTATTGGGATATCTGTTATTATCCGGTCCCATTTCGTGACCTTCTTGTACCTGGGCAATACTACCCTCACGTCGTGCCCTAGAGCGTATAGGGCTTTCGGGAGTGCCCCTGCAACATCTCCGAGTCCACCGGTCTTTGCTATCGGATAAACCTCCGGCGATGCTACCAAGACCTTAAGTCTTGCCCCTTTGCCTTCGCTACCAAGTTTCATTTCCATATAACCACCGCTTCTCATCTGCTTCTAACCGAATATGCCTCTCCAACAATAGAGAGTCCTTTATTGCTAACCTCTATCTGGAACTTTTTCATGCCGTGCGACACTCCCCTCATCTTTTTTATCTGGATATACCTTGTAACATTTTCATAGGTTTCGATTGTGCCAAGCTCCACTATGCCGTCTGCAAGGTATTCTTCGCCGCCATCCAATATTTGTGTGCCAGGCAGTATGCTTTCTTTGATTACAAGTGTTGTTAGGTTCATATTCTTGAGTTTTTTAAAGAACCTAAACATCGTTTTTCGTAGATTTTTGGTATCCATCAGCGAATAAAGGGAGTTCAGGGAATCTATGACGACGCATGAAAATGCGTCTCCCACGTCGTCTTTGAATAATTCAACAGTTTGCTCGATTAACTGGATGTAGTCTACGTTCTCCCCCTTGGCATCTAAATCCTCCCGGATCTCAGTATAGTCCGAGATATGAAGTTTGGCGTTGGATTTTATTCCGAGACTCTGTAGGTTCTCCGTCAATTCATTCTTTGTTTCTTCCAGTGTGATGTATAAGCCATATTCGTCGGCATTTGTAACGTGTTTTAGGAGCGTTGTGTATACAAAAGCAGATTTTAATGTACCTGGACCGCCGGAAACCAATACAAGTTTTCCTCTGCTGATGTCGTTTTTGAATATCTCGTTGATACCTTCAATAGCATTTCTAAACATTTTATCACCACTATCCTATTTCATATGGTTTATAAATTCTCTAATTGATGGGAGAATATCTTTTATATATTAAGATTTATTGCTGTGAAACAGCGCTTTTTATGGGGTAGTCCAGTACCCCATGGTACGGGTCATGTGCTTGCTTTATGATTTTATGAACCAAGACACAGCATGGGCTTTCACCATATGGAATCGATGTGTAGATAAAGCTTGGATTTCAAACTATGTAAAAAGGAAAAGAATAAATCACGGTGGAACGTTTTATTTCTAAATATTGTGTATATGAGATTGCGATATGATGCTCGCTCTTTAACGTCGAGTTTTTATATACCCCATGGGCCCCCACACAATAATTTATACCGGAACCTGAAAATTAACTAATTTATACAAAATTTAATTAAAAATTAGCGTATTATGCTTTTCATTAGAATGTGTGTGATTTTTAGATTTTTAAATACAAATATTTATTTTTATTATTATAATTTTTAAATTTATTACGATTATTAATTGAAATAATAACATATGACGTTTAAATAGAAATATTTAGTAAAATTTATTCAATATTTTTCTATTTTTTATATAATAAAAAATTTAAATTTTTCACATATCAAATAATATCTGGCAATAGTGAGTATTCTTTCCAATTTTATTTTTTAAATTTTTATTATTTTTTGAAAAAGAGTCGTTTATTTTTTCGATTTTTAATGTGTGATATGTTACTGCCTTAATCTGAGTTTTATACGGATGTTTTTTAGGGTTATACGTTTCTCCAAAAAGAGTAGCATATAATTCACATTTTTGCGTGTATAAATTTACTTTAAATTTAGTAAATAAGATATTATTTGTTTCGTGAAGAAAAAGAAGAGTAGATAACCATTTTATTAGCAAATCGTCTATCGAATTTGCATTTAATTTTACCTTGTATTCACCAACCGCAGACACTTTTTTTGTATCCGAGATTATATTAAACATACCGACCGCTGCATTTTCGAACATTTCCGCGATAGACTTGCCGTATGCCCGCATACCAACATCAGCAGTGTGATCGGTAAACTCATATTTTACCATGTATGGATATTGGCATGCCAAATAAAAAGATATCTGTTATCTGCAAACTACCATGGGTTAAAGTCCCATCTATGAAATTTCGCTGGAGGTTTCATAGTACGTATGGAAGTCTAGCGGGAATTCCATAGTACCCATGGTAGTTTAGTTAAATCGCATAATGGCACAAAATTATCACAATCACCATACACTAATTAGATTCTAAGCATTTGGCTAAATTTTCTAGCTCGCTGGATGATGCGGCAGTATCGTATTTTTGTTTTCCATACTATTTCAAATAGTACCATGGCTTACATTTTCTCGGGACAGATATCATAATATTTTAAATAAATTATATTAAAAATATATTAATGTATTATAAAAATTTTAAAATATTATGTGCGACTTTCAAAAAACTATTTTAGCACATATGTCATAAATAAAAAATTCTATTATTTTTTACTGGTATAAACAAATAAACACAATATTTTTCATTGAAAATAATAAATTTTAAAGCGTTTTTTCGTAAAATTATAAAGAAATATCCAATCTTTCAATTACCTTTTTCCACGAAATATTGTTTAATTGTGGTCCTTTTGATTCTAAAACAAAACTGGAAACACATGCCCCGATTATTCCACATTCCCTTAGATTTTTTCCTCGATATAAACCAGCATAAAAACCTGCACGATATGCATCACCTGCTCCCGTAGGATCTATAATTTTTTTTGATTTTATTATTGGAATTTTTATATCTTTTTCTTTGGTGTAAATAACACTTCCATTTTTTCCCCTGGTAAGAATAAAAATTTCTACAAAATTTAATAAATCTTCTGCATTTTTTAATCCAAGATATCTTAACGCGGTTTTACATTCATTTTCATTTGCGAAAAAGTATTTAGATTTTTGTAAAATATATTTAAATTTTTTAGAAGTGTAGATATAATGAATCTCCTGTGCTGGATCGAAAGCGATAATTTTATTAAGTTTTTTGGCGTAATCAATTATTTTAATATAATAGTCTGGATTACCTGTTGTAATGTGTAAAATTTTTGAATTGTTTACAGTGTATTTTCTAATTGGGAACTTGCCGGTGTGCTCCATGGGCCCCTGATCTACTATCGCAACCTGGTTTTGTTCTCGATCACTCATTATCCAGCATGTGGGCGTGAGATAGTTTTTCACAGTAACCAAATCATTTAATGATATGCCGTCCTTCTTTAAGGCGAGACGATAATCTTCTGGGAAATTTTCCCCTACGAATGAAGAAAGTGCAACTGGTACTCCGAGCTTGGAGGCGGTTCTTGCTATATTCGCGCCGGTTCCACCAAAGTATCTTTTGTTATCCGTCAATTTTATCGATGTGTTCGGCTCTGGGAACTTAGGTAGCGAGATTATGTAATCGATATTAACGTGTCCGAACACACCCAAGAATGGCATTATAACACCTCAAGTACCCTCGCCCCAGCTTTGCATATACCTTTCTTGCTCCTTTGTTAATTTATCTATCTGTATACCCATCACTTCCAGTTTCAATTTCGCCACGTTCATGTCTATCTCGTTTGGAACTGGGTATACCTTATTTTCCATTTTCTTATGGTGCTTGGCCAGGTGTATGGCGCTGAGCAGTTGGAGAGAAAAACTCATATCCATTATCTCCACCGGATGCCCCTGCCCTGCTGAAAGGTTTACGAGTCTGCCGTCTGCCAGCAGATAGATTTTTCTTCCGTTCTTCAGTTTGAATTCCTCTACGAACTCTCTTGCCTTCCTGCTGCTGGTCGAAAAACTTTCGATGCCTTCCCGAGATATCTCGTTGTTAAAGTGACCGGAATTAGCCAAGACGCAACCGTCCTTTATGTCTTTCAAGTGCTTTCCAGCAACAACATCCTTATCTCCAGTCGCTGAAATTATAAAATCCGCTAATTTCGCGGCTTTTTCCATTTTCATTACTTCAAAGCCATCCATTCTTGCTTCGATCGCCCGTACTGGATCGACTTCCGTAACAATTATAGATGCCCCCATTCCCTTTGCCCGCGTAGCGATTCCCCGGCCGCACCAGCCGTAGCCGGCAACAACAACGGTTTTCCCGGCAACGAGTAGGTTTGTAGCGTTCATTATGCCGTCGAACGTTGACTGGCCAGTACCATAACGATTATCAAACAGATGCTTCATATACGCATCATTTACGGAAATCACCGGGTATCTGAGTTTCCCTCCCCTTTCCATCGCCCTTACGCGCACCACACCAGTTGTGGTTTCCTCGTTAGCCCCTATGATTTTTTCCAGCAGCTCTTTTCTGCGAGTGTGAGTTATGGTGATCAAGTCCGCACCGTCATCGACTAGTATGTCCGGACCGATGTCCAGAACATTATCCAGATTTTCGTAATATTCCTTGATTGTCTCGCCTTTTTTAGCGTATGTGGGCAACCCATATTCCTTATTCAGAGCTTCAGATACCGAGTTGTCCGTGGAAAGTGGATTGCAGCTTGCCAACCTCACATCCGCCCCAGCCTCCCGCAGAGAAAGGGCTAGTATGCCAGTCTTCGCCTCTACGTGAAGCGCCATTGCTATTTTTAGCCCTTTTAGCGGCTTTTCTTTTTTTAATCTATCACTGAGCCTTGCCATGATACCCATGTGGGTTTTTGCCCACAAAAGCCTGTTTTTACCCATAGACACATCAGCCATTGTTTCACCACACGCGATTCTCTGATACACCCCGCACGCCAAGGATGGCGTTGAGTGCTCTTACCATACCCCCATAGCCGCATGGTTTTAAAAAGATGTTGCATAAATTTAGTCAGTTTGGGCCGGATCTTTCGACGTTGACGCGATTGGGTTTTCCATACGTGTCCGACGCGTCCGTACACTGTTTTATCGATAGGCATTCTCGATCCTTGTGATTTTTAATTTGTGTAATTGTAGAGGTAGATATGTGATTATATATCGTGCTAAATATCTCTTAAAAACACTTCTATTTTTAGATTTTATTAGGTATTAATAAATAACAGATTATGTTCGTATAGTATAAAAATATAAATTATATTTTATATTTATAAACATACATAAAAAGATAGTTTCTTATATTTACTTTTTAATTGAATAAAACGATTTTAAAATAATAAAATAAGAAACGTATTTATATAATTTATTGTATTGATTTATTAATGTTTTTAAAAAAGTTAACGTCTGTGTTATGAGTTCTAAAAAGTTAAGTGTGATGTGAAAAGTTTGTGAAAAATTGTGCAAAATTTTAAAAAATAAAAATTTTTCTGGATAGTGAAATAATTTAGTTAAAACAACATACATTTTATTTTTTATAAAATGCAAATCAATAGTATTAATTTTAATAAAAATTTAGAATTGAATAAATAAAACAATATTACTATTTTATAGATTATAGTATGTATTTGTTGTTTTTATGCCATAGATAATATAATTAAATAATTTATTTATTATTAAAATTATATTGTTTTTTATTTTAATTTATTACAAAAGTATATAATGTGTTAACATGTATTTCAAAAAAAATATTATTTTTAATGTTTTAAAAATAATAAATATGAATTATTTTGTTTTTAAAATGTCGTATATGGTAAATCCTTTTTCGATGCAGATATTATTCTGAATTCCAAAAACCTTAATCGTGTTAATAAACGGGTCCACGACTATGGCGCTGTGTAATGAAGAGTTGAACAACCTTTTCTGGGTAGAGACATCAATCGCGGACATAAAACACCCATGACCTGGGTGCGAGTGGTACCACCCGACCACTAGTTGGTCGCCCAAAACACCTAGATTCTTGCACAAATCATCAAGAGAGTTTCGATCGAACCTGACATGCGTCTGGGAACTATCTATTTTTGAAGATACTATGCCGCTTCCTATAGAATACTGCCTTCCTTTCCATTCATAGAATTTGCCAATGATCAGCCCCAGACATTCCAGGTGTTTATTGCCGTAAAACACGGCATCGTTCATAATTCTGGCGAAGCAATCGTTGGATATGTAAAAAGCAACATCATCCATTGACCAGTAGCCCGCGTATTCTCCCTTCAATTCACGCTTCCTGCCTGGAAGGTATGTAAAACATAAATTTTGAGGAGGAATTTTCTCTGGAATATCCCCGCTGGACGCGCTTAAAATCTTGGGCATTTTAGCCATCTCGCTCACCTATTTCGAATTGCCAGAAACGAATTTATTGAAATATTCGGCTGCCATCGTACACGTTCTGGTGCCGTGCGGGCTTTTTGGATTTGGGTGAGTAAGTAAAACCTCCAGGGACAGAATGAAGGAATAGAGATTTGATGCAAAACTCCAGTTTTGAAGAAGTTTCGTGCACACGTATCCTCCGTCTTCCGGAGACATTATGTTCGGATGGAAGATGGGCGTCTGCCATCTAACCACTGGTTTTTGATAAGGATATTCCTCGGTGATCTCTATAACCAGGCTATGATTGTAGATAGACACTATCGAATCGCCAACCGCTGCAAGAGCAGGGACGCCATACAGTTCTACGTCAAAAGAGGTAGGGAACACAGATAAACTCATATCTCTCGGCGATACCCTGTGTGCCAACTTATCTTTACAAATTTGAATTTCGTTTTTTAACCTTTTTCTTAAAATGTCGCGGGGCAGTGCCATAGTCTCGACCGAAAATCAGTTTCTACCGCCTTCTGGATCTGGGATTATCTCCAGCACATCGCCTTTTTGCAATCCGATATCCGCGATCGTGCTTTTACCAGCCAACAATTTCTTCCCGTGCCTCATTATATAGGCACCAGAATCCTTTCCCCAATAACTGGCAGCACTTTCGATGATTTTCTCCACAGTGCTGTCTGGTTCCAGTTCCATCTCTAACTTATCGCCAGTTGTTGCATCTCTGACTGTAATACGGATTGGCATGTTCTTCCCCCTACAGATACCCGAGTATAGATACCCGAGTAATGACTGATATAGTAAAAAAATGTGATGGTTTGCAGTGTGACTGTCGGGATAAGTGGTTGGCTGGTCTTACTAGTCGGATGCTAAGATGTCCTTAATTTGACAGTGACGTTAGGACTGAATAAAATGAGATATAAATTTTAATTTAATATAAATTAATATTTGATATTCTTCTGTTTACTAGTCTATTGTTTTCATTATTTTAGTTTATAGTATTATTTCATTTTATCTGCTAGTTTTGTTACTTTTTTTCCTAAAGCGATGGCTTCCCTTTCGCCAATCTCGTCCGCTCCCGCCGCCCCATAATGCCCGCCGCCGCTCTCTATCGGGTCCCCGACAACAATCATTCCGTGGATAAGCATCGCCTGCAGTATGGACAGCAATGTGGTTTCTTTCCCGCCTGTCCTGTGCCTGGATGTTACAAACGCCGCGCCGACCTTGCCTTCGAGTTTCGGCCTGATTGCCACGGACTTGTCTATCATTTTCTTGACCTCGGCTGCCATGGAACCGAAATATACTGGCGAGCCGATTATTATGCCGTCGTATTTTGCAAGTGTCTTGATGTCGATATCCTCTACCTTCTTTAAATCCGGAGTTCCTTTTTCTGCTTTCACGCCTTCTGCTATGGCCTGCGCTAGTTTTTCGGTTTGGCCAGTTCCAGAATAGTATGTTATCAAAATATTTGCCATGTTATCACCTTACCCCTAAACTTTAACATATAATTAACATATAATATTCATTTTATGATAAGTATTTTTGGGGAGATGTAAGGTAAATAGGTACGAGACAATTTTTATATTATATAACTCCTTTATTACTTTGTGAAACGATTAACTATAAATGCAACGGTACTAACAATCTTCGTGTTATTGACCGCGTTCATGCTCTTTGTGCTATTCGTTGATAAAGGAAGTGGAGAACCAGTTTCTCCATGGCCTATGTTTCGTGGAAATGCCCAGCACACCGGATTAAGTCCATATAACACCAACGACAATCCCGGAGAAATGAAATGGGAGTTTAGGGGAGAACATGCGGTATATTCATCCTCAATCGTTGGTTCAGATGGTATAATCTATGTTGGTACCACCTACAAGTATTTCTATGCAATAAACCCAGATGGAACGGTGAGGTGGAAGTTTGATACAATGCGGAAGGGGGTTTCATCTATCGCCATGGATTCTAACAGTACAATCTACATCGCCACTAAAAATATCGCGGTTGAGTCCAATAATAGTGAGGGAAACTGCCTTGTTGCGATAAACTCTGACGGATCTGAGAAGTGGAGGTTTTATACAGACGCTTGTTCGCCTATCGTATGCTATAATAGCACTGTGTACATTGGTGCCAACGATCACTATCTATATGCCGTAAATAACAATGGAACGCTTAAGTGGAAGTTCCAGACGGAAATTATATTGTCATCTCCAGCAATAGGATGTGATGGGACGATATATTTTGCATCCAGTGATAATTATCTTAGCGCAGTATACCCCAACGGCACGCTTAAGTGGAAACTCAAAGAAGAAGATGTGGTTACTTGCCCCACAATTGGTTCCGATGGCACAATATACATTGGATTAAACAATCACAGTTTGATTGCGGTTGATTATAACGGAACAAAGAAATGGGAATTTGATTTTGGAAATGGGATCCCTTCAAATCCCGCAATCGGTCTCGATGGTACAATCTACACCGGCAGTTCTATTACAATAACCAGTGGTGATCGTACAACCTATGATGGCCATCTTTATGCGATATATTCAAATGGGACAGAAAAATGGAAAATCGAAACGAATGGGCATGTAAGAGCAGCCCCCGTAATAGGTTATGATGGAACTATATATTTCGGTTCTTATTATTACGATTATAGAGGTAGAAATTTTTATGGAGGTGTCGATGTAGAAACCATTAGCAAACTGTGCGCACTAAACCCAGATGGCACATCGAAATGGGAGAGTAAGACAACACTCTGTATTGATCCGTATCTTGCTATTGGAGCTGACGGAACAATATATGTTAGTTTAAATAATGGTTGTCTCTATGCAATGGGCCATGGTACATTAGGGGAATTCGGGGGCGAGTGGTATCGTGGAACGCCTCGTTTTCCCTTCCTCCCTGACTCTGGAGGAGTTTTCCTCATAACAACAATTTGCTTTAGTGTTGTCATCCTATCTAGGAGAAATAGGAGAAGATAGATGTTGATATATGTGTTCTGTACGGTAACACATCTGCCCCACCTCCAGTCACACAGTATCTAGCATCCCCACTTAAACCATATTTTATAAAACGATAGCCGCATCCATAAAAAGTCAACGATGCTACTTTACATTACAGGCAGTTCTAAGGCCGTACCCTCGAAATCTGGACATACCTTATTTTATTCTTGCCTATTCTTGCAAATATCATCTGCTTTCTGACGCTGTGTGCCAATCGTACTGCCCTGCTTATCTCAGGCCAGGTGCACTCAAAGTTTTCTGGTATCGCGTGCACCAGGTATCTAGCATGCTGTTCGTTCAGGTCTCCGTCATAGACCCTGAAATGCGTGCCGTATTTGAAGCCGGTTTTTGGAAGGAACCCTCTTTGCCTGAGGTCTTCGTAAGCCGCTATGCATATATCGAAATCCGACTGGATTTTTCTTGCTTTGGATTTGAACGAGCTTGCTGAAATTTTCTCGCCTGTATTTACATCCGTCACGTTCAATTTCTTACCCGGGTCTTTCATAAGATACATTGTTTCGATTAGTGACAGCTGCAAACCCTCCCCGATAGGTTTTCCATACGATTCCTGTTCGTGAAGTTTTTTTGCCACGGCGCAGTCCCAGATCAAGACTCTGTCGTGTAAAAACACAGCGGAGCTACCCGTAATGCCGATAGGTTCCTCGTTCGTTTTTTTGCAGCCGCAGGCGCCCTTGTCCATGGGCATATAGTTTGCAGAATAGTATGTGAGATCGCCCTCTTCGTCAACTATTGCCAGCAGGAGCTCCTTTTTCTCCTTTGAAGAGGTATCGAGCAGGTTGGAAAGGTTCCTTATGCTGTATTTAGCCCGCTCTGAAATTGCACTGACTATATATTTGGGCTCTGCCTTAGACGGGATGTCGCCCCTTTGGAAAACATAAAAATCTATTGGTTGTTCGCTGCTTTTTACCACATACCCCCGCTGTCTGAGGTCCCGGTATACCAGGTGTTTTATTTCAAAGGAATTATCGATAGCAGTAGCATAGTTGATCAACATTTCCAAACTCATGTCCTTTGCTTTCTTTTTTATAGAGATTTTTCCAGACTCCAAAAGGAAGGCGGCCTCTATAAGGTCTAATTTCAGAGACCCGCCGCGCTGTGGTTCCCCATAGTATCCCCTATTGTGTATCTGGCTCGCTTCCTTTTGATCTTCCACAATAACGTGGTTATGAATAAGTTTTCCAGGCACGCATCTCACCTAAGCGGATAGTTATTTAGAGTTTCGGAATCAGGAAAAAGGGTATAATCGAAAGGGAAGATAATGGTATCGGAAATTTTGACGTTAATAATATTAAAAAAAAGAAAGGAAAAAGTGAGTATAGCAATTTGAAAATATTAAAACTAATGCCCGATACGTCACTTAATAATATAATAGCCAGCGCTCTTTTCCCGGGCCTTCCTTTTCGCATAGCCCGTCCTTTCAAGTTCCTGCAGGGCGTTTATGACGAAATTTTTCGGAAGCTTTGCGAGGGCCGTTATCCGGTCCACGTTTGCCATCTTTTCCTCGTCCGTGAATCCTGCGGACTTCATAGCGTTGTATACCTTCTCTGCCTTGTCTGATACGCCTTCCATTTTAACACCTCATACCTAATGACCGGTTTAGCGGGTCAGAGTGGTATATATTTCCGATATATTTATTTTTCTGTTTTTAACACGCATGCCCAGAGTTTTATTTTTATCAGACATCGCCGAAAAGAAAACCATTCGTCTTAAAGTGTTTTCATTTTTCAATTTTTCGGTAAAAAAGGTATATAAAGGTGAACAATATATAGTAGTATTTATGAAACCTGTCAAGGTATTGCTTGCAGTGATTTTTGCTTTCTTAATAATCATGCAATCATTTAGTGCCGTTGCTGATGTTGCTTATAAAGATAAACAAAACGATGTTGTTGGAAGCGATGGCAAATCGGCATCCGATCCAGACATAGACATAAAAGAGATAAGTTGCGCAAAAACCGATACGGACTTCGAATTGACGATGGTAGTTTATGGCAGTATCGTAAAGGATTCTGAAAGTGCAAGTTATGCGTTCCTTTTGAAAATGGGCGATACCTGGTATATAGTGAAGTATACCAATAACACGTGCCTGTTGTTCAAATTTAGCGGTGCTTCAGACAAATCTAGCGTAAGCAACGTAAGCAAATACGATGTTCTGGATAGCAATTTAATGGTTACTGTGCCCAAAACTGCGATAGAAGACGCCTCTTTTGTTTTTGAGGCGATCAATTCAAGGGGAGGAAACAGCGACACTGCTGGACCTCCCGCCTCAACAACAAACAAAGCGCCCACGATAAATATAGCGTTATATGGCGGCATCGGAGCAGGAATATTCATAGTTATAATAATTATCGTTCTACTTGTTCGTTTTAAGTCTAAATCTACTAGTAAGAAACTCGGGCTGGAAACTAAACAGCAACCGCCCGGGGCACTTACACCTTATCCGCCTCAGCCACCAGTCCCATACCAGACCCAATATCCGACACAACAACCGCAACAATCCCAATATGGTTATGCATATCCGCCTCCGCCAACCGACCAATATGCAAACCCCCAGGACATGTATGCACCATATTATGCACAAGAATCCTATACTGGACAAAATTATTATCCACCAGCTCCTGGAGGAGGTGCGGGATATGGAGAACCTATCCCCCCACAGCCATATCAGCCCCAACCCGAACAACAGCAATTTGCAAGATGCCATGTGTGCGGCGGCACAATACCGATACCTTCATCCCAACGCCCGATAACAATTGTCTGCCCTGCCTGCGGCACGGAAGGGGTCATTGACTGATTTTTATATCTAATGTTTTTTATGCACAAAGCATAAAGGTAATAACCAACTAATCAATTATGAGTAGATGATGACACATAATTCGAAGACTGGCGGTATTGCTGAAAAGATATTAATGTTGAAGAAGTCCAGGAACGCAATACTTCTTGTCCATAATTATCAGCGGCCAGAAATTCAAGACGTTGCAGATTTTCTGGGCGATTCCTTGGGCCTTAGTTTGCAAGCGTCCAAAACAGATGCAAAGGTAATCGTGTTCTGTGGCGTAGATTTCATGGCCGAAAGCGCAAAAATATTGAACCCGAATAAGATTGTCATACATCCAAACCCAAAAGCAAAATGCCCGATGGCTGCAATGATAAGCATCAAGGAACTGCACGCCCTTAAAGAAGAGAATCCTGGCGCAGCTGTGGTGGCGTATGTAAACACAACAGCGGAAACAAAGGCAGAAGCAGACGTATGCTGCACATCAGCGAACGTGGTGAAGATAATAAAATCCCTTCCCCAGAAGAAAATAATTTTCATCCCAGACACAAATCTCGGTTTGTATGCCCAAAGATTTGTGCAAGACAAGGAGTTTATCTTTTGGAACGGTTACTGCCACGTACACCAGGACATTACAAAGGAGGAAATTCTCGGCCTGAAAAAGCAGCACCCGAACGCCGAGGTTTTGGTGCATCCTGAATGCATTCCAGAAGTCATAGATACAGCAGATTTTGTGTATTCCACTGAGGGCATGGTCAAGCACGTCCTGAAGTCGGATTCAAAGGAATTTATAATAGGCACAGAAAAGGAAATGTGCTATCGCCTAAAGAAAGAGAATCCTTCAAAGAAATTCTATCCTGTGAAGAATGCGATATGCCCAAATATGAAAAAGATAACGATAGAAGATGTACTGAAAAGTTTAGAAACGTTAAAGCTGGAGATAACCCTGCCGGATAAAATCATGAAGGCGGCAAGGCTGCCTCTCCAGAGAATGGTCGACATGGGTAGAGGGGATCGATAAATGAATATAATGAAGATAAGAAATGATTTCCCCATCCTGCAAAAAAAAGAGAACAAAAAACAGATAATATATTTTGACAACGCCTGCATGACCCTTAAGCCAAAGCAGGTCATGGAAGCAATGAACGATTACTATAACAACTATCCAGCATGCGGAGAAAGAGGCGTTTATAGTCTTTCTAATGTGGTAACCATAAAGTGCGAAGAATCGAGGGAGAAGGTAAAACGATTTCTGAACGCAAAAGACGGCGGGGAAATAATCTTCACTAAAAACACCACCGAGGGGATAAACATCGTAGCAAAAGGCCTTGCCCTAAAACGCGGAGATGTGGTGCTGACTACAGATAAAGAGCATAGTTCTAATCTTGTTCCCTGGCTTTTTTTGAAAAAAACAAAAAAGATAGAGCGCAGAATCGTGAAATCGAACAAGGATAACACCTTTAACATAGAAAACTTCAAAAAAGCGATGAATAAGAAAGTGAAATTAGTGAGCATGGCTCACACTTCAAACCTCGATGGGTATACGATACCCGCAAAGGAGATCGTCGAAATTAGCCACGACTATGACGCCCTGGTGATGCTTGACGGCGCACAGAGCGTGCCGCACAGAAAAGTGGACGTAGATAAGCTGGATGCGGATTTTCTCTCCTTCTCGATACATAAAATGTGCGGCCCGACCGGTGTCGGAATATTATATGGAAAACAAGAACTGCTAAAAAAGATAGACCCGCTGATAACAGGCGGAGGAACTGTCGAGGATACTACATACAAAAATTTTAAATTTCTTCCGCCGCCTCAGAGATTTGAAGCAGGGCTCCAGAATTATGCTGGAATAATCGGCGCAGGCGCGGCAGTTGATTACATAACAGCAATAGGTTTGGATGAGATAGAATCGCATGAATATAAACTGAATAAACTGATGACTGCATCATTAAAGGATGAGACTAGAATTAATATAATCGGTCCAGAGGATCCAAAATTAAGATGCGGCATATTAGGCTTCAATATACAAAATATGGATTCCCATGATGCAGCACTGGCATTGGACGAGTGCGCCAATATAATGATCAGAAGCGGGATGCTGTGCATGCACAGCTGGTTCAACGCCCACAAGATAAACGGCTGCGCGAGGGCTTCGGTATATCTCTACAACACTGAGGAAGAGGTTATGGTATTTGTAGAAAATGTTAAAAAGCTGATAGACGCATAGATAGATAGGTCAACATTGTTTAGGAGAAGGAGCAACGTCTGCTCCTAAGTCGCCAGGCACTACTTTTTGAATCCTACGCACCCCCATAACCCACAACATTAATATATAACTATAGCCATAACTATAGGTGAGGTGAGAAGATGACAACAACGATACAAATAGACGACACAACGCATCAAATACTCAGAGAAATAAAAGAGAAATCAAAGGCAAAAAGCTATGATGAGGTCATAAAGAACATAGTGTCCGGGATGGCAAACATACCCGAATCTATGTTTGGCGCGCATCCCGATATGAAAAAATTCTCTAGAAAGGACAGGGCGGAGCTCCATGAATTATGATGTTGTAATAGATTCCTATGCCTGGATTGAATATTTTCGAGGCTCGAAAGAAGGAGAGATCGTAAAAAACCACATAGAGAAATCAAGATGTGCAACACCCACAATAGTGATTGCAGAACTCTCGGATAAATACACACGCGATGGATACGAAACAATAGAGGCGGATATGAACTTTATACTCTCAAGAACTGCGATTATTGAATTGACGAAGGGCATAGCACTTACTGCTGGGAGAACAAAAAATATATGCAGAAGAAATAACCCCACCTTCGGATTAGCGGACGCAATAATATATGAAACCGCAAGATCGTGCAACGCTTCTCTTTTGACGGGCGACTCGCATTTTAAGGGTTTTGACAAAGTGATATTCTTGGGCGAATGAGATCAAGGTGCACATCCATAATGGTGTAAAGTAAAAATATTAAAGATATAAAATATATAGTGACAAGTGATTATATGAATAAAAATAGGACAAGAATGATTTTTATAATGATGCTCGTGTTTTTGGGCCTGCTGGTGTTTGCGGCTGTGTTTATGCCGGGAGCGAGTGCGAAGACGATTAACGTTGATGATAGTGGGGGAAAGGATTATATGAAAATACAGGATGCGATTAATGTAGCGAACCCAGGCGATACAGTATACGTTTACAATGGCACATACAACGAACAGATTACAATCTCAAAGAGCATCAGTCTGACAGGTGAAAGCAATCAACACACAATAATTAAAGGGACGGGTGACTACGACAGTATGGGCATTTATATTGCTACTAATTATGTGAATGTAAGCAACATAAAGATTGATAATTTTGACACTGGGATTCGTCTAGGATCTGGCTCAAACAACAACATAATCGCCTCCAATACAATCACGAATAGCGGCATGTACGGAATCGATCTCCGTAGCTCAAACAACGTCATTTCCCGTAACACCATAACGAACAGTGATCTAGATGGAATCATGTTCTATTTTTGTTCAAGCAACGCCGTCTCCTCTAATACAATTACCAACAACGGTCGGCACGGAATCTATCTCGACGGCTCAAATAACAACATCGCAACCAACAACATATACAATAACAAACAATATGGGTTGTATTTGTTTTCAAGTGCAGGTACAGGCAACACTGCAATCAACAATTGGTGGGGCAGTGCAAGCGGCCCCTATAACGCCGCAAGCAACCCGACCGGCAAAGGCGACGAGATTAGTAACGGCATCACATTCTCGCCTTGGGCAACTTCGCTGTTTGATATATCAAAACCTACTATCAAAGAAGAGAAGAAAGAAAGCAAAAGCTTCATCCCAGGCTTCGAAACCATTTTACTTATCGCAAGCATATCATGCATGCTGTTATTTAGAAAACATAGGCGGATAAAATAAATATTAAAAATAATCATGTGGTATAATATTCTATCAGGCGATAGGAAAAAATGACACCATGAAAATCCACGTAGTAGACAACGGCGGCCAATGGACGCACAGGGAATGGCGAGTGTTGAAATACCTGGAAGTGGAAAGCGAAATTATACCGAATACTCTTCCATTCGATAAGATCGTAAAAATGGGCGTGGACGGCTTGGTATTGTCAGGCGGTGCGCCGAGGATAGCAGAGGAATTTACAAAACTTGGGAACATCGGGGAATACCTGGACAAAGCGGATTTTCCTATACTCGGCATATGTGTCGGGCATCAGTTTATGGCAGTACACTTTGGCGGAAAGACAAGACCTGCGGAATTGCCTGAGTTCGGAAGGATGGAGATAGCTGTAGACGATGCAGACGATTTGTTTAAGGGGCTCCCCGAAAAATTCGTTGCCTGGGAATCCCATAATGATGAGGTCTTTGAGCTGCCGAGTGATTTTATTCCGTTAGCGCATTCTGAAAACTGCAAAATCCAGGCTGTGAAATACAAAAAGAAACCGTACTACGGTGTGCAGTTCCACCCCGAGGTGGAACATACCGAGCACGGGTATGAAATATTCAAGAATTTTATAGAAAGTTGTAAAGAGTCAAAAAGATGATGTATATATTGATATATCTTGGGGGTTGAAGAAATTATTGTGATTGAGAGGAAAAATTATATTTGGATATGGGAATACAAAAATATTGATAATATTCTAAATACTAAGACTATAGGGAAATTTCTAGCAACTACTTTTTTAGCTGTTTTCCTTTTGGTGATTTCGACTGTAACTGGCATCCAAGTATTAGGGACATATCACGGAGGACCTTTTCTGATGATCCTCAATTTCGCTTTATTTATCCCAGTAGTCGTATCCTATTTCTTCTTTATGAGATATTTTAAATCAATTGTATCGAAAACATATCTTTTGTTGATTGTTATTGTTGTATATTTATGTTTATTTTTATCTATTATCGGTATTGTTGTATCCATCATAATAATACTGACCTATGTATTTTTACGAAAACATCTCAAATTATTCAAAACAGTAACATCGTCTTTGAACGTTGCTATCGCTGTTTTATTGTTTCCACTTGCATATTTTTCATACTATGTTCTATTTTATACACATCAAGCATTATTTGATAACTCTATGATAACTGTTTGTCAGGGTACTGGTTGGCTTCATCCAGAATCTGTTCCAGGCATAATAGTGCCGATTGTTTTTGGCTGGTTCATGTTCTTCAATTTATTCTTATTATTTTGGTATGTTTTTAAAAAAGCTAAGCTAGAAAAAACAAAAAATGAAAAATAGACGGCCGACCTCTGTCAACCGCCGTTCTAAAATTAATAAACCAATCCTCTGTCTCTTATCGCGCTTGCGATTCTGTTTATTGCTACCATGTAGGCGCCGTTTCTGAGGTTTGTCTTGTTCTCCTTTGCCATCTTGTAAACTGCGTCAAAGGATTCCACCATCACGTTCTCCAATTTCTTGTTGACCTCTTCCTCGGACCAGTAATAGTTTTGCAGGTTCTGCACCCATTCGAAATAGCTTACTGTTACGCCGCCGGCGTTGGCCAATATATCCGGAATAACTGTTACGCCTTTCTTGAACATGATTTCATCCGCTTCAGGTGTCGTCGGTCCGTTTGCAGCCTCTGCGACGATTTTTGCTTTGATGTTCTTTACATTCTCCTTTGTTATCTGGTTCTCGAGCGCGGCAGGCACAAGGATGTCGCATTTCAATGCCAGCAGTTCTTCGTTGCTGATATTTTTGGTGCCCTTGAACCCCTTTACAGAGCCTGTTTTTTCTTTATGCGCCAAAATAGCCGCGGGTTCTATGCCGTTTGGATTGTATGCCCCGCCTGCCGAGTCGCTCACTGCTATTATTTTGCAGCCGAGCTCGTTATGCAGGAGTCTGGCAGCTATTGAACCTGCGTTTCCGAATCCCTGAACAACTGCGGTTGCTCCCTTTGTCTTCATGTTTAATCTTTTTGCGGCTTCTCTGACAACATAAGACGCTCCCCTTGCTGTAGCTTCGCCTCTTCCCTTTGAGCCTCCAATGCTCAGGGGTTTCCCTGTAATTACACCAGGGGTGAAATGACCTTCCAGCATGCTGAACTCGTCCATCATCCAGCCCATAATCTGGGGTGTGGTGTACACATCAGGTGCAGGTATGTCCTTCAGCGGCCCTATGATCGGATATATGCCCCGTATGAACCCCCTGCTCAATCTTTCGATTTCTCCAGGCGACATTTCCTTCGGGTTGCATATAACGCCGCCCTTTCCGCCGCCGTATGGTATTCCGACTACAGCGCATTTCATGCTCATCCACGTGGCAAGAGCCCTTACCTCGTCTATGTCTACCTGAGGATGGTATCGTATTCCGCCTTTTGCGGGCCCCCTTGCCGTGCTGTGCTGAACCCTATATCCAGTGAATACCTTTGTTTTGCCGTTGTCCATTTTCACCGGGATAGCTACGGTCAGCTCCCTTTCCGGATGCTTTAAAATCTCTATTAACCCCTTTCCCAAATTCAATTTTTTTCCAGCAGATTCAATCTGCTGCTTCGCAGTCTCGAACGGATTAATCTTTTCCCCACTCATATAATGCCTCCATTTTGTCGGATGTGCTGCCTCGGCCATATTTTTGGTGCTTTCAACAATCTCGCGGGTTAATCGCCAAGCCGCATATCCATCTTATATAAATCTTCGATGACCAGCCAAGCGTCAGGAATGTGCCACTTTTCGGCTATCGACAATACCCTCATCATGCAACCCATATATAAAAATTGTGAGAAATTTAGGCAGGCAGCCAGATATGCCATTATCCGTATTATCGAAGCTTTCCTATGGCGCTCTCTGCGGCCTCTAAAACATTCCCGCTCTTAACGATTTTGTTCATTTTTTCCACATCTACATACATTACCCTGTCTTTCTCGAGCTTTGGGATGTTTTTTCTTATGAGTGCGTATGCGTTTTGAACTCCCGCACCTGCCTTTAATGGTTTCTGGAAATCTATGCCCTGGGCGGCACAAAGCAGTTCTATCGCAACAATGTATTCAACATTACCAAGTATTTGCCTAGCTTTCCTCGCAGCAATCGTTCCCATGCTTACATGATCTTCCTGGCCAGCGGAGGTAGGTATTGAATCTACACTTGCAGGGTGCGATAAAACCTTGTTCTCTGACACCAGCGCTGCTGCAGTATACTGGGTGATCATAAAACCCGAGTGCAGGCCGCTTCTCTCTATCAAGAAAGACGGCATCTCGCTGAGGTTGTGGTCGATTAATCGATATATCGTCCTCTCAGAGATATTTCCCAATTCCGCTAACGCTATGCCCAGGAAATCCATGGCGAAAGCGACAGGTTCTCCGTGGAAGTTTCCGCCGGATATTACTTCCCTGGTTTCCGGAAAAACAATCGGGTTATCTGTGGTGGAGTTGATTTCCGTTTCCACTATGCGCCTCGTATATGAGATCGTATCTATCACAGCGCCGTATACCTGCGCCATACACCTAAGAGTGTACGCATCCTGAACCTTTGGACAGTCCTTGTGGGATGCGATTATTTCGCTGCCTTTGGTGAGCGCCCTGATGTTCGCTGCGCATATTTTCTGGCCCTCGTGAGCCCTAAGGGCATGTATCCTTTCATCGAACGGTTTGGTCGTGCCTTTTAATGCCTCTAGGCACATGGCGCCCGCAATTTGTGCGGTTTTCACTATTCGTTCTGCGTCATATATGTTAAGCGCAGCGATTGCGGTCATTATTTCCGTACCGTTTATTATGGCCAAACCTTCCTTGGACTTTAAAGTGAGAGTTTCGATTCCTGCCTTTTTCATGGCGTCCTTTCCGCTCATTCTTTTACCGTTGTAAAACGCCTCGCCTTTGCCAGTCATCACGAGCGCCATGTGAGAAAGAGGCGCCAAATCACCGCTCGCCCCAACCGAGCCTTTTTCTGGAATAACTGGATGAACTCTTTTGTTAAGCATTGCTAGCAATGTTTCTATCACGGACAGCCTTACGCCGGAAAATCCCTTTGCGAGCGCATTAGCGCTCAACAACATGGCTGCCCTCACAACCTCTTCGGGCAGTGGTTCGCCGACACCGGTTGCATGGCTCATTATCAGATTCTTCTGTAGTTCTTCTATCTGGTCTTTTGTTATGAGTACGTTGGATAGCCCGCCGACGCCTGTGTTGACTCCATATACCACTGTGCCTTTCCGGATAATGTCGTCAATGACCTTTCTGCACTCGGATACCCGTTTCTTTGCCGCGTCCGGGATTTCTACATTCGCGCCGTTACTACGAAATTCTCCGAAAGAATTTCGTACGTTCGTACAACATTGTGTCGACAATGTTGTAGATCGGGATACTTCGATAACATCCTCTATTTTCAGACTATTGCCATCAATCTTTACATTCTTCAAATTTTTCCCCTCAGAAAATTGTAGATTTTCCACTCGTTATCGACAATAAATTATACGATAATAAATTATACGATTTTAGATGGCGCGGTGATTCGACGTGGGATTTTATTATAATTTTATTTTAGCGCTGTTTTCGCTCTCTCGATCTCATTAACACCAATGGCTATCTCCGTCTTGCCCTTATCCTTGCCCAGGATGTAGATAGACTCTATCTTGACGTTCGCTTGTGACAGTCTCTTGGTAAGTTTGGCAAGTTCTCCTGGCCTGTCGTTCAATTCTATTCCTAAGATTTCCCTCTCTTCATAATTCACTCTTTCTTTGTCGAGCGCTTTTTTTGTGGTCTTCTCGTCGTCAGTTACGACCCGTATCAGTATGTGCTCGTGAGAGTCCTCGGTAGAGATCGCTTTTATGTTCACTGCATTTCTCGCTAGTATTTCCGTAACCGTTGCCAAACCTTTTTGCAGATCGTACGTGTATATGTCAAATTGCCTCATTTCAATACCCTCTTTATTTCTGATATCCCACTATCTTCGTTCCCATATATATTTTATCTCATTAATTTTACCATTATAGCCTTCTGGGCGTGCAGACGGTTTTCTGCCTCGTCGAACACCACTGACCGCTTTGAATCCATCACTTCGTCGGTTATCTCCTGTCCCCTATGCGCGGGCAGGCAGTGCATGACGATTGCGTCCCCAGCGGCCCATTTCATCAGCCTGGAGTTTACCTGGTAACCCTTGAATGCAGTCTCTCTCTTTGCCTTCTCCACCTCGTCGCCCATGGACACCCATGTGTCCGTGACCACTACATCCGCGTCTTTAACTGCTTCCTTTATTTCTCTCGTTATCAGTATCCTGGTGCCGTTCTTCTTCGATAATCTTTTGGCTTTAGAGTATATACCTGCATCCGGCTCATAATCCTCAGGGCAGGCGACTGACATATCCATCCTGGATATTACAGTCCCAAGAAGCAATGAATTGCAGACATTGTTGCCGTCCCCGACCCAGCACAGTTTCAGGCCTTTAAGGCTGCCCTTGTGTTCTTTGATGGTAAGCAGGTCTGCGACAATCTGGCACGGGTGCTCCTTGTTGTCCAATCCGTTTATGACCGGAACATCTGCGTGCCGCGCGAGCTCCCGCATGACATTATTGTCGAATGCCCGATACATTATGCCGTCCACAAATCTCGAAAGCACTTTCGCGACATCGTGCACGGACTCGCGCTTCCCTATCTGTATCTCGCTCGGGGATATGTAGAGCGCGTTTCCGCCCAATTGCGCCATGCCAACCTCAAACGAAACCCGCGTCCTGAGTGATGGCTTCTCGAACACCATGCCCAGGCTTTTGCCCTTCAGCAGTTCGTGTTTTACTCCGTTCTTCTGTTTCATTTTCAGCTCTGATGCCAGATTCAGTATGCCGTTCAAATCGTTTTGAATGTCCAATATTGAAATCAAATGCCTTACCATGAGTTCACCAACCGAGTGAGGGGGTATAGTGGTGTTTCGTTTTTAAAAATATCGTTCTATTAGCGAATAAAACTGAATCCCCCCGCAAAGTTGGGGGTATTCGGATGAAGGCAAAGCTAAAAATCTATTGAAGAATAGAAGCAAATTCACTGATTATATTGATGCTATTACCAATCAAAATCACTATCAGTGAAACCACTATTGCTAGTAAGAGGCACATATTTCCCAAACGCGGTTTTTATTCTTGGCCTCGCCAGGTAATAGAGTATTATGAAGTTGATTAATATTCCAATAGCGCTCTGTGCATCCTGTAGTCTATTGAACAACAATATGATGAAATCCAGGATTAGTGAAATTATTGTCAGAACATACGTTCCGGTATGCGCCCACCTTTTTAGTTGCAGCAGCCCTCTTGCAAGTATAATCTGTGCAATCCCTATAATGAGTATCATTCCACCGATAGCAAGAAGTATTTTTCCAAAGGAATCGTCGACTGTCAGAAATTGGCTTCCTAAATACAATATCTGTGCCGCACTGACCATTATTGACAATCCACCTATAATCATCAATATTGCAATAACTGTTACCCCAAGAGGCTTCTTTTTGCGGTATTGTATTGCCTGTGATTGCGACGGCATACCATATCCAGGGTATCCAGATGTGGGTGCAGCATAACTCACTAAGATCGCCAAAATATTTTTTAAAGCATCCAAGAAATCACAAATAGATATTGTTTTTTTAATATATAAAATACATTAATCGAAAATCATTAAGTAATCATTGCAACAATACCAGTACGTGCTTCGCTCAAAGATAGAATCATACACTCTTGTCAAAGACCTTTTTTCAAAGAGGGATTTTGATAGGGAGATAAAAAAGAGATACGACGAATTTGGCGGCATGTTCAATGAGGATGCGGTCGCCGCGCTCATAGTTGATGAGAACGAGCGCCGCCTGGAGAAGACAGATAAAGTTGGTCATTTGAAATCCGGGCAGGATGTTACCCTGTCCGCCAAGGTATTGAAAATATATCCGTTAAGAAATTTTACGAGAAAGAACGGCGAGACTGGCATGGTGGTGACTATCGACATCTCTGATGGTACAGGAACGAGCAGGCTTGTATTGTGGAGCAATCATGATGTCGAAATGGTTAAAAGCGGCAAAATATCTGAAGGCGCCGAGATAAAGATTATCAACGGCAGCGTAAAGGATTCTTCTTTTGGAACTGAGATTACGATGGGTAAATGGAGTTTGTTGAAAGTTGTTGGAGAAGATACGATTTCCCATAAAGGGCGCACTTCTTCAAGAATAGATTTAGATTCTGAAAGCAACGAGCATAATACGAAGAGCCTAGAATTTTCGACACTAGATAATCTAGTGCCCTCGGCTACGGTTAATATAAAAGGCATGATTACTCAGACAACACCGATACACTCGTTCAAAAGGAAAAATGATACGACTGGACATGTCTTGAATCTCGCTATTCACGACGGTTTGGGCCAGGCAAGGGTAGTTCTTTGGGATAAAAATGCGGTAGAATACCAAAACGTAGAAATGGGCGACCAATTCCAAATAATCAACGCGTTCACAAAAGAGATTAAAGGAGATATCGAGGTGCACAGCACTGAAGATTCGGAAATTACGATCGAAAAGCATCAAGAATCGGCATAGAACGATTTAAGACGCAGGTATGTCAGGGCAACCGCTGCATCATTTACCGCTGCTTTTTGGAAAACCTTCACTCCCGGCATCGTCGGTTGCGCCTTTAATCTTCTTAACAGGTACACCGGAAACCACAACCCCTTGCGTTGATTTTTGTGTAGATGGCCTTTGTAAAGGTTTTCCCAGCTCTGTCTTTTGAGATATTGTTGGTCTTTGCAGAGATCTTCCTGGCTCCGGAGGCAATGCTGATTTTCCTGTCCCTACTCCTGGAGGCACTATGGGCCTTGGCGGCATGACCCTGATTCTGGATTCCAGCGGCAGCTGCCAAATGCCGCGCCAATGCCGCACATACATGAATGCGAGGAACAAACCTGCAAGAAGTGCGAATATGAACCATAAGTCTATAATTGCGTCGACGATTCTCCAGAATATTGTTTTTTGGACAGTAGTTGCCGTGGTCAGGGAGTAGGTGGCTACGTTCTTGGTGGAGTCTGCCACGATTGTTATTTTTCCCTGATCGCCGTGCCTGCCGTCGCCTGGAGCTGTTACTATGAGTGTAAGCGTTTTAAATTGCCAAGGCTGGAGGTCTACATAAGTAGCTGGCGATTTGCCGTCAATGAGCGCTTTCCAGTTAGGTGGCGTTGTTATGGAGACGACAAAACTGTCTACGCCGTTGCCTGTGTTGGTGATAGTTATGTCATAGGCTATCGTTTCCTTAAGAGTGATCCCCTGATTCGGCAAAATTGTCTCAACTGTAACATCGCTGAACTGCTCCACTGTTACACCGGGTTTCGCTTTTACATACCTATTCGGATAGTACATTGTCTCTGCTTTTATTACGATGTTGGTGTATGCGCCCGCAACTACGTTGGAAGGCGGCGTAACATAGACTGTGAATGTTTGGGAACCTGTCCTTTTCTCTAGACTATATACGAATAGCCGGTCTACTGGTCTTGTTTTGTTAAAAGAGATTTGCCAGTTCTCCGGATGTTCATACACTGTTATGTTATAGTCGTGCGCGGCCAATATGTCTGTGTTTGTAACTATCATCTGATATTCGAGAGTATCATATTTGTACGGTTTGTCCCCTATTCTTTTTGCCGTCTGCGTTTGTTTGTTTGCATCTGTAAACCTTAAATCGACGCCTATTACTCTGACTGTTGTTACGGTTAAACTTCTGAATCTCGAGCTGTTTCCCTGGGATGTGGCTGTCACCATCGTATTTACTTCGTTGTTCGGGTTTTCCGGGTCCTCCGATGCCGTGAGTATCAATTCAAAATCCGCGCTTTCGTCCCTCTTTAAAAAGAATGATAACTTATTCTCTTTCTTATAAAGCGAGATGGACTTTGCAATTTTTACGTCCCAATCCGGAGGACGCCAGTCAAAAATCACGTCGATGACGTCGTCCTGTATGCCTGTGTTCGTGACAGTTAGGTTGAATCTTGCTTCTCCACCCAGGTCTGCCTTGATCGTCTTATTGCTGTTTAACCTTAACTCCACATTATAGAGTGGTGCTATTACAGTAGTTATGTCCGCTTGGTGTATGTTGTCGTGGCTGCCTCGTGCATCTATTTCGGTTCTTGCCGAATCGTTGGCTGAAGCGTTTATCGGGCTAGTTATGTTAATCGTAATGCTCTTTGTAGTAGCCGGTTCCATGTTTACAAAAGTTTGGCTCGAGGATGGGACAAAACCCCGAGAACTGATTTCCGCATCCCAGTATGGTTTGGTTGTGGCCCTTACTGTTATAGTATCCGTGTAAAACCCGGAATTGTATAATAACGCAGTATGAACCTTATATTCCCCCACCCCTACGTCTTCCCGTTCTGTGTCCGTGCGTACGATGTAAACGCCATATTCCATAATCTGGAATCGCGCAAAATAAGTGTAGTTGTGTCCTTGTATGTCCCTGGTAACGACGTCCACCGTATAGTTTCCTGGTGTTAGTGCTGGTTTTTCTGGTGTTGACACAATCCGCGAATAGTCCCAGGTATAACCGTAACTGGCAGAAAGTGAGCCTTTAGATAGGCTGGAAGTTCTCCTAGACTGGTTGTCCATAACCTCCTCGTTGAAGTTCTTTATTGTAATTTCCGCAGTCACTATATCATATGTACCAAATGCATCAGTAATTGCTCCTTCGGTATACACAAATTTAAGGGCCGCTGGCCAGTTTGGATGATAATTTGTGTACCCGCGGAGTTTAAACTTCTGGATGTAGTACTCTAACTGACCGCCTGTGTGTTTGGTTTCCGCAGTCAGGGCAATTGGTGCACCTGTAACCAAAAGATTGGCGTTATCTGCTTTTTCGGTTTCTTTATACGTTATGTTCACGGGGGCATCTGTTACAATCCTAATGAACAAATTGGAGCCTTTGTTGAAGACATGGTCTTTTTTATTTCGGTCTATAAACGGAATAAACCATTCGGTGTTGCCCAGCGTATATACCTTTACTGATTTTGCGATTTCCGTGTTATCCTGGTAGATGATGATTGCCACTTCGGTCGTGGTGTTTAATTGGGTGGTGTTTGTAGAGGCGTTTCCAGTGCGGTTTATGTCGAGTATCAAATAAAATCCTTTCAACCCATCCTGGGCCGGAGAGCCAAATCCCTCAACGTACAAATCCGTGTTAAACGCCTCTGAAAGCTGATATGAAATGCTCGTTATGTTGTTGTCCGGCGGTGTCGGCGTCGATGGTTTGATTGTATTCATCACGTGCCCTGGCTGGATGTACATGTGAATATCGTATGGCAAGCCGTTGGTGTATGGGTATGGATGTGAAGAAGCGGAGCGTATAGCATCTTTTTGATCTTTAACCTCTCCACAAATGTCTTGTAGAGGGGTGGTAAACGAGGTTAAAAATAACGGAAACACCGCACTGAGTAATAATACGAAAACAACAGCGAGGGATAAAGTTTTCTTGATTCTAGATTTTATAATCATGTTTTGACCTCATGGCCATGGCAGATTTCCACGTTTACATTTTGGGCGGGTAATAATTAATCCACTGATTAACAGTTAATTTATTATTAATTTTATTTATATAGTTAAGGGTGCAACCTCGTAGTATCTTTTTGTAATATATAGGTTTCGATAGAAAAAATTTGATAGGGGGTGGGATTTTAAGCTTCGACTTGCGCCCACTGACTAAACGTTGGGAGACTGACGATAAAATTGTTTAATAAAAAGGTGTTTAACGAATAAGCACACCTGCCGATTACATCATTCCGGGCATTCCGCCCATGCCACCCATGCCACCGCCGCCACCGGCAGCTGCCGCCATCTCCGCTTTTGAGACAGGTCTTGCCGCTATTATATCATCAATTCTCAGTATCATAGTAGCAACATCTGTGGCTGAGTGTAGTGCCTGGACTGCAACCCTAAGTGGCTCGATAACATCTGCCTGACGCATATCCTCCGCATTCCCTGTAAACACGTTAATACCCGTATTTTTCAAGCCCTTCTGATGTGCCTTTCTCAAATCGATTATCGTGTTTATTGGGTCGAGTCCTGCATTCTCTGCGAGAGTTCTCGGAAGCACGTCCATGGCTTCTGCAAAGGCCTCTACGGCCAACTGCTCCCTTCCACCGACAGATGCAGAATAATCTCTCAATCCCCTGGCAATTTCCATGGCGCCCGCGCCTCCACCAGCAATAATCTTTTCGTCCTCAACTATATCCGAAACCACGCTGAGTGCGTCTATGAGAGCACGCTCGACTTCTGCAATCACGTGTTCCGTGCCGCCCCTGATTAATATCGAAACTGCTTTTCCCCCTTTGCAACCTGTTATGAACGTTAGTTTGTCTCCGGCAATCTTTTTCTCTTCCACGCTTTCCGCAATGCCCAGGTCGCCCGGGGTAATGTCGTCTAATCTCGATACGATCTTTCCGCCCGTAGCCTTCACCAGTCTTTTCATATCCGACTCGCTGATTCTCCGTATAGCAACGATGCCTTCTTTTGCAAGATAGTGCAACGCAAGGTCATCAATGCCTTTTTCGCACAAGAGAACGTTTGCACCGCTCGCTTTAATTTTGCCAACCATTTTTCTTAGCACGTTTTCCTCTTCATCCAAGAACATCTTCAATTTCCTTGGATCTCTTATCTCGATGCTTGCGCTAACCTCGGTTTTTTTGATTTCGAGCGGCGAACTCACCAATGCGATCTTTGCGTTCTTAACATATTTTGGCATTCCTTCATGGGTAATCTCCTTATCCAGGATAATGCCGTTGATCATCACGGTATCGTTGATAGACTGGCCGTGCTTCTTTTCTATCTTGATGTTGTCTATATCTGCAATGTTTTTGTTTCCTATCCGTTCTGTAATCGCCAAAACTGCGTTTGTAGCGATTTCCGCCAAGTGCACTCTCATCGCGCTTACGTTTTTGCTTATCATGGCGATGGCTGCTGCCTTTTTTAAAATGTCAACGTTTTCCTTTGGCACGTTTTCGGCCATTTCGTTAAGTATCGCCACTGCTTTTTCGGCCGCAAGCTTGTAGCCCGCAGCGATTATCGTTGGATGCACGTTCTTCTCTATCAGCGCTTCCGATCTTTTCAATAACTCGCCCGCTAAAATAACGGACGTCGTTGTTCCGTCCCCGCATTCCTCGTCCTGTGTTTTTGCAACTTCGACTATCATTTTAGCAATTGGATGTTCGACTTCAATCTCTTTCAAAATAGTCGCACCGTCGTTTGTTATGATTACGTCGCCCATGGAGTCTACGAGCATCTTGTCCATTCCCTTTGGGCCAAGTGTGCTTTTTACGGCATCTGCTACCGCCCTTGCGACTGCTATGTTCTTCAATTGGACGCTTCTCCCGCCCTCTTTCCTTGTGCCTTCCCTTAAAATTATTATTTGTTGCTGAGGTTGACCTGCCAACATAAACATCACCTACCTTTCTTTTTATGCTCGAAAAATATGAATATGTACTAATTAACCTGTTCCCTGTGAAGGTTCATACCTTTCTAATTTTGTATATGTGTCCTTCTATATAAATATATCTAATTAATTTTTTCTATGATGTGTTTCTGCGATATAAAGAAGACATCCTATTCCATGGGTTTGAATTTATACCCGTAATAAATCATGCCCGCCTTTCCATCCTCCCCTATCCTGCGAAATACGCTTTTCACCTTCATTCCAATGCGCAGTTTGGAAGGGTCGCAATCTACAATCTGGCTCGTAAGCCTGACGCCCCCGTCTATCTCTATGATTGCCATTGTGTATGGTATCTGCATCTTGAACGCCTCGGGGCCGTTGTGGATTGTTGTGTACGATAATATCTTTCCTTCGTCGGGCAACTGTATGTCCTGCATCATTCCTATGCTTGCCCTTCTGCACTCCGAACACATGTCTCGCGGGGGGAAGAATATCTTGCCGCATTTCCTGCATTTTGATGCCTGGAAGTTATACCTGCTTCCGATCTCCCGCCAAAATCTTGGTACTGCCATCTACGCCACCTCGAATATATGAACCACCGCAGTTCCGCCAGACCCACCTATATTGTGTGTAAGCCCTATGTTTGCGCCTTTTATCTGACGTTTTTCCGCCTTTCCCCTAAGTTGCGTTACAATCTCGACAACTTGTGCTATCCCAGTCGCGCCTATTGGGTGCCCCCTTGCTTTTAGGCCACCGGAAGTATTTACCGGAATCTCGCCATTAAGCGACGTTCGCCCGTCTTCTACTGCTTTACCCCCCTCTCCTTTTTTGAAAAATCCAAGATCCTCTGTTGCAATAATCTCTCCTATCGTAAAACAGTCGTGAACTTCACATACGTCGATGTCGCCCGGAGATTTTTTTGACTGCTCATACGCCCGCTTGGCTGCGATAACAGCCGCCTTCATTGTGGTGATGCTTTCTCGATTGTGTAGTGCTAAGGTATCCGTTGCCTGCCCCGACCCTATAATTTTGATAGGGGCATTCGTGTATTTCTTTGCCTTATCGAGCGGACATAGAACCAACGCGGCGGCACCATCTGAAACCGGCGAAGAGTCCAAGACCGTCAACGGGTCGGCCTCCATCGGAGCATTAATCACGCTTTCCAGCGTAATTTCGCGCTGGAACTGGGCCTTGGGATTGAGCGCTCCGTTCTTGTGATTCTTGACTGATACCGCGGCTATCTGCTCTCTGGTTGTGCCATATTCGTGCATGTGACGCCTCGCCATCATCGCAAACAAACCCGAGTACGTCGCCCCGAAGAATGATTCCCATTCCTGGTCTGCCGCGGTAGCCAGCGCCTCTGTTACTTGTAATGTGCTAACGTCAGTCATCTTCTCTGCCCCCGCAGCGATAACGACGTCGTGGTGTCCGGACGCTACGGCCAAGTATGCTTGCCTTAATGCCAGCCCGCCGGAGGCGCACGCGGCTTCTATCCTCGTCGCAGGGATGTGAAGCGACGCTAAGCCTATCTGCTCAGCTATCATCGGCGCTATGTGCTCCTGCCCTATCATTCTGCCAGCCGACATGTTTCCGATATACAGTGCGTCTATCTCCCTACCCGATGTACCTGAATCTGCAATTGCATCCAGCCCGGCCTCTATGCCCAGGTCCCTGAACGACTTGTCCCACAACTCGCCAAATTTTGTTACTCCTGCTCCAATTATTGCTACATCCCTCATTTAATCACTTCCAAACTTTATTTGACCCCTATACTTCACATAAATAGAATAATCGATCAGTTGCGAATCTTTTATCATTTCCTCAAGCGTAGTTGTTCTCTTTAGTTTATTTATTCCATCCGTAACTTCTATGTCGAAACCGTCCGCACCTGCACCGGAACCGTATGCCACTACAAATATCCTGTCGCCCGGCTTGGCAATGTCTAACACGGCTGCAAGGCCGAGCGGGACAGCGCCCGAATAGGTGTTTCCTATCCTTGGCGTGAGCAGACCGGTTTTAATCTGTTCCGGCGTAAAGCCGAGAGACTTTGCCACGTTTTGCGGGAACTTTCCGTTGGGTTGGTGAAAAACTGCGTGTTTATAATCCGTAGGTTTTGTCCCCATCCTTGCGAATAATGTTCTCGCGCAAGCAATGATATGTTTAAAATATGCCGGCTCGCCTGTAAATCTCTCCCCGTGCTTAGGGTACCTCTCCCCTTCCCTTCGCCAGAAATCCGGTGTGTCTGTAGTGTACGAAATAGTGTCCTTGATCTCTGCGGCTATGTCTCTGCTGCCTATCAGATACGCAGCACCGCCGGCAGACGCAGTATATTCCAAAACATCGCCAGGTGCGCTCTGAGAGGTGTCTGCACCTACTGCCAAACCATATCTTATCATGCCAGAGCCGACCAACCCCATACATGCTTGAATCGCTGCCGTGCCTGCCTTGCATGCAAATTCAAAATCTGCAGAGGTGTGTTCTGGCGGGACGCTTAATGCCTCGGCCACTATCGTTGCCGTTGGTTTGACTGCGTATGGGTGAGATTCCGAGCCCGCATAAACTGCGCCTATCCCTTTTACATCCACATCACAGCGCCTCATGGCCTCTCTTGCGGCCTCAACCGCGATGGTTATCGTATCCTCGTCTGGCCCTGGCACCGATTTCATCTGTACATTTAATCCCTTAGATATGGATTCGGCGTCCACTCCCCACACTTTCGCTATTGTTTCCGATGTTATTCTTAGCCTCGGGACGTATGCCCCATAACTCACTATTCCTACGGCCATTTTTCTCCCCCTATTTCTTACAATTTTACAATGCTACACTACAGCGCTCTAAGATTATCTATTATTTTTTCCATTTCCAAATTTGTTGTCACTAACGGAATATTCTCCGCCTCTGAGAGTTTTATCGCCAATTTATCTATATTCTCGGGTTTGTGGAAGACGACCATTGCTGGTTTCATCGGATGAGCTCTTACAGCTATCATCGGCGAGCGCCCGTATTTTACCCCAGTGAATATGAGGGCTCTTTCCGTGCTCCACCCGTATATCTTCAGATAATCAGTCGAATTCAATGTAACTATCGCCTTCAGGCTGTCTATTATTGTATATCCGTGAAGGTCCCGTTCTGTTTTATTTTTGTTTGTCAGAATTTTTCCTTTTATCGTATCGATAAACGATCTGCCTGAAACTCGCGTAGAGAATTCCTTAATATCGATGATTGCCTTGTTTGAATCTGCAGGTATGCCATATTGTTTTAGTATTGCCCCGCCCCGCTCCTCGTCGATTTTTACGAGAGCTTCGACTATCTTTTTTACCGCAGCGACACCTGGAGATTTTCTTCTTCCTGATTCGTAGTCGCTGATCACAGAAGTAGATATGCTGAGGTGGCCTGCCAGTTCTTTGGTGGAAATCCGAAAATCTTCCCGCCACTTTCTGATAGTTTCACCGGGGCGGTTGGAGAGCGTGATCTCTCCCGCCATCTTCTCAGTAAGGGTATTTGTCATTCGAATTGTGAATAATTTGTTTCTATTTAAATATGTCGAAGCGATATACGGCAATTGACGAATTTATCTCGAAGAATCGTTTTTGTCAAGGTCGCCTTTTTTTAAGGATGTATCGGATAGGTTTCTTTATTATCTCTGGTTCTATGGCATAAATTATTGCTATGGCGATGCATACGAATAAAGATACGCCGATTAAATCTTCTATCACTAACGCTTCTGCATTAGTTGCATCATAAACCTCGTTTATCCTTGATTCGTCAAAAACGTAAATTTTTCCATCTACACCGCTAGCCCCCCCTAGATATGAAGTAATATATTTGGGCGCGCGAGTAGTCCATTTGTCTGTCAACGGATCATATTCATTGTTCGTGTATGCGGATATAACATAGATTTTACCATTAGTAGCTACACCTGCCACCCAGTTGCCTGTACCTTTCAAAATTGGTGATTTTTTTGTCCAACAATCTGCAATAGGATCATACTCCTGATTAGCTGTTGTCCAAACTGTGCGTCCGAACATTGAAGAACTAGCTCGTATTATCCCACCGAGGGCGTAAATTTTCCCATTCACTTCTCCAATCGTTAGATCGCACCTGCCTGTTGGCATAGGCGTCTTGTTTGTCCACGAATCTGTGCTAGGGTCATACTCTTGGTTTAGTGAATAATATTCCGCGTGAGTTAAGAAGTCGTCAGACCAGATAAAAAATGCACCGCCTATTGCGTATATTTTGTCATTCACTACTCCCACTGCTAGACCCTCCCTTGGGGTAGGCATGGGTGCTTTTTTTGTCCATTTGTCCGTCAGAGGATCGTATTCCTCGTTCGCACCACTCACATTGTGACCACTATAACCCCCTATTGCGTATACCTTGCCATTCACAACCCCTATGGCGAGGTTTCTTCTTGGGGTAGGCATAGGTGCTTTTTTTGTCCATTTGTTTGTTAAAGGATTATACTCCTCGTTGACTGCGCTTTCACTGTTCACATAACCGCCGATAACATAGATTTTCCCATATATTGCACCAACAGCAAAATCTCCTCTTTCTGTTGGCATCGGTGTTTTTTGAGTCCAACCACGATGCTCGTTTGTCGTATATAATATAGATACTGCCATAACCAGCATAAATACGACTGCAAGTGTAAAAGCTACGTTTTGCCACCTATCGAAACGTATCGAACCTATTTCCCAAATTACTGGTAATAAAAATGACAGGATTATGATTAGCAAACCCGCTAAATAGTTTCCCCCTAAAAACATGATAATAACTCCAAAGAGTAGTCCGAGAACCAATATCACTCGGAATATCGCTTGCCCGACCAGAGAAACGCAACCGAACACTATCTTCTTTATCATCGTAAGTCCTATACCAGCTACTAATTACATACTTTTTATTTATTATTTATCTTCCTTATATTTCGAGTGAAAAACTCTTTAGATATGATGAGTTAAGAATTGTTAGTTTATTACATTGGTTAATGGGCTTGTCCAGATTTGAACTGGAGTCAAGTGGTCCCGAACCGCCTAGGATAGACCAAACTACCCCACAAGCCCATGCCAATGCGATTGCGTGATTGCATTATTGTGTTATTATGTTTTTCATTCATTAACTTTCCCATTGAACCGCAAATCTATTATCCTAAGCGTAAATACTACCTGATGTTATAGGTGCATAAATCTATGAAAAATCTAAAAAAAGATAATTCCTGCGAGTTTCTGAGAGTAAAACACTTTGCAAATATCGATATATATAGAGAAGAAAGAACAGGGATACCAGAAGTGATTATTGCAGCAGGCAAGAAAAAAGAGCATTTGATTTCAATAATTAAAAAAGTAGCTCATAATAAAGAACGTGTCATACTTACGCGCATATCCCTGTCTCTTGTTAAAGAGATTAAAAAGTTGGGTTATTTCACGGAACACAATGAAGAAGGGCGTGTTTGTGTAGTCAGTAAAAAGAAGTACGAGGCTAAAAAAACAGGTGGAAGGGTCGGAATAATTACTGCAGGCACTTCCGACATTCAAGTTGCAGAAGAGGCAAAAGTTATCGCCGAGCAGCTTGGTTGTAGGGTTTTCACAGCATACGACGTCGGCATTGCCGGCGTGCATAGATTGTTTCCAACGCTTGAGAAAATGCGGAAGGAAAAGGTAGATGTGTATATAGTGGCCGCCGGGAGGGAGGGCGCTTTGCCGACACTGGTTGCAGGCATGGTGGACGCTCCTGTCATCGGTTTGCCTATTTCCACTGGCTATGGAATAGCTGGCAAAGGAAAAACCGCACTTTATGCCATGCTCCAGTCTTGTTCGCCGCTAGTCGTGGTAAATATCGATGCGGGTTTTGTCGCCGGGGCTGTTAGCGCCCAAATAGCGAACAGGATGGCAGGTGCGAAAAGATAAAAACCGCCGAAAATCTGATTCTGCGCGATAGTAAAAAAGCCCACCAAAATAAATATATAATACATGCAACATAATAAAAAGCGGGGTGGGTAGCGAGTAAGTCCATTAAATTGCCGCACCTTACAATTACATGGTGCTCCGATATGTGTCGATAAAATGGCCTTGCGTCAGGAAATCCATTGCCTGCCCATCCCTCAGTTATTTTTTATTTTGAAAAAGTATAAAATATCATCCCAAATGTGATTGTATTGCTGCTATCCATTGATGCGGTATAGAAAAAATAAGGAGGAAAAAAGGAGAAGTTTACGCCAGTTTTATTCTTCTCCTCTTCAGTAGGGCAGAGACTCCTAATATAGATATCAAAGCGAGGATTTCAAATCCGGGTATGAATCCTTTTGACTCCTTCTTGTTGTCCACCTTTATCTTTATTATACTATCTAGAGAGGAAGAGTTGCCATCGTATGCCCTTACATATATTCCGTGTTCCCCGTTAGATAATTTTGTGGTGTCAATATCGTAACTCCATTGCCCATCTTTGAATTTGGCCGATTTCCAAGAGTCGTTATCTACTCTTACTTCCACGCTTTGCACTCCGCCGTCTGCGTCATTTGCACTCCCAGATACTGTTATTTTCCCACTAACGACAGCGTTATTCGCGGGGGAATCTATCGTTACAACAGGCAGTTTGTTTATCTTGACTGTTATCGTCGTCGGTGCGGAATACTCGGTGCCGTCAAATGCCTTCGCATAGATCGTGGCGTTTCCACTTGGGAGGTTGGTTGTATCAAAGGAATAACTCCATGATTGGGTTCCAGCAGCATTATACCATATGCCATCGTTTATTTTTATTTCTACGCTCTGCACGGCGCCGTCTATGTCGTTGGCCGTGCCAGATACCATAACAGTGCCACTTACGGTCGCCCCATTAGACGGGCTGATAATCACAACAGTAGGTTGTTGGTTCGCGGATGCGGTCACGTTCAGATAGAGGTATGCGATCGTCTGCGTCTTGCTGTCGTTGACCTTTATCGTGATGTTGTATGGACCTGCGCCTGCACTGTCCGGCGTGAATGTGTAGAAGCCTGTTGCGTTTATCGTGCCGTAGTATTGGCAGCTGTACGTCAAGGTGTCTCCGTCAGCGTCGGTTGCGACAACTTGGTAGGTGATGGGTACTCCGATCACTCCGTTTAATGACGGGATCGCTTGGATGACTGGGACGTGGTTTACCGGTGCGGTTACGTTTAGATACAGGTATGCGATCGTCTGCGTCTTGCTGTCGTTGACCTTTATCGTGATGTTGTATGGACCTGCGCCTGCACTGTCCGGCGTGAATGTGTAGAAGCCTGTTGCGTTTATCGTGCCGTAGTATTGGCAGC
>JBBABA010000003.1:0-255704 GCA_041657955.1 Thermoplasmata archaeon | reverse complement strand
AAACCCAATTGATAGTTGCACTTTTTAATTCGCCTGGAGGGACGGTGCCGACAGATTTGCTTCCGATAAATTCTTTTGATGGTGAATTATCGTAAAAATTAGCAGTAACATTATATGCAGTTGCAGTACCGTCATTATGCATGAATACTGTAATAGCTGTTTTTTCGCCTTCCTCGGGGTGATTGTTCCAGAATATTATGTTTTCCCAATTCCGTATAACAACGTTTGGAGCATCTGCCCTTGTGGTGCCAGACCTGCCCTCGTTATCAGGTAATATATCGGACTTGTTTTCGTTCTCGACCGGTACGTTTGTTTCGCCCGGAGAAGCGCTAAAAGAAACGATGCTGACGGCGAGTGGTAAAAGTAGAGTGAGAGATACGAATAAGGCCATCACTCTCGAAAGGTGATGGATGTCTTTTTTTAGCCGTCTGCCGTCATTCACATCCATATAATCCACCACACAATACATTTCTATGGTTTATTATATTTATACATTATGGTACAATACAATCAAGTGTTAGTGTTTTAATTATACTTAGATCCATAAGACATATTAGTTTGAGAGTTTAAAAAACTATCATGCCCAAATTGAAAATACTGGCTAAATTTCGACTTTTGCCTATATTGTGCTGCATTTCGAAACCTAATTTAATCAGAAAAACTATCCTCCGGCATATGGAAAATTACGCGATGAAGAAAAAGAGGATGGTACAGCAACTCATTGAGGATGGCCATATCCGCAAAAAAGAAGTTATAGACGCAATGGAAAGTGTGGATAGGCATATTTTTGTTCCAGATGAAATCCGGGATTCCGCATATGTGGATTCGCCATTGCCCATTGGTGAAGGCCAAACCATATCAGCGCCGCACATGGTAGGCATAATGGCAGAGTGTTTGGAGTTGGATAAAGACCAAAAAGTCTTAGAGATAGGCACTGGCTTTGGATATCATGCCGCAGTTATAGCCAAAATTGTCGGCGAGAACGGCAAGGTATACACTGTGGAAAGAATAGAGACACTGGCTGAGCGGGCAAGGGCGAATTTAGAAAAAATAAAACTATCCCAGATCGTGACCGTAATTGTAGGCGACGGCTCGAAAGGGCTACTAGAATATGCCCCGTATGATAGAATTTTCGTGGCCTGCGCGGCACCAGATATTCCTAAACCATTAATCGAGCAACTAAAGGATGGCGGGATACTTCTTATTCCAGTAGGCGGACGATGGCACCAGACATTATTTCAGTGCAGGAAGATAGGAAATAAGATAGAAAAGAAGGATATGGGTGGTTGTGTGTTTGTTCCGTTGATTGGGGAATACGGGGCGAGGGAAGAGAGAGGAGAATAAGAAGAATGTGGGGGCATACTCTAACCGATACTAAATTATGCCACAAGACAAATCAGGTTTTACAATGAAAATCCCAAAAACACATCCAAGATACCAATCCCTCATCACCAGAGAGAAACTCGTCAAGTACATGAAAAAAGGAATTGTCGCTGAAACAGGTCTCATAGCTCACGGTAGGGGAGAGACTTTTGACTATCTTATAGGTGAAAAGACGACACCTGAAGCAAGAATGGCCGAGAAGGTAGCCGCATGCTATCTTTTGCTGGCGAAGAATCCGGTAGTTTCAGTGAACGGAAATACTGCTGCACTTTGTTCCAAGGACATTGTAAAACTAGCAAAACTAGTCCCACTAAAAATAGAGATAAACCTATTTCACAGAACAAAAAAAAGAATGAAAAATGTTGCAGAGGAGCTTAAGAGGTTTGGCGCCGCAAATATCTTAGGCGAGAAACTAGATGCTAGAATTCCAGGATTATTGCACAACAGAGGTCTGTGCGCAAAGAACGGAATATTCGGCAGCGACGTAGTGCTTATCCCACTAGAGGACGGGGACAGAGCAGGGGTACTAAAGAAAATGGGAAAAATAGTTATAGCTATCGATTTGAACCCAGTATCTAGAACGTCAATAGCCGCAGATGTTACGATCGTGGACAATGTTGTCAGGGCAATACCGGAAATTACAAATTTTGTGAAGATGTATAAAACCACTTCAAAGAAGAAGTTAAAAAGTGAAATAGAAAAGTTCGACAACAAAAAAAGTTTATTAAAGATTCTAAAGAGTATCTCCCAGTTAGGAAATCCCCAATAACAACCCCAAAAAATATAAATATTGAACTCAACGTAGGGGGTTATCCAACTAACGAAAAATTCAGTGATGGAGGAGCATAAACTTGGCAGTAGAAGAGAAATCCCGCACCGCGACTAGAAAAGCAAAAGAGAAATGGATGAACAAAATATGGTACAAAATATATGCACCAGAGGCATTCGATAAAAAGCAAATCGGGGAAACATTATCTGCAGACCCTTCGAAACTGGTAGGAAGGATTGTAGAAACCACAATTCAAGAACTTGCCGGTGACTTGTCAAAGGTGCACATAAAGCTTAAATTCCAAGTAACCGAAATCAAAGGCACGGATGCGCACACAAAATTCATCGGGCATGACCTTACCAGTGACTATGTAAGAAGATTTGCAAGGAGAAGGCAATCCAGGACAGACGTCGTTTGCGACGTACTTACCAAGGATAACATAAAGGTTCGAGTCAAAGCAATGGCTGTAACTGGAAAAAGGATACAATCCACACAAGAAACTGTGATACGGAATAAGATGCACGAGATGATGTTCAAAAGCGGCAATGCACAGACATTCAATGATTTTGTTAAAATCGTATTGTCTGGCGAACTCGGCGCCTCTATGATGAAGGAGTGCAAGCCGATATATCCTCTTCAGCGCGTAGAAATAAGAAAAACAGAACTTTTCCCATTGACCATGGAAGCAACGACTGCAGAAGCAGTGGCCGAACCGACCGAACCAGCAGAGCATAAAGAACCTGAACATAAAGAAGAATTGCATGAGGAAACAGAGCATAAAGAAGAATTGCATGAGGAAACAGAGCATAAAGAAACGGTGCATAAAGAGAAGAAGGAGAAGAAAGTAAAAACAGAGACGAAAAAACCTTCGGCGCCGCCCGCACCCGCGAATTTACCGGCAAACGCTTAATATAATCATTCGTTCTTTTTACGTGCGCATATGAAAAGAAAAACTAACAGTGGTACAATAAGGAAATCTAATAATTTATGGCGGTTGATTGATACAGATATCGCAGAGCCGCACTATACGGCGGCCTTGGACGAAGCTATATTGATCGAGCGTTCTTCCGACAAAGTGCCGGATACCATACATTTTTACAGAAGAAAACCTCCTGCAATATCCCTCGGCTATTTTCAGGACCCGGAAGAAGAGGTGAATGGCAAATTGTGTAAAAAGGCGGGCGTAGAACTTTTGAGAAGAGCAAGCGGCGGCGGGGCGATATACACGGATGAAAAGCAGTTGATCTTTGCAGTTGCATACAAAGAAACTACTCCGCAAAGCATAATCAAATCATATAAAAAAATCGGCGATGTAATAATAACTGCATTTCACGAATTTTCCCTAGATGCAAAATTCAAGCCGGTAAACGATGTTCAGATAAATGGGAAAAAGATATCTGGCTCAGCACAAACAAGGAAAGCAGGCGCCATACTCCATCATGGCACGGTTATCGTAGATTGTGATTTTGAAAAGATGGCAAAGTATCTAAAATTTTCAAGCGAAAAAAATGCAGACAAATCTCATAAAAAAATCACAGAACGAATAACATCGCTTGCGATAGAATTGGGTGAAGCGCCTAAAATGGAAGACGTAAAAGCAAGTTTGCTAAAGGGGTTTGAAAAGGTGTTTGGTATTAAGGTCGTAAACGGAAGTTTAACTAATTCCGAAAAAAAACTGGCCGCAAAACTTGTCCGGACAAAATACGGGAAAGAAGAGTGGACTTATGGGAGATGCGGGAAAAGGGCATAAAAAACCTGAACACCGAAACTCTTTGTTGTCTGTTTTCCCTTAGCACTCTTCTGCATTCCTGCGCTTGGTGATATCCCGAATGACAGTCAACAGTGCTTTTTCGCCCTCATAGACAATAGGCGTCGTCGTCACTTCTCCGATTATGGCCTTTCCGTCCAGACTCACGAATTTTTCCTCTACAAGCGGCACAGTCTTTCCATCCTTCAGAGCTTGTGTTACACGTTTCCTCACTAATTCGTGACTATCTGGATGCACAATATCCCATATCGATTTTCCAATAACATCGTCTGAGGTTGAGGCGCCTATAAGTTTTAATCCGGCGGGGTTTAAGTAAAGCAATTTTCCTTCGCTGTGGACGGCTATCGTTTCGGGAGACATATCCACGAGCCGCCTGTAGCGCTCTTCGCTCTCCTGTAACGCCTCTTCTACACTCTCGCGCTCGGTTACGTCTTCTCCCGAACTGAGTGTGCCTATAATTCCTCCCTCGCCGTCTTTTAGTATGACGTTATGCCATCGTATAATTCGCTCCTCGCCGTTTCTTGTCAGGACCGGGTTTCTGAAGTGTTCTGCAGCCCCTACCTTGTCGTTTATTAAATTTATATATAGGGATCTCACATCCTCTCTTACCCTATGTGGTATGAAATTGTCAAACCAATTTTTACCAGTAATCTCCGCCTCAGCAAATCCCAGAATATCGCAGCCCGTTTTATTTATCAGGGTAACCTTTTGGTCGGGTCCGATAACAACGAGTATAGCTCCGGCTATGTCGAGGTATTTTTTCGTTTTATCATGCTGATTATGAAACGCTTCTTCTGTCAATTTACGTTTACTGATGTCCTCAATCGTGGAGATAAAATAGAGCGGTTTTCCTTTCCCGTCGCGGACAAGTAAAACTGTTATGTTTGCCCAGAGGGTGTCTTTGTTCTTCGTAATATATCGCTTTTCCGTCCTGTAATAGGGTATTTCTCCATTCAACAATTTCTTAGCGTGAAGTACATCCACCTCCAAGGTGTCGGGATACGTGATGTCCGTAAACTTGAGGGAGAGAAGTTCGTTTTTTGGATATCCGAGCATCTGGCAAACTTTGTCGTTAACCCTGATAAAATTATACTTTGTATCCATGAATACCATTCCATGGGGGCCGCTGTTAAAAATTGTATCGAATCTTTTTCTGCTTTCACTTAGCGACTGCTCCAATTCTCTGCACTTATTCTTCGTTTTTTTCAACGCGCCGACTAATTTAAGTTCCTTTGATAAGTTGTGCGTTATGCCTATTTTGGTTTTCTTTTTAGTTCTTGCCGTGTACATTTTTCTTTTGTGTTTTTTGCCAGTCATCTGTCTCCCCATATTCCGCCCAAATAATCTCTTATTCGATAATATACGGCAAGATGAATGCCTATTTAATTATATGGATACGATACATTTCATCTAAGCGTTCGCCCACTTAAACTTTCGAATAAAGGGTTCGTTGTAAGTCGAGCTCGAACATATCCAGCATCAGCCGAAAATTAAAGAAGTTTCGGATAGCCGCTGGAGGGAATTGAACCCTCGACCTACGCCTTACCAAGGCGTCGCTATACCACTAAGCCACAGCGGCGCTTTCCAAGCCTCTTGGCGACGAGTATGTTTTTTATATTAATAAATAATTGCACTATGGTTTTAAAAATAGCAAAATTAAGATGTTGAATTAAACGATGAACGATAACATTATAACATTAAATGATCTAATACATTAAAATGTGTAATAAAATTGAATAAACAAAGAAACAATCTAAAAAAGTTAGGTGACGCAAAGCAAAATAGGAGTGAGATTATGACAATATTGATCGATAAGAAAACAAGGGTCGTTGTTCAGGGAATAACAGGCCATCAGGGAAGAATTCATACTGAGCAGATGAAACTTTTCGGGACAAATGTGGTTGCAGGCACCTCTCCCGGCAAGGCTGGCGAGAATGTTTTGGGCGTACCTGTTTTCGATTCTGTGATTGAAGCGGTAGAAGAGACAAAGTCAAACACCTCTGTAATTTTTGTTCCGGCACCGTTTGCAAAGGATGCGTGTTTCGAAGCGATAGATGCGGGAATCAAAGTTATCGTCGCCATCACCGAGCACATTCCGTTCCATGACACTATGGAAGTAGTCCATTATTCTAAATTGATGGATGCAGTGGTTATTGGCCCAAATTGCCCCGGTGTCGTATCACCGGGTAAATCCAAGGTCGGCATACTCCCCAACCAAATTTTCAAAGAAGGAAATATCGGTGTTGTATCTAGAAGCGGCACATTAACTTACGAGATAGTGTACAACCTCACGGAAAGAGGACTCGGACAGAGCACATGTGTCGGCTTGGGTGGGGATCCGATAATCGGCACCACTTTTATTGAAGCTTTAAAAATGTTTGAAGCGGACAAAGAAACGGATACGGTGGTGTTAGTCGGCGAGATAGGAGGCACGGCCGAGGAGGATGCGGCAAAATACATTGAGCAGATGAAAAAACCGGTGTATGCATACATAGCGGGAAGAAGTGCGCCTAAAGGAAAAAAAATGGGACATGCTGGTGCAATAATCGCAAGAGGAAAGGGCACCGCGGAGAATAAAATAAAGGCATTAAACGATGTCGGTGTGAAGGTAGCAAGGAACCCCTCGGAGGTACCAGATTTAATACTCGAGGACAAAAAGTAGCCATTAATAAAAGTTAAATAGTTTGCAACGATGTTAGATGGGGGTAAGGGAAATGGAACTGTTAGATGAGATAGTGGAGAGGGTAGAGGACTTTATGAAATATGTAACTAATAGCGAGCGCATATTTTGGGTAATATTCAGCATGGTTTCATTCGGCATCGGGTTATTAATTGGTTTTGCAATGTGGAAAGCTGGAAGATAGACTGAGAGAGATAACATGCAGAGGAAAAAAAGAGCAAAAAACACAAAGTCGAAAGAGGCTTTGCAAGTAGAGATTAATGCGTTACTTGGGGAAGTCGACAAACTAAGAAAAGAGGTGCAAACGCTTCAAACAACGGTAGGGAGATTGTTAAGTGCCATGGAGGTTGATTTGGACAATAAATACGGGGAAGTGGTCGATCGTAATATCGAAGATGTATTAGATGTCAACAACTTCCTGACCAATAACTAAATCTTGAATTTGGTGTATGCTACAATAAACTCGAAGAATTTTATACATAATAAAAAAATATAATAAATTAGTTGTGCCATCGTGGCTTAGCGGCATAGCGGCTGATTCGTAATCAGCAGGTCGTGGGTTCGATCCCCACCGATGGCTCCTTAAATTTTTGGATATACACAACTTTTTATATACAAATTGTATTTAGTATTTCGTCTGTGTATGGGGACTAAACAATGAAAGATGTTTGGTATCGTAAAAAAATGCACATCAATATTATTATAACACTATGCTTTCTATTAATTAGTGTAGCATTTCTGCTGGTTATAAACAATGTAGGTAAAGAGAAGACACCGTCCACTCCCGTGTGCCCTACATGTGATGATGACAGGCCGACAACCGGCAACGCAAGAAGCGTCGAGCCGATTACAGTTACCGCTCCGCCGTCAAAAACTGGTGTAATACCAACAAAGGGCGGCACCATAACTCATATTTTTACAGTAAAAAATACAGGCACATCGTCCATCAATGTCAACTTCGCTGCAAGTTCACAGTGTGGCTGGACAATTACCGCCACAACTCCAACGGCACTTAATCTATCAGGAGGTAGAGAGACAACAGTGTATGTTACTGTTGAAATTCCGTATGGAACCTCGTCTGCCGATATCCCGCTAAACGGAACCAATGATACCGTTATATTCTATGCCAACTCTACAACCCCATCGTTTTCTGTTACTAATCAGACTGCTACAGTTATCGGCAGGTTATCTCGCGTTGCTGTGAATTTCGTGAGTATAGAAGGAAGCAGAGAACCGAACGGCACTGCACTATTGACGTATGACGTTACAAACACGGGAAATGCGCTGGATGCATATAATATGACAATTAACGTTCAAGAACCGACTACACGAAGAATTTGGGAGTCGGGTTTGATTGGAACAGGCAATAAGTTAGTAAGCGGTTTAGATAAATACATAGATGCTGGTCTTAAGGCCCAAATAAAAGCCCAGGTAAAGATTCCGCAATCTGTTTACGGCGACATAATTTCAGCAGGTACGTTTGCAACGGCCACGCTAACCGCAAGGTCGAATTTTGGAGGCGGCATTGGAACAGGCGACACACAAATAGCGGTGGACAACGCTTATGGCGTAGACTTACAGCTTTTGAGCAACGCGACAATAAGAATGAGTCAGGGAGATACTGCCAGATATCAACTCAAAGTCGCAAACACAAGAAATTTTTGGAACGGGAACGATACGGATGTAATCAAACTTCAAAGGTCAACTCCTTTGACTGGATGGGGTGCCGTATTCGATAAGGATTCAATTTCTATTGGGCGTGGCGAGTCGACGATAGTCGAGTTTAGAGTTACCGCACCGCCTGATGCGTCCATTGCTCCCTGCATAATAAACGTAACCGCGTATCCGGAGAAGGATGCAACAAAGAATAAAACCATCAATATAACGGCACAGATAAATCAGGTTTATCAATTGAACATAGTCGGACCGATAAACGGAACTGGAATTCCAGGTATGAAAGTTTCATACAATTTAAGAGTAGACAATGTCGGAAACGGTCCCGATAAATTTAGGGTAGATGCGGCGACAAACCATGGTTGGAACGTCACTGACACAATGACCAAAACCGAGAAGGAGAAAGGGAAAAGGATAGAGAGCCTGAACAGTTCGTACGTCACTGTTACTGTAGAGATACCGAATTATGATCCAGCCATACCATCGCCGAACACCGCAGACATTCTGAATATTACGGCATCATCCTTTGAGGATGGCGGTAAATACTATTTCCTGATTACTACAGTCGTAGGTAAGGGATATGGGGTTTCTCTCTCTCCCGCAAACACATCAAAATATGTCTCGCCAGGATATCCAGTTCAATATGTAATAAGTGTAACCAACACCGGAAATACCATTGACAATATAACGCTTGAAGCTGTTTCGGCATACCACAACGGTGCGTTTATAGATGGAAATAGGTTTCAGAGCACCGGTTGGAATATTACTCAAGACGTCTCCAGAGTAACCACTGAAAGAACGACGCAAAACAATCCTCCAAAGAATGTAACTATCACAATAACTCCGCCCCTCACTGCAAAGAAGGACGAGAAACTCATTCTGAATATTACAGCAACTTCGGAAGGCAACGTCAGCAAAAAAGCGTATGCTAGTGTCGTCGCTATCGTAGCGCAGACGGTAGGAGTTAGCATAAGACTTGTAACACCAGTGGTGTATGGAGAACCTGGAAACACTACCACGATTACATTTGACGTGAAGAATGAAGGCAACGGAGATGACAACTTCACTATTGGATTCCTACTCAATGATACAACCAAGAACTGGCAAGTCCCATCAAATATGACAACGCCTTTTAAGTTGTCTGCAGGTGCGAACCAGACAAAACAGGTATCATTCACAATACCAAGGGATCCGTTACCGTCCGCGAATACGGAAAGAGTGCTCACGATAAACGTAACTTCGCTTTATGGAAAAGCACTAAAGTCTTCTATTATATATTACAAGATTGCCGAGGTAACTATCAGGGCCTCACAGATATACGGAATTAGTGTAAGTTGTAACGCAAAAGAAAAGAATCTATTGCCAGGAGGCTCTGCCATATACTCAATTACGGTAAAGAACACTGGCAACGGCGATGACATCATAGCATTGAGTACTATGTTGACTGACAGCACCAACTGGCGTGCCCCACTGAGCACATCAGTTTCACTCCCGATGGGGGAAAGCGAGAATGTTACAGTAACTATTGGATCTAATGAATATGGCGGCAAGTCGTGGGGAACTGATTGGGAAAAGGTAAGTTTGGGCGCCGTTAATGTAGTTGGAACTACACATGGCAAAGTATCATCAACATCACTTACTGCAAGAATAGTACCAGGAGTCACGGATGTCCAGCGTAAAGATGCAGACCCCGGAAAAAAGACAGAATACAGCATCAGTGTCAGGAACGTGTGGACAACAGGTCAAATAGATTTCAGTATAAACACCGGAAAGCAACTGCCGGGATGGATCATATTGCCGAACGGAACCGTTACCATACCTGCAGGAACGCCGCAACAAACAGTAACAGTGTCCGTCACACCACCGTCAACGAAGGTTGCAGATGGACAAACAGAAACAATCACCGCGATTTTAAAACTGGGTAACGTAGCATATATGATTCCCCTCGACATAACGGTTAGATTACTTGATATAAGTGTAAGAACAATTTCTTACCCCAGCGACCTTGTAGAGGGCAAGGATGTCAGAATAAATGCTAACATAAATTCTCAATATACTAAAACTGCCACAGACGTTTCTGTAAAATTCTACTATGACGACAACATAATAAGCACTGTTAAAATACCAACGCTTGGGGGTAAAAATAACACGGACGTCCCCCTCGATTTGAAGATTCCACTAATAAGATGGTATGAAAAGTCAGAGGAACACACAGTGAAAGTGGAGGTTGACGCCATGGGAGGAGAACAAAGCACGACGAACAATATCCAGTCCGTTTCGATATTCGTTGTAAATAACAGCCTGCCCATAGAAGTCTCATTGCCGATTCTTATTGTCGGGATAATAATAATAGGCGCGGCCTTGTATGTCAATAGAGCAAGCCTTCAGAAAATAAAATGGTACTATCCCGCGATTGGAATAGGTACTGCGATGATCGCAGCATCGCTTTTCAATTTTATGTGGGACAGCGGGAGTTCTTTGATGCTTACTATAATATTCATTCTCGTGATGTTTCCGTTGATTACCGTTATCTCTGGCATCTCCACCAAATCGTACGTCATACCTCCACTAACTGGATGTTTGCAATTCATAACGTTCTTTTCCATAATTTCATTTACGGCTGGAGGAATAGAACGCCTTCCTGCCTTATTATTTGAGGAGAGGTATTACGATATTGCAGTAATCGATAGCATACCTAATATAGGATATATGATATTATACATAGTAATTGGATTAATATGTGGAATGTTGGCAATCAGATTATGGTTCTATGCCGGTAAAAAGTTGCTGATACTAAAGGCAACTATTGATAAAATCAAACACATGGAGTGAAATTGTATGGTAGGTGAAATTGCGGTAAGCGACGATGTAAAAAAAGGGATAGATCTTACTGACGCTGAGGAACTTCTCAAACATGCGAAATTGGCTCTCGATAGCGAACAAACACTAAAATCCTTGTCATACACGAGACAGGCAAAGAATACTGCGAGAGAAGCCGTTAAAAAATACCAGGAAGTATTATCTACAATTCAATCTGCACAGAAAAGCATTTTAAAAAGCGAAAGCGAGGGAGTGGATATAACCAAAGCGGTGGAACTATTAAATCAGGCAAAAACCGCGTTGATAAACACTCAATACGACGAGGCGATAAACCTAGCGTATCAAAGCATTGCCGCTACCAAACCTCAACCGCTCATTGGTTATGATGTGCTCCTCAGAACAGCGCTGGGGTATGAAGATGGCCGCATAAAATACAAGGTGGAGATTAAGAATCAAACGACCTATCCGCTGAGACGCGTACGCGTAAAATCTTTGTTGCCAGATTCTATGTTTATATGCAAGAACTATGAGAAAGTCGTTTCTATCATTAAACCATATGATGGCGCTGTAGTTACTTTTAACGGTAAATTAAGAGACGAATTTGAGAAAAACATAGATTACAACGTGATAGTACCTGGAAGGGACCTGGCGATTCAGACTACGACCTCCTCCGAAGAAGGCGCAATAGTTCACAAGATTCGAATAGAAAACAAGAGACTTGAACCCATTCTGGCACTTCATATCAAACCATTTATTCCTTCGGAATTTACTGCGACACCGGAGGAACATGTAATTGATAAGTTGGGGCCTTCGGAAACTGGCATTTTAGTATTCAAGCTAATGTCACGAACCGGTGGGATGATGCCGAAACCGGAAGTAGCCCCCGAGCGAATAGAGAGCCTTCAACCACAGATAGAAGCACCATTCGTAGAAGAAAAAACCGAGGAACCTATGATTGTTGCGGTACAGCGCGAACCCAGTCACGAACTTTCTCCCGAGGAAGTGGATAAGCTGCCATCCGCCCCGAAAAAGACAATTTACGAGTGTCCAAAATGTAAGGGCCCGTTTGTTATAGAAGCCGACGGAAGGACTCCTGTTGTCGGATGCCCGTGGTGCGGTATAGATGTCAATATCGGAGAAGGGACGCCTACGGCATCAAAAGATGAGGAAGCTCCCAAACCAACAGCGCCAACACAAACAGCGGAAGAAGAAACACCACAACCGACACCAACACCCCAAATCCCGGAGATTAAACCAGTAGAAGATGTGCCTGTGATGGCTCCCGTAGATGAGGCAAAAACTACGGTCACTCCAGAAATCGATGACAAACAACAACAGAATTTAAAAAGCATATTCGAAAATGCATTGATGCGATTGAACGATAATGAGGATTACCATACAGTAATGACTAATGTTTATGAAAACATATCTACTCACCTAGAAAAGTTTGTATCTGCGGATAAAAACTTTGATACTTTTGAAGATTTTAGAGCGGTGTGCAAAAAGAATTTAAAAATCGAAGGGAACACCTTAGACATCGTGCTAGACACTTTAGATGATGCGTTCTACGGTTCTGGTGAAAGCGATGAAAAGAAGAAGAAATCGATAGAATTGTTTACAAATGTTGTTCAAACACTGGCACCGCAAGAAATGCCAAAACTTCAACCTGTAGAGGAGGATGAAGGGAAAAAGAAGCGGTTTTGGAAATCAAAAAAGAAGAAATAGATTACAGATGGATGTGAAAAAATGAAAAAAACAAAACAACTTAATAGATTTAGAATACGAGAAAACGACAAGGCGGACATAGGCATCGGAACGCTAATCGTATTCATAGCCATGGTACTCGTAGCGGCAATAGCGGCGGCCGTATTAATCAATACAGCAGGTGGCTTACAATCACAGGCAACATCAACCGCGACGGATGTACAAAATAATTTGAGAACGGTTCAAATTAAAGGGATATGGGGAAACGTATCTCTAACAGACAATTTGATTTATGAATTGTATATAGATATTGCGCTTTCGCCCGGGGCGATAAATGCTTTAAACTTAACTTCGCTTCGAATAACATTCACTGGCGCGGGGATAAGCAAAATGTTAGACAGGGGTGACATCCCGGCTCCTACGGCGTACGGCGTAAATGACCAATACAACTATGATTCTGCTGGTAACTTAATTGATGTATATCACAGGGGATACGATCCAAACGATGCATATAATGAAAGTTTTACACCATATCCAAAATACAGCCTGGATAAAGACTCGGATTTAATACTCGTGATAAATTTGAGCGCTTCACCAGATGGGATAAATGCGCCATTACAACCATCGACTGAAGTTAGCCTTCTATTTACAATTGGTGGAACTGCGCCCTTAACGAAAAAAACGGAATTTAGAACACCCACAGTGTACGACTCTGCTTACGTCGAGATAAAATAAGGAAGGGAAATCGAATGAAACTCGGAAGACGTGGAAAAAAAGGAAAGAAAAGCGAGGAAAACCCTCCAGATGAGACCGCTACCCCTGTTGCGGAAGAAACAGCAAAAGAAACAACTGAGGAAATGGTAGAAGAGCGAACAATAGAAGTAGAGATGGGACTGCCCACGCTTGTGGTGGACACTACACAGGCCCAGGCTATTCAGCAGAATATTCAGGAAGCACCGCCAGAACAAATTGAACCTCCCCAAGAATCTGTTCTAGATGAAATAAAAAAGGATTTTCCGACCACTCAACCAGTGGAGGAATCTAAGAAAACGGCTAGAGAAAAAATAAGCAGCAGGCGAATAGATGAAATTGAGAGCGTCCTCAAAGAAATTCGAGAAAGAATGAACCAGGTAGATGCTGTTGCGAGTAGTGTTCGTAACGAGATAGAGGAAATCAGGGAGAGCGTAATCCAGATGGAAGGCAGCATTGCCAGAGTAGACGAGATAAAGGACGGTTTCTCTACTGTAGAGAGGAGCCTCCGCGAACTCTCTGCCCTTTATGATTTAGTGTCGAGTCAAATTAATCCGTTTATTAAAACAGATATACCTGGTAGCGATGCAGGACAAAAAAGAATCGCGGAAGGTTCGACATTATTCGGCAAAGAGTTGTCAGGAAGTGAAAGAGAAGGCGGCGGACAGAGCCACAGCTACCCCGCAGAGGCATGGGTTCTGAAATGGTCCGAGTATCTGTTAGAGCAAATGGACGAAAGTGATATAAGAACGCTGCTTGATTATTACAAACAGATAAACTGGATAGATGATTCAATTGCATCCAAAGTTCTTGCATACGTCTCTGCAACAAGGGTAGAATCGGCTGTCGTAGACATCAAAAAACGAAAAAAAGCCGCAGATAGAGGCGATGTCGTAGTCAGGTCAGATGGCACTACCGAACGCGCAAGCGAGATAAAATTAACTGCGGATGAACACCTTCGCTCGCTTATGTTTATAGAGCGGATTCGAGGACGAAAAGGCAGTGACGATGAAATGAGTTCTCTTCAAAACGAGGTAGGTAAATTAAAGAAAGGTGGAGGGGGTATCTATTAGTGGGATTGAGTGTCGCAGGAACGGCAGCAATCCTAATTTCGGGCCTATTGATCGCATCTACACTTGTTTTTACGGTAATAGAGTATAGAGATAAAATAATAACAGACGCGCAAAGAGAACAAGCCGAGTATATGTCTTTTAGTGAACGCTCGAGAATCTCTATTACGGATGCTACTATAGACAACATAGTCTTTATCAACGAACCCGGCAAATGGCTGGGAAACATTACAATAAATCTCAAGAACATAGGAAGCACGACTTTCGACCTCAATAAACTCAACATATTAGTAAATGGTTCAATAGTTTCGGGCTATATCGATAAGAACAATATCGTGGTGAACGGAAGGAGCACTTTTTTACTATCGCCAAACAACACTGCAATCGTGCCTATTCGAAACTGCTATTTTGATGAGCCTGCCAGTATTTCAACCAGGATAGCAGCAGTTATGGAGAACGGCATTACTGCATACTATACAATTGTAGATAAAACCCCGACTGCGGATGCCGGCTTGAGATACAGATATGTGGAAGATAATGAAACAATATGCTTTGATGCTAGCCTCTCAGTGGATAATGAGCTTCTATTTAGGGAATGGTACGACACTTTGTATAATGTTAGCACCGACAGCGTCGGCAAAACAGGCGAGGGGATAATAGGTTATTACTGGGATTTTGACGACACTATGGATTCAGATGGGGATGGAAATCTTACGAACGATCGTGATGCCGAGGGTAAGATTGTGGATTATATTTTTCACGCGAGGAGTTTTGTTTACCATTACAATGCCACCAACGTTTCTAAATTCGGTTGGTGGTACAGTAATTTTAGCGATTTGGATATCGATGGCGTGTCCGATCCATATACTGTTACATTAACAGTAAAGGATGCAAAAGGGAGGATAGATACTAAAACAATTACCGTGTATGTATCGGACAGAACTCCACCAAAAGTTACTAAAAATTTTCTTGTTACCAATAAAATGGGCGTTATAAGCAATGACCAACTTTTAGGAGATACACTGACATTTAACGCCTCGGCCTGTGTCTCCGATAATGTTGGTTTTGTCTATTATTACAATACTACCAACGTTTCTAAATTCGGCGAGTGGTACGGAGCAGAGTATCCATACGTTGGCGTCGGTTTATATTTTGCATGGGACTTTAACGGCGACGGGGTTATTGATACAAACTTTACAAGATATCCCACTGCTCAGTACATATACACGAAGCCCCAATGCCCGTACAACGTCACACTTTTTGTCAAGGATGCGGATAACAATATATTCAGCTATACTCAACGTATAAACATCACGAAACTTACACCTGAATTTACATTTAGCCCAAAGACAATATGGGAAGGAGATGCGATTACTTTCGATGCTGCGCCGAGCGATAATACATTCTGTGGCGTTGAGCCTCTGACATACACCTGGAATTTCGGTGACGGGACAACGACAACTAGTACAGAGAAAACAGTGATGTATACATACGACAAAACACTCGATGTTGACAATAACGTTATTGATAACAGCAATGCAGCTGGAAACTTCGCCGTAACCCTAACAATAACAGATGCGAAGGGCAATTATGGAAGTGTCAAACACAACATAACCATAGGAGACAAAACACCTCCGACGATACTTCAAGAAATCAATCATACTGTTGCTTTAGATAGTATAACTAAAACTGCAAGTATTACTTTTCTTACAAACACGACTGACAACAGTAAATATCACCAGGAAATCGTTTGTAATTGGTCGTTCGGCGATGGTGTATCATCGTATTATACGGTAGTTAGCCGAGATAATCCGAATCCGACAATGACACATACATTTACCATACCGGGCGAGTACGTCGTAATTAAAACAGCATTTGACGCTACGGGCAACAGAGCAAGCAGTCGATTCGTTGTGACAGTAACACCATAAAGGAACTCGACTCATAACTGATTTGGGGAATAATTCGAAGTTTGAAAAACAGGAGAGATGTAAGAGGTGTAAACAATGGGCCTTGGACTTTCGGCAGCATTTGCAATCATAGTCTCAGGCATGCTGCTCGCAACAGGAATGGCGGTTAATACGATGGAGAGCGGCTCTAAAGTTTTGAATGATGGAATGAAGGATAGACATATATTGACAATGGAGAAACAACAGACAAGGGTGTGGGTTGCGTATGCTGTCATACTCAACAACACAACGAGACTTAGCCTCGGCGATGATATTACTGGAACGATGCTGTCTGTTTTGTGTTTCAATACTGGAAGCAAATCTATAGACCTGAAAAATGCAGAGTTTTTCATAAACGGGAACATCATAAATAGAGTCAAATCTATGAGAATTCTCGATGGCGTTAAGGAAACAAGAGTATGGAACGAGAGCGGATGGATAAACAGCAGTTTGTGGACACCAAACACAGGCGTAAAGGTATTTTTTGACGAAGGCGTGAAAGAAGGAGATATAATTACAGTGATTACGGACAACGGCATATCTGCCAGTGGTGCAGTATCCAGTGGAAGGTTGGCGGTAGACATTGGTCCGGATATAGAGATATTCGAAGAGAATACTAAAAGCGAGGAAGGGCCGGATCATAATAACACAATAACCATCTCCGCTAATGCCACGATCAGGAGTGTTCAAACAAATCTCGATTGGTATAACGCTTTAAAATGGTCTCCAGATATTGAAAAGATAGTAAACGCCGGTGAATATTACAAATATGCATGGGATGCGGACGCTGCGGACGGCATCGACTTTGAAAACCCGTCTTCTACCAACCCGATATTCACAGCTAAGTTAGCGCCACGAGATTTAAATGGAGATGGCGTGATGGATCCATACATCATAACTGCACAAGTAACTGACATGATAACTGGAGAAACTGCTCAAGACAGCGTTCGTGTTTTGGTCAGGGACTGCACGCCGCCAAAAATCAAAGTTGTGAGTAACCATATCATGGCCATAAGCGATGGTAAATTCGCTGTTATTAACAACACCGGGGGATATGTGTTCCCCAAGCCGTTCTTCCCCCAACCGATACCGATGGGCGTATTAGTGCTAGGGCCATCTGATAAAATTTATAGTGATGTGGACAGCTCAAACCCATATTATGAAGTGAACGAGGACACAGAGGTTACATTTGATGCGGCAATCGACACTGCTGATGAGGGGATATTCACAGATAATGTTGCTAAACCGAGTCAATTAAGATATGCCTGGGATTTTGACGGCGACGGCAAGTTCGATACGAATCTTTCTAAGGATTCGTTGATAGTCAAACATACGTTCGCCGATCCGTTAAGGAATTTGACGAACGGCAACGATACAGAAGAGACGAATTATACAGTCAGGTTATACGTAGTTGACCTAGAAGGGAATTGGAACATGACATCTCAAAAGGTTAGGGTACTGGACAACACCCCTCCAGTAGCATATTTTGATGTATACCCAACACCTGTATCGGAGGATAGGCCAGTAACACTATTTGGCGACCGCTCTACAGACAATTTCTGCAACAGCACCGACCTTTACTATCAATGGAGGTTCGATACTGTATATGGGTCCGGTTTTTATCCAGGATGGGGTGGAGACAGTAGCATTGAGGAATCATGGCATCCAGATGGTGACGAGAATAATATCGTCATAAGGGCGAGTGGGAAGGAGAATGGTTATATGAACCCTACTGTTACTTTTTATCAACCCGGCGAATATAACATCATGTTAACAGTATGGGACTACAGGGAAGGACAGGGACCAATATCTGCAATCAATTCATACAGCAAACGTATCACCGTATTAGACACAGAACCCCCTACAATCAGTGGTGCCACTCCCGCGAATAATAGCAATGGATTGCCTTGGCTTAATCTCACAAACGGGGGTGTCAGTTTTGATGCAACTGTTTCGGATAATTCTGGCGGCAAAATATTCTGGACATTGTATTATTATTACAACAACAGTTTGGATCATTGGGAGGATTGGGGCTTAACCAGCAGCGGGAAAAAAATTTCCCAATCACTTACAAATTCTTATGGGGGGTCCGATGCCCCTGGATACTCATATCAGGTGGGAGATTATACTGCAGAGTTGAGGGTGTGGGACGAATGTGGAAACATTAACTCTTATAGTTGGTACATTCATTATGCAAAACCATAGATTCACATATACAAAACGAGCATTTGTAAAAAGAGTAATATACATTCAAACATTATAATATAGAGTGATATTATGAGAATCGCATGGGCAATCACGGGAGCAGGTCATTTTCTGAATGAATCTTTCCAGATCATGGACACGCTGAAAAAGAATAATGAAATCACGCTCTTTGTTTCAAGTGCAGGCGAAGAAGTGATCTCAGTATACAATTTAAAGCACTATCTGACAGGTTATCAGGCGATATGCGAGAAAGATCAGGGGCCGTCGTTTTCCGTGTGCGGCAGGTTCATGAGAGGCGAGTACGACCTTCTGATAATCTCTCCGGCAACCTCAAACACGGTGGCAAAGATGGCATTTGGAATTGCGGATACCATGATCACTGCAATATTCTCCCATGCCACAAAGGTAAGGATCCCAGTACTGGTAGTCCCGACAGACATCAAGAGCACGAAAACCATAACCCCGGACGGGGAAAAGATAATGGTGTATGCAAGAAAAATCGATACGGAGAATATACAGAAACTCTCGCAGGTCGAGGGTGTTACGATTGTTAAGAATCCGAACGAGATTCTGAAATATGTTGATGGTATGGAAAGTCAGAAATAGTAAGAGTTCACTTAAAATTAAATTCGTGATCAAATGCTCAAAATATGCACGATTCCAGGCGATGGCATAGGTCCGGAGGTAATGGATGCATGCCTATGCGTTTTAAAACGCCTTCCGTTCGATATAAAATTTATATCTGCTGAAATGGGTCTGAACCCATACAAGCAAACAGGAGAAGCGTTACCCAAGGAAACTATTAAAATTATAAAAGAGGCGGACTCTTGTTTATTCGGGGCGATTACCACCCCCGCAGATACTACGAACTACGAATCCCCGCTTTTGCGACTTAGAAAAGAATTAAACCTATTCGCTAATGTAAGGCCGATTAAAACAATATCACAAAAAATAATTAATAAAAATAAAATAACTAATAAAAATTTAAATTGTATAATAATCCGTGAGAATACGGAGGGACTGTATACTGGACTGGAGGATGAAGATGGAGATAAGATAACAACCAAGCGAATAGTTTCTAAAAATGCCTGTGAACGGATCGTAAAATACGCTTTCAAATATGCAAGCAATAAAAACAGAAAAAAAATTACATGCGTCCATAAGGCGAATGTTTTAAGAAAGTCGGACGGTCTGTTCAAAAAGATATTTTACGATATTGCAAAAGAATATAATAACATAAATACAAACATAAATGCGGATGATTGTTATGTTGATACAGCCGCGCTTTTGCTGGTGACAGCTCCAGAAAAATTTGATATGATAGTAACGCTAAATTTGTACGGCGACATTCTTTCGGATGAGGCGGCGGGATTGATCGGCGGCCTGGGTTTTGCCCCTTCAGGAAACATCGGCGACAAATATTCGATATTCGAACCTGTCCACGGCTCGGCGCCGGATATTGCGGGAAAGAATATCGCAAACCCGACAGCGATGATACTCTCAAGCGCTATGATGTTCGAACATCTTGGATCTCCAAAGATCGGCACCCTTATAGAGAATGCAGTAATCGAGACGTATAGAAATGGAAACATCACCACGGATCTCGGCGGCAGACTGGGGACAAAGGAATTCGCTGATAGGGTAGTAGAAATCGTTGAAAGAGAAAGCAAAAAGCTATCGAAATGAGTTATACACTGCAAATGCATAACTCAGTAAGTAGAAGCCTTCATAACGATAAAATAAAGCATATAACTCAATAGACTTTTTATAATAGATTTTTTATATTACATTAGTTATAGTAGAATTGGTGGATATATGAAGAATGTCTATCTATCGGCTTCAATTGTAGTTGGAATGTGCATTACAGTTTTATTTTTCGGGGCAACAAACGCAAATGCTATCGGAAATGCAGATCTGATAATAACAGAGAACAGCATAACATTTTCCAGTGAAAACGTTTCTACTGGCGCACCCGTAGACATTAGTGCGATTGTGGGAAACAACGGAACTGATACCGCCATCGGCGTAATTGTGAATTTTTTCGATAAAAACGAAACAGGCGTCGAGGCACTTATCCGATTGGTACCAGTTTTCGACCTCACAGGAGGAAACAGCACCACTGTTAGCGCACAATGGATACCAATGACAGCAGGCAGTCATACTATAACCGTGAGGGCAGCTCCGCATCTAACAGAAACAAATACAACAAACAACGAGGCGAACAAAACCGTTTATGTGAAGTCGGGCAATCTAAATGTTACCGCGTCCACATATCCAGACAACCCGTTCCCAAGCACGTTATTTTGGGTGAATGGAACAGTGAAATACCAGTATTACAACGGAACGCTTTTTGGCCCTGTCTCTAATGCTGCAGTGACAATCGAGATTGTTGACGGTAATGTCACCTGCAACACAACAACAGACGCAGACGGCAACTACAATAAACAAATAACAGCACCGCCGTCTTTGGGCCAGTACACCATAAATATTACTGCTATAAAAGGAGAAAACTATCGCGGAAATACAACAACCTCGGTATTGGTGCAAGCGCCCGACCTTACGGCCAAGGAAATAATGTTCAGCAACGAAAAACCAATTGCAGGAGATGTCGTCAAAATAAACGCGACAATCAGCAATGTTGGCAATATGAACACTACGAATGTAACTGTTAAATTTTATGTCGATGATAAAGAGCTAGCAGTTGGTACAGTGATTTCGTCCCTGCCAGCAAACAGTTCCGTAGTCGTGGGAACAGAGTGGACTGCAGAAGCAGGCGAGCATAAAATAAAGGTCGTAGTCGATCCGGACAACACAACCGCAGAAGCGAATAATGGGAATAACGAGAAGGAGAAAACGATAACCGTAGAAAGGAAAAGCGGCTTTGGGATACCTGGATTTGAAATTATTGCAATGATTTCTGCGATAGTTGTCATTGGCGCCGTATATCGTATAAGAAAAGGATGAAAGAACTAGATTGTTCGTTCATCAATTACCAAACATCTCAGTGTCGCCAAAAGTGGTTATCGGGCAGTTTTGCAGGCATTTACCGCAATGTACGCAAAGTTCCGGCGTTATCCAAACTCTGTTTTTATGCAAAATTATAGCGTTTTGAGTACATTGATTTGCGCACAATCCGCAGCCGACACAGTGAACGCTCCGCGTAACAATGTCCTGCACGTTTTTTAATGTGCTGAACAGTTCATTTTCATCATTGCCTACTATTTCGAACATACCATCGTTACAAATCGTTATCTTTGAGCCGATTTGTGTTTTATCTGGAGAAACATTCTCTACATCACCTAGGATGGCAAGAAAATTCGCAACATGCTTCATGTTTATTGGATAGTCAAATTTACCATTCATAGATACGATACCATGCTGCCTTTGAATCCCATCAGTAGATATGAATTCCGGATTTCTTTTTAAAGGACGGGGGTCTTTATTGTCGCTGCTGTCCAGCTTGCAAAGTTCGCATATCGGTTTTGGCGGATTAAGCCACCGCCATACTCCGTGCTTAAGCCATTCCTCACGAAGTCCTTTATTGGCGGCGTATTCTTCAAGAAACCTCTGCCATCGCTGATAATCATCATACCTTTGCTCTATCAATTTAATGTCTCCCAGATTGGATGCCGGACACAGCCAACAACCGATTCTGTCCAGCCCCCGCTCGTACCAGATGTTATATTTTACTTTTTTACTGAATATATACAACCAGACGTGCAACGCTGTCCATTTTTGAATCGGGCTGGCGCCTATTTGTCCTGGCACCCAGGGGTTTTTCCATACATGTGATTTCTGCGACCTTTGCTCCGATTCATAACTCCTTTGCCCTATGAATGCAAGCACGCCGTCTGGAAAGTTCTTTTTGATAAGTCTTCCCATCGGCGCAAGTTTGCACGTCTTGCAGCACCATCTGAAATCGCGGCCAGGCGGTCCAAAGTATTCTAATGCCCTCCAAAAAATATCTCCTGCATCTTCAATAAATAATTCCAAGCCAAAATCTTTAACAACTTGAAATATGTGCTCTTTCGTTTCTTTAAACTCCAAGCCGGTGTCAGCAAACAATATTTTAGGCTTCACACCCGCATCCAAAACCAACAGAAGCGTAGCAAGACTGTCCTTGCCTCCGCTGAGCGATACTGCCACTGGTTTTTTACACTGGAGTATGGTATTTTTTATGAATACCTTTGCTTTTTCAACCTCCGCGTCTAGATATTTCTTGTTCGCGCGCAATGCATCTTCCCAGGTCTGTCCTCCGTTTTGAGGCTGTTCGTCTCCACATGTGCCGCACCAGCGGGTTTTCACAGCTACGCCTCTCTCTCTTTTTTTCATCCTGGCCCCATCCATCTTTGCGCTCCCAACAGCGATTACCTCTAAATTTTTGGTAAGCACTATTACCTCATCATTTATGTTAATGCCTGGATGGGCGTCATATACACCAGGGTCGAGAACACTGGCACCGCGTAAGATGAATGCCTCTACGCCATCATCCACGATAACAAAACCCTTCTTTAATCTGGGTTTTATGTAGTTTGCTGCATTTAGGCGTGGAAGAAACGAATACCCGCGCAATAAATCATATCTTATTGCGCCTACAACATAACCATCAACAATAACTTCGTCCATCTTATCGATATCTGGCGCCCTGTTCAACACTACTGTCTTGTTATCTGGAATCAATAACTCCCCACAACCATCGCCAAACTGCTTGTCTACAATTTCTCTTATCATTGTTTTATCAAAATCGAATGCTGGTCTAATGTCTCCGGGCGGAGTTACGCTCACTTCTTTTGTCTCATTATTGCACGTGCCGCAGGTTTTAGATTCCAGTGTGGGAAGGTTGCACGACTTGCACCACCTCAACACCAGCTTTCCTAAACGTACAACTGCCAAGGTTTCACCATGTCTTCTATCGTGCTTCCGATGGCTTTGATAAATATAAAGCATTGGTATCGACTTCAGACCGGCAGACAGCGCGACCTGCACACCATCCAGTGCAATCGGATATCTGCTTGTTTCAACCGCATTTTAACTCAGTAAACTATATATTAACCAATGCTTATCGGTCGTTAAAATAGTGTAAAGGTGAAGTTGTTGGAGCGAGAAACATCTAAACATTCGCACATTCCTCAAGAAATCGTGGACTTCTACGAAAAGAATGTCGGGCAATCTATTGTTCTTAGAGGTCCGGCAGGCAGTGGAAAAACAATATTAGCAATAAGAATTTTAGAAGAATTGTCCCAAAAACAGCAAACGATCTATCTTACGACTAAAGAACTGGACGAAAGACTATGCGCGCAATTCTCATGGCTTGGTAAAAACATAGGAGACAGAATTCTAGATGCCACAGTAGGCCAGAAAGAAGCACTAAATATGTTCAATGGCGACAATTCTCAAAAACCGAGGGCCCAACCCCAACCCGCAACCACGAATAAACACGAAAACGGCGCCAGGCCCACTGTAGTATGCAGGACACACCTGTCTAAGCTGTTGAGTGCTGCACATCTCCCCGAATTGGAAATGCTTTACGAGAAGGTTGAAAAGGGCCTTCCAGAAAAAACAATTGCAGTCATAGACACGATAGAGGGAATAGCCAATAGGTGCAAATATGACGGCACTCCCCTGTCCGTTCAGGAGTTAATCGAAGTTATTCAAAAAGATTTGGTTGAAAAATCAGGTACTAACCTGCTCTTCATCCTAGGACAACCAACTGCATCTTTTGCAGACTTCTTGGTGGATGGTGTGATTACGCTGCATATGCAGGACATAGATGGAAGAAGAGTCAGAGAGCTTGTACTGGAAAAATTAAGAACCGTGAACATAAAACAGCCGACGTACATTTACACGCTCATAGGTGGGAAGTTTCATTACTTCGAAATTTTTAAGCATCAAAGAATTTCAGAGCCGCGTCTTTGGGAACCGGTTCAAGATGCCCCCCTATATTTCTCTACAGGCTCCAAACCCTTAGACAACCTGCTGGGTGGAGGGTATTCAAAAGGAAGTTACAATATACTGGAGATAGACGATGCGGTTTCCCATAACGGCCTTGTTTCGCTGATACTTCCGACAATCTGTAATTTCGTTCGGGCGGGGAGAGGAGTCATACTGGTTCCGGAAGGCGGAAACAGCCCGGAGCACGTAAAGAAAACATTCCTGCCGTTCATCGGAAAGGATGCGTTTCCAAAATATTTCCGCATCCTTGTATCCAGAACAGGAAAAACTGACCGCAGTTATATTCTTACGGACGCAGAGTCGCCCAAGGCAAGGGCGAAGATATGGGAAAACACATTCTGCAAACTAAAGGAAGAGATTAAACAACCGATACTTGACATCACGAGCTTTAGCACTCTGGAATACGAGATAGGCGGAAACACGGCGATTAAGGAGATTGGGGAAGGAATTAAACTAATCAAGGACGGCGGAGACCTTGGCATCGGCATATTGAGTCCCGGCTTAACTATGGCGCAGGAAGTGAAAAACATGGCTGACACTCATCTGAAAATCATAGAAATGAACGGTTCCTATTTGCTATATGGTGTTAAACCGAAAACCCAGATGTATAATGCCAGTGTAGATGTAAGTAAAGGTACCCCCGAATTAAAACTGTCATTGATTATTTAAATGAGCGCAAACTTCCTGTCGTGTCTCGGCACGTTCATTATTGCGAGCACATGGTTTATTTCTTACAGATGACATATACGCACAGATCCTGCGAGGTTGCTTATGAGGTTTGCTCACATTGCAGATTGTCATTTAGGCGCATTCCGCGACATACGACTGAGAGAAATTAACCTAAACGCATTCAATACCGCTCTGGACCAGTGTCTCGAAAAGAACGTTGATTTTATAATAATCGCAGGAGATTTATTCGATGGCGCCTCACCCGACATGAGTATTTTAAACGCTGCAGTGAAAAAGATAAAGCATGTGCGTGAGGCGGGAATTCCAATCTATCTAATTTACGGTTCCCATGATTTTGTAGCCAATGAAACATCTATCATCGACGTACTTGGCAGTGCTGGCCTGTTCAGTAAGGTTGTAAAATCGAGCTATAATGAAAACCAGCAGATAAAAATGGAGTTCACGACTGATAAAAAAACTGGTGCAAAAATTGTCGGATTATCCGGCAGGCGCGGCGGTTTGGACGAAAAATACTATCAGCAACTGGATTTTTCTCATCTTGAGAAAGAAGACGGTTTCAAAATATTTGTGTTCCACAATGCGATTGCCGAGTTCAAACCAGCGCATCTTTCAGAGATGGCTTCGATCCCGTTTTCCTATCTGCCAAAGGGGTTTAACTATTACGCTGGCGGGCACGTGCATGAGCGATTCGAAAAAAGGACAGCCAATAATTCGATGCTTGTATTTCCGGGTGCATTGTTTGGCGCGGATTCTCGCGATCTGGAATACAATGAAACGCATGAAAGAGGTTTTTACATCGTCGATTTCAAAAACAACATGATAGAAACTGAATTTTGCCACATAGATATGTGCAAGGTAACCACAATAAAATACGATGCGAACAACAAAACACCGATTGAAATCAATCTGGAGTTGAATAAGCTTGCTGCTGATTCGGATGTTCAAAACAAGATAGTGTTGTTAAAGGTATCAGGAAGATTGGGAAGCGGCAAAGTATCCGAGATAAAACTAGGTGCTATTTCTGAGAAAATCATGGGCATGGGTGCAGTTACTGTCCAAATAAACCGGGCGTCATTAACTGCCAGGGAAATACCAGTAACAAGAGTAATCGGCACTACGCGAGAGGAAATCGAGCAGAATCTCTTCGTAGAATACCTTGCAGAATATGAGAAAAACGTCAGGCAGGAGGATAAAACACTATACGGAGTGTCGGGTGCCAAACTTTGGAAAGAACTTACAGAACAGTTGAAAGAGAAGAGAGATGAAAAAAAGAAGGAATATGAAGACATTATCAGGAAGAGAGTATGCAAAATTCTCGGCATAGAGATATAAGCCAGATATGGGTGAAACGATGCTGTTAACAAATTTAAAACTGGAAAACATAAGAAGTTATAGAAATCTCGATATAAACTTTCCAGGCGGCATCGTATTCTTTGAGGGCGAGGTCGGCGCCGGAAAATCCACTATCTTGTATGCGGTAGAATTCGCACTTTTCGGACTCTCTGATGTAGGCGCCCAAGACATGCTGAGGCATGGAGAAAAAAAGAGTTTCGTAGAATTAACAATCGATGTCTACAAGGCAGAATACAGGATGTTCAGGTCGATAGAGAAAGATCATAAGGGCACGATCTCCCAGAAATGCTGGATAGAGCATGGTGGCATACGGACAGATTATCGCCCTACTGAAATGAAGAGGGAAATTTTAAAGATCCTCAACTTCAACGAACCCGAGTCTCCCAAAGCGTCCTCGGTGATATATCGTTATGCTGTTTTTACGCCGCAAGAAGAAATGAAAAGCATATTGAGGCAGGGCGAGGAAGAAAGGATAAAGACGTTCAGAAAGATATTCGGCATAGAGGAATACAGCATAGCAAAGGAGAATACAAAATTAATAGTCGGAAAAATCAAGGAGAAAGAAAGCCTCCTGGATGGCGCGACAAGGGATGCGGATGTAAAAATCAACGAATTAAAGAATAAAGAGATCGAGTTTTCGAAACTTGCGGAGTTTGTTGAAAAACTGGATAAGGAGATTTCTGCGCTTAAAGTGAATGTAAATAACCTAGAAAAAAAGAACAGCGAATACGAAAAATTCAAAAAAGAGATTGATATTCTGGGGAAAGAAATCAACGATTATCAACTGAAAATAAACCAGCTCGATTATGTCAGAAACGAGACAGAGAAGAATTTAAAAGAGATACTAGAGTCCGAAATAAAACTGAAGGAGATCGAGCCCAAAATCAAGGAATTATCCAGGCTGGAGAAAACACTACGGGAAAACGAATGCCAATACGAGAAAAAAGAGGAGATTCGGAACGAGATTAAGATCAAAAACGAGAAGATTGAAGGCGTTCAGGAGCAACTGAAAGGACTTTTGGAAATCGTAAAAAATCATCCTCTGTTTCTTAAAAAGAAAAACGAATTTGAGAAGGAATGCGTTGAACTGCCAAACATTGAACGCGAACTATCCAAAATGTCTGATACGAAGAGCAAACTCGAGGAAAAGATAAGAATCGAGGAAGAAAACGTTCGAAACATCGAGGGCGAGCTGGAAGCGTTTAAATCGCTGAAAACAAAGGCCAAATGCCCGAAGTGCAAACAGCCTCTTACTGCCCAACACATAAAGAAACTTTTACAAGAAAACACAAAAAAACACACCAAACTTAAGGGCGATATCAAAAACTTCACTCAGGAATGCGATGATATCAGCAAAGAAATACGCAAACTGGGCAGTCAAAAGGAAAAACTGTCTGCTATAAGGATCGAACTCGTCAAATTGGAGGCGGAACTCGCCCGTATAGATAAGGCAGAAATTGATTTACATGAAACCGCGATAAAGCTTGAGGAGTTGAACAAGGAGCGCGCAGAAGACATAGAGAAATATAAAAAAATGGAAGTAGAGAAAAAGGATATTGAAAAACTGAAAAACGAAATCCGCGCACTTGAACCGATTAAAACAAATTATAATGTTTTGACGCAGAAGGTTTCCGAGAAGGATAGAGTGGAAAAGACCAGAAACAGGAATATTGTGGCAATGGAGAATGCGAGCAAGATATGGGCAGAAAAGAACGAAGTTTTGAAGAAACTGAAAGAACGATACGACGAGGGCGAATACAATAAAGTTCGGGACGAATATACAAAAAAGAACACTGCACTTGGGCGCGCTGAAGGCGAGTTAAATGCCAGGAAAGAGTCTGTGACTGCAATCAAACAAGACGTCGAAAGATTAAAAATGGAAATTGAAGGGAAAAAGAAGCAGATCCTAGAGAAAGAAAGACTGACTCATATCAGATTCTGGCTAGACGATTATTTCTCGAATGCGCTGGATGCTATAGAAACCCAGATCTTGTCGAACATAAACGAGGATTTCGACATGCACTTCCAAAAATGGTTCAACATGCTGATGAACGCCCAGGAAATAAGCGGCAGGATAAACGAGAATTTCACGCCCGAAATAGAGCAGAACGGCTATAAAACCGAGTTCGAATCCCTGAGCGGTGGGGAGAAAACTGCGGTAGCCCTGGCATATAGATTAGCATTAAATATCTTATTAAGAAAAGAATATAAATTATCAGAAAGCAGTTTATTGGTATTGGACGAGCCGACTGACGGTTTCAGCAGGGATCAATTATACCGCGTAGGGGAAGTTTTGAACGAGTTGAACTGCACGCAGACGATTATAGTGTCGCATGAAAAAGAGCTTGAAAGTTTTGCACAGAAGATATTTAGGGTGATAAAAAGTGATGGGATGTCGAGGGTGGAGTGATGTTAAGCGTCGAAACCAAAAGAAAATTAGATGCGTTTGGACCTTATGGTAGTGCTATTGGTGCCGGTCTCGGCTACTCTATATACCTTCTAGTGGGTTTTATAGAGATAAATACTGGGAAAAATATATGGATATCGAATATACCGTTTACATTTATTTTACCTTATTTTCTTTGCACGTGTGCCCATAGAAAATATTTAATATATTCTCCTGGAGCACTAGGTGGTTTGATCGGAACACTAATTGGTTTTTTCTCTTCAGGTTTACTTCTTATACCTATTTTTATGGCTCCTAGTACAAGATTGGGCGGAGGCGTCATTCAGATGCTCGTTACTGGTGTGTCCGCATTCTTTTTCTCTAAATATATGTGCAATAGAGCAAGGCGAAAAGAACCCCTAAATAGAGTATCGGTTTCGAAACCAACTAAAGAAAACAAGAAACCCACTAAAGAACCCGAAAAACCCAAACCCAAAAACCTCTCCGATTACGACACCGATGAAAAATGCCCCTCCTGTTCCTACGAGTTCACAAATTATGCAACTATCGAACCAAAACAGAAAACTATTGAAGTAATCTGCCCACACTGCCACCACATCTTCAAAAAGCGAATAACCAAGAAGATGCTAAAAGAAGCAGAGAGATTATAATATCATTAATGTTGCAAAATAGATAGGAATCTTAATTCCTTCCAATAATGGAAACTAATGCATCATAATTTCCATTGACAATGGAAAGGTTTATAAATAAACACCTCTTTTACCTATATTTGTGCACAAATCAGAATCGATATAAGTTGTATGATATAACCGCAAAGGAGGACTTTTACTACCTATGCTCAAATCTGAACTAAAAGAGATCGTTAAGGAACAAAACGAGGCGGCTACGACTGATACCAATATTATCGACCGCGAAATTTTGGATAAAATCGGAACGGACATAAAAAGCCAGTTTATAATCATAATCTCGGGATTGAGGCGGAGCGGAAAATCGACGCTTCTTACCCGGATGAGAAAAGACACCGCAGGGTATTATCTCAATTTCGACGACGACCGTCTTATAAAGTTCACAGTCGAAGATTTTCAGACTCTGTACGAAGCATTTTTGGAATTATACGGCGAGAAAAACACATTTTATTTTGACGAAATACAAAACATAAAGGGTTGGGAGAGGTTCGTCCGAAGACTGCACGATAATGGTATGAAGGTGTTTATTACCGGCTCAAACGCCTCGATGCTGAGCCGAGAGCTGGGAACGCATTTGACTGGAAGGCACATATCATACCACTTGTATCCGTTTTCTTTCAGAGAGTATCTAAAATTTAAAAAAATACGGCTTCCGGAAAAAAATGCTTTTACGACTACGGAAAAAGCTACATTCAAGGGTGCGTTTGAAGACTACATCAAAAATGGCGGCCTTCCGGAATATCTTAAAACAGAGAACAGGGAGTACCTGAAAACGCTGTATGACAATATTTTGTATAGGGACGTATTGATAAGGTATCACCTTTCCAACGAAAAAGCGTTAAAGGAACTTTTATATTATGTGGCAGGCAACGTTTCAAAAGAAACAAGTTTCAATTCTATAAAAAAAATACTTGGCCTTGGGAGTTCGACCACGGTCAGAGAGTATTTTAATTATCTGGAAAACAGTTTCCTACTTTCCTTAGTATCGCGATTCGACTATTCTATAAAGAAGCAGATATACTCAAATAAAAAAGTGTACCTCATCGATACTGCATTAGCCATTAATTTGGGCTATAGGGTTTCTAAGGACATGGGTCGGCTTTTGGAGAATGCAGTTTTCATCGAGCTTAAAAGGCGGAATTTTGATGTTTATTACCACAGAGATAAGCACGAATGCGATTTCTTGTGTATGGAACAATCAAGGGCAGTACAGGCCATACAGGTATGCTATGAATTTAACGAGGAAACAAGAGAGCGGGAGACAAACGGAATTATAGAGGCGATGGAAAAACACAAACTTAAAACAGGACTGGTACTAACATCCGACCAACAGGAAGAGTTGGTGTTCGGAAAAAAGAAAATAGTTGTTAAACCAATATGGAAGTGGATGCTGGAAGGCAATTGATGAACGTTGAGTGTTTGGACAGAAACGAATCACCAAAAAACGTCAGAAAAAATGAAGAATTTATAATATTATTATTAATAACGTTATACTTTGGAGAAATGAAAACATGAAAGCCCTGACAGAATATCTCATGTTCAACACAAAGAAAAGAAGGGATTATATCAACATCACAGATCTTGTCGAGAAACTCGTCGAAAAGAGCGGTGTCAAGGAAGGATTCTGCCTGGTGAATGCGATGCACATCACTTCCAGCGTGTATATCAACGATGCGGAGAGCGGCCTGCTCCAGGATTTCGATAAATGGCTTGAACATCTGGCGCCCCATGAACCAACAGACAAATATCTTCACAACAGGACAGGAGAGGACAATGCCGACGCCCACCTTAAACGCCAGATAATGGGACGCGAGGTTGTCGTTGCCATTACGAACGGAAAACTAGATTTTGGCCCCTGGGAGCAGATATATTACGGCGAGTTTGACGGCAGAAGACCAAAAAGAGTATTAGTAAAAATAATAGGGGAGTAATTTTAAGTATGGTTTTCTATAACTATTTTAAAAAAGAAAGAAATCATAAAAACAATACTTATCAAAATCTTTACTCGGTTCGACATAATTGCCGCAGGGTTGTAAGAAAGGCGGTATCCGTTGTTCCAGTACTGGTTCTTTTACTCTTTTCTCTTGGAAACGTACATCTGGACACTAATGTTATAGAAACTAAAAATTATCCAAATAGTAATTCGAGTGGTATACATTCGAATGGTATAAATTCGAATATCATATTATCAAATGCCGTCGGGAATAATGCATCTGATACTTATATAAACCATCCTATGATCACAGAAGTTTACTACGATACCTATCTGGTGGGCGACCCTGATGAATACATAAAGATATACAACCCGCTCCAAAATCCGATTGATATCAGCTACTGGCAGATAACAGATTTAGTCAATGTCGTTTATATTCCGAACGGCACGTTTCTTGTTGAAAATGTTTCTCTTTACATCGCTAGAAACGGCACGGCGTTCTATGAGGAGAACTTGTTTTTACCTGACTTTGAGATGTTCGACTCTAGTCCGAGCATCAAGAACGTATCGGGTAGGCCGATACAGCTTAACAACGACGGCGACGTGGTAATATTAAAGGACGCCAATGAAACTATTATTGATGTTGTTGCGTATGGAGATTCAACATACAGCGACACTGGCTGGACACTTCGATCAGTAAACGGAGTTACAAGCGGTACGATACTTCGGAGAAACATCGATGAATGGAATTCAATGTATGTTGATACAAACACATCAACAGATTGGGAAGGCAAAAGAATCTTCAAGATAAGGCAGTCGAATTTCCCGTACCAAACGTTCACATACACGGGCAATCTGACCGTATTCGTCTCTCCAGATTCAAGTTTTGAAGCACTAGCCAACGAAATAGATTCGGCGACCGCGACAATATATATCGAGATATACGAAATAACAAGCAAAGAGATTACGGAACGATTAATTAATGCAACAAAAAGAGGAGTTGATGTAAAGATCCTTTTGGAGGGAAATCCGGTTGGGTGGAGTATCGCGAATGTGGATTTCGAAAGTTATGACGCAAACGCATGCGGGGAGGCGTACAGCCAGAAATACCTATTAAGCCAGCTGCATAATGCCGGAGCCGAGATTAGATTTATGATAACTGATGAAAAAAGCGGGATGTATGACCGGTATAGATATATCCACAGCAAATACATTTTATTCGACTCTAAAAAATCCCTGATAACAACAGAGAATCTAAAATCCACAAGCTTTCCAGTAAACGGCGGATTTGGCAATCGAGGGTGGGGGGTTGTAATCGATGATAAAAACATAACAAATTACCTCACCGATGTTTTTCTCGACGATTGGAATATAACAAAAAAGGATATTCGCGAGTTTAACCAAAGCGATCCGAAATGGGGCCCCCCGCCAGCATACTTCTCCCCGACTTTTTCAACTTATTCGGGCAGCTCGTCTAAATTCAAAAGTGAGACATACAGCGGGACATTTAATGTCTCTGTTGTTCTATCGCCAGATTCGTCACTGTTGAACAGTTCGATCATCGACTTAGTTAAATCGGCAAACAAGACAATATATGCAGAACAATTATACTGCAAGTTAAATTGGAGCGATTATTCCAATACTCTTGAAAATGCATATCTTCAGGGAACACTCGACGCTGCAAAAAGAGGCTGTGATGTTAAAATGCTGTTTGATAGCAAATACGTATCTAACTATGATGATAACGAAGAAGACAACAGCGACACCGTTAATTATATTAACAATTTTTCCGAAACAAACAACATGGGAAACCTGCGAGCGAATCTCGCATATCTCGACACGTTGAGTAAAATACACGCCAAAGGGATGGTTGTGGACGGAAGAAAGACGCTGGTATCAAGCATAAACTGGAACCGCGGTTCTGTGATGGATAACAGGGAGGTCGGGGTTATAATAGAAAATGATGACGTAGCGAATTATTTCACCAGGGTTTTTATGGACGATTGGAACCTCACACTGAAGAACTTTTTTGACATCTTAGTGATAGACAAAGAAATTGCTGTCTCGCCCGGAAAGCAGACTGAAGTGCACATACAGATCAAGAATACTGACACTAAAGAAAGAACCATCAATTTAACTGTCACGGGCATCCCTTTTAATTGGTCTGCCACTCCCAACATGACCGTTGTGATACTGGGAGCCGATTGTTCTGTCATCAAAAGCATTATTATAAATGCGCCGTCAAATGTTTCTATAGGCGATAAAATAGAACTCCGGATATATGGTTCGTCAGATGACACGATCACAGAATTCGGACGCTTTGTTGTTAATGTGTGCAACACCTCAGAAGGACCAGTAACATCAACGTCCAGCACAGTTATATTCGCATCTATTTTAGCGTTAGCTATTTCTATTTGCATAGTGATTGCGGCATCGTTATACCGGGACAAGCTCAAAAGGAGGCGGTGACTTATTTACATCACGTCGTACGTTCTCATGATATTGATGGTCGTGCCTATACTCGTGCTTGTGTATTTCAAAAAATGGCCTGTCTCCTATGCGCTGATTGTTACGAATTTCATTGTTTATTTCATAAAGTTTGTCTATCTTTTTTTGCCGGATAGTTATACCATCTATGGATCGGTGTATCTCGATCTGGGTTTTAGGGCAAGGTACCTGGTTACTGGGGAGGCGCCATACACTATTTTCACGTCTATGTTCATTCACGGAGACATCATGCACATATTGATGAACATGGTCGTACTGATGTTCATAGGCCCGCCGCTCGAGGAAAAGATAGGTTCACGGAATTTTGCGTTGACGTATATAATTACAGGAATTTGCGGCACAATCTTCAGCAGCATTTTTGCATTAAATTACCCGATACTCGGAAGCAGTCCAGACACTATAGGAATAGGTGCATCGGGCGCGATATTCGGCATACTGGGCATATTTGCCGCACTTTATCCAAGAGACGAAATCCCGATGTTTTTAGTATTCATATATCTGCAAAGAGTGCCCGTGGTTCTTGCGGCTATTGTGTTTATGGTTGCCGAAACTGCATACGTTGCATCAGGCGTCCAGGACGGCGTCGGACATCTGGTACACCTTGGAAGTTTAGTATCGGGATTGGCTATTGCGCCGCTATTAAAGCGGCAGATGGAAAAATCAGAGAGTATTTCTAAAACTATCGAGGAACCCGATTATTCCGCCCTCGATAGCCTCGCAGTTACCGATGAACTAAAAACTATTCTTGAAAGGATAAAAAAGGAGGATAATAAAGAAATTCACAGCGTATGGTTGAATTTTTTCATGGATAAAGCAAAATGCCCAAAATGTAACAGTAAACTATCTTATACGGGAAAAAGCATACATTGTAAATGTGGGTTTGAGGTTAAATCACAACCTAAAGCCTGAGGAGTGTTTCCTTGAAATTGGATTTGCACGTTCATACGTGTTATTCTGAGGATTGCAGCGTCAGTGTGGAGGACGCGATAGAAACTGCAGTCAAAAGCGGTTTAAACGGCATAGCGATAACAGATCATAACGAAATCGCCGGTGCGCTCAGGGGACTTGAAATTGCAAAAAACATCGAGAATTTTGTACTCATACCAGGCATGGAGATATCAACTGAAAATGGACACTTAATAGCGTTGAACGTAAGGGAAAAAATCCAACCTAGCCTTTCGCCCAAGAAAACGGTAGACAAAATAAAAGAATTGGGCGGCTTTGTAATCTGCCCACATCCATTTAGGCCATTCTCTGGTTTAGGTTCTAGCATTGTCAGAGTCACAGAATTTGATGCGATAGAGACATATAACGCGCGCAGTTCCATCATATCCAACAAAAGGGCATTATGGCTGGCAGACAAACTAAAACTCGGAAAGAGTGCGGGAAGCGATGCGCATTTCAAGGAAGAGATAGGATCGGCATACATCGAAATCCAGGGGAACAATTACAACATAGATTTCGTGCTGGACAAGATAAAAAATAACGAAGCCGTACCAAACGGAATGTCTGCATCGGCCGAGAAAATGATAAGGACAAATTATCGTGGCATCAAACTCTGGTTAAAAAGAAGAATGGTAAGGATTTGATAGTTTTATTCTAAAACATAGAGCAAAGAGAAGGAAAACTTTAATATGTGTTATGTATGTAACGTAGTCGAGGATTATATGGCAGTAGGTTTTGTATTAATAAGCACAGCTCCCACAAAGGAACGGGAGGTCTATAAAGAATTAACGAAAATCCCCGATATCGTGGAGATCCATCCATTGTTTGGGGAATATGATATCATCGCAAAGATCGAGGCAGACAGTTTCGACAAACTCGGCAAAATAATAGTGAATAGAATAAGAAGCATACGCGGTGTCGTAGATACAAAGACACTTACGGGCACGCAATTCTAAAAAAAGAGATAAAAACTTTTTAAGAGTGCTCATTTATTCGCATACGTTTCATTATAGCCACGATGACGAAAAAGTATCTGCTGAAATATGATGACTGATGGGCGAGCTGAGTGGCACTATTTGAAAAATGTTTTTACCATCTCGTACTCTTCCGCGCTAACAATCTTGTTCTTGCCCACGATACTATTCAATGGGACTGATGTCATCTTATCGCCTTTTATGGATGCCATTCTCCCGAATTCCTTATTCTTGATCAGGTCTACGGCATATATGCCCATTCTCGTTGCTAATACCCTATCGAAGGTTGTAGGCGGCCCTCCTCTTTGCATATGCCCTATGATTGCAGTTCTTGTCTCAAATCCGGTTCGCTTTTCTATTTCTTTCGCCAGCCAGGTTGCGACACCTTTCTCCTTTAACAAGGCATGGCCGAAATCGTCCTTCTTTGCCTTGCCGCCTTCATCCAGGAAGGGTATTTCCACGCCTTCCGAAATCACTACGATTGCATAGTATTTTCCTCTTTCTCTCAATTTTTTGAGATGCACGCACAGATCTTCAACATTGAGCGGCACTTCTGGAATGAACACGTAATCTGCCCCGCCTGCGAGTGCCGACTGTAGTGCGACCCAGCCCGCGTGCCTGCCCATTACCTCGAAGACAAACACCCGCCTATGCGATCTTGCGGTATCCTTCAATCGCTCTATCGCATCGACTGCTATAGTGACTGCGGTATCATATCCGAAAGTGTAATCAGTTTCCGGAATATCGTTATCCATTGTCTTCGGTATTCCGATGCATTTTATGCCCATTTCGTTAAGTTTACCCGCTACACTGAGAGTATCATCACCGCCGATTGCTACCAGGACATCTATGCCGAGTTTTCGTATATTCTCAAGAAGTTTCTTTTTCTCCTCTTCCTTTTTCAACGGATTTGTTCTACTGGTTTCCAATATTGTTCCACCCTTTGAGATTATTTCCTCGACGTCCTCTAATTTCAACGGCATGGTATCGTTGATTACTAATCCCTTCCAACCCTGCTTTATCCCTATTATTTCATATTTATAGTCTAGTGCGCGCGTAACTACTGCACGTATGGCGGGATTAAGTCCCGGACAGTCTCCCCCGCCGGTTAAAACACCGATCTTCATATCAATCTCCTATTTCTTGGATAGCATCTTTATTACATCCTCTTCCGTCATGTCGAGAGTTTTTAGCAGATATGTGAGTGCTTTTTTTCGTATCTCATCCACTTTAGCATTGTCCGCCTCTTCGTCCAATTGGCTTGTTGCATTATTATAATACTCCACGCCGAACTCAGAATAATAATATTTTGCACCCTCCGGGTCGAGTTGGGCTGCTTTATTATAATTTTCCTCTGCGTCATTGAAAAGGCCGATATCCAGACAGAATGCGCCAAGCCGCGTATAGTAAAACGCATTGCTTGGATCGAGTTCTATCGCTTTCCTATAGAGAGCGATGATGTCGTTGACGGCAATGTGCGGGATACCGATTGATGCTTCCGCCTTTCCGAAATACGCGCTCGGGTTTTCCGGCACCTCTTTTATTGCCGCATTGAATTTAGATATTGCACCTTTGCAGTCTCCCTCGTTTAGCATTCTTTCCCCTAGAACGACATTCTTGTTCTCTTCTTGCAATTTTATCACCTACTGCTAAACAATAAACACTATCTACAAATAAAGATTTTGTTTATGTCTAAAGTTTTGTTTCGCGTCAAGTTTCGATCTTAACATAGATTTCTCTTTCGGCATTATAGAACAGGGTGATTTGAAATTTCACCAATTTTTTAATTCGAAATATCGCTTTCGTATTTAGCTATTTAAAACATTATGGTTCTCAAAATATGATTTTGAATGTTTATACCAGCATATAAATTAAAACTAGATTGTAAAAATTCGCACCAAATAGTTTATATATACACATATTAATATTGAAACAATAAAAAATATATCTTCTGCAACCGCATACCCGATTACGTTACTTGATTATGTTAAAGATCCGGGCAAGACAAATTTCAAGAGACATAAAGGAAAGTGACTATATGGTAGAAACGTTTAAAACGCCAAAAAAATTTTTGCTGGCTGGATTTGCGATATTAGTTTGTTTTGCACTTCTAGCGAACGTATTAAACATACCGAAGCATAGTGAGGACAGGAAGAATTCAAGTGAATTGCCACAGGACGATGCGCCCGTACTGTCTGCGAGTGCAACATACTCGAACAGCAGCAGAGTACAGATACCGGACAGTAGCAGCAACGTCACCATTATTCAAGTACCGCAACCGGATAATCATTACATTACTGATGCAAATGTTCATGTTAGCATTACCCATCCCAACATGTATTATGTCTATGTCAACCTAATGCCCCCCGGCGGTAGTTCTAGTATTATTCTAAAACAAAGTTACAGTGGCAGCGGTGTAAATCTAGATACATGGTACGATAACATAACCATACCGTATTACTCCCTTGAAACATTAAATGGAAAAGCTGCTGGAGGAACTTGGAGACTGTATGTAGGAGACAACTATGGGGACGGCAAAACTGGCAACATAACAAAATTTGAACTCTCGTTTACATATTCCGACAAACTTTACGTGAACGATACGATATCCTCGCTTGGACCGTCTAGTTACATTTACAAAAGCATAGTAGTGCCACCCGAGGATTGGGGCAATATTGCGGATGTTAATGTTGGTGTGAGAATCACAGCCAATACTGTTCAATCAAAGGATCTATATGTAGAATTAATACGAAGAGACCCGTATTACAGTAGTACATATGTGACGTTACATTCCTGTACTGGTAGCGAATATGGATTAAGCACTTGGTATGACAATATAACCACTCCTGTTGGTTATCTATCATATCTTAGCGGATATAATGTCAGTACGCAATGGGATTTACATATAGAGAATTATAATACAATGTATTCTTGTAATGTTGAAAAATTTACTCTCAGCTTTAATCGCCAGCCAAGTTTGGATACTCTTTCAGTTACACCCTCGACGACAGGGTATGTCAATTCGACTTTCAATTTTACCACTAAGTACATTGATAGAGATAACGATGCTCCGATAAATGTAACTGCATATTGGTGGTACAACCTTCCACCTCCGAATTACGGATCTGTAGAAGAGATACGAACAATGTCAAAGGTTGACGCCAGCGATAACAATTATGCAGACGGTGTTGATTATTATTGCTCGATAGTAGGTTCTGCACTTGGATACGTGGGGAGCTATAACACGTATGTTAATGGTAAAGCCGCGTATGATTTAGATGGTGTAACTCAGTATTCTTATTGTTATAACGGCATATCTATATACCTCGTTAACGCCCCGCCGCGAATCACTGGCGTAAGTTTAACACCCAACTACGCAAGAATTTCGAATGTTCTGACCGCCACTCCGCTTGGCTGGTATGATGCAGACGGTGCCCCGCCGAACTATGTCTACAAATGGTACAAAAACAACGTTGAGATAGATGGTGCCGACAGCAACACCCTCAGCCTCAGCAGCGAAGCGTTTGTAAGAAACGATACTATAAAAGCGGAAGTTACACCAAGTGATGGCGCAAGCTCTGGCACTCCCATAAACTCGAGTACCATAACGATACAAAACACCAACGCGAGTATAACAAGCGCCTCGATTACACCAACCACTAATGTCTATAGAAATACGATACTTACCGCCATACCGGATGGATGGGCTGATGCGGATGGGGATACTGCTTCTTACAAATACAAGTGGTACGCAGGAGGGAGTGAAATTCAAGGACAGACCTCCTCCACATTACCACCAAATTATACTACAAAAGGACAAGCGGTATATGTAGTAATAACTCCGTATGATGGTATCAGCGATGGTTCCCCTCGCTCCTCACCGTCGATTGTAATATCAGATTCGCCTCCGACAACCCCAGCCGTGAATGTCACGCCCGACTCGTCATATACTGCAGATAATCTAGTAGCGACCATTACCACACCCAGCACAGACGTAGACGGGGATGCAGTATGGTACAAGTACAGATGGTATCGGAACACTGGAGGAGCGTTTGAATTGCAAGATAGCGAAACTACTTTCTCTGCTGGAACATCAGACACTGTATCAGATAGTAAAACCTCTAAGGGAGAATATTGGCAATGTATAGTGTATGCTTCTGACCAAAGTGAAGCCTTTAAGAGCAGTACTGCATCAGACACAGTTCAGATTCTAAACACACCACCGTCCATTACATCAGTGTCGATTAATCCCTCCTCCGCATATGCATCTTCGACGTTGACTGCCGTTCCTACGGGATGGTCCGACGCGGATAATGATGCACAATCATATTACTACCAATGGTATAAAAATGGGACAGCGATAAGTGGTGCTACCAGTGCAACATTATCATCCGGTATTGCAAGATGGGATAACATTTCTGTGAATGTGATGCCGAACGACGGCACAATAAACGGCACTTCGAAAAACTCAGGCAACACAATGATTCAAAATAGCCCACCAACTACACCAACTATAAGTGTAACCCCAAAATCACCTACTGTTTCGAATGATTTAAATTCTACAATAACAACTGATAGCACTGACATTGATGGCGATCCAATAACATATATATTTCAGTGGTACAAGAACGGAGTATTTCAGTCGTCGTTGACATTGGTTACTACAAACACAATAAGTCGAATAAACGGTTCATTCGGATCTGCCGAAATATGGGAGTCGCGGGTCACTGCTAATGATACTTTCTCAAATAGTACTGGGACTGCTACCGATCAAGTAATGATAGACAATCTTGCACCTACAGATGCGGCAATAAGCATTGCTCCACTTGCACCAACTACCACAAGCGATATTACTGTTACAGTTACGACCGCCAGCACGGATCCAGATGGCGGTACGGTTACATACATATTCAATTGGTACAAAAAGATTGGAAACGATTTTGTATTGCAGGATTCTGAAACAACAGTTACCAACACGTCTCTCAGTGATACGGTACTCGCATCAATTACGTCTAAAGGGGAAGTTTGGAGATGTGTAGTTACACCTCAGGACGAAGAGCTTTCCTATGGCAACAGCACGGAAAAAAACGTAACAATATTGAATACGCCGCCATCTATAACAAACGCAACGATTTCACCGACAACTGCATACACAGGCAGCACCCTTACAGCCACACCTTCGGGATGGAGTGATATAGACGGCGACACTGCTGGTTATACGTATAAATGGTTCAAGAACGGCACGGAGATAGCGAGCCAAACGAATGCAACTTTATCCGGTGCATATTTCGATAAGCGGGATAACATTTCCGTGGGAATAACTCCATTTGACGGCGAAGCGAACGGAACAACAGTTTATTCCATAAATATTACAATATCAAACAGCAAACCGAGCATAAGCGCTGTTTCAATTTCACCTACACCGGCAAGAAAAAACGATACACTGACTGCGATACCATCCGGCTGGATAGACAGCGACAATGATGTTGCGGGCTACACATATAAGTGGTATGTGAATGGCACTCTAATTACCGGGCAAACGAACAGCACCCTCCCGAATACATTTTTCAACAGGGGATCAACAGTATATGTAGATGTTACGCCGTTCGACGGCGAAGACAACGGGACTGCTGTTATTTCTTCCAACACAACAATCACAAATTCCGTACCGTCTATTACCGGTGTGTCTATCACGCCTAGCCTTGTTTACACTACCACGACGTTATCGATAAACATTACTGGCTGGAGCGATTTGGACGGTGACGCCGTTGATTATAGGTATCAGTGGCTAAAAGGAGCAGCGGTCATTAGCACTGAAAACACACTCGATGGGGAATACTTCACAAAAGGCGACTCGATAACTGTTAAGGTAACTCCCTACGATGGTTCAGAGTATGGAACACAGGTCACATCGAACCCGATCCTCGTTAAAAATAGCCCCCCCGCTATAAACACCGCATTTATATCACCAGACCCTGCGTTCAAATCGAACGACCTTGCAGCAGGGGTATCTAGCTTCAGCGATCTAGACGGAGATACAGTACTGGCGACATATCAGTGGTATAAAAATGGAACGGCGATAAGCGGTGCCACTTCATCCATCCTAAGCAAAAGTTATTTCACTAAAAATGATAACATAACAGTTAAGATAACTCCAACGGATGGTGCGGATTCTGGAACTCCTTTTAATGTTTCGATAGTTATCTCGAACAGCAAACCGAGCGTGAGCAGCGTATCCATTACGCCATCTACGGCATTTACGAGCACAGATTTGACCGCGACTCCGTCCACTTGGGCGGATGATGATAGCGACACTGAGTTCTACTATTACAAATGGTACAGAAATGACACAGTAATAACAGGGCAAACAAACTCCACACTAAAACACGGAGATTTCTCTAAGGGAGACAAGATAAACGTTGAAATTACACCATACGACGGCTCTGAAAATGGGACCGCCAAAAAATCGAGTGCAGTCTTCATAGGAAACAGTAAACCGACAATAAGTAGTGTATCAATTACTCCTGACCCTGCGTACAGGAACAGCACCCTCTCCGTGAATATTACTGGTTGGTCAGACTCAGATGGAGACCCTTCATCATACAGATATAAATGGTATAAGGGCGGGGTATCGCTCGGAGCAACAGCGGCTACTCTCAACTGCACATACTATAACCTACGAAAGGACGACCTAGTTACTGCAGAAGTAACACCGTTTGATGGTTTGGAATACGGAACTGCAATAGTTTCGGAAGCTCTGAAGATCAGCAACTCGAAACCAAGCGCCGCTTCGGTAACTATCCTTCCAGATGTGGCATACACGGATTCTGAACTAAATGCAACGGCTTCCGGTTGGGCAGACCTGGACGGAGATACTGAAGGGTACACATACCGATGGTTCAAAAACAGTACAGAAATAGTGGGACAAACAAACAGAACTCTACCGGGGGCGCAATTCGTGCGGGACGACAATATCACGGTGGAGATAACCCCCTATGACGGGACAGATACTGGTGCATTAATTCTTTCATCTATACGAAGTATAGTGAATAAACCGCCAGTAATCGAATTAATCACTTTGAACCCTACGACTGCGTATAAAACAACGAACATCACTGCGACAATAAACCCCATAGACGCAGACGGCGACGCACTTTCTTTCACTTATGAGTGGTACAAAAACGATGCGGTATTATTTGCAGTATCATCGTGCAATACAAGCGATGTCTTGAACCTTACAAATTTTGTAAAACATGATAGGATATATGTGAAGGTAACACCGTTCGACGGTTTCGTAAACGGTACTACCGCCGCATCATCAGTTAAAAATATCACGAATAGCAAACCAGAGATAAGCAATATTACAATAACTCCTCCGGTAGCCTCTATAAATACAACGCTTACCGCTACACCCAATGGCTGGCTCGACGCGGATGGAGATGTATCTCAGTATAAGTACACATGGTATAAAGACAACGAGGAAATACTCGAAGAGAATACGGACCAGCTAGATGTGAGTTTACATGCATCTAAAGGCAACCTAGTACGGGTAAAAATAACACCTTATGATGGTGAGGAGGACGGTACCCCAATCATATCTTCTATCAGGGTAAACAACTCTGTACCAAGCATTCAATCCATTGATATTTCAGCTACTTCTGCGGGCGTAGGCGCAATATTGAGGGCAGCGCCGAGAGGCTGGACAGACATAGATGGGGACTCCGAAGAATATAGTTATCAATGGTATAACAACGGAACACTTATCCAAAATGCAATATCGGACACATTGAATACAGCGAATTTCAAAAAAGGAGATAACATAACAATACAGATAACGCCAAAGAACGGCCAAAAACTCGGAACTCCCATAAATCAAACATTTGTAATAATGAATACCCTTCCGGAACTTACGGAGCTGCCTGTAATATCACCGACAATTGCTTACGTATCAACCAATCTGAGTGTTTCCATAAAAGGCTGGTATGATAAGGACGGTGATCCTGCCACATATCTTTATCAGTGGTATAAAAACGACGTTGCCGTTTTAAATGCGACTTCCGAATACTTAGATTGCAGGAACTATCAGGTTAAAGCAAAAGATCGCATAGATATATTAGTCACACCTTTTGACGGAGAGTCTGTGGGCACAGGTAAAAAGGCATCGATAATAATTTCGAATTCTAAACCATCAATTAAAAATATATTGCTAACTCCTGCCGAAGTTTATACCAATACGAGCATTACCGCGATACCACAAAATTGGAGTGACGATGATGGAGACACTCCGAATTATATCTATAGATGGTTCGTCGGCACCTCTGAAATTTTGACCGCAGACACCAATGTACTTTCCGACTCGACTTTCAAGAAAGGAGATCCTATTAAACTTACTATAACCCCCCACGACAGCACAGAATCCGGAGAGCCTACCACCTCACAAGTGATTACAGTCAAAGACAGCTCGCCGATAGTAACTAATACCATCCCATCTTCAATACAAAATGTCTCCATGAAGGAAGGGACAGATCTGATGTTCTCGACATCAGTGCTAGATAACGACGTAACAGAAGGAGCAGACTCCTTGAGTTACAGCTGGTACGTAGATGATGCGCGGGCAAGTGCCATAGGTGGGAGCTTTACATATCATCCGGATTACAATGGCTCCATAGGCTCACCGCACAAAGTAGTAGTTGTAATCGCAGATACAGGCGGCCTGAGTGCGTCGTATAACTGGAGTATCGGCGTAGAGAATGTTAACGCACCCCCGGTAATATTGGATGTAAACCCCCCTACTGGAGAAATCCCGCCCCAAATATATACAGGTTCATCCAAGGTCTTCAGTATTATAGCAGCGGATTATTATGATATGGACAAACTCGTATACCAGTGGTATATAGATAACAAAGAAATACCTCGCGCAAATACTTATAACCTTACATTCAAACCGACAGACGATACACCCGAAGGTTCACATGAATTGATGGTAATGGTGAGTGACGGCGCTAACACCACTAGTAAAAAATGGACAGTGACGATTAGCCACACGCAAGAAGCACCGCCGCAGATTTCTACGGGCATGACAAAAACATTCACTGTAGACGTACCAGAATATTTTGATAAAAACACTACGACTTACAAATGGTATGTAGACGATATACTAGTTGCCGAAACTAAAGACTCTAATTTTTCATTTACGCCGAGCGACGATATGGGCGAAGGCTCGCACGTACTGTCGGTTGTTGTAAGTGATAGCATCTCAACTATAAGCAAGAAATGGGCACTGGCAATCAGCCATACTGCTAAACCGCCAACCTTTTGGGACCAGTACTCAAACTATGTCGCATTAGGAGTAACTATGGTGGGCATGGGCGCTGGGAGTGTTTATACAACCTTCCGAAAAAGAAAAAAGATAGCAAGATTGTCTACCTACATCACCAGCGTAGAGGAGATTTATTCAAAAAATAAGAACGACCCGCGGAGATGCGAGGATTTGCTCGGGGACATTCGCGATAAGGTTATCCAGGAAAACATCATGAGACAAATAGACGAACACGAGTTCAATATCCTTGAACGAAAGATAGACGATTATCTAAAGAGGATAAGGACATCGACAATCCAGGATGAGTTCAGAGGGATGCCGATGGATGTGTCGTCTACTATCAAGGACATATTGGACGACGGTGTTGTGACAAAAGATGAAGTATCCAAGTTAAAGGAAACATTGGCAAAGAGCAAGGATATAGACGAAAAAACAAAAGAAAGACTGATTTCAAGAGTTGGAGACTGGTCTAAAAAAGACACGTCCGCGCTCTCCACATACCTGGTACGGATCAATGATATCTCGCAGGCGATAAAAACCGAGCCGGAAAAAGCCGAATCGCAGATGCTCCTGATGAAAAAACAACTTTCGGACGACCTAAAGAATGGTGTTGTAGAGCCCCATGACTATCTCACACTGGAGAACAAGATAGATACTGGTCTAAAAGAGGCGAGGAACTACTTGGTATCGACTAAATTTAAGGGCGTTTCTAAAGATGTTGCCGCAACGATGAAGAACATAATGGATGACGGCGTCATTACAAAAGATGAGTTTTCTACACTACATGCCTTGCTAGCCAGAACGAAAGACATGGACGAGGCAACAAAGAACAAAATAGAAAAGTTGTTCGGCGGATGGACAGCCAAAGAAGTTTCTCCGGTTGGAAACTATATGAAGAAAATCGATGACGTGTATAATGCTAATAAAAACTCTCTTGAAAAGTGTGAAAGCGGGTTGATCGTCCTGAAAGAAGAATTGATAGAGGGAATAAAGAACGGTGCGCTTGATACACCGAATTATATGCTATTAGAGAAGAGAATAGATGAACATCTGAAGAAGGTGAGGACTCAAACGCTTTCCTCGAAATTTAAAGAGGTGCCCAAAGAGATAGAAAAGACCATTAAAGACATCCTGGAAGACGGCGTAATAACACCGGAGGAATTTGCTACGCTGCAATCCCTGCTCTCGAAGACAGGCAGCGTAGATGCCGAAACTAGAAGAAAGATAGAGGGCATATTCGGCAAATGGATGATGGAAGATAAGGGGACAAAGACCAAACCAGCTGCACCGGCAGTAAGGGACATGGAACTGAAGAAAGAGGAGAAAATGGAAGACGTGAAAACCCAAGAGCCGAAACTCGTAAAATGCTCGAAATGCAACAGCCCCGTAAAGGTGACGTCTGCACAGCGGCCAATCGGCATCATATGCCCGAGTTGCGGTACAAAAAGCATCTTGAAGGATTAGAGCACTACTTAATAACGCGGGAACGCCGTCAGTATGCAGAAACCTCTCGTATGGGATAAAAATCTTTATTTTATCTATTTATTTTATTACTGCGTCGTTAAAGTACGCCGTTAGATTAAAAGGTAAACAGTGGTAATTTCATGGCTATAATCGAGCGTAGAGCAGAACACAAAGTTAAAGACGGAAAACTGCTTAGATGCACCCTTGAACTCGACGGCAACACCATAGTCAATGTAAGGATAACCGGGGATTTTTTCATGCATCCTGAAGAAAGTATCGTGGAAATGGAGAACATTATTAGGGGCACAGAACTAGATAAAAGGATACTGATGGAGAAGATAACTAAATTCCATAACAACGGCATCCGGATAATCGGCGCGAAAATTGATGATTTTGTCACTTTATTAATGAAATGTGGTAATGAACGATAGAGGTTGTAGTCCTATGGGCACGAAGATTATGCGAACGTACTATGTCTGGCCAAGCTTTCCTTCTATCTCCATAAGCGGCACTAGGTGTGCGCTTAACTGTCTGCACTGCAACAAAAAATATCTGACTCCCATGATTTCCGCAAACACGCCGGAAAAATTTTTAGAGGCGTGTCTCGAGTTAAAAAACAAGGGAGCGAACGGGATACTCATAAGCGGAGGTTGTGATAAGAAGGGCGGATTGCTCAATCTTCAAAAGTTTCTTCCCACCATCAAATTTGTTAAAAAAGAGACTGGATTTATTATAAAACTCCATACTGGATTCGTGGATAAAAAGTTAGCAGCCAAGATTGTGGATGCAGGAGTAGATATAGCATCTCTCGAGGTTGTCGGTTCAGACGATTCGATTCAGGAAATATTCGGCCTAAACGCTAAGGTGCAGGATTACGTAGACACGCTTGTAAATCTTGAAGCCGCAGGAATAAAGCACATAGCTCCGCATATAGCAGTCGGACTTCATTATGGTAAGTTAAATGGCGAGTTTAGGGCATTGGAACTAATACATGAAAATATACATCCATCAGCAATAATTATCATAGTTTTTATACCTACAAAAAGCACAGAATTAGAAAATATTTCGGCGCCCTCTGGAAGTGATGCCGGCAAAGTCGTCAAAAGAGCGAAAGAGTTGTTTCCAAAAACTCCGATAGTGTTGGGTGCAATGAGGCCAAGGAGTTCTGCACGAAACAGTAAAAATGGTAAAATAAGATACGGCATCGAAAAATGTGCGGTGGATAACGGGATCACGGGGATAGAATTGCCGTCTTCGGCGACTGTTGATTACATCACACAAAGGGGTTACAAAATAAAGAAAATAAACGCATACGGAGTTTTACCTATGGAGTATGAAGACAAAGTTGAATGGGAGTGGGTTAGATAACATGATGCCAAAAACATTATGCTGTTATTATTCCGGAAAAAAATTCCCCTCGATATCAGTTACTGGCAAAAAGTGCGCCCTGAATTGCAAACATTGTGAACACCACTACCTCAAGCACATGATCCCTGCGGAAACGCCTGAAAAACTTTTAGATGTTTGTTTAAAACTCGAAAGAGACGGCGCCAATGGAATTCTTATCAGCGGGGGATGCGATTCTAACGGCAAGGTTCCCCTTGAAAATTTCTATAAAACATTGAAAAAAATAAAGAAAGAAACGAATCTTTTGATTAATGTTCATACTGGTTTAGTTGACGAGGCAGATGCAAATGCACTTTCCGATACGAATATCGACGCAGTCTCTGTCGATGTAGTCGGCGATACGGACACGATTCGTGAAATCTACGGCCTGAAAAAAACAAAGGAAGATTACTTTGAAACTTTACTGCATTTGGCAGACTCTAGCATCCCAACAATAGCACCGCACATCTGTATCGGATTACATAATGGAGAAATTCGGGGGGAGTTCGAAGCATTGAATAATATAAAAAAAATTAACCCGCCCGTTTTAATCATAAATTCTTGTATCAGTAGAAATATTAAAAAAACAAAAGAACCTTTGACGAAGGACGTAACCCGCATACTTTCTATTGCCAGAGGGATGTTTCCAGATACACACTTGGTATTGGGGTGCATGCGGTCGAGGAAGAATCCCGAAGCGGAATTTTCCGCACTCGAAATAGGCGTAAACGGAATAGTGCTGCCATCGAAAAGAACGATCGAAAGAGCTTTGGAAAATGGTTATTCTGTCAAAAAAGTGGAAATGTGCTGTGGAATTATGAATGATAAATAAGCGATTAATGAAAAGTATGCCCGTATACGCTTTCAACTTTTTTAAAATAGCGACTCTTCGGTAGGCCCGAAAACAATCTCCTTCCTGCAATGCGGACAAATAACAATCTTTTCCGCGGCTTCTTCGGTCTCTTTTTCCGGCTCCTTCATCGATCCTATCTCCGCTATTTTCTTCTTTTCGTTGGAGGTATCTATTCTAAATTCTCCCTTGCAGTGGGGGCACAGATAAAGAGTTTCTTCCTTCATCTCAAGCTTTTCGCGGCTCGTGTCGAGCGCTTTATACGAACCTGTAAACTTCATTTCGGCAGCGGATGGTGATTTTGTCTCTGGTTTTGGCCGCGGTCCCACAGGTTTTGCCTCGTCGCGTGGACGTTTCACTTCTATTTCCGGTTCAAATTCCAATTCTTTTTTCGATGACGGTGTGGGCGTTGTTGCCTTTGGTTGCAGCGGTGCAGGCGTTGGCTGCGGAGTTGGCATCTTGCTTCTCACAGATGATGCGTGCGGCGATGTAGTGATATGCTCACGTCTTCCAAATTGTTGTTTTTCCGTCTCTTTGTCCACAACATCCAAAGAATCTACTTTCTGCGGGCTTTTCCTCTCCAGTATCGAATCGAGTTCCTCGGGTTCGGGCTCCTCGACAGGTTCGGTCACTGTTGGCTTTCGAACGACTTCCGTTTCTGTAAAAGGATCGGTATCCCCGGGAAAATGGAACATCTCCACTTTTTCCTGCTCTGCGGAGATGTCTACCTCTACAGGCACCTCATTTGGTTGTTGTGTCTGTTGAATTTCCTTCCGTATCTGCGGTTGAGGTTGCGGTTGGAATTGTGATTTTATCTGGGGACGCTGCACTTGGGATTGCGGTTGTCGTGGTTGCATGGGTTGCGGGCTTGGTATTTTGCTTTCCACGGTCGGGGTGCGTGACTCTGTAGTTATTGGTTCACGCGAGGGCGTTTCTCGGGACAGCGGGGTTTCCTTCTTTATCTGTGGTTGGAATTGTGATTTTATCTGGGGACGCTGTACTTGGGGTTGTGGCTGTGGTGTACCGGATTTTAATCTTTCCAGCTCTTCGCGCAGCATTCGAATCTCATCTTGAAATTCTTCGTCTCTTTTTGCCTTCTCTTCCATCGTGGTATCTAACGGCGAATATAGAACTTCGGGCTCTCGAAATCCTTTTAGCGGCATCCTCTGCCTTTCAATATCTGTTCTTGGAATAGTTCTATCCGTTGTCTCTGCCGCGGGGGGCGTTCTGTGTAGCGGTTGCTGCACTTCTTGAACTCCTCTGGTTTCAGAGTGAGAAACAGCGGGAGGGTGTGACACCTCCACTTTTCGTTCTGCGATTTGACTATCGGCACTCGCTATATGGGCCGGAGGCTTAGCTTCTTGGACTTCTTCTGCCGATGTTTGTTTTTTAGCCTCCAAGTGCGCCGACGGCTCTACTATCTGTGTTTCCGGTGCTGCCAGATGAGATTTGATCGCTTCCTCTTTTTGTTCGACTGTCCTGGGCACTTCTGCATGCATATGTCGTTCGTGCTCTGTTTTAACCACTGGTTTTTCTAAAAATTGTGCGCCTTCGGGCTCTCTCTTTTCCGCAGGTTGCTGGGGTGCTGCCTGCGTTTCCGGTTTTTGGCTAGTGCTCTGCCCCAATAGTACCGCACACTCACTGCAATATTCTTCAGAACCTTTTATGACCTTACCACATCCAGCACAAATCATTTTTGGATCAACCCGTGTTTTTTTCTACAATCAAATCAAGATTGATACGTAGGATAATTTTTATTGAAACAAAGCGCCGCATTTTCGGCATTTAGTGGATGAGGCTAGTACAATTGCTTTACACTTTCCACACTCTGCCTTGTCCTCATAGTGAAACTCGGCTTTACACGTCGGGCAAGATTTTGAATTAAGAGGCACAGTCGATTTACATTTCCCGCATTTTATGGTTTCACCATAACGCTTACTTCCCAAATTAATTTTTAGAAATCTATTTTTGTTTTGAGATTTTATTAATTCATTCAAGCTCTTTCCAAGCCCTTTCTTTTTCCCTGGCTTTATTTTTTTTGATTTTTTACTAACCATCCCCTATCACCTCTTTTGCGAGGGCGTCATATGCATGAGCACCTGTAGAGTCCGGTGCATAGTATATGATCGGTTTGCCAAAACCTGGAGCCTCACTCAGCCTCACGTTTCTTGGAATCATGGTTTTATATACCTTATCCTTGAAATATGACCTTACCTCTTGGACAACTTGTTCGGATAAGTTAGTTCTTACGTCCTGCATAGTGAGTAATATTCCCTCTATTTCGAGGGGCGGATTAAGTTTATTCTGAACAAATTTTATAATCTCTAACGCCTGTGTTAAGCCCTCGAGCGCGTAGTATTCGCACTGCGTAGGTATTATGACCGATTTCGCCGCTACCAAACTGTTCAATGTCAATAACCCAAACGATGGCGGGGAATCTATGAATATATAGTCATATTTTGAAACAACGTCTTTTACAGATTCTCTCAAAGCTTTCTCGCTCCCATTTAAGCGCCCCAGCTCGATTTCTGCCCGGGTTAGATGGATGTTTGCTGGAGCTAAATCAAGATTCTTAAAATCGGTGTGAAGAATGATGTCTTTGAGCGGTTTTTCCCCCATCAAAGCATGATAAATGCACGTTTCCAGTTTGTTTTTATCTATTCCGACGCCTCCAGTACTGTTGCCCTGGGGGTCGATATCTACCAGGAGTGTTTTTTTACCTTTGGATGCAATGCTCGCAGAAAGATTTATGGCAGTTGTGCTCTTTCCAACCCCTCCTTTTTGGTTTGCTATAGAAATAACCTTACCCATACGTTACCACTACCTATAAGCGATATTGAGCCATTTTAGATATGGCTTATAAACGCGTATGTAGGAGAGGTAATAAAAACTTTCCTATAATTCTCGATAGGTTGCCTGGTACCTGGATTAAAAATTGCAAATATTTATAATTGTCATCACTACTATCTTCGCCTGATACATCGAACTTCACGAGGCGGATAATGGGGCTAAGCACTAGCGCGGCAATGGCCATAGTATTGGCGGGTTTACTCATTGTTACGACAGTGGTACAGGAGTCGACATTGCATGCCCTAGAAAACAGGCTTGATGCGAACAGCACTAGAAAAGAGATTATGGATAATTACCGTGACGTGGGTTTATCCATACAACGTGCCAGCATAACAAATAATACGATCGTAATAATAGGAGCGAACAACGGCGACATCTTTTTGAACCTGTCTGAACTGGATGTGGAGTTAGACGGTGTGATCGTAACCAAAAACATTACGTCCATCATGGTCAATAAATCTATGAGCTGGGTCGTTGCGGATAAGGTCTTTCCGAGCCAATATATAAAGATCACAATCGCAAATGTAACAGCCAGTAATGGAAGTAAAATCGCTCTTATCGGAAAGAGCGGAGTGATCGCATTTTCTACAATCGTTAACTCGCATCCTAATGCTGTTGCCGGGCAGTCAGTTATTGTTGCAGAGGGCGAGGAGGTCAAATTTAATGGAACTTTTTCCGGTGACAACTCAAAGGATTTTTTTGAATGGTATAAACCACTCGATTGGAAGTCATACAACGACAACATCGTCAATTACTCTTGGACTTTTAACGACCCGTATTCAAATCACACGAATAGAAATTATGCGTATGGCTTCGAATCGGAACATACTTTCTCTAAGCCAAATTCGAACGGCGGTGGCATAAGCATATTCGATGACGTGAACCAGAGATTCAGGTATTCAATTACAAAAAACGATAGCAGTAAGCTGGTATCTAATTTCATAAAAAACATCACATACTTCAATGGCATAACCTACATCGGAACTGAAAAGGGGGTCAGCAGGTACGATATAAGGTTGCAAAGTTTTATGCTGCCATTGCAGTGTGAAAACGATACAGCATCTGATTTTATAACCACTATGTGCGGGGACGGCGGCGATCTTCTTTATGTCGGGACAGACAAGGGTGTAAATATTTTCAACACCAGCTCGAACATATATAATACATCTGCATTAACGGAGTCCAGCGGATTGCTATCGGATTACGTATATTCGCTTTTTGTAAAAAGCAGCACCCTTTATATCGGAACTGACAAGGGCGTTACGCTATACAACATAATGGATAAAGTCGTCATTGGCAATATTACGACTGAGAACGGGCTAGCATCCAATGTTGTTAAAACAATAAATGCTATCGGCGATGTCGTATTTTTCGGAACTGATAATGGAATAAGCAGATTTAACACCTCCGTTGGAAAATCGATTCGTATAGAGTACGCCCAAAACTTGAACATCTACAACGGGCTCGCTTCCAACAATGTAAAAACTCTTGCTGTAAAAAATACAGCGCTATACATTGGCACCGATGCTGGTGTTAGCATCTTCAATGCTTCCCTTGGAACTTCAGGCGCTTTTGCCCCGGCACTTACGATTAAAAACGGACTGACGTCCAATGACGTTAGAAGTATCACAGTAGGAGATAATGTTGTTTATATAGGAACCAACTGCGGGATCAATAGATTTGTCGATACAACCAACGGACTTCTTACTCCAGTGCTAACAACCACAGATACCATGAATGGATTGAGGTATAACAAAATAACAACGATATGTGCCCTGACTTCGGGATATATTATTGTAGGAATGGAGGACGACTCTGGTTATAGCACCCCATATACGGTAACCTTATTGTGTAAAGACTCCGACGAAAATACAGGCGTTGATAATCTAACGGTTTGGGTTAGAAACCAGAACGCGCCGCGATTGGCAAAACAATTAGATACAACGGTGCACGGCCTGGGGGGGGAATATTATGATGATCAGGCCACGTTCTCAGGGTTTAAGAATTTGGTCGGGCTTAGAATGGATTCTGCCATAAATTTTGATTCGTCTTTAGCACCGTGGAGCTTAGTTGCACAGGGTAGGGATACGTTCTCTGTCATATGGCGAGGAATGGTGAGGGCAGATTACAAAGAGGATTATACATTTTACGTGACCAAAGACGATACGCGGGACGACCAATCTAGGTTGTGGATAGACAACATAGTAGTGGTCGATGCGTGGACACAAAAACCGAAGGCAGAATACAGTGGAATGATCTCTCTGGCGGAGGGATGGCACAATATAAAATATGAATTTTACAGGCATGGTGTAGATAAAGCGGTACATCATGCTATTGCAAAGCTTTCTTGGAGTTCTGCGCATACACCGAAACAAGTCATCCCGACCGACCACTTCGTTCCCCCTGTAGAAAACGCATTCTTAGTAGATGGCGTTAACTCCAAAAATGAGGCAGACGAAGATACGCCACTAACATTCGACGCTACCACTGCATTCACGGACAATGCAGGGATATTGAAATACGCATGGGACTTTAACGGCGATGGCGTTTGGGATACTCCTCTTTCCAAAGATTCAGTTCGCGTAACGCACGCCTTCACAGAGCCTAATGACGTCACTGAAAAATATGATATGAATAATAACGGGCAATTGGATGGTGATATTTTCCTCGACGTTAATGGTAATGGACTATTGGACAGCGAACCGTTTATCGATATTAATAGCAACGGCAGATGGGACCCCGAACCGTTTGTGGATATGAACAGAAGCGGAAAGTGGGATTACACAGATACTAATGAAAACGGAAAGTACGACCCGGGCGAACCGTATTACGATGTAAACAAGAACGGCAAATATGATGCCGGCGAGCCCTGGCACGACTCAGATAATGACCATATTTACGATGCTCCTGAACCATGCGAGCCTTTTACAGATTGGGGAAACGGTAAATACGACCCGTCAGAGCCGTTTACAGATTGCCGAGTAACATTGGATGGTCGCGGGGAACTTAGCGCCCTACACAGAGCTCTGGATGGCACAGTAACGGACGGTAACGGCACATACGATGAAGGTGAACCCTACGTGGATGTGAACAAGAACGGCAGATGGGACTGGGGAGAGAATTTTACGGATTTGAACAGCAACGGCAAATGGGACCCTGGTGAGCCGTTTGTGGATGTTGGAAATGGGGTATGGGGTGGCGAGCCATTCATAGATGTTAGTGGTGATGGGTATTTCCAAGATAGGGAACTTGCTGATGGGCGCATGAGTAGAATAACTGGGTATAATATACAGCACCAGCATTATGATTGGGAAGCATCGGCAGACGGGGGAGTTACGTGGGGAGTCCTTACAGATAACGATGTTGCAAACAACAATAATTGGGTAATTGGTGGAGAACCTTATGAGGATACAAACGGTAACGGGCGATTTGATTATGAGAACTTCACAGACATCAATGGAAACGGCATCTGTGATTTTGATGAGCCGTACATAGAGACAAATGGTATTCTTGGATACCAACTAGGCGAACCTTTTGATGATTTAAATGGTGATGGATTGCGCCTAACCAATGAATTTTTCGGGGATTCAGACGGTGATGGGATGTATACCATTGCCAGTGGAGACCTGTTTGTTCCTGCATTTGATTTAAACGGCGATGGTATGTGGACCGGGGAACCCTATAACGATATCAATGGAAATAGGATATGCGACCATGAACTTTATACAGATACCAACGGAAACGGCAGATGGGACGGCGAGCCGTTTATGGATATAAACAACAACGGATACTATGACTACTATGGTGAGCCGTACACGGACAGGGACAAGGATGGAAAGTTCGACGATGCGGAACATCTGCACAACTACATATCTGGCCCAGTTGGAGCGCGGGGATACTATGGAGAACCTTACACTGATGTAAATGGAAATGGGGTTTTTGATCTCGGTGAGCCGTATAATGACTTTTTTTGGATAAATCACACATTCGACCCTGGCCCAGGAGCCGGTTACTTATTTACTGACCTTAATGGCGATGGTATATGGAATTCCGGAGACGGTGTGTGGAATCCGGGTGAACCGTACGTTGATGCAAACAATAATGGCAAATATGACGCGGGGGAGCCGTATACTGATGTGAATGGGGCATTGAACGGAGAATACGACATAGGCGACCCTTACAAAGACCGCATTATTGTCAATGATAAATGGGATTTAGGCGAGCCTTACGTAGATGTTGGAAGTGGGGAAAAGTATATCGGATCGGATCAAGCATTCACCGAAGACCTACTATTCGCCGGAGCTTCCAATACTCCGCATAAATTGGACGGCGATGTGATACACGCTCAATCAACCCAAACCATATCTCGGGATGCTGAAAATTTTATGATGGATTCGTTAAAAGATCAGGTCGCTCAAAACTGGTATGTAAAACCATATGAAGATAAAAATCTAGATAACTTGAATGAAAATCCAACACCGGCAGATACAACAAAAGACCCAAAACCGTATACGGACGTAAATAAGAACGGCAGGTATGACGGCATAGGTGAAGTCATAGGTGTAGTATTTGTAGGCGGAGTACCTTTTTACGACAGGCGGCCGCCTCAATACCTTGCCGGCGATGCCTTCTGGAACATCAATGGGGTGGACATTAGCAGTAACGCTAGACTGAATGGGGACTATTTTACCGATTCCAATGGAAATGACAGGTTTGACATGTATAACGACTACCTCACGCCCGCTAACGATACTAATAACAATGGCAAGTTAGACGGCCCCGGTTATGTCATAACACTGTATGCAGAAGATGAAGAGGGCAACTTTGCTACGGTTTCGAGTGAGATATTTATACGGGACATAACCAAGCCGTACGCTGATTTTACGGCGCCGCAACCTACAGCATCGCAACCTATGTATGAAGAAAATCATGTGAACGACTCTGATTGGGACCATGACGGCGATTTGAATGAAGATGGCCCCGGCGCAGTTTACGTAGATTACCATGAAAACAACAACACAGTCAAAGATTATAACTCGAATTTTGTGGATCCGGCTACACTTAGGAACTACATAGACCTAGATAGGGACTTAGACAATGATGCGGATATATATAGTCGAAATTTCAAAAGTGATGGGATAGTGAGTTTCAAGATAGGCACCGCATCCGACAACGTTGATACGACGGACCAACTCAACTATACTTGGAACTTTGGGGATCCGTATGCAACAAGCAAAAACCCGAATATTAAGTATGCCAAGTTCGGAGACACAGTTAGCCATACATACACCAGAATCGGGAATGACGCGGCGTGGAACATAGTGAACGATGGGACTTTCACAGTAAGCCTTACTGTAAGAGACAGGTGCGGCAATTCTTATACTATATCACACATGATAAATATACGTGATGCCGAGACACCGAAGATAATGAGACTCAGCGTCACGAATACACGGTCTGCGGTTTGGGGCAATTTCTACCTGTACGTAAAGGATAGTTTTGTCGCTCTCCCTCAAGGCAGGACCTTTTACATAGGAGATACTGCCTTCTTCAATGTTGAGGCGACAGACAATATTGGCATCACTAAGTACCAATGGGATTTCGAATATTATGATGACACCAGGGGCGACTATAGAGAAGACCTGAAATCAAAAGCAACAGCACCCAATGCAACGTGGGTATACTATAATTCGATGAGCAGGGACGATGGGGACACGTATACCGGAGGCACACCCTATGATTACGTATTTGTTGTTCGGGTTCAGGTATATGATGCGGAAGGGAATTGGAGGGCACAGGAGTTTACTGTAAAAGTAGATAGGAGTGGTGGCCAGGTGATGCCGAGGAAATAGACTAAACGTCCAATCCGGGCACAATATCACAGCAACCGCACTTATGGCACATGGTCTTGAACTTACTTGTCGTTAAACGATATTTCTTTAATATTTTCTTTTGTTCCAGTGCGAGGCGCACTAATCTCTCGCCGCGCACGCTGGCGGCTCTGCATCCCAAAACATTAGAAATTTTCCTTCTGTTGTGTTCGTTAATTCTTATGCTTCGTATCGTTGCCACTGCACCGAACTTTGCGAGTTGTTCCACACCGTCCAAAACATTTTTGTCTGTTTCACCGAGTCCGACTATTATATTCGAGCATACCTTATTTCTGCCAAATACGCTTACTCCGTATTTTATGGCGTTTAATATGCCGTCAAAATCCAATTGTGGACAAATCTTTTTGAATATTTTCTTATCGTAAGTTTGAATGTTTAACTTAAGTTCCGTTGCACCTGCATCTTTTAGTTTGTCTATGTCCGTAGTGCTTGTAGTGTATGGTTCGACGCCGATTTGTACGCCGCCCAAGGCATCTCTCGCTTCCTGGATGATTCTTACCATTCTAGCTATTGTTTTCCCAGGCACAGCAGACACTCCGCTTGTTATCGCTGCGGATTCAAAAGAACTCTCTTTCGATGCTTTCAATATCAATTTCGACAGTTCTCGGTCATTATGGCTTTTTTTTCTGTGTTTTTCTACATCATTAATCGCACAGAATTTACAGTCATACACGCACTCGTCGCCTATGTTTATGAATGCCTGGTTGGGTGCGTGGAGCAGGATGGGCACTATGCGGACGTTGTCTAAATATAAATCGCTGTTTTTGTAAATTTGAAAATTACTTTTAGTGCCGTTTTTTTCACGAAGTTTGAATTCCGATTCTTTTCTCCTGTTGACGCAGAGTTTCACGCGCGTATTTCCAAAAGAAAATACAAACGAGGGCGTGCCGGCATCGGGGCCGCTTACGGATTTGCTTGGAAACCAGGGCAGAACTATGTTTCGTGGTATGTGTATTTCGCCTGCTTGTATGAGCTCCGCTTTCTTTACGGCATCTGATAATGTCACGGTTTCACTTTCAAAAAATTAATTAGTAGTTAATATCGGGAGGCCACCGACTTAAATAATTCTCATCTCGGCAAGCTTTTCCGGCAGGTACTTATCAGTCACATAATCCAGTCCGTACTTTGCCAGGGATTGTTGCTCCGCTTTCTTGTTTATCTGCAGCTGAAGGTTCATTTCGCCCTTCCACCTCTCATCCGCGAATCTCGGGTCTGTCAGCTCTTCATTAAGCGCTTTAATATCTTCGTCCGATAATTTATCTGACGGCAATTCGTAATTTACAATGTCCGAAGGCGTTACTCCCAGGAATTCTGCGCTGGGTGTAGCAAGATATTCGGAGATATGGGCTGTTTTAATCGCTCCGTATGCGACGGATGCGAATATTCGGTATGACCAGGGATCGCCATCAGTAAACACAACTACTGGTAATTTGCACTCCTCGTTGATTCTTTTTATCAAACGCCGCGTGCATCTGGCGGGTTGTCCCTTCAAATGGACAAGTATTGCCTTCTCCTTTTCATCAAAACCATTCTCTAAGAGCCTGTCGAACATGCCTCCGCACTCTATCGCGATGACAAATTTTGCGTTCCAATCCTTAAATCTGATTTTTTCCTTCTCCACGTTATACGGAATGGTATAACCTGCATCGCCAACATCATCGCTGCAGTTTATCGATCTTTTCCCGCCTGTTCTTATTGTCTCCTCGATTGTTATGTCGCCTACAATGGATGCGCCGTTCTCCTCCGGCCTAAGTTTGAAGTCTTCCCGCATACAAGACGTGACGATCTCCATATCTTCCACCAATCTGTCCGACTCGCCCTGCTCATGGAATTTAGCATCGTTCCAGCCTTCGGAGATATAATACATCTCCCTAAGTGTTGATGATTTCTTTATCTCTATCATATTTCTGATAAATTCGATGGTATGGAGGGTTCTCAGTATCATATATGCGCCATCCAGCGTCTTTACGGAGCGGGACGTCATGTGTTTTCCGTATTTCCATACCTTGTAGTCGTCGTTGAACACTATGTTCGTTTTCGTTCTCATCGGCAAAGACATTGACGGTATCTCCTCGTCCTTTAATTCCTCATAGAGTTCGGATACTACCCCTTTCAATTTCTCCATCGCAGAGTCGTTTCTAGTTTTTGTCGTCATATTTCGTCACCTTCTCTTTTTCGTGATTTTAACGCATCTAACAAAATATCGTACATTTCGTGCCTGGTGTCTCGAAGCACGGGGCGCATGTTTCTCGCTGGTTTGATCTCCCTTCTGTCTATATCGCAATTTACAATCTGCTCCTTAAGATATTCTCCTTTTGCGAGCAATTCGCCTCTCGGGCTGATAACCGCATTTCCGCCCCAGAACGTCAAGTTTCCGTGAACACCCACTATGTTTGTGTAAAGGAAGAAAGCGGTGTTCTCGATGGCCCTGGCCACCATTACTTTTTCAAAGTAGTTTCTGGCTATAGTCGGTGACGCTGATATGCAGCACAATATCTCCCCGCCTTTCAATGCATATGCCTTCGATATTTCCGGGAAGAATATATCATAACAGATCAACAGCCCGATCTTTCCAATTTTTGTTGAAAATACTGGAAGCTCATCACCACTTTTAAAATGTCTTTTCTCTTCAAAAGGCCCGAAGTTGGGGAGCATCCATTTTCTATAGCAATCCACCTTGCCGTCCGGGTGCGTCAAAACTGCGGTGTTGTACACGATGCCTTTAATATCTGTGGATTTTTCAGGCATTCCGAACACGACGTAACAGTCGTTTTTTTGCGATAACTTCGAAATCCGTTGAACGGACGGTCCAGTGACGTATTCCGCCAATCTAGGAAAACTGTCGTGACACATATATCCAGTTAGAAACAATTCTCCGAACGCTATAAGATCGGAATCCGTTTTGTTCACAACTTTTTCCATAAATGCAAGGTTTTTCTCTTTATTTTTGACAGTTGGATTTGCTTGGACAAGAGATATTCTACTCAATTAAATGTCAACCCCATCAGTATGATTTGTATTTAAGTATAAATTTATTGTCTATTGGGATGTACATCTTTTGGCGTTGGTAATAGATTGTAATGATATGTTTGCTGAAAAATGCTTTTTCTGATTAAAAACCGTTTCAGACCTCATTTCTTCTTTCCGGTCTGTTTTTCTTTTTCTATTTTTTCTTTTTGCGCATCTTGTTTTCTTTGGGTGAATACGTCTATATATTTTTGAATCTCTTCGGGTGATAACTTTTTAAAAATCTCTGTTTTTGTAACAACGCCCACGTCTATGACCGTTGAGCTTATCGGAGTTTCGGAATTCAGGGATAACACGTTCAGACCGAGCGACATCGCATCGTTTAAATTTAACTCTTCTTTATATTGCGCTTCGAAGAATTTCATCGCCTCATCCTTATTGGCGCCGATGCATCCAGCTTTATAACCTATCGGAGTGCCGCTAACATCCGTTTCATAGAGGTGTATGCCCATGTCGTCTATACCGCCTATCAGCAGTGAGGCTCCGAAGGGCCTGACGCCGTCAGATTGCGTATAGCTTTGTTTCAGGTCGCAAATCTCTTTCACTAACGCCCCTATGGATATTTTTTCACCGTGAACAATCTCATAGCGAAGCGCCATTACCCTGGCGTACTCCACAAGCCGTCTAGCATCGGCCACCAATCCAGACGTAACGCAACCAATTTTATCGTTTATCTTAAATAATTTCTCTATAAATTGCGCTTCTACTAGTTTACTGTTGACTCTTTTATCGGCCAGTAGTACTATTCCATCTTTATAGATTAATGTCACGGCAGTTGTGCCTCTTTTCACGGCTTCTCTTGCGTATTCTACCTGAAATAGTCTCCCATCCGGAGAGAATACTGTTGCCGTGCGGTCATAATCTACGTTTCCATGCATTTATATTGCTCCGTTAACAACTAACACGCTTTCCATAAAGTAACAATCATGTTGTACCCACTGTGCTGTGTTATCTTCGTTTTATGTTTTTATCTTAACAAATTTGCGGCAGCGAGTTCTTCTGTAATCTTATCGACTGCCCGTTCCGCGTCTTTCGGGTTATTTGCACCGGTACATACGATTTTTCCAGATCCGAAAAGCAACATAACAACGTGCGGGTCATCCATTCTGTAAACTAACCCCGGAAATTGTTCTGGCTCGTATTCCACTCTCTCTAAGCTTAGGGTCATTGCTATATTGTTCAAATTTAGAATAGAACCGACATCAGAGGTTGCTACGATATTCTGAATGATTATCTCTGGATTTGGATTTACTTGGAAGCCAAGCGCTTTTATCTTTTTCGTGACATTTGTTATAACAATATGCACGTCCTCTATGCTCTTTGCGCCCGTACATACCAATTTCCCGCTCCTGAATATCAGGACCGCAGTGACTGGTTCTTTTACCCGGTATATAACGCCAGGGAACCGTTTCTGCTCATATTCCGCCCCTTCCAGTGATGAAGCAATCTTTCGAAGGTCCAGATCCGTCGCGATCGATGCTGTCGCAACCACGTTTTCCACTTTGATTTTTGCCATATGTACTCACCACTTGTTTAGTATTTAAATACAGCAACACCTATAATAAGATGGGGGATTAATAACTTTCTATCGTTTATTCCTGTGTTCCAGCACCCTTTTTCTTAGATTTGGCACTAGCCCCCCATCCTTGATTATGTCTATTAAAAAACTAGGCAGTGGGTCGGTTTTAATCGATTTGCGCCTTTTCTTATTTCTTACCACCCCGTTTTCAAAATCTACCTGTAGAAGGTCTCCCACTCTAACTATTTTAGATATATTTGGACACACCAATATTGGAATACCTAAATTGATAGCGTTTCTATAAAATATCCTGGCAAACGATTCTGCGATTATGGCCGATATGCCAGTATATTTTAGGCATACTGCAGCCTGTTCCCTACTGGAACCACAGCCAAAATTTCTCCCCGCGACGATTATGTCTCCAACACTTACATTTTCGGAAAACTTTGCATCCGCATTTTCCATAGCGTGTTTTGCCATCTCCGTCGGCTCTGCAATGGTTAAATATTTACTTGGATATATTAAATCGGTATTGATATTGTCCCCAAATTTCCAAACTCTACCTTCAACGATCATATTTTCCTCTTAATTGCTATGTAAAATCTCTCACCTTGCTGGCAAACTGATTTCTCCTTTTATGGCAGAGGCAGCTACAACCGCAGGAGATGCGAGGTATATTTCTGCCTTTGTACTTCCCATTCTGCCTCTAAAGTTTCTATTGGTTGTGGAGATGCACCGTTCACCTGGTGCAAGAATTCCCTGATGGGCGCCAAGGCACGGGCCGCATCCCGGGTTGAGGACTATTGCGCCTGCTTTAATGAACGTTTCTATGAATCCCCTTTTCAACGCGCCCAAATAAACTTCTTGGGATGCAGGGATTATGAGCATTCTTACATTCCGCGATACTTTTCTTTTATTCAGTATCTTCGAGGCAATCTCCAAGTCTTCCAATCTTCCATTTGTGCATGAACCTATAACCGCTTGATGTATTAGCATGCCTTCTAATTCGTTTACAGACACAACGTTGTCTGGGGAATGCGGGCACGCTATTTGTGGTTCTAAATCGGTTATGTCAATGTTAACGACTTCTTCGTAATCTGCATTTCTGTCAGCTTTGACTGGTTTAATGCTTATGCGTGTTCGTTTTTTTAGGAATTGTAACGTCTTTTTATCGCAATCTATCAGAGCAGTTTTCGCACCCATCTCCGCCGCCATATTACATAATGTCATTCTGCCGTCTATGCTCATCTCATTTATTGTTGGTCCGGTAAATTCTACGGCTTTGTAGTTTGCATACTCGCATCCAAGGCCGTTTATTATTCTCAGAATAATGTCCTTTGACATGACATGCCGTTGGAGTTTACCGGTGATGTTCAATTTTATTGTTTCCGGAACCTTTAACCAAAGGCTGCCTGTTGTCCAAACACCAGCCATTTCCGTAGTCCCGATGCCAACACCAAGACAATTGAGCGCTCCGGCAGTAGTGGTATGTGAATCTGTGCCGACGACCAACTCGCCAGGTAAGGCAAATCCATTCTCGGCTAAAACCTGGTGGCATATACCGGCACGAATATCATAAAAGTTCTTTATTTTCTGATTTTTGACAAATTCCCTGACGCGGGCATGATAAATCGCGGTATTTTCCGACTCGGCCGGTACACGGTGGTCGAATAATAGAACAACTCTTCCCGGATCCCAAATCTTCCCAGCACCTATCCGTTTAAACGCATTTATGACGTGAAATGCATTGTCGTGCGACATTGCGACGTCCACTTTTGCGTCTATTATTTCGCCTATTTCGACAATTTGTTTGCCACACGCTTTGGCTAGAATCTTCTGAGCAATTGTCATTTGCATGGACATTTCCCTTAAAATTTTTCATAAGATGCGATTAATTCATATTTTCACTTTTAAAATTTTGTTAATTATTACGCGATTCTTTACAAGTTATTTGTTATCTCGCTTGCTTTGATAATGGGTACTAGTTTTACTTTTTTATTTGCTAACAATTCCGATGCGCCCTCTTCCCTATCGACTACGACCAAAACCTCCTCGACAGACGCGCCCGCATCCCTGAGTATGTCCACTGCTTTAGCCACCGAAGTGCCGGTAGTGGTAACATCTTCGATTATTGTTATTCTTTCTCCTCTCGCCACATCTCCCTCTATCAATTTGTTTGTTCCGTGGCCTTTTGGTTGTTTCCTTATGATTACAAATGGGATTTTTGCTTCTAGCGATGCCGCGACCGCGAGGGGTACAGCGCCTAGCTCTACACAAGCAATTTTATTAGTGCTGCTTTCTATGCGTTTTGCCAGTTCCTTTCCGATTTCTTTTAAAATTTCTGGTGATGTGCTTGCCTTTTTTATATCAACATAATAACTGCTCTCTTTTCCGGAAGCGAGTATGAACTTTCCGGTTTTTACCGCACCACATTTTTTTAACAACTCCCCTATCATCCGATTTTGAGAATTTTTTGACATAATCGATCGACCTATCTACAATACGGCATTGATAAGCGGTTTAATAATGTTTTTTAAAATATAAAGTTCCGGAACGCATAGCGTCTATTCAATCGTGCTCTCCGCGCCGCAGGACGGGCACTGTATTGTTATGTATCGTCCCGTAGATGGCTGTATCTGCACAACCCCGCCGCAATTAGGACACGTACCGTATTGAGTCGACTGTGTGGGATATGAAGGCTGTGTTGTGTGTGAATATTGATTGGAAACGGGCCGTGTTGGTTGTGGTGGCCTCGTTTGAGTTTGATATTGCTGAGGTCCATATGGAATGCTGTGCGAACCTTGCTGTGTTGATGGCAGGGGCGGGGGTTCAGTTCGTTGGGAAGTTTGGAAGGTTTTTAGACTGGTGCTTTCCTGTTTCGTCCCGAAAACATGTAATTTTTTAAAGTAGAAGCAGAAAACGATAACTGCGACGATCACGCATACAATACCGATGCCGCCAATATACGCATAGCTTTCAGCAGTCACGCCCGCAACTCCCTGCACATTCACCATAAAGCTCGTCGTGTTCGTTTCGCCGTCGTTGTCCCAGATCGTCAGGACCGCATTGTACGTGCCGGGTTTTTCGTAGACGTGGCTCGTCGTCTTTCCTGTGCCTGTTTTTCCGTCTCCGAAGTTCCAAGTGTACTTGTCTATCTCGCCGTCGAAATCGAACGAGTTCGTTGCCTTGAATTCCACTGCGTCTCCAGTGTTGATAGTTTCCGGAATCTTGCCCATCACCGCAGCTGGCAGCATGTTCGCCACGTTCACTGAGACCGTGGTGGTGTTGGTCAGACCCTCTTCGTCCGTGACAGTCAATGTAACCGTGTAATCTCCCCTCTCGCTGAACCGGTACGGGATTGCCGCCTCAGTGTAATCGTTGCCTTCTATGCTCCACAGGTAGCTCACGATCTCGCCATCAGGGCTGGAGGAGCGGGAGGCGTCGAATATCACGTCGTCCCTGATGTTTGCTTTAACGTTGCCGCTAGCTTTGGCGATCGGTGGCTGTTTGGTGACTGTCACGTTGGTGGAAACGCTTGCTATAGCTCCCGCATCATCAGTGACAGTGTACGTAACCGTGTAGGTGCCGCTACGATCGTATTTATGAGATGGGTTTTGTTCGTCGCTGGTGACGCCGTCGCCGAAGTCCCATATCGCGCTCACTATCCTGCCGTTTGTGTCGGATGATGGTGGTGAAGCAAACAGGAATGCGGCATTCTTTGTTGCCATGGAAATGTTTACTATTGGTTCGGCTTGGGTGATTATTGGAGGCGTGTTGCTTGTTTCGACCTTAAAAGAAAAACTTTTTTTTGCACCAGCGTCGTCTGTTAACTCCACGCTCACATTATATGTGTTTATGTCTGTGTATGCATGCGTCACGACCTTTCCAGATTTCTGCGTACCGTCACCCATATCCCATGCGATGCTTTGAACGCTGCTTTCCCGGTCATATGAATGCGAAGCGTCGAATTCTACCTCCTTGCTCGTGGCGATGTCTCTTATCGTTTCTCCGTTGGATACTGTTTTACCATTAATTCTAATGTCAGGTATGGGCGGAGTGTTGCCTATGTTTATTGTAAAAGTAAATGTAACCTGCCCTCCCGTATCGTCTGTTACCTTTACGGTCACACTATAACTTCCATGTGTCGAATAAGAGTATTTAATAGTCTTCCCTGACTTTAACGCACTTCCATCGCCCATGTTCCATGACATGGTTGCTATCAGGCCGTCCGGATCTGACGATTTAGAGGCGTCGAGGTTAATATCTTCTCCTGCTGAAAAATTCAACTCGTCTCCCTTATTTATATCCACATTATTGACCGATACTTTTGCTACAGGAAGTTTATTGGTTGCGGTGCTTACAACTATGGTAAATCCAAACTGAGTTTCTCCTCCTGTGTTATCCGTCACTTTTGCAACCACACTATACCTGCCATCGGCGGCATAAAAGTGTGTCGCGGTCTTCCCCGACTTTAATGCACTCCCATCTCCCATATTCCATGATACGCTTGCAATCTGGCCGTCTGAGTCCGATGATTTTGAGGCGTCGAAATTTATTATTTCGTTGACTGGGAACGTCAGCGTGTCTCCCTTGTTTATATCGCCTCCGTTGATCATCACGCTTGCTACGGGCAACTTATTACTTCCACTCCCACCGACGATAGTCAATGTTTTTTTGGTAGAAGTCAACTGAGTTACTATGCTTGTGCTTACTCCAAAATCGTTAGCATTGTTTTTGCTGTCTTTGACTGTAAGTGTTGCAGTGTAATCTTTTGCGGTCGAATACATGTGTGTTGTTGTCTTCCCGGAACCCATTGTCCCATCGCCGAAATCCCATGAGTAGGTGAGTGTATCGCCAATAGGATCGAATGAACCGGATGCATCGAAAGTTATTGCAGTTCCTGTGCGCAGTTCACCGTTCGTTGTGAATTTTGCAAGTGGGAGGTAGTTCTTGTTCTTGAGCACAGTTAACGCATTTTTGATGTTTAGTATACCATTACCATAAACATTGTTCGGATACGGGCCAGTCTTGGATGGTTGAGAAACAGATTTTAGCAGAATGTCCTTTGTTGTCGCCGGTGGTAATTTCATGGCGCTTTTAGCCGTAGCTGAGTTGTATTTATCGAGCTGCATGTTGTGGTATTGAAGAAGAAGTGCTATGGCACCCGCTACGTGGGGCGTTGCTTCCGAGGTTCCACCACCCGCTTCGCCGCCTGAAGAGTAATGAAGGATATATCCAATCGCGCATATGTCTGGTTTGACTCTTCCATCGGCAGTCGGGCCTCTTGAAGAACCGCTCCATATGTTGTAACTGTTGTCTACAGCGCCGACTGCGATAACATTCTTTGCAGTTCCAGGTACGCCTATTGTTCTGCCGCCGGGGCCTTCATTTCCACCGGCAACTGCAACTGGGATACCTGCCGAAACCAACTTCTCAACAGCTTGATCTATCGGGTGATTGCCGTCCAGTCTGCTTACCTGATCGTAAGGCGCCCCGATACTCATAGAAAGCACCCCTATCCCTCCATACTTGTCTTTGTTATCCAGCACCCATTGAAGGGCATCGAACATAGGCGTCAATGATGTCCCGCTGGGATCATTCGAAACGCATTTCCCGACTATTAGGTTCGCTCCTGGTGCAACGCCTGCATAATATGGTGAACGGCCTACGGCAGCGGCAATAGATGCCATAAATGTGCCATGCCCAGCATCATCGTATGGTTGGGACCTGCCATTTACGAAATCACTCCATGCCAAGATCTTTGAAGTTTTACCATCGGGCAGGGTTCTCAGGGAACTGAGACTCGCATCAACACCAGAATCTATTAGTGCAATAGTTACACCTGACCCGTCAACATCGAAACCAGCATTATGAAGAGTTGTCCTGTCACCATACTGGTTGGGGACGCTTGTATCCATGTACGGGAGCACTTTTTCATCCATGTACACCATATCCACAGCAGGGTAGGAAGCAATCTTCGTAATGTTCCCTGCAGGGATTGTAAGCATTACCGCATCGATTATCGTATATGATTTTTCTACTTTTGCGCCGCAACTTTCAGCGAATTTTACAAAACCGTCATCCCTTGGTGCGAGAGTAACAAACACATTTACATAATCGGTTGTATTCGTTATTTTTATAAATTCTTCCAAATTATCTTGCATCTTATTGTTATTTATGTCGTTTTTATTTTTGCTTTCATCGGTCAAGTTAATTTTTGGTGACGCCGTAGTAACGCAGTCTTGGTATGCGCCTACTACACATGCAAAAACACTGGCTAACAATATAGTTGCTAACAACAGGACAATTAAGGTTGGCATATGGAAACTGGAATTATTCTGGTTTCTCATGAGTGCTCTCTTATTATTTAGTTTCTTTATGCATATAAAGATTTGGTGTTTGAATATAAAAAGAAGAGTTTGGAAACAGAGGTTTTCAGTCAGTGTTCGAATATGCTAGCTAAATTATTTTCTTTTCAAAAATCTCACTTTGCACTCCCGCTAGATCTAGATGTACTGCGACCGCCCACTCCACCCTTTTTCAGGACTACGGCTACGACGACGCTTGTAACAACCAAAACAGCAATAGACACCAAAAGCGATACCGCCAACTCCACGAAATCGTAGTGGAAGGTGTTCCCGTTGACGCCGCTGAACTCCGTTGGAGCGATCTGTGCGGCGGTGCTCAGTATGCTTATGTTTTCATACTTCCACTCGGTCGTACCGTTATCCTTGTCGGCCAAGCGTACCCTTATCCCGTATTTGCCTGGAGAAAGGTTTTGTCCAAACGATGCCGAGTAGGAATTATTGGAAGCATTGACGGTCGTAATGTTCGCCCAATTACCCGAAATGTAGTATTGGACAGTTGCGGACAGGTTCGCATCCTCCGCGTCGCTTCCGTTAAAGGAGATCGCAGTAGAATTGCCTGCATTAAATTGCTTTTTAGAGACAGCGAAGCTGGAAATCACCGGCACGTTGTTTTTGACGTCGAGTATCCTTACGTTGTAGATCCAGGACGTGTTGACTGCGTTAGAATAATTCACCCTGAACGCTATTCCGTATGAGCCCAGCTTTGAGGCCTTCGTGGTAGTAAACGTTACCTGCCAACAGCCCGTGCTCTCGCTCCATACTAAGTCCTGTGTCAGTTTTTCTCCGACAGTGTCGTTCCAATTGCCGTCCGGCATTTTGTACTTCCATTGAAACGTCAGGTTCCTGGCAGTTGTTTTGTCCAGCCTGAGCGTGGGCGTGAACGTTTTCTTGTTTGTCCTGTATACCGTGAAGGCCTCGTCCTTTGCCTGCCCGAAGGAATACTTGTTGTCTTTTATGGTCGGGTACAGGTCCAGATAGTCGTTCAAGCCGTCAAAGTCCGTATCCGGGTTCTTCGGATCTGTTTCAGTCGGGTCTACTGTGCCGCTGTGGTTTGCGTCCTCTTGTCCGTCTAGAAAGCCGTCACCATCAGTGTCCGGGTTTCTCGGGTCTGTTTCTTCGCCCTGCTGGAAGGTTCCGTCGCGGTTCTTGTCCTCGATTCCGTCCAACAAGCCGTCCCCGTCCGTGTCGTTGTTGTACGGGTCAGTGCCTGTTGCTTTTTCTATAGAGTCCCTGATGCCGTCATTGTCTGTGTCCAGGAGGGATACTACCATGATAGCCACGGAATCCGAGCTGTCCGCCTTGCCGTCGTTGACAGTGAGTGTGAATGTGTAGTTGTCGGTTATAGTCGGCGTGATTATTATCTTCGCGACGTTCGGGTTCGATATGCTGATTGCCGGGCCGGAATCCTGCGTCCATTTATATGACAGTGTGTCGCCGTCCGGGTCCGAGCTGGCAGTGCCGTTGAGTGTCGCGGATGTGTTCGCTTCTACAATTTGGTCAGCGCCCGCCTCTGCAGTCGGCGGGTTGTTTGCTTTTGTTACTGTGATTGTCACTACGCCCGGTGTAATGCTGTCTGCCTTGCCGTCGTTGGCCACGAGCTTGAATCTGTATGTGCCGGTTACGTTAGGCGTGAATGTCGGTTTTACTTCGGTTGTATTCGACATGGTGACTGCTGCCGGGCCGCCTATCTGCGTCCATTCAACTGTGATTGTGTCGTTGTCTTCATCGTAACTGGCGCTGCCGTCCAATGCCACCATCGCGTCTACTTCTGTTGTTTGATTCTTGCCTGCGTCTGCTACTGGCGGAATGTTTTGCTTTGCCGTGACTGCAGTGATTGTGACTATAGAGGGTTCGCTGTCCGCCTTGCTGTCGTTGACTGTGAGCTGGAATTTGTATACGCCGCTGGTTGTTGGCGTAAACATTGGTTTGGCTGTGGTTGAATATAAGATCAGGACTGTTGGACCGTCGGTTTGAATCCATTTGTATGTGATCGTATCGCCGTCCGGGTCATAACTTTCACTGCCGTTTAGTGTTACGGTTGTGCTGACGTTGACTGTTTGATCCCTGCCTGCATCTGCTATCGGAAGGTTGTTCGCTTTTGTGACTGTGATTGTTACATACGCGGCGGCGCTGTCCGCCTTGCCGTCGTTGACAACGAGTTTGAATTTGTATGTGCCTTCGTCTGTTGGCATGAATGTCGGGTTTACGGCGTTTGGATTTGGTATGTTGACTGTCGGACCTTCGGTCTGTGTCCACTTGTATGTTAAAGCACCGCCGTCCGGGTCGTTGCTTCCACTGCCGTCGAGCGCCACTGTTGTATCCACTTCTACTGTTTGGTCCGGGCCTGCGTTTGCCACGGGAGGTTTGTTTGCTGGTGGAGGCGGGTTAACTGGTGTTCCACCGCCGTTAACAGTGACTGTCGGGAAATCAGCAAAACCATATGCACTAATGTGAACGTATGTAGTGTATATCCTGCCATCGGCAACAACATCTATACGATGTGTTCCCGCAGTCCACGCAAAATGGTCATAGACATAATTATCATAAATCGTCAACCATAAACCGTGGATGAATCGGACGCCATCTAGATACGCATCGACAAAGATATCCTTCTGGAGGCCGTTTATAACCATAAGAGAGAAATCGTATGGTTGTTTGCTTCTCGTGTTTGGTGTGTCACTGTTTGCATTAACTGATGGGCTCAGCACCAAAAAGCATCCGCTAATCATTACAAAACAAAGTACAACACTTAGCAATCGTCTCCTTGCCATATCAACCATTTCTATCTATTAATTATAATGTATTATCATATATAACTATTTTGAGACAAAAATAGAAGGTAGTGACTGGCCTCCATCCTGAAAGGAATAACGGAGATATATCATATTGCCTTTATTATCCATTATAGCCTCATTTTGTGCTTTTTTCTAAGCATGCCAGCGGATATAGCCACTACGACGATAAACATCTCATAGCCAGGTATAAATCCCGCTGATCCTTCCCCACCAGTTCCAGGGTTTTGAGCAACCATAATTTCTATTGATGCTGTGTTATTGTCCTCGTCTGCCTCAGATACATTGTTAAATGAATCAGCTTTTATATATATGGTGTGAACGCCAGCCACCGCGGTCCAGTATATCGAAGCTTGTTGCGTACCTTTTGAGACAATTTCTGGTAGTGAAACCTCGCCTATCTTGTTGCTGGCTTCGCGGCCATCGAGATAGAAGCCGACAGTGCTTGCAGGTGCTTTCGACGTTCCTTTATTGGAAACTGTTGCCAAAATCAAAACTTCGTTTCCGTCTGTAATATCGACGCGGGGCGAATAGCGGACGTCGCCAGAGAGTATCGCAAAGTCCACACCTTGAACGGGATTAACTGTTTGATTTGTTTGATTTTGTTGACCGGGTTGTGTCGTAGCCGTCACGTTAGTAGTAATTGACAATGCGGCGCTCTTGGAAGTATTGCCGACGGACGTTGCTGTTATGGTCGTATTATAATTCCCGGTTGACACGCTTGAAGGCACAGTAATTTTCAGAGTCACGTTTGCACTTTGTCCCGACGCTATGGTCCCAGTGCTTGTGATAACGGAGTCCGTATTATTCTTGAACTCTGCGCTCCAACCGCTTGGATGAGTTATTGAAAGCGAAAAACTGTCGTTAGTGTTTCCCGTATTTTTTACAGGTACCGTGTAATTCACTACCCAACCTGGCTTCGTGCTCTTTAAAGCGATAGTGGAGGGGAGTTCCAGACCATACGACGTTATGATTTTGGTTTCGTTTAGCGTCAGAGTGACGTTAAATACAATAGTTCGAGACGGATTAGTAGATGTTGCAGTAACTGTTACTGTTGTGTTTTGCCCCTGCAGAGAAGTCGGCGCAGTAATCCTTACCTTAACGATTTTTGATTGATTTACATCGAGAGTGTTGCTCCCCGGCACTGTAACAATCCAACCACTTCCCACATTTGTTGTAATTGAGACGTTACCAGAGAACCCTTCGGTGGCATTTAAGAAGACGTCGACATCCTTGGCATCGCCTGAAGCAAAATACAAACGCGATTCTCCGGAAGGTAGGCTGGGAGATAAAGTGAAGTTGCGGACGTCGTTGGTTACATTGTACGCGAAGAAATAATATGGAGAGTTGCCCCTATCGTATGTGTTATTCGACAGGTCATTGTCGTTGCTTGCCCCTTGTATCTCAACCCTTGGGTAATACTTGCCTTCTGCAGTCGGCTTCCAATTCCATGTAACTGTAGTGGTTTCTCCCGGAGCCAAAGATGTTACTTCTTTTACGCCGTTTGTTGCATCCGGGTCGCCGAGTGCTTTAATGTTGCCCTCCTCGTCGTACATTGTAATTTTGACGCTGAACGACTCTGCCGTTGTCCCGTTATTCTTGACAATCGCAGATACTGGTGTGACCTGATTCAGGTATGCTTCCGGGACGTCTGAAATCGAGCATATCCAGATGTCTGTTGGAGACTCGGTATATTTCTCAAATCCCGAGACTAGGAAATCGTCTAGGTAAAAACCTGTGCTATTAACAGTATCCACGTCTGCATCCGACTTAAACCAAAATCCAATTTGAACTTTATCATACCCAAAACCGTTGAGAATACACCCGGTAGTATTCGCGGTCTGGAGCTGGTTTGTTAGTCTATACCACTTAGCGGTTAGATTGCCTCCAAAAACTGTAGTACGTGGGTCTAGCACGCCACTGGTCGCATTATAAATATAAGGCCGTAAGAGCATCCAATCACCTGGAGCCCCCGTAGCGTTTCGTATCACCGGTATCATGTAATCCCCGGCAGATCCAACCCAATTAGACGCACCAGTGGCGAGAAATGCAAACGTAAACCAGTAATCAGTGTCCATGTTCGTCAAATCAATAACAGGTGAAACCAGGTAAGTGTCTAGATTAGCCGAATAGTTATAGGTGCTGTCACCGCAATACCAAACATGGCCTGCACTGTGGTTATACGTCCTCGGGTCGTTTGGTACCGCGCCTATTATGTTCCACGTATCGTTAATCGTCGTCCATCCATTTGTGCCGCCCTCTGCACCGTCATACCACTTGGCGACGTGGAAAATACCGAAATCGAGGATATTATTTTCAGAGTTAGTGTCACTTCTGAGTACGGTGTATGTGATTATTCGGTAATAATTAGCTAAAGGCGGAGTCCAAGCGAACGTTACAGTAGTTTCGCTTTCGTTGGATATTGCCTTAATTGTCGAGAACCTCTGCCTCAAAACAGCGCCCGTTAAACCCGGGTCATATTCATAAATCTCGCATACTATCTCCACATTGCTGTGAGTCTTGTTGTCAAAGTTTCTTGCAGTTACGTTAATCTTCATTTCCTTGCCCGCAATACCGTAAATTTTTCCAAATGTGCTGATGCCCGAGGGAGCTACTTCCGAAGACCACGCATTAGATATCAGAGGAATATACAGGTCTGTGATTCCGACGTCGTTCGCATGTTTTTCCCTGAATCCCAACCAATCTATCACCTTCTTGCATATGTCAATTCTGCTCTCATTACTATATATCATACCAAAATCGAACGCAAAGAAGACTGTTTTGTAACCGTAGGTTTCGTTGTAATATCTTGAAGCTGTGTAATTTCCTGTGCTGCCAAATATTCCCACGGCGCCGTCGGCAACGTTATAATGATCAGCATATTGACCTACTTCGATGTTGACGGTACCGCTAGTATAATAAATAGATTGCGTCTGAACGCTCATGCCGTCTGTAATCGGGTCTCCGCTAACTCCGTCTAATGTCGAGGGCTTTCCCGCACTCAAATACTTGGACATACGCGTGAACTCTACAATAAAAGCAGTATCTTGACCAACAATATCGTCTGCGATTCCGGACCCGATTAGCCACAATCTTCCGCCGCGATATAGGTAGTTCGTCAGGGCTGTCCTGTCTTTTGCTCTCAGCGTGTTTAAGTCGTCAGTACCCGTCGCCCAAATAACGATGTCGTAAAGTTCCAATGATTTAAGTGAAGGCCCGTCTTGTGAAGCTCCCACCACAATTGCATCGAACTTTGTACTTGGGAACGCTCCCGGCAATCCGTCCAAGAGAGCATATGTCGTGTTCATAGGGGTTATGTAAGAGTATGAAGAGTCGTCAAGAACCCACAGTATCTTTGGGACTTCACCTGCTTTTGTTCTTGTAGTGGTTTCGGAATCTCCTATTGTAGAAGATGTGTTTCCGGATACTACCATCGCTGCTATAATTGGCAGCACAAGCAAACATATGATAATCGAGGCGTAAAATTGCTCATTGCTATTTTTCAACAAAATCACCTATTTTCCAATTACTGCTCCTTCTATTTAATGGTTGTGGAACATTTATTGTGACTGTCTGGATAAAAATAGGATGATATATTCTATTATTTTATTCCAATCTAGCAAAGTATGATAGGTGTGATAATTTCCAGGAATTATGCGATAGCTACTAAGCATCAAAACGTCGGTGCTTTAACGCCTCCTCGTTTTCTGTTTTTAGGGTGTATTAATATTTTCATTCTGTAAAGTAAAGTGACATCGATGACACTTTTACGAGAGATATAGAATATCAATGCTCCCTCGAGGGGCGGTTCCACCCGCCCCTCTCGGTCGCATGCCAGAATAATCTCGATAGGTGGCATTCTGGCATTTAAGAACCAAAAACGCGGCAGTTCACATTTGTTCCAGAGGTAATAATGGGTAGCTATCTTCATTTTGCAATGATGGCGACAGCGAGCGAGGCATACGATTATTAAATTGTCGATAATGTAGTGCAAAAAGAGTGTGCCGAGCGAGAAGGGCTCGAGCGGGGCTGAGCCCGCTGGAGCGAATGCGCATTATCCATTTCCCAGGGTTGCCAAATGTTAACGATCATGGTTTACATTACACATTCTAACTTTTTATATCTTCAATTTATGTTTTCTTGTGAGTAGGCCAACACCCATAGCAGTTACAAATATGAATAGTTCATAACCAGGTACGAATCCTTTACCTTCTCCCTCGGTTGTAGCAGGTTTTTGAGCCGCTACAATTTCAACTGATGCAATATTGTTGTCCTCGTTTATCTCGGACACATTGTTCGACGGGTCCACTTTCACATATATTTCGTGCACCCCTGCCACTGCGATCCATTTTATCGAAGCTTTTTCCGTGCCTTTTGGTGCAATTTCCGGTATTGTAGCCTCGCCTATTTTGTTGCTGGCTTCACGGCCGTCGAGGTAGAATCCGACTGTAGCTTTGGGTGTTTTCGATGTTCCGTTATTGGAAATGGTTGCTACAATCAAAACTTCGTTTCCATCTACAATGTCAACACGAGGTGTGTAACGTATATCCTGAGAAGAGGTTGCGAAGTCCATCTCCACAGGGGGAGTGATTTGCAGGGTTGTGACATTTGTAGTAATCAATAATGTATCGCTCTTGGAAATGTTTCCAACAGACGCTGCTATTATGGTTGCATCGTAGTCTCCGCTTGATACGCTTGAGGGCACTGTGATCTTCAGAATTACGTCTGCACTCTGACTTGGCGCGATAGTTCCAGTACTTGTGATAACCGAGCCGGCGCTGTTTCTAAATTCCGCGCTCCAGCCACTTGGAGGAGACATTGAAAGCGAGAAACTATCGTTGGTGTTCCCTGTATTTTTTACAGGTATCGTGTAATTCACTATCCAACCGGGTTTCGTGCTTCCGGGAGTCAGGGTAGACGGGAGTTCTACACCATACGATATTACGGGCGGGAGTTCGTGCGTCTCATTTAGCACTACAGTAATGTTAAACGTCCTATTTAGAGCGGGGTCGGTAGATGTTGCTTTGATTGTCAGCGTTGTATCTTGTGCAGTATTACTGCTCGGCGCGGTAATCGTTACCGTGTTAGCTTTTGATTCGTTTTCCCCGAGAGCGACACTGCTTGGTACCGTAACCGTCCAGCCGCTGCCCGCAGTTGTTGAGATTGCGACATTACCAGAGAATCCCTTAGTAGCATTTAATAAGAAGCTAACATTCTTTGTTTCGCCCGAAGTGAAATATAACAACGAATCGTTAGAAGATGCTGTGAAATTTCTGTTATCGACTATAGTGATAGGTATATAGTAGTCTATGCTTGTAATGACGTTTTCATATATGTTGTCCGACAGGTCGTTGTCATCGCTTGCCTGTATCTCAACTCTGTAGTAATATGTGCCTGTCGTTGTCGGTCTCCAGTTCCACGTAACCGTAGTGTTTTGTCCGGCACCCAATGACGTTACTTGTTTTACGCCACCTATCGCTTCAGTGTCGCCAAGCGATTGAGTCGCGCCTTCTCCGTCTAATATGGTAAGCTTTACTCCAAACGATTCTGCAGCTGTTCCGTAATTTTTGACCACTGCAGATATCGGAACTTGCCCCAAAGATGCCATGGACATTAGGGGTATTCCTTGGTATGTTAAGAGTGTTCCAGTATCATAGGCATCTTCGATTCCTATGTCTGTCGAGAGTTTTGCATATTTCTCATATCCAGAGATTATGAAATCGTCCAGGTAAAAGCCAGGGTTTATAACTGTGTTTGAATCTGATTTAAACCAGAAACCCAATTGAATCTTGTCGCCGAAATCGTTGTCTCCCCACCAATTTAAAAAGAAGCCCGTGTAATTATATGTCTTACCGGGGTTCGTCGGTACATACCAACCGCTGCTTAAATTTCCATACGTATCGCCACAATAATACTGGATCGCATAATTATATTTACTGCTGGCAGTGTCGTAATAATAGTACGGCAAAGCAAACCAATTACCGAGGGTGTCATCTGTTATATTTCTTACAACAACCCCTAAAAAGTCATTTTGAGTGCTTTCCGCATTGGTATCGACCTTACCGTTAATGCGGAATCCAAAGAACGAATAATAATTGTTGTCCATGTTAGTCAAATCGATTGTGGGTGAAATTAGATACGCGTCCTGATTCGGCGAGTACGTATTCGTGGCGTTATTGCCGCAATACCATACGTGGCTGCCAGTGTGATTATACGTATTCGGGTCGTTCGGCACATTGTCTATTATATTCCAATCTGCCCCATTAGATATAGTACATCCGTTTGTGCCACTCTCCGCATTGTCATACCATTTGGCAATTTTTATAAGGCCAAAATCAAAAACATTATTCCGATAATACGTGTCGCTCCTCAATACAGTATACGCGAGTATGTGGTAGTATCTAGCAGCAGGTGGAGTCCAACTAAATGTGACTGTTGTCTCGTTTCCAGCCGGTATCACTTTAGTAGTTGAGTATCGGTTTCTTAAAAAAACGTCGCCCTTTAAAGATACGTTCATATATTCGTATATTTCACATACTATCTCTACGGTGCTGTGGCTTTTGTTGTCAAAGTTTCTCGCAGTTACATTGATTTTAATCTCCTTGCCGGCCATTCCATAAAGATTTCCGAATGTAACCGCATTGGGTATCAGTATTTTCTCCGATGACCATACATCGGAAATTAGGGGCACATAAACATCAGTAATTCCGACGTCGTTCGTGTGCTTTTGCCTAAAACCCAACCAATCTACTACTTTCGCGCATATGTTCACTCTATCTGCCTTTTCTTTTATAACACCAAAATCAAATCCGAAGAAGACAGTTTTGTAACCATAACTCGTGTTATAATATCGTATAGCACTATAATTTCCAGCATGCCCCAATATGCCGACTGCACCGCTGCCAACTGCAAGGTTATCGGTGTATAAACTTTCGTCGTAACTCTGTCCGCTTCCATCGTCTAAATATATTTTTTGTGTCTGAATATTCATGCCATCCGTTATCGGATCCCCGCTAATGCCCGTCAATGTTGCCGCCGTGCCCATGCCCAGATAATCATATATGCCACAGAACTCGATGACAAAAGAGGCATCACCCTCATAAACAAGGTCGTCCACGATGCCCGACCCGATCAACCACAACCTTCCACCGCGGTATAGATAGTTAGTGAGGACTTCTCGATCTTTTTCACGCAATGTGTTCAAATTGTCGCTGCCTGTCTCCCAAATGACAATGTCGTAACGCTCTAGTGTTCCAAGTGATGGACCGTCTACGGCTGGTCCGTCATACCAGTCTGGAGTCACGATAAGTCCTTCTATTGAGGCAGACGGATATGCTTCGTCCAGGGCTTCTGTGAGAGCAGACGTTGAATTCGAAGGAGTTATGTAAGGCGATAAAATGTCGTCGAAAACCACCAATATTTTTGGTGTTTCGCCGGTTCTCGTTCTTGTAGTTGTCTCGGGTTTTTCTCCGGTTGAAGATAAATTTCCAAATGCCCCTATCGCCATTATAGTGGGCAGCAATAACAAACAAAAGATAATTGAGGCGTAAAATCGCCTGTTGGTGTCTTCCATAATCCACCTCCCTTTGCCATTACAATTTCCTCTATTTAATGGTTATGGAACAGAAACCTCACTGACAATAAAATAAAAATCAAAGTATTCTCAAATATGACAGAGAGACAATACGCTAAGATACTTCACCATTGGCCATAACAAAAAGCCCATCAATCGACTTCGTTGCGATTACACAGTATGCATCACATTTACTGGTACTCTCTCCACTTATGCTTGCATTTTACGCATTGATATATCCTGGTCTCGGGCTCATCCGCCGCTCTTGTCTGCCTGAGGACCCAAAACGCCTCGTTGTGCTTGCATTTGGGGCACTCTATCTTTGTCCTCGGTAAGACGGTCAGATCATCTTCTAGGACCATCATCTCTCTGTCTTTGGACTTCTCCTTAAACGATTGGAATTTGCCTTTCGGGCTTTCTTTGTAACCGCATTTCTTGCATACAAATTCTTTGCCGCCTGACGGAAACATCAACGAATTACAGTGCGGACAAAACAACAAATCACCTTTTAATCCTATCTTCTATCTTATCAAACGCCCTTTCGAAAATCGTCAACTCTTTTTTATCCAGGGCTTCCGGATTTACCGGAACTATGAGCGTCGCTTTATTTTGTGACATGATGTCGCTTATGGATTTTATGAAATTTATTATTTTTTCGAACCCGTTTACAAGCAAAAGGTATTCGAGCCCGTCTATGAGTATGAGCGAACCGTTTTTGTTCTTGACAAAATCACTTATCGTGCGCGTTATTTCAAATTCCAATCTCCGGGGATTCAACGCTTTTTCTTCCGAGCCGCTTGCTTCGGAAAGCCAATATATCTGCGTATCTCCTAATCCATATATCTCCCTAATCTTTTTCGGGTAGGTACTCGTGAGACACAGACCAGGCACCTTCGCTGCAATCCCGTTCTTAAAAACATCAAAACTCCAGATGCTCGTACTCTCCTTTACGATATAAGAATAACCCTGCATGAGCCTATGTTTAACTTTTGGCGAAATTTGTCCAATCTTGTCAATGGGCGCTATCAAAAATATCTCATTATTATTCATTACGTACTTAAGAGTCTCAGCCTTTTCGTCATTAGACTTTCGCACATCGCTGACAATCGAATCTTTTGTCATAACAACCACTATCTCATTTTTAGTCTGATTTCTTCTTTATTACAAATCTTCGCTTTGGCAGTGCTTTTGTTTCTGTCTCTTTTCCTTCTTCGCTTCCCGGTCTTCCCGTTTCCAAGTCCTTATTTGGCAGTTCCTCACTCTTCGGCTTCCCCTCGGAAGGCTCTTCCAGTTTCTTCTCGCCCATCGGCTCTACGACCTCTTCCTCTTCGATCTCCTCCAAAGACTCGATTGATGGCATTTCCTCCGCTATTTCTTCTTTTTTAGAGAGCTCCAATATTTTTGTGTCTATCGCCAATGGAACGGTTTCTTCCATAGGTTTTTCTGGGGCCTCCGGCGCCTTCTTTCTCTCGACGGTTTCCGCAAACTTCTCCTTCTTTTTAGCTTCCCGGGGGAACCCGGCCGGTGGCAACTTTTTCACAATCTCTTCGTCCTTCGGTTTCTGAGGCGCCTCCGGTTCCTTCTTTTTTACAGTCTCGGCGACCTCTTTTCCTCTAATCTCCGTTAAAGGTTCGATTGGGGGTAGCTCTTCCGTGGCTTCTTTTTTCTCACCGAAGTTTAATATCTTCGCGTCTACCTTCAGCGGAACGGCTTCCTCCTTCGGTTTCTCAGAAGGTTTCTCTAGTTCTTTCTTTTCTAAGGGTTGAACGGCCTCTTCCTTTTTGGTTTCCATTACGGGTTCGACCGGCAGCAACTCCTTCACGCTTTCTTCTTTCTCAGTGAACTTTAGTATTTTTGTGTCTATCTTGGCTGCCCCTAACGGCTCGGTCGGCGATGGTGTTTTTGCATACCCTTCCATCGGCGCCATAGGAACATATGTTTCATAGGCCTTGTATGCCGTAGAATCGTCGGTTGGCGTAGTGTATGGAGAATACTCTTTTGTGTCATATTTAGAGATATATGAAGGGCGTTTGAATCTTTTTCCGCCAGTCATATGCGTTCTCCATTCATCGTATTTTCTCATAATGTTCTGTCGGACAAATAAAACAGAGACTAGTGCTATTATTACGGCAAATATGACCACAACAAATGCGAGCCCCGCACTTGAGAAAACATTATTAGAAGTTGGCGCCACATCTATCTTCATGCTTTTGTTTAAAACATTGGCATCATACTTCGCTCCTTCAATAGAAACTTTAAATTCGCTGGAGCCAGTTTCCATAAATGCGGTATCGACTACCGCCACTACGCTCTGCCCTCTCCGAAGAGAAGGGATGACAGTTGCACCGATTAACCCGCCCGTACTGCTGGTTACATTGACCACTATGTTTTCAACATACGCGCCATCGTTTTCAATGATTACTCTTATCGGCGTAGTACCTTCAAAGACCGATTTAGGGAACAATACGTCTTTTATGCATATATCTGGTTTGTTTATTTCTATTAGTATGTGAGTAGTATTAACAATACTGTTTCTAATTACAGAATGTATGCCTACTTCGATCGTATTTTGACTGCCGTGAATTGCAGACGAGGGTACCGAAATCACCAGCCTGATTTTTGCGTTTCCGCCAATACGGATTGTACCGATGTCTAAAATGGAATCCTGATTGGTGTCTCTTATGGGCGTCCAGTCTTCCGTATAGAAACTCAGGTTCCACTTATCCGGCATGCCCTTCGGGATCAGGCCGATAGAATCATCATAGTTCTGCAGATTATTGATGTTGATCGTTCGTGTAAAATTCTCGTTCGGGTCTGCGCCGACATCTAAGTCAGGAGTTGTGCTCAAATAACCGTATCGGCTAGCAATAGTGGTTAATGTGATTGAATTTATAACGCTTGAGTTTTCATTGGAAACAAATCGGATAACTGCATTGTCTGTGGTTTGAGCGACCGTATCCGCGGGGACGAATACCCTCGCGACAATAGATACGCTGTTGCCATTTAGAACAGTTCCAGTATCAACATTGCCGTTGCTGTTTGTGTCATTTAAAAACTCGTTAGACGTGCCCGATGTATTTACAGACCAGTTATTGCCTAAGATAAACACGTCGAAAGTGTCTGGATTTGCACCGCTGTTTGTAATATTTATGAGATACGATGCAAGTTCGCCGGGGTTTGTGGATTTGCTTATATTATCTACGGTTATTTCTATCTTTGCAGACGTTTTAATGCCGGTGCTCAACGCAATTCTCTCGAATTTCAATTTGTCGGCAGCGGAACGTGCAGTTATAGTGGTGGCGTCCGTGTAGTTTGCGATGCTTGCAGAGGGCGCCGTAATCTTTACGATGATTGTGGTTTTTTCTTGTACATTCAAAATGCCTGTATCTGGGAATGATGACAAGTCGCTATCGCTTAGCTGAATACTGCTCGTCATATCAATCAGAGATACTTTCCAGCCCGGACTCGTGTTATTTATCTCTAGGTCTATTGTATCTTTGAAGTTGCCGTTATTTACTATGTCGAGATAATACGCAGCCGATCCGCCGATGTCTACCTTTCGTGCTGCCGTACTGTTTAAAACTACGGAAATTTTAGCGGCAACATTTACCGTGGTGGCAATCTCTATCGTATTGGTTATGTACGAGTTTCGTGCAGATGTTCCGTTTAATTTTGTTTTTTCAACAACGTATGCGGTTTCATTAGACGGTATTACCACCCTAACAACAACTTCAATAGAACGGCCTGGAGACAGTTCGCCGGTATCTTCAATTTTATCGCCATCCGTATCACCCAAGGGTGAAACGTAATCATTTTTCAAAAGTGTGATGTACCAGTTCGGTAGTGACACAGTGGTTTTCAATTTTATCGTATCCTTATCGTTTCCGTTGTTTCTGACAACTACGGAATAAAAGATAGTGCTACCTGGATCGCCGTTTTTCGATTGATTGGTTCCCAAATCGAACCCCACATACTGGAGCGAGGCCGTAGATAAATAAACGGCATACTTTACGTTTCTGTTAATCGAGGATGATGCGGTTATTGTGGCATTGTTTATGGCAGAAGCTTGTGCGCCCGGAGGTATAGAAACAATGGCAGTAAATGTTCTAGATGCTCCCGGCTCTAATGAGCCGAGGTCTATCTGGCTATCGCCGTTAGAGTCGTTTAGTAGCGCGCCGTTTTCTCCGTATAATTGCACTAGCCAGTTGAGAACAGAGGACGCTTCTATGTTTATCGTGTCTACTGTATTTCCATTATTAACAACAGTTATGCCATAGGAGCACTTGCTTCCCGGTATACCGCTCTGCGGGACGGCGGGTGCTATGAGCGTGACATTTGGGCGGTTTACTGTAGTTGTCAACGTAATCGTATCAATTTTACCATATGGTGATAATATGTTTATTGTCGTTTTCTCTATAGCGCCCCCCGCTACGTTGGACGGTATTGTTATATTTGCCATTATCGGAATCATGCCGCCTTCCGATATGTTTCCAATGTCGAGCACCCCATTGTGATTGGTATCGATTAGATCTGATCCATTTATGTGAGTTATACTCACACTCCATTTATTTGAGGAGTCGAAGGTTATATCAACAACCCCGCTCTCACCAGCATTTGTAACCCAGAACAACAATGATATTGTCTCGTTTTGATTCGCAACAGCCGTTTTTACGTTTCCAGATATGCCGATGTGATTGCTATTGGTGGTTAGTGTAATCGTGCTGTTTTTTGTGGAATCTGCCGAAGATTGAATAGAAATCGCTGCACTGTCGCTTAATTTTGATGGTATGTCCGGGATTGTTACTTCAACGATCATGCTTTTATTGCTCCCCGGCGGCACAGCGCCGATGTCTACAATAGCATCCGCGCCTGGATTTGTATTAGTCAGTGCGGTTATTCCATCGGATTGGAACAAACGCGTGCTCCATGTATTGCCTGAAACATTTACGTTTATTGTATCTTGCACGTTTCCTTCATTTTTTATTGTAATATTATATATTACAACGCTCCCCAGTCTCCCGTCTTTAGTCAACGATCCCGTCGTCATGGATATTTTTGGTGTCGTTTTTACTGTAGTTTCGATTGACATTTTTTTGGAGGTTATTTTATCTATGCTGGACGTCAATGTAACGTTAAGTACGTCTACCGTTCCAGCCAAAGCACTCAACGGAACAGTGAAGGCTACGGCGATGGAGATTCTGCCGCCATTTCGAGAAAGAGTTCCCGTATCGACAATCCCGTCATTATCCGTATCATTCAAAAGGACGTTGGGTCCATCAGCCGCCACTCGGTAGGTAGAATAGGAGAATCCGTATTTGCTCGTATACGATATGTCTATGATATCCGGCATGCTGCAATTATTTTCAACTGTGAGGTTATATACGATTGCATCGCCTGAAAAGCCGCTTTTTCCCCCGTCCCCCCATACGTTGAAGTTCGCAGGCACGCTCCTTATTGGCGGTGCAGATATTCCAATGGCCCTAGCAGTGCCTATGTCGCTGCTAACTGGGGTTTGTTGATAAAACATTCCGTTAGATCCGCCTTTGATGAAGTAGATTGCATGATCGTCGTAAGAAACTGATATTAAATCTAAAAATCCATCCTTGTCTACGTCATAGGGTACGGCTGATTGAAGGTATGCGGTGAAATTGTATGCTTGTCGGACGTATGTAAAATTTCCTTTTCCGTCACCCGTATATAGCCACACTCGCCCATTGGTGCTTCCTCCGACTATAATATCAGTCTGCTTATCGCCATCGAAATCAGCACACTGAAGTGTATATATGTTATCTGTGCCAGTAAGCTGTACTGATGACAGGTCTGATGACAGGTTAATGAGTTTCGATCCGCTTCCAAAGGCGCCGTTACTCGTGCCGGTGAATACATAAACGTTCTTGTTATCATCCGAGGCAAGAATATCCGACAAACCATCTCCATTTATATCGACGATGACCTTTGCCCTATAGCGCGTTCCAGAACTACCAGTAATAACCGATTGCTCAAAAGTGCCGTCCTTATTATTCATAAATATTCTCAGTATGTTGTTGTTGCCCGACATAACAAAGTCGGGGTAACCGTCCCCGTTTAAATCGCCTGCAGCAAAACCCATGACAATACTAGAGAATGTGAGCGTGCCCGATGGATAATCTGCCCCAATCACATAACGGGAAAATGTTTCAGTGCCATCGTTTATGAAGATATATGCGTTGTTAGAGCTATCAGCCGTAACAAAATCATAATCGCCGTCAGCGTCGAAATCTGATATAGCAACGCCCTTGATGTTCGCATTCATTGTCACTATTAACCGCCCATTTTCTAACGCACCGTTAGAACTTATGTTGAAGCAATACAACTCGCCGGCGTCGTTGGAAACCACGATAAACTCCTTTGGTGTGTATATCCTGACAGTGACTGCGATTCTCCCTACACTTTTATACCCATATTCATCTGTGAGTACAAGCGTGACGTTATACACCCCATTTTTGGAATACTTGTGCGTGGTAGTGTTTCCGTAATCCGTGCCGCTATCGCCGAAATTCCAGGAATAATTCCCGATGCCGTTTGTACATGTCGACGCGGTTGCATTAAAGGTAGCAGTGTCGTCTAAAAAGATTGTTTGGGAACTAATAGCTGCAATTGGTTTATCGGCTGGAGGCAGGCATGGTGCCGCTATTCCAAGTACATTCCCAACATTATATGTTATAAGGTTTGGCATAACTAATCTATCGAATCTGGTTGAGAATAAACCGTTGCCTTTTCCCCTAACTAAAAACAGTGATTTGTTAGTATACGTAGCTACAATTATATCTAAATTGCCATCCCCATCGAAATCATAAGCATCTGCGGATTGATAGGTGTCTATGAAATCGTACGCTGCTTTACTATAAGTGAAATTCCCATTACCGTCACCGATATAGAGATGTGCTCTACCATCGCTCGTACTATTACTCGAAGCGCTGTTGTCATCGTTTGTATCGCCGTCACCGCCAACAATTAAATCTAATTTACCATCGTTGTTAAAATCTCCGCTGATCAGTGTCCACGGCGTTCTAACTTCATTATCGCCACTCACATTGAGGACTTTCCAGTAATTGGTAAATGTGCCGTTCCCGTTGCCTGCGTAAATATACACATTACCATATGAACTAACTGCGCCGTATCCACCGACTATGAGATCGATTTTACCGTCGTTATTAAAATCACCTACATCCTTTCCCAATAATCGACTGCTCTCCCAACTTGTTGTGATTGCAGATTGCGAGAACGCGCCATCCCGGTTGTTCAAAAATATTCTGAGTATATTGTCGTTGCCTGAGAAGATAAAATCAGGATAACTGTCGTTGTTAAAATCCCCGACCGCAAAGTCGTTTGCATAGTTGCCTCCCAACGCTATCCCTGTTGCGATTTTGTTTTTTGTAAAGTTTTGGTAACCGTCATTCTGATAGAGGTATATTTCGCCTTTTGTAGTAGTCCCCGTATATGTTCCAACAATGAAGTCATAATCATAATCTCCATCAAAATCTGCGATGCTGACACCCCTGGAATTAGTTCCTAGTGCGTATATCAGTCTTTTATCTCCGAACGTGCCGTCTCCGTTGCTCGTTAAGTAATATATTTCCCCCGCGTCGTTTGTGGTAATAACAAACTCTTGTCTGGATGGTGCCTTTGCAGTAACGGTAATTCTGCTAGAACCGGCATAACCGTATTGATCCTCGACTGTCAGAATTACAGCATATACTCCGTTTCTAGTGTAATTATGCTGCAAAACCGCACCATATCCGGTTGTCCCATCACCAAAATTCCAGATATATTGTGTTGCATTTGAACTGGATGCAGAACCGTCGAACGAGATGGGCGTATTGATATATCCACTTTTGTTGGTTCCGGCATTTGCGGTAGGCTTGTTCGGGTATGGTGCATTTGGCACAGCCACCCCAAGCGCCTTTCCAGTTGCATTATCTATCAGGTCGGGCATGATTATCTTATCAGCAGTCGTACGGAAAGTGCCATCTCCGTTTCCTTTAACCTTGTAAATACTGTTATTTGTATCTGCAACCACTATTACATCAAGTATGCCATCGTTTTCGAAATCATATGCTTTTCCGGATTGATAATTTGATACAAATGAGTATGCCAGTCCGGCATCAATCGGCCACCCTCCTTTAGTTGCGTTGCCCAGGTATAACCAAATCTTTCCATCACTATCACCACCCACGAGGATGTCCAAATGACTGTCGTTGTTAAAATCCCCTACCGTGAGAGTAAACGGTTCATCAATATTTTTGCCGGATAGATTTATAAAAGAATCAGCTTTAGCGGTAAATGTCCCGTTGCCATTGCCTTCAAAAAGGTATGTGCTTTTATCCTTACAACCAACCAAAATATCCAGGCTGTTGTTTCCAACAAAATCTCCAACCGCTTTTCCGTATACATTACTTGTGCATGTTATCTCTTGTGAAAGAGTAAAAGTGCAGTCGCGGTTATTTATAAAAACTCTCAGTTTTGTATCTAAACCAGATACTATAAAATCATTATATCCATCGTTGTTGAAATCGCCTACCGCCACGTCCATTGCGGTATTTGTGCCGAATGGACCTCCATTCATCACATATGGCACGTCATAAATTTCTATCTCGTTTAACACTGCATAGCTTCCGCCCGTTTTAGTGACGTCTACTCTTATAAATCTCGTAGACGTATACGTATTCAATGTGATAGTGGCGCTTGCGTCAGTCGCCAGCGAACCGGAACTTCCAACAGCATCTACTTGGGCCCATGTTGAAGAGCCGACAGTAGCCCAGCTGCCATCCCAATCATTATTGTTATAGTATACTGTATAGCTGCATGTGGTAGCGTGTAGATTGTGATTATCTAAGACAATTTTTCCGATCGATTTTTTTGAGTAAATATCAACGTACAAACTAGATGAGGCTTCGTTTTCCAACCAATATGCGTTATAGCTCGTGGATTTATCTCCATCAACTAAATTGAATGGATTATAATTGGAAGTTCCCGATGTATACCAAACACCACCCGCCACGTCGTTATAATGCCCCGCACTACTGAGTACTCGTCCGGTAGATGCTACATTCACGTTTCCAAACAGATTGGAGCATTTTAAAATCCTCATTTTTGTGAAGTTCTCGCCACCATCGTTTACAAACAAATAAACGTTGCCGTCACCAGAGGCGGCGATAAAGTCGTAATCGGTATCGTTATCGAAATCTGCGATTCCTATGCCTCTCACATTTGAACCTATGGTGTCCACAAGTTTTTTGGTTTCAAAGGTTCCATCCTCTTTACTTGGGTATATATACAATCCACCGGAGTCGTTACCCGTAACAATGTATTCTCTTTGATAGTAGTTTTTAACAGTAATATATGTTCTAGCAATGGACTTATAACCGGTATTGTCTGTTACTGTCAGGTTTGCGATATAAACACCGTTTCTTGTATATGTGTGTGCGGTCAACATACCAGTCCCGTCGCTTCCATCTCCAAAACTCCAATTATATTCTACAATGTCGCCGTTAGGATCCGTAGAGGAGGTCCCATTAAAAGTCACACCCTGATTCACACTTACCGTTTGATTTTTGCCTGTGCGCGCTATGGGTTTTCCGGTTGGTGCTATACTCGGTGCAGATATGCCGAGAACATGTCCGAGTTCAAAACCAGAGGATATTATTGTCGGCGTATCAAACTGTCCGTTCCCTTTGCCTCTCATGAAATAAATTGCGTTGTTATACAGCGACCCGGCAATATCCGCGTTGCCATCGTTATCGAAATCGTAGGCGTCGACGCTTGTTTTATCGCCGAAGTCGTAGATTTCACCAGACAATGTAAAATTCCCATCGCCGCTCCCAATCCAGAGGTAAAGTTTTCCAGGGGTTCCGCCGCTGGTCACGATATCCAACTTGCCATCATTATTAAAGTCTCCGGAAGCAAGTGCATAGTCGTCAACAATCGATGTGCTGACTACGGGGCGAGTTGTGAAATTAATAGTCCCGTTACTTGTATACAGATAGGTCTTTCCGCTCCCGTCGCTTATAATAAAATCCTTAAACGTGTCATTATTATATTCCCCCGCATCCTTGCCGTGGAGGGTTGCGGCCCACGTTGCGGTTATTGCAGTATAATTGAACGTCGAGTTTTTGTTATTCGTAAACACATATATGACATTGCTGTTCCCGGAAACTACAAAATCATAATATCCATCGCCGTTAAAATCCGCTACGGCGAAGTCCATGACGTATGGGGTCGATCCGATATTTAAACCACTTACAACGGTCGTAGAACTGAAAGTGCCTACCCCTGTGTTCTTGAACAGATATATAGCACCGTTACTGTCCCCAGTCACAAAGTCATATTTTTTATCGTTATCAAAATCTGCGATTGCTACGCCCCGTACATTCGCACCTGAGGGTGGGCCTATCGCCGCAATCCTAGTTTTATTGGCAAAAGTCCCGTCACCATTGCTCTGAAGGTACCATATCTCCCCGTTGTCGTTCGTAGCGATGACGAATTCGTCTATTTTTGCCTCTGCTTTTTCTGCTTTTGTAATACTCACGGCAAACCATAATACCGCTACCAAAACCGTGAAAATGAGTATTGAAAGCCAGATTATTGATATCTGCACTTTTTTTTCGGACACCATCTAAACACTCTCGGAGATATAATTATCTACTGATATATATCTTCTCTTCTTACTCTGCCCCTCAAAAATCTTATTAATAGATAAACTCTTCATCCAACGGAGGTTTAATCTTGGACACCGTTGTTCTATCTATAGGAGGCTCGATCCTCATACCCGGCGATTCTGACACCGCGTATATTAAAGAACTTTCTAAAATGCTCATAGGGGCGTCTAAAATGCACAAGATATATGTCGTGGTCGGAGGAGGAAAAACAGCGAGGGAGTATATTAAAATCGGAAGGGAGCTCGGAAGCGACGAATCATATCTAGATGATATCGGCATAGACACAACCAGACTAAACGCAAGATTGCTGATAGCTGGATTGTCTGGCCATGCACCGCCTACCCCACCAAAAAACTTCGATGATGCTGTTCATTTGGGCCGCAATTATCCCATAGTAGTTATGGGTGGCACGCATCCGGGACATACAACGGATGCAGTGTCGGCGATGCTTGCGGAAAGAATCAGGGCAGACAAATTGATAAATGCGACATCTGTTGACGGTGTTTATACGTCTGACCCGAAAAAGGACAAGAGCGCAAAGAAAATCAATAAAATGACATTTAAGGAACTTATGGAAATCGTGTTTAAAAGCGAGGGCGTAGCCGGTCAAAACATTGTATTTGACGCATTGGCTACAAAATTGATAGCTCGATCTAAAATAACCACAATCGTATTAAATGGCAGGGATTTAGCCTCTTTAAAAAATGCTATAGAGGGAAAAGACTTTATCGGGACGGTAATATCATCGGCGGTGTAAAGATGGCAGAAGAAGAAAGTTCAGAAAAGCAGGAGATAAAGAAGGTTGAAAAGATACCTCAGCACACACACTGTCAAATGTGTGGAAGAGCAATTACAATCGATAAAACTATATGTTCAGTAAGCTGCGAAGAGAAATATAATGCCATGGTAAAAAGAAAAAAACTATATATTTATGTTTTATATGGCATGGTCGTAGTGTTCGTACTGTTGATGGTTCTTTCACCAATGGTGTGAATGTGAAATAAGTTGCAGGAGGAGAAACGATGACACGGGTTTGCATAGGCGGGACATTTAACATATTGCACAAGGGCCACAAGAGTTTGATAAACAAGGCATTTGAAACCGGAGATTATGTTCTGATAGGACTAACTTCCGATAAGATGGCTAACGCGGGGCGGAAAGGCAAAGCAAGGAGTTATGAATACAGGAAAAATGCATTAAAACAATACATGAAAGAACGGAAGTTTAAGAATAAATGTGAAATTGTGAAAATAGACGACAGATACGGCCCTGCAACCAAGAGCGATTTTGACGCAATCGTGGTTTCGCAAGAGACAAGATTCATCGCAGAGGAAATCAACGCGGTCCGGCTGAGGAAGAAATTAAAATCGTTAAAGATTCACGAAATCGACCTCGTTCTCGCCGATGACGGAACACCCATAAAGGGAAGCAGAATACTGAAGGGCGAAATGACGGTGGATGGGAAAATACTGAGAAAAACGACAATAGCGGTCGGCTCTACGAACAATGTAAAAATAAATGCAGCTAAGAACGTGTTTTCCAAGATATACAAGGACATCTCGGTCAAACCAGTGAATATAGGCATAGAAATACCGGAACAGCCTTTTGAAAAGGACGTTGTAAGCGGTGCGATTCTGCGGGCAAGAACTGCATTAGAGAAGGCCAAAAGCGATTTCGGTATTGGAATAGAATCCGGACTGTTCTGGAACAGAGATACCGAGAACTATTATGACGTCCAATATTGTGCTGTGATTGATAAAATGGGGTCTATCACCATCGGCCACGGCCCGGGCTTCCAACACCCGAGGGAAGTGATGTCCAGAATCAAGAAAGGAGAGACAACAGGCAGTGCAATGGAGAAATTGTATGGCATCAAGGACATCGGGAAGAAGATGGGAGCGATCGGCTACCTTTCAAACGGATTAATCGACAGGACCAAACTCACTGAGCAGGCGATAATTATGGCCATGGTCCCAAGGATAAAAAAAGAACTTTATTAGACTTCAACCGCATTAGATGGTGGTATGCACGAATTTTCGATGATGACGCAGATAGTAGAGCAAGTAATCAACGAGGCGTGCAAAAGAGGCGCAAAGGAAGTCAAAGAAACCAACCTTGAAATCGGGGAAATGACGTTCCTCGCACCCGAACAGTTAAAATTTGCCTATGAAATTCTTTCCAAGGGCACAATACTGGAAAACTCTAAACTCAGGATTCGCAAAAAAAAGATGAAAATTTTGTGCGAGAAATGCGGATACGAGGGCAAGGCAGAATACGAGAGCGATCTAAGGTACCACTTTGTAGTTCCGAAACTCTACTGTCCGAGGTGCAAGGGCAGCGTAAAAATCGTGAGCGGCAAGGAATGCAATGTTAAGAACATAAAGATAGTAATTGATTAGAAGGCCAGGTAATCCCATGTTCAGGTTCCGTGATAAAAAAGTCTCTGAAAAAGTTATAGAAAAACTAAAGGATATGGACTTAAACATAAGGATAATGCACGTGTGCGGCACGCACCAGGACACGCTGGTGAGATTCGGGCTCGAAGAAATGCTGAAGAATGCCGGCGTGGAAGTCCGCCAGGGTCCCGGGTGCCCGGTCTGCGTAACCCCGCCCAGGGAAATCGAAGAGCTGCTTTTGCTGTCGAAAACCGGCAAAACCATCGCGATATTCGGAGATTTATTGAATGTGCCTGGAGAAAAGCACTCGCTTGCAGATGTAAAAACAAAAGGCGGCGATGTAAAAATCGTCTATGGCATAGACGATGCAGTGGCAATCGCAAGGAAATCCAAAAAAGATGTTATTTTTGCGGCAATCGGCTTTGAAACAACCATGCCTTGCACCGCAAGCACGATATTTGACAGGCCGCCTGAGAACTTCTATGTCCTCAACTGTCATAGGTTGGTGCCGCCTGCATTGAGGGCGTTAATCGAAATGGGTGAAGTGAAAATAGACGGCCTGATAGAGCCGGGCCACGTGAGCGCCATTATCGGCTCAAAACCTTACGAATTCCTCTCCAGCGAATATAAGGTTCCGCAGGTAATCGCGGGATTTGAACCGCTCGACCTGATGATGGGCATCTACATGCTGGCGCGACAGATAAAAAACAAGGAAGCGAAGGTGGAGATAGGATATAACAGAGTGGTAAAAAAAGAGGGGAATAAAAAAGCGTTGAAGGTCATGAAGGATGTTTTCGATCCTTGTGATATAGAGTGGAGAGGATTTTCAAAGATCCCGAAAAGCGGGACGAAACTTAAAAAGAAATATGAACAGCATGATGCCAGAAAAGTATTCTGCGATGAATTGAAAACGTTAGAGGGCAAGGAATTCAAAGAGCCGAAGGGCTGCAAATGCGGTGAAGTTTTAAGGGGCGTCATTTATCCAACAGATTGCTCGCTCTTTGGAAGAATGTGCACGCCGGATAAGCCTGTGGGGCCGTGCATGGTGAGCAGGGAAGGAAGCTGCAATATACTGTATAGATATAGAAAATGATTAAGATCGCACATATAGAAAACAAGTGGAGGCCTATATTTGGCAAAATTCGGCACAGCAATCAACTGCATAGACGGAAGGGTTCAGGAACTCGTTCTTGAATATTTGAGAAAGCATTATGGCGTTGACTGGGTGGATATGGTTACGGAGCCGGGTGCAGACAAACTCTTGGGTGAGAAAAAGTCGAACGCCGAACGGATAAGGCATGTCCGCAAGAGTGCAAAAATTTCAGTAGAAGGGCACAAATCGATTATCATTGCGATAGTGGGGCATCACGACTGCAGAGGGAATCCGTCTACAAGGAAAGGGCATTTTGCCCAGATACGATCCGCAGTTAAATTAGCGAATTCGTGGAAATTTCCAATAGAAGTCATTGGATTATGGGTTAACGAACAGTGGATTGTAGAGGCAGTTGAATAAAGGTGATAAAAATGGCATATTGTAAAAAATGTGGAAAAGAATCTGCGAGCGATGCGTACTTTTGCTCGCATTGCGGGACTTCTTTAAAAGAAGGCAAAACAGAGGAATTCAGGGTGTCGTCTGACGATCTTGTAAAAAAGGTAAAAGAAATAATCCATGAAGGAAACGTGAGAAGGATCATCGTAAAAGACGACAAGGGAAAAATAATGCTTGAGATACCGATTACGGTTGGGGTAATAGGCGTTATTCTTGCACCCTGGCTCGCGGCACTGGGTGTTATTGCTGCACTGGTAACGAATTGTACTATTGTTGTGGAGAGAAAGTAGTTTTTAATTACTTTGCCGGGTTCTTATCTGGAATTAGCAGAAGCTTTAAATGTTTTATTAGGCAGGTTAAAATATCCAGAATGCAATAGCGTTTCACTTCTTGGCAATATGTGTAGTTGGAAAGTGATTTGATGAATAAAACAATGATACTTCTAGGAGTTTTAGCAATATTGACCACATCGTTTAGTGGGTGCATATCTATTTCGACTGATGAGCAAAATAAAGAACTGGGAATCACGGATTTTATCTTTTGCTCGGCTATAAACGATCAGAATGACTGCACTGTAAGAGAGAACAAAACATTTGGGTTAGATGATACTCTCTGGCTATACTTCTATGTCAACAACCCGGCAGATAAAAAGACTGGGGAAAAATATTCTATCGACGTTGTGGAAACTAAGATCGAGGTAAAACAAAAATCAGATAACAATGTTGTGAAATCTTGGTTTAATACCTCCCTTACGAAGGACTTCAATACTAAACCCGCTAGCATTTGGATTTATAATTATTTTGCACTCTCATGTAAAGATTTCGTTCCGGGCACCTACATACTAACAATCGAAATAAAGGACAGTGTTTCGGGAAAAACCAGTCAGAAGAACGGCGAGTTTATTATTTGGGACAGCACAATTGTAGAAAATATGAATATAACGGAACTTAAATTCTGCTCGGATGTACGGGGGGGCAGGGATTATACGCTCAAAAATAACGCCACGTATTCTCCAAACGAGACGGTCTATGCCTATTATGAAATAACGAACATGTCTTATAGAATCACTGCCAATGGATTGTATGTTCACGTTGGGCAGACAATGGATGTTAGATCAAAAAGCAACAATAGTGTGATAATGACGCTTGGCAAAGAGGTATATATTAACACCACTGCGAATACTAGGAGTTATGCATGGTTTGAGGATGAATTTGTACCGTATCGGGATGCCGGTGTTTACCAACCAGGCGAATATACAGTAACAGTCTATGTGAAGAATTACATTGACAATACAACCATAACAAAAAGCGGAGATTTTACGATAGCATAATACATACTGCTATTTGGTAACGAGTTGTACGATTGTTGTGGAAAGAGAATAAGATTAAGTGGTACTAAATTACACTTAAAGGGGAGCGTGTTTAAAGTTATTGCAACAACATATAACTTTATAGACGTCACCTATGAAAGGGAGAGATAATGTCACAAACGATTATCCCATTGATAATGCTGTGGATTGGAGTCATAGAAACGATACTGATTTCTGCGTCGTTATTGATAACCGAAAGTGTGTATCCTAGTGGACGATTTCCAAAATCATTTAAGGTCACAATTTTTATTTTTGGTTGTATTAATATATTTTTTTCTAGCCTTTTTTTTACGTTCGGGCAAACCAATTTTTTTGTTCAAATAACCATATTATTCTTATCTGGTGTGATTTTTGTTTCTTCACAATTTAAAACTATAAGAAACCTAATATTTTTTGAATCTAAAGTCAACACAAAATGGAAGATATATTATTTATTGGGCATTTTTGCATTCATTGACCCTAGCGACTGCACAAAATGGAAGATTTGTAATTTATTGGGGATCGTGCTCTTCTGGCTTTTTTTCATCACATGTTTTTTGATTTAACATAATTTGGTTTTTAAAATCGGAATTCAGCAGATAGATTGGGATAATTCTCAAACTCCCATCTCAGTTATTTAATCCACTACGAAAATAGACAATAATAGACAACCAAGCGATATAGCAACATATTTTTACACAATTGACATTAGCAAGATTGGTATTCAATGAAATTATTGATCAGAGGCGTCGTCCAGGGCGTCGGCTTCAGGCCGACAGTTTACAGGATTGCCAAATCCATGAGATTGTGTGGCTACGTTACGAACAAGGGCGCAGATGTAGAAATTGCGATAGATAAAAATTATAATTTATTTTTAGAGAAATTAAAAAAAGAGCTGTCCCCGCTTGCAAAAATAAACGAAATTATCATTTTAAGCAAAAAAAAGCAGAAGTTTAATGATTTTACCATACTGAACAGCAGCGACGGTGCGAGGCTATCACTTATGCCTCCGGATACCGCCATCTGCAATGAATGTCTCGAAGAATTATTCGATGGCGACAATAAGCGATATTTGTATCCGTTTACAAACTGCACAAACTGCGGCGCGCGTTTTTCCGTGATAAAAAACCTTCCTTACGACAGAAAAAATACATCCATGAATAATTTCAAATTGTGCCCTGATTGTTCAAATGAATACAGAACGCCGGCAGACCGCAGATTCCACGCTCAAACAACATCTTGCCCGACCTGTGGACCGAAATATATTTTGTATGGAATGAAGGGAGAGAGTATCCCCTGCAATCGAAAAAATAAAGAAAATGTTACTGGTAATATAAAATATGGGAAAGTTGTTCCTGGCGATCCGATAAAAAACGTCGTAAAAGCGATCGATGCCGGAAAAGTATGCATCATAAAAGGATGGGGCGGCATGCACATAGCGTGCAATCTTCACGTTATACAAAAAGTAAGAAAATTGCGCGGAAGAAGAGAGAAACCGTTTGCGATTATGGTGAGAGACATAGAGACTGTGAAAAAATTGGCTGTGCCAACAAAATTCGAGAAAAAACTACTCAAGTCACCCCAGAGGCCGATAATTTTATTAAAAAAGAATGAGCAGAATAAAGAAACAAGAGAAATTTTAGAAGAAGTTTCCCCCGGATTGAATACTGTCGGCGTAATGCTTCCGTATTCCGGTTTGCACAATATATTATTTCATTATTTGAAGAACGATGCACTCATAATGACATCTGCGAACATGCCCGGAGAGCCAATGATAATTAACAACGAGGACGCTTTTAAATTCGATGCAGATTATTATTTACTCCACAACAGGGAGATACTGAACAGGTGCGACGACACTGTTTTAAGGACGTTTGGCGAAAAGACATTTTTCATAAGGCGATCCCGCGGATTTATCCCAACCGCAATAGACGTTCCCTACGACAGCAAAATACTATCATTCGGAGCAGAGGAGAACGTAACTGTAAGCATTACCAAGAACAAAAAAATGTACCCTTCCCAATATTTGGGCGATGCCAAATATTACGGTGCCAAGGTATTCATTAACGAAACCATAGAAAGGCTGAGAAAAATATTGGATATCAAGAATCTAGACGGGATCGGCGTTGACATGCACCCGAGATATGTGACGAAGAATATGGGCGTCGAATTAAGCAAGGAACTCGGGTGCGATATCATCGAAATACAGCACCACTGGGCGCATGCGGCTTCTTTGATGGTTGACAACAATATTGACGAGCCGATAATCGCATTAACGCTCGACGGCACAGGATATGGGAACGACGGGACTGCCTGGGGCGGAGAGGTGCTTAAATGTTCGTTTGACGGGTTTGAAAGGGTAGGCTCGCTCGAAAATATACCTTTAATCGGTGGAGATGCTGCTGTCCGTGAGCCTGCGCGCATTGTTTTTGCGATATTCGACGCTATTGGAAAGGAAACGTCGTATTACAATCCAAAACAGGCAGAGATACTGAGGAAACTTATCAAAAATAGCGTAAAAACAAGTAGCTTTGGAAGAATATTAGATGCGTTTTCGTGCTACCTGAACATATGCACGGAAATGACTTATGACGGCGAGCCGGCCATGAAATTAGAGAAATATTTGGATATTGGGAAACTAAAGTATAGTTTTGATACGGAAATAATAAAAAATGACGGGAGAAAAGTAGTGCGCACGATTCCGGTATTCGAGCAGATGGAAAAATGTAAAAAAGAGACGGATAAAGAAAGAGGAGATATTGCTTACTCTGCTGTCTATTGTTTGTTAAACGAATTAGTCAATATCGCAGTAGATGAGGCAAACAGAAGCAAAATCCGGCATATAGGAATAACCGGCGGAGTTTCATACAATGAGCCAATCGTAAACATGACAAAGGAACTGCTCAAAAAACAGGGATTTGAACTGGTTGTGCATAATTCTATCCCGAACGGGGATGGCGGGATATCGATAGGGCAGAATAGGATTGTGGCTTCTATTTTGTAGCGTCTAAGTACAAATTAATAAAAATCTTCATAAGAGATATATAATAAAAAGTTCATACGTAATGTGTATCTAGAATCAATAAGGTGGAATAATGAAAAAAATAAATATGTCGTTACCAAAGGATAAGGTCGAACAGTTCTGTAAAAAACATCACATACGCAAACTATCCCTTTTCGGTTCGGTATTGCGCGGCGATTTCGGTCCAAACAGCGATATTGACGTGCTCGTGGAATTTGAGCCGGGACAGACAGTGGGATTCTTAAGTTTGGCAGGGATGGAAATAGAACTCTCTGAAATTTTAGGGCGCAAGGTGGATATGAGAACGCCTGCGGAACTAAGCCGATATTTCCGCCAAGAAGTTCTTAATTTAGCACAGGTGCAATATGCACAGGGATGATGCCATAAGAGTGCGTCACATGCTGGATGCTGCAAAAGAAGCTATGCTCTTTGCCAAGAACAAGAAGCGAAAGGACCTCGATAACGATAGGATGCTGGTACTGTCCGTTATAAAATCCATCGAGATCATCGGTGAAGCTGCGGCAAAAGTCACAAACGAAACCAAGGATAGATGCACGGAAGTTCCGTGGTCAAATATAGTCGCCATGAGAAACCGGCTCATACATGTCTATTTTGACATAGACAACGACAGGGTTTGGGACACAGTAACAAAGGATTTGCCGATGCTCATCTCCCTTCTGGAAAAGATCGTTCCGCCGAATGAAAAGATCTGAAGAAACAGGGATTTGAACTGGTTGTGCATAATTCTGTTCCGAACGGGGATGGCGGGATATCTATAGGGCAGAATAGGATTGTGGGGGAGAAGGTTGGCGATAAGTGATTTATTTGTGAAATTTGTAGAGATAATCAAACAAAATCTAAATAAAGAGGGGGTATCAGTAGATGAATGCAACAAAGAAGAGCTAAAAGAATGGATATTACAATTCATTAAAAACTTCAGGAAAGAATATGAAAAATTAGATGCCGACGAAAAACTCCGCATCCCCAATGACGGGGATTACAGAGAGCCGTGTCAGATTGAAGTTTTTTGGTTAAATGAACCGATTGAAGGTCAAATCCTTGTCATTAGGCACGACGACGATAGAAAAGATATGGAAATAATTATCAACGGCCCTTACAAGGACTGGGAATTTTTGGATGCAATAGAAAAGATTATGGCAGAGTCGCGATGGGCAAAACCAATTCCAAAAGATTCACGATATTCTAGCGCGAAAAACGGTAGTGTTTTATATTCTGAAATTTTTGCGAACATATTCTATAATTTCACTGTAATAGTCATAAGGAACTCGTTGTTCTGTAAAAGGGGCGTGGGTTGTAACGGTGGTGTTATCTTAGGTTCTAACGAATGGTGCCAATTTATTATGGGTAATATTAGATACACCGATAAACACGAAACGATAAATGCAATAATGACCAAGACAAAGTCACGAAACTTAGCCATACGTGAAGGAATACAAAAAGAATCTGCAAGTCAATCTGAAAGAACTTCGGCTGGGTGTGGGACTTTTTTTTACCCCGCGATATGTATTGGAAAAATTCCACAAAAAACGTTTCGTCAACGTGCCCTAGGAAGTTATTACACCTTTCCATCTAAAGCTTTCGACTTTAAATTTAAAGGAAAGACCGGAATTTTAGATACAAACGGATTTATAGGATTAGAAACAACAGACAAAAAAGAGGCGCTTAATATTCTAAATACTATTTTTGGGATTGCGCTTTTATCAGACAAGCGCTGTACGGTGGTGCGTGAAGTAGAGATCGGAGATATAGGGATACTCTTGGATTCTCTAACAATTTCAACAATCAACATGAGGGGTTCTTCGCCAAGGACCGAGTTAATGTCCATAACGTCTAGGCATAGCGAGGGTGTAGAAACCTCACCAGACGAACTTAAAGAAATCATAAAACGTGCAGAAAAGGTGTATCAAAACAAAAAAATTGTTCAGGAATTAATCGTTTTACTCGAGGGCTACAGTCACCATACCAGCTATGAATTTTCCCAATCATTCGTCACGAATTGGCTCATAATTGAACGATATTTATTTAATGAGTGTGAGAAATTGTTGGATCAAAAACAGATACCTCGCGATAAATTAAAAGATAAATTTATGCGCTCTATCTTCTGGAGTGCGGATCAAATGTTAAAAACTCTAAATCTTTGTGACAAAATCGACAAAGAATATCATGATTTATTAATGGATTTAAAAAATAAGAGAAACAAATGGGTGCATTATGGGGAAGCCATAGACGAAGCAACTTCTAAAAAATTATTGGATGTAGTTTTTAACATCGTGAAAACTGATGTTTCTAATTATTTAAATGAACAAAACAATTGATACGTACACTATATAATTCTAGAATGCATAGATACCATAGTTAAATAGATACTTTTATAAACAATTTTATCGTATTCAAACCAGGGCATATTATGAACTTCAACCTGAAAGCGATCCTTACATTAAGCAAAGACGTGGGCTCTAAAAAGAACGAGATAAGCGGCTTCATCGACATTTTAAACAAGAACATACTCTCCAAGGGCGCGCCTGAAGGCAAAGGGGCCAGGATAACGAAATGGAGTATAGAGAAGGACTTATTTTCACTTAATATAGTCTCTGAACAGTTCGTCAGGGCGCATGATGCTGTGGCAAGGATAAAGAAAGCATTCGGAGAGCACCTTGGGAAAAAACTTGCCGCAGGTGTGAGAAGCATCGCTGTGCCGTTCTATGAAATCAACTTTGAGTTAGAGCAGGAGCCGAAGAACGAGAATATAACCATTCCATTCACAGATTCTGTAAAACTCAAAGGAAAGCATTGCACGATTATTCTAAAAGATGTTACTGAAGAAATTTTGCTTGAAAATTATGTTGACAGGATGATAAAACTGGTCAAAGAAAAAGTCAACGCCCAGTATTATGAGGGGAAAGGCGAGCACTGGGAGCTTATGTGGAATTCAGAGAAAAAGAAACCTGTGTGGGATAAGGATCCAAGCGAAGAGATGTTGAAATTAGGCTGGATAAAACAGGGGCCTACGAAAGGAAAGTGGTTCTTTAATCCGCAGGCCGCGGCTATATTGAGGGCGATGGAGAATATAGCTGTCAATGAAGTTCTGAAACCGCTCGGATTTCAGGAAGTAATAGAACCCCACCATGTGCCTTTCGAAGTTTGGCTGAAAACAGGCCATCTGGAAGGAATGCCGCACGAAATATACTACGTGTCCGAGCCGACGACAAGGGACGCAAAAGAGTGGGAGCATTTCAGGGATTACATTAAGATTGCAAAAAAAGTGCCCGTAGATGAGTTAAAAAAATTAATAGCAACACCCACTGCTGGAATATGCTATGCCCAGTGCCCGGTAATGTACTGGTCGCTTGCGGGCGAGACGATCGCCAACGACAGTCTGCCTGTTTTTATCTACGATAAAACTGCGATTTCCAACAGGTACGAATCAGGCGGCAGGCACGGCATAGAAAGAGTCGATGAGTTCCATAGGATAGAGCCGGTATACATCGGCACACCCGAACAGATGCTGGAGATCAAGGACAAACTTATAGAGAGTTACAAGCACGTTTTCAACGATATTCTGGAATTGGAATGGCGGATGGCATGGGTAACTCCGTTCTATATGCAGCAGGCTGGACAGGTAGGCGTTGATGATGCAACGTCGAAACGCATCAAGGGCACGATAGATTTCGAGGCATACCTTCCGTATCGCGGAGACAGGGAAAAGAGCGAGTGGCTCGAATTCCAAAACCTCAGCGTTGTGGGCGACAAATACACGAAGGCGTTCAACATCAAGTCCCAAAAAGGAGAGATATGGTCTGGCTGTTCGGGTATAGGCCTGGAACGCTGGACCGCGGCTTTCCTCGCCCAAAAAGGGCTTGACCTAAAGCATTGGCCTGCCAAGTTTAGGGAAAGGATAAAAGAGATCCCGAAGGGAATAAAAGTGTTCTGAGAGCTCAGCTTTGCACTAAACCCTAATTTTTCAATGACTGTAGGTGTAAATGCGACTTTAAATGCAAATCCAAGGGTGCGGCGTTCTTAAATCGGTATATGATAAAAATTTAACAAAGTTATAAATACAGCGTGTACGCTTGAAACGTCATTATTGCTCCGATAGCGTACGTCGTGAGTAAAGCTGCTATAAATGCAATTTTTATACTCTTCTTAGGTGCTACCAAAGCGACTGCACTCATTAGTGTCGACAGCGATAAAACCGTGCCCGCGGCCAAGTACTTATTACCTTTTTCCGCTTGCTTGCTGGCGTTTTCAAAGTGCGAATCGCTCTCGTTCCTCAGCGAATATGAGTTAGCATAGATAGCGCTTGCCTTTGCATTCGCCTCCGCCCTCCATCCGATAACATCTATGTAACCTGTAGAAGTGTTCGTATAGTTGTGTATCGGCACTATTGTTTTGAGGTCCAAAGCTTTAAAGATTTCCAGCATCCTTTCCGCTTCATTTCTAAGGTTCTCGGCAACGACTCTTAACTCGCCAGCTATGGTATAATTCCCGCTTGTCTCATTTTCTTTTGCCTTATTTTCGTACGATTTGACCTGGGCATTCAGCCTCAAATACGACTTGTAATAAATGTCGCTTTGAAGGACATATTGATTGTCCAACAACATTCTCTCGCTCACCAAAATCGTTTCTGCGTTTGCATCGTTTAGTTTATTTAGCCCCTTGCTGTGCTCTCTCGACTCGTTGCCATACGCGTCTGACCCAAAGTAACCCACTATCGTACAGGTAACAGAAACCAGCGCTATTAAAAAAGTTATTGCAATTTCTAATTTTTCAACACTCTTCTCGTTACCCATTTTACTGTACCTCGTAAAAAATAAATTAAAAAATTAAAAGATAAAAAAAAGAAAAAAGGAAGGAATGTTACTTCCTTCTATATTCTACTGCCAACACTACCGCAAAGGCGGCAAGCAGGAAGAACACTTCGAAGCCAGGTAAGAACCAACCCTTCTTGGGCTCCGGTGGTTTTTCTTTGGTGTATGTCATGTCAATGCTCTTTACGTCACCGGCGTTGTTGAATTTGTCAATCGCCTTTACGGATATTGTGTTTATACCTTCTTTCAACTCGACTTCAAAGCTCCAAGAGGTTGTTCCCGTAGCGTCTGTCCAGGTCGTTCCGTCAGTGCTGTATTGTACCTTGCTGATCGTGTTGCTGTCGGTCGCTGTTCCTTCGATTTTCACTTTCGAGGCTTTTACAACCGTGTTGTTTTGAGAACTTATTGTCACTACTGGACCGACCAGGTCTTCCTGCACAGATATTATAGATACATTTGCCATGCTTGTCGTTACATTGGTTGATTGGAGCGTCGCCTTCGTATCATCCTGACCGTTGCTGTTCGTGTCGAACAATCTTGCCTCGCCGATGGTGAGGGTTGCTGTCAGTGGGCTGCTCTGTATGGTAACGTTCGCTGTGGTGCTGGTTATGTCCGTCACGGTAATCGTATGCTGTTCGGCTCCCAGCTTAAACGCATACGGAACGCCGACAGTCAGATTCACCACTATAGGCGCCGTCGGGGAAGCTGTCTTTATCTCTTCTTGCCGCGCGACTTTTATGGAGGTGAACAGGCGGTTTCCTGATGTGTCCGTTGCTTTTATGTATATCGTGTTAACTCCAACGCTCAATGTTACCGTGGCATTCCAGGTTGTTGTTCCCGTAACCGCATTCCATGTTTCGTTGTTCTTGCTTATCATCACAGATTCCAAACCAACATTGTCGCTCGCGGTACCGACTAAGTTTATTGTTTCAGTGGATACAACCGTATTTGTGGCATGACTGGTGATTGCAACTGCCGGCTGAACGTTATCGACAATAACGGTTACCGATGTGTATGCGGTGTTGTTTGAGTTATCCGCAGCTTTTGCGTATATGGTATTTGAACCGGCAGACAGGCCGATCTCTCTGTACCAAGCCGCTCCTTCAACTGCACATCTCAACGTCCAGGTCGCGTTGTCTAGGCTTATCCATACACCATCTACAGTCCCTCCAATGTCGGATACTGTACCAGTTACATTTACCGCAGTAGCTCTCGTTATCGCACCATTGGTCGGACTTGTTATTGCCACCGTGGGCGGGATAGTGTCTGTTTCTCCAGTTACCAGCATGCTTATGTTCGTCCACTTTGTAGTACCCGCGGTCACTGCAACTGCAGAAATGGTAGACACTTGATAGCCAGTTTTTGTTGCAGTAACGTTATAAGAGCCAGCAGTTACGTTTTCTGTGAACGAGTACATGCCGTCATTGTCTGTTGTCGTGCTTTGTCCGCCTGTTATGGTAACCGTAGCACCCTGAATCGCCGCTCCTGCGGATGTCTTTACGAATCCTTTCAATGTGCCTGTGGTTATTACTGCAGACAGCGTGAAGTTCACGTAGTATGTTGTTGAATTAGTCACGTTCACCGTGGTACTTGATATATTATATCCCGTCTTTGTAGCGTTGATTGTGTATAATCCGTAGACGTAAGAGAACATATAATAACCCGTGGCATTTGTTGTTGCAGTAATTGTGGTGGTTCCGGTTTTGCTCAATGTGACCGTTGCATTTGCAATGGCGTTACCGGAAGAGTCGTTCACGTAACCAACTATATACGCACATATGTGTGGTGGCAGGGTAATGTTTGCCCAGGTCGTTTTATTTGTTTCAACGGTCGCGTTCACATTACCGCTCATATATCCATATCCTTCTTTGTGTGCATATAAGGAATAGTCGCCGATGGTAAGATTCGTGAAAGTGTAGACACCATTAGAATCTGTGTCAGTGTATCTGAAGCCACCCTGTCCTGAAAGATCTACAGCTGCACCTGCTATCACAGTGCCGTTCAGGTCGCTCACAATACCTGTTATGTTGCCCACACCTATGGTGCGGGTAGATGTTAGGTTGGCGATAACGGACTCGCCTGTAGCTACCGTAACGTTCAACCACACACACACCCCCAATATAGTAGCATATATCTGATATGTCCCGGCAACTAGTCTGGAGGATGTGCTGTAACTGTAGAATGCAATCTCCTTCATGTCAGTAATGGTAACGACCGGCATGTATTGGCCGCTGATATAGACATCTATGTCTTCCACAGTCACTGGTGCATTATTAGCATCTAGCAAGAAACCATGTATCCTTGCAGATTTAACTATGGATATGTTCAAGAATGTCATGGTGCCTTCTGTTAAACTGACATTTTGAGGCACCATAGCATAGCCTGTTTTATCTATAGTCACTGTATATGTACCAGTCTTTAAGTTCGTCGTAAAGAAATACAGGCCGTTAGTACTTGTAGTGTCGGATGTTATTTCTGTGCTATTTAAGAATAGTCTCACAGATGCTCCCGACATAGCCGCGCCATTATAAGTTACATATCCAAACAGAATCGCTGATTTCGTCATCGTTATATTTTTTTGGCTAGTATTCGTAGTTTGTGTACCCAAAACAACAGTAGCGTTGCCAAGTATCGTGTTGGTATATGCGTAAGTGCCCGCAGACGTCTTTATGTTGTATGTGGTCCCATCATTTAGGTGTTTTAGGTTGTAATAGCCCGAGACTGTCGTTGTGTCTGACGAGGAGCCGTAGTCGGATGTTTGGCTCGTATTGTACGCTGTTACAGTTGCGCCGTATACAGGCTCTCCGCTGCTCTTTGATACAAATCCGGAAACAGTCGGTTGGAATTCTAATGTTATGTTCTGGTTTGCAGTTGTCTGCCTCAACGATACGGATATGGCTGTTTTTGAATTCTCTTTGTAGGTATCCGTGCTATGTGTCTTAATTATGTACGTACCTGTAGCCAATTTTGTTATGTTGTAGAATCCGTTTGTGTTTGTATAAGTTGATGCAACATAGTTCGTAGTGTCTGCAGCATTGTACGCATAGACGGTTATACTGCTAATCGGTCCGCCATATGAATTTGTTATTGCGCCAGATATGCTTCCGCCCACTATCATCGTAACGTTATTGTTTAAACAATCATCCCCAGCTAAAAGTACAGTCGCATTCTGTGATGTAGGCATGTAATATCCGCCAGTGAACGATATGTTGTATGTGCTGGCGTTTAGGTCTTCGTTGAAGATGTAGTAACCCAGCGAGTTCGTATATTTGTATTTGCCTATTGTTGCGATATAGCAGTATATGTCCGTTAACGCTTGTCCGTTCTCATTGGTAACATAGCCGGATATTTTGGCGGAATTTGCCAACACGATGTCTAGATAGGTCGTGGCTCCCTTGACTACTGCCACATTACTTACTACAGACCTTATGCATCCGTAACTTCCTTTACTGCCAGTAACCGTGTATGTACCGTTGCTGGTCCAGTGCAGTAGATAGTGTCCGTTGGGGTCTGTCGGCGTAGATGTGCCGCTGGCAGATACCGTTGCGCCTACTATCGGGTTGCCCAGCGAATCCGTTACATTTCCTTCCAAATATCCGTAGGTAGCTGTGAAGTTTTGGTATTTTAATTCAGCAGAATCAACAATCACGTCCACACTCATTAGTGTGGTATAGTCTATAGAAACCTCGATGTGATAAGTACCGGCAGGTACAGAACTGAATGTGTACATGCCGCCGCTCCCTAGGTTTTCGGAGTCTACTTGCACGCCGTTTAATGTTTTGAGAGATACAGAACCGCTACTGACAGGTATGCCTCTATTGCTCCAGACAGTACCCGTTATTGTCGAGCCTTTGGTCAGTGTCGTGTTTAGCGCGATATTTGAGGAGTTTATGTACAGCGGCAAATATTTGGTTATATAGCTATTTGCAGTTATTTTCACTCCATAGTATCCAAAACTATCCATAGATGCCATTACGAAATAACCTGTATCTCTCGTTGTAGTATAATCGACATAGTCTGTGTACGTACCCGTATCTTTATAGATGTAAACAAATGCTGAAGGAATCGGATTTCCAGTGCTAGAATCGGTTATGTACCCTTCGACATAATACTTCGGTATCAGTGTGATGTTCTGGTTTATTGCATATCCGGTAGTGGTTATGGACACATTTAACGTTGTTAGTACATAATCAGTTGTTTCTACGGATAATGTATAGTCATCCAATGGTAGGTTTGTTATATTATATGTGTTGTAGGCATAATACGCGCTTTTTACTATCCCTGTGCTGGCGCTTCTAGCATATACATTTACGTATGAATTTATCGGGACACCGCTTGGTGTCAGCACGTAGCCAGCAATTGATCCGATAGGAGTAAGAGTGAAATTCTGCTGAACGGTTTCTCCCTGGGTTGTTATTGTTACAGTTGCTTGGGCGGGTGCATAGCCGTCTTTTGTTACTACCACTCGATATACGCCTGGATATAGTGGCATGTTCTTTGTGGAATAGCTGCTGTAATACCATGTGAACTTCGCGGTATACACGTAAGAACCATTTGATGCAGACGTAACGCTCCCTATGGCATAGTCTGTGTATCCTTCAGTCGGGTAATAGGAGTTAATTTCGTATATTGTTATCGTTGCGCCGCTTATCGGTTCCGTACTTGAATCGGTGATAGTGCCGTTTATAGTCGCAGATTTTGTCAATGTGATGTTTGCACCGGTATTGTCCTGGTTATGCGTAGCAGCAAAGTTTGTTAATGTGCCAGGGCAGTATCCTTCAGCTGTTGCCTCAACGAAGTAGGAATTGCCCGAGAGGCTTGTTATCTGATAGTAACCGGTCGCATTCGTCGTTGCGGTAGAGAAGGTAGTGCTGCCGATGGCTCTTGCCTTAACTGTGGCCCCCAAAATCGCTCCGCTGCTGTCTGTAATATAACCAGATATGGATGTTGTGACATCGGTTGTAGTGCTGCTTGCCAGAGATATGTTGATGTATGTGGTGGCATTCAACTCTACGCTAACTGTCGTGTTTGTCGAGCCGACCGCTAACCAGTATGTTCCATTAGGCAGTTGGTCGAACGAGAATACAGGGTTATAATACTGTACGGACAATGATGCGATGTTCTTGTTGTACTTGTCGTATACATACACATTATAATTATTGTAACCGACCGATGTTAGGTTGCCGGAAATCTTTCCAGCCGGATAAAGTGTCAGGTTGTAATCAGTCAAACCAACACCCTGGGTCACAGAGACATTTTCGACATATGGAAGTACATAATATTCGCCACTATAGTAGAACGATGCACTCAATCTGTATGTGCTTGTCTTTAATCCTGTGATGTTATATGTGCTTTCATAATATGGTGAATCGCTGTACGACACATTGTCTGCATCATACGCATATATTGTTCCGCTTGCGCTTGTTATCGCTGTTCCGTCCGAGATGTTTAACGTTCCTGTAATATATCCTCCGGCCGGTAGTGTTATATTTTGATCCGTGTATCCTTGCAGGGCAGTAACATCCACGGTTATCGTTGCCTGGGCATAACCGCTTATTTTGGCTGTTAGGATATATCGCCCGAGTCCTCGCCCCGTAATGTTGTAGAATCCGGAAGAGCCATCGACCATACTGGTTGTTGTCAGATTCTGCTCTCTACATCTAACTTCATACGAGCTGGTGATAACATTGCCATCGGAGTCTTTTAGATAACCATTTATGTATGCGCCGCTCGGTTGCGTAATGTTGTACCATTTTCCTTCGCCGCTTGCGATCGAGATCGTTGCAGTATAATCGACATAGTTTGAGTACGTAGATTTGATTGTATAGTTGCCTGGTGTGACGTCGGTTATATTATAATAGCCATTGGAATCCGTATTGTCTGAGGAATATTCCAGTAATGAAACGGTTGCATAGTATAGTGCGGTTCCAGCGGAATTTTTAACATAACCTTGTACATACGCCTTTTTTATCAACGTTATGTTTGAATATGTTATCTGGCTTTTTGTAACCGATACATCAGTTATTGTCTTTGTCTCGTACGCGCTGACAGATACAGAAATGGAATACACACCTGTTTCTAGTCCGGAGATTTTATACATCCCAGTCGTAGAATTAAAGGTACAATAGCTGGAAGATGAACCGGCCCTTGTAGCCCATATGCTATAGGTAGTTATGGATGTTATCAAACTGCCGTCCTGCTCTCTTACATAGCCTGTTATGGTTCCGCCTAGAACCAGTACTATATTGTACGTTGTCCCCTGTCCCTGAGTTACTGAAACCAGGGATTTTAGCTGTGCAGGATAATTGGACACTGCCGCATAAATAAGATAGTTGCCAGTGTATAATTTAGACGTCAAATTATAAACACCATATGACCCTATCGAAGCGTAAGCTATTTGAGTGCTCCCCGTGATATCATAAACATAAACATTGCCGCCGGAAACCAAACCGCTCTCGCCGGTCACAGTACCTGTTATCCAACCCGATTTCGATAGAGCAAAGTTAACATTGCTCGTTTCCTGGTCTGCCGCAACCGCGACTTTTATCTTGCTGCTTGGAAGGTATGTATACATCGATGCTTCTACATAATATACACCGACAGCTAGACCCGAGAGGTTGTAATAGCCTGTTGCATTTGTGGTCGCTTGCGAAGTACGGCCATATGCATCCGTATAGTATACTGTGGCTCCGTACAACCCGACACCGCTGGCATCGGTTACCGTTCCGGTGATATATCCGGTATAACTGGCGCTTGCTGGTACGCTAAACAAACCTATAAATCCCATGCTCAAAAGCATGCCTACCAATATTGCAGATGTTATTTTTCTCATATTTTTCCCTCAGATAACGAAATCTCTTTATTGCTCCCATCTTAACGGAAGAGATTTAAGATAGAATACTAAATGTAGTATTTATACATTGCGCCATTATTTTTTATGCCTCCAGCAGAGCGATATCGAGATACAATAAAAAAGATGAGTTTTAAATATATCTAAAAATTCAAATTTATTTTAAACCGTGTACTCATACAAGACATAACGGTATAGAGAAAAAAAGAAAAGACGAATTTATATATTATAGGCAGAATATCAAGGGACATGCCTGTTCCAAAAGCAACCACCGACAATACCGCAGACGATACAACTAAAACACGGATATTGGTAAAAGGTAATGTTCGCAACAGCGTATATAAAACACTGATAAAATTGATAGCGCGGAGCATGGGGGTAAAAGGAGAACTTCGCGATTTTAATGATATTATTGAAATTTTTTGCGAGTGCGAAAAAAATATTCTAAACGATTTTGTCAAGCAGCTTAAGAAAGGCGTCAAAGAATATCCGCTATGCGCCAATGTAGAAGATGTCGAGGTTTACTACCTCGGGGAACCGGGCTATACGGAACCCAATATCGAGTATGGGTTGTTTGAAGTCAGATTTAGTGTCGACGTCACGCCGATAGAAAAAAAGACGTTGGAAGCCAACGCGATTACCGCACTTTTATTGGTAGAGACTATTAAAGACATACGATCGCTCCGGGAACAAGCCGTCCAAACACATGAAACCCTGAACGAACTAAAGAACGAGGCAAAGAAGATTCACGGCGATCTCAAAAACATTCATGAAACCGATAGGGAAATCTCCGGGGAAATGAGGAGACTTTCGGGAAACATAAAGGATTCTAGAAAAAAAGGGTTCGATCCGGGGATAATGTAGTAATTGTAGTGTAGAGTAGGGGCGGGATAAATAATAAAAAAGAGAAAAAAATAAAAAGCGTGATGCTATTGCATCACACTCAACCTCTCAATTTCAGCCTTCGAGTTTGCACCACGAGCCGCGATAGTCGTTTGTCGGAACTACATACCCGAATATATCCACTTCCGTGCCTGCAAACAACACATTTGGTACGCTATATGTTGCCGTGAACTTTCCAGTCACATTATTCACGAATCCTTCTCCGACCTTGTAAGTTGTGCCGTATGTCGTGTTGATATATATCTCGACGATCACCGGTTCTCCGGTCCAGATTACTCCGTTTACCAAGGCGGTGCCGTTTAGCGTATAGGTGCGTCCCTTCCACAATCGGGTCGGCGGGCCATCTGTAAAGGCGATGCTTGTCGGAATCATAGCGCTTGGAACAAGCGGGTATTTGTCTTTGCCGTCGGAGATTCCGTCCCCGTCTGTGTCTTTATTCATCGTATCGGTAGTGTGTTCTATTTGCCCGTCATTGTTCCAGTCCATCGTTGAGTTGTTGTAGCTGGTAAACGCTTCGTAACCATCTTTCAAACTGTCGTCATCGGAGTCGGGGTTTAGCAGGTCTGTGCCATATGTTTGTTCTCCAGCATCATTTAAGCCGTCGTTGTCGCTGTCATCGCTTCCATCTGGAATTCCATCGCCATTCGTGTCCGGGTTTGTAGGTGATTTGAACACCTTTATCTCGTTGCCGTCCCACACGCCGTCTTTATCCGTGTCCCTGTCGTTTGGATCTGAGCCTATTAGATCTTCATCCGCATCGCTCAAGCCGTCTCCATCCGAATCTTTTGCATTGGGGTCCGTCAACTTTGTACCCTTCTCTGCAGAAGACTGGGAATCTTTCGCGGACAAATTCAATAAGTCTGCAAGTTCTTCCAGCTCCTTTGCTTCCCTCACTGCACCAGCACTAGTGGCATTTATGGCGGCATCTATCGCTTTCCGTGCGGCCAGTGTGGCATTTAATTTTGCGCCCATCGAATTTTTAGTAGACATTATCGGAGATACTTCCTTTGCTGCAGCCAATGAGTTGTTAACTGCCGATTGCGCCTTTCTTACTACATCCTTTGCATTGTTTGCAGCATTTTGGAGTGCTGTTTTCTTTGTCGCGTCTGTTTCCTTATCCGCTTTCTCCTGCAATTTGTCTGCAATCTGTTGGGCTTTATCCGCTGCTTGTTGCGCCTGTTGTGCCGCCTGTGAAGCTTGCTGTTGCTGCTGAGTCTGCCCCTGGTTAGCAGATTGTTGCGCTTTATCCGCAGCTTGTTGCGCCTGGTTTGCCGTATTCTGCAAACTATCCGCTTCGTCAGTAGCGTTTGCGTCTCTCGCTTTATCCGCAGCTTGCTGTGCCTTATTCGCCGCTCTTTGAGCTTGGAGTGCGGCATCCTGTGCCTTCTGTGCTGCTGTCGTCGAGTTCGTATCCTTTGCTGCTGCCAGGGCATTCTTAGCGGCTTCTTGTGCTTCGTTTGCAGCCTCTTTTGCTTTGTCTGCGGCGTTTTGGAGCGCGGCCTTCTTTGTTGCATCTGTTTCTTTATCCGCTTTCTCCTGCAGTTTATCCGCTGCTTGCTGTGCTTTATCCGCAACCTGCTGTGCCTGTTGTGCCGCTTGTGAGGCTTGCTGTTGTTGCGATGTTTGCCCCTGATTTGCGGATTGCTGCGCCTTATCTGCAGCCTGTTGGGCTTGATTCGATAAGTCCCTCAAATCGTTAGACTGATTATTTGCACCCGCTTCTGCAGCCATGTCTGCTGCCTTTGCAGCCATATCCGCTGCTTCTTGAGCTGATTTAGCGGCCTCCGAAGCGTTCTGTGCTGCCTGTACGGAGTTTTTATTTGCCACCGCGGCCAAGGATTTGTTTGCAGCCTCCAACATTTTCTCCGCCGCTTCTTTTGCTGTATCTGCAGCATCCTGAAGTTTCTCTTTTTTCGCTGCGTCGCTCTCGGCATCTGCTTTCTTCTGCAGTTCGTCGGCTACTTCTTTAGTCTTTTCGGCCGCTCTTGAAGCCGTGTTGGCTGCATCCGTGGATGATTTCTGCTGCGGCGTCTTTCCTGTTTGTGCAGCGTTATCAAGATCGCTTGTCGCGTCGTTTAATTTATCTGATTCCGGATACGCACCTGCCTGCGATGCTTTATCAGCAGCCTCACGCGTTTTGTTCGCAGCATCCTGTGCAAGGTTATACGCTTCTTGCGCCTTCCGTGCGGCCGACGTTGAATTTGTCTCCTTTGCAGCTTCTTGGGCCTTGTTTGCTGCCTCTTGCGCCTTTGTTACAGATTCGTTCGCTGTATTTGCTGCATCCCGGAGCGCCGCTTTCTTTGTCGGATCTGTTTCTTTGTCTGCCTTCTTCTTCAATTCCTCTGCAGCCTGCTGTGCCTTGTTAGCGGCCTGCTGTGCCTGTTGAGCCGCTTGTGAAGCTTGTTGTTGCTGCTGGCTTTGACCTTGGCTAGCAGATTGCTGTGCTTTATTAGCTGCATCTTGTGCCTGATTTGCGGCATCCTGCAGTTCATCAGCTTCATCACTGGCGTTTGCATTTGCATCTCTCGCCGTGTCTGCAGCCTGTTCTGCTTTGCCCGCAGCCTTCTGTGCCTGTTGTGCAGCATCCTGCGCTTTCTGTGCAGCTTTTGTTGAATCCGTTTCTTTCGCTGCGCCTATTGAATTGTTGACCGCATTCTGTGCTTCGCTCGCAGCTCCTTTTGCCTTGTTCGCAGCATCCTGGAGCGCTGCTTTCTTTGTCGCGTCGCTCTCGGCATTCGCCTTCTTCTGTAACTCATCAGCGGCCTGCTGTGCCTTATTCGCTGCTTGTTGTGCTTGTTGCGCCGCCTGCGAAGCTTGCTGTTGCTGTTGATTCTGAGCTTGGCTTGCGGACTGTTGTGCATCTTTTGCAGCGTCTGTAGCCTTGTTCGCAGCATCCTGTAATTTATCAGCATCATCATTAGCGCCGGCAGCCCTTGCCTTATTCGCAGCCTGTTGTGCCTTGTCTGCAGCCTTTTGAGCATCTAGTGCCGAATCCATCGTCTTGTTTGCAGCTGCTTTTGCATCGGTTTCTGAACTTGCGCTCTGTGCTTTGCTAGCCGCGCTTTGTGCGCTACTAGCAGCCTCTTTCGATTTATTCACTGCGTCTTGGAGTGCAGCTTTCTTTGTCGCGTCGCTCTCGACATCTGCTTTCTTCTGCAGTTCGTCTGCTGCTTCTTGGGCTTTATCTGCAGACTGCTGTGCCTGTTGTGCCGCTTGTGACGCTTGTTGCTGTTGTTGGTCTTGGGCCCGACTTGCGGCTTGTTGGGCTTGTGATGCCGCGTTTCTAGCCTTGTTTGCTGCATCGGATAATTGAGAAGATTCGTTATCAGCGCCTCCTTCTTTTGCAAGGTCGCTCGCATATTGTGCCTTATCCGCAGCCTTTTGGGCATCCATTGCAGCTTCTGTAGCCTTCTGGGAAGCTTGTGCTGGTGTTGCTGCATTTTGTGCATCTTGCGCTTTAGTCGCTGCCGATTTAGAATAGTTTGCTGCGTCTTGGGCTTTGTTCGCGGCAGCATCGAGTTTACTAGCATTAGCATTGTCTCCAGCAGCTCTTGCAGCAGATGCTTTATTTCTTAGGTCACTAGCTGCATCCTCCATTTTGTCTGCAGCACTCTGCGCTTCTTTGTATGCTTGTTTCGCATCCTTTTGCTGAGGTGTCAGTGTTTGGTCGGCTACTTGATCCAGCGAGTCACTTATGTCATCCGCCTCATCAGCTTCATCGTTCGCGCCACCGGTTCTAGCGGAGGATGCGCTGTTCGTCATGTTTTCCGAAGCAGATTTGGCCAAATCTTGTGCCTCCTGCGCTTTCTGTGCACTTGCTGTCGAGTTCGTTTCCTTTGCCGCTTCTTGGGCTTTGTTCGCGGCTTGTTGTGCTTTATTCACTGCTTCATTCGCTTTATTTGCAGCATCCTGGAGCGCCGCTTTCTTTGTCGCGTCTGTTTCCTCATCTGCCTTCTCTTGTAGTTTGTCTGCTAACCCTTGCGCTTGATCTGCAGCTTGCTGTGCCTGTTGTGCCGCCTGTGAAGCCTGTTGTTGCTGCTGGCTTTGACCATAATTCGCAGATTGCTGGGCTTTATCGGCAGCTCCTTTTGCCTGATTTGCAGCATCTTGTAAGCTGTCTGCTTCGTCAGTGGCGTTTGCGTCCGCATCTCTTGCCTTGTCTGCTGCTTGCTCTGCCTTGCCTGCGGCCTTCTGCGCATCTTGTGCAGCATCCTGCGCTTTCTGTGCGGCTTTTGTTGAATCCGCTTCCTTTGCCGCATCTATAGAATTATTAACTGCGTCTTGGGCTTCATTTGCAGCTTCTTTTGCCTTGTTCGCAGCATCCTGGAGCGCTGCTTTCTTTGTCGCGTCGCTCTCGGCATTCGCCTTCTTCTGTAATTCATCTGCAGCTTGCTGTGCCTTATTCGCTGCTTGTTGCGCCTGTTGTGCTGCCTGCGAAGCCTGCTGTTGTTGTTGATTCTGGGCTTGGCTTGCAGATTGCTGCGCGCCTTTTGCAGCATCAGTGGCCTTGTTTGCAGCATCCTGTAATTTATCAGCATCATCATTAGCGCCGGCAGCCCTTGCCTTGTTTGCCGCCTGCTGCGCCTTGTCTGCAGCTTTTTGAGCGCCTAGTGCTGCATCCATCGTCTTGTTGGCAACATCTTGTGGATTGTTTTCTAAGCTTGCATTTTGTGCTTGGTTAGCCGCGCTTTGTGCTTGGTTGGCTGCATCCATTGCATTATTTGCGGCATCCTGGAGAGCCGCTTTCTTTGCAGTATCATTCTCGGTATTTGCTTTGTTCTGCAGGTCGTCTGCAGCCTGCTGTGCCTTATCTGCCGCCTGTTGCGCTTGCTGAGCAGCCTGAGCTGCTTGTTGCTGTTGTGTTGTCTGGCTTTGGCTTGCAGCTTGCTGTGCACCTTTTGCAGCATCAGTAGCTTTGTTTGCAGCGTCTTGTAATTTATCTGCAACATCGCTGGCACCAGCATTTCTTGCCTTTTCCGCTGCCTGTTGTGCCTTATCCGCAGCCTTTTGGGCATCTAGTGCGGATTCTACTGCCTTCTTGGCAACTTCTTGTGGATTAGTTTCCGAACTTGCACCCTGTGCCTTGTTTGCCGCACTTTGCGCTCTACTAGCGGCCTCTCTTGATTTGTTCGCAGCATCCTGGAGAGCTGCTTTCTTTGCAGTATCGCTCTCAGCATTTGCTTTGTTCTGTAATTCATCTGCAGCTTGCTGTGCCTTATTAGCTGCTTGTTGTGCTTGTTGGGCAGCCTGTGCAGCCTGCTGTCTTTGTGGCGTTTGTTGCTGCTGTGCTGCGGAATTTAATTGCTTGCCTGCATCTCTTAATTGCTGGGCTTGCGCATTCGCTCCAGCACCTTGCGCTTGATTTGCAGCGCCCTCTGCCATTGCTGCTGCTTGTTTAGAAAGATTATTTGCCTCCATCGCCTTTTGGCTGGCGCTTGTAGCATTAGTATCTGTCAATGCCTCCATTGCTTTGTCTGCAGCCTGTTGAGCTTTATCCGCAGCTGCAGTAGCGTTAGTAGCGGCTGCGTCTAATTGATCTGCTTTAGCGCTATCTCCAGCACTTCTTGCGGCATTGGCTTGTGCTTTCAAATCAGCCGCCGCTCCTCTAGCCTTATTTGCAGCATCCTGGGCTTGCTGATTTGCTTGTTTCATGCCTGCCTGTTGGGAACTCATCCCGCTCTCGGCTGCTTTATCTAAAGTCTGATTCGCATCACTTAATTTTTGTGCCGCTCCAGTAGCACCTGCCTGGCTCGCCGCGTTTGCCGCTTGACTTGCCTTGTTTGCAGCAGCCTGGGCTTTGCTTGCTGCCTCATTCATCTTTTGTTGAGATGCGTTTGGATTTGAATCTTTAGCTGCGACATTCGCATCGTTTGCTGCTTCTTGAGATTTGTTTGCAGCTTCCCATGCCTTATCTGCAGCGTCTTGGAGAGCATCTCTCTTTGCAGCATCCGTCTCGTTGTTCGCCTTGCTCTGTAATTCCTCCGCAGCTTCTTGGGCTTTACTTGCAGCCTGCTGTGCCTGCTGTGCTAATTGCGATGCTTGTTGCTGCCCCTGCGATTGTCCTCCTTTTGCAGAATTTTGAGCATTGCTTGCTGCTTGTTGGGCTTTACTCGCAGCATCTGACAATTTATTCGCCGCATTACTAGCACCAGCATCTTTCGCTTTGTTCGCTGCTTGCTGTGCCTTGTCTGCCGCTTTCTGTGCCTGTTGTGCAGCATCCTGGGCGTTCTTTGCCGCCGCTGCTGGGTTTGTCTCCTTTGCAGCATCATAAGAATTGTTCGCAGCGGCACTAGCTTCGTTTGCAGCTTCCTGGGATCTGTTCGCCGCAGCATCCAACTGGTCTGCTTTGCTCGAATCCCCAACACTTCTTGCGGCATCTGCTTGTTTCTTCAACTCGTCTGCCGCCTGCTGCGCTTGTTGAGCTGCCTGCGATGCCTGTTGAGCTGCCTGCGATGCCTGCTGTTGCTGTGATGATTGCCCCTTATTAGCAGAATTTTTAGCTTTGTCCGCAGCTTCCTGTGCTTCGTTCGCAGCCTTTTGTGCACTGTTGGCAGCACTGTCTAATTGGTCCGCTTTGCTCGTATCGCCTGCCTGTTTTGCGGCATTCGCCTCTTTCTTTAACGCATCCGCCGCTTGCTGCGCCTTCGATGCAGCTTCCTGTGCTTTCTGAGCCGCATCCTGGGCTTTCGAGGCGCCTTCTTGAGGATTCATATCTCTTGCCGCCTCGCTTGCTTTTTCTGCAGCCTGCTTTGCAGCATCTGCCGCTTCACTCGATTTCTGTTGAGCCTCTTGTGATGCGCCTGCCTCTTCTGCTTTCTTAGCAGCATCCGATGCGTCATTTGCGGATTTTTGTGCAGATTTAGCCGCGTCCGAAGCATCTTTCTGTTGAGAATTCTGGCCGGAATTTGCAGACTGTTTGCTGCTTTCTGCCGCCTTATCCGCATCCTTCGCAGAATCTTTTAATTTTTCAGCTTGCTCTTTGGCGCCCGCCTTCTCGGCCGCGTCCGCAGCTTCTTTTGCTTTTTCCGAAGCTTCATTGGCTTTTTCCGAAGCCTTCTGTGAATTGCTTGCACCTAATCTTGAATCTGAATCTTTTGCAGCATCCTGCGATCTTTCCGCAGCATCCTTCGCTGCATCTGCCGCTTCCTGTGCTTTTTTGGCAGCATTATCTAACTGTTTTGCTTTCTCGGTGTCGCCTGCCTGTTTCGCAGCATCCGCCTGCTTCTTCAAGTCGTCCGCTGCCTGCTGTGCCTTGTCTGCAGATTGTTTTGCCTGTTGCGCCGCCTGTGCGGCTTGCTGTTGCTGCTCGTTTTGGCCTTTATTCGCAGATTGCTGGGCTTTCGATGCTGCGTCCTGCGCCTTCTGTGCAGATTCTTCTGCTTTTTTGGCAGCATCATCTAATTGTTTTGCTTTCTCGGTCTTGCCTTCTTGTCTCGCGGTATCCGCCTGTTTCTTTAAGTCATCCGCCGCTCGTTGGGCTTTCGATGCCGCATCTTGTGCTCTCTCTGCAGCATCCTGTGCTTTCTTAGTAGCAGATTTGTAGTCTGGGGTTTCCGCCGCTTCTTTTGCGTTCTTCGCAGCTTCTTCCGAACTCTTTGCTGCATCGTCTAATCTCTGTTGTGTTTCCTTATCCGCACCCGCTTTTTCAGCAGCTTCTTTCGCCTCTCGGGCACTGTCTCTAGCCTGTTCAGAAGAATTTTGTGCTTCCTTGGCATAGTTCTTTCCCTTCTCTGCCGCTTCCCTTGTCTCTCTTGCTTTGTTCACTGTTTGTTGTGCTCTTTCATATGCCTTTCTAGCAAACTCACTAGCGTTCTCTAAGCTTGATTTCTTCTGTGTATCTTGAGTATTATTTGCTTGATCCTGCAGTTCTTTGCTTGCATCTCTCAATTTATCTAAAGCTTTCTGGGCAGCATCCTCTGCGTCCTTGGCAGCCTTTGCAGCATCCACGGGATTTTTTGCATTTGCAGCCTCTTGTGCCTTATCTAACGCTTCTTTAGCATCTTCCTTGGCCTCGCTCAAGTTGTCTTTGGTGGATTGGTCGGCCTCTCCGTTTTTGGCCTGGTCGATTGCTTTTTGAGTGTCGTCCATTGTTCCGTTCGCTTGTTCCTTGGCCTGGTTAGCGGGTTGTTCTATTTCCTCCTCCTGAGGAGTTTCCTTCTTTATCTTTCCGACTTCTACACCATCGGGTATGCCGTCCCCGTCCGTATCAGGCTTTAGTGGATTTGTTTTGTATATCATTACCTCTTCGTAATCAGTTAAACCGTCACTGTCAGTATCAACGTTATTTGGATCTGTGCCTAGAGCGTATTCCACGAGGTCGGGGAGACCTTCCCCGTCAGTATCGATCTTGCTTGGGTCCGTAGCACCCGATCCTTTCTTCGCTGTTTCATCAGCGATTTTTTTAGCTTGATCCAATAATTCCTCAGCTTTCTTTGCGGATTCCTCTGCTTGTTTGGCTTTTTTCACGGCTTCTTCCAATTTCTCGGATTTTTTAGTGGCGTTAGTCTCGCTCGCCGATTCCTCGGCCTTTTGTTGTGCATCCTCTGCCTGTTTTTTAGCCTCTTCAGCAGCCTCTCTTGCCCGCTTCGCCGCTTCTTTAGCACTATTAGCGCTTTCTTCTCTGTAAGGGTCCTTCGCCGCCTCGGCCGCCTCCTCTTCCGCTTTCTTGGCATCATCTGCCGCATCCTGGGAACGATTAATCACTTCTTCCAATTCTTTAGCCGCTTCTTTAGCCGCTTCGTTAGCATTATCGAGTTTTTCCTCTTTCTCTATAGGATCTAGCTCAAACTCCGCGTCTGTAGAATTATCCAATGCATCTTCCAAATCCTTTCGTGCGTCCTTAGCATTCTCTGCGGCTTCTCTTGCATTTTCGCGTGCTTTCTTCGCATCATTTGCCGCCTTCTTTGCGGCCTGTTCTGCGTTCTTGGCTTTCTCCGCGGCTTTTTGCGCGTCCTCTTTTGCTTTTTCAGCGTTCTTTGCCTGGTCTGCCGCTTCTTTTGCAGCCTCCGCCGCTTTCTTGGCTTCTTCTGCTGCTTTCTTTGGATCATTGTCTTTTGCAGCCTGGTCCGCCTTGTTCGCTCTGTCTCTAGCTTCTTGTGCGGTTTTTTGCGCCTGTTCTTCTGACTGCTTAGCTTTCTCTGCAGCTTTCTTTGCTTCCTCAGAATTAGGATTTTCTGCCGCTTTTTGCTGGGCTTGTCTAGATGATTCTTTCGCAGATTGCTCTGCTTTATCTGCAGCTTCTCTTGATTTTTGTGCAGATTCTTGCGCTGCTTTTTTCGCATCCTCTTGGCTTTGCTGGTCCGGTTGCTGTGCTTTCTGCTGCGCTTCCTGCGCCTTTTTCGCGGCATCCTGTGCTGATTGTTTTGCATCCTGTGCGCTCTTTTGAGAATCTTGATTCTCTTTGCTCTCCTGCGCCTCTTTTGCCGACTTTGCGGCTTCTTGGGATTTCTGCGCCGCGTCTTGAGCATTCTTTGCCGCTTCTTCAGCCTGCTTCTTCGCCTCTTCTTGCGAGCTAGCTTCCTTGGATTTCTTAGCAGCTTCCTGTGCTTTGTCTGAAGATTTCTTTGCATCCTGTGCGGCCTGGTTTGATTCTTTCATCTTCTCTTTCGCTTTGTCCGCTGCCTGTTGTGACTGTTGTGCTTTCTGCTGTGCTTCCTGTGCTTTCTGTGCAGCTTCTTGGGCTTTTTGCTGTGCCTCTTGAGAACCTGGATTTTGCTTGGCTTCTTCCTGCGCTTTCTGTGCATCCTGGGCAGCCTGCTGGGCTTCTTGTTTCGCTTGATCTGCTTTCTGCTGTGCCTGTTGGGCTGCTTGCTGTGCCTGTTGAGCTGCTTGCTGTGCAGCTTGTGACGCCTTCTGTGCAGCCTCGGCCGCCTTTTGAGCCGCCTGCTGGGCTTCTTCTTTGCTTTGTGACTCTGAAGCCTCTTTCCCAGCTTGCTCTGCTTTCGATCCTGCTTGCTGGGCTTGCTTCTCAGGCTGCGTCTGTTGAGGCCCCTGACCCGGGCCTTGACCAGTGCCTGCTCCGGCTCCCGTACCAGCTGAACCCGGTATCGGTTCTTGACCGTCTGGGATACCGTCGCCATCAGAATCTTTACTGCTCGGGCTCGTGCCTCCGGCCATTTCATCTCCATCTGCCATCCCGTCTCCATCTGTATCTGGGTTAAACGGATCAGTTCCCATCGAGCGTTCCATCTTATCCGATAGGCCGTCTCCGTCAGAATCGTTCTGAGCCTCGCTGGAGTTCTTCCAATCTTCATCTAACCAGTTTGGAATACCGTCGCCATCAACATCCCAAGGATAACCGCCAATAGTTATGGCGCTTCCTGGAATGAGTGGTTGTGGGTCCTCATTATCTGAAATACCGTCGTCATCTGTATCCTTTGAGTCAGGTCTAGTATTGTTCCAAAAAACAGGTTGGAATTTCTTATCGACGCTGCGATATGGTGACCATGCTCCGTACTCTCCATAAGGTATGTTGTAACGGTATTCGAATAGGTTACTCCACCCATCTCCGTCCAAGTCGCTGTTCGCATCGTTTTTTAAGGGGTCAAGGCCGTATTTAGCTTCCCAACCATCCGGCATTCCATCGCGGTCAGTGTCCGGGTTAAGTGGGTCAGTGCCGTGAAGAAACTCGTCTACGTTTGTCAAGCCATCCTGGTCGTAATCAAGCGAGCTATCTGCAGGATTTGTCGGGTCCAACTTCCCGATATCCTGGCTACCACTTGCCTTGGATTTAGTTGTAGACTCCTTAGAATTCTCCGAAGAAGCCGCAGTCTCCGAGTTTTTATCGGATATTTTTTCGATAGAGCTTTCTATCCCCTTGCTCACGGCAGTGTTTGAGACCACCATTGTAGCAAAGGCCGCCATTACCATGATAGCAGTAAAGAATACTGCCATCCATCTTTTATCCATCTTATTTAGCCATTGCAGCATATCTAACACTCTCCCTAATGAAACGTATTCTGGCACAATCTTTGGTCGATGTGGTATGTATAATAGAGTATGTTATACTCATCTATTCTTTATATACTATAATAAACTTTTGAGACAATCCTCGAATATTTGTTTAGTTTGTTTTTCTATTTTTCTTGCTTTGCCAGTATTATAAAAAACTATTTTGGATACTCCTTAAAGCCATCCTAATGTGCTCCTGTGCTTTGTCATTTATATACGGTCCGTGGCCTGGGTAAAGATGCACTGCCCCCAATTTAAGCAGCTCAGAGACAGAGGTCGATAACGCATTGTAATCTCCTGTTGGCAAATCCCATCGCCCGACACCGCCATCTGCAAATACGGTGTCGCCTGAAAATAACGATTTTGTATTTTGTTCATAAAATGATATGCTTCCGGAAGTGTGTCCCGGAGTGTGTATGACTCTCAAGTTCAGATCGCCGCAGTCAATCACCGAGTTATTCGACAGCTGCGAGATGTCCATCTTCTCTATGCGCTCTCCAAAGTCTCTTGCGCAGGTATTGGAACCGTCTCCGCCCATAAGCGCCTCCGCATCATTTCCATATGCGTGCACTCTCGATTTATACGCTTCCGCAATCTTCTTGGCTCCGCCTGTATGATCGTAATGCATATGGGTAAGCAGTATCATTTGTATCGGTTTCTTATTCAATATTTTCTTTATTTCTTTTAATGTTCCGGGTATGTTAAATCCTGTGCCAGTATCTATCAAAACTGGTTTTTCCGCCTCGATAAGGTAGATATTTGAGTCGTATCCTACGCCTCCGATTTGATGTACTTTCATTTCGTTACTTCTCCCTTCGCACGGCATATTCTGCCATTTCCAAAAGAATTTTCTTATGCTCTGATTCTTTGAGAACCGCAAGGAGATCTTTTGCTTTTGCGGCAAATCGCTGTGCAGTATTTTTTGCATATTCTATCGAACCGTATTCTTTCAAAAGTTCTATAGTTTCATCTACTTCTTTCTTTGTTGCGTTTTCTTTGCCGAGAACCTTGGAGAGTTTCTCTTTATCCTCTTTTGTAAGGTTGTTGAACGCATGAACAACGATGAGCGTTCGCTTTCCTCTCCTGATGTCATTTCCGACAGATTTTCCGAGTTTTGCTTGATCGGCAGTAAGCGCTAGAACATCATCCCATAATTGAAAACCCAATCCGAGAAGGCGTCCATATTCCGTAAGTGCATCAATCTGTCCCTTTGTGCCACCTGCAATCATCGCACCACCTCTTGCGGCCATTTTGAACATCAACGAGGTTTTTTGCTCTATCATTTTCATGTACTCTTCTTCTGTTGTGTCAACTCTTTTCTCGAAATCCATATCTGATTGTTGTCCTTCGCCGATGTATCTAACCATCTCTGCCACTTCTCTGACCAAAATCATTAAAATTTCGGGCTTTACATCGAGTGTGGTCAGCACTTCGAATCCTCTCGCAAACAGCACATCACCGGCATTTATGGCAGTCGGCTCATCAAATTCTACATGCACTGTTTTAATCCCGCGGCGCATCGCATCCCTGTCCATGATATCATCATGGACAAGTGTAAAGTTGTGGATGATTTCAAGGCACAATCCAAACGGTATTGCCTTTTTGCCTTGTCCGCCAACGGCATCGGCAACGACCATGGCCAAGACAGGCCGCAGCCTCTTGCCGCCCGAGAGCGGCAGGTGCCTCATCGCTTTCTTTAATTTCTCCTGTTCCCCGATATCCAACGCTTTATCGAGCGTTGTATCTACTGTTTTTATTCTGTCGGATAAAACTGCTGTCAAATCCATAAAATCACCGGAATTATCATCTTTATTTATTCAACCAGCACGCCAATCTGCCTTCGGCCATATATCTGCGTTTCCGCACCTCAGCTATGTTCTTGCATCCCAGCAGAAACATGCTGCATCTAAGCTCTTCGGCAATTATCTTCAATGTATCTACAACCTTTTCGCTGCTTTCCATCGCCGGTTTCAATAACGGTTTCGCTATTCCTGCGGCGTTCGCGCCCACAACAAACGCTTTTGCAGCATCCAAACCGTTCCTCACGCCACCCGTAGCAACGAGCGGAAGGCCGACATTTGCATAAACTATCGAGGCAGGTGTGGGTATGCCCCAGTTCCAAAAGGACTTGCCAAGGGTTTCCCGGAGTTTGTTGTTAATACCTTTCGCCCTGTAAAACTCGACTGCCGCAAAGCTTGTTCCGCCCAATCCACCGACATCTATGCCTTTTATTTTCGTTCTTTTTAATCTCAACGCAACATCCCTCGATATGCCTGCACCGGTTTCCTTTGCCAGTATTGGAAGTTTCTTGGCCAATGCTTCAATTGCATCTGTACAGCCTCTGCTTTTGTGGTCGCCTTCGGGCTGAACTATCTCCTGCAGGTAATTCATATGCACTGCCAATATATCTCCGTCAACCATCTCCATTACTTCTTTCGCATCCTCTAATGCTATCGGCGTCTTTTTTCCTTGCGTTATAAGCTGCGGGGCGCCTATGTTTGCTATGACCAGAGGTATATCATATTCCGTAACAATTGAGTATGTCGGTATCAATGATTTATTCTCCAGCGCCGGCCTCTGGCTTCCAAGTCCAAAACCAACACCAACTTCTGCCGCAGCTTCCGCAAGGTTCCGGTTTATTTTCTCTCCGATTTCACATCCGCCAGTCATGGCAGAGATTATCAGCGGTAGTTTCAGTTTTTTTCCAAAGAGTTTAACCGAGAGATCTATCTCGTCTTTGTCAATTTCCGGAAGGGCGTTGTGAATCAAATGAACATCGTCCCAGTAATTATGATGGGCGTTCACGTCCTCTTTCAGGCATATATCTATATGCGACGTCTTTCTGTCTTCTATCATTCTAACACTCAAGCCTACAGCCTACAAGATGCTATGTATTTTTAGATTTTATGGAAGGATAAAGATTATATCCATAAACTACTTTACCTTTTAAACCAGACTGGTGATTTATACATGTACAAACTAGTGACAAAAGAAGGCGCTATCGCAATTCCTCCAGAGAGACTCGGGGAGGACATGGATAAGGTGATTGAAGAGATGACGCGTTCATCTTTTGAAGGGGAAGTGTTCCCGGACCATAGCGTGATCATCCTTACAACCAACATCAGAAAGGTTGGTGACGGCACGATTCCTCATGGAGAGGGCAGGGTATTTCAGATGATCAGATACGACGGTTTGGTATTCAAGCCCGACACACAAGAGGTCGTACAGGGTACTGTGTGTGAAGTTTTAAAATTCGGGGCATTCGTTCGATTTGGCCCGCTTGACGGCTTGATTCACATCAGTCAGATAATGGACGACAAGGTAGATGCGGATTTAGCAAATGCAAGATTGATCGGTAAAACAAACAAACGTGACTTGAGGAGCGGCGACAAGATTAGAGCAAGAATTGTGGCGATAAGCGCAAACGAGCGGAACCCGAGGGAAAGCAAGATAGGCTTGACAATGAGGCAGGCGGGATTGGGTAAGTTTGAATGGATAGAGGAAGAAAGAGGCGGCGGCAAAAAGGAGAAAGAAAAAAAAGGGAAGGAAAAAAAGGGGAAGGAAAAAAAAGCACCACCCGCTGAAAAGAAGGATGTGGCGAAAAAGTGAGAGGGTGACGACGGATGAAGGCATGTAAGAACTGTCATATGATAACGGACCAGGAAAAATGTCCAAATTGCTCAGGCGAACTCTCAAAAGAATGGCAGGGTTATTGTATTATTTTGGATTACACACGCTCGGAAATTGCGAAAAAATTGCAGATAACGAATAACGGAAGATACGCATTAAGAATCAGGTGAGAGGTTGTATCGCTTACCCGAGAGCATGAGGGAAGAACTAAAAAAACCGCTTGGAATTGTAGCCGATACAAAAGACTTGGAGAAGTTTCTAACAAAATCGTACATCGTTGTTGCGGTAGGAGACATAACAACAATCACGCTATATGAAAAAAACTATATACCAGATATTGCGGTTGTCGATTTCAAGACAAAGCGAAAAAATTCGGAAGAACTAAAAAAGAAGATTTGTGTGGTGAAGTCGCCTGTAATAAAGGTGAACAATCCGGCAGGGTCGATCACAGACGAACTCTGGCGGGCAGTCGCCACTGCATATTCACGGGGAAAGACAAGGATAGAAGTGAACGGCGAAGAAGATTTGGCCACACTTCCGTGCATATTCCTCGCACCGGAAAACGGCATAGTAATATACGGTTTGCCGGATATAGGCATGGTGGTTGTTAACGCAACAAAGGAGAAAAGAAAGGAAATCGGACAGATACTAAAAAGGATGGTAGTTTAATATGGAGATCGAGATATTATCGAAAAAGGACAACGTCCTATTGGAAAGGCAGGAAGTAATGTTCAAAGCAGTTCATGCTAACGAGAAAACCCCGAAAAGAGAGGAAGTTCAAGAGAAGATCGCGGGTTTGCTGAATACGCAGAAGGACAAAATAGTGATAGAAAGAATGAATGTCGAGTTCGGCAAGCAGGAAACCGTAGGTTATGCGAAGGCATATACTACGAAAGAAAAACTTATGGTGCTAGAAAAAAAACACATTCTCGGCAGGAACAAATACATTACAATAGAGAAAAAGGTAGTAGAAAAGAGGGCTGGACCGCCGAAGAAAGAGGCAGCGCCTGCCGCAACAGCGGCACCGGCAAAACCAGAGGCAAAGGCCGGTGAAAAGAAAGATGCTAAGAAACCAGAAGCAAAACCTGAGGAGAAGAAAGAGGCAAAAGCCGGCGAGAAGAAGTAGCCTAAGAAGGCATAATGCGGAAAAGTAAAACCTAACGCTTTACTTTAATATTGGATACATTAAGATACAAAGGTGAAATCGTGGCAGAAAAAAAGAAGGAAGGAAAGGAAAAGATAGGAAAATATTTCAAGGTCGCAGACGGAAAAATCGAGAGAACCCGCAGAAACTGCCCGAAATGCGGCATAGCAGTATTTTTAGCAGATCATAAGAGCAGATTCTCCTGCGGCAAGTGCGGGTACACTGAGTTTAAGAGCAAACAGGCATAAGCTCGTCTTTTTGCGTATTATTGAAGCCACGAGACATTATAAAATAAAGCGGCTAGCACAATGCATAATACGACGCTTGAACCATAGAACCATTTAAATAACAAAAGCATATTTTATGCACAATGGATATAGATCTCTTCCTTTCGTTAATTCTGCTTCTGATATTCGCAAGGCTTTTCGGCGAATTGATGGAGAGGTTCGGACAGAGCGCTGTCATCGGAGAAATATTTGCAGGCATACTCGTCGGGCCATCCATCCTTGGTTCCATATTCCCGCAGTATTGCATACATCCGACTACGCCCGGGCTTTCTGTCATCGTGGACCTTGCAATATTCTTTCTAATATTCGACGCCGGGCTCGAACTTTCTACAACGGACATGAAACACGCGCTTTATGGCGGGAGCATATTCGTGGGGGTGTGTGGTTTTGTAGTGGCTTTCACGATGGGTGCAATCGTTAGCTCGTTCTTTGTAGGGACATTATTGAAATCACTATTCATAGGCCTGTGTTTGGCCCTGACAGCGCTACCCATCGGCGTGCGAATTCTTCAAGACCTTGGCAGATTAAACACCAAGCTTGGCAAAACAATCATAACATCTGCAATATTTGATGACATAATAGGCATTGCAGTCTTAGTGTTGCTCCTCGGCACCTCCGTAAATGAACCGATAGGTGCGCAAATAATGGACATAGGATGGATAATTGTAAAAGTGTTTGCCCTTGTTGCAGTTGTAATTATTATCGAAAAGGCATTGAAGTTCCGATACGGCTTGCCTTCCCATTACATCATGCATTACATCAGGAAGTTCCACTCAAAAGAGGCAACGTTCACAATTCCATTGGCGTTCGTTCTTGGATTTTCGATCCTAGCCGCTTTACTCGGACTGCATTTCATAATCGGCGCGTTTTACGGGGCACTTATAGTTTCAAAAGACTGGATTGGGGATAAAGCATTCAAAAACGTTAAACAAGTTTCGACTGCAATCACATTCGGATTCCTGGCACCGATATTTTTGGCGTACATCGGCTTATGGTTCAACATATCTTCGCTGGCAAATTATACGTTCTTTGCGGCAATCATCGTAGTTGGGATTTTGGGCAAAGTAATAGGAGGATTTGTCGGAGCAAAACTTGCAAACTTTTCCAACTCCGAAAGCACTTTAATCGGTTTCGGACTTAATCCGCGCGGCATAGTAGAAATAATCATCGCCCTCATAGGACTCCAAAACAACATTATAAACGAATTGGAATTTTCTATCCTCGTATCCATGAGCATAATATCGACGATGATGACGCCCATAATTCTAAAAAAATTGTTTAAGAAAGTAGATGTTGGGGATACCGAATCCAGCGATAAAAAAATTCCGCAAGAAATGTTTCCCTGAATACCCCGGTTACACATTACTTTGTTGTTAAATGTGATAAAAATAAAGAAGATTATTATAGTTTATTCTACTTAGTTATTAGACTGTAATAATACAGTGAAATTATAATCGCCTTTATCGTGAGGTTGCAGTGATGAACAAAGAAGTCAACAAAACATTATTCGCAATCACAGTATCATTACTTTTGGTTCTATCGGTTTTGCTTCAAATTAATATTTATGCCGGGGGCGAAGCAACTCAAAAGAAGGCGAAGTGGACGTTCATAGTTTACCTGGATTCGGATAACGATCTTGAAGAAGCAGGCATCCACGACATTAACGAGATGGAAACTGTCGGAAGTACGGATGACGTAAATATTATTGTTTTAATCGACAGGGCAATCGGTTACGATACAACCAACGGCGATTGGACAGATGCCAGGGTATATCGTATTACAAAGGATGATGATGCTCAAACAATAAATTCGCCGGTGATAGAATACAAGGGCGAGCTAAATATGGGCGATCCCAAAACTCTTATAAATTTCACAAACTGGGCTATCGATAAATATCCTGCGGATAAATATATCCTAGATGTATGGGACCATGGCGGGGCGTTTTCAGGAGTGGCGTGGGATGACGGAGACCCCAACACTGCTGCAGATGACGACAAGCTCGACCTCGACAATGTCTCGTTTGCGCTAGATAGCATAAAAAATCATCTGGGGCGGAATCTAGACGTCTTCGGATTTGACGCATGCCTTATGGGCGCGGCATCTGTCATGTATTCTTTGTATGGTTATATCGATATTGCGATTGCTGCGGGCCCGAGCGAACCTGGCGACGGCTGGCCTTATGAAAAATTACTGCCGCCCCTGGTGGAGAAACCGTCCATGACACCTGCCGAACTGGCAAAGGATATCGTGACCACCTATGTAGAATCTTACAACGATTTCAAAGGAGACCCAAACGACTCCCTCAAGCAAGTCATGTCCGCGTGGTACATGGACAAAATGCTACCTGTTTTCTCATCGATAAACGCTCTGGGCATGGCGATGGCAATGGATTCCGGAATGCCGCCTGACGGAAAGATAGGCAGATTGTATGCTATCAGAGACAAAACACACAGCTATGACGGCTATGCGATAGCTGGAATCGATTTCGAAGCATATTACACGATGTACGACGTTTACGATCTTGCAGGCCAGATACTGAGGGACCGCACTTTACGAGACGATAAATTGACGGCGTGCGCAGAAGAGATACGCAGGGCGATAGAAGAGGCGAATGTGGTTTCAAGCGCAGGCATTGTCGCAGGTCTTTCGGATGTTTACGGCCTTACTATCTATTGGCCTATAGGAGAGCGTGCTTCCCCTGATCAGAAATGGGGACCGGCATCGGCATACAGCCCAAAATACGATTATACACAATGGGCGAAGGAACAGTTCTGGAGCGAATTCTTAAAGAGTTATTGGATACCGCACGTGAGCGCAACTAACACACCTCCCGCTATTTATTTCAACGGTGGCAATTGTATCCGTCTCAACACAACATGTGACTGCGGCGTGGAAATAAGTGGTATCGCATATTCCCTTTCGGGCAGCGTGAAGGTTTATATTTCGATAGACAACCAATCATGGCAGGAGACACAAACCGAGCAGAAAGGAAATAACGTAATGTGGAAGTATTCCTTAAACACGTTAAAGCAAAAATACGGCAATCACACAGTTAAATTAAAGGCGGTAGATTCTTCGTCAAAGGAATCGCCTGTGATCTCGCGTCAGATAACGGTTACGGCACCGCCAATTCCGGAAGCGCCCGCACAGATCAATATTTTACCAGCCATCGTTTTGTTGCTGGCATCTGTACTTATCGTCATCTCGCTTTTCGTTTATGCAAAGAAAAAACGCAGGAAGAAATGAGACGAACAAAAACGATTACTACTACATTTACAGATTCCACCCAAGTATCGCGTCTTAATATTTCGCGATTTCTCTGAGAAACAAAAACAAGATAATAAACATGACGCATTAAATTAGTAAAACATCAACCGAAACTTTTTATTAAAGAACATCATTCCCCTCCAATGAGTAGGATTGAGGGCGTTAAACTTGGCAACAGCGTTGGAGTCATTCGATTTCGTGTTTTCCGGAAGCCCGTGCGCTGGCGACAACAAAGTTGAAATCGATGTTAAGGAAATAGTCGAAACACTCCAGGAATCCAGAATAGGCCAAAGAACTTACGAAACGACGATCAATGGCCAAAGCGTTGCCCTGTGGTATGGTTCGCCAGAGGAAGATGAAGGGCGTGAGGGTTGGTTCATGACGATAAAAAACAGAACGCACCTTGCCCCGGGTTTTAAGAATGGTCCCGACTGGAAAGCGGTCGGAAGGATTTTAGAAGAACACGGTTTTTCGCGGTGAAATCAATAGAATGCCGCGTTTCAAGAACGACTATACGTTGTAATCTGTATTTTAAAGAATCTTCGTATAACCTCAACGATCAAAACTTGTCGAACTTATTTCGTGCAAACGTTCAATTAAACTCGTCTGCGTTTCATTAATAATAATAGTATGCCCAAGCCCGCAATAATGGCAACAAACTCGAAGCCGGGAACGAAGCCTTTGCTCTCTTTCTTTAGTTCTGCTGTCTCTTCTACGTTCTTCACGTCAATCTCTACTGTTTTTTCAGCTGAATATTGTGTACCGTCATACGCCTTGACTATAATGGTATGTTTTCCATTGGTGAGCGATGTCGTATCCAAAGAATATGACCATGAATCCGTGCCATTTACCGCTATCCAACTGCTGCTGTCTATGCGGAGCCGGACATCCTCCAGGAGAATATCGCCAGACGCTGTGCCTGTTATAGTTATGACGCCGATGACCGTTGCCTCGAATCCTGATGTTATTGTAACCGTCGGCGGATTTACGATCGTTGCACCGCCTACCACGGTTATGTTGATGAACTCTATCGCCGTAAGGTTTCCATCACTCACAGTAACGGTTATTTTATGGGCGCCGTTAGTCGCCGGTGCAGTCCATATGATGCTGGGGCCGTCTCCGGTTCTTGCACCACCAGTCACCATATACGAATAGGTGATATTGTCACCATCGGTATCGTTTGCAACCACATTTATTGTTACCTGCTCGCCTGCGCTAACGGTAGTATTTACAGTTATGCTTGTTATCACAGGTGCATGGTTTATCACTGGTTGGGGAACCCATGTGATTACCGCTATGTTAACTGAATCCGCGACCGTAAATTCGCCGTCGCTGACTGTTACTGTTATCGAGTATGTGCCGTTGGTCGCGGGTGCGGTCCAAGTGACTTTGGGGCCAGTTCCGGATATTGCCCCACCAGTAGCAGTATATGTATAAGTAAGAACGTCGCAGTCGGGATCGAATGCGTTCACTACATTTATCGTTGTTCGCCCGCCCGTGTTCACAGTCATGTCGTTGGCAGTAACACTTCCCATCTTCGGTGCGTGATTTATGAGGGTTACAAAAAACGCCCCCACCCTCACCACACAGTCGGGTGACGGAGTGACTGTTATCGGGAGCGTTCTGTTGTACTCATCCTGAGGAATGAAATAAATTATATTTGCATATATGCCATAATTTATAGGTGCAAACCAAGCATCCTGCCAATAATCCACCATCTCCTGCGACTCATCCGATGTTAATCCCATATTCGTTACTGCGGCGATGGTTTGCCTGCGCGTTTCGTTAAATTGGTCGTTGTATGTGGCGTTGTTGCTCAAATTCAAGATTGCAGATTTTTCTTCGCTTGCATTTAACATGTTGATATGGACAAACTCGATTTTTCTGTGTAAATAGTCGGATTCGTTGTCTGAACTGTATCCATAAACAAAGAAAAGATCATAGATAGCGTAGTCCCCGATATTTTTCACGGAGAAGTTTAGAGTAGTGTTGTCTATGTAGGTTATGTTCGCGATTATATTTTGACTGCTTGAAATCTGTCCCTCATAAAACAGGTAATCGTACACCTGATTTTGGGACACCGTGTTGTTGGGAAGTACGGTTACGTTCCAATACATTTTGTTACCCACCACCGTAGCGCTCGGGATAGTCTTTGTGATATCACCGTCCAGTTCTACGCTTACATTGATATCAAACGCTTTGGTTTCATTCGAGTGGAAATAAATAACCGGTTTTTCAACATACATTGGTTTTTGGCTCGGTGCTGTTAAAACGTTGATTACATCTGAATCATAACGCTGTTGGAAAATGCCCCATTCGTGGAGCGAAAACTTGGGTATGAGCAGATTGAACGGCGAAGTTGCCCAAGGAGAAAATGGAACGCCGTCTGCGATGCTATCCCCCTTTCCCGACGGGTTTATTGTCTGATGATATGGGCCGCTTGCACTGCCCCACCAATTGTTGATTGCTGTGTTGCCTATCCCCGAGCCCAGGTATACTCCATATGGTTTATTGTCAGATAAGTCGTTAGTTGTAATATTGTTATTTGAACTATACAACAGCTGGATGCCGGCATAACTGCTGCTTGTTATTGTGTTAAATGTGATGGCGTTGTTTGAACTGTCGTATACACTTACTCCGACCCTATTGTTTGCGATCGTGTTGCCTGTTATCGTATTGTTAGAGCCGGAAGAGATATATACCGCGTAGCCAAAATTCTCAAGTTTTACGTTCCTTAAAGTTACGTGATTAGCAGTAATATAAATGCCCTTGCTTGCCGTTCCACCATTTCCTCTTATGATAGTATCTTGATTATTTTCCCCCACCAGAGTAATGCTCTTTGAAATTGTGATCTGTTCATAATATGTTCCACTTCTTACAAAAATAGTATCTCCGCTAGATGCGCTATTTACTGCATCCTGGATTGTGTAATAGCCAACACCCGTGTTGTTATTCTTGATTTTTACAGAACTTATCGTGATGTTTACTGTAGTGCTCGCAACTTGCCCTGAAGAATCAGTTACTGTGAGGCTGATAATGTGAGGGGCAAGTGGAAGATTGCTTGATGTGACGTTTCCTGTTCCCAGGGCCCCGCTCACATTCGAGGACCAACGGATTGATGCACCCGTTAAGAAACCATCCTCGACATCTTTCCCGTATCCCGTAAAGCTAGCTTGCATCCCTTCGATAATTGCTTGCCCTTCGGTCGGTGTAGTGATGTAGGCAACAGGCCTGGAATTTATGGTAATGTTGACAATAGTGCTGTTGGTTTTGCCCAGTGTGTCGCTGACCGTGAGGGTTATCGTATGCGAGCCTCCGGTTAAGTTGTTTAGTGTAAGATTTCCTCTTCCCAATAAACCGTTTATATCCGACCACCAACTTATCGATGTGCCTGTCAGGAAACCGTCTTCGTGATCTGTTCCGTAACCTGTAAAATTAATAGATGCACCTTCTAAAAACGTCTGCCCTCCCGTAGGTACGGTAATATGTGCTACGGGTTTAAAATTGAAAGGAACGACAGTAATGTTTACAGAGGCATTCGAAGAGGATCCGTCAGCATCCATGGCAACAAGAGTTATCTTATGCGCTCCTACAGACAGATTGTCTATGGAGATGTTCCCATCGCCCAGATAACCGTTCACACTGGAGTACCAAGAAATTTTGCTCACGAAAATATCTTCGTAATCCGTGCCGTAACCTTCAAATGGTGCAGGGGTGTTCTGTTCAAGGACTTCGTCTTCCAATGGAGCGGCGATGTATGCGACCGGCGCCCTATTTACTGTAAAGTATTCTATATGCGAGAGGCTCATATCGACGCTTCGGTTATTTTTGCTAAACAGCAAATTTCCATAGGATACATTTACTATCACTGTATTTTTAGAGAAAGTGCTGCTTCCAGAGTATGCACCGACTGTGACAAGTATGTTTGAAATATTGCCGTTTGCATCTGTATATCCAGTATATATCGCAGTGCCACTGACCTTTACTGCCGCATAAGCATTTTGTATGTGTGTGGAATCCGAATTTGAGACAACAATCCCGAGATATGTCGTTACGGTCATCGAAGATCCCGAGCCGCAATACACTTTAGTTGTATCAAAGGAATTGTTGGTGGAAACTGTTGATGAGGATACGAACGAAAAGTCGTATGACCAGCTGGACAGTATCTTATTGTCGGCGATATTGTTATTTGAACTAGAGGTGAGGTTAATGCCTTCGAAACAATTTGTAATTACATTAGTTGCGATCGTGTTGCTTGTACAGGAACTGATGGAGACTGCAGTGCCGCTGTTGGAAAGTGTGTTGCTTGTAACACTGTTGCTGCTGGAAGCACTAAGGTATATTAGAACTCCATACGAATCGCAATTTGAAAATCTGTTCAATTTTATTTCATTAGAAGGGCAGTTGTCGATGTATACTCCGTAACTGCAATTTATAATGGTGTTCAACATGAACGTGTTGTGATTACTGCTCCCACCGTGCCCCCACACATGTACACCATAGTAGAAATTGTCTATCTTTATGTTTCGTACGGTCGCATATGTTGTTTGGCCACCCGCATCAACATCCACACCTGTAGAACCATAAGTGCCGCTTCCATGTATTACCGTGCTTTCGTTGCTTTCTCCGGAGATGGTTATGCCGCTTTTGAGAGTTATCGCGGAATATGTGCCATTATAAACGTAGATAGTATCTCCTGATGCCGCGGCGTTGACTGCTGCTTGGATTGCTATATAATCTCTTCCTCCGGAATCGTCTACAGTAATCGTCCTAGCTTGCGCGCTCATGCTAGATATCAAAATCAAAGCCAATAACGATACACACATGACAATAAACACCAAAATCAATGTTCTGGTACTCGTGTTAATTTCGCAGTTATGTTGCATATAATCGCCTTTCGGTTTTTATAATTGGCACCTCATGACTCTTCAAATATAAAAACTATTTTTGTATGGCAATATTTAATAGAAATACGCGCCATCTAACCCCGGCATAATATGTCTCAAATAGTTAAGGCAGATCGCGGTACAAATATCAGTTGCAAAGGATGGAGGCAGGAAGCTATTTTAAGGATGCTTCAGAATAATCTAGAGAACGCCGAGAAACCCGAGGAACTGATTATCTACGGCGGTACTGGAAAAGCTGCTAGAAATTGGAAATGCTTTGACAGAATTGTCGAAACCCTAAAAAATTTAGAAGGCGACGAAACGCTGATAATGCAGTCTGGAAAACCGGTTGCAGTGTTCAAGACGCACGAAAATGCACCGAAGGTTTTGATGGCCAACGGAAACATTGTTCCGAAATGGGCTAACTGGGAGGTGTTCCACGAACTTGAAGCAAAGGAGCTTACGATGTACAGCCAGATGACTGCGGGCGGCTGGGCATACATAGGCAGTCAGGGAATCATACAGGGCACTTATGAAACGTTCGCAGCCTGCGGAAAAGAGCATTTCGGAGGAAACTTGAGAGGCAGACTCATCCTTACCGCAGGGTTGGGTGGCATGGGCGGCGCACAGCCTCTCGCAGCCACGATGAACGGTGCGGTGTGCTTGGCAGTAGAAGTTGATCCGGAAAGAATAAAAAAAAGGCTGGACACGGGCTACTGCGATATGATGTTGGAGGACCTTGACGAAGCGTTAAAAATTGCAATAGATGCGAAAAAAGAGAAAAAAACACTTTCAATAGGGCTCGTAGGAAATGCTGCGGAAACGCATCCTGAAATATTGAAGAAAGGAATAATACCGGACATAGTAACGGACCAAACGTCAGCGCACGATCCACTTAATGGCTATGTTCCCGCAAAACTTTCACTCGATGAGGCGATAAAATTGAGGAAAGGCGCGCCTAAAAAATACGTCGAAAGAGCTGTAGAATCCATGGGCGTTCATGTTAAAGCGATGCTCGGTTTCAAAAAGAAGGGCGCTATAGTATTCGATTACGGCAACAACATAAGAGAACATGCATATTCCGCAGGAGTAAAAAACGCATTCGACATAAAAGGGTTCGTGCCTCTCTACATCCGACCACTGTTCTGCGAAGGCAAAGGCCCATTTCGATGGGTGGCCCTGTCTGGAAATCCAAATGATATTAAGAAAACAGACGAGCTTGTAATGAAATTGTTCAGTGATAATAAGTCGCTGGCAAACTGGATAAAACTTGCGGAGGAAAAAATACAGTTCCAAGGCCTGCCTGCAAGAGTATGTTGGCTTGGATACGGTGAAAGGGCGAAGTTCGGTTTGGCAATCAACGAAATGGTAAAAAAAGGCGAGTTAGAGGCGCCGATAGTTATCACAAGAGACAATTTGGATACGGGTTCGGTTGCATCCCCGAACAGGGAAACTGAGGGCATGAAGGATGGCAGCGACGTAATAGCGGATTGGCCAATATTGAACGCTCTTCTGAATACGGTTGCAGGTGCTGACCTAATTGCTGTGCAACATGGCGGCGGAGTCGGAATCGGTTATTCAATCCATACCCAGATGACCGTAGTGGCAGATGGAACAGATAACGCGAAGACTCGATTAAGCAGAGTGTTGAATACAGATCCAGGAATCGGACTGGTGAGACATGCAGATGCGGGATATGACACAGCGATAGAATCTGTGAAAAATAGTGGAATAAAAATGCCGATGCTGAAATAAGTTTCTCGCGTAGATTTTATATTCTCTTGCTTCATTAACTAAAATGTTATCAATTGCATTAGAGAATTAAGAATTAGAAAGAAAATTAGAATTTGTAAAAAAAAATATATTGTTAATTAATGTCTAGAGGTGATATAATGCCGAGACGTAAATACGGGCACATGGTAAGACCGTTTTCCACGATCCCAAAGGAAAAATGCAGTCTTTGTAGGTTTGGGAAGCCGTGCCCGGTGCATAAGGATGTGATAAACAAGCCGTCGGAATTGAGGAAGAAACGATAGAGAAAATTTTTACTTTGACAAATCTACAGCATTAACAAAATTATGTGTGCACAACTTTGGTGCATATAACATTCTTTCCCTTAATCGCGTCTCTTAATCTTCCTTTGATATTACCGTTTAGAACGATTGTTTTCCCGCTGTATTTTGAAATCTCGAACATGGTTTTTAGTTTTCCGGCCATCGCATCCGTGACATCCACGACGCTGCTTTCACCTGCATCGATTGTCGAGTTAGGTGTTATGGTCTTCAGGAGCTTTGCACCTTTTTTTGCAGGGTTCTTCGTGTATATCCCGTCGACGTTCGTCACAAATATCGTGTTTTTCGGTGCAAATTCTTTTGCAAGTTCGAGCATAAGTTTGTCTCCCGAGCATATGCAGAACCCAATCTTTTCGTCCAGAACAACATCGCCGAATGTTACAGGTACAAGCCCTAGATCGATATAGTGTCCGAACTTCCCTTTATCCATTATTTTTATCTTCGTATTGGAGCATGTCACCACTACGCTGGGTGGGATGGATACGGGTTTTAGGCCTTCCTTCCGCAAACATTCCATGACTTTAAGGTTCAACGCCCTGACATCGCCCTGAACTTCGCCGACTGCATGCAGCTGCCTGTCGCTTTTGTATCCCTGGTGCAGTCCGTGTTTCTTTGCCTTTATGTGTCCAAAAGAGCCTGCACCGTGAACTATGATGAGATCCTCTTTCACAGTTTTCAATTCTGAGGATAACCTGCTCACCACAGCTTTTCTGAAGGTCTTTAATTTGGACTTATCGGTTATAACGCTTCCGCCTAATTTTATCAACAACAACTATATCACTTTCCGCGATGTTGTGAATAAAAGATAGTTATTATAAATAGTTTATGAAGGATTGTCGAATGGCGATAAAGGCTTACTGATTTTAAATCCATGCCTACTATCCCAAAAATTATAATATACTTAACATCTGTATTTAACCGTATACATATTATTGTTTGTTGGGTAGAATAGGTGATATAACAGAGGATGCGTGGGATGTGCACAAAAATAAGTTCGAAAGTGCTTAAACTTACGTTAGCGATTGTAATTTGCCTTAGTATATCGAGCATACTTAGCATTTCAACCATTCCTGTCAAAGGAGCACAAAATGATGCTGGAATCGGCGGTGATGCTGGAAATGATTTTAGCACAGCTGTATTGATAGGTGCTGGAAAATATAACGGCACTTTGAGTTCAACGGATCTTCAGGATTGGTATAAGTTTTTTGTAGAAAAGGGCACGATCATTTCAGTATTACTCACGGTGCCAGAAAATGCTAACTTTGACATAGTATTGTTCGATTCAAATAACACTACAAGGGCCAGTTCTAAAAATTCTAATACTGGATACCCCGAACAGATATACTACACCAGCATGAATTCTGAAAACTGGACGATAAAGATATCTGCCGTGAGCAACTATGGCGATTATACTTTCACTTTGGAATTAACTTGCCAGAACGATGCTGGTTCTGGTAGGGATGCTGGAGATACCAAAGAAACGGCGATCAACATTACATCCGGGGAATTTGGCGGGTACCTACTAAGCGGGGATATTAAAGATCAGTATAACTTTAGTGCAGTAACAATGGATGTTGTCTCGGTATTATTGAAAGTTCCCCCCAAAGCCAACTTTGACTTCGCATTATACGATCCTGACGGCAATAAAAAAACCAGCTCTGAAAAAACAGACTACGGCGCTTTTGAACGAATATGCATCGTAGCAGATTCGAGTGGATACTGGTCGGTAGTGATATCGACGACAGCTAATTACGGCAACTACACTTTCATTCTAGAAGCGAATAAACAGAATGATTCGGGAAGCGGGGGCGACGCTGGGAACAGCATAGATGCGGCAAACACCATCACACCCGGTGAGTATAATGGCTTCTTAATGTCGACGGACATTCGAGATTGGTACAAGTTTCACATAAACGAGAGCGAAGTCGTATCACTGTTGTTGAAAGTTCCACCAATTGCGAACTTCGATGTTAAATTATATGATCCCTCGTTCACGGAAAAGGATCGCTCTGAAAATGGTCAAGGCTCTTTGGAACATATTTTTTACGGCGCAGATGTTACGGGAGATTGGTTAGTGTGTGTTTATATAAAGGACATACAAGAGAGCAATTATGGAAATTATACACTTATACTAGAAACAACTAAACAAAATGATGCAGGACAGGGTCGTGATACTAGCAATTCGATGTCAGGTGCCTACAATATTACTCCTGGAACGTATGAGGGGTTTTTAATAGGGGGAGACACCCAGGATTGGTACAAATTTTTTGTAAACAACACGGATGTAATATCAACGTTGTTATTGGTGCCAAAAAATGCAAACTTCGATATTGCGCTGTATGATTCTAGCGGCACAAACAGATACACCTCTTCCGCAGGTACTGGCTGGCCTGAGCGTGCTTATTATACTGCAGATTCAACTGGGCATTGGTACGCAAAGATTTCGAGTTCTCAAAATTACGGAAATTATACGCTTAAATTTGAGATTAATTCAACAACTGGGAGTGAAGACGCGAATAGAAGCATAGATGCTAATGACAGTATTAGTTCGCCCCTCGTTATAACGCCGGGAGAATACACAGGGCATTTGAACGAGAGCGACATTCACGATTATTACTCGTTTTCTGCACAACTTACACAGGTAATAGATGTTACAATCGCACCTGACGGATTCGGAGTTGGAGTATATCTTTATAATCCATCCGGGGTAGAAAAAACATATCAGTCTGGAGGCTCGACGCCATCACGTTTGGTTTATTCCACAGATACTCCTGGAAACTGGAGTTTTCGTGTCAGCAGGAGCTGGGGCAGTGGATTCTACAAAATTATGCTTTCGGTTACTCGACAAAACGATGCTTGTAAAGGAGGCGATGCCAATAATACATTGTTCAATAGCACGTTAGTAGGTGTTGGTGATTATTGGGGAGAATTATTCGAGGGGGACACAAAAGATTGTTATAGTTTTTTTGTTGACAAGGGGCAGGTTATTGATCTCGTAGTAATACGCCGTTCCACAGATTTCCAAATAGGGCTGTCTCTTTACGACCCTTCGTTGACAGAAAAAGCGTCTTACAGTAGCGGGACAGGAGCTCTCGGTATTGTGTATTCAGCGGACACAAAAGGCAACTGGAGTATCTGTATAACTGCACTATACAACCCTGGAAAATATAGATTTAATCTATCAATTAGATGCCAGAACGATGGCAACTTGAATACTGATGCTGGAGACATCTTCACCGGCGCTCTCGCGATTTCACAGGGCAATCTTACTGGTGAGATTTATGAGGGCGACACATCGGACTATTATTATTTCGTTATAGACGAAAAACACATAGGAGAAGTAATCGAGGCAACGGTCTTTCCAACCACATGGTTTAGTGTTTCGCTCTTGCTATACAATCCCGCAGAAAAATTGTGTACTTCCCAAAACATGGGGAACTTGCCTTCACACATCGAATATGCGGCAGACTCCTCGGGAAAGTGGGTGATTAAGGTAAATAGAGAGTACAACTGGGGGGCATACAAACTTAATTTCTCGGTCCATAGCCAGAACGACTCTGGCAGTAATAAAGATGCAGGGAACACAATAGACGCCTCATCTTCAATAGCTACCGGAGTGTTCTTCAGCGACTCATATTTGGGAGACTACAACGACTGCTATAGTTTTCAGGCAGAAAGAGGGCAGATAATCGATGTTGTTGCAATCCCATTAATACCGGAAGATCGCAGCAGGTTGCGACTCTACGACCCGCAAAATAACGAGAAGACGTCCCGAGACAGTACTGGCCCATCCCAGATTTTATATTCTGCAGACTCAACTGGGTTATGGCGGCTTAGGACATATACGAGAGAGGACTGGGAGACATGGTTTACACCCCCAATCCATGGAACGTACAAGATCGTTCTGTTGGTTTATAACCAGAGTGATGCAGGTGCAAATACCGATGCGGGAAATTCCTTTAATACCGCGGTGTCTGTAATTGCCGGAAATTATACTGGAAGATTATACAGCGGGGATGATGTCGATTATTATTCCATCCATATTGACAACATTGGCGACCAGATAAATGTAACCGCCACCTCAACATTCTCAGAAAGCCAGATTTATCTGCGACTATACGATTCTACGAATAGGGAGAGAGAATATCGCCAGGGAACATCAATAGGCTTCACCTCCACTGCAGATATGGAAGGGGATTGGCGAATTGCAATTGGCCGCGGGAGCGGTTTACCGGTATATGATATGAATATAACCATACTGCCGAATACCCCGCCCGGAAAAGTAGGGCTGCGCCTTCAGGAAAATTCAACAAATTATATACGCGTAGAGTGGAACACTTCGCAGGATTCGGATTTCAAAAAATATGAACTTCATAAATCCGCTGTTTCGGGATTTGTACCAAACCAAACGACATTAGTTTATACTGTTGATAACAGGTATTCTACAACATACAGTGTTTCGAACCTAATGGATAATACAATATATTACTTTAAATTGGTAGTGTACGATAGCGGTGGATTTTATAACATCTCGGATGAATTAAACTCCTCGACAACAAACAACAACCCGTCACCCATCAACATTTATGGGGCAACAGAGATTACGGCAACGACAGTCAATCTAAGTTGGTCGCAGAGTTTCGATTCCGATTTCGAAAAATATGATCTCTACAAATCAACTTTCTCTGGGTTTTGGCCGAGTGTTTCGACACATGTGAGCAGTATTGGGGACAAGAGAGGTACATATTATTTGATAACTGGTCTAAAGGAAAACACACAGTATTTTTTCAAAGTTGTAGTGTATGACAGTGGAGGATTGTTTAGCACTTCTAATGAAGTGTCGATAAGAACGGAAAAAGCACTGCCGCTCCCCGTAACACTGTATCTATCCACTACAAATGCTTCTTCAGTTGGCTTGAATTGGTCGAAAAACGAAGATTCTGATTTCAAATGCTACGAAGTTCACAAATCATCAATCTCCGGATTCACCCTGGATTCAATGACAACATTGGTTACTACAATTTATTCCCAGTCTTACACTTTTTATACAGTTTCCAATCTAAAAGAGAATACAAATTATTACTTTAAAATAGTAGTTTATGACCAAGACAACTTGAAGAACGTTTCTAATGAAGTAACTACAAAAACAAGCAATGGGCCTCCGTCACTGATAACTTTCAATCCGCCCTCCTCGATAACAACTGACTCGATGGTGTTGACTTGGTCAAAATGTGAAGATTCGGACTTTCAAATGTATGAGATCTATAAATCTACAGATCCTAACTTTACGGCCAGCATAGCGACGTCATATGCACAAATCAATGATCAAACAACCACCTCTCGCAAAATATCAGGACTGGGAGAAAATACGGACTATTATTTTAGAATAGTGACATACGATACTAGTGGATTGAGTACCTCGTCTGAAGCAATAAGTGGGAAAACAAGTAACGCTCCACCGACATCAGTGAAGCTGGAACAACCGTCGAATGAAACAATAACGCCGTCATCAGTTACTCTAAGTTGGTGGGCGAGCAAGGATGCAGATTTCCAGAAATATGAAATCCATGTGTCAACAACACCGGGGTTCGCACCCAATTCCTCGAACTGCAGAGCCGAAATCAGGGATCAAAAAATAACCACACATTGTGTCGATGGGTTAAACGAGGGCACGGAATACTTTTTTAAGATACTGGTGTACGATACTGGAGGGCTATATGCAACGCTTAATGAAGTGAAAGTAACCACTGCACTCATCCACCCCAACAATCAGATGGAAGAAAACCCAAATTCTCCCGAGCTTGGGCCGCTCGTTCTTATTGTATCCATATCAATAATTTTATTAATTCTCGTCAGTGTGATAATTAAAAGAATAAAAAAAGGTGCGATTTTCGGTAAGAAAGCGCCTAAAAAAGCGGCACCCATACCACAAAGCAAACCACAAAGAATTCCGCCATCAAAATTTGAGAAATCATCCGCATTTATAGATATGATTAACATGGTTCAAAGAGCTAAGACCGCCCAAGAAATTGAGATAGCTTTCGAGTATATTAAAAAATTAAAGGTGAAATATCCAGATGATGAAAAATTGAAAAGGTTAGAAGAGCTTCTAAACACCAAAAAGAAAGGATGATCTAGGTCCGAGTTTGGGATGTGGGTCGTGGAAGTTGAGTTTAACTAAGACACCCTGCAGTTACAATTTTTACCATATAACTTATATACTGCTAAATCACTTGATTATAACGATCAATATGGTTAGATCAAATGAAGACAAGAGAGGCTGGGCGTTCTTAATGGTGACATTGATGTTCGCTACCAGTATAATGGTTTTTTCGAGTGCGCCAGTTAGTGGTGGAAACGCTGTAGCCACGGAAAAGGCCAATTACAATGCAGGCGAGCAAGTGAACGTGACTGCGCGATTATCGAGTACGCCGAACTTGATTGCTAACGGCGACTTTGAGAATGGAATAACCGGCTGGACCGAATATAAATATGGTGCTGGCACATACCCATATTCTATAGAAACAAACGAGACTAACTACCTCCACTTAAGCAAAGACTGGTGGGGTTATCACCGCTTTAACCAGACAGTGGGTGTGACTACTACGGATCTAATGTTTTCGGCGAAGATTAGGGCCATCAACATCCCAGTAGGAAGCGTCGAAGGGGCATACGTTTCCATAGAGATTAGATTGAAAGACTCTAGCGATAACGACTTGGGAATGATCGGATATTACATTTCCCAATATGTCCAAAATGCTACTGGACCAACTTTATATCAACGATTATTAGGAAATACACCTGTCGGCTGGCTCACCATAAACGCCAACATCAAAGACATCACCCAAAATTACATGACAGGTGTTGATTTGACTAAGGTATCAAAAGTGTTGATTAGCCTGTTAGTGTACCATGGAGAGATACAAGCTACGGCGACTGGGGATTTTGACGACATTTCGATTACATATGCAACTCCGAACTTGGTAGTCAACGGCGACTTTGAGAACGGAATAACAGGATGGAATAGACTTGCCGGCACCACTACTGGTGAGAGCGGTACATATACATATACAGTAGAAACTACTGAAACAAAATATCTCAGAGTGAATAAGAATTGGTGGGGATATCACATTTTCAATCAGGATATAAATGTTACAACGGCTGACTTGCTCTTTTCAGCAAAAATGAGGCCCACGTCCATACCCGCGACAAGCGGCAGCAGAAGCATTGTTATGGTGTCTCTTAGTTTATATGGCTCGCAGAATAATTTGTTAGGGGGCGCTGAATACTACTATTCCCAGTACTTTAATTACGCTAGCACTTCCACATCATACGAACAGAGGCTTGGGACTACGTCTGCAGGATGGAATACTATAAGTTTCAATGTAAAAGATTTGTTCCAGAAAAATATGCCGTCTGTAAGCTTAACTGACGCTACAAAAGTACGTATTGCGTTGTACGTATACCACGGCGAAACCCAAGCTACCGCGACTGGAGATTTTGACGATGTATCACTTACATATGCAACTCCGAACTTGGTAGTCAACGGCGACTTTGATAACGGAATAACCGGATGGAGTAGAGCCGCCGGCAACGGTCCAGGCGAGAGCGGCACATACATTTACACAGTAGAAACTACTGAAACAAACTATCTCAGAGTGAATAAGAATTGGTGGGGATATCACAGTTTCACGCAAGTGATAAACGTTACAACGGCTGACTTACTCTTTTCAGCGAAAATGAGGCCCACATCCATACCCACGGTAAGCGGCAGCAGAAGCAAGATTTCTCTTTTCCTCGCCGTAAGCGATGCGCAAGGCAACGATTTGGGGGGGGTCGAATACTATTATTCACAGTATTTTAATTACGCAAGTACATCGACATGGTATGAAGCAAGACTCGGAACTACTTCGGCAGGATGGAATACCATAAGTTTCAATGTAAAAGATTTTTTCCAAAAAAATATGCCGTCTGTAAGCTTAGCTAGTGCTTCAAAGATAACTATTCAATTCCTCGTGTATCACGGCGAAACCCAAGCTACCGCGACTGGGGATTTTGACGACATATCGCTGAGGTATGTAAATGAATCAACGAGAATCGAATCCGCAAAACTTCCGAGTGCACGAGTAAGTGCATCGACTATCTGGGACGGTTCAAACGCATACATATTCAGCGGGTATTATTATGATGGTACCGGTATTTTCTATGTTTTGGACCAAATCGTCAAATTCAACCCTAGCACGGGAACCGTGACCACATTGTCCGCAAAATTTCCGAGTGCGAGGTACGGCACATCAGCAATATGGGACGGCACAAACGCGTACATATTTGGTGGGTATACTAGTAGCTCTTATTTAGACCAAATCATTAAATTCAACCCGAGCACGGGAATCGCAACTACATTGGATGCAAAACTTCCGAGCGCAAGAGCGTATACATCAGCAATATGGGACGGCACAAATGCATACATATTTGGCGGGTATACTGGTAGCTCTTATTTAGATCAAATCATTAAATTCAATCCAACTACTGGCGACGTCACGATCCTATCTGCGAAACTTCCGATCGGGAGGTTGCATACCTCCGCAATGTGGGATGGTATGAATGTGTACCTATTCGGAGGGAGTGTCGGTAGTGGTAGCTTTTCAGACCAAATATTAAAATTCAATCCGAGCACAGGAACTGTAACTACGTTATCCGCAAAACTTCCGAGCACAAGGTACTATACAACAACAATATGGGATGGCACAAACGGATACATATTTGGCGGATCTGACGGCACTAACGTTTTCGATCAAATTGTGAAATTCGACCCCACGACGGGGAGTGCGACTACTCTGTCTGCGAAACTTCTAACATCTGGCGCATCAGCGGTATGGGATGGCACAAATGGATATATATTTGGCGGGGGGTCCGGTAGTAGTTATTCAGATCAAATCGTAAAATTCTACACGGGTATAGGAGCTTCAAACAAAGCAATCACTTTCGAAGTTTACAAGCCCGACCAAACCATTTTAGCAACATATACAGCTCAGAAAAATTCAACTGGTGTTGCCAAATATACATTTACACTGCCTTCTGATGCGACGATGGGCATGTATAGGGTATCAGCGTCCGGAGACGGCTTAATGGCAAGCACGAACTTTGATGTTGTTGTGCCTAAAAACCTTCCTGATGCGCCTACGATAACTACGACACCATACACTGATATTGATGGCAGTTATTCTATAAATTGGACAACATCAGCTTACGCTATTACATACATTCTTGAGGAAAACGGTGTCGTGATATATAACGGAACAAATCAGACATATTCGTTCATGGAAAAATCGGTAGGAAACTACGCATACCGGATAAGGGCGTGGAACACAAACGGTACGTCAAACCTTGGAATTTCGAATTGTAACATATCGGTAGTATCCACGAAACTTCCGAGTGCACGAGTAAGTGCATCGACTATCTGGGACGGTTCAAACGCATACATATTCAGCGGGTATTATTATGATGGTACCGGTATTTTCTATGTTTTGGACCAAATCGTCAAATTCAATCCTAGCACGGGAACCGTGACCACATTGTCCGCAAAATTTCCGAGTGCGAGGTACGGCACATCAGCAATATGGGACGGCACAAACGCGTACATATTTGGTGGGTATACTAGTAGCTCTTATTTAGACCAAATCATTAAATTCAACCCGAGCACGGGAATCGCAACTACATTGGATGCAAAACTTCCGAGCGCAAGAGCGTATACATCAGCAATATGGGACGGCACAAATGCATACATATTTGGCGGGTATACTGGTAGCTCTTATTTAGATCAAATCATTAAATTCAATCCAACTACTGGCGACGTCACGATCCTATCTGCGAAACTTCCGATCGGGAGGTTGCATACCTCCGCAATGTGGGATGGTATGAATGTGTACCTATTCGGAGGGAGTGTCGGTAGTGGTAGCTTTTCAGACCAAATATTAAAATTCAATCCGAGCACAGGAACTGTAACTACGTTATCCGCAAAACTTCCGAGCACAAGGTACTATACAACAACAATATGGGATGGCACAAACGGATACATATTTGGCGGATCTGACGGCACTAACGTTTTCGATCAAATTGTGAAATTCGACCCCACGACGGGGAGTGCGACTACTCTGTCTGCGAAACTTCTAACATCTGGCGCATCAGCGGTATGGGATGGCACAAATGGATATATATTTGGCGGGGGGTCTGGTAGCAGTTATTCAGATCAAATCGCAAAATTCACACCATCCACATCATCTGTGACCATTGTAGTGGATACCACGAAACAACCTGGAATTCCAACAATCGCCACAGCGGCCTATACGAACACAGATGACTCATACGATATAAATTGGACAACTTCGGCGTACGCTGATAGATATATTCTCGATGAAAATGGGGTGGAAGCATACAATGGAACAACCTTAACTTGTTCGTTCACGGGTAAATCAGACGGCACTTATATGTATAGAGTAAAGGCATGGAACGTTAACGGAACTTCAGATTGGAGCACATGTGTAACTGTCATAATAAATAACGCTAAACTGCCAGGAACATCGTCGATTACAACGGCGTCATATACGGACACGGACGGTTCCTATAACATCAACTGGACAACATCGATTTACGCCGCTCGCTACATACTTGAAGAGAACGGCGTGGAAGTGTACAACGGCACCAACACACTATATTCGTTTACGGACAAGGCAGACGGCGCCTATTCATATAGAATAAGGGCGTGGAATGTTAATGGAACGTCAGATTGGAGTTCGGCGTTGGCCATCACTGTTTTCGGTCCCAAACTCCCAGGAACGCCGATAATAACAACATCCCCGTACACGGACAATGTCGGCAGCTACTCTGTCAATTGGACGTTGTCGACTTATGCCAATAGATATTCACTCGAGGAGAACGGCGTAGAAATATACAACAGCACTGCCCTGAGTTATTCATTGACAGGAAAAGCGGACGGTTCATACACATATAGAGTAAAAGCGTGGAACACAAACGGAACATCGGATTACAGTTCTTCTGTAATTGTCACAGTCAGCACTGTAAAACCACCAGGAATGCCGACAATAACGACTGTTGGCTACACAGACATCGACGGCAACTACAGCATCAACTGGACAACGTCTGCTTACGCCGATAGATATATTCTTGAGGAGAACGGCATCGAGATATACAACGGCACCGCTCTTACTTATTCCTTCACCAACAAACTCAACGGGACCTACACTTACAGGGTAAAGGCATGGAACACGAACGGGGCATCGACGTGGAGTTTCGCTGTAGGTATCGTAGTAGGAGATTCTAAACTCCCAGGCACACCTCCGATTACGACAGTATCAAGTATAGATATAGATGGCAATTATGATATAAGCTGGTTATCGGTTGTATACGCCACCAACTACAGTCTAGAAGAAAATAATATAGAAATATACAATGGCACTGCTCTCGTTTATACATTCACCAGCAAACCTGATGGTGCTTACATCTACAGAGTAAAGGCGTGGAACGCTAACGGAACATCGAGTTGGAGTTCACCCATACTGATAGTAGTAGACGTTGCTAAACTCCCAGGAGCGACGGATATCACTACGCTGGCATACACGGACACAGACGGCAGTTATTCTATAAATTGGACAACATCGGCCTATACTACTAAATACGTCCTTGAAGAGAACGGCGTGGAAATATACAACGGCACCGCCCCAAGCTATTCGCCGATAGGAAAAGCTGATGATCCATACGCATATAGAGCAAAGGCATGGAACACGAACGGAACATCAAATTGGAGTTCGATTGTGACAATAACAGTTGATAACGCAAAAATGCCCGGAATTCCCATGATTACGACCACCGCACATACGGATACCGATGGGGCATACAGTATAAACTGGGGAACGTCGACTTACGCAACTAGATATGTTCTTGAAGAAAATGCTGTTGAGATATACAATGGAACCGATTTGACACAGTCGTTCACGAATAAAACAGACGGCACTTATACGTACAGAGTAAAGGCGTGGAACGCCAACGGAACATCGAGTTGGAGCTCTTCCGTAGGGATTGCAGTGGACGTCATTAAATTCCCAGAAGCGACGGATATCACTACGCTGGCATACACGGACACAGACGGCAGTTATTCTATAAATTGGACAACATCGGCTTATGCCGCTAAATACGTCCTTGAAGAAAATAGCATCGAGATATGCAACACTACCGCTCTTACATATTCACCCACGGGCAAATTAGACGGCTCCTACACGTATAGGGTAAAGGTGTGGAATGCCAATGGAACATCGAATTGGAGCGCAACTTTGACAATTGTTGTGGACAACACTAAGTTACCGTGCGTACCTGCCATAACGACAACAGCGCCTTATCCATACAGCGGCAGCAGTTATTCTATCGCTTGGACAGCTTCGGCTTCCGCCACAAAATACATTCTGGAGGAGAACGGTGCCGAGACATATAATGGCACAAACCTTGTTTGCTCGTTCACGGACAAATTGGACGGCACATATAATTATACGGTAAGGGCGTGGAACGCAAACGGCACATCAAACCGAAGTTCGCCGATGCTGGTTATTAGGGTATTCGGGCCAAAAATACCGTCCGTACCGATAATCACTACATTGTCATATACCGACATAGACGGATTATACAGTATAAACTGGACAACCTCGTCTTACGCCGCCAAGTATCTATTGGAGGAAAATGGCGTTGATGTGTACAACGGTACCATCCTTGCTTATTCATTCGCAAACAAGGCAGATGGTAATTATTACTATAGAATCAAAGCGTGGAATGGCAATGGGGCTTCAAATTGGAGCGCCTCTGTCATTGTCACGGTCACGAATGTTCCAGATTTAGCGGTTTTGGGAATTTTCCTCTCGCCTATAGCGATAACAAACGGAGATACAGTAACGATTACTGTACCTATCAAAAATCTCGGTACGGCTCAAGCCTATTCTGCGAATGTAGTTGTCAGGGCAATCGAACAGCAGTCCAATACAACTCAGGATTTATACACCGACATAAAGATTCTCGACGTCGCCCCATTCTCATCGACAGTTGTCTCTACACAATGGTCCGCGAAGACTGGAAATTACACCATTACGGCATACATCGGGAATACAACACCAGCGGAAGTAACTCTGCAGAACAACCAGATGGATGCGATAGCTGTTGTGTCGACTCCGCAGACTATAGTTGGAACAATATTCGGCGAGGTGAGAGACTCTAGAAATGCCGCTCTGGACAACGCGACCATATATATCGGTTCAAAACAATCAAAAACAAACCAAAGCGGAGGGTTCGTTCTCAGCAATGTCCCGGTGGGCTTACAAATAATTACGGCATCAAAAACTGGATACAAGACAATAGAATTATACAGGAACGTCACGGAATCTTTGCAACAGATAAGTATCGTGTTGCCTGCAACGGATGAGGACGATACAGGGCTGCCGTACATAACTATCTCTAGAATAACGAACAACACTATTGTTACGAATAAAACAGTAAACGTCTCGGGCACAGTATATGATAAGTATGGCATAAAAAAGGTGCAGATAAGTACGGACGGCACGTCGTGGCTTTCTGTTAACGGAATTGAGGATTGGTATGCCTTTGTTACAGTAGAGAGCGGTTTAAACACAGTATACATAAAAGTGACAGATGCATCGAACAATACAAACATTACATCTGTCAGAATCATTGTACAAGATGTCATACCATCCGTAGATACAAATGGAATAGGAAGAGAATTATCACAAGATATCCCGTTCAAGTTTAATGCGACTGACAGCGAGCAAACTATTGTGATAATGGCCCCGGAAGATAACGGCACAGATATTGCTGTCGGAGGCGTTTCTGTTCCGTATGGTGTTGGCGATACAAAGAGATACGATACAAACGGAAACGGACAGGACGACTTGTCCATAACCTTAATTCTTACAAACAAAACTGCGGGTACTGCGATTGTTTCCATAAAGTCGCTGGATGAAGATTTTGAGAAGCCTGGAGTTATAATTACATCACATAAGGATAAGGATCAGGTAAACACTGCCAAGATAAGGCTGGAAGGCGTGGCGAGCGATAACAAAGGCGTAGCAAAAGTAGAAATAAGCACAGACAACAAAACATGGGTACTTGCAAACGGCACTGTTTCGTGGAACGCAGAAGTGAATTTGAGCAAGGGAAAGAACACTATATATGTGAAGGCAACGGATTTGTTTGGCAACACAGAAACATTCTCCATGGAAATAACGATGGACGAGGAGAAGAAAAAGGAAAGCAGGGGATTCATACCCGCTGCGGGCAGCCCCGTAATTATCGCGACAGTAGGACTATTGGCTGTTGCCGCTGCCTTCTTTCGCCGCCGCAATAATAAGCGAACCTTGTAAAATCGCACTCATCAATCTCCTCATCCCGATTTTACTTCCGCTATATGCCAGATTGAGAAAGGAAAACGTCCTTAACAACTTTACAAGAGGCAGGACATATCAGTGCATACTAGAAAATCCCGGCATAGATTTTAATACGATCAAGAATAAGATCGGATTGAGAAACGGAACACTTGTGTATCACCTAGACTTGATGGAGAGGGAAAAATACATTATTTCTCGCCACGATGGCCGCCACAAGTACTACCACATACACCCCGAACACCTAAACGTTCCTTTCAGCAAAGTTAAAGATGCATTGGATAGTGCTGTGCCTGAAATAGAGAGAAAAATTATCGCTGTAATCGAACAGATGCCGGGCATATCGCAAAAAGAAATCTCCATAAAAATCGGTGCAAACAAGCGGGTGGTAAATTATCACATTAACATACTCAAAGCGTCCGACGTTATAATAATAGAGAAAAGATTGGGGAGATCTAAAATCTACTTATCGAAAAAATATGGGCAGGCACCGAGGGAGTTATGAAAAGTCTCAGGGGTTATGTTTTTATATTTACCATTCATATGTATTTCCCATGATTATCGCACAACTAAGCGTGGTTCCGATAGGCGAGGGCACAAGCGTAAGCAAATATGTGCAGATAGCGGTAAGGACATTGAGGGATTCCGGGGTTCGTTTCGAGGTAGGCGCTATGTCTACTGCCCTGCAGGTAGATAATATCGACACACTTTTTGACGTTGTAAAACGCGTCCACGAGTCGATAATAAGAGCGGGGGCAAAACGTGTTGTCCTGGATTTGAAGGTCGACGACAGGCGAGACAAGGATGCCACCATAGAATCCAAGATAGACGCGGCAACGTCGATATACCACAGAGTGAAACAGAAGGAAAAGAGCCCGACCTACATTACGCAAGAATAAAATCCCTGCACGACATTCCTTATTGTTGCATGATAGAGAAAGAGTGGGCGCGGGAGCTAAGAAAAGGCAGCATCCAGTTGTGCATCTTGACGCTTTTAAATAAACAGCGAAAGTATGGTTTTCAGATAAGCAGGGAATTAAAGGAACTGTCAAACGATTATTTTGACATAAAGGAAGGCACCCTGTACCCCGCATTGCACATATTGGAGAAAAGGGGATATCTAAAAAGCGAGTGGGTGGACGAGGGTACGGGAACCCCCAAGAAATATTACAGTTTAACTGATGATGGTCGTGCATACCTGCGAGAAGTCAAAAAAGAGTGGTATGAATTGAACAGAAATGTGAGAAATGTGTTGGAGGCTGAAAAATGACTAGCGGCGAGAGGGAGATCAACGAGTACATGGCAAAGGTCAGGTTTCATTTACTCGGTTTATCGGAGAAGGATAAAGAGAACATATTAAAGGAATTAAAAGATCACATATCCGAATCTTCAAAAAAGGGCAATGAAATTGACGATGTTAAAGTAAAAAAGAAGATTGCAGAATTGGGTTCACCCAGGAAAATGGCCATAAAATATAAGGATGCGTACGACTACAGCCCGGCCTTTAAACTCCTTTTCATTGTGATTGGCGGTTTTCTGTCAACATTTACAATTCCGCTTTCCGCATACGGCTATTTTTCCGCGGTTGTTTTGTCTGTAACATTTCTCTACGTTACATACATCAGCCTGAGAACGAACAAAAGATTCGGAAGCGTATTGGGCACGGTGTGCGGCATTGAGCGCCTTGTCGTTTTAGGCATGTTTCTTGCCGCATCTAAGGGGTACAGCATTGGAGATTCGTATGGGATCGTATCGCTCGCACTCGTTTCCTTGATAATACCGATGGTCGGGTTCCTACCAGCATATTATAAAGAATCGTACAATGAACGTATCGGGGAAGAGTGATCCCCCTGCAGGAATGGTCAGATGTCGTAGCAAGTTTTAAAAAGCAGGAATAGGATTATGTCCCGTTGTGAAGGTTGTTTGTTATGCTTGAATTAGATGACTTTAAGCGACAATACGAGATGGAGAGGGAAAGGCTCGCCAAACTTTGGGACGCTTATGAGATTCAGGAAAGAGAGCTCCAGCAAGACAAAGAGAAGATAACAAAAATAAATGAAATTGCTGCAGACAAGGATAGGATAATTATCAGTTTGAAGCATGTTTTAGAGACGCGGGATGCGGAACTCAGAAATGCACAGGTAGAATTGAACAAACTCAAGAGAGAGCGGGAAGAATATCAACCAAAGGCGGAAGAATTGCAGCGATTATACCGTGAAGAGAAGGACAAACTTTCCAAATTATTCATTTTAGCTCAAGAGTTGGATACGAATCTTAGTGCGGCAAAGCAGGATATTTTGGTAAGGGACGAGTGGTTCAAAACACACGTGGAAGCGTTTCGAGGGGCGCAGAGGGTAGTAGAATCATACGACAGGATGATGAGGGAATCCCGTGAAAGGAGGGAAGCTCGCCCGCTGATTAGGGAAGATATTAAAAGAATTGTGGAAACAAAAACAAAACCGATAGATACTGTTATTGAGACAAAAGGAACAATCCCGAAATCGGAAGTCGCAACACAGATAACATCAAGTGAACCGATGACCAGGGAGTCGTTTATTGATTTGTTAACGACGGTGCCGAGCCTCGGACGCTCCAAGGCAGAGGCGATATACAATGCAGGTTACACTGGTTTAGCAAAGATACGCCAGGCTACACCGAAAGAGCTAAGCGAAGCCAAAGGCGTAAGCATAGATCTGGCAAGAAAAATTAAAAGACAGTTCAGATAAGAAGAACGCGCACAGTGCTTTTGGAAAACAATGCTGTTGTAAGCGTGAAGATATTATTTATATCTGTTTGTCGTAATAATTTTTACAATCGTAAGGATTAATTTACAAGAACGCATTGTAGCCGCTGTAACTAGGAATGGGTGTCAGATTGAAAATAGAAATATTGGGCTCTGGTTGTGCAAAGTGCAAGAGACTGGAAATGAATGTAGAACAGGCGCTCAAGGATCTGGGCGCATATGCAGAAGTAATACAGATAAAAGATATTCAAAAGATAATGAGCTGCGGCGTGATGATGACGCCTGCATTACTTATTGATGGTGAAATAAAGGTAGAGGGCACAATATCCAGCGTAGATGAGATAAAAGAACTGATTATAGAATCAATTAAAGAGGCGGACACGGCAGATATTGACGATGAGTAGGAGTTGAGCTGAACGACTTAGCCAGGCTAGAATTTAAATTAGGGCAATAGATAGTTTTTTATTAAGGTCTTCTTTACCCTATCTTGTATAATAATTCTATTAAGAGTGATAGTATGAAATCGGCTACATCAAAAAATAAAAAATCCAGCAAGTCACCAAAACAAACGAAGAAAGTTACAAAGGTGGTTACCAAAGAAGAACTGATCGCCAAGGCCAAGAAGCCGGGCGAGGACGCCATGAAACTTCATCCATTCTATAAAGGGAAAATAGAGATTGCCCCGAAATGCATCATAAGGAACGTCGATGATTTTGCAATCTGGTATACTCCAGGCGTTGCCCAGCCTTGCTTGGACATTAATAAGAATCCAGAAAAAGTCTTCGAACATACAAATATCGGCAACCTTATCGCAGTGGTTTCAGACGGAACAAGGGTATTGGGTCTTGGAGACATAGGGCCAGCTGCTGCACTGCCTGTGATGGAGGGTAAAGCACTTTTGTTCAAATATCTGGGGGGCGTAGATGCTTTTCCGTTGTGCATAGGAACAAAGGATCCCGACAAGCTGATAGAGTTCTGCAAGATGCTGGAGCCTTCGGTCGGCGGCATAAATCTGGAAGATATCTCCCAGCCAAAGTGCTTCTATATTTTGGAAAGATTGAGAAAAGAGATGAACATACCTGTCTGGCATGACGACCAGCAAGGCACTGCAGCGGTTACGCTGGCAGGATTAATAAATGCCCTGAAATTGACAGGCAGGAAGATTAACGAAACAGCGGTTACCATGATAGGAGTCGGTGCAGCAAACGTATGCATTTCAAAAGTGATTATCGCCGCAGGTGTGGACCCCAAAAAAATGATGATGGTCGATTCAAAAGGCATACTTGGCCGGCACAGGAATGATCTTAAGGAAGAATTCAAAGAGAAACGTGAACTCTGTCAGATAACCAATGCTGAAGGCAGGACGGGTGGAATACCAGAAGCCCTCAAAGGGGCGGATGTGTGCATTTCCCTTTCGAAACCCGGACCGGACACAATCAAGAAAGAGTGGATCGCAGGTATGAACAAAGACGCGATAGTTTTCGTCTGTGCAAATCCAATTCCGGAAATATGGCCGTGGGAGGCGAAGGAGGCGGGGGCAAAAATTGTTGCAACTGGCAGATCAGATTTCCCCAACCAGGTGAACAACTCCCTCGGATTTCCAGGAATATTTAGAGGGACGCTGGATGTGAGGGCAAGGACAATCACGGATGAGATGTGTATCGCCGCTGCATACGAACTGGCAAAGTGCGCGGAAGATACGGGAATACATGAGGACTATCTCATTCCTACAATGGACGAGTGGGAAGTGTATCCCAGAGTGGCAACTGCAGTAGCGATGAAGGCGATCGAGCAGGGCGTCGCGCGCATCAAAATGAGCAGAAAGGAGATTTACGAAACTGCTGAAAAGATCATTAAACACGCAAGAAAGGAAGCCCAACTATTGATGAAAAGCGGCATGATAAAGAAACCGCCGAAGACATAGTTTCATTTAGCTTATATTTTAGGAGGTTGCTTTGGCCCTTTATACACGTTGAGCACCACAAAGATTATATTCTATAGCGACTATAGTATCTATAGTGATATATTATGGCAACCACTACAATTCAGGTCCGCACCGATGTTTGTGAAATGCTGAAAGCCCTCGGGCGAAAAGATGAAACCTACAACGACATCATAGTCAAATTGATGAAGAGAGCAGAATATGTGGATTTTATGAAGGAATGCTATGAGATACTAGACAACGAGAAGAACTGGGTGCGGCTGGATCTATGAATTTTGTAGTAGGTGTACGATGAAGAAAGAGATTCTGTTGTCCAGCAGGGCACAGAAGGATTTTGAGAAGCTGCACACCATCGTAAAAGAACGCATTAGGACTGCACTGTTCGCGCTGGCGGCAGGCGCGGAACACTCCGATATCAAAAAACTGAAGGGTGTGAGCGGTCGTGAAGATTTATACAGGCTCCGCGTGGGCGAATATCGTATTATATATTATTCAGAAAGTGACAGCATCAAGATCATACGCATCGAGCACCGCAGTAAGGCGTACGAGTGGCTGGAGTAAGTGTGTCAGATGCACATGGGTATAGTAAGGAAGCCGCCGAAGAATATGTAGTTTTTGAACAACGCCGAAAAATCCTTTAAGATAAGGCCCATTCGTTATTGCAGATATTAAAGGTATCAAACATGCGCGTCGCAGTGTATTATAACAATCACGATGTCCGATTAGAGGAAAGACCAGTTCCTAAGATAGGCCCCGACGAATTATTGGTTAAGGTAATCGCAAGCGGTATCTGCGGCAGCGACGTCATGGAATGGTACCGCATCAAGAAGGCGCCGCTTGTCTTGGGGCATGAGATTACCGGAGAGATAGTTGAAGCCGGCAAAAGCGTTAAAAAATACAAAAAAGGAGACAGGGTATTTGTATCTCATCATGTTCCATGCGAAACCTGCAGATATTGTAAGCGCGGCCACGAATCTGTGTGCGACACGCTCCGCAAGACGAATTTTGATCCAGGCGGGTTTGCAGAATACATAAGGGTACCCGCGATAAATTTGAAAAACGGCGTATATGTCCTGCCAAAAGAAATATCGTTCGAAGAAGGCGTATTTATCGAACCGCTTGGATGTGTCGTGAGGGGGCAGCGTTTTGCTCATCTCCAAAAAGGCGACAGTGTTCTTGTGCTCGGAAGCGGCATGACTGGAATACTTCACATCGCATTGGCAAAGGCAAGAGGCGCAAGCCGCATTATTGCAACAGACATAAACGATTACCGCTTAAAATCCGCAAAGCAGTTCGGGGCGGATATTGTGATGCACTCTAACGAGCTCACGCCCGATACGTTGAGGGAACTAAACGACGGCAGGTTAGCGGATGTTGTAATAGTTTGCACAGGCAATGCAGCTGCAATAAGCCAGGCGATGCATTGCGTAGAGCAGGGCGGCAATATATTGTTCTTCGCACCGCCGATGCCCGGGGTTGAAATTCCTATGCCGCTTGGCAATTTGTGGAAGGACGAGATAAATATGGCGACATCCTATGCCGCGAGTCCGCGCGACATAAAAGAGACGATAGAATTGATAAGAACAAAAGCGGTGGATGTGCGAAATATGGTCACACACCGACTGCCATTGGCCGAGACTGGTCGCGGGTTTCAATTGATTGCCAGTGCCCAAGATTCCATGAAAGTAATCATCGAGCCGCAGAGATAATTCAAACGGTGAATTGTTTGCCCATAGAATACGTTAAAGATTTTTTCAAACTGAACAAAATATGCAGGGAGATAGTTCTTTTAATCGCAGTATCCGCTTCCTTGGCAGGCATAGCATATTATTATCAAGCATATTGCATGACTGATTTATCCTCAATTCAATTTGATGCATTACGTGCTGCTAGAATGATAGCAGTTTACATCCTGCTGCCTTTTGGCTGGGCGCTGTATATTAAAAAAGAGAAACTTGCGGATCTGGGAATTACCAGAAAGAACATATCAAAATCGATTATTCTTGGCACTGGCGTATATTCGATAGCGCTCGTTGTGTTTATACTTTCAGTAGGGAAGCCAGCTTTTGACGATTCTTTTGTTTCAGGGTATATGCAAAAAAACATTATCGACCTCGTTATCCTTGGGATACTGGTTTCCATCATGGCGATGGTCACGGATTTGTGGACACGCGGATTCGTGCTCATGCTCTTATCAAAGCACAAATCACCGTTTTTCGGGATATTCGCTCAAAATGTTACATGGTTTGTAGTGCACATATATGAGATCAATGCGCTCAGGGAGGCGATCACATTGCCGGGCGCAATAGCATTAACGCTGACCCTCGGAATTTTGGGCGATGTTGCAGCCCTCAAAACAAAAAATATAGTCGGGTTGGGATTCGGGCATATCGTTCTAAATATCGGGTTCATTACGTATATCAGGCTGTTTCTGTAGCACGGAAACGAGGCATTTTACAGCATTTTTACCATAATGCCAAAAGTATACCGGGCCTAGGATTATGCACAACAGTATCAATGCAAAGAGCGCCAGAACGGAAGCGGCATTCAGTCCAAGCGCCAAGGCATAGAGTGAAGAGAAGTTTGCAGGTACATTGCCCATGTACCTGAGCAATATCATCGGCAGCGCTGATGAATAGTCAACGGCAAAGTGAAGCAGAATAGAGGTATGAAGCCCTTTTTTAAGAAACAGGTAACCAAATGCTATGCCAATTATGAACGCTTCCGGAAATTTGTACCAGTCCCAGCCGTACAGGACATGTGCGGCGCCGAAAATGGTGGACGAGAGTATTATTAAAAATATGGATAATCTGTCTATTTCAAAACCGCCGCCTAAAAGATATTTGCGAATCTTATATTTGTTTTGCCTGACGGCTAGGTGAACGACGAGTAGCGGTATGCCTATCAGAATTACTCTTGATATGATTTCTTCGTAGACTGAGGCATTCATCATACCAAAAAGAAATTCCCAGAGTGTAAATGTTTTAAAATCGGGAGACACTATTTGAGTTCCAAAAGATTGCAGAAGGTAAAGATATGCTATTGAAAATGAGATTGTTGCAATAAAAAGCTGCGATACCAGTATGTAGCTGTTTTTAGACTCTATCGGAAACCTTTTTCCCTCCCCCAACACCGCAATAACGATGCGGGCGAATTCTTTGAACTCGTTTTTAAACACCCACGATAATGACAATACAATGATCATTACAATTCCGGAAAAATACAGGTAGAATGGAAAACCACTGATGTCTATTATCGGCACCACAACCGGCGTAATAATGTAAAGAGTGTAGAATACGCCCTCAAGATTCATCGCGACTATCGGTATCGAGATTATCAGCGCAGGCAGGTGGCTTGTAATCAACCATGCCAGAAACAGAACCACTGCCAAGCATGCCGCGACGCTGACGAATCTCCGAAGTCCGGTCTCTCGTGCATCTGGTTGTGTGATGGGCGGCGTTTGGAACGGCGGGGATGTAAACATGGATTTAAAAGAGATGTTTTGTTGCTATTTAGAATTTTTTAACAAAAATAACGTTCGAGTTCGTTTTTCAACAGTCTTTAAATAGTATAATAATAATGTTATATTGAGGTGATACAAAATGCCATCCTGCGGTTGTGGTTGTGTAGACAAATCCAAGGAAGCCAAAAAGAAGAAGATCTACTACAAGGGAAAGGAAGTAAAAGCGCAGAAGAAATAAACGCATCGCTTTCATTTTTTTGATTTTCTTTATATTAATATTTTTATTTAGCAAATATTCGAAGACATAGCTTCTCCAAAATCGAGTTTTAATAGGATTTATAATAAAATATCTTATTCGGCGAGTGCAAGTTCCCTGGTTGCTGTGCAGGCGATAAAAATAGGAGAGAATACCTTTATGTATTTTATAATAAATGGCGGTGCGATACGTTCGGTATTTGAAACAGAAAACGGAGATGGATAATATGACGGAAAATATGATAGAGAGTATGGGTAAAAAAACTACAGATATACTCAAATCCAGATTGAGTGTAGAAAATTATAACAAGCTCGTTAAGATAAAAAACCCACAACTTCACGAGTTTATTGCCAGATATATAGAGCTTTGCAATCCAAAAGAGGTGTTCGTTTGCAACGACTCCTTGGGGGATATCCAGTACATAAGACAAGAAGCGATAAGAAAAGGGGAAGAGAAAAAACTCGCTATTGAGGGGCACACAATACATTTTGATAACTATTTCGATCAAGGACGGGATAAAGAACACACTGGCATTCTAGTCCCAAAAGGCGTAGACCTCGGATCCCTCATAGGCACGCGGGGCAGGGACGAAGGCATCGCAGAAATTCACGAGATTTTGAAAGACACAATGAAAGGACAGACATTGTACGTATGCTTCTTCTGCCTGGGGCCGACAAACTCCGAGTTTTCTATACCATGCGTCCAGCTTACTGATTCAATTTACGTTGCACACAGCGAGAATCTCCTCTACAGGGAAGGATATGCCGAGTTTGCAAGACAGGGCGCCAAGGCGAAATTCTTTAAGTTTGTTCATTCCCAGGGGGAAGTTGACGAGAGGAAAGTATGCAAGAATCTCGACAAGCGCAGGGTTTACATCGATATTTTGGACGACACGGTATACAGCACGAACACTCAGTACGGCGGCAACACCATAGGGCTCAAAAAATTGGCAATGCGCCTGGCGATAAACAGAAGTTCGAAAGAAGGCTGGCTGACCGAGCACATGCTCGTAATGGGAGTTCACGGCCCGAACGGCAGGATAACTTATTTTACGGGAGCATTCCCCTCGCTCTGCGGAAAAACATCTACCGCAATGTTGGAGGGAGAAAGCATAGTTGGCGACGACATTGCATATCTGAGAAAGAAGGGCGGAGAGGTACGGGCAGTTAATGTGGAGAGAGGAATATTCGGGATAATACAAGGAATAAATTCCAAGGACGACACGATACAATGGAAGGCGCTTCACAGCCCCGGCGAAGTAATCTTCTCAAACATTCTAGTCACTGAGAACGGAAGCGTCCACTGGATAGGAAGAGACGGCGAAATCCCTGCCAAAGGGCTCAACCACTCGGGCGAATGGCACCTCGGAAAAAAGGATGCCAAAGGCAAGGAAATCCCCTGTTCGCACCCAAATGCCAGATTTACGCTTGACATAAAACTTTTAGAGAACATGGACTCAAAATTAAACGACCCCAAGGGCGTTGTTGTCGGCGGGATAGTTTACGGTGGCAGGGACTCGGACACATCTGTTCCTGTCGAAGAATCTTTTGATTGGGTGCATGGCATAATAATGAAGGGCGCGTCGCTTGAATCCGAGACTACGGCCGCTACGCTCGGAAAAGAAGGTGTGCGAGAAATGAATCCAATGTCAAACCTGGATTTTCTTTCTATACCGGTTGGCAAGTATGTAGAAAACAACATAGAATTCGGCAAAGGGCTGAAAACCATCCCCCCAATTTTCTCAGTGAACTATTTCCTGAGAAGCAAGCAGGGAAAATTCTTGAACGGAAAGAACGACAAGATGGTCTGGTATAAGTGGATGGAACTGCGCATGCATAAAGACGTTGAGGCGATAGAAACGCCCACGGGGAGAATACCGAAATATAACGACCTCAAGCGGCTGTTCAAGGAAGTGCTCGACAAGGACTATTCCGAGCAGGATTACCAGGAACAGTTCACGACAAGGATCCCGGAAAATCTGGCAAAGATAGAAAGAATAAAAAAGATATATGAAACACAGGTGCGCGATACTCCGGAAATATTGTTCGGGGTGTTGGAAGAGCAGAGACAGAGATTGAATAGGGCGAGGGGAAAATACGGAGACTATATTACACCAGATAGGTTGGATATCGTTATATCGTAACTCAGGATATCGCTCCTATCTCAATCCGTTTTAACCGAAAATGACGCAAGTTCTTCTTTAACTTGATCCGCCCTCTTAAACAAAATCGTATTAATCCCTACTTTTTTTGCACCGGTTATATATACCTCTCTATCATCTATAAACACCGTTTCTCTCGGCCGCAAGCCGATCCTTTTCAGCATCAGTTCATAAATTCTTTTTTCCGGTTTCATAGTCCCTTCCGCGCAGGAAAACACAAGGGCGTCGAACATGTCGTATCCCTGCTCGTGAAAATATTCCATGGCAGGGGCCTCTGTATTTGACAGAAATCCGGTTTTATACCCTTTTTTGCGCAGTGAAGACACCATGGAGAACACTTCCTTCTTCGGCGAATATGCCTTTCTGAATGCATCACCCCATAACGAGCGCGCGACTGGTTTTTGAACGTTTAGCTCGGAGCAAACACCCTCCCAAAAAGCACCTTCGGAGATTTCTCCTTTCATAAACGGTTCCTCGAAATTTCTAACCGCGTTCCAGAACTCTGTTCCTGACGTGCCCAGCGTTTTAGCGCAATATGTAATAATTCCAGGAACTGGGTTGTCTATCAGCACGCCGCCCCAGTCGAAAATAACCGCCTTGATCATCACGCTTCGATAAAACGTATTTATTATATAAATGTACTATGTGAATCGAAGTGTCTTTACAACCTCGAAACATAAAAATAGTATATTTGTATTGTTGCACTGCTATGGAAAACGACCGTAACCTAAAAAATTCATCGCAGAGCGATTTAGATTCAGACGCCCCGTTAATCAAAACCGCAAAATACATCATAAGCAAACTGAGTTCTATAGATAACGATGGTATCATAAAACACATTATAGAAAGCGGTGTAGATCTAAGTACAAGGAACGCAGTCAAACTGTGGCTTTCGAAGACCAGAAATGATACAAATATGGCGGACAAATTATTCATGCTCATAAAAAACGATTTAAACAGAAACGGTTTTTTAAAAACCCCATATTCTGAAAGGGCACTGTTTCTCCCCCAATGTTTAAGAAATGCAGACAGATGCACCGCAAAGATGGACGGTGTCGGCTATGTCTGCAAACACTGCGGCGCATGCCCTATCTCGAATGTTAAGCGGTTTGCGGAAGAGCTTGGCTATAGCGTATTTGTGGTGCCCGGCGGCAGTATGGTATTCAAAATAATAACGGCTACCAAGCCAAAGGCTGTGGTCGGCGTAGCATGTGATTTCGAGCTCGGGGAAGCATGTGAGAAACTCACGTCATTAAACATTTTTTATCAGGGAGTTCCGCTTCTGAAAGACGGTTGTAAGAATACCGTTGTCGATGTGGAAAAACTTTTGGAGATATTGAAAAACAAGGTGTGAGTGATCAACTTTATCGCGTTGTCGTTTACCCGTGCCGAAATCTCCATCCAGATCTCAACTTTAAAAAATCCACGATGATATATGAATTTTCCAAACACAAAAATTGAATTTCCCCGCATCAGTATGGGCGCCCTTTATAGCTATCAATGCAAAAACTTCATATCGAATAAGTGTATTTGCGTTTACGGTGATCAATTGCTTACAGACGATTCAGTTACAGAATTCTCGAACAAAGTGGCTTCTAAATTGCCCGCGCCAGGCGGGGGAAGTGTTGCGGCATTGTCCGGAGCGCTCTCAGCGTCCCTTATCTCCAAGGTATGCAGTCTGACAATCGGCAAAAAGAAATACGCTGATGTATCCGCCGAAATGGAAAAGATTGTATCGCAGATTGGAAACACGAAAGAAACCCTGCTCAAATTGGTGAATGAAGACGCGGAATCATTCAATGAAGTTATCGCAGCGTATAAGATGCCTGCAAACTCAGACGAGGAAGTTAGCAAGAAACACATAGCTACTCAAAACGCCCTGGAACGTGCGGCGAACGTCCCTTTAAAAGTCGCCAGAGAAAGCTTAAATGTACTGTCTACTGGAGTGGTCGTCGCTGAAAAGGGTTACTTTAATGCGATAACAGATGTCGCAGTCGGCCTCTTGCTAGGAGTTGCTGCACTGCGGGGCGCAGCTTTGAACGTGAGAATAAACCTGATAGAGCTCATGGATAAACAATTTGTCAGCATTGTTGAAAAAGAGCTCAGGGAAATAGAATCAAAGGCAGTGGAGTTTTGCGGCGAAGGCATGAATATAGTCGCAAGAAGGCTCAGGGATAAAGGTTAGAAATCCACAATTATCTGTACTGCGCCACCCAAACAATCGCCACGATTATTGCGGCGTTTATAATCCTCCCAAAATATACGCTTGCGCGCCCGCGGTTGCGCCCGCCACCACCAGCATCCAAATTTAAATCATCAACTTTAAATACTATCCAGTGCGTATATGTTTCAAGTGAAATTATGGGCGTCGTACACGCAAAACTCATCGTTTCAGGCGCGGTTCAAAAGGCAGGTTACAGAGACGTAGTAGGGGAAGCCGCATTCAACTTCAAACTAAAGGGGTATGTTAAGAACCAAAAGAACGGCACAGTCGAAATCGTGTGTGAAGGCGAAAAGAGCGCTATCGAGAAGTTCGCGCAGAAGATAAATTTCCAGAAATATCCAATCATCGTTGATAATGTCAAAGTCGAGTTTTCAAAAGCTACAGGCAAGTTCAAGTCGTTCGATATAGAGCGCGAGAAGGACGTCACCGCCGCCACATTTGAGCGGATGGATGTGGCCGCGAGGTATATGCGCGAGATGAACGATAATCTGGGGAACAAGATGGACGGCCTCGGTAACAACCTAGGTAACAAGATAGATTCGCTCGGGTCGAATCTCGGTAAAGACATAAGAGGCATTGGCGATAAAGTAGACAACATGGCCGACAGAATGGACGCAAACTTCGAGCAGATCCGACACCAGATGACGACGAGATCTTCGGAGTAATGATTGAACTGCTCGACCTTGCTAACACGATAGCAGATTGGAGAAAAGATGTACAGGATGTTTATGTAGACGGCACTGCATTGAACGCTGAGGATTTCAAGAAGGTGTATGTATGGGGTGTGGGAACAACTAGAATAAAAGAGGATGAAAATCCTGACATAATCACAAGTAAGAAAGTCCCTGATCAGTATTCTGTTTCGGTAGGTTATACTGGAGACAACGTTTATTCAAAGACAGAAAGTGATTCCAACTGGTGGCCATCCCATGATGCAAGCGGGTTAGAAACCGCACTTCCGTGGATGTACTATGAAGAGAAAGAAACCGGTTACGAGGCATGGTGGTGGAAAGAAACAGAGCAGACAACACAGTCACCAACAAGAGGATGGGAATGGGCGCCGTTGGGATATGGAGGGTAGGTGATACATATGAGAGGAATCCTTATTGTAATTTCTATATTGTTTTCGGGCATTATCTTTGCTGGTTGTATAGGTGAATACAAAATCCCAGTTCGAAAATACAGTACAGTAAGCGTTTATTTCGTCATCGATTCTACAGAAGTAGAAAGAATAAACACGAGTGAAATACAGCCCCCGCTAGAGGCTATTGGATTTAGCCTGACTTGCGGAGAGAGGGGATTTACTTTAAGAAATTGGTCGGGAGATTTATACCCTGACGGTAGCCCAAGGGCAGAACTAGAGATTGTAATTTCACCCACCACGAACATCAGCAATGCTTCCGTAGATGTTTGGTATATGCCATCGTATTTATCTAATTCGTCTGTTTCTCGTAATGATGCAAACGAAAAAGATAACATTAGTGCCTATATCAAAACGCGCACAAACGAAGTTGCGGTTATATGTAATATAACTCTTGATTGGAATAAAGCGAGATGGTTATGGCAGTATAAGGACTGAATGAAAAATGCAAGCATACGAAGGCGATGTAACCATCAGCCCGGGAGTAACGCACAGAATGTTAGGAATCCAATACTGGTTCTACTATCCGTATCACGACTGCCCAACCGGAGTCGCACATCAGCATGATTGGTGGTACTTCTGGATTGTGTATGATGAAGTAGCGCACAACCCGTACGAAGTTATATACGATTTCCACCACAACGTAAGGGTTATCAAATGGACAGATCCGTATTTACGTGTACAGAAAGAATACCCCCAAGAATTCTTCCATACACGAGTATACGTAGATGCCGGAGGGCATAGGTCACTGTACGCAAAGGGTGCAGACGTTCTTGGTTGGGTTACTGCTCTAGAGTATTGGAACGATCGTGATGTTGCTAGTGGAATACTTCAGGCAGATCCGACACCAGATGACGACGAGATCTTCGGAGTAATGATTGTGTAGGGTAGCAACACATCAGCCCTATTCCCCTGCATTTTAGGCACGTTTTTCAGTTCCTACCCCCCAAAATCGTGCCAAATCAAATCTAGGCGCGCCCCGCTCCGCCGCCACAGAGACTTGGGTAATCACAGACCTTTTTCCCAACCGCGAAAGTGCTGGCATACAGCATGCGGATTATCGGTACTCTTTAACCCAACTTTGACACTTCGTCGTGTTAATTTTCGCAAAAACATCGAAAAAAAGAGTTTGACAGATCATTTCAGGCATTGATTTTTAGGCTCTGAGTACCACGAAAGTGAGGTGAAAACCGGTAAAATGTGACCTATCGCCCCATTTCTTTCAGAAATCTGTCAAAAACTGTCAAATTCTCTGTAAAAATTTTAGTGAAAAACGTGTGCTAGCTCGTACTCTGGCACGATACTGCGTCATCTGTCAAATTCACTTTGGTAAAAACCGCTAAAAATTACGGTAAAATACTGAAAAAACCTAGAAACTGTCAAAGTTAGGCTTTAATGCCGCGCCCGTTATGCGCGTGGTGCAGATGTATTGCAACCTTATTCGGGGCGTATGTCTTGCTACCATGCCGCGTCCAGCATTTATATATTATTTTTTATACGACTGGCCGAGCATCTCACCGCCTCCAAAAATTATAATTATGGAAAGGTGCATAGAGGCGGGAATTGGTGTTATAAGGAGGTTATATGTATGGTTTCCAAAAAGAAAGTAATAATAATGGGCGCAGCAGGAAGGGATTTTCACAATTTCAACATGTATTTTAGGGGAAACAGCTATTATGACGTCGTCGCATTTACCGCGACTCAGATACCGAACATTACGGGAAGGAAGTATCCTGCCCAATTGGCGGGCGCATTGTATCCGAACGGCATACCGATATATCCGGAAAGTGATTTGCCGAATTTGATAAAAAAGCATGATGTGGATCAAGTGGTTTTTGCATACAGCGACATTTCCCACGAAACCCTCATGCACAAGGCATCGCTCGTACTTGCCAGCGGTGCAGATTTCAGGTTGATGGGTCCAAAATCTACAATGATAAAATCCACAAAGCCCGTTATTTCTATATGCGCTATCCGTACTGGTGCCGGTAAGAGCCAGACTACAAGAAGAATCTGCGACATATTACGGCACAGTGGAAAAAAGGTTGCCGCAATACGGCACCCGATGCCGTACGGAGACCTTGTGAAACAGGAAGTACAGAGATTTGCCACGCTTGCCGACCTGGATAAGCACGACTGCACGATTGAGGAAAGGGAAGAATACGAGCCACACATAACCATGGGCGTCGTTGTCTATGCCGGTGTTGATTATGAAAAGATACTCAGAGCCGCTGAAAAGGAGGCGGACGTTATACTCTGGGACGGAGGCAATAACGACATATCTTTCTATAAATCGGAAGTTAACATAGTAGTAACCGACCCACACCGCCCGGGGCACGAGATATCATACTATCCGGGAGAAGTGAACCTGAGGATGGCGGACATCATAATCATCAACAAGGTTGACACCGCTCACCCCGAAGATATCGAAACTGTAAGGCGGAATGCCCGTGAGACAAATCCAAACGCGAAAATCATAGAGGCGGCTTCCCCACTCGTAGTAGATAAGCCGGAGTTGGTCAGAAACAAAAAAGTTTTGGTAATCGAAGACGGACCTACGCTGACGCATGGAGGAATGAAGTATGGCGCGGGAACAATAGCAGCAGAAAAACTCGGCGCGAGCGAAATTGTTGATCCCCACAGTTATGCGGTCGGTTCAATAAAAGATACATTCAAACAGTATCCGATGGTTGGCAAACTGCTTCCCGCGATGGGTTACGGTCCACAACAAGTTAGAGATCTGGAAAAAACAATCAACGCCGTAAAATGTGACGTGGTAGTATCCGGAACTCCCATAGACCTCACACGGGTTTTGAAACCCAATAAAGAGATAGTACGAGTATCCTATGAACTTCAAGAAATTGGAAGACCAAACCTTGAGGATATGCTGAAGGAGTTTAAGATAATATAAAGCGAGAATATCAAATCCTCTTTTTTCTTATGTTTCTCTACGAGCTACAAATTATATATCATGAGAAATATTTCGTATTGTATTATGAAAATCTCGGTCACTGTAAAATCTAGGTCGCGGCAAGAGAAGGTAGAAAAAACAGGCGATTGTTACATTGCGTACGTCAGGGAACCGCCTATAGAAAACAAGGCCAATAAGGCATTGATAAAACTACTCTCCGGGCATTTTGGAGTTTCCAAATCACAGGTTATTATTTTGTCTGGTACGAAATCGAAACGAAAAATAGTCGAAATAAGAGATTTTTTGGACAAATGATATATACTTTCTAGAAACGCTTTGGATATACAACCGCCCCAATATCTGGAGGTAAATAACCAAAACCACAATCCACCACAAATGATTTAAATGCCTATGTATATGCTGCGATATATAAAAATGAATTTTACGATTTTATAAATTAAAATATGGAGATATAAATATGAAAGGAAGTTGTATGCATTTCTATCTGAGTGCCGTAATTATAGTGGTTGTAGCAATCGGAATTTTAGCTGTGGTTTTGGCGGCGGGGGGAGCGAGGGCGGAAACCGGGCTTGTGGCGAAGTGGAGTTTTGACGAGGGTACGGGAACGACTGCCGTAGATTCGTCGGGTAATAACAATAACGGCACGATTAACGGCGCGACTTGGGTTGACGGGGTTTCGGGTAAGGCACTGAGGTTTGATGGTGTGAATGATTATGTAGAAATCCCACAGTCCTCCACGTTAAATGTAGGCGGCGCAAGTGGTAGCTACTCCATAGGATTCTGGATGAAGGCAAACGCAACGCCGTCCGGAGTAAGGTGGATAATCACAAAGTATCCAAATGGGCAATACATACAACCCTACCCAATATCGATTTCCATAGATTCTTCAGGCAAAGTAACAACAGCGGTATTCGATTCCCAAGACAGCAATTATTCGACAGGCACAACGGTTGTCACAGACGGCAACTGGCATTATGTAGTGTCAATTGTTGACAGAAGCACGAACAATATCAGAATCGGTATTGATGGCAATATTCAGAATACCATCAGTATCTCCAATATCGGCGATATGAGAAATTCCGCCCCAATTGCACTGGGCTGGGACGAAGGACAGACAGGTGCAAATCCCGATGTTTATTTCAACGGCATTATAGACGAAGTCAAAATTTACAACAGCACCCTCTCCGCGAGCGAAATCTCGCAGTCATACAACACGACATGGCAGAACTACCTGAACAGTCACTCGCTGGTCGCAAACTGGCATTTTGACGATGAGAACGTGGGAGTTGAGAGTGTAACCACATTATCCACAAAACTTCCGAACGGGCGGCTCGACACATCAGCCATCTGGGACGGTTCAAATGCATACATCTTTGGTGGAGGTGATGCCAATGGGTATTTAGACCAAATCGTAAAATTCAACCCAAGCACGGGAACAGTAACTACGTTATCCGCAAAACTTCCGAGCGCGAGGGGTTATACATCAGCCATCTGGGACGGTTCAAATGCATACATCTTTGGTGGAGATAATGATAATGGTGTCTTAGATCAAATAGTCAAATTCACCCCAAGCACTGGAATGGTAACAACGCTGTCTGCAAAGCTTCCTAGTGCAAGAACATTGACCTCTGCAATATGGGACGGTTCAAATGCATACATTTTCGGAGGGATTGTTCAGAGCACGGAATTAGATCAAATCGTCAAATTCACCCCAAGCACTGGAACAGTGACTACGCTTTCTTCAAAGCTTCCGAGTGGACGATATGCTATGTCAGCAATATGGGACGGTTCAAATGTATATTTATTCGGTGGGTATAATGGTACAACTAATGAATTGAATCAAATCGTAAAGTTTACTCCCAATAATGGTACAGTAACCACATTATCTACTGTTCTGCCATATGCAAGAATTTCAGACTCAGCGATATGGGATGGCACAAATATATGCATCTTTGGCGGGTACGGTGGTAGCACTGTTTATGATCAAATCGTCAAATTCAATCCAGGTACAGTTACTGTATCTCTTTTATCCGCTAAACTTCCAAGTGGGCGGTATAGGAACTCTGCAATCTGGGATGACACAAACGCATATATTTTTGGAGGATATGATGGTGGTAGCACATGTTTCGACCAAATCGTAAAATTCAATCCTGGCGCGATAGTCGTTGATTCATCTGGCAACGGCAACAACGGCACAATCTATGGCGCAGCGAGGGTTGATGGGATGAGTGGGAAGTCGCTGAGGTTTGATGGCGTGAATGATTATGTATTTGTCCCTGATGCAGCTTCGCTTAAGCCCACATCAATTACAATCGAATGCTGGGTTAAACCCAATATCAATTACACATCAGCCACTCCACTAACAGCGCTTATCGTGAAGAACACCGCAAACTCGAACACGATCGCAAAAGGATACATATTATACTATATGACTGGTGGATTAGCATTTAGTACTGCATATAGTTCTACATGGTATGGAGTGAGTAAATCCATTATTTTAGAAAAAGACAAATGGTATCACATCTCAGGCACATATGATGGAGCAACGGTCAAGCTTTATGTTAACGGCAGCATGGCGAACTCAGTTTCAAATTCATATACAGTAACATACGACAATAGTCCAGTTTGGATTGGAAAAGCCTACACGAATTCAGGTTATCGTTATTTTAATGGGATAATCGACGAAGTCCGAATATACAACCGCGCCCTTACCGCCTCGGAAATAAAGGCAGACTATGACAGTTTCACCGCGGTTACTGTTCTCGATGAAGGTTTCGAAAACGGTTTGGGTAATTGGAGCATCCAGGTCTGGGGTGGAGTTCCTTACGGCGTAACTACAAGCAATAAACACAGCGGTTCATATTCTATGTACGTTGGGCCTAGCACTTGCGGCGCTAGTGCATTCGATAATTATCGAGTGGAGATGACGAAGAACTTTGCAACACCGCTGCCTAACGCCACATATCAGTTTTCGTACTGGCGCAGAGAACCATGCGATTGGGGGGCGCAAATCCTTTTTTACATCAATGGCAACAGCGTACAAACATATTACGATCCAGGGCCAACTAGCAATGGCTGGACAGATTCAGGTTGGTATATGCGCTCGTTTAATTACACTGGAGGAATAACAAGCATTATGATAAAGGAAACTGACCTGACAACCGCTGAAACAGTATATTTTGATGACCTCATGATAATTCGACAGTTCCCACAATGGCCGATGTTCCACCACGACAATAAGCATACCGGTCTGAGTGAGTACGACACTGCAAATGTCACTGGAATAACGAAATGGAAATTTAACACAGGAGATTTGAATGGCGATTCACCTGTAATCGGCAGTGATGGTACTATTTATTTGGCGCCAGAATCTTCAAGCGACCGGGCATTGTATGCAATAAATCCGGACGGAACCCAGAAGTGGAAGTACGTTGCAGGCAACAACACAGGAAAATCACCGGCTATCGCAAGCGACGGCACCATATATTTCGGTTGCGACGATAACAAATTGTATGCCATACGCCCAGACGGTACGCTGAAGTGGACGTTTACAGGCAGTTATCCGCTTATGTCGCCATCAATCGGGCAGGACGGCACGATATATGTTTCGTCTTATTATCCGGGCAACAAACTTTACGCCATAAATCCTGACGGTACACAGAAATGGACATATACCCTGGATTGGACATATTCCTCGCCTGCAATAGGCGATGACGGCACGATATATATCGGGACAGCCGGCAACAAACTCTATGCAATTAAATCAGACGGCACGATAAAATGGACGTTTACCGCAAATAACTGGATAATAACCAAACCGGCAATTGGGGCGGACGGCACGGTTTACGCGGGATCGAAAGATGGCAATCTCTATGCTATATATCCCGCAAACGGCACCAAAAAATGGCAGTTCACTACAGGCGGCGAGGTGTGGTCGTCTCCAGCAGTGGACAAAGACGGAACAATATACTTTGGCTCCAACGACGACAAACTATATGCCATAAATCCTGACGGTACGCAAAAATGGAACTACGCTACGCAAGGCGATGTGGGGTCGTCGCCTGTCCTTGGGAAAGAGGGTACGATATACTTTGGAAGTATGGATAATAAAATCTATGCACTGTATCCAAACGGATTGCTGAAATGGTCGTATACTACGAGTTACTTCTATTCGTCCTCAGCAGCTATTGACAAATACGGCAATGTGTACATAGGTGCGTACGATGGATATCTTTACTGCTTCGGCAACCTGAACTACCCGGTTACACCGACAATCACGACAACACCATATACTGACAGTGACGGTAGCTACTCTATAAATTGGACGCTCTCTACTAATGCCGCCAAATACATTCTTGCAGAGAATGGCGCTACAATATACAATGGAACAGGTGTCGCATATTCATTCAATAACAAGGTAGATGGCACATACGTATACACGGTCTGGTCTTGGAACTCGAACGGAACGTCATATTGGAGCACAAGTGTAGCTGTCATTGTAAATAATGCTAAACTGCCAGGAATACCGTCGATTACAACGATAGCTTGTACGGATACGGACGGCTCCTACAATATCAACTGGACAACATCTACCTATGCCGTAAGTTATATCCTTGAAGAAAACAGCGTGCAAATATACAATGGCACAAACATGGCATATTCGTTTACAGGAAAGCCCGACGGCACGTATGTATACAGGACGAGGGCATGGAACTCCAACGGCACATCTTCTTTGAGCTCATCGGTAGCAATTGTTGTAGATGTTGCAAAACTACCAGGCGCACCCTCGATTACTACAGTTTCTTACACAGATACAGACGGCGCCTATAACATAAACTGGACAACAGCGGCTTACGTTACTAAATATGTTCTGGAGGAAAACGATATTGAAGTATACAACGGGACATCTTTCACACGTTCCTTCTCCGGCAAGGCAGACGGCACATACACCTATAGAGTTAAATCTTGGAATTCTAACGGCACATCAAGTTGGAGTTCCCCTGTTTCTATAGCCGTAGACAATGCAAAATTACCTAGTGCCCCGGCGATTACTACAATATCGTATACCGATTTCGATGGCATATATGATGTAAATTGGACATCGTCACAATACGCACAGGGGTATATCCTAAAAGAAAATGTCATTGAACTCTATAACGGCACCGCACTTACCTATCCATTTAATGGCAAACCTGGTGGAAACTATTCCTACACAGTCAAAGCATGGAATACGAACGGGACATCAACCGAAAGCAACATTGTTACTATTGTTGTTGAAAAACTAAACAACCCTCCGACTGCTTTCATCACCACCCCACAAGAAGGACAGTCGTTCGTGGAAGGCACGACTATTAACTTTACCGGCTATGGATTTGATGTTGAAGACAGCTTCCTGACTGCGGCACGAATTTCTTGGTCGTCCAATGTCAGCGGAAGTATTGGAACTGGAAACAAGAGCGTGAACGACCTTCCCGCCGGTTCACACCGCACGACCCTCACTGTTAGAGACAGCGGCAACTCCATGGCAACTAACACCACCAACATCACAATAACAAGAGGGGTTGCTAGAAACAATAACACTGCTACTTGGTACGTCGACCTCCAGAGTGCGATTGATAGTGCGTCACCAGGAGATACGATCTATGTGAGAAATGGTACGTACAACGAAATCACAATATCAAAACAAATAAACCTGATTGGTGAAAGCCAACAGAATGTGATAATTAAAGGGGTTGGCGCAGCGGACAGCAAAGGTGTTTATGTTACTGCCAGTAATGTAAATGTGAACAATGTAAAAATAGATAACTTCTTTTACGGAATTTATCTTGAATCGAGTTCAAGCGATAGCATCACCGCCGTTACAATAACAAATTGCAGTAGTGCTGGTTTTTATTCCATCTCCGGTACAAACAACACTATAACAAACAGCGTACTCTCAAATAATGCAGGAGTATATGATATCCGCCTCGCATCTTCGTCGTCGGCCACAACAACGAACACATCATTCAACGCAAGCAGAGTGTCCTGTGATGGTGATTCGTTGCTATGCGTCAAGAACTATCTCGGTGTCGTCATTCGTTCATTAGATCTGACCCCGCTACTGTTTGCCGATGTGGAAATAAAAGATGATGCAATCGTTGTATTTTCTGGACAAACAGCTGCCGACGGGACTGTAAGCAACATATTAATCGCCGACAGAACGTACAATAACAACATTACTACCGAAAACGCCACCATCATTCGTGTATCATATGATAATCTAATCTTTGCAAATAACAATAGAAACGTGGATATGAGCATGGCACGTACAGAATACTTCCAACTGGTTGCGGTTAAGAACAACAATACAGGCAATTTCTACAGCAAGATACAGGATGCCATAGACGCGTCTTCGGCAGGCGATACAGTATACGTATACAACGGCACATATTATGAGCAACTTACAATAAACAAGCAGATAACGCTTGCAGGTGAAAACTGTTATGGTACTGTGCTAAAAGGGGACGGCGCCTCTCTCAGCAAAGGCATTTATATCACCACCAGTGGTGTAAAAATATATACTCTGAAGATTGATGGTTTTTATTATGGCGTGTGTTTCTATTGGCAGTCTTCGAATAATAACACAGTCGCATCCAACATTCTCCAGAACAACAGCCATAGCGGCATCTATAGCTATTATGGCTCAAATAACATAATCACATCCAATACCATACAAAACAATACTGTTTCAGGCATATACCTCGAATATAGTTCGTATAACCTCGTAACGTACAACACTATCATGGACAATGACCAGTACGGACTGTACCTTTCGCACAGCCAGGAAAACAACGTTACAGGCACAACTATTTCAAACAACAATGATTTCGATATCTGCGTCGCATCCTCGTCTTCGCTTATTTCTCTAAACAGCACGTTCAACGAAGACAAACTGTTGTGCGATTCAACATCACAGTTTACAGTGAAAAACAGTATCAGTGTCACCGTAAGGTATCCCGGTTTAACACCGATTGAAAATGCTACGGTTAAAGTATATGATAACGGTGTTTTAGCATATTCTATACAAACTGATGCAGGAGGACAGGTAGGGCCGATTACTGCGACAGATAGGGTGTATAACGGTAGTACTACCTACACAGATAACGTTACGATGTTAAACGTCTCATATGGTCCACTCTTATTTGTAAACAATGGCCGAAGCACTGAAATGAGAACATCTCATACTGAATATTTCGAACCGACAATCGCAGCTAAGAACAACAATACAGGCAATTTCTACAGCAAGATACAGGATGCCATAAACGCGTCCTCGGCAGGCGATACAGTATACGTATACAACGGCACATATTATGAGCAACTTACAATAAACAAGCAGATAACGCTTGCAGGTGAAGACGCTCAAAATACGCGAGTTCGAGGAACTGGTGCATCTGGTAGCAAAGGCATCTACATCGTTTCATGTAATGCAACCATAAAAAGTATAAATATTGATAAATTCCAATATGATATCTACGCATCTTCCAGTGTAAACACTACAGTCTCGGATGTAATAATTTCGAACAGCACCAATTACGATGCGTATCTTGTATCGACGTCTTCGGTTACGTCTATAAACACTAGATTCAGTGCTGATAAAGTATACGTTGATACATCCTCCGCCTTCGTTGTCAAAAACTACATCACTATCGCCGTGAACGACTCAGATATGTTGCCGTTCCAATATGTGAATGCGACAATTGAGGATAACGATATTATCGCGTTTTCAGGACAGATAAACCTGAGCAGCGAGGCCAACAATATACTCGTGACCGATAGGATATACAACATGAACAGTACAGCATCGGAGAATACAACGATAGTAACTATATCCTATACTGGCTTGATTTTCCATTTAAATAATCGCAGCGTTGATATGAGTTCGTCGCATACCGAGTATTTTGATGTCGATGTGCCACCGGTATCTCACATAATCATACCCGCTGAGAACAATATCTTCATTCAGGGCGACTCTGTAATCTTAAGCGGATATAGTAACGACCAAGAGGACCACTTTGACAGCACACTTGCATGGTATTCTGACTCGATAGGATATACAGGAAACAACAACCACTCCCTGAACACAACAGGTTGGACAACTGGAGTTCATACAATATTCCTTAACGCAACGGATAAAGACGGCTCCGCTTCCACTGCAACAGTGAATATAACGATAATGCCCGATAACTCCCCCATGGCATCAATCACGACGCTTGACGGGCAGGTTGTTTCAAACAACACCGTCATGGTTTTAGGCGCCGCATTAGACGATAGGGGCATAAATCGCATCGAAGTTAGAATGAATTCGGGTTCTTGGTCGTACGCCACAGGCACAAATTCATGGAGCAAGGTCCAAACATTAACCGAAGGCGCGAACACAATAGAAGCCAGGGCAGTAGACACCTATAATCAATACAGTACTGTGCAACAGATTGTGGTGAATTATGTGCCGCCTAACAACCCCGCAATACCAAACATCATTACATGCCCGTATACCAGCGTTAATGGAAGTTACTCAATAAATTGGACATCTACAGCTTACGCTACAAAATACATCCTTGAAGAAAACGGTATTGAAATATATAATGAAGCAGTGCTCACATATTCATTCGACGGCAAACCTGATGGCATTTATGCGTATAGAGTAAAAGCTTGGAACGTTAACGGCACCTCAAATTGGAGTTCAAGTGTTGTGATAATAGTTGACAATGCCAAGTTGCCAGAGACGCCGCCAATAACAACAATAGAATATACAGATACGGATGGAATATATAACATAAATTGGACATCCTCGAAATATGCCGCCAAGTACATCCTTGAAGAGAACGGCGTAGAAATATACAATGGAACAGATCTTACATATCCGTTCACAGGAAAGGCGGATGGCAGTTATTCCTATAGGCTTAAAGCATGGAACGCCAACGGGACGTCGAACTGGAGCTCGCCGGTAGCGATACTCATAGACCTTGCTAAATTGCCAGGCGTGCCTGTAATAACAACAGCAGCATACACTGATACAAGCGGCTCTTATACCATAAATTGGTCGTCTTCATCTTATGCTACCAGATACGTTCTCGAGGAGAATGGTATCGAGATATATAACGATACGGCCCTTACATGTTCATTAGCAGGCAGATTAGACGGCTCCTATGTATATAGGATAAGGGCATGGAACACTAATGGAACATCGAACTGGGGCACAACTTTGGCAATTGTGGTGGATAACGCCAAATTGCCGGGTATGCCTGCAATAACAACAGTCACGCATACAAATATTGATGGCAGCTATTCCGTCAACTGGACGCCGTCGGTTTACGCCGCCAAGTACATCCTTGAAGAGAACGGCGTAGAAATATACAATGGAACAGATCTTACATATCCGTTCACAGGAAAGGCGGATGGCAGTTATTCCTATAGGCTTAAAGCATGGAACGCCAACGGGACGTCGAACTGTAGCTCTGACATCGTCACTATCGTTGTTGCGATGCCCGATTTAATCATTACCGACGTTTCGATCACTCCGACTGCATTAACGCATGAAGACACTGCGACCATCAATGCGGCCATTAGAAACATCGGCGCAGCACCTGCATCTTCTGTGAATGTAACTTTCCACATTGATAATGTTGTATACTCCATTATAAATATCATCAATGTGTCTCAAAATTCTTCAACGATCGCTTCAACACAGTGGACTGCGATTACTGGGGCGCATATTATATTTGTCTCCATCGAGAACACCACACCAGCGGAGTCGAACATTCAGAACAATAGGGTGAACATAAGCATCATAGTATCGGCGCCTCCGCAGGCAACAGTTGGACATATATACGGAAAAGTAACGGATTCATCGTCCAATCCTATTAAGAACGCGGTTGTAGCCATCGGTTCGAAACAAGTGAAGACAAATCAGAGCGGGGAATATTCTCTCAGGAATGTCATAGCTGGTGCGCGAATAATTATTGTATCAAAGTTAGGGCATAAAACAGTAGAGCTAGATAGAGACATTACAGAAGGCCTACAGATGATAAATATCGTACTGCCTGTAATAAACGAGGATGACATAACACCACCGGCGATAGCTATCTCGGGCATAACAAACAACACCATTGTCATGAATAAGACTGTAAACATTTCAGGCACTGCAATTGATATTTTTGGAATAAAAAAGATACAGATAACCGCAGATAAAGTAACTTGGCTTCCCGTAAATGGCATTTCAAACTGGTACGCGTTTGTTGCCCTACAAGATGGCCCAAATACAATTTATGTAAAAGCGTCAGATACATCGAACAACACGAACACAACATCGATCAGGATCATTCTGCAGGAGATTATACCATCCGTGGATACGGGTGGAATAGGAAGAGAGTTGTCGCAAGGAGTTCCATTCAAATTCAGAGCAAATGGAAGCGAGCATACGATTGTGATAATGGCTCTGAGAGACAACGGTACGGATATTGGCGTTGAGGGTGTTTCCGTTCCATATACCACTGGCGAAACAAAGAAGTACGATACGAACAGAAACGGGCAGAATGATTTGTCCATAACCTTGGTCTCGGCGAATAAGATTGCTGGCACTGTAATCGTTTCCATAAAGTCGCTGGAGGAAGATTTTGAGAAACCCTCGGTTAGTATAATTTCACATAAAGATAAGGATAAGGTAAAAACGGCCAAGATAAAACTGGAAGGCACCGCTACTGACAATAAGGGCATAGCCAAGATAGAAGTAAGCATGGACAACAAAACATGGACACTAGCAAATGGCACCACATCGTGGAAAGTCGATATATCCCTGGCTGAAGGTAAGAACACTATATATGTGAATGCTACGGATTTGTTCGGTAACACGGAAATGTCCATATTAGAACTTACATACGAAAAGGAAAAGGCAAAGTCGAGGGGATTTATACCTGCTACAGATGCATCCATAATCCTCGCGACGTTGGGATTGTTGACTGTTGCTAGTGCCTTATTCCGTCGCCGTAAAAGTGCGTTTTAATTAATATTTAGAGGGCGTTTACGTCGCACAACTCCTCATAAAAACCTTTATAACTCTCACCGCTGCTAAGAGAGATATACGGGATTAATTCGGAAGTGGTATTACTTATGCGGGCGCGAAAGCTCAGAAACGACGATGAAGGAATTGCGAATATAATAGAGTTCATCACGTCATTCATGATATTTGTGATTTTACTCGCTGCTTTTTATGGTGCGATAGGCGTCCAATTCCCAAAAACGAATTTAATTGATCTAAACGAGCGGATGAAACTCGTGAGGATAGGGAATATGTTGATTAATGAAGAGGGGCAAACTATTACCGGAGCATCGGACTGGGAAGATTTTGTCGGAGATACAGAAAGCATCAAAAACATTGGCAGGATAGGATTAGCGTATAGTGGCCAGACCACGGGTGTTCTGAGCATGAAAAAAATCAATGCGATTAACACGATATTCCGTACAGGGGGCGATTCCCTAGAAAAGGCATTTTATAATAAAACGAGGGAATTGATGAGTTTGGATACTGGCCAATACTTCAATATACAGGTAAGTTCTGTCCCTGGCTTTATAGGAGATGCATCGTTTGAAGAATTTGTAAACACGTCCCAGTGGGAATACACACCGTATGGGAACTGGTTGGACCACTATGCCGGAGGAAGAAACAATTACTGGTCGACTGAAGGCAAGAACTCGTATTCTTTGAGTTGGATGCCAGTATACGATTGTAAGGCAGCGTCTCAGCCGTTCTTTATATATAACACTTCTACGAATTCGTCTCGAATGTATTATACTGGATATGACAGTGAGAATGCACGCATACTGAGTGCCGGTTCTACGGACAACATTACATGGACATGGGAAAAAGATGTTAAAATAAACATAGGGGGCATGTACGACAGATTAAACGCAACTTCGCCGTTTGTCTTAAAACTCCCAGATAACAGTTATAGGATGTATTACGCGGGGAACGACAGCACAAATACCAGAATATTGAGCGCAATATCTGTCGATGGCGGGGTCACTTGGAATAAGGAGAACGGCGTGCGATTACCAACAGGTGGCACATACGATTTAACTGATGCTTCTATGCCGTTTATTTTTAAATTTTTAGACACGTATCGTATGTATTATAGTGGGTATGATGGCGCAAACTGGAGGATACTGAACGCGACTTCCACTGATGGAATATTTTGGACAAAACAGCCAGGGATAGCCATAGACAAAGGTGGCATATATGATGCGACTCACGCCTACTCGCCGTGTGTAATAAGGCACCCTAACGGCACGTATCAGATGTTTTATGTGGGCATAGGCGCTCCTTTACGCTCCAACATTACGAGCGCCTGGTCATCCGACGGCATAACTTGGGATAAAAGCAATATGATTCACATAACTCCAAGCAGTGCATCCATTACTGTTTCGTCGCCAAACGTGGTATCGCTTCCAAATAATCCAAATAACTACAAATATAGAATGTACTACACCGAAAGTAACGGTACAAATTCGTGGATATGTAGTGCTCTCTCCAGGGATGGAATGTACTGGCCGATAATAGAGAGTGGGGCCCGAATAGATGAAGGCGGCGTTGCAAATAGCTCAGAAGGTTGTAAGATACGGACCTACATCGACCTGACAAATACAGCAGGAATTATGTTCGATATGGCGATAGCGTCCACCACCCAGGAAAACCTTTTCGATTACAATGTAATCCTTTCTAATGACACATCGCAGATAATATGGAATAGAATGGACGTATCGACAACCGGGACTCTGAAAAACGTTTACATAAACACCTCCAATAAACGTGGTTGGTATGCTTTGGAGGTAAGGATAGATTCTGCGCTTAATGCTGGTGGATATGCAAGTGAATCTATAGAGAGAAAAATTTACATAGACAACTTTCGCACCGTTAGTAAAGAGCTCCTGGGGTGGGGTAGAAATTATGAAAAGGCCGATAAGATACACTCATACAATAGGATTGTGAATGTATATGATGAAAGTAACGACCAGTATATGCCCGCCAACGTAGTGATTACCTTGTTCAGAGGGATAGTGAGAACGTAGAAAAGTTTATAATAAGAGTTAAACGATAATGCAGGGGATACAGAACATAAGATCACAGAGGTGCACTATATTTGCCAGATGCTGATAATGAATTTGTGATGGAAGACGCTGTGAGTTTCGAAGAGCCTGTAGAAAAGAAGACTGTGAAAGAGGATGTTGAACCGGAAGAGGAAGACGCTGACGAGGTGGAAGAAGTTGTTAGCATCGGCATACCGAAATTAGATGTTATGCTCCTCGGTGGCATACCAAAGGGATTTGTAATTCTCGTAGAAGGCACGCCTGGTTCCGGCATGGAGTTGTTTGCAAAACAGTTTGCGGGTGCAAAAATTGAAGATGAGAAGGTATTGTATGTCGCAACAAATGAGACTGCATCGGATGTAAAACGGGTTCTGAGACAATACCGGTGGTCCACGGACATAACCGTTGACAGCATCGCAAAGAGATATTATGATACTATACTGGTAAAAGAGATGTTCATAAATAAATTGAGGAGAGAAGGGCTTACAGTAAAGGAGATAGAGACCCTTGGCGCAACAAAGGGAAAACAGTTTGAAACGAAAAAAGCTGATTTTTTGGCGGAAACAGAATATAAAATATCAACACTTGAACCCCCCTATAGGGCAGTGATAGATTCCCTCGATTTTTTCTTGCAGCAATATCCGCCAGAGACCGTAATTATGACGTTGAGAACTATAAAAGCACATACGCAACGTGCGAGGGGTCTTACACTGATGACGATGGTGTCCGGTGCCAACGATGCTAAGGTAGAGAGCAGCATTCGTGCTATCGCAGACTGTATTATTGAATTAGAAGTTCAAAAACTGGCATCCGAGTTTGAAAACCGGCTTATCGTTAGAAAACTAAAGAACCACCCGGATAAAACCGCAATCCTCACGTATGCTATAACCGAAGGCGGAATCACACCAGAAAGAGTGTCGAGAATAACATAAACATAACATATATAATAGCTTTATTTTTTGTACTTATTCACGGTTAGCACTGTCTCTGTAAAATTATTTATGAAAATAAAGATAGTTTGGCGTAAATAATATAATAGTTCAACCCCACTCCACTTCGTGCCCATCTTCCACGATAACCGCTCTCGGAGGTTTCTTCTTTTTCTTTTTCTCTTCTTCTGGCGGTTCTTTAGTTTCTTCTTTAGCTTCTTTTGCCGCTTTCTCCTCTGTTTCTTTGGCGGCTTCCTTTTCTTCTATCTTTTTTTCAGTTTCTTCCCCACTCTTCTTTTTTGCCTTCTTGGTATGCTTCTTCGGTTCAAATTGAAACTCTGCTACCAACTTCATAGCATCTTCTTCTCGCAACTCGGCCTTCTTCTGCGGTACGGCAAATTCGCCCAGATCGATGGCTTTTCTTCTATCGTCGACTTCTTTCCCCTTCTCCTTAGTTTCCGAGGAAAAATCGAAGGAAAGCAACACTTTGTCGTCGTTGATGGTGGCTCCTTTCTCTTTGGAGACAAAATCTGTCATTCTGCCGGATGACGACTCTTCCAATATCTTCTTTCTCTCTGCCGCACTCTTCTTCTTTTTGACAACTCTGACCGTTTCTTGCGGAGCGGTTCTTTTCATCCCTTCCATCATGCGTTTTCTGAGTCCTTCTTCTCTCTCTCTGGCTAGTTTCTCTTTTGCCTCCTTTTCATTACGCTTCTTTATCCGCTGCGCTCTAACCATATATACCGTACCGAATATTACGGTAATTGCGGCAGCAAAAGTTGGCAAAAATATTATCCAATTGGGTAGTGGAGTGTCCGCCTTGCTTATTTCAATCATCAAACTAATTTGATTATCTATTGCACTAGATTCCGTAGACCCGCTGTTTATGGAAAACGTTGTGTTGTAGATGCCGACCGATTTGAATTTGTAGGTAAATATAATGGATTTGTTCTGAGCTTCGGATGTGCTGAGAGTTTCATTGTTTCTGATTACATCATTGCCCACTTTTATTGTTACCCTAAGTCCTGAAAAATCGACTCCCTCAGTGGCGTTTATCGGAATTTTGATGGTGACGACCTGGTTGGCAAATATCTTGTCTATACTGCTGCCTTTATCGTCGGAAATAGTTATGTTGGTTGTTGGGGGAATTGGCGGTATTTGACCCAGCGGTTGCTTCACAAATCCGATATTCGGTCTAATAACAGAATCGAGAGATACTGTCGAGCTTATGCTTTTATCCCAATCGGATGCTGCTGTAATCGAAACGCGATTTACTACCGAGCCTTCGAGAGGTATCTTCATCCCCTGTGGTGGAGTCAGCTCTATGGTAAGGTTGACGCAGGTTTTTGGTTGTAGGCTATAGAAACTGCCAGTTGCGGATGGAGATGATATCTTAACACCCCATCCACTATTGATGCTGGTGGCGTTGACTTTTATGTTGTCTCTTGTGTTCCCGTCATTCGTAAGAGTCAATGTAAATTTAGCAACGCCTGTCGGAGAAATAGTAGTTGTTGTATTACTCGTAGTATTCAAGATGATAGCAGCGTATCTTGTATCTATTTTTAGTTTAGAAGTGTCTTTTTTAGCCAGATTTGAAGAAGATACGGTAAACGTAATATCGTAATAATCTATCGCGGAGAGTCGTGACGGAGGATCTTCCAGAAAGACACTGACGATCTTCTGTTGGGTTGGTTCTATGCTGCCAACACAGTATCCTAATGTATCATTGTAATCTAGTTCGCTACCCACAATCACGGTCTCTCCGAGCGGTGTAGTCAAACTAGGATAGTATTTTATGCTCGACCAAGGTAGAGTTGTATTTTTAATGTATATTGCGTCCGCTGTGTTTCCCGTATTCTTTATCGTAAGTACGCATATTTGCTGTTTGGTCACACTCCAGTTCCATCTCACAGTACTTTGGCCTATGCTGACCGTTACATTAATCAGTTTATTCACTCTGCTAGTTAATCGGATAACGTCCTGATTACTTTCATTGCCTTCAGAGTACATTGTTATAGTCGTAACTTCGGTAGTATTAAATGCCATGGAGATTGGAATCGATATTTTCGCTGTCAGCGGAATCTCGCCGTTAGTAGGAACGCTGATGCTGTTTACAATCGTGATATTGTTAATGTCTCGTATGACCACGCCCCATTTGCGTGATGATGAGACAGAAACTTTGAAAGTTTCATTAGTGCTGCCACTATTCCTAAGCGTAAAATTATAGGATAACGTAGAACCTGGATCCCCGTTTTTATCCGTACTCTCCGTGGAGATAAGGCTGACGGTATGACTAACTGGTGTTACAGTTAAATCGATGGAGTTTGATTTTGAACTAGTGTTCGCGGTTATAGTGATTTTGTAATCGTTGTATAACTGGGCATCGGGTGAGACAAATACCCTGACAAGTATATCCTTGCTTTCATAGCGTCCAAAAACGCCCATATCTACAATGCCATCGCTGTTAGTATCGACCAGCGGTGTTTCGTTTAGATAATAGTTTATGCCCCAACCCGACTCCAATTGAGAATTTTGGATTCCAATGGAGTTTGGATATTCTGCATGATTTAGTACAGTGAGCGCAAACTCGACGCTTCTGTTTACATTCCCATATAACTTAGGTTTGGTTGTATTCAGTTCTATTTTCATTGTGGTGTCTATTTCGATAAACACTTCTGCGGATTTATGCATTGAAGTGTCCTTGTAAGAGCTGCCGATAACGATAATCGTCTTGTTATCTTGAGCGTTGGATGGTGCACTGATTCTGAATGTTATATTCAATGTCTCCTTCGCGCCAATAGCGCCAGTATCTACAATCTCGTTGTTATTAGAGTCCTGTAGTGGTGTGGTTGCCATTTTATATGCCGTTACTTGCCACCCTTCGGGTGTTGTATAGTTTATGTCGATGATGTCAGGTACGTTTCCAAGGTTTGTCACTCCGATCGTACAGTTAAATGTTTTTGTAGGGTATGCCTTTTGTGTAGTGTTTGGCCCGATATAGAAGTCGACTATAGCATTTGCAATAGTGTTCAATACGATATTTGTGTTGTACGTGGGTATCAACGTTGAATTGATGACCAAACCGACAACATTAGTAGCCTCTCCAGCAGCGTTGGATGGTATGGCAACCTCTATAGTAACGTTCCTGCTTTCGTTTCTAGCCAACACGCCGATATCAACGAAACCGTCACTATCTGTGTCGGTTAGGACGGCGCTTTCTTTAAGCAGACGGACATTCCACCCCAACGATGATGTGTATTGTATGTTTACGACATCTGGAGCATTTCCCTTGTTGAGAATGGTCAAATTATAAAAGACAGTATTGTTTGGGTTACTCGTATCGTTGTATTTGTCGACGAGTATCAGGTGATCAGCGACGGCGCTTGCCATCATTGTAATTGTTATATTGGTTAGCTTGCTGGAGTTCTGGGAAGAGAAAACGGTAATTGTAATCGTATCATTTGTGCTTCGGTTAACATCCGGCGGGATATATACGCTAAGTTTTAATTCTACAGAAGACCGGTGTGATAAATTCCCAACATCAGCAATGCCATCGTAGTTTGTGTCTGCTATTAAATTATCCGCGAGTAATAATCTCGCTGTCCAATTTGAAGAAATCAGAACGTTCAGCGTGTCCGAGGAGGTGCCGTTGTTTACTACAATGATTGTACTATTTACAGTTGTATTCGGCTTGCCGGTGATCGTTGCTTGCCCCACATAGATGTCAACAGATGCATTGACGTTTATTCGTGTAAAGATGACAAGTGATGCGGAATAGGGGCTTGTCCCACCAGACGAAACACTAAATGTGGTTTTAGTCATATAATCAGATGATTCGTTTGAAGGAGTCAGTATTTTGATACGAACACTTTTTGAGGCGTTGTCCAGCATCTGCCCTATTTTGTAATTGCCATTTTCTAGTTGCAGAGGCATATTCTGGTCGTCGGTGTAAGTTATTTGCCAGACAACAGTTCCGATTTTAGTTTGATTCGTTACATAGAATTTTTCCGCACCTATGGAGGAGATCCAAACATCGTTTGTCTGAAGGTCGTTGTTTTTGATAGTGAGCGTATATGTAATTTCATCACCAGCGTTACCAGATTTAGTTGCGTTATCAAAATTGAAAATAAATCTCGCTTCGGGCTTGATTATAGTTATTACCAAGTTTGTATCGAGGAAGAAGGCGATGTTTGTCTTGGATGTTAATCTGATGGTCAAGGTTATGCTGGATGGGGCATAGCGTGGATCTTCTCTGGCTGCATATATAGCGGTGGACAAATTAAAATTTTGATTCAAAGTTATCACTTGAGTATCTGTCGGAAGATATTTTGTATCCATAATAACAATCCAGGACGCCCTTAGGTTCGGGATGGATACTTCAAAAGTATCATTAACATTTCCGTTGTTAGTAACACTAAAATTAAATACATTCCAGGTGTCAACCTCGTAATTTAACGATGTGGTCGTGGGAGTAATGCTGATGTCGTAAACGCTTGTAACATTATTAGTCAGATTCACTGTCGAAGTAATGTTCTGGTCGAACGAAGATGTAAACTTTACCGCTATTATCTCGGTCGTACCGCCTACAGTCATCCTCGGTATTGCCTCTTTCACCAGAATATCGATGTAGGAACCTGCTGAAAGATTGCCGACATCGATCGCACCATCGCCGTCTGTGTCTGTTAGCAGTTGGTTCGTGGCATTATAATACATTGAAATCGGCCAATTGCGGGTAGATGAATATGTAATATCCATTGTATCTTTGACACTGCCACGATTTTCTATCCGGATTGTATAATTAGTAGTGGCGTTCCATACAGATGTGTGCAGATTAAAAGCAGTAACATATAGATTCGCTATAGGTTGTATAGTGGTGCTTAGTTCTGACGTTCTATTTTCGCCATGTTTTGTAGAAGAAACATTAATTGTGATTGTGTTTTTTATATCTGTAGATGTACTGTAAGGTATATCGACAGATAGCACCATATCATAACTATTAATCAATGTTTGATTGGAGTAGTATAAACTGCGGTAAGTGCTAGTATTGCCAGTAGCTAGGATTAAGTTGCCAGCATTTATTGTAAAGTTCCATGGAGGCGCATCCAACAACAAAGTACTCGTTGACGCATTATAGAGTCGTTGTGTAATGTCAATCATCAGATCATCAGGCTCAAAACCATTGTTTATGAGCGTGAAATTATATGTGCTCGTTGTGCCTGGCCTCCCACTTTTGTTTGTGATTGATGTCGGTGTGAATATTACATACGGAGGTTTTGTTATGTTGAGCCATAATGTTCTACCGACATATTTTGATGCGTTGCTGGCTGAATAGACAATAAGAGAAAACGTTACGGATGTATTTATGAGGTTTTTATCTTTCGGCACGCTTAACACTATGCTTATATTCGTCAGTTCGTCTTTTGACGTTGTGCCCGTATCGTTATACAGCAAACCCTGGGTATTGGTAATTGGCATAGTGCCGTTCTTATATATCGTATAAGTTACAGGACTATCCAATGGGGCCTTGTCCAATTCTATATCAAATGCGTCGTTTACATTTCCAGAATTTGTAATTCCAAAAACACAGGTGACGTTCTCGCCTGCATCGCACTCCTTGCTTTGGTTTTCGATGTTGATAAGAACATTATACACTGGATCTATGGTAACAGAAACCGTTATGCTTTTACGTTCCGTGTCATTATTCGACGATATTCCAGTTACTACTACGCTGTATGTCACATTACCGCGCACTATATTGGATACACTTATGCTCATGTTAACGTTTATCGGTACGGCGGTTGGCAGGCTACCTACATCTATATTCCCATCGCCATTTGTATCGCCCAACCTTGTCCCGTTCTCGTAAAAGAACTCTACGCTTAATTCGTCTGTTTGTGCGGATAATATATTTACAGTGTCATTAAAAACAGCAAAATTTGAGACCGCGATCGTGTGTATTAATGTGTCTCCGTTTTTACCCGTAAGCGAGGCGTTGCCCGCGACGCCTATGTTTGCGGCTGTAAATAGGCACGTTCTCAAATTTACTGATATGCTTCGAGAAGTGTTCCAAGAAGATGTAATTGTGATTGATGTTGTATAGCTATAGTTATACCTTATTTCTGACGGGATTGTAACATTTACCACAATCTGTTTTGTTGCGTTTGGAGTCAGATTGCCAGTATCGACTTTGGCATCTCCATCAGTGTCGGTCAGCGCGGAAAAATTTTCGTCTAGTAACGTCACGGTCCAACTTTGTGGTGCACTTTTTGTTATGTCCATAGTGTCACTGAAATTCCCGTTATTCGTGATGTTTAAATAATAGGGTATTGTCCTTGAAGGGGACGATGGCGGCACTACTGTCGCCTCTGTGGTCTGATCGGGTATTGGCCCTATTGATGCATAATCCGCGGGGTTTAATGCAAAAATTGTGAGAGTTACTGCAGAAGTGATCGAAGCATTTTGAGATGAGTTTGCAGTGATTATTATAATATTAGTCTCACCGCCGGCTGCGGAAGAAGGGATCGTGATATTTACGCCGACATATATTGTCGCCAATGGCGTTACGTCCCCAACGTCAGTGATATTATCGCCATCCGTATCTGTCAGCAATGTCCAGTTTCCTGTATAGAACAAAGTTATTGACCAAATTTTTGTAGACAGAGTTAATATTTCTATTGTGTCGTCAGCATCTCCAGTGTTCGTAACGTTTAAAACAAAAGTAACGGTGTTATCCCTTACTTCGCTTCGATATGAACTATTCTGGGTCTCTATATTTACCCCCGGCGTAGGAGAGCGTTCACGGGATGCAGTTATCGGTAAAAAATCCCGAGTGTCGTTATTTATGTGGTTTACGCATTTGAAGTCCATACTGGACATAAAAGTTAAAAGAGGCACCAATATCGACGCTAGTATGAGAATAGCAAATAATTCTGATTTGTGATTATGATAAATAAAGTTGAAACCTTTTTTCATCATAGTAGTGCCAACGTATATGGTGTTGCTTAACGATTATGTTTTGGCTATAAAAACCTTACCGCAATCTCATCCGAACATGGCCTCTGACGCTGCGTTGTTCAAAGAATCAGTATTGATTACTTTGCGTATAGCACCAGTGAAATCTTTTACAGTTATTGTGTCCCGCCCATCTCGTATGGCAAACATCCCGGCCTCTGTGCAGATCGCCTTTATGTCCGCGCCGGTGGCATCAGAACACTTTTCAGATAATGCGTCTAGATTAACATCTTCAGCCATATTCATTGTTGACGCATGTATTTTGAATATTTCTTTTCTCGCTTCACGATTCGGCATCGGGACCTCTATAATTCTGTCGAATCGCCCTGGCCTCAACAAGGCCTCGTCCAGTATATCCGGTCTATTTGTTGCACCGATTAACCTTACATTGCCAATCGGCTCAAAACCATCCAGTTCTGCAAGCAATTGCATAAGTGTTCTTTGCACTTCCCTGTCTCCCGATGTGGCGGTTTCCAGTCTCCTTGCACCAATTGCATCAAGTTCGTCGATGAATATTATGCTCGGCGCTTTCTCTTTTGCAAGTTCAAATAATTCTCTAACCAATCTAGCCCCTTCGCCAATAAACTTTTGAACCAACTCAGAACCTACAAGTCTGATATATGTCGCATTGGTTTCTCCAGCAACTGCTTTGGCCAGTAAGGTTTTACCGGTCCCGGGCGGGCCTATAAGCAGCACGCCTTTCGGTGGCTCTATGCCGACCTTTTTAAACAACTCTGGTTTTATCAACGGAAGCTCTACAGTCTCCCGCATCTCTCGTATTTGATCGGCAAGCCCGCCTATTTGATTGTATCTGATCGGTGGTTTTTCTATAATCTCAGCACCGCTAACTATGTTGTCCTTAGACGACGGGAGGACGTTTACCACTGTTAGAAAATCTTTGTCTAGAGCCACACGACAACCAGGTGTTAGTTTATACCTTGCCACAAAACCTGCGACCTGTACTACAAAATCAGGTCCAGCAGAGCTTTTTACTACCACACGGCCATCCGGTAAAAAATCCCTTAGAAAACCAATGACTAGCGGGGGGTTTTTTAAACGTTCAACCTCGTTTTTATATCTAGTTGTCTCGCTCTGTAATCGTAGCAAGTCGTTTTCTATGCTTTTTCTTTCGACTTCTATCTTCATCAAAACCTGCCTAAGCTGGACATTCTCATTTTCTAATACGGATAGCTTATGTGAAAAAGAGTCTATCTTTACACCCATCCTAGTCTCGATCGGTTTATTTTCTACATCATCTTCTCCCAATTCGATTCCCTCCGATTGTAGTGGTCATGTCCCCTATTAATAGTTATAGGCGCTGTATATGTGCACCCTATAGCGACTCCCGGTAAATTCGACAAATAACATAGCTAAATGTCCTCCATGAATTAAAAACATTTCGATATGCTGATATCAGAGATATTTGACTAGTTCAGATAATCTATTAAATACTTTTAATTATTAAATCATTGATTCCCCCTAGATAAAGATGAGACTGTCAAAACTAGTACAAAAGCAGATCAAAACCCCAAGCCCAATAAGGCAGATTATGAAGATGGCCGAGCCAAGGAGCATAATAGCGATGGGGCTGAAGCCAGAGAACGTGATATCGTTCGGTGGCGGCTGGGTCAATCACAGGGCTCCGGCGGAAATGCAGAAGATATATGTGGAGATTTGCCAAAATTCAGAGGAGTTTCATAAAAGCGGTGCATACAGCCTAACTACCGGTTCAATAGACTGCAGATTACAATTAGCCAGGTTCGAAGAAAAAATATTTGGATTAAAAGGGCTCACCGAGAATAACATTATCATAGGACAAAGCAGCACGCAGATTACAAGGGATGTGCTTGTTACCGTAGCGGATCCGGCGGACGCCGTGCTTTTGCTCGACCCGACCTATGCAAATTATGCAGGCCAGATAGCGTTTGCCCTGCCAAAAGCAAAGATAAAGTATCTCAGGATACTCGATCCGAAAACTTGGGAGTACATGCCTGACGTCGATGATTTAGTTGAAAAATTCAAAAAGATATACTACAAGACAAAACCGAAGGTCGTGATAGTTCCTTCTCCGGATAATCCCACGGGGCAGATTCCCAAGGAAGAGTTTATGAAAGCGCTACTCGACATAACATCGGATAAAAACACCTTCCTCGCTATTGATTCTGCATATAAAACACAATACTTCAGCGAACGCCCCCCAAAGTACTACTCCTGGTCACCAAACGAGCATGAAAATTTGATAGCCCTGCACTCTAACTCAAAATGGGCAAGAGGCCTCGGAAGGCGGCTCGGTTGGATAGAGGCATCTGAAGACATTATTGGTGGTATGGAAAGAACGCAACAGTGCACCGTATTGTGCCCAGACACGCTTCATCAGATGGCGATAACTGCTTACTTGAAGAAATCTTTAGATGACAACTCGCTGAAAAGCTATCTCGACAAGGCACGTGCAGATTACAAGAAAGCCGCTGACGTCACGATAAAAGCTATAGACGAATACCTCGGATTGCCCCGCTTGACTCCACAGGGTGGGCTATATACTGTGATAAAAGTAGGCATGGACGGTGATGAATTCGTCATGGATGTTTTAAAGAACACTGGCGTGTTGTTTATACCTGGCAAAGGATTCGGAGAGTCGTTAAGAGAAGGAGTGAGGCTTTCCTATGGACCATGGGTTGACAACACCAGCAGAATCGAGGAAGGAATAAGAAAGGCAGGAGAATACCTGCAGAGAAAATCGTCAACTATTAAACGCCCATGATAACAACCATAATTATTGAAAATGCCCGGTGCGGAAAAGTAAAGTCGTTAGTGTAGTTTTCGGCTACGTCTTCGATGTTTTTATATATCTATATACTGATGATTGGGTCGATTTCTATGTCTGCAAAAAAGGTCAGTTTCGACGAATCCCATGATGAGGGTGCGTCGTTGGAAGATGGCAAGGTCGATGGGTTATCGGATTTTGGAAAACTGCTGAGAAACAACGGCTACACAATATCCGTAATCAAGGACTCCTTTTTAAGAAACCTCGAAGATACTGATGTGTTGGTAATCTCCTATCCAAAAGGAGAGTTTAAACCTGAGGAGATAACTGCAATTACAGAGTTCGTGAGTTCCGGCGGCGGGTTGCTTCTTACCGCAGAATGGTGCAACATCGGCGGCAATGCTTTTACCCTTAACCAACTAACAAAGGATTTTGGAGTTAAATTCAGGGAAGACAGGGTTACAGACCTGGTCGAATCCTATGCAGAAGAAATAAAGATAATGGGCGAGGTCGTAGGCAAAAAGAAGATCCCCCAATTCCTTAAAATCATGAGATTCGCTAAACACCCGATTGCTGAAGGCATAAAGGAGATAGTGTACGTTTCCGGCTGCTCGATAGATTCACCGCCTGAAAATATGCTGGCGGTGTCGAGCGGGTCTAGTTTCGGCGACAAGGACGTGGACGGCGTTTGGGACAAGGGTGAAACCGTAGGCAGCATGGCAATCGCAAGTTTCTCGGAATATTGGAACGGCCGCGTCGTATACATCGGTGACACGTCAATCCTTACGAATAAATACATTACCTACGCCGACAACAAAAAATTCTGCCTAAACATGATTAAATGGCTGAGAAAGGACATTTGAGCGATTCGGCAACAATTCATAAACGACGTTAGAGCGGTCTAGCTTTTCTCTCGATAGTATTCTCTCTTCCAGGCCCCACAGATATCAAAGTTACTGGTACCCCGATATCCTTGCTGACGTATTCTATGTAATCTCTCATTTCCTTCGGCAGCGCCCTGTAACCCTTTTTGACGATTTTCTCCCTTTCTTCTGTTGTAATTTCCTTCCAGCCACGCAGCGTGCTGTAAATGGGCCTGCATTTCTCTAAAACCTTTGAACTCGTCGGGAAATTCTTTACAATTTTACCGTCATATTCGTATGCCTTGCAGACTTTTACTTCTTTCAGTCCGTCCAATACGTCTATCTTTGTAATAGCCGCCTCGGTAAGCCCGTTTAACCTGCAGGCGTATCTTACCAGCACTAAATCAAGCCATCCGCAGCGTCTTGGCCTTCCGGTTGTTGTACCGAATTCCACGCCTTTATCCTGAATGTGCTTTCCTGTATCATCAAATAGTTCTGTCAGCATAGGGCCGGCGCCTACTCGCGTGGTGTACGCTTTAATGATGCCGATCACCTTGTCAATTTTTGTCGGGCCTACGCCCGCACCGGTACACGCACCGCCCGCAATCGTATTGGATGACGTTGTGAATGGATAAGTGCCGTGATCCACATCCAAATGCGTACCCTGCGCACCCTCGAATAATATTGTCTTTCCTTTATCCAGGGCGTCATTTATCATAAGCGATGTATCGACAACATATTTTCTAATCTGATCTCCATACTGCACATAATCGTTCAATATCGTTTCCTTGGAGATTGTTGTTTTTTCGTCGAATATATTAATCATCTTTTGTTTTAACTGAATCAAATAATCCAATTTCTTTTCAAGAGTTTCGCGATCCAGCAAGTCGATCGCACGGATGCCGGAACGGGCGATTTTATCGGAATACGCCGGGCCTATTCCTCTTTTTGTCGTGCCTACCTTCATGTCACCTTTGGAAGATTCCTCTAAACCGTCCAGTATCTTATGGTATGGCATCACTATGTTTACCCTCTCGCTTATGAAAAGATTGTTTACCGTATATCCGTCGCTTTCTAACGTTTTTATCTCTTTGAGGAGCGTTTCGGGATCGATAACCAGGCCGTTTCCGATTATGTTCTTCTTTTTTGCATGGATGATACCTGACGGCAGAAGGTGAAACTTATGCGTCTTTCCGCCTACCACAATTGTGTGGCCAGCGTTGCTGCCGCCTTGGAAGCGGACGATATAATCAGCATCTTTTGCATAGTAGTCAGTAACCTTTCCCTTTCCCTCGTCCCCCCACTGTGTTCCAACAATGACTATTGCAGGCATTTTTCTCGCCGTTCTGTATATGTGGTTATTTCATATAAAGGCAACGGTTGATGTTTGTTAAAACTGCGTTATATAAGACATACATTTAAATCAAACTTTTGTAATACAGTTAACAAGGTGAAGCGGATGAAGGTAAATGATCTAAAAGTCAACTCGAAGGTAGACAGCATAGAACTAAAGATAACAAGCAAAGAAGAGCCGAGGCAGTTTCAATCAAAATTCGGCTCCAGCGGCAAGGTATGCAATGCCATAGGCGAGGATGATACTGGCAAGGTAAAGATAACGCTTTGGAACGAGGAAATCGAAAAGGTGAATGTAGAAGCGAAAATAAAAATAACAAATGGATATGTTAAGGAGTGGAATGGCGAACTCCAGATCAGCGCCGGGAAATACGGCAGCCTGGAAATTGTAGAATAAGGCGCCTAATGATCGTTATGCAAACTAACGATTTAGACCCGAAAATTAAGAAATTGCTTTTGGCAGTACCTAAAAGAATAGATGCCGAATGGGTAAGAGAAAATGACAAGGTCGTAATCATCTATAAAAAGAATTTTAGCAGATTGGAGAAATTCTTGCACAAACACCTAGGCGGGCCCGAGGACGTCAGAGTGGTTCTCGACGATAAGGGCACGGCGATATGGGAAATGTGCGACGGCAACACGAACATTAAGGACATCTGCACAAAACTTGATGAAAAATATAAAGAAGAAATCGAACCGGTTTTTCCTAGGACTTGGAAATTCCTGGAAATGCTGATAGACAGGAACCTGATAAGACTGGAAGTTCCTGAGGATTAAAAGTTGCTTCGTATTTTTGATGGCATTGGATTCGTAGTTTTACGGCAGTTAGAACTTTTATCTAGTAACTATCTCGAATCCGTTCTCGACCAGTAGCGGGAAGTAGTTTGTGTCGTGCTTTGTTGATCTCATTTTAACTACACTCAGGTATCGGTCTACATTTCTGCCTTCTCTCTCAAGGTTAAGGTGGATTACACCATCTGCCAGGAAATCTTCTATGCCATAAGTTCCAAACGTCTCTCCGTCCCTTGACATCTCCGAGATGAGGAACGAAGTCAGGCCAAGGTCTCTTAATTGCTCAAAAAAGAAGAATAACTCGTTTCTCGGATTCTGCATGTTGGAAAGTACATACAATGCCTGCAGGGAATCTAGAACCAATACTTCGAAACCCAAGCGCTCCTTGTATTTCTTTATTTGGGCAATAAGTGGCTCTATCCAATCGCCGCTCATTTGTTTTCCTAAATCCTTTCGAAGTTGTGATAAATCAACAACCGATATTCTTTCTTTGATGTCCTTAGAAGTCGAAACGTCCATTCCCAACCTTGCCATATGTTTAAGAAGATTTTTCTCTCCTTGCTCCAGCGTGATGTACGTACCCTTGTTCTTTTTTTCTTTTGCAGCGTGATATATGACATTAAACGCAAAAGAAGATTTCATCGTACCAGCGGCGCCGGATATCAATACTACATGACCTTTTGGAACGCCTCCCTCTAGGCGCTCGTCTAAGCCCCTAACATAAGTAGGCACTCTCTCGATTTTCATTTCAGATAGAATCTCTGTTTCCACAGGCATAAAAACAACTCCATATCGTTTTTTATTGTATCAATCCGTTTGTTTATATAGTTTTCTATGGGGCATCCAGTTTTCCCAATATTTTTGCAGCACATTGTTTAACTCGTCTTTGACAGGATGATCTACTGAACTTTTTGTTCTCCCTTCCATTGAGATAGAATTTTTACCGCCACAAGTATTCTGAATGCTATTACTACAAAATTCTCGATAGATTTTGTACGTACTATGAAATTCCATGAGGAATTTCATACGTTCATATGGCATTGTTCGACAATGCTATAGATCGTACAAACTTTGTACGACAAAGTTTGTAGATTTGGCTGTCAAAGATGAGTTTTAATACCTTAAAATACATCGACTGAAATACGAGGTGCTTCAAAATGATCGATAGGAAAAAAATAACAGAAATTGTCGGCAATTACGATATTTCAAAAATAAAGATTGGCGTAGTCGGTTCACACTCCGCGCTAGACGCGTGCGACGGCGCTGTTGAAGAAGGGTTTAGAACAGTGGCCATATGCCAAAAAGGAAGAGAAAAAACTTATTCTAATTATTTTAGGGCATCGCGCGACAAAAAGGGAAACATATTGAAAGGCATTGTAGACGAGGTTGTTCTCCTTGATAAATTCAAGAAAATGCTGGATAAAGACGTCCAGAATAAACTAATAAAGAACAACGTTCTATTCGTGCCGAACAGAAGCTTCACGTCATACGTAGGCATCGATGCCGTCGAAAGTGAGTTTGCCGTACCCCTCGTTGGAAGCAGAAACCTGCTGCGCAGCGAGGAGAGAGGCGGGGAGAAGGATTATTATTGGATTTTAAACAAGGCAAATCTGCCGCACCCGGAAAAGGTGGGCGATCCAAAAGACATAAACGAACTGGTAATCGTCAAACTCCCGCATGCTGTAAAAAAATTAGAGAGGGGTTTCTTTACTGCGTCTTCTTACAGAGAATACAAACAAAAATCGGAATCACTGCTTAAGCAGAACGTAATAACCAAATCCGACTTAGCCGAGGCGAGAATTGAAAAGTACGTAATCGGGCCTGTGTTTAACATCGATATGTTTTATTCACCTCTCGAAAAAAGAGGCAACGGACTTGAATTGTTGGGCATAGATTGGAGATTTGAAACAAGCCTTGATGGCCATGTAAGGCTGCCTGCCGCCCAGCAAATGACTCTGCTGCCCCATCAGTTCACGCCCGAATACACTGTTTGCGGGCATAACTCCGCAACGCTCAGGGAATCGCTTCTCGAGGATGCTTTTGAACTGGGCGAAAAATATGTGGCTGCAACTCAAAAATATTACAAGCCCGGTATCATAGGCCCGTTCTGCCTGCAGACATGTGTGGATAAAGACCTTAATTTCTATATATACGACGTCGCCCCGCGCATAGGCGGAGGAACGAACATCCACATGTCCGTGGGGCACCCTTACGGAAACGCATTGTGGAGAAAGAACGTAAGCACCGGAAGAAGACTGGCGATGGAGATAAGAAAGGCGGTTGAGATGGATAAGCTGGATGCTGTTGTGACATAAAAAAATGCAGCGTGAGGATGGGTAATTTAATCGCGCAATATTCAATCGGCTCTATGGCCTAAACATTCCTTCCCTCGCAAAATCCTCGCGCGTAGGTTTACAATACATCTCCTCGTTGGCTAGGTAGAACTTCACTTCCCTGCCGTTTTTCTCTGTCCTAAGTAAACCCGCGTTCATCATCAAATGGATATGGTAATTCGCGACCTGCCTGCTTTCTCCTATCCGATTCGCGATTTCTCCCTGAGTTATTCCGGGATTGTCCTTGATTAAATTGAATATGCCGAGTTGGAACCATGTCAAATCTGGGATGCCTTTTAATGGTACCTTAGCGTTCGTTGGATAGAACCTCTTGTATATTCCGTCGCGCATGGATTTTATCATTTCTTCCCGCTCTAAAGTTGCAAGATGATATGCGAGTGCGCCGTTCTTTAATTTCAACTTTTGCATAATTGTCGTGTAATTCTCGCCAGGGTTGGTTTGAATGTATTTGTAGATTTGTTCCCTTGCATAATGGTCTAACAGTTTAGACCTCTTTAATTTTGTATAGAGTGGGATGATGAACGCTATAAATAACTGCAGTATGGCATAGCGGCCAAATTCGGTTGCAACCAAAAATATTGTAACACCGACTGCGGCCCCGGCAGATGTTGCAGCTACCGTGGTTTTTAGTGAAGGTAATTTTATGCCCGACTGTTCATATGTAGGGTATTGTATCCATACTGTGATGTTATTAACATGTGTTTCATTGTTTAATCCTACCGCCATTAGTTTAATGACATATGCACCATTATCGCCAATTGTAAAACGCCCCATCCAAATGCTTTCAGTCTCCACCAAGGGAGATGTGTGGCTCGTTCCGTTAGGGTATTGGATTACTGCCGTAAGATATTGCATCTCGTCGACAGGCACAACTAGGATGGTTGTTGTGTTCGTGATATAATTGATAGTTATCTGTATATCCTTTGTTTCAAATGTAGTTATTGACGCTGCATCGTTTCTCTCTATCATTCTGACGACTGTTGAAGCTGTCAATGAAAAATTGTTATCTGCATCCACACCTGTCAAATTTATGGAATAATTGCCACCCGTTTCAGAATAACTTCTAACGCTTATATTTACGAAAATTGTGGTGCTCGGTGGAATAGCTACCGTCCTTGGAGATACGGATGCATTTAATTCTGCCGAAGAATCTATGATTAAATTCAGATATATTGTTGTATTATGGATGTTCCTTATGCTGGCCGCATAATATGAAGGGTTTTCCTTTTCTATGAGTATGATCTTTAATGCTTCTATTGTGAATGTTGGGGCCGTCGGAACTTTTTGAGCAGGTGAAGAAGGTTGGACAACGTTCACAGGGATCCTTGCAACTCTTTTTTCACCTTTTTGGCTTGTTCCGATGAGTACGAGTTCATATGCGCCAGTTACGTTTTGTTCTGCTGACATTTTGACGCTTATGTCTACTTGTTTTGATGTTCCGGGTTTAAGTGATATTGCTTCGAGAGTTGTTGTGGAATTCACGAGAGGTATCGGTGCTCTAAGCTCTGTGGTTATGGACAGGAAATCGTTTCCAGTGTTAGTTATAGAAACATTTACTAGTTTTTCTTGTCCTAATTCCACGACTATAGGCACAATTTCTGAAAACTCGAAGTCTATGCCTGTAGTGTCAATCGCAGTCAACAGGCTAACGCTCAGCGTTACTTGAGACGCAACGCCCGCAAGGGTAACGGATGTGCTGCCCACAACCTGAATCGCTGCCTGCTCGTTATTTTGTGCATCAACCGGTGCCGTAACTCTTAGCTTCACTATTGTTTGGTTAGCGTTGAGCATGACTGTGGTGTCATCTAAGGTTGCATTCCAGGCACTTGGAACATTTGCAGTAGATAGGTTAACTGATACGCTTCCCGATTCCGTAGAAAGCAATAATACATCATAGACTGCAGTAGCACCATTGCGAATTATCTGAAGTGGTTTTTCTATGTTTATTGAAAACGGTGCGGTATTGCTTATGTTCTTTACAACAGTGTATGTGCCAATCGATGTGGTGATTGTCCTTCCCCGTGTTGTTGTCGTTGCTATAATATAAATTGTAGCATTCTCGTCGAGTTTGGCGTTCAAAGGTGCCGTAACTTTTACATACACTTTGGTGGAGTTGGAAGATAGTGGCACGGTCTCCTCGCTCAAACTTGCAATCCAGTTTTGTGGAACATTTACTAATCCTAGATTTACAGTGACAGAGAGTTCGCTCGATAAAGTAATATTGTAATTTACTGATCTGCCGTTTCCTATCTCTTTATATTGATTATCTACCGCAAGCCGGCATGGGGCAGTATTTTTAACGTCCTTTACTACAGTATAGGTGCCAGCTGATCGGGTGACTGTTCTGTCTGGAAAACTTAATACGCCCTCTATTCGAATCAGCGCGGTTTCATTCATTTTTGCATCGATGGGGGAAACCACCGTTAATACGGCGGTCGATTGATTGTTTATGATATTCACCAGGCGTTTATCTAAAAATACTATCCAGTTTGTCGGTACCGTGTCTTTTACGACTGAAAGAGTAACATTTGTTGGTGTGCTGCTGGAAACAGTGATGTTGTATACCGCAGAACCACCGTTATAAACCTCCTGATATTGCGGTGACAGTATGATTGTAAAATCGTCAGTTCCAGCGCTAGCCGCACATTTTGTATTAGGAGGAAATTCTACGAGCGTTATACCGCATAGGGTAAAGACGGCCAGCAAAACCATGAGTTTTCTATAAAAATCCTTCATTCCTTTATAAATACAGGTATCTTCTATATAAAAAGATTGGTATAAATTTTGATGATTCGTTGTCGATTTAAGACATCTTGTGCCTGTTGCTGGCTTGATCTAGCATATGATTTTCCTGAGATTTGCAAAATTATGATTAATACTGTGGTTTTTTAGCGTGTGTCAGGAGCGAGATTTTGTTGTCTACCAGTATGTCGTCTTCTATGCGTATGCCACCGACGCCTGGTATATATAAACCAGGTTCCACAGTCACAACATTTCCCTTCTCTATTTTTCCTTTGGCTGTAAATGTGACGTTTGGGGATTCGTGTACGTCTAATCCGATCCCATGACCAGTTCCATGAACGAAATATCTGCCATAACCTGACTTGTGGAAAAGTGCTCTGGAGACACCGTCAATGCTCTTTAACGTCTTGTTTATCTTCGTATAGCGTATCGTCTTTTCCTGGGCTTCTAAAACAAGATCGTACATTTCGACTAGTTTTTTTGAAACCTTTCCGAGAAAATATGTTCTTGTTATATCCGAGCAATAACCGTCAACATAAACGCCGAAGTCGCATATTATCGGTTCTCCTGCCTTGATCTTTTTGCCGCCTACGTCGTGATGCGGAAATATGGAGTGCTTTCCAGAACCGATTATCGTTGGAAACGACATGCACTGGGCGCCTTTTTCCCTGAGCGCGTAATCGAGTTCATTAGCAACACTAGATTCACTTATTCCTTCTTCGAGAATTTCATCGACTAGTATTTTTGCGCCGTAATCCGCGATATTGCATGCTTTTTTTATCGCGTTGACTTCATCGTTATCCTTGCGCTCCCGCATTTTTGTTATAAAATCGTCAACTTTTACTTTGACGTTAGTAAGTTTTTCTTCGCTATCTATCAACACGCTTTTGATATTTTTCTCTCGTAAAACATTTTTGACTACATCTATACCTTTCCTTCCATCCTTTGGTATGTCTGGATACGGCGAAAAAATCTTGATGTTTTCGATAGCGGACTCCTCTTTTGCACGAAACTCTTCGAGAGATGATGCAATCGCACAGGGTTCGTCCTTTCGTGGAACAATAACATAACTCACTATCGGGGACGATGGTATGTGAGCACAGCAGAGATATCTTAAATTTCCAGAAATCTTCGATATGAAGGCGTCGTATCCCTTTTGTTCTAAATGGTCCTTGATTTTCGCCCATCTTTTTTCGTAGTGATATGCCATAAACTCAAATGGGGATTATGTTAAAACAATATGAAGGTTGTGATGATAATGTAAATGACATCTCTGAATCTTTATTATGATTTTGGTAATATTTTGTAAGTCGTTTTTTTTATTGGATATACTCGGAATGTGTTAACGCTCACGGACAGTCGGCTCATGCACGACTGTCCGTGAGCGCCACTAAATATCACGATAGGTGACATTCTTACATTCAAAAGTTAATAATGGTAGCTATCGTCTTTTTTGTGGTGTAGCGAACGAGCGAGGTATGCATTTGAAACAAATACCGACAAGCCAAAGTATAAGAGCGTACCGAGCGAGCAAGAGCACTCGTGCGCAGCCGAGTGCGAGTGAGCGTGTGCGCATTATGCATTTTCTAGATTTGACAAGTGTTAACAATCATGATTCAATTTGCGATGAGTAAAGTGGTGAAGTTAGAGTTTATCATCACAATATATCTGCGTACTATTCCAGATACCGTAATTTTTTATTATTGTCCAGCCGTAATATCTTATGATATAGGTTTCATTGTTGTAATTTTTATATGGTTTCTGAAAATCATAGCTGTAGTTCAAAGACTGACCTGGCGGTAAAACACTCCCATTAACACGAAATATCAAATCCGATGTTACCTCTAAGGATACATTGAAAGAATAGTTGCCTACATATACTCGTCCGTTTGTCCTAAATGGCAGGTAGTTTATAAAATCAAGACCAGTACCTGCTCCAGACCACAGTAAACCACCAACCCACCCACCGGAGCCGTAAAGTAGTCTGAATCCATCTTGTTTCGGCTTTAAATCACTATCACTATGACCTACAACTCGACATGTTGAATTCGTTTCATTGACAAAATATGTGGCTTTATCTACGAATTCTGGCCCATCAATATAATTTCCAGAAACCAATTCCGTGTAGTCGTATGACATAGCTTCCACGAAAAGAAAATCAAAGGTATTGCTTTCTTTTTTATTCGTACCAGTAAACCCCTCCGTCCATCCCGGCCTCGACGGCTCACTCCCGTTCTTCAGCATACCCTTCCACTGTTCATCCGTCAATCTGTTATTTATCGGCTGTTTGAACTCATAATACGAGAATATCGGTCCTGCCATCGAAGAAAGTGTGCCATTGGGATTTTCTACGACAATGATTACATAATCAACATACCCGACCGCTTCCTCCAGGCATTGACCGGTATTGCCATCCGTGTGAACGTCTGCAATCATTGTCGTTTCTTTACCGTCTGCCAAGATACTGTCTGTGAGGTATTCCAAAGTATCGCCGATTTCTCCTATCATTGTATAATCTGCATCAGTTAATTGAGTCTTGTTTAGTTCTTTATTTGATATACCTTTTAAATCTGCTATTAAATTTTTAAGAGAATTTAGCTTCGAGGCATATTCTGTGGTTAAAACATTGAGCCCGCTAAGGCCGCTGATAGTATCCGATGTGAGATTGTATAATCTGGAGTAAAATTCAGGTGTTGGTTCAACATAACCTTTTTCCATATCTTGGGGTGGGGCACCAGTAGCCATCGCGGTGTTAGATTGTTTGGCATACAGAATCGTGTCGTGCCTCAACTCAGTCCAAGAACCGAGGTTTGTGTTTAGCTTTTCATCCAGCCACGCATCGCTTTTCATAAACGTGGGATATTTTGAATCATTAAATTCTGAATTCAGCGAGTCTAATGAATAAAGCCAGCTCCAGTATAGATTCTGAGTCCAATTTTCTTCTGAAACATTTGAAAATTCGTTTCTCAACTTGTCTAATTGCACAGTGTAATTTGTGTATTCAGTATCGCCCTCTTTTTCCAGGATTTCGTTTGCCCTTTCCGAACCCAACACTGAGAACACATCTAGACCTCTTGGAAATGCCCTGCCGTCTCCAAAATTAGCTATGTATTCTTTAGTGAACGGGTCTCCTGTACCGGTATATTCTAAAACCTTGTTGAACACAAGCTCCTGGAACATATATGAATCTGGTATAAACCTCTGCCCCATTAGGCGCATAGCTAGTGTTGTATCCGATAGATCTTCGGATATATTAATCACGATCCACTCAGATGAGATTTTAGGTTTTGTTAGGTTTTTCAACATATTTCTTGCAGTTTCCAATTTGGAATTGTTGAGAAGCGCGCTATAATTCGATGTGAAAGTTCCGTAAACTTTGGAAGTAACGTTCTGGTAATCCATATATGTCAAATCATCAGAGTTTCCAACAAAGAATACCGTAATGTTGTATATGGCGTTCCACAAATCTGCCGCCTTATGATTATTGTATTTTGCATCTTTCATCGCATCCGCGATTAAGATTGCCTGTTCCGTTGATGCGCCGTATTTTACCTTAAACGGCATCCGCCCATACCACATCATCTCTTTGAAATAATGTTTCAATTCTTCCGAGCGCGTGTAGTGGCCTCTTGGCACGTATTGGGAATAATCTTCCATTTCAACAGACGGATCGTAATAATCAAAAATCTGGTAGGGAGATGGCCCGGAGTGATTTTCGATTAGCGAGAGTTCATTACTTACCAGTTGCGCTACATAACTAGGAATTGTTGCATTCGGGTCAATTAATTTCAATGCAACCGAGAAATAGGCAACGTTCTTCCTGGCAAGTTCCTTTAAGTTGGTGTCGGTTATGTTTTCATATTGCTGTTTTGCTTTAGTCAACAATGCGATAGTCATGTTTTTGCTGTAATTGATAAGATAGTTTTCTTCGATGCTTCTCAATAAGTCGTCGAAGAAAATATGGTATGTGTGTAATATTGAGTCAGTGGTTACGAATATGGGGATGTTGCTCCCTTTCAAGTCGTCATAGGCAGATGCGAAATTGTTATATTTGCTATTGTCATATTTGCTGAAATTTTGCACGCCCAATAACCAATTATTTGCCAGGGAATCGTTTTGCGTCTGGTTTAAATCAAAATAGGACGATATCGTATTAAGGGATGTTACATTAGATAGATTCAGTTGTGGCTGTGCTGTCCTTATCTCAATCCAAGTTTCGCCGCAGGGATAATGCGTGTCGTTGCATCCGTATAAGGTTGCGTTGATTCTGTAGAAACCGCTTGCGACCTGCGCGCCGTTATTGTTCGTTTGATTCCATTTAAACTGCCAAAGCGTTTTTTGTGAATAGGGGGCGATTCCAAATGGTACGATCTCGTCATTTTCATTCTGCCATACAATGTTTCCGTTTGAACCGTAGATTTTGACCACGTCGATGTTGTAACCAAAATTCCTAGAATAATTTAAAGAAACTAAAACGAGCGACATGCTCACATTTTCGCCGGTGTTGTAAATGTCTTTATTTGCGTCTATCCGAATGTATAATTGGGAAGGAATGAATGTTGGTTTGTTCGATATATTAACAATCATACTGTGGTTTGTGCTATGGCCATGCCCGTCATCCACAGTCAAAAAAGCATTATAATTTCCTGACTGGTTATATATGTGATTCGGGTTCGCGCCTGTTCCGTACGTGCCGTCGCCGAAATCCCACGTATAATTTAACGTATCGTTGTCTTGATCGTACGCCGAGGCACGAAATGCGACAGACTCTTCGCATTCGATAACAGATGCTGTCGTGCTCATGCTCGTTATTATCGGCGGACTATTCGCACTTGTTCTGTTCAGCGCTTTTACGACTATGCTGTGGTTTGAACTATGGCCGTGTCCGTCGCCCACGGTCAAAGTGGCTGTGTAATTTCCTGGACTATTATAGGTATGGCTGATGTTCATGCTATATCCATACGTACCGTCGCCGAAATCCCATGTATAGTTTAATGCGTCTGCGTCGGAGTCGTACGATGCGCTGCCGTCAAACAGCACAGTTTCATTAAAATTCATGGTTTGATTGATGCCGGCATTTGCTATAGGCGGGTGGTTTTCAACAGGTTCTGCTTCTGTCCTGCTCAATACCCTTACAAGTATGCTGTGATTTGATGTATGACCATGCCCGTCGTCCACAGTCAAAGTGACCGTATAATTTCCCGAATTGTTGTATTTATGACTAAGGTTCACGCCGCTTCCATAAGAACCATCACCGAGATTCCAAGTATAGTTTAATGTGTCTGAGTCGGAATCAGATGATGCGCTAGCATTAAATTTAACGGTATCGTTAAAATTCACGATTTGATTGAGTCCAGCATTTGCTATCGGTGGATTGTTTTCAACAGGTTTTTCTGACTCTGTTCTGCTCAGTACTGTAACGGATATGGTATGCGTGGAATTGTGCCCGTATCCATCATCCACTGTCAAGGAAACTGTGTAATTTCCTATGCCGCTGTATGTGTGGCTCGGATTTTTACCACTTCCATACGTCCCGTCGCCAAAATCCCAGGCATAGGTTAACATATCGGCATCTGGATCGTATGACGCGCTGGTATCGAACGGGACGGTTTCGTTATAATATGCAATTCGATCGGATCCTGCATTCGCTATTGGCGGGCGGTTTTCACTGGATTCTGTTTTCTCGAAGCAGCCCGAAAAGGCTGTCGTGGCCATTAATGCTAAAACCAGTATGGATATTATTTTCTTAGATGCAAAAGTCATGTTATTTCTTAGTTACAATAATATTAATATAAATAAATATTGGTACAAACGTGAAACTTTAATGAAAATATGACTGGTGGTAGGTTAATTCCTGTATCTTATCGGATCCTCACATCCCGCTTCCGCAAACCCCTTTAATCTCAGCAGACAACTATCACACTGTCCGCACGCAGTACTGCCGCCGAGATAACAGCTCCAGGTCATGTGATAAGGCACGTTCAGCGAATTTCCTTTCTTTATTATCTCCGCCTTTTTCATGTTTATCAAAGGGGTTTTTATTATTATTTTCGAGCCTTCCACTCCCTTTTTTGTTCCGAGATCCGCCATTTTCTGGAACGCCCTAAAATATTCCGGCCTGCAGTCTGGATATCCGCTGTAATCTATCGCGTTTGCACCTATAAAGATCGCCTTCGCCCCTATGACTTCGGCATAAGCGAGTGCGTACGACAGCATTATCGTATTCCTTGCCGGAACATAGGTGGTTGGAATTTCTCTGCTTATCTTTTTCATATCTCGGTTCTTTGGCACATTTATTTTCTTATCTGTCAGCGCACTGCCGCCTATCTGGTTCAGGTTTATTTCCATTATTTTATGCTCGGTGCGGTAATGTCGGGCGATTTTCTTTGCGGAGTCGATTTCTTTTGAATGTCGCTGGCCGTAATAAAAAGAAAGTGCGTAGCATCTAAAACCCTCGCCTATGGCGATGGCTAATGCAGTTGTGGAGTCGATGCCGCCGCTCAATAAAACTACTGCCTTGTCATTCATAGTTTCACGAGAAAGAGATATGCCGGAATTTAAACTTAATGATTTCTGATTGTTTGCATCCAGTGCTATAATGAGTGAGTATGCGACCAAAACTGAACGCTGCGACAATTATTTGTATATCTCTACCAATCTCTGATGCACCCCGGTAATCTCCATGTTACTGACTTTAGAGTTTCAAAATAAAAAGGTTAGCATAATGCCGATTATTAGAGGCTTCACAGACGAAAAAACTCATTTGCGACAGACCTTCAATGAACTAAAACCGGATGCGGTGGCAATATCTATTTCGGCTGGGGAGTATGCGGGAATAAAAGATGCGGATGAAAACAAGGAATTTGATAACGAACCCTCCAGTTACGATGAAATATACATGAACGGGTTGCGCAATTTTGGAGAAGTTAAGGCGCCGCCGCCTTGCTGGTTTGAAATAAACAGATTGTGTAAAGAGGATAATATACCAATCCGCCCCATCGATATGAGTGAAGAAGAATTCACAGACGCGTATTGCAACCTTGTGTCTACAATAGACCTGTTAAAATATTCATTCAAAATCAAAAGACTGCGCAAAACAAAACTTAAAGCTAAAAGCGCGGAGGAGTTCGTTACAAAGTTGGACAATATTACCAACTCGATAAAAGGTTTCCACAAATTGGAAACGAAAAGAGAAGTGCATATAGTAAAAAAACTCCAGGAATTAGGCGATGAATACGGCAACATACTGGCGATTGTTGAGTATGAGAGAGCAAGGGGCGTTTATGAAAAGTTTAAAAATAACCAAAAATAAATATTAAGATGAGCATACATCATACATTATAGTAATAAAGAAATAAACAGAGTCGAAGGTGTTATATTTGGCAAATCTCACTCCCAAGGAACTTGCACGCATCCGAAAGGAAGACGCTAAAAGAATGAAAATAGCAAAAGAAGAACGGGCCCGCGTTGCAAAAATCATTGAAAAAGAGAAAAAAGATGAGATAGAGCGATTAAAGGCGGGTCAAAGGGATTTTAGAAAAGAAGATGCTGAAAAACTCGCCTTGCTAAAAGAAGATAGAATGGTCCTTACGAGAATTGCCGAAGAAGAAAGAGAGAGAACGGAACGTGAGAGGAAGGAGCGGGAAGAGGAGTTGAAAAGATTAAGAGAACTTAATGATCCGAAAAAATTAAAAGCTAGAATGGAAGCGGAAGACGCACAACGTGCAAAAGCTCTCAAAAAACAGGAGGAAGAGAAGAAGAAAGTACTTCTCGAAGAGAAGAAGAGTGCTGAAACAGTAGCAGCATCCGAAAAAAGAGATATTGAAAAAGAGAAAGAAGAGCGTTTGATGCATTTAAGAATAGAGCATGAAGTTGCAAGGATAGAGCAGGAGAGTATAGCAAGGGAAGCGGAGGAGAAGAGAAGAAAACAGGAAAAAGAGGAGAAAAAACTGAGTGCGAATGTAGTAGAAGCGCGAAGAATAAAATCTGTATTAATCGACGCGAAAAGAGTGGTGGAAACTGTAAAAAAAGACCTCGTCGATGTAAAAAAGGAGATAAACGTTGAGAGGTCGAAACTCAAAAAAATAAATGATAAACGGGAGAGAAATCAGAAACTCAGGGAACTCATGCTCACGCAAAAAAGCGCAGAAAACAGAGTCAAACTTGCGTATAAAATATATGATGAAGCGAGAATTAAAAAAGTTATAAACAAAAATCTTCTCACGCAACTTGGCGTCAGGCCCGACCTGAAGGTGCTTTCAGCGGATTTCTGGAGAAAGGTTGAGGCAAAAGAGCGAGTGGAACTGGTGAAAGACAGAAGTTGGGCGCTAGAGAGCGTTTCTCGTACGTTCAAGCAATTGGAAGATATGAGCGCATCCATGGAGAAAAAAGTGGATATCAGAAAAGATGGTGCATTACATTTCTGGGGAGATAAAGAGAAAAAAGTAAGTCACGACGCCACAAAAAAGATTACAGGCAAAATATCGGAGGAAGACCTTGCTATAGGCGGTATGAAACTAAAGAGGAGAGAAGATATTGACAAGGGAATAGACCAAAGCAAACTTATGCTGACCGAAGTAGATAGGGCGGTAGATGATACGCTGCGGCAGATAGACAGGTCCCGAACGCTTTCTGCTTTAGAGGCGGATATTGCAAGAAAAGAAAGAGAAGAAATGCTTACCAGAGTTAAGAGTACGGACCTAAACTATGGTGTAAGGGATGTAGAAAAGTACTTAGCAGCAAAGAAGGGGAAAGATGCTAAAAAAGAAGCTGAGAAAGATATGGCTGCAAGAGAAAGAGCAAAACCAAAGTTGCAGGAGACGCAGGCGGCACGAAAACCAGAATACAAACGGATAGACGTTCGCGGCGGAAAAGAAGAGAGGAAACTAACTGGTAGCGGTGGGCATTTTACACTAGAGAAGCGGCCCGCAAAGGCTGATGGAAGTCTCTTAAGGCGAATGTTTGGACAACCTACAGCTGCTAAAAAAGGTCCTCCGGGTCAGCAGGCGAAGGTAGGGTATACGAGCACAGAGTTCGATTTCGACCATAAAGTATCACCTGTTAGCAAAAAAGTACCCCAAACAACACAGGACCAATACAAGTATAGCACTACAGAGTTTGACGTATCAAAAATACCACCTGCAGAGAGAGCGGGGGCTGCACAGCCCTCTTCGAGAATAGCCAAATCGATCAAGGAAAAAACGATGGGAGGGGTTCTTGTAAAAAAGTTTGCAAAGAAAGGCGTTATCCCCGTAGAGCATACAGTATTGGGAATGCCGCGTGGCGCGCCAATAGGGATGGGCACCTATCAAAAAACAAGTGTAAGTGCGCTTGGGTGGATTAACAAAACAGCTTTGCTTTCAACAGTTATTGGCATAATTTTTGCAATTGGCGGATTAATTCTTTATATCGCGGACGAGTTTATGAGTAAAAGCGTATACGCAATGGGTGTTGGCTCGATATTTTTGTGTTTTGGAATTTCTATGATGATTTATTCCACAAATAAAAGTAATTGGTTGATGAAAACCGGTTTTCTTGCAGTGAGCATCGGCATGTTCTTTACGAGCATGTCCATAGCATTTTATTTGTTCCAGAAATCCCTCTTTATTGTCTTCCTCTATCTGGGTGCGATAGGAGCAATATTCATTGTGGCTGGTATTTGTATCGAGTCTTTTGGTAGCAAAATAACAATTAGGCTGACTAGTAATAACTAGCAGCCTAAACGAGATCTATAATAATAGAATTTGAGAATTTCATTACATGGGTTTTGGTGCTGGTGGTTTACCCTTCAGTTGTTGAAGCTTCACCATGACTTCTCGGTGGTCTTTTGGCGAGAAATAACCTCTAAACTGTCCTTTCTGGTCTGTAACTACGATAGCATGAGGTTTTTTCGCGCTTATCTCGGTGGTGAGTTTTTCAACCTCATCGGTTTCCAACACATGCAATATGTTCGTGCTCATTAGGTTCATAGCCTTCAACTCGCCCGGGTTCTTGCCTTCGATTATGGACTTTAGAATCTCCCGTATGGAGATGACGCCCGTGGCTTTGTTGCTCTCGTTGAGCACCAGTATAACACCGCCGCCTGGTATTTTCATCAATTTTTCGGTGACTGTTTTTCCGGTTTCAGTTTCCTTTGCTGTCAAAAATTCGTCAGTTATGACCATTTCACTAACCCGCATTTTTTTCTCTTCTGGTTTCTTTTCAGCAGGTTTTGGTGCTGGTGTCGCACTCTGTGGCTTTTGTGGTTCTGGTTTTTTAATTTCTACCATATTAAATCCTCCTAAACTTACAGCGAGTATATGTGTGATTTTATTTAAACTCTTTGGTTGTGTTTTTTCTACGCTGGATTATGCGATATCAAATATTCATAGATGTCCACGAAACCGCCTATGCTCTTGCGTATGGAACATTTGTCCACCACGAATCTTCTGCCGCGTTCTATCAAGCCGTCTGACAATTGCGGGTCCGTGAGTAGCGCTTCGATTTTATCTGCTAGTTGCTCCTTGTTTCCATACTCGACCAGCAATCCATTATCCCCGTCTTGTATTACCTCGGGGATGCCACCGCTTCTGGCTCCGATTGTGGGCGTGCCAGATGCCATCGCCTCTATCAGCGATATCCCAAATGTGTCTGCCTTGGACGCGAGCACGAAGACATCGGACTCTGTCAGAAGCGACGTCTTGAAGTTCATGTCTATGAATCCCAGCTTTCTGGTGTGTTCTTCTATTCCCAAATGCCTTATCTGCTCGGCTATGGCGCTCTCGGCAGGTCCAATACCCGCCACCACAAGCGTGATATCAATCCCTTTTTTAAGAAGTATGGCTATGGCATCAACCAGCGTATCCACTCCCTTGTCGGCAGTCACCCTGCCTATGTATGTAGCTATGTACGGCGATGTTATGTTCAGGGCCTTGCGCACGTCAACGTCGCGCCTGTCCGGCCGAAATACGTTGGTATCTGTTCCGTTCCAGACAACCCTAACTTCCTTTTTGAACTTCCAATCGTCAACCAGTATTTTTCTCATCTTGTCCGTAGGGGTTGTGGTTATGTCGCAGTGTTCGTACAATTTCAGGTTGTATAGCCATGCGTACCTGACCCCCCTCTCGCTGGCCAGCACGCCCTTGAAGCCTTTGCACATTTCAATGAAATACGTATGCAGCGTGGCGACAGTCGGAAGTTTCAACTGCTTTGCGGCGATAAACCCCATCAGTCCAATCCCGAAAGGTGCGTGGATGTGGACAACGTCCAGCCCCAGCTCGTCCACCTTTTTTATGAACCTGAGCGGAAATGCGATCTTGTACTGTTCATAAAACGGAAATGTTATCGAAGGCGCCTTGTGAACATTGTCGATGTCTTCATATTTGTCCCCGCAGGTAAAAACGTGAGATTCGTGCCCCATGTCCCTGAGTTCCTTCTCCATGCTGGCCACGTAAGTAGCCACTCCGTCCGTTGTCGGTACGTATGTTTCGCTAAATAGCCCTATCTTCATATCACACCTCTTTTTTCTAAAATTTACTCAACATTTACTATTTTTGGGTTTGTATCACCTTTTATTCCTATTCTCTTCGCTTCTTCTATCTGCATGAAACAATCTACGCCTTCGTGCAAGGCGTTCAACTTTTTCCCGATTTTGTTTATAATCGCCGCATCGACCGAGAGCGGGGAATGCGACGCAAATATCCCGATGTCGTCCAATACTGGTTTTCCTGGGTTAGAAATACAGTCGCATTCTGACGTGATGTCCTTGGCGAAATTAACGAACGATACTTTTCCTTCCTTGAATGTCGACAAAACGCCTTTTGCCGCAGATGCGAGGGCTTTAGAAATGTTTGATATATTTTCCAGTTTTATCGCCTCCGCGGGGCATTCAAAAATGCACGCCATGCACCGGGTGCAGTTTTTCGGTTCCATTTTTGCTTTTCCGTCAACTACCTCGAATAATTTAAGAAAACAAGTTTCTGCACATGTGCCGCAACCAGTACATTTCTCTGCGTCGATGCAAATATCTATGGCCTGATGCTGCTGCATCTTGCATCTTTTTGTGGTGCAACCCATAGCTAGGTTTTTTATTGCTCCGCCGTAACCTGCCTGTATATGGCCTTTTAAATGTGTTACCACTATCATGGATTCAACTTCGGAGATTACGCTTGCTACCTCTATCTCTTTTAACAATCCTTCACTCTTTACAGTTACGCCGTCCCTGCCGTTTAAGCCATCTGCGGGAATGAATGGTGCAAAACCGAAACCGTGTGCCAATGCATTGTTTATGTGATCCACCGCATTGTTCCTGCGCCCCCTATACAAGGTAGTGGTGTCCGTCAAAAACGGTTTTCCGCCTTTTTCTTTTACCATCTCTACAATTTGATGAACGAAGAACGGCTGTACGTAACCAGGGTTTCCAAGTTCCCCTACGTGGAGTTTAATCGCTACGGGGCTCCCTTTTTCAACAACATCAAATATCTTCGCTTCCTCGTACAGCTTCTTTGTTTTCTTGAGCATTTTGTTGTCTGGATCCCATTTCGTAAAATAAACGTCCATGATTATCCCAACGTGTATCTGGTTAGAGATATATAACAATTTACAAATTTGATATATGCATTTATTTCTTTCCTCTCACTAAAATAAAGTTTCCGATTACAAGGATCGCTACCAAAAAAATAACAGCGATTAACAACTGGGCGATTAGAACATTAGAAACAAATACATCTTTCAGAGAGGCGGGCGCGTTAACCTCCTCGCCGGCTATCTCCGAAGGTTCGAGTGTAGTGTTGTACCAAGATGTCCCCTCCAGTACTGAAATAGGCAACATAGTTGCATTATAGCCACTCGTGGTAATAAATAAAACAGTATTCTCGCTTGCATAGGTGTCGATTTCAAAGTAGCCAGTAAAGTCTGTAGTTGCGGTATCGCGCGTATTGACTCTCTCGCCCGCAACGATGATGTCGACAATAACTTTCGCATCAGCGATTGGCTGGCCGCTTGTATAATTTGAAACATAACCGTGAATCGTGGCGTTGTATGGCGGGTATAGTGTGATATTAAACCACATTGTCTCGTCGCTAGAGGTGTTCAAAAATTCACCGTATTTAAGGTAACGCGCATCCAATATTGATAAGGATGCGTAACCACTCGGGATTTTTAAGGTGTAATAGCCGGTAGAGTCTGTGATCGTAGTATTAGAAACTCCGCTTTCCACATTAAAGATTTTGATCGAAACTCCGTTTACGGGTACGCCATATATATCTTCAACATAACCGCAAACGACTCCCTCTCCCGTTGAAACAGCTTCAGTCCGCATAGCAGGTAGAAAAACAACAGATATGAAAAACATGACAAGGAACATAGTCTTGATTTGATTCATGCCGCTTCCTCAAAGATCATATCTTTCCCAAACCACCGCATAGTCCGCACTTATATTCTCGTCCTTTTTCTTTTCCGCTTCCGTTACATTCTCTGCACTTGCCGGCACCATGACAGCGATAACACACTTTCGAGCCTCCACACACCTCGCATGTCTGCGTGGTTTTACAGTATTCACAAACGCCAGTACCCTCGCACTCATTGCATTTTCCGCTCCCCTGGCAGTAGTCACATGCAGTAGCCAGATGTTCCCAAACCACTCCTCGACCGTTGCACTCCGGGCATATTCTTTTTCCGTCAGGTGTAACTGCAGGTGCTGCTGGTTGCGGTGGTTTTGTTACCGGCACACTAACCTGATGAGTTACGGAGCGTGTTGTGATGGGGCGCGTAGGCACAGTGTGTGTCACAACTGGGCGCGTAATTTGAATATCCTGCACTTGCTTTTTAATAGGCTCCGTTTGTATAGTGGTATGCGGTATTGACATAGTGTCTTTTGTAATCTTTTTAATGACGTCTGGATGAGGTGCTGTAACTTCCGTCGCTAATTTCTTGTACCCACATTGGTGACAGAACATCGCACCATGAACGAATTTATTACCACACATCGGACAGTAATTCATATCGACCGCTCTTGCGTATAGATTTTAGGTAATAATAATGTTTCCATTAAACCCACGTAACGTTCAATCCGTTATGATAACTGGACAAATTTTCTGAAAATATATGCGGCCCATTTTAACCAGTACATAAGGGTAGCCAGGTTCTCAAGAAATATTCAATTTAAAATCTGCTCTTTTCAAATCTCCATTCAACGGCGTCTCCGTCGTTTATCTTTTTTTTATCCGAGGCTACTTCGCCGTATGCGCCGTTTACATAATACTGCCAGTATTTGCTATCCTGCCCGTTGTATGTCCCGTTTATTGAGGTGACAAATTTTGCATCAAACGAACTATAATGAACATATGTTACTGTGAAATTCCTTTGAACGGAACATTCTCTCAATATGTCAAAAACAGTGTCGTTGGTTGTAGTTACATTTAGGTATTCTATTGTCCAGTTATCTCCTAAGATTGTGAGGTTTGCTGTAACCTGTTTCCTTGTGGTTTGATCGGAAGATAAACAACCAGAAAATGAGGAAGAAAACAGCATGATAAGAACAAGCATAAGCGCATATTTTGGGTTATATCCGCCAATCTTCCAGCAGGTTGTCAAAGGGCTTGGCATACAATCCAGTCTGAATAATTAGTTAGTTGGGGATGGCGTCTTCACTAACATCTCAAATTTCTGTTTTGCACATATTTTATTTGTTCTGGCGGTGTGCGCCAACACCATCGCCGGAAGACCTATTGCCACAAATGTAAATACGCCCGATATTGTATGGTATACCATAAATGGCACGCCAAGAGCATATACCGCTAAAAGTGTATTCAATGTATGCGGGTAAAGCAGGTACCACCAGCCGAGATTTGTCCATAGATCGTAGATTAATACAAACCCTACGCCTAGGCCAGCAACCAAAGCAACAGTTCTTGAAGTCATGCACGTTAACCTATTTTTTACTGGTTTCTTCAAGAGTATGCCAGCAACCGCAAGCATCGTGAAACCGGAATAGGTGAAAATTGTTATCCTATACATTCCATCACCCATTATGGGATTTCCGAGCATCAGATCGCTGAGGAATATCGAAATAGGTGCAACAAGTATCCCAATACTGCTTCTAAGTAACATAACTCCGAGGAAGGCGGTGACAGTAATAAGTTCAAAGTTCGGGAACGGTTGGATGCTACATCCAACTAAAGCATACCTGCCGGCAGAAGCAAATAAAACTAGCATTGCCGCCAGTATCATATCTTTCTTATAATTTTCTATGTTTCCAAAACGCATAATTACACCCTATTATGGAGAATGATGGAGATTCATATAAACTTTGTTATGTCTTGTATTCCTCGAAATATTTCATCTGCTTATCCATCACTGTATAATCCAGATACGGACTGACGTCCATCGCCATATTGTAACAGTTTGCGGCTTCGTCGAATTTACCCAGTGCGTCGAGGGCCACGGCCTTGCTGAACCAACCCATGGCTAGGTTTGGATCCATCCTAAGGGCTTTATCGTAACACTCGATCGCCAACGAAAGCCGATTCATTATCTGCAGAGTGATTCCACGATTCAACCACGCCTCCTTGGATTTCGGATTTATTTCTATTGCCCGTTCAAAATGTACCAACGCACCCCGATAGTCGCCGATTGTGCCGAGCAGTAATCCCTTATTGTACACCGCGTTCTCGTTGTTGGAGTTAAGGCCTATCGCCCTATCATAACACAACAACGCCTCCTCGACATATCCGGACATCCTGAGTGCGTTTCCCTTATTATACCACACGGTTTCTAGATTTTGGTTGCTCTGCAGTATATCATCATAGCATTTTACTGCTTCTTTGAGCATGCCCAGAGTCACGTAGGCATTTCCCATGTTTTGCAAAACTTCTTCGTTGTACCTGTCTATTTTTAGAGCCTGTTTATAAGCCTTTATCGCGTCCTCGAATCTCTCGAGAGATATGAGAATCTGCCCTTTCTGTTTCCACACGTCCAAATTATCTTTGACTTTTATTGTAACCTTGTCGAAGCACTTCAGCGCTTCTTCGAGTTGCCCCTGCTTGAATAAGATATTTCCCTTGTTGTACCACACATCCATGGCTTCGGGGTTTAAAAGCAGAACAACCTCAAAACATCTTAACGCTTCTTCAAAGTTGTCGAGCGTTAAAAACGCAACTCCCTTATTGTACCATGCATACTCGGCATTGTGGTCAAGTTTAATCACTTCTTCATAAGATTCTATTTCCTCTTTTATCAGTCCCATCTTTCCGAGCGCTACTCCTTTATAATACCATGCTGTAGTGCTTTTCGAGTTCATAGATAGGGCTTTATCATAACATTCTAACGCTTCCTTAAAGTTGTTCATCTCTGCAAACGCATTTCCCTTATTGACCAATTCGTCTTCGTCTTCAAATCCCATATCATCTCCAATTGCCGTGCTCATGTTTTTACCTCCTTCGCCCATTAAGTTCCAAACATAAATTACACTTCGTAATTAACCGATCTTTTCCCATTTTAATAAATCCAACACCTTAGAAAGGCTGCTTCCTCTCTTAATCTCTTCTCGTATCCTGTTCTCAGTTTGCATAACATCTATCGCCCTATTAGCAATTTCTACAGCCCTCTCCCTGGGAACGACAACGACACCGTTCTCGTCGCCGATTATCCAATCACCAGTTCGGACCGCCTCGCCTCCGCACAATATCTCGCAACCAATTTCTCCATGCCCTTTTGGCTCGCCAGCATTAGGCACTATATGTTTTACAAAAATCGGGAAGTCCAAGTTTTTTATGTGCGGGATGTCCCTGCAGGCGCCATCTATCACGACTCCGGCAATGCCTTTGACCCTGCAACTCCACGATGCTAGCTCTCCCCATACCGCAGTTTGCCCCCCGCCGGCGTCTACAACCAAAACGTCGCCTTTCTTTGCATGATCAATCGCTTCTACGGCCTTTGCCCAATCACCATTCATAGTCCTGACTGTGAGTGCCCGTCCAACGACCTTGACTCCCTCTTTTATCACAGGAGTTATGCCCTTCATCGCACCTTTTCTATGCATTGCATCAGAGATATTGGCTGTAGAAACCTTTGAAAATACCTCGAATAAAGTATCCTCGCCGTGTTTCTTAAACGATTCTGAGTGAATTGCTCTTTTTTCTTTCATTGCAGTTTTAATGATTTTTGTAGCGCTGCTAACGTCCTCGGCTTTTGTTATAGCGCTGCCTACGATTAACACAGATGCTCCCGATTTTATAGCCTCTACCACGGTTTCGGAGTTTAATCCTCCGGCTACTGCAATCTTTATCCTTGTTATTCTTGCTATTTCCTTCAGTGTTTTTAACGAGATTCTACCAGTCATCTGCTCATCTATGCCTATGTGAAAACATATACAATCTATGCCGAAACCCTCAATCTCTTTGCATCTAGCGGCAGGGTTTTTTACGCCCAACAAATCAACCATTATTTCGCAACCATATTTTCTCGCAGCACGTACAGATTCTTTTATCGTTTCGTTATCAGCTACGCCCAATATGCAAATAACATTGGCACCTGCCTTAGACGCCATTTCAGTTTCATAGGCACCAGTGTCCATAGTCTTCATGTCAGCAACGATAACATGATGCGGAAACTTCTTTTTCATCTCCCGTACTGCGTTCATGCCTTCGCTTTTTATCAATGGAGTGCCTACCTCAATCCGGTCTGCGCCGCCTTCTATCGCTTCTTCAGCAATCTGCAACGCCCTATGAAGTTGCATTGTATCTATTGCCACTTGAAGGATTGGTTCGCTCACAATAACCAGTAGGAACGCTTTGTTTAAAAAAGTAACGCACAACGAAAACGACTCGTCTGGAAGGTTGACCGTTGATTTAACGGCATCGGGGAGACAAAGATTAATATATGGTATGCATAGTTTGAGGAAGAGATTGTAAATAATCGAAGATGCTGAAAATTTAAACAATATAAACAATGATTGGAGTTGAACTAATGGTTAAATTTCGAGAGGCAGAAGCTAGATTGCTGACCAAAAACATATGCATGAAGTGTTACTCAAAAAACCCGATCAGAGCCACAAGATGCAGACGTTGTGGCTATGAGGGTTTGAGACCGAAGGCCAAGGAGAGCAGGGGCGGCGCATAATCTAGGTTGATGCTGATTGCGCAAAGGTTAAAGTTTCTCGACGTCGGATTATTTAAACAACCTGTTCTTTGTATAGACGCTTGATGGGTTTTTCCGAATTTTTTCGAACAAAATATTTTAATCAGAGAACATGTTATGTTAACCAATGGACGTTCATACCCTCGCAAAATACCCATTTCTTCATGAGACTTTGATATACATCAAACAAAAAAACATCACGCTCGAAAATTTGATTCACGACAGGGCATTTGCAGAAGCCCGCGCATGTGGAAAAAATAGGGTGCTGGAAGTAATAGACAATAGAGAAATAAAACAAAAACCTCTTCTGAGAGAGTCAGAATCTCTGATGGAACTTCTTGAATACGTTGTATCCAGGATAATAGTTTCTTGCGTCAACGACAGTCATCTCATAAGATGGTATGCGCTGGCAGAAGCAATTAAAGCGAACAGAGAATTGGAAAACGAGGAAATACAATTTGCACTAAACGCCGCTTCGGAGTTGAGCATAAATGCGCTGATGGACGACGGCATCGTAAAGATTCATTTTACCGATTATCTGAAATATTCGTCTCAGATCAGGGACAAAGAATGGAAACTGGTAAACCGGGATTTAGTCGGCGGGTATGTGTTATTGCCGAAAGAAAAATTTACACGTCTTCTGAGAGAAGCTTTAAGAATGAAGTTCGAATCGGAACTGCCGTTGCCTGTAACTAAAGAGATAATCTCAGCGTTTCAAAATGATGTAAGCGAGATAAAAAATAAAGTCGAAATAATGAAAAAAATGTTTGAACCGAAAGGTTTTGGAAAAATGAGCATAACAAAAATGCCACCATGCATGCGGCACATGTTGGGCATGATACAGAATGGTGAAAATCTCAGCCATATGGGTCGATTCTCCTTGACCACTTTCCTTCGCGTAGTGGGAGCATCATCAGAAGAAATCATTAAGATATTCGCTACAGCACCCGATTTCAAAGAGAGCATGACAAGATATCAGGTAGAGCACATCACCGGCGTCATTTCCAGCACAGAATACACCCCGCCCTCTTGCAGCACAATGAAGAGCCACGGTGTTTGCTACAACCCCGATACTTTATGTAAACAGGAATGGATGGGCCATCCCTTGAAGTATTATAGATATAAGGAACGGCAAAAGATGAAGGCAAAGAAAAAATAATAAGTTTATGCGATACATTTGTTTGTCAAAGTCACATAAAGTCGTCTATCTTCATTTTCTTTTTAACTACATTCTCATTTTTAATAGGTGATTCTTTTACCACAACTTCGCTGTCAGCCATCACGTCTTCGTCCCCGGCTCCATTTTCATTGTCATTTTCTTCTTCTTTTTCTCTATCCCATTCAGCAAACAGGGATTTTTGCTGGACTCCGCTGAGCAGGGATTTTTCGCTCCAGCCGAACACATCGGTTACCCTTGAAAGAGAGAGGGCAACCCTTGTCGCATAATAAGTCCAATCTGGAGTGTGCTCGAACCTTCTGCCTTCGATATATGGTTCTATATCCATGTGGTCCTTTTTGCTGTCAGTAACGATGTATGCGACCTTCATTCCGGGCGTAAATTCGTAGCCCAGTTCCTTCATCTTTCTGGCCGCTCGCACGTTTGCAAGGCTGTCCGGGTCCTTGTAAGCCCCTTCGGTTTGTGCTGTTCTCGATATAACAAGCTTTTCTAGCGGCACGTTTCCTGTTTTGATGTCGTCGATAGTCTTCCTTGCTACTTTTACAGCATTCTCCTCGCGGCCGGACAGTATCTCATCGAATACCGCGGATAATGCTTCGCTCTGTAAGTCGAAAGAATCAGTTCGCCTGATTTCATAGCCCCGTATTATAACGTCCTCTTTTGGCCATAGCGCCTTCCCGATGTATCTTTTCTTTTTGCCATGCGAAAAGAACGGCTCAAGCACCTTTTCGAACTCAAGAACAACGCCGTCCTTTGAGAACCGTTTAGAGATTTGCTGTCCAAATTCTACGGTGTCCTTAAGGTTCTGATGCGGCGACTGGAAGAAAATGCTGTCTGTGTCCGAATACATCACGATCAAACCTTCTTCGCCGAGCATTTTGATTACGCCCTTGATGTTTTCTCGTGCGAACGCTGTTATGCTTGCGCCTATGATTGGATTTGTAAACCTGTAAAAGGAGCTGGCGAACACGCCGTAGAATGCATTCATAAGAACCTTTACCGCATTTTGAAGGCCTTCGTAATACTCCGTCTCTTCCTTGTTTTTACTTTCCCTCATCTTTTTTTTGATTGAATCCCTTTCCGCCATCAGGCCTTCCAGGATTTTCGGGAGCAGGCCGGTTTTTTTGCTCTTGTCTAGGAACTTTGCGCCGGTTGGTGCAACTATGGTTCCGTCCTTGCTTAACGTAGTAAAACAGATGTTATTGCTGATTATTATGCTGGGATACATGCTCTTAAAATCCAGCACGCATACCCAATGGAACACGCCGGCCTTTATGTCGTGAACGTAGCCACCCTCTATTTTGTCCTCTTTTTTTTCGTGCCTGGTCATCGGCACCGCGGTTCCGCTTTTGTCCGCTTCCCGGATCAATATCGAGTCTATAAGCGAAGATGTTCTTCCGTTTGTCACATCGTCGAGCGGCAGTTTGGATACCGTTGCCAAGTCCATGTCCTTCTCGATCGTGTGAAGCTCTTCCAAAATACGAAGTGCAAGTTCTGCATCCTTCGTGCAGTACTCTACTACCTCATCCGGGCGTTTCTTCCATTCTTCGTCTATCTTCATCCGGTCCACATCGAGTTTTTCCTCGTTCAAAAGCAGCTTCGCGACATAATTCAACGTTTCTTGTTTGGGCCTCAGTGTTTTTTTTATGCTCAGCCAGGCATCTACCACGATTCTGCCGCTCAGCCGCCAAAAGCGTTCGCCGCTGCTTTTCGGTACGGAAAAATCCCTTCCCAAACACAAAACATTCTCGATGTTATTCGCTTTCGCTCTTTTCAAAATCTGCGGGATGTCGTAGCCGCCGATATTGTAGCCGGTGATTATGTCGGGATCGTGTTTTTGCACCACTTCGGCAAATTTGTTGATGATCTCAGTTTCAGAACCGGTTATCTGTTCATTTAATAGTTTCCCGTCTTTTCTGATAACACAGCATATCGTGTATATGGTTTCATTAACAATGCTGTTTTCTATGTCAAAGCTCAGGATTTTCAATTTTGGTTTAAACGCCTCGCAACTTTCGAATTTTTCGGCGGATATCACAATGTCCGTGCAATATTCCTTTGATATCTCGGTGTTTTCTATGTCACCGTGCACCCTGACGCATGAGCCTAAATCATAATCATAGATGAATCTGTGGTGGAAGGGTATGTCGGCGGCAAAAACATTAGAGTGATAAGCATATCGCCTTCTATACTCAGGCACGAGCCAGGGGTATTTAAGAATGACCTTGGCGCAATCCTTCTCTTCATAATATATCTTCAATTTGCATTTTTGCACGTCCAACACATTCGAGTCGTTTTTTAACTCGTTTATAACCTCTTGCGGCGGGGCAGTCATGTAAAAATAAGGGCGAAACTCTGAAAACCTGATGGTTATTGATTTCCCGTCCTTTGTTTTGCCGTACAATTCAACGACTACCTTGTCGCCCTCTGCCGAATACGTCCCTGTTAACAGTCTTACGTCCCAAGATTTCATTGCAACCTCTAGGATATTTATCGCTGATATTTATCGTCTAAGAATTTTTTCATAACTTCAATAGCGCAATACTTTCCGCACATCGTACATCCCTTGCTGCTTTTCGACCGCGAATGTATCTTCATCGCCTTCTCGCATTCCAAAGCATATCTAAACTGGCCTTTCCAGTCCTGGTGTTTTCTCATTTTTGCGAGTTCCATGTCCCGTTTATTCAAGCCGTACTTTATGGAATCTCCCACGTAAGCGGCTATCTTGGCCGCAACAACGCCCTCCCTGACGTCGTCTGCTGTAGGAAGGCCCAGATGTTCGGACGGCGTTATATAGCACAGGTAATCCGCACCCGCTCCCGCAGTTATGCTTCCACCTATCGCCGCCGCGATGTGGTCATACCCGACTGCAACATCTGTCGGGAGAGGCCCCGCAACAAAAAGGGGGCGGTTGCCGGTGATTTTGTTATGTAGTTTGACGTACGGCTCAATGTCATTTATCCAAACATGCCCGCCCATTCCCTCTACGATCGTCTGAACTCCAAATTCGTTTGCCTTTTTTGCAAGTTCTGAATTTCTTTTTATCTCCTCTATCTGCGGCTTATCGCTTCTGTCGTGGATGCAACCACTGCGCATAGTGTTTCCAAGAGACAAAACAACGTCTTTCCTTTTTAGTATGCCTAGAAATTCTTCAAAATTTTCAGCGACGGGGTTCTCACGCGTATGCTCGAGCATCCATGCAGCAGTCATTGAGCCGCCCTTAGAGACCACGCCCATAATCCTTTTGGATTTCCTCAATGTCCTGAGCGTTTTTAGCGTAAATCCAACATGTAGCACTACAGAACTTACGCCGTCATCGACGTGCCTTTTTACCATCTTCATTAAATCGTCAATTTCCGTTTCCTTAAAGGAGCCACACTCCACGACTGTTTGATAAATGGGGACTGTCGTAATGGGCGCAGACACGTTCCTCATAATCATTTTTCGTATCTGGTCAATTTCGCCGCCCATCGAAAGGTCAGAGATCGTGTCCGCACCGTATTTCTCAGCTGTTCTCGCTTTCTCTATCTCCGCTTTAACGTCAATAACATCGGAAGACGTGCCGATATTTGCGTTGATCTTTGTTTTCAATCCTTTTCCTATGCCAAGAGGTTTGTGCCCGTCTCGGACCATAATCACAGCTTCGCCGTTTGCTACTTTTTCGCATAAGAGTGTCTTGCTTATGTCTTCTCTAGAAGCAACAAATTTCATTTCTTTTGTGATTCTTCCAGTTTTTGCCATTTCAATTTGTTTTTTCATGTAACACCCAAGAAGCATTCAGTGCCTAAAACACCTAACTCTCGTAAACACCATGGCAATATTGTGCTCGTTTGCGGCGGCTATGACTTCCTGGTCCCTGATAGAACCGCCAGTGTGAATTATGGCAGTGACCCCCGCCTTTGCTGCCTCGTCGATACCGTCCCTGAACGGGAAGAATGCATCCGATGCAAGTACTGAACCTTTCGACTTGTCACCTGCTTTTTTCGCGGCTATCCAGACTGCATCTACCCTGCTGGTTTGCCCGGCACCTATCCCGACAGTGTGCCGATTTTTAACGAGTACGATCGCGTTCGATTTCACGTGCTTTACGACCTTCCATGCAAACAACAAACTGTCTAGCTCTTCTTTGGTTGGTTTGCGAGTAGTGACAAATTCAATCTTGGAGGCGTCCAGTTTTGCGGTATCCTTTGTTTGAAGCAATATTCCGCCGCTAACCTTCTTTATGTCAATTTCGCTGTCGGGTGTTGTAGTTTTTTTGGTTTCCCCGATTTCCAGAATCCTGAGGTTCTTCTTCTTTTTTAAAATTTCCAATGCATCCGCCTCATATCCGGGTGCCACCACTACTTCCATAAACGTGGACGCGATTTCCTGTGCGGTCGGAGAATCCAACTTTCGGTTTAAAGCGACAATACCGCCAAACGCTGAAATTGGGTCGGTAGCATATGCCGGTTTGTAAGCATCCATAATGGAACTATCGCATGCCACGCCGCACGGAGTTGCGTGTTTAACTATGACAGCGGTGGGTTCGTCGAATTCTCTGAGCGCTTCCAGCGCGCCGTCGGTGTCCAGGATGTTATTGAAAGAAAGTTCCTTTCCGTGAAGCTGCTTCGCATTGCTGATGTGTGCATCACCAGTGGAAAATATATCGTGATAAAACACTGCTTTTTGATGAGGGTTTTCCCCATATCTAAGCGGATATGCCTTTTTATAAGCTAAAGATAGTGTTTCTGGGAATTCATGTGCTGTTCCTTCTTTGCGCTCACCGCGGTTCTTTAGATAATTGTGTATCAATTTATCATATTCGTGCGTATGTCCGAATGCCTCAACGGCTAACTTATATTTTGTTTCTGTGCTAATATTTCCATTGTTACTTTTCAACTCGCCCAACACTTCATTGTATCTGTCCGGATTCACGATGACAATCACGTCTTCAAAATTCTTTGCGGCCGCGCGTATCAGTGTCGGGCCGCCTATATCTATATTCTCTATTGCTTCCTCTAAAGATGCTTCCTTTTTGCTTATCGTTTCCGCGAAAGGATACAGGTTTACAACCACCATGTCTATGGGTTTTATCTTCAGTTTCTCTAACTGCTTCATGTGGGTTTTGTTTTTGCGCTGCGCGAGAATCCCGCCGTGAACGGCAGGGTGCAGGGTTTTTACACGCCCGTCCAGCATCTCGGAGCAGCCAGTGACGTCGGAAATCTGGATCGCGCGTATGCCCGCGTCAATTAAACTCTTATATGTTCCCCCGGTAGAGATGATCTCAGCTCCCATATTCTGGAGTTCTTTGGCGAATTCTATTATTCCCCGTTTGTCGGATACGGAAATCAGCGCTCTTTTGATAGGCATCAAAATCATCCTTTTTTACCGATAGGGATATATCATAATTACTTAAAAGCATTAGCGTTCAATTCATAGCCCAAAATTTTGCAGTTTAGACGCTTTATAAACATCCAAACATTTTTTAATCGATACGGGATTGAGTTAAAGTTGATGGGAAAATCCAAAAACAAAACAGCATTGAAGGTATTCGCTTTAATTGTTGCAGTGACATTGCTCAGCGGCTCGCTGGTGTTCTTCTGGTATAAAACCCAAAGCCCGATTAATGAATTTCTAACTGTGGGATTTGATGAAAACAGGGCATATCAGGATGAGGTTGCTTTATTGTCGAACGGCCCCAGAATGACGGGTTCTGAGGCTGGAAGAAAAGGTGCAGAATACATTGCCGCACAGTTCAGGAATGCTGGATTAAAAAATGTAATGATAGAAGGCTTCCCCACTACGATGTTTGAAGTGGAGAAGGCAGAGGCAAAGATATTGATTACTGGTGCGTTTGGAAAAGTAACCCTGGATGAAAAAGAGATAGAGCATATAAAAGATTTCACTGTGATAGGTTACTCTGGTTCTACCTCTGGAACCGAGAAACTCGAGATTATCTATATAGGTAACGGGAGCACTTCCGATTTTCAGAATAATGATTTGAAAGGCAAAGCTGCCCTCGTATCGAATTTAGACACGTCGATATTCGCGAGACAGTGTATTGATGCCATGGATGGCGGTGCTAAGGTGTTGATCTTAATAAACGACGTGTATGGAGGAAACACCACCAATTATGCACCCATATACAAGAGTTGCGATGTCTCGGATTCTAATGGCGAGACCGTGCCAATCGTAGATGTCTATCCGAATTTCAACGTAGTGACGCTAATGGTTTCAAAGGGCGTCGGCGACGATATAACAAACGCTGTTAAATTTAAAGTGAAGAGGGCGTTCATTGAACTAGATATTAATGTATGGCGGGGAAAAAGAGATACGCTTGTGGTAACCGGCGATATTGTCGGAGTGAAATATCCCGACCAGTTTATTATGATAGGTGGACACCATGATACTGTGTATAATGGCCCGGGTGCAGTAGACAATACGTGCGGCGCAGTAACAGTAGTAGAGATGGCAAGAAACCTGGCTAATTTTAAAGTTGAGAAAACGATGAAGTTTGCAACCTTTGGCGGAGAGGAGGAGGGCCTCTTTGGTTCAAGAGCGTGGGTAAAGGCACACAAAGAAGTTGTGGAAAAAAACCTGGTAGCCTACCTCAACTTGGATATGCCAAATATAAATGTGGATAAATTGCATGACAATACATCATCGATAGCGGTTAGTACTAATGATTCTATCCCTATCTTTAACGCGATAAAAAATTTTACACTTGAAAGTTATCCAAAATTTAAGAAATACCAAACAGATATTGTTTACGGTAAAATGATTGGGGGTTCGGACTACGACCCCTTCAGAAGACTTAACAAGACGACATCGTCATTCTGGGGAAACGGTTTGTATGGGTATCATACATATCTAGATACGATAGATTGGATAAATCCCGAGTCCCTTTCCCTTGCGGGCCACATATACGGAACGTACTTGCTATATACCGCACAGGTAGTAAGATAAACAGAACCAGGCATCGAATGAAAATATATGATATATACGATATACTACAATACACAAAGGAGATATACAATGATTAAAACCTTATCCCTGATAACATTGCTGTTAATTCTGAGCTCATCCGCAGCTACAGCGCTGCCGTTACAGCACGATATTCAACTCTCCGCACCTGAACAGCCGCCGATAACTAGCCCTCAGTATCCGGGAAGATACAACGACATGGGAGTCTGGATGGGCACGAACAAGACTGCCCAAGACATGTTCGATTTCAACCTGTATTTTGCATTATACGACGAAGAAATAGAGTTCGCCTTGAGGCACAATGTTTCAAAAATCGTTGTCATTCTCCTGCCGCCAAGCGAAGGCGGCAATAGCATAGAAATGAAAAAACGCGCCAGAGAGGTCAGTTTGCTCTCGTTGGAGCACCCGCAGATATACGGCGCCGTGATTGATGACTTCTGGATAGACTTTGCAGTGACGGGAACCCTCAATAGGGCGGATGTTGTCGAAATAAAAGCCCTGCTGACTTCCGCAAATTCCAATCTGAAGCTGTTCTTGGTCACATACGAGCGCAGGGGAGAGATATACAGGGTTGACCCGGTAATCGAGAGAGCAATCGACGGAATATCGTTTTGGATTTTTAACCCAGTGAGTTACAGCAATGCCCCCATATTCATCGATGAGTTAATCCGCTACCATCCAGGAAAAGAGATAATCGTCGGCATATACATCTCGAATTCGGCTTATGGGGTGACTCCCATACCCGATTTCGCTTACCTGACAAGATTGTGCATTAACCTGACAGCGGCTGGGAGAATCCAGGGCTTCCTGCTATTTGCCGGCACACTGTTCGATGAGAGCCCACAGCACGTGAAAGTATATTACGATATTATCTTGAGATATTACTATCCCAACATTGCCGTAAGCATTGTGGAAAATGATGACTCCTACATTATAAACGCCAGAAATATAGGCATCAAGCAAGCCCAAGAGGTATTGCTGAAAATCAAAATCAACGGCAGGGGCGGACAGGAATACGTTGGTACACTCTATTACACGGAGTCATACAACAAAGCCATCAAGAAAGACGGGGTGAGCACGCTTTCTGCAGAAGCAGTCTGCAGTCAAGACAGGCATAAACCGGATAACTTTGCCGAGATCAGGCAGTCTCTGGACGTCGAAGATGTTTGTTTCTGGCCGCTGGTGTGCAGTCTGATCGTCTTGCTGGCGGTGCTTTTTGTATATGCCCTGCGAAAGAACGCTTGAGAAAACACTTTTCTTTATTCTGGCTGGGAACGAAACTAGAATGGTTTCTAGAAAAGCTTTAATTCTACCTTATAATATGGTTCTGTGGCGCTATCATGTTTTTAATCACTACTTGGTTTGGAACATTCTTATGCGAAGACCACGATGTTGTAAAATATAAATTGTTTCCAAAAAACGCAATGGAAATTGCGAAGCGACTGAAAGCTATAGAAGACCGCAGGATTTTGGAGGAGGAAAAGGAAATATCGCAAGGCATCGATGGGCTGCTGGTCGCAGAGGAAAGACTGAAACATATAGAGTCCGCGATATTGACAGACAAAAAGATAACGCTTCCGCTGCCGCCCCAATACAATTTTCCGCAGGGTTTGCTTCGCGACGCCTCTGTCGAATTCGCAAAACTGAAGACCAAGATAGAATTCGGCGCTGCCGACAGGCATATCATCCAGGCAGTCAATGCAATCGACGACCTTTCGAAGAGCGCTAATCTGATATACGAAAGGCTGCAGGAATGGTACGGACTGCACTTCCCGGAGATTTATGAAAAGGTTTCGCCCTGTGATTTTGCAGACCTGATTTCGAAATGCAACGGCGATAGAGAAACGATTTTGAAAAACCTTCCAAATACGGGCATTACAATATCCATCGGCTCCGAGATTTCGGAGAAGGATAAAACCGCGATTGTTACATTGGCAAAAACACTAAAAGAACTCTACGAAACTAAAACTGCGTTGGAAAAATATATCAAAGAGTCTATGGAGAACATTGCACCTAATGTATCATATATTGCAGGCAGTAACATAGGCGCCAGATTGATGTCGTATACAAACGGACTGAAAAGGCTGGCGGCAGTACCTTCCAGCACAGTACAGCTTCTCGGTGCCGAGAAAGCATTGTTCAGATTCCTAAAAGAAGGTGGAAGGCCTCCGAAACATGGAATAATATTCCAGCATCCTACGATCCACGGCGCCCCATACTGGCAGCGTGGAAAGCTCGCAAGGGCGTTGGCGTCTAAAATAACAATCGCCGCAAGGGTAGATGCGAATTCTGATAAGTTTATAGGCGAAGATCTGGAGAAAGCGCTGCAGAAGCGTGTAGAAGAAATTAAAAAGAAATATCCGAACCCGCCGCTTCAATCCAGCAGGAAGAAATTTCAAAACCCGCCGCCGAGAGCGCAAAAAAGACAAAAGGAATGGAAAAAGAAAAGAAGATTTAGGTGATTATAACACATCGTTGGTAAATCTACGCAAATAAAATCAACATAACAGTTTATTTACATATTCACTTTTAACTTAGATATAAGAAAAAAAGAGGAAAAATGATCACCCCCTACAAATTTGAAGGTGTTTACACAGACGGCCATAGGCTTTTCACCCGAAACATGGTGCCGAAAAATCAAGTCTACGGCGAAAATTTAGAGGTCCAAGACGGCGTAGAATATCGAGCATGGAATCCGAAAAGAAGCAAGTTGGCGGCAGCAATATTGAACGGTTGCAAAAATGTTGCGATACGGAATAATTCCAATGTTCTTTATTTGGGTGCCGCCACAGGCACGACCGCGAGCCATATCTCAGATATTGCAGTCAACGGCATGGTATACTGTGTGGAAATATCGCCGAGGGCGTTTCGTTATTTACTGCCGTTGTGCGAACTGAGGAAAAATATGATGCCGATATTGGCGGATGCCTGCAAAACTGAATTGTATAGGCGAATTGTAGGCGGTATCGACATAGTTTATCAGGATATTGCCCAGAAAGATCAGGCTGCCATATTTCTAAAAAACATAAACGAGTTTTTGGTGAAGGATGGATATGGGATCCTGATTGTAAAAGCAAGAAGCATAGACGTAACCGCGCACCCGAAAGAGATTTATGATAATGTGCTAAAGGAATTATCGGGCAGCAAGATAAACATCCAGGAAGTTGTAAATCTCGAGCCGTATGAGAAGGACCATATAATGATAACGTGCACGAAAAGATGAAATTTTTGCAACGCTTTTTTCATTTGTGCCCATATACGCAAAAATACCTTGTCAGCGACCTGTGCACCCTCGCAGGATAAACCTCGTTCAACGACAGATGTTTCTCGCCCAATTTTACATATTTCATATCCGGAAGAGTGATGGACAGGTAACCGTCATCTTTTAGAACGTCTTGAAATACAGAGAACGCCCGCCCGTACAGCGATTTTAGCTCCTCGCTATTTGTTGTGGCTGACCTGCCATAAGGCGGATCCGTAGCAATCGCATCCACATTCTTGACAAAATCGTCGATGTCGCCCACGTCGCAGGCGATTATTTTGCTTTTTGCAATTTTGAAATACCCGAGGTTCCTTTTTGCACCGCTCACCATCCTTTTGTCTATATCTGTTCCTATGAGTTTGGCGCCTATCAATCCCGCCTCTATCAATATCCCGCCAGTTCCGCAGAATGGATCCAACAATGTTTCCCCTTTTTTCACTCCCGACAGATTCACCAATACCCTTGCAAGCCTTGGATGCAGGGATACTGGTGAGAAGAAAGGCCTATACCTGACTTTTCGCTCCTCGAATCCTGTTCTGTTGATTCTCCCTTTGACTATCCCGACATAGCACCTGTCGGATAAAAGCACCCGCACTTCAATGTCTGGATCGTCCAGATTTACCTTGAACTTATCTTTTTTATTTAACGCCCCTCCCAGTGATTTTTCTATTTTAGATAAGTTCAAATTCTTGCCGTGATCGCCTACCCTCTTCGCCCTTACGCAAAAAGTGCCGCAGTCTGTCGCGTCCAACGAGATGCTATCAGCATATTGCTCAATTCGTTTCATGTCCGCTATCTTGCAAGAAAAGCATTTCAACAAAATCTCGTGGCATAATGCAAGCCTGTTTTTTATTCGTTCGACGCTCATCTTTTTGGTTTCGATCTCGACTACTCTCTCGCCAGTATCAGTAATCTTATATTTCACGCCTTCTGCACCCAGAGACGCTTTTAATTCCGCAAGCGGCAGTACTGGATGTTCGCCGGAGAGTTCAAACAGGTATCGCATGATTATGTGATGGGGGATGTAGAATTTTATACTATCTGTTATCGCTAGAATGGTTCTGTTCAATTAACGGTGATTTACCTAATTTTCTTCTTCTATGGAATTCCAGCGATATAGACGAGAATTCCATACGATCGTACAATCTACAAAATTACGCTTAATTTTGTATGAACATATGGACGTTTACTTGTCCATAGTAATTCCACCGATGAATTTTGTAGATGTTGTTCAGTGGCGGGTGATGACAACAGCATTTTGTTCCTCAGTGGTTACTGTAAAGAATACGATATAAGTGAGGGTAATGTACAATACGCGGATAAAAGGAAAATCAAGGACATCCCCAATTGTCAAGATCGCCATACCTGTCAAAACAGTGCACCAAACTTTTTTTATACTTGTCAAAAAAGCGTACCAAACTATACATATATCGACTGCGACATAATCTTTTTCGGTGGTAAGCCAGATAGCAAGCGTATCCTGGGACATGGGCGATGGGAATGTAAAAGTTGGAAAAACTATAACGCACTCTTATGTTGCTAGTGGTGGATATAGGGTTGGATACGGAGTATTGAATCGTATCTATGTTAGGTGTGGCGGCTTTAATAAGGTTAACAAGGAACTGGTGATTGTATATCTCGATATACTGAAACAACGAAAGAAGATTGGATAAGAACCATTGCTTGTCTTTCACTGTTCTGCGCCGTCATTGTAATTGGGACAATTTTCTTAATGCCCGCTTACTGGTATATTTGGCTCATTCTTGTCGTTGGAAGTCTATTTTTACTCGTAAGATGGCACACAAAGAAATTCAGTTATCATTGCCCTAGATGCGGGCATAAATTCGAGATATCTGCTTTAACCAATTTCATAAGTTTCCATGGACCAAGTAACGGCAGTGGTTGGAAATACTTAAAATGCCCAAAATGCCATGAAAGATCGAGAGCGACTGTTGTGATAAAGAAGACAAAGAACACACGAATAAGCAAAAAATAAAATACATCAGAGAAAACTATGGAAATAGAATAGATGGGGGGAATAAAATTGTTGATGTGCTGTATCGAAGGGGGCGAAACGGATCTTAATAATAGAGTCTTAACGATAAAGAAAAATAAGAGGGGGGGGGAAAGGGATTATTTGCAACAGCAAAAATTCAAAGGGGGGAGATTTTAATTAAACTGGGCAATGGGATTCTAAAACATCCGACAAGAACATCACTACAGATTGATGAGGATGTACACATCGCGGGAGAAGTGATGTCTAATGCGTTTCTAAATCATAGTTGTGAACCGAATTCCTATATCGATTTTAATAAACTCTGTCTGAGAGCGTTGCGAGATATAGAAAAGGGTGAAGAGATTAGGTACAACTATATGACAACGGAGTATGTTCTGCATGAAAAATTTATCTGTGATTGTGGCTCTAGACAATGTTATAAAAATGTAAAAGGTTTCAAATACCTGAGTAGAGATCAAAAATTAAAATTGAAACCGTATTTATCGCCATATCTTAGAAAAAAGCTTGAGGAACATTGAGATATTGGCCCAACAACTCCTTCGAATCTTTCATGTAGTTTTTATATACATGTCAAAAGAGTGCACCAAATATTTTTTATAGTTGTCAAAAAGGTGTACCAAATTATACTTATATTCCATATATATTGTGTCTTGAGAAGGCATCAAGTTAATGGCGATTGCGCACTCGCATGTTCACAGTGTATGTTCATCATATGTGTTTACCACATATGTTGACAAACGCGCGCCGTTTATCTCGGCAATAATCAATCAGGAAGATTCATATGTTAAGCATAGGAAAGCAAGTCAGATTAACGCGAATAGCGGACAAAATCTTTTACACCAAGAGGTTCGTATTGATTCCGATAGACCACGGCGTTACTGTCGGCCCAATCACAGGAATCGTCAACGCAAAGCAGACGATCGATCTGGTGGCAAAAGGCGGCGCCACCGCCGTTGTTCTACACAAGGGTTTGGTCGCGCCAGAATATGGGGGCAGCGGTAGAAATATCGGTCTAGTCGTCCACATTTCCGCAAGCACCGCGCTAGGCACCACCACGCACAAAAAAGTACTCGTTTCCAGCGTGGAGGAAGTGATAAAACTTGGTGGCGATGCCGTTTCTGTTCACGTGAATATCGGCGCGGAGACTGAGAGTGAGATGCTATTCGATCTCGGCACTGTTTCCGAATCGTGCAACAATTGGGGGATGCCGCTTCTGGCTATGGCATACCCGCGCGGGCCGAAGGTGAAGGATGAATACGGAGTAGATGTTGTGAAACACGCCGCAAGGGTTGCCGCAGAACTCGGAGCAGACATTGTAAAAACAAATTATACTGGTGATGAAGAATCCTTTAAAGAGGTCGTCAGATCGTGTCCTGTGCCCGTATTGATAGCCGGCGGGCCGAAAATAGATTCCGACAAAGCATTATTCACTATGATACGGGGCGCGATGGATGCCGGCGCTTCCGGGGTATCGATCGGAAGAAACGTATTCCAACACAAAGATGTTGTCGCCATTACCCGCGCAATATCGAAAATTGTTCTAAATGACGCTTCAGTAGACGATGCGCTCAGTGAGTTAAAAAAGAAACACTGATGGAATTTTCGGGGTATGATGGAATATGGCTGCCGTAGTTGTCAAAGATCTCACAAGGAAATATAAGAACGTCACCGCCTTGAATGAAATAAGTTTTAGTGTGTAGATATATGATCGCATCTGTAAAAAATCTCTATAAATCATACGGAAATGTCAAAGCGGTTGACGGCATATCATTTGATGTTAAGGAGAAGGAGATTTTCTGCCTAGTCGGGCCGAACGGTGCCGGCAAGACAACGACACTTGAAATACTCGAAGGATTGAGGAACTCTGACAGCGGCGAGGTTTTCGTCTGCGGATTCGATATGCACAAGAGTTCCAAGGAGGTAAAAGAGATTATCGGCGTTCAACTGCAAACATCCTCACTCTTTGAGAAATTAACTGTTGAGGAGATCATCTCCCTATTCTCTTCATTTTACAAAGACAACATAAAAAACGATCTTTTGAAGCTGATCGATCTGGAGGAAAAGAAAAAATCCCTGGTTTCGGACCTGTCGGGCGGGCAAAAACAGAGATTGTCGATAGCCCTTGCATTAGTCAATGACCCGAAGCTGATTTTCCTGGACGAGCCTACAACAGGTTTGGACCCCCAGGCAAGAAGAAGCGTCTGGGAGTTGATCAACGACCTGAGAGCCAAGGGGAAAACGATAATTTTGACAACGCACTATATGGAGGAGGCGGAAAGACTGAGCGACAGAGTGGCCATAATGGACGGCGGAAAGATAATAGCAAGCGGGACGCCAAAGGAGCTTATCAGCAGTCTTGGAAAAGAAAGCGTCGTCGAATTCAGCAATCCCAATTCCATCGAACTGGAGATCGAAGGGGTAAAAATTAAAAAAGAAGGGCAAAGCACCATAATTTACAGCAAAGACTTACAGAATACGCTGCAAATCCTGCTGTCGAAAAACATAAGGATGGAAGAGATGAAGATAAGGAATACGACTCTTGAGGATGTTTTCCTCTCGCTGACAGGAAGGAGGATAAAAGAATGAGAACGAAAGGATTTGTCAATTTCACGATAGCGAATTCCAAGATGTTTTTCAGGGAGAAAGAGGTCGTATTCTGGACTTTTCTTTTCCCGATTCTTATAATGGGCTTGCTCGGACTGGCGTTCGGAAAGGTCCAGGACGTTTCCTACGATGTCGGATTGGTGGATAACGATCTGTCGTCCCTTTCAGAAAATTTTACAGGCGTTCTAAAAAATGCATCCTATTTCAAAATAAAGATTTTGAGCGAGGCGGCAGCGAATGAAACCCTGAAAAAAGGTGATCTGGATATCGTTGTTTTCATACCGAAAAATTTCGGAAACGATACTATCAGCATAATATCCTCCATCCAGGCGGGCGGTGGTCCCGGAAACCCGAACGCTACCTGGAATTCTACAGGCGGCAACCCGACGATATATGTTTTTTACAGCAGCTCGTATCAGGGAAGAAGCGATAGTGCGATGGCGATTATCAATGCCATAATCGGCGGAATGAACAAGAACCTTACCCAATCCAAAGACATAATCGGAATAAACAAGAATTCGGTTTCTACGGTAAAATTAGAATTTATCGACTATATGGCACCCGGCATAATAGCTATGGCTGCGATGCAGACTGGAGTTTACGCTATGAGCGTTCCCGTTGTGCAGATGAGAGAGAAGAAGGTACTGAGGAGATTGAGAGTAACCCCGATAACCCCATCCTATGTTCTGCTTTCGAGGATTGTATTAAGCCTGGCAATTTGTCTTTTACAGGCACTAATTATACTCCTGATTGCGATATTTGCCTTCAATCTAAAAATAGTCGGCAGTTGGCTCACATTATCAGTTATAACGCTTATCGGTTCGATTGCTTTTGTTGGTGTCGGTTTCCTGATATCAGCAGTAGCCAAGACTTCGGAAAGCGCTTCAGGGCTAGCAAGCGTTATTTCAATGCCGATGATGTTTCTGGGGGATGTCTTTATTCCGATAAAACAGTTTCCGGATTACATCCAGACAGTATCAAAATGCATGCCTTTAACATATATGAGCGATGCCCTGAGAAGAATAGTGGTTTATGGTTCGGGGATCGGAGACATTTTGTTGGATGTGGGTGTTCTGGTGGTGCTCGGCGCCATCGTATTCTTTGTCGCTATAAAGACGTTCAGGTGGGAGTAATGTACAATACGCGGATAAAAGGAAAATCAAAGATTCCCCCAATTGTCAAGAACGCCATACCTGTCAAAAGAGTGCACCAAACTTTTTTTATACTTGTCAAAAAAGCGCACCAAACTATACATATATCGACTGCGACATAATCTTTTTCGGTGGTAAAATGAAGATGCTATCTAAGAAAGAATGCATTATGGTCGGGATATTGATATTGATCGTAGGGCTATTGCTAGCGATCGGCATCAGAGTGCAGGGAGAGAAGGAAAATGGAAACGAACTGCCCATAATAAGTGTAATGGTTAACGGAGTTGATATAAAAAATGGCGATATGTTGAACTTCTCGGTTAACGAAATAATCAATCTTGACTCTTCAAAATCATCGGACTTAGACGGCCAGATCGCAAGTGCATCTTGGAATATGGGTGATGGGAGTGCTGTAAAATTTGGAAAAACTACAACACACTTCTATACTGCCGAGGGTACATATTCGATACTTGTAAAGGTGACGGATGACGTGGGAGGAGAGTCCCTGCTCGCATTTATAATTGTTGTAACTGATAACGAAGCAATCGTCCCCGTCAATCTTCCGCCAACAGCGAAAGCTTCAGCCCCTCAAGTTGTCGTTGTAGGAACGAATGTTGCATTCACCGCATCAGATTCGAGTGACCCAGACGGCGACAACTTAACATACGCATGGGATTTCGGCGACGATACACATGGAGTTGGGCTATCTCCAACTCACACATACACTCACGAAGGAAATTATACCGTTGTTCTAACAGTGAGCGATGGCCACGGACACACCGCCGTAAATGAAATCGGAGTAACTGTTGTGACCCAGTTCCCGCAATCGCAAATCCAAGAGAAGGATACATACACCTATCCTGCGGAAAACACTACCCTCCACCTCTACCCAAATCATTTTCACGATCCACCAGGGTCTTACCACAGCGTATATGGCGTAAACTTTACGGTATTCGCAAATCCAAATAGCACCAACATACCAATTATGTGGTATCTTAATGATAGTCTAGTAGACGCCAGCACATTTACTAAAAACACTACATTGTGGTTGAATTTTACGAATTGCTACAATCTTACTTCTCCAGGCGTTTCAGTTAATTTTATTAAAATCGAAATTGGTGAATTTATTACATATGTATCTAGGCCGTCCTACTACGACAGCACTTACTTTACTATCAAAGCTGAGGGGGGAGACAGTAAAAACTTCACATATATGTGGAACATCGTATTGCTAGATTGCAACGGCACAATCGTAGAACGCATTTCTCTACCAAACAGACAACCGATAATAACCTCTTTTACGCCGAGTCAACAAACCGTTTCTTTAACAACATCTGAAACAGAGGCAGCATTCGCCGTAAAGGCACTAGATTTGGATAACGATACGCTATCATATTATTGGTATTTGGATGGCGTTAATTGTACAATTGATAGAAATGATACGTATATCTTAAAACCGGACAAAGTCAATGTCGGCACGCATGTTTTGAAGGTGAAAATAAGTGATAATAACTCGGACAAAATAATCGCGTGGATAATAACAATTAAAAACGAGACATCATTGCCGCAACCAATAAACCACTTGCCGGTAATAAGAGGTTTTGAAACAGACAACGCGTGCATATTCGTATTGAACACTTCCGAGAGGTTTGAGTATCGGATTTCAGCATCTGATCCTGACGGCGACAACCTCACTTACAAGTTAAACACAACGCTTTTAACTATAGATTCCAACGGTACTATACGAGGCAGCATATCGACGCCTGGAAAATACGAGTTCGAGATCACCGTAAACGACACTAAGGGAGAGTCTTCTGAGACGTTTGTGGTGACGGTAAATGAAGCGGTGGTGATGCCATCAACAGGTGCCGAAGAACAATACAACTTCGGAATGATGTTATTCGGACTGTTCGCCGTTTGCCTGACGTCTACGGTATTGGTTGTATTGCTCACAAAAATCGGAGTATTCGGCTTGCTCTCCCTCGTCGTTCCCCTATATGCAAAGGTTAAAAAAGAGAAAGTGCTGGATGGTTTTCTAAGGGGACAAATATACGTCGTTATCCGAGAGCACCCAGGCATTCACTATAACGGTATCAGAGAAAAACTCGAGATAGGGAACGGCGTGCTAGCATATCATCTGTACACATTGGAGCGGGAGGGGTTTATCGCACACAATTATGATGGTATAATGAAGAGATTTTACCCTACACAAAACTCTAAAATTTTTCTGGGGGCAATGAAAATAGACGACAGATTCCCTCAAAAAGAGGTCTGCGAAGAGGGGATAAGATACAGTACCATACAACAAAAAATTCTTCAGGCGATAAATGAAAACCCGGGAATTTCACAGAACGATATTGTAAAAAAGACTGGCTTGAGCCGACAGATAGTAAGCTACAATGTAAAAAGACTGTGTGAAAGAGCAATCGTCTCTAAACAAAGAATAAGTTTCGGAAAGGGTGCGGGATACTATATCGCCTACGACGATGAGGACAAAGTTGCTAATATGGTGTGTGGATAAAACCTTGAGTTAGCGTTAACCCTTTCTATAGGAGATATCGAAGGGGCATTTTTTATTTTATCTATTACCTATTCTGTTTATGCAGGCACCCAAACCGAATAAAATTCCGCTGAATTTTATGGGCCAGACGTGCACACGAACGAAGTGAGTGTGTACGTCAGGATTTGAACTTACTGACAGATAGAAAAACGCAAAAACATCACCCGCCAATGAACAGGAGGATCTATCGCCCGAAAACCGAACAGCACGCCAAAATCACATTTATATATCCCGAAGTTTCTATCCCGTTGGGGACTGACATGGACACCGATGATTTTAAGATCAAAAAGCTGAAGACCTTTAATTTGGCAATGGGCGCCTTCCATTTAATCCAGGGGCTCGCAATGCTCGCCTTGAGCAATGATTTTTCACTTCAGGTAACGAGAAGCTTCCTTCGATTCGATAATGCCACAAAGACGCTTGTCCCCGCGTCAGTTACTGTTTTCAACCTGAGACTCGGCCTTCTTGTGGCGTCGTTTTTGTTTATGTCCGCCATTGCCCATTTCCTTATTGCCACGGTATTGTATAAAAAATACGCCGCCGGCTTGAAGAACGGGATTAACGTTTACCGGTGGTACGAATACTCGATAAGCGCGTCCGTGATGATTGTCGCAATAGCGATGCTGGTGGGCATTTATGATATAGGCGCTTTGATTCTTTTATTCTTCATGAACATGATGATGATCTTGTTCGGCCTGTTGATGGAGAAGCATAACCAGCTAACCCAAAAGACTGACTGGACTCCGCTGGTATTCGGGTGCATCGCCGGACTGATCCCCTGGGTAGTCATAGCGGTCTATCTTTTGGGCGCAGGAGGCAATGGCGGAGGGCCGCCAGCCTTTGTTTATTATATATACGTCTCGATTGCGGTTTTCTTTAATTGTTTTGTAATAAACATGGTACTCCAATACAAAAAGGTTGGAAAATGGAAAGATTACCTGTACGGAGAGAGGATGTATGTGATACTGAGCCTTGTAGCAAAATCCGCACTGGCCTGGCAGGTGTTTGCAGGGACGCTCAGGCCGCCGTAGCGAGTAATAAGAATTTTGGATTTTTTGCACCTAGCTCGCCCTTCAAAAGCGAGTATTACCCCATTCTGTTTGTGCGGGCATCCAAACCGAATAAAATTCCGCTGAATTTTATGGGCCAGACGTGCACACGAACGAAGTGAGTGTGTACGTCAGGATTTGAACTTACTGATGATATCTACAAAATTCTCGATAGAATTTTGTACGATCGTATGGAATTCTCGTCTATATCGCTGGAATTCCATAGGTATATAAAAACGCAAAAACATCACCTGCCAATGAACAGGATGATCTACCACCCGAAAACTGAAAATCGCCTGGCAACCGAACAAATATTTATTTACATGAGATTTAGTGATTTTATTAATAATATTATTATAATCATTAGTAATTATGTAATGTAGATATTAGATAGTAAGTAGATGAAAAATTTAGGTTACTGTGTTAGATGATGAGAAGAGGGTCAGATGACATCTCTGATGTATGATTGGCTCTATGAGTGCTGATAACACATAACCTACTAACAGAATACTTATAAAATATAATATATGAAGTAAAAATTATTCAATTAACACAGACCTATCACTTCTAAAGTTAAAATTATTAAAAATTATTCGGTTGGACGGAAGAATATATGCGGTGAGAGTGCTTGTTCCGAGTGCTTTCTTCTTCCTGTGTCCGCTTGAACGGACTTTGCGGATTGATAATTGGTGCATAATTGCTACTTATGGTGACAGATGTGTTGCAACCCCAACAGTTCAAAGTACCGTGAAGACGGGGGGAGTATGCGAGATTATGCATTCTGATAAATAATCAGTTTGTTCCGCGATCTCAGAATGTCCAATTTATCCGATGGTGTTGATAATGCTTTAGCGATCTTTCTTTTTAACACTTTTACTTCATCGTATTTCTTTAATTCACGTTCTGGAATATAGATGTCATGGCATTTCTCGCAATAATCCACTTTCGCAGTCTTGCCAGTAATTAATTCCTCCTCGATTGGAGCCATCTCTGTCCTATGGATCGGGCATTTTCTCATTGTTCCACCTCTTATTCTCCTATGGTTATTATCCATACCTCGCTATCTTGGATTATAAATTTAAAGCAAATTTTTCCATATCTGAATCTTTTTATGACTGTTCCGACTTCCCCGTCTTTTATAGGCTTTTTGATGAATTTTCCAGTTCTGAAATGGTGCATTAACATCTCATAGGGCATATCTGGAAATCGCTCATCAAATCGATGCCTGGCATGTCCTTTTAGATTAATTTTCAATCTATGGATGTCGTATTTCAAATCTTCTCGCCATATCACTATGAATTTCTAACTACTAATTCCTTTCGTTTCCAAGCGCGTTTTTCTGCCCCCGACCGTAGCGTCTTTTTATTCAAATATCATTAATTCGGCGGAGCGTTTTATAAAATGCAAAATTCTATTATATACGTAGCCCTATACACTTTTGGCAGGTAAAGGATGCACCTTCACCAGTATAAAAAACCCCTTTCGATATTCGTTGTGGTATTGCTAGTTCTTACAGCCGTTGGCATATCCCTGATCATCAAAAAAGGGGCGGCATACGAAACCGGGCAGGCCAGCATAGATGATATCCTGGCAGCGAACAGCCGCAGAAGGGCCGGCGATATCCCGATTATCGCAGACTCGAACTCGCCGTTTAACGCATTAATATCTACGCCTGCGGCAGTGTACTATGAAAAGAGCACCCCCCACCAGAAACCGCTCCTTATGGTAAACGGTGGAGAGCTGTCGAAACCTGTAATCGACTTCATGACAAATTATGGCTTTCCGCCTGTCGTATATCTTGGCGACGCAAAAGATGTGAGTGCATTTCCTTTCGGCGTTAAGACTGTTATCGATGGAAATTCTGCTAAAGAGATGTCGCTTAAAGTGGCTAGACATTTCTGGAAATCTTCCGACGCTGTACTGATAATTAAGGATGATTGTGAAGGCTATAATTTGGGAGTGCTGGCAACAGCGATTGCCTCGTACCTCAACATACCAGTTATCGTGACAAATGAAGTGGACGGCGAAGTAATCGACACATTAAGCAGTCTGAATGTAAAATATTCGCTGCTGTGTGGCAATGTCGACGGGTTTGGAAAAACATTGAAGTTTAAAAATGCGGAAGAAGTCGAAGACCTGACTCTTAGAGCGATCAGAGATAGGGTGGGAAGCAGTGTTTCCTATATTACAATGGCAAACCCTCTGGATACTTACAACTCAAATGTGTTAAAAACCGTAGATTATCATTTTGAAGGCAAGATTACGAACTCGGATGCCGCGGCATATCCGGGCATGGCGCCGACGAATCCGGCAGACGCCCCCATACATTATTTCACGATACCTGAAGATTACAGATATGCATCGATAACACTTGACGTAAAAATGGACATTTCAAATGAGGAATTGGGCGATGCGTCTGGCGGAAGAATTTACGTGTACGTCGGCGTGGATGGCAATGGGGACGGGAATATAGACGGCTCGAACATAAAAGATAAGGTGCAGTACATGGGCTCCTCCCTGGCATACGAGCACATAGGTTACGACCCTGCTGGCCCTTTTTACGCCAAATCCCAATATGCTTGGTTGCATACTGAAATTCCGATATTCAACGACACCGGAAAACATGCGGTCCAGGCTCTGGCAAGACTTCCCACTACGCCGACATATACGTCTACATATACTATTGACATAACAGTGAATAAATTAGATTCTCCGATATATCCGGTTATGCACGATTTCTCTTCATTGGCATCATACTTAGCGGCAGCCCATAGGGGCGTTGTTTTGGCTAAACCAACATATACGTTCTACAAACCGCCGCTTACAGAGGCGAGTGATTTTTCTGACCCCGATGCCACGCCGGAACTCAGAAAACTTGCAAACAATCAAACCATGCTTGTCAAAAACGATTTAAACAGATTGCTGGCGAAGATTGCAGACATAAAGATAAACGAAAAAAAGGATCTTTCGAGATTGGCGGAGTACTACTCGGATCGCCCGGACTCCATTCACGTGGGAATACTCGGAGACACAAACATGGTTCCGCATTATTATTTCAATAGCAAGTACCATGCCAGCATTCCGAGCGACATAATTTACTCGGATATTGACATTCTTCCAGAGCAGTCAAAGGATGTTGGTGGAGGCATCTATACTTTCGATGTACCCGTCGGCAGGATCGGGGGGTGGGATGTCAGCGACGTCAGCGCGTTGATTGCTAGGACATTATTCTACAGCGACATTGTAGGTAATGTGAAAGGCCCGCAGAACGGAGTAGATTTGCCGCAATGGAAGGACAGCGCGATGAGCACTGTAGGGACTAATGACCCTGTCGGGCTTGCTGTTTCCACCGCAGCCAAATTGGGGATGGCATGGGAGAGAAGCGGGTTTGATGCGAGTATCGACCATAATTTCGAGGCCGCCAGCCGCCAGATGGCTAGCAAATATTACGAGTCCTCGAATTTCATATACTATGCGGCACACGGCAATTATTACTGGTACGTACCGCCGCTTTTCATAGGCAATGTCGTGCGACCCTCAAGCCCGAGGCTTGCACCGCTTCCGTCGTTAGGCGAAGGCAGTGCATTTGATGTCGCCCACGTAAAATACATGTCACTCGGACCTTCTGTGGTTATGGGTACGTCGTGTACAACCGGACGCATTGACGGCCTGCAACCGTACAACACGATCTCCCAGGCATTCTTGCATGCTGGCGCTAATGCGTTTATAGGAGCTACAAGATCTGTTTGGGGTGCGGATTATCCGACGCCAAACGCAGAAACCGGAGAAGAATTCGGCCAATTGCTTATTCTATACACCTATGCCCATCTCACTGGATACTTATACGACAAACACGGCGGTTTGGTTAAAGAAAACGCAGGCGATACTACAATCGGCACTGCTTTAATGCTGGCAAAGAACGATTATTTCGCTTCCCAAGGCTCGGATAACGGCGGATACAGCGATGACATAATAAACGAGTATATACTGCATGGAGACCCCGCGTTCAACCCATACGAGCCGAGCCATGAAGGGGCATAATAAACAAAGTAAGTCATGGAGATTAAAAATTAGATATAAAGATGTTAAAAATACGCTCGAAAATCTTAAGTCGAAAATAGATAAGAGAGGATGCAAGTGAATAAACGTCACGGCTGTCTCGCGACCCTGTTTGTAATCCTGATTATAACGACTTCTTATTCTGCAGTATACGTCTACGAAAAGAACACTGTTGTTATATTGAATTTTGACGAGGATCGCGCGTTTTCCGATATGCTGAACTTGACGTCGTTTGGCCCGAGGATTTCTGGATCGCTCGGCAACAGGCAGGGCGCGGAATTTATTGCACAGAAATTTAGAGAGGCAGGATTGTCGAATGTTCATATTGAAGAATACAACAACACGATGTACGAAGTAAAAAGCGCGTCCGCGACATTGATTTATCTTACAAGTAACATTCGCGAGCCTGTAAAGAGAGTGGAATACAAACACATGTATGATTTTGCGGTTCAGGGCTATTCTGGTTCGACATATGGGACCGTCACACTGGATATAGTTGATGTCGGAAACGGAACAGATGCAGACTACAAGAGCAAGGATGTGAAGGGAAAGGCGGTTATCGTATCAACTGGCCCTGTTAACAACACTGCCCTGCTCCTTCAAGCTGCAAAATACGGCGCGGCGGCGAACATAATCCACAATGTAGCCGAAGGTGAATACTTCGTGAACATGCCGTACAGCACATGCCCGATGTGGCGGAGCGAGGACGGCCTTATATCCAAGGCATTTCCCGACATATTCCCGGACTGCAAGGTTCCCTCGATAATGGTCTCTAAGAAAGTAGGCACGGACATTAGAAATCTGCTGAAAAATGCGAGGAATATTCCACTGTATGGAAGCACTGTAAAAATCGAGCTCTCACTTGACATACCCATAACAAAAAAACCACTTTTGGATGTTATCGGCGAAATAAGAGGCTCCGGCAAGCCCGACGAGTTTATTCTTATGGGAGCGCATTGCGACACACAATATAACACCGTCGGGGCAGTGGACAACACTGTCGGCACGGTCACGCTGATGGAGATGGCGCGTCAATTGGCGAAGCAAAAACCTGAGCGCACGATCCGGTTCGCCGCTTGGGATGGTGAAGAAATAGGGTTGAGGGGCGCGACAGAATACTACAAGGCGCACAAGGGCGAAATCGCGAATAATATGGTGTTCTACATGAATTTTGACTGGCACAATGTGAATCTTGAGAGGAGTAGCAATTGCTCGGTTCGGGTTTCTGATGGAAAATACTTTGAATTGTTTGAAAAAATAAAGGAAGATTTGTTTAAGAATCAACCGAGATTTTCGCAGAGATATAATTTCTCGGTAATTGTATCAAACGAGATAGGCGCTGACTCTGATGCATACTACAACGCGGCAAAAAAACCTGTATCGGATTATCGGGGAAGCGGGCAGTGGGAGATACATACGCCGCTCGATACTGTATATGACAATAACGGAAAACTCATGCTCAATCCGGAATCCTGGGCGCTCGGCGGGATAATGTGCGGTTCGTTTGCACTGAAACTGGCGAACGGTGGATAATCGCTCGGATTCGATAAAAGATATTTTTTTATATACTCAAAATTATACGTAGTTTAGACTAAATGGAGTTTGTGAGAAGAATGCGCGACAAAAAAGGAATACATATATTTGTGGTGATGCTGTCTCTTTGTACCCTTATGGGCGCATTTGTGATGGCAAGTACGAATGCGACGGCGGTGTTGACTTCATCCGAGACTGCCTGGGCCGTGGGGGACAGATTTACGCTGACGCAAACGAGTTCGAACGACAAATATCCAAGGACCGTGACTATTACTGTAACTGGCGAAGAAACAGTCGATGGCGTATTGTGCAGCATTGCTAATGTTGTTATGACATACCGGGATACTACACATGGTGATAAAATCTGGTACCCAAAAACGTCCATAACAAAAGACCAGTATGTAAAATATGGAAGTAGCGATTACAGATACACCATATCGAGCGCACCATCCAGCATAGGGGTGGGAGATTCATGGAGTCAAACTTTCACGTATATTGACAGTTCTTCGCACACATCCAATTCTACCTCTACCAAAAATTACAGAGTGCTTTCAGACTCTACTGTCGTTACCGTGCCTGCAGGAACATTCAGATGCCATGTGATAAACTCGTCCGCTCCGTCCTCGAACTTCAGTTACACTCTCTATTATATTTCAGGCAAATATCAAGTCAAGACTGAAAATTATTATAGGAACTACACGACAGGGAATTATGATCTGAGTTTGACGACCGTTTTGGTGTCGCATAGTATTGGTAACGACATATTGGCCGCACTCGGTTTCACGGGTTCGTCGACAAGCGATACCGTTTTGATGATTGGGTACGGGCTACTAGTTGCAGACGTAATAATACTCGCAGTAGCCCTTGCGGCGTATAGAAAAGCGAAGAAATTACAGCCTCAGGGATCAGACTTAAGCGGGGGGCAAGAATCTGAAAGCAGTGGCGAAGCCAAAGCCGTTAGTGTCCATAAATCGGGCGAACACGAAGTCAGATGGGACGATACACCCATCTACAAACCAGTAACGGTCTCCTGTCGAAAATGCACGACGCAGTTTACAATAATCAGCCCGCAAAGGCCGATAACGGTAACATGCCCCAAGTGTAGAACATCAGGCATTGTTAGAAAATGAACTATTATTCTTATTAGCACGATTTACTATGCAAAATCATCGATTGGAAAACTATTTAAACTTTAGTTTCCATATGGATACTTTAGTTTAAGATGTGATTTAATGAAGTTTAATCGCTATCTGGAAACGCTTTTTGGCACTAAAGTCAAAGTAAAAATTTTAAGAGCGCTTTGGAAATATAAGGGAAAAGAGTTCACGATGAGGGAGCTGGCGGTGCATATAAATTTCTCGCATATGGGCGTCAGAAAAGCTATATTGGACTTGGAGAAAACCAACGTGCTGAAAATAAAAACGATCGGAAAGTCGCATACCGTTGTGTTGAACGAAAAAAGTTATGCCGCCGATATTGTTGAAAAGATGTTTTTACTGGAAGAAGAAACCATCGGCGGGTTGGTGAAAATGTCAAAGAAGAAATTGGCAATCCCTGAAATAGAGTCCGCCGCCTTGTTTGGAAGCGTTGCCCGCGGCGAGGAAACACCGTTGAGCGATATAGATTTGTTTATAATAACTGATAACAAAGAGAAGGCGGAGAGTGCGGTTACACAACTGCAACATGAAATCGCTCTTAGATTCGGCAATACAGTATCCCCATATTATTTGTCGAAGACTGAATATCTTAAAAAGAAGAATTTGCCGGTAATGAAGCAAATCATTGATAAACATATTACGATATGTGGGGAGATGCTGCAATGACTGTAAGAACAAGATACGTAGATAAATCTCTGACTAAAAACTATCTGAAAAAAGCCGAAGAAAGCATGGCTACTGCAAAAAATTGCTTGGAAAATAAGAGGTGGAATTCTGCCGCGGCTAACGCGGTCCACTGTGGAATAAGTGCTTGCGATGCTCTGACTGTATTCATGGTTGGGGCAAGGCACGCCAGTGAAAAACATGAGGATGCTATCGCACTGTTTGAAAGTTTGAATATTCCGAAGGATGTCTTACTGACAAAAGGAAGGCAATTGGGAAGACTTCTTGCAATAAAAAATGCGGCTGAATACGAAGATAGATTGATTTCCGAAAATGATGCGATACAATTAGTAAAGGATGCTGAAAGATTCCTTCAATGGGTTACGGCATACTTGAAAACTTGAGCCTTGAAAGTTATTATTTACTTATACCGTATCGTCTCCAGATTCATCGGCACCCTTGCATCTATCCCTAAATTCTTATGAATCGATGATGCGAAGTCGTAGCATTTTGACTCTTCTCCGTGGCAGACGACTACGTTCTCCGGTTTTGGATCGCAGTGATGGATATAGGTCATTAACTGTCTCCTGTCCGAGTGTCCGGAGAATCCATCGCATGTTTCAATGTCCAGATTGACTTTTACAGTGATTGGTTTGCCGTGATCGCTTAACGAGAGTTCCTTCCATCCCTTCTGAAGCCGTCTTCCGACAGTCCCCTCTGCCTGGTAACCGACAAATATAAGTGTGTTCTTCTCTTCAGTTCCCCACGCCTTTAAGTATTCCATTACCGGGCCGCCGTTTAACATGCCGGATGTGGCGAGCACTACACATGGATCTGTATCGTTGCATATATTGTCGCGCATTTCTACGCTGTCCACCCTCTTGAATATTTCCGACAAGAACGGGTTTTCTCCCTTCTGGAATATGTCTTCTCTCAATTGATTGTTCAGATATTCGGGGTAGGCTGTATGAATTGCGGTTGCCTCCCATATCATGCCGTCCAAATAGATGGGTACCTGCAGGATTTCTTTTTGCCTCATCAACTGCTCCAAGACGATCATTACCTCTTGTGACCTCCCGACCGCGAATACGGGAACAATCACTTTGCCACCCCTGGCCAGTGTTCTTTTTACGATTTCTTTTAGTTGGTTTGCGGCCTCTTTTCTGCTGGGTTGGAAGTCCTGGTGACCGCCGTATGTAGATTCGATGATAAGGGTTTCTAAACGCGGGAATTTATTCACAGCGGGATTGAACAGCCACGTTTTTTCGTATTTTATGTCTCCTGTAATGACAATGTTGTGAAGACCGTCCCCTACATGGAAATGCCCTATGGCAGAGCCGAGTATGTGCCCTGCGTTCTGGAAGGTCAGTCGTATGTCGGAAGATATGTCTGTAGTTTCCCCGTACCTCAAGAGGACGCAGTGTTTTACGACATCACGTATATGAGATGATTCATAGGGTGTTTTCCTTCCTTCGCCTGCGGTAACCTTCAGATAGTCTATTTGAAGCAACGACATCAAGTCCCTTGTCGGAGGTGTGCAGTATACGGGGCCGTCGTATCCGTATTTATAGAGAAGCGGTAAAAGTCCGCAGTGATCCAGGTGTGCATGTGTGATTACAACACCGTCAATAGACTCTATAGGCATAAGTTCCGGTGCGTTTAGATATGGCGGTGCGTTGTCCTCTGAAGACACGTTTACTCCACAATCCACAAGTATCTTGGATTCTCTTGTTGACAATAACGTGGCGCTTCTGCCGACTTCCCTGTATCCTCCGAGTGCGGTAGTTCTTATCCAGTTCTCGCCGCCGTTCGGCTCCTTGCATATTCTTTTGCCTAATTTTTTCAAGAAAGCTTTTCGTGCGCTGTTTACATCGTCTTTTCTAAGATAGTCACGAATCTCTCTTACTGTTTTTGACGGGATTGGCGGTGCTCTTACAATCTTCGGCGCCCAGCCTATCCCTTTCTTTATCTCGTTTAGGACAGTTCCATGGCGGCCTATGGCGATGCCGGGAGAGAGTACCTCTATCGTGACCTCGCCGGTATCTGCCTCGAAATATATGTCCGTAATCTGGGCTTCTGCGGGGACGATGCGCCTGATCTCTGCCTCGGCCCTGTCCTGATCCGCAAGTATGCTAGGGTCCGGCCTAATTGCGACTCTTCTTCGCAGTGCCTGAGCCAGTTGCTTGATGATGTCGTTATTGTCTGCGAACTCATCTATATTTTTCGTATAAATGGCAACGACAGAACCCTCTAACTCTATGTTTGTGATCTGCACGTGTGCGGGAACTATCGTTTTCACTGTCTTTTCTATTTCTTCGAAAATTTCTACCATGCTCATCTCGATTCAACTCTTTTTCCGATTTAATTAACTTCGGTCTCTTGAATAATGTTTGTTAGGAATAACTGTCAATGTAAAGGTGCGTATACAACCCATCTACGCACATTTATGCACATTGATTGAATATTACATTTTGTGTAAAATTAATGTCTAATTGCAGACATTTAATCAAGGTAATATTTCAATTAAATAATTTTATTTTATACCTAGCCTTGCTTTCCTATCCTCGATTTCTTTTTCTGATAACGCCTCGAATTTGTCCTTAGTGATTACAGCGATATTTGCCCCGTTGCCGGATGCCGAATCGCGGCTCATTGCTATTGTTAATGACCGTATTACCAATTCGATACATTTTTCAGCGCTTAGGTTGTCTTTATAATAATCCTCAAGCACACCATAGGCAAATGGAGAACCTGAACCTGCGGATACATACGTATCCTCTATCGAACCGCCTGCCGGATCGAGCGAATATACATGGCCACCTTCCGCATCTACGCCGCCGATAAGCAGTTGCACCCAATAGGGATCCATTCGTCTCGCGCTTAAAATATTTGACATCAGTGTGGATGCTGCTTTTATGGTCATTCCGTTTTCGTGCTTCAGCCTGTATAACTCGGCCTCCGCGGTTAGGTATCTGGCCAAAATCTGTGCGTCTCCAACCAAACCGGCAACCGCGAGTCCGATGTGAGTATCTACCTTGAACAGTTTTTGCGTAGTCTTGTGGGCTATCATCGTTCCCATGGTCGCTCTCTTTTCAGTTCCCATTACCACGCAGTCTTTTCCTACCACGCCTATCGTAGTGGTGCCTTTCTTTAAACCTTCGTAGTCATTAGTCATGCGAAAATACACCTTCGGTCATAATTTGTATCATTTTTGAGAAGTGTAAAAGGCATATGTCTAGACACTATATAAGATTTTCTGTTTAATTTTCACTACCAGACCGTCGAAAATTGTTCGTTTTAGGCATATGGAAAGCACGGCATTGCCCTCAAATTAGTAATTGATGCCCCCGGTCATAAAAACCAGGCCAGTGTATATTAATTGGCGCAATCGGCACACCGCCCCGGCATTTGTCTGTGGCGAACGCACAACCAAAACACATATTAAACTGTCTTGGTATATATCATACAGTTCCCGACAGAGTGTGTCTTTGATGCACTCTGTGCTGCTGCTTAATCGGGAACAAGCGGTATCGTATTGGGTCCCTGGATGACCTACAGACGTTACGTCGCGGTGTGATTCACAGGACAACCCCGATGCCGTACAAAACTCCCCCCAATATGGGTCAGTATGTGGAGTGTGCTGTTGTTACGGCACGTCTATGAAGCACTTTGTTAGCATTGGGGGGACAAATCTGTTCTATCCGACGATTTGCGATTCTGTCTAAAAATAGAATTTTATGGTATAATTTGTAATTGTGAATAATAAAAATTAAAAAAAATAGAGAAATAAAAAAAGAAAAAGAGAGAAGGCGGAATTATAGCCTTCTTCTGCGGGCGACTAATGCCGCAACGCCCAACATGGATAGGATTGCGAACGCCATTTCAAATCCGGGCAGGAAGCCTTTCTTCACTGGCTGCTCTGCATCCTTTGATTTGGTTGAGTCTAGCGGATACTTGTCTTGGTCGTCTGCGACCTTATCGTTGTCGTCGTCTGTATCCATCCATGGCTGGGAGTTTGTCTTGTCTCCATCGGGCTTTCCATCTTTGTCGGTATCCGTTGGTTTGGAGTTTGCGTCTTTTGGATCTTTCTGAAGAGCCGTCTCCCACTCATTAAGGTATCCATCTCCGTCCCAGTCAACAGGTGTAGATTTCGCATCAGATGCGTTCGAGCCTGCAGTGTATTCCGCCAAGTTCGAGTAGGTGTCGCTGTCTTTGTCCGTAACGTTGTCGCTTGCACTCGCTGGGTTCAACACGTTCTGCAGCTCCCAATCATCAGGCATGCCGTCGTTGTCGTCGTCTGTATCCATCCATGTCTTGGAGTTCGTGGCATCGCCGTCAGGCTTTCCGTCGCCGTCCGTATCTGTCGGTTTCGAAGCGCTGCTGTTTGGATTTGTTCCGAGGAACGTCTCCCACTCATCTTGATAGCCGTCTCCGTCCGTATCCTTTGGTGTAGAGGCTGCATCATTTGGCTTAGTTCCTGCAGTGTATTCCTGGAGATTTGTGTATGTGTCGCTATCTGCATCGCTGGAGGCATCAATTGCATCCTTTGGATTCAGACTATACTGCAACTCCCAAGCATCTGGCATGCCATCGTTGTCATCGTCGGTATCCATCCATGTCTTGGAGTTTGTAGCATCTCCGTCAGGCTTTCCGTCGCTGTCGGTATCCGTCGGTTTCGATGTGTAGCTGTTCGGGTTTGTGCTGAGGAACGTCTCCCACTCGTTCAGATAGCCGTCTCCGTCTCTGTCTATCGGAGTGCTCGTCGCATTGGTTGGATTCGAGTCTCCGACGTACTCTGCCAGGTTGGTGTATGTATCGCTGTCCTTGTCGAGTGCGGCATCGCTTGCATCTCTTGGATTTAAGCCGTATGTCTGTTCCCAAGCATCCGGCATACCGTCAAAGTCGCCGTCTAGCACGGTTACACCGATATTCGCTTCAAGGCTGTTGTAGATTGCTTTTCCGGTATGCGACCCTCCGATACCAAAGTCTTCGCCGGTTACACCTACGACTTCGATCCATCCGTTGGCGTTTGTTGTTCCCTTGGACACTCCGTCAACGTAAACCGTTGCGCCGCTTACAAGATTGCTGCTCTTGTCGTAGACGTATATCCTCACATCATCCTTGCTTCCGTCGCTATCCGAGTCCAATGTGAGCTTCTGTGTCCATATGAACGGTTCGCCGTTTCCTTCTGATATTATTGTTACTTCGGATGTCTTGCCGTCCGTTGTTGTTACCTTTACAGTGTGCGCGCCTGCAGACAGACCCTTTGTATTGAAGTTGATGTAGCTTGCTCTTGACCTGCCGCTTGTTAGGTTTTGTGTAACACCATCTATGGTGATGTTTGCAACGTCGTCGTTGTCGAGCGAGGTCTTGTTCTCATCATAGATGAACATCTTCATGTCATTGGAGTTATTTCCGCCGGTCTCGTTATACATAAAGGCGTCAGCATAGATGTATCCTTCGACTCCTTTCGTATAGAACTTTGTTTCGGCTTTGTATTCAACGTTATTTCTCATATATATGAGGTTCGCCACATGGTCGCCCTCAGTGATGTTGTAGACATATATCTCACCAGTGCTATTTGTTACACCTGCATAGTTGTCATCAACGAAGACTCCCACTCCTGCTTCTGCAAAGCTAGTGCCGTTGTTGTCGAACATCATTATCCTAGCATCGTTCGTGAGGTTGTCGGCATCCGAAGCCATAACGAAGGCTTCTATAAAGATATAGAACGTCTCTGTTGCGTTTTGTCCCTCAGACTTGAATTTCTCGTTGCATCTGAGGTATCCACGGAATGCGGCGACATCGAATTCTCCTTTTCCTGCTCCAATCTTTATGAAAGAGCCGTTTGCATCAGTTGTTCCGACGTACTTTCCGTCGAAGTATATCTCTGTTCCCGGGAATGGCATGTCGCTCTCGTTGTAGGCTATCACCTGGATGTCGTTCTTGAGGCCGTCGCTGTCGGCATCTAGGACGAATATGTCGATATACATAAACGTGCCAATGTTGCCCTCAGATTCGAATTCTTCATGAGAGCGCAGTTCGACACCATGTTCTACCAAGGTCATATTATTCCAGTATGCGTCCACTTTGAATTTACCATCGTGCACATTATATTGATATAACCAACCAAGCTCATTGGTGGCGCCTACATACACTCCATCCACGTAAATTCTGACGTCTTTTAGTGGGTGGTCTGTCCAATCATATGCCGCGACCTTCAAGTCATCTCTCTTGCCGTCATCGTCCGCATCCAACACAAGTGAGAAGGTGTAGATGAAACCATATTCACCTGCTGATTCAAATGGTTCAGACGACCTAAACTTGAAGTTGCGCTCTGCATCATAATAGAATGCATTTACTTCGAATTTACCAGACGATACGTTGTGTTTGGTGAACATGCCCGTGACATTCTCTGTCTTGCCAACAAACTGTTGACCGATGTATATCTCAGCACCACCAACGGGCATATCTGTTTCGTTACAAACTATAATCTGTATGTCGTTCTTTATGCCGTCGGCATCGAGAGCAACGAGGTATGTATGTGTATATATGAATCCGCTCTTATTGCCCTGGCTTTCGATGTCTGCGTGCGCCCTGAGTTCGAAGTTCAATGTGGCATTGAAGTACTGAGCATCCACTCCGAATTTTCCTGACGGTGCATTGTATTTTATATATCCGCCATTCGCGTCTGTAATGCCTTCATATCTGCCGTTGAAGAATACCTTGGCACCGGCCAATGGTTCATCCTTATCGCTGTATACGATAGTCTGTATGTCGTCTTTCCTTGTATCGTTGTTCGCATCGATGAGGTATGCTTTGACATATATGAATCCGCCTACCGCACCCATACTATCGACTTCGGCATGCGCCCTGAATATAAAGTTGAATGTTGCGTTGAGATATTCAGTGTCGATACCGAATCTCCCTTGTGGGATATTGAGCTTGGTAAAGAACCCAGTATCATTTGTCATTCCTTCATATCTGCCGTTGAAGAAGATTTTGGCACCATTTACGGGTAGGTAGTTGTTGTCGCTAACCATTGCCTGTACATCATCCTTCATTCCATCGTTATCTGCGTCTATTAAGTATGCGCGTATGGTGATGAATCCTCCTATCTGGCCTTGGCTTTCAATCATTTTCTGCGCTCTCAATGCATAATTCAATGTTGCATCGAAATATTCAGCACCAACATCGAATTTTCCTGCAGGCACATTGTATCTCGTAAACGCTCCAGTTTCGTTTGTCATGCCTTCGTACCTGCCGCTGAAGAATATCTTGGCATCCTTGAGAGGCATGTTGTTCTGGTCTTTAACCATTACCTGTATGTCATTCGGGAACGTGCCGTTGTCTAGGTTTTGAACCAATGCTTCGATTATGATGAAGCCTCCTACCTGACCTTTGCTTTCAATTTCCTTATGTGCTCTAAAGGCAAAGTTCAATGTATTGTTGAAGTATTCAGCATCGATACCGAATCGTCCCGCAGGTACATTCATTCTCGTAAGAGCTCCGGTTACGTTTGTCGTGCCTTCATATCTGCCGTTGAAGAATATCTTGACGTTATTAATCGGCACGCCATCTTGGTCTTTAATGAATACCTGTAAGTCATTCGGGAACGTTCCGTTGTCTAGATTCAATACTAGTGTCTCCATTGTGATGAATCCAGCTGCTTGAATGCCTCCGGTTACTGGACCTGCAATACCTCCAGCTGCACCGAATTCTCTGTGTGCCTTCTGTTCGAAGTTCTTTGCCGGGTCGAAGTACGATGCGTCCACGACATAGAATCCTGGCGCTACGTTGTATTTTATATAACTGCCGTTTGCATCGGTAGTAGTTAGGTACTGTCCATTAACGAACAACTTTGCGCCCTGCAGCAACTTGCCGTCCTGGTCCTTTACTATGATTTGTACATCGTTGGGGAAGGTTCCATTGTCCAAATTCTGGACAAAGGCATCTAGTGTAATGAATCCGCCTGCTTGGAATCCTGCGGTCGGGCCTGCAATGCCACCAGCTGCACCGAATTCCTTATGTGCCTTAAGTTCGAAGTTCTTTGTCGGGTCGAAGTACGATGCGTCCACGACATAGAATCCTGGCGGCACATTGTATCTCGTGTAGCTGCCGTTTGCATCAGTGGTGCCTATATATTGTCCATTCACGAAGATTTTCGCGCCCTGCAACAACTTGCCGTCCTGGTCCTTTACTATGATTTGTACATCGTTGGAGAAGGTTCCATTGTCGAGGTTTTGGACGAGCGTGTCCATCATTATGAACCCACCTGCTGTTGCACCTGTTCCAGTGACTGCTCCGCCTGTTACACCAAACTCCCTGTGCGCTCTCATTTCAAAGTTCTTTATTGAGTCGAAGTATGCAGCGTCAACCGGGTAGTATCCGGCAGTCAAGTTGCGGATGGTGAACGTGCCGTTTGCGTCAGTTGTTCCCTTCAGGTTGCCTTTGAAGAATACCTTGGAGTTATTTACCGGTGTTCCGTCCTGGTCCTTCACTACGACTTTTACGTCGTTGGGTATGCCATCAATATCTCTTGCCTCGACTAGAACCTCCATCATTATGAATCCGCCGGCCATTGGTGCGCCTGGACCCATTCCTGGTGTTGGTCCGCCTGATACGCCGAACTCCCTGTGCGCTCTCATTTCAAAGTTCTTTATTGAGTCGAAGTATGCAGCGTCAACCGGGTAGTATCCTGGCGTCAGGTTGAGTATCTGGAATATGCCGCTTGCGTTCGTTGTGCCTTTCAGGTTGCCGTTGAAGAATACCTTGGAGTTGTTTATCGGTGTTCCGTCCTGGTCCTTTACTATGACTTTTACATCGTTCGGGATTGCATCTGCGTGCAGTGCCTCGACTAGAACCTCCATCATTATGAATCCGCCGGCTGTTGGTGCGCCTGGACCCATTCCTGGTGTTGGTCCGCATGCTACACCGAACTCCCTGTGCGCTCTCATTTCAAAGTTCTTTATTGAGTCGAAGTATGCAGCGTCAACCGGGTAGTATCCTGGTGTCAGGTTGAGTATCTGGAATACGCCGCTTGCGTTCGTTGTGCCTTTCA
>JBBABA010000002.1:0-281014 GCA_041657955.1 Thermoplasmata archaeon | reverse complement strand
GCAGCTAGTCAGCGACGGCTTGGGCGGCGCGATTATTACATGGCAGGACTACCGCGGCGCCAGCAATTATGACATCTATGCGCAGCGTATCAATTCTACAGGCGCCGTGCAATGGACGGCAGACGGCGTGGCAATATCCACGGCAACTAATAATCAACAATATCCGCAGCTAGTCAGCGACGGCTTGGGCGGCGCGATTATTACATGGCAGGACTACCGCGGCGCCAGCAATTATGACATCTATGCGCAGCGTATCAATTCTACAGGCGCCGTGCAATGGACGGCAGACGGCGTGGCAATATCCACGGCAACTAATAATCAACAATATCCGCAGCTAGTCAGCGACGGCTTGGGCGGCGCGATTATTACATGGCAGGACTACCGCGGCGCCAGCAATTATGACATCTATGCGCAGCGTATTAATTCGACAGGCGCTGTGCAGTGGACAGCAAACGGTACGGCAATATGCGCGGCAACTGGTATCCAATCCGGTCCGCAGCTAGCCAGCGACGGCTTGGGCGGCGCGATCATTACATGGAAGGACGAACGCAGCCTTTATAACATCTATGCACAGCGTATCAATTCGGCGGGTACTGTGCAGTGGACAGCAAACGGTGTGGCAATATCCACGGCAAGTGGTGATAAATACAATCCGCAGATAGCCAGCGACGGCTTGGGCGGCGCGATTATTACATGGCAGGACTACCGCAGCGGCCCTAGTGCCATCTATGCACAACGCATCAATTCGACAGGTGCCGTGCAGTGGACGGCAAACGGCACGGTGATATGCGCGGTAACTGGTGGTCAATCCAGTCCGCAGATAGTCAGCGACGGCTCGGGCAGCGCGATTATTACATGGGAGGACTACCGCAGCAGTAGCGATTATGACGTTTATGCCCAGCGCATCAATTCGGCAGGCACCGTGCAGTGGACAGCAGACGGCGTGGCAATATCCACGGCAAGCGCGGAGCAATCCAGTCCGCAGCTAGTCAGCGACGGCTCGGGCGGTGCGATCATTACATGGAAGGACTCACGCAGCAGCAATTATGACATCTACGCCCAAATAGTATATTCAGACGGTACTTTCCCAACGCTTCCGTCGGCGCCTTCAATAACAACAGTTGCTTACACAGACACGGACGGCAACTACACAATCAACTGGAGCGCATCAAATTACGTTACAAACTACATAATCTATGAAAATGGAGCTGCAATATACAACGGAACCAACACAATACGCACTTACGCATTCACGAACAAATTAGACGGCACCTACACATATATAGTAGCGGCATGGAACGCCAACGGAACATCAGCCAACAGCACGTCAGTCGCGATAATCGTGGACATAGCAATGTTTCCGTCCGCGCCGTCAATAACAACAACCGCATACACTGATACGGACGCAAACTACTCGATCAACTGGACCGCATCAAATTACGTCACAAACTACGTCATCTACGAAAACGGGGCAGAAATATTCAACGGAACCAACACAACCCTATCATACGCATTCACGAACAAACTAGACGGCACTTACACCTATGCAGTCAAGGCATGGAATATTAACGGCACATCCGCCAACAGCACATCTGTTGCGATAATCGTGGACATCCCAAAGCTTCCGTCCGTATCCTCGATAACAACAACCGCGTACACGGACACCGATGCAAACTATTCAATCAACTGGACCGCATCAAATTACGCCACAAATTACATCATCTATGAAAACGACGTCCAGATATTCAACGGAACAAACACGACACTGTCTTACTCATTCACGAACAAACCCGACGGCACTTACACATATATAGCAGCGGCATGGAACGCCAATGGAACATCCGCGAACAGCACATCGGTCGCGATAATTGTAGACATAGCAAAGCTTCCGTCAACGCCCTCAATAACAACAACCGCGTACACAGACACGGACGCCAGTTACTCAATAAATTGGTCCACCTCAAACTACGTTACAAATTACGTCATCTACGAAAACGGAACCCAAATATACAACGGAACTAACACAACATTATCATACGCATTCACGAATAAACCCGACGGCACCTACACATATTTAGCAGCGGCATGGAACGCCAATGGAACATCCGCGAACAGCACATCGGTCGCGATAATTGTAGACATAGCAAAGCTTCCGTCAACGCCCTCAATAACAACAACCGCGTACACGAATACAGACGGTGCCTACGCCATCAACTGGACAGCATCAAATTACGCCGCGAACTACATCATCTATGAAAACGGCACCCAAATATACAACGGAACCAACACAACATACACCTATGCATTTACAGACAAATCCAACGGGACGTACACATACAAAGTGGCCACCTGGAACATTAACGGCACATCCGCTAACAGCACTGAAGTGTCTGTCACGGTGAGCATACCTGCAATCACAGCAAACCTGCCATCCGTGCCCTCAATCACAACAGTTTCATACACGGACATCGACGGTAACTACTCAATCAACTGGACATCATCAAATTACGCCACGAACTATATCATCTACGAAAACGGCATCCAGATATTCAACGCAACCAACACGACATTGTCGTACGCATTCACCGGCAAATCCAATGGCACCTATGCTTACAAGATCAAATCGTGGAATACAAACGGCACGTCCGCAAACAGTACAGAGATAACAGTCACCGTGAGCATTCCAGCAATCGTAACAAACATGCCGTCTGCGCCGTCAATAACGACAGTTGCCTACACAGACACTACCGCCAACTACTCAATCAACTGGACGGCATCGAATTATGTCACGAACTACATAATATACGAAAACGACGTCCAGATATTCAACGGAACAAACACGACACTGTCTTACTCATTCACGAACAAACCCGACGGTACCTACACATACATAGTAGCGGCATGGAACGCCAATGGAACATCCGCCAACAGCACATCGGTCGCGATAATTATAGACATCGCAAAGCTTCCGTCTGCCCCCTCCATCACAACAACCGCATACACGGACACCGGCGGCAACTACTCAATCAACTGGACTGCGTCTGATTATGCCAGCAGTTATATCCTATATGAAAACAACATAGAGGTCTATAACGGAACGCTGTTCAGAATGGCGTTCACAAACAAGTCTAACAGCAATTACATCTATAAAGTAAAAGCATGGAACGCAAACGGCAGCTCGGCGTACAGCTCAGAAGTTAATATCATAGTAAACGTGCCCGGCGCCCCGAACTTACCATACACGCCAACCATTACAACAGTTTCGTACACAAACACGGACGGCAACTACTCGGTCAACTGGACATCCTCAGCTTATGCCACCAGCTACATCCTCTACAAGAACGACGCGCAGATAGCCAATACAACATACACATATTTACCGAGCGTCAACATACCGAACGGCACCTACAGATACAAAGTAGCGGCATGGAACGCCAACGGAACGTCAGCAAACAGCTCCGAGATAACAGTCACCGTAAGCATTCCAGCAATTGCAATCAACTTACCTTCCACCCCTTCAATCACAACAACAAACTACACGAGCACGGACGGCAACTACAGCATCAACTGGACATCCACAGCTTATGCCGCCGGCTACATCCTCTACAAGAACGACGCGCAGATAGCCAATACAACATACACGTATTTACCGAGCGTCAACATACCAAACGGCACCTACAGATACAAAGTAGCGGCATGGAACGAGAACGGAACATCTGCGAACAGTAGCGAGGTAACGATCATAGTAAGCCATCCGGGACCTAACCTCCCAGGAACGCCGACAATAACAACATTAAACTACACGAGCACGGACGGCAACTACACGATCAACTGGACATCCACAGCTTATGCCGCCGGCTACATCCTCTACAAGAACGACGCGCAGATAGCCAATACAACATACACGTATTTACCGAGCGTCAACATACCGAACGGCACCTACAGATACAAAGTAGCGGCATGGAACGCCAACGGAACGTCAGCAAACAGCTCCGAGATAACAGTCACCGTAAGCATTCCAGCAATTGCAATCAACTTACCTTCCACCCCTTCAATCACAACAACAAACTACACGAGCACGGACGGCAACTACACGATCAACTGGACCTCCTCAGCTTATGCTGCCGGTTACATCCTCTACAAGAACGACGTGCAGATAGCCAATACAACATACACGTATTTACCGAGCGTCAACATACCAAACGGCACCTACAGATACAAAGTAGCGGCATGGAACGAGAACGGAACATCAGCCAACAGCTCCGAGATAACAGTCACCGTAAGCATTCCAGCAATTGCAATCAACTTACCTTCCACCCCTTCAATCACAACAACAAACTACACGAGCACGGACGGCAACTACACGATCAACTGGACCTCCTCAGCTTATGCTGCCGGTTACATCCTCTACAAGAACGACGTGCAGATAGCCAATACAACATACACGTATTTACCGAGCGTCAACATACCAAACGGCACCTACAGATACAAAGTAGCGGCATGGAACGAGAACGGAACATCAGCCAACAGCACAGAGATAACAGTCACCGTGAGCATTTTAGCAATTCAACCGAACCTGCCGTCCGCACCATCGATCGCAACAACATCTTATACAGACAGCGATGGCAATTACACAATCAACTGGACAGCGTCTGTTTACGCGGATAAATACATTCTTGAAGAGAATGATATAGAAGTATACAACGGGACAGCGCTTACATATTCATTTACTGGCAAATCAAACGGTACTTACGTTTACCGCGTACGGGCGTGGAACGCGAACGGGGTATCAAGCTGGAGCGCATCGGTCACAATCACTGTGGAGAACAAGCAGGCGGCAAGCGAGCCGAAGAAAGAGGTGCAGAAGAAAGGGTTTACACCTGGATTCGAAGCCGTTTCGATGTTTGCTATGATTGGATTGTACGCGCTGATTGTTAACGGTAACAGAAAAAGAAGGCGATGAAGCGCGAAGCCGCTTGTTTGTAGCCGCAGCGCATCTACTCACGACAAAGTAGGAAAGTTATCACAGAAGATTGAACGGTCACTCAAATCTTCCCCAAATGGCATTTATATACGTGTAGTCATATCATAGCTATCGCAGGTGAATTTCTATGAATAAAACAAGGATTGTTTTATGGGGAATGTTCGTATTTTTGAGCATACTTGTAGCGGCGACTGTGTTTATTTCTACAGGTAAAGTGTGTGGGGCAACGATAACGGTGGACGACTCTGGTGGAAGAGATTATGCGACGATATGGGCGGGGATAAACGCGGCAAGCGCGGGGGACACGGTATATGTTTACAACGGAACGTATAATGAAGCGGTTACAATCTCAAAACGCATCAATTTGGTGGGCGAGAGCAACCAAAGTACGATAATCAAAGGAACTAACGCCTCCGACTCCAGGGGAATCTATCCTACTGCGAATTATGTAAATATAAGCAACTTAAAGATAGATAAGTTCTACTACGGCATCCGTTCCTCCAGCTCAAATAGCAACATCACCGGGAACACTGTCGCGAACTGCAGTTACGGCATCTATCTCTACACCAGCTCAAATAACAACAACATCTCATCCAACACTGTCACGAACAGCAGTTATTACGGCATCAATCTCTATTCCAGTTCAAACAACAACATCACATCCAACACGCTCGCGAACTGTAGTAGAGGCATATATCTCTCTTCCAGCTCAAACAACAATAACATCAGCTCCAACACTGTCACGAACAGCAGTTATTACGGCATCTATCTCGAGTACGGCTCAAAAAACAACATCACGTCCAACACGCTCGCGAACTGCAGTAGCGGCATCTATCTCAGCACCATCTCAAACAACAGCATCAGCTCCAACGCCATCTCAAACTGCGGTGATTACGGCATCTATCTCATGTACGGTACAAACAACAACCTTACGTCCAACACGCTCGCGAACAGCAGTAATTACGGCATCTATATCGGCTCCAACTCAAACTACAACAACATCACCTCCAACACGCTCGCGAACAGCAGTAAGGGCATCTATCTCGGCTACGGCTCAAACAACAACATCACCTCCAACACTGTCTCGAACCACAGTAGTTACGGCATCTATCTCGAATACTGCTCAAACAATAATATCACCTCCAACACTGTCTCGAACTGCAGTAGCGGCATCTATCTCTACTACAGCTCAAACAACAACATAATCACATCTAACAACATATACGGCAACAAGCAATGGGGTTTGTATCGGTATTCGGGCACAGACAACACCGCTCTCAACAACTGGTGGGGCGATGCGAGCGGACCGTATAATGCTGCAAGCAACCCGAGCGGTACAGGCGACAACATCACAGACGGCACCCCATTCACGCCTTGGGCAATCTGGCCATTCCCCGCCAACCTGCCGGAAACGCCAAGCATAACCACTCTGCAATACACAGACACAGACGGTAATTACAACATCAACTGGACTGCCTCAAATTACGTCACAAACTACATCATCTATGAAAACGGCGTCCAAATATTCAACGGAACCAACACAAGCCGAACATACGCGTTCACGAACAAACCCGACGGCAATTACACACACACAGTCAAGGCATGGAATATTAACGGAACATCCGCCAACAGCACACCGGTCGCGATAATCGTGGACATAGCAAAGATTCCGTCCGCACCTTCGATAACAACAACTGCATATACAGATACCGATGGCAATTACACAATCAACTGGACAGCATCGAATTATGCCCCCAGTTATATTTTATATGAAAATAACGTAGAGATTTATAACGGAACGCTGCTCACAAAGGCATTCACAAATAAATCCAACACCAATTATATCTATAAAGTAAATGCATGGAACATTAACGGAAGTTCGTCGTACAGCCTAGAGGTTACCATCATAGTAAGCGTACCGACTGCTCCCAATCTGCCGTACACACAAACGATTACAACAGTTCCTTATACGGACACGGACGGCAACTACACAATCAACTGGACCGCATCAAATTATGTTGAGAGGTACATCCTATACGAGAACGGCACTCAGGTTTACAACGGCACTGAACTCAGCTATTCACTTTCCAACAAATCCAGCGGCACCTATGCCTACAAAGTAAAGGCATGGAACGCAAACGGAACATCAGCAAACAGCACGGAGGTAACAATCACAGTGAGCATTTCCGCAGTCGCGACAAACCTGCCTTCTGTGCCGTCAATCACGACAAATGCGTACACAGACACAGACGGTGCATACTTAATCAACTGGACAGCATCAGATTACGCTACGAATTATATACTCTACGAGAACGGCATAGAAATATACAATGGAACAGCTTTGACGAGAGCGTTCACAAAACCCAACGGCACTTACACCTACAAAATACAGGCGTGGAACACTAACGGAACGTCCACAAACAGCTCCGAGGTAATAATCACAGTGAACATCCCAGTAATTCAATCAAACCCACCATCCATACCAACAATCACAACAACACCCTGCACAGACACCGACGGCAATTATTCCATCAATTGGACATCTTCGGCTTACGCCGCCAGTTATCTGCTTTACGAAAACGATATCGATATTTATAACGGCACGTCTCTTAGCCACGCGTTTAGCAATAAGCCCAACAGCAACTATGTCTATAAAATAAAGGCGTGGAATATCAACGGCACATCGGAATACAGCTCAGCCGTTACAGTGATAGTAAGTGTAGCTGGCGCCCCAAATCTGCCTTATACGCCAGTAACGATAACAACCCCATATACGGATACGGACGGCACTTATGTTGTTAATTGGAGTTCGTCTAACTATGCAGAACGGTATAATCTCTACGAGAACGATATATTGGTATATAATGGAACAAACATTACAATGGCATTTACCGGCAAGGTAAATGGTACCTACACCTACAAGGTGAGGGCATGGAATGCTAATGGTACATCAGCGAATTCGACGCCGATAATAATAACAGTGAATTTCCCAGCCTGGCCTGGCGCACCTTCTATCACAACAATTCCATACACGGACACCGACGGCAACTATGTTATTAACTGGACAACCGCGGACTACGTTGATAAATACGTCATCGAAGAAAATGGAGTCGAAATATACAACGGCACCAACACAACCTACGCTGTCACCAACAAATCCGACGGCAACTATGTCTATAAAGTAAAGGCATGGAATATTAATGGAACGTCCACAGACATTGCACAGATTACAATCAGCGTAAATTTAGCTTATACGCCGCCAATCACAAACAATCCACCAACAGTAGCAATAACATCACGATTTATTGAGAAGGTCAAAGGAACAATAAGTGTTACAGGCACGGCCTCAGACGGCGTTTCTATTGATAAGGTTCAAATAAAGATAGACAATTTTGGCTGGATAGACGCTACGGGCAAAACGTCCTGGAATCACTCGTTAGATACGACAACATTATCGAACGGAAATCACACCATAACCGTCAGGGCATATGACGGCTCCCTATATTCCCAAGAAGAATTCATAACAATAAGCGTGGAGAACAAACCGACGGCAAGCGAGCCGGAGAAAGAAACGTCGAAAGGGTTCCTATCAGGGTTCGAAACCGCTGCGATGTTCGCGGCGCTTGGGGTGTGCGCGCTGATTGTCAATGGTGACAGAAAAAGAAGGCGATGATCGCGCAAGCCGCTTGTTTGTAGCCGCAACGCATCTACTCACGACAAAGTAGGAAAGTTATCACAGAAGATTAAATGGTCACAATTTTTTAAATCGCAAAAACTTTAATTACCTCCCGCTTTATCTGTGAGTCAGAGAAGATGAGCGTTAACATCGACCTTACAAAATTCAAGCATGGAACTGTTCTGCTGAAGCGGGGTTTTGCCAAAATGCAGAAGGGCGGCGTCATTATGGACGTCACCAATGCTGAACAGGCAAGGATAGCTGAAGATGCTGGCGCTGTGGCTGTCATGGCGCTCGAAAGGGTGCCTGCAGATATCAGGGCCCAGGGCGGCGTTGCCAGAATGGCAGACCCGCTTAAAATTAATGAGATTATGGACAACGTGACTATTCCGGTAATGGCTAAAGTCAGGATTGGGCATTTTGTAGAAGCCCAGATACTCGAATCGCTCGGCGTGGATGCGATAGATGAATCCGAGGTGCTTACGCCTGCAGATCCTTTTTACCATGTCGATAAAACCAAGTTTAAGGTGCCGTTTGTATGTGGTGCAAGGAGCCTTGATGAAGCACTGAGAAGAATAGACGAAGGAGCGGCGATGATTAGAACTAAGGGGGAGGCAGGCACTGGTAATATAATTGAGGCGGTCAGGCATCAGAGGTTGATAACGAATTCTATCAAAGAGTTAAAGAATAAAACCAAGGACGAATTAGAAGCCATTGCAAAAGAGATGAGAACATCCGTTGCATTATTAAAAGAGGTCAAGGAATTACAGCGTCTCCCAGTTGTAACGTTTGCGGCAGGCGGAATAGCAACGCCGGCAGATGCCGCCTTAATGATGCAGTTGGGGAGCGACGGCGTGTTTGTCGGGTCTGGCATATTTAAATCTGAAACCCCGAAAAAGATGGCAAAGGCAATTGTAGAAGCCGTTACTTATTTTGATAACCCAGCGACACTTGCAGAAGTATCAAAGGGACTGGGCACTCCTATGAAGGGTATTGAAATCAGCACCATACCCGAAGGAGAAAGATTACAAGAGAGGGGCTGGTAAATTATAGAACGTTGAAACCCGAACGCGCAGCCCACATCCCCCGCAATTTTAACAATCGTCCAGATTCGAGTAAAATATATAAGGGAGAACTACCTTAGTGGGAAACAAAACCATCACTTATCTATGAGTCTGGATGGGAGAATACAAGGAGGAGAAAATATGAGGACGGGATCGATAAATAAGACCCTAGTCGGGGGTTTAGCATTGGTACTGATGTTTTCATCGATTTTTATTTATCAGCCAACATCAGCAAGTAAAACGGAAACAACGATACGTGGAATAGTGCAGGATATGGCAGGCGAACCTGTAGAGAACGCCTCCGTGGTTCTTTATGACCTCCACACAAACCTAAGCACATCTGCTACTACAAACGTTGGAGGTATTTACGAAATAAAATCCGTATCACCTGGGCATTACGGGCTTCTCGCAACAAAAAAAGGTTATCTCGATAACAATACGCATAGTACTATATTTATTACAGAAGGCACTACGCAAAAATTAAACATAAATTTGGGAAAAATCGGAACCTTTTTCACACTCAGCGGAAGTGTTACCAATATTTCAGATGCGCTGCCAGTAGCTAATGCCACAGTTACACTTATCTTAAAAGATAACATATATAAGATATACGGAATAAACGGCAGTGGCTATTTTTCTACAACCACAAACCAGACCGGATATTATGAATTTCCAGATACTTTCGGGGGAACATTTTCCTTCAAAGTAACAGCTCCTGGATTCTTTACAAACTCGTCTATGATAGACATAGCAGCGAATACAAGCTTGAATGTATCGTTGAATAAGACAGTGTCTCAATATGCCGTGCGCGGATACATATACCACGACGAAGAACCCGTGACAAACAATTTCGCATTCTTGTACGACAAGAATAAGGGGCGAATCGTATCTAACAACTCGACTGGATCGAGTTTCTATTTCAGCATTCCGGCATATCCCGGGGAATTTTTATTGATTGTGGAGTCCGGATATAAGCGATTCTTCACGGATGTAAATATAACTACTGCCAGCATAACTTCAAACATAAACGTCGAGACATATGTGTTTGAGGAAAGAACAACAAATATTGATTTTGCAGATTGGCTGAATGTATATGTGAACGAATCCCGAAAATTAACTCCCAATAGCTTAATAGAGAGATTGACGAACATAAATAACCCAAGATTGCAGGTAGACCTCGATTTTGGCGACGGTAACGGTTATCTCAACGATACCGAAGTTAAAAGTTTCACGGATTCGTTAAACGCTACCGGCTCAAAGTACAACGAATCAAAAAGATTGTTTATGGTAAACGGTGTGAGCTACGCGCTGGTAGATTATTTTGTTATTCTGCAAAATGCGGTCGGTCCGGTATCTTCTAACGAATCGATGTACCTGAACACTACAATGAAGTTTAATACATCCGCAATAAATACGTCGCAGAACGAGTATAACTTCACCAAATCTATCATAAGTCAAGTAAGTTTCCCGGAAACATATGAGAGCAGAATATCAAACATCGATACCGTAACTGGCTATAACATATCGATTGGAGTAAATACGCCACCAACTATAGTGAATTTCTCGGTACCCGAGGTAGTTGCGAGTAATGTGAACGTAACCTTTATCGACATGGGCTCCTCTGATGCGGTGACAACTTATTCTACTTTGAATTTTACATGGATTTTCAACGACACATATTCTAATGCTACAAACCAGGATATAGAATACAAATCCACCACCACTCACGTTTTCACTGTACCTGGATATTATAACGTCACCCTAATCGTAAACGATACCGCGGGCGGCACCAATTCAACAATTAAGCAGGTATTGGTTGATGGCACAATACCAACCTCCGCATGCAGCACAACAATCGAGAATCAAACAGTCAGGTTTAATGCTACTGATAGTCAAGACAACGACATGTTCGATGGCGGTATTAAATATTATAACTGGTTCTTTAATGATAACTACAGTGGACAAAATTACTACAATGGCACAGATCTGCTGATGAACCATACATACACATATCCTGGTCTCTATAATGCCACGCTTACGGTTATTGATAAAGCTGGCAATAAGAATACGTCTGTGTTGGCATTAGACGTACCGGATAAAACGCCTCCTGTGGGGAAAATATTGGTAAACAATAAAACCGGCGAGGTAGTAAATATCGCAGAAGGAGAAAACCTTACATTTGCTGCAGAGGCGTTCGATGAATATTATGCGAACGACGTGCTGTCCAACGCGACATCCGACAAAAATGCATCCATCCTGCGCATAGCATACTATAACTGGTCGTTTGGGGACGACAAATATGACAATGGCACGGATAGAACAGTAACACACACGTACGATAAAGGTGCGATAGACGAATACCATCCAACAATTTCCGTGATAGTTACGGATGCGTCTGGCAACAACGCGACCATAAACCTGACGGCACCCCTCGTGGAGATATCTCCAAAGAACATTTCAAAAATCACAGTACTGGATGGAAGCCTTAAGCTATCCGACGATGCCCCGACGGAGAGCCAGCTTATTACAATCAACGCCACTGTTTCTAATGTGGGCAGGGTGTATGCCGAAAATATAGTGGTAGATTTCTATGTCGACACCACGAAAATAGGCACCCAAACAATTTCAAACCTGTCAGCAAAGGACACGGCAAATAACACATTGGTCGCCACAATCGATTGGGTAGTCAACGTAAAACCGGGAAAGCATATTATTAAGGCCGTCGTAATAGATCCCAATAATGCCTCCAAATATACTGTTTACAGCGGAGAACAAAACAGGACACTGAACGTAATGCAACAAGAGATTCCAAGAGATTTCTACATCTATTCCGGAATCATCATATTCCTGGTGATTATAATCGGTGTCTATGTCCTGAATAAGAAAAAGAGGGATAAGTTAACCATTGAAGATGATGATAGGGACAAAAAGAGGATAGACTCGAGAAAGAAGCAGATGCAACCAATAAAAAAGAAATAAGCACTTGTTCAAATACTCAATACTTGCCCCCAACCTCAACTCAATTCAGGCACTACGTGATCTCAAGTACGGTAACATCGAAAATTAATGTTTTGCCTGTTACTTCCATATTAAAATCTATCTGGATGCTGTTGTCGGTATATGCAATTGTACCTGGGTTGGGGTTACTCTGCTGGGCTTGTCCATATTTTTCTTGAAGTGCCGGAATGTCGCTAAACGACGGATGATACTGCAAAAATGTAGTATACGGGATGGTTTTTGAGATCGTGTTGGCATCCGGTTGATGTCTGACTTGTATCTGACCAGTGGTGTCGGAAACGCTTGTTACTATAGTTTTCCAAGGATAAACAAAAAGGTCTTCATTATTGTCTGGAACATTTCTTACAACGACAATATTCTTATTCTCATCAACATTGTATATGGTTGCATTCCAACCCCAGAAATAATGCTTTATCGATTTGTACACTACAGGTGCCGTTTGGTAATTATCTACAAATGTCTGAATCGTCATATTCTCGAACACAGGAACGGTTTCCGTTCTATTTATCGCTCTTATCAATTCCGATTGCGATAACCCATATCCGTCCTTCGGTTCGATTATGATAACTTTGGCTTCTCCAACTTTCATGCCAAGCAATCCCTTTTCCATTCCTTTAATGACTGTGATGTAATCGGATTTTTCCTGCGGAACCGGCGGGTTGCCCATGTAGACATTCAAAGGTTCGTAAGCGTCCCGAAGCGTAAATGTTGCTGATTTGTTTATGGATGTATCCTTTGCAATACCCTCTCTAGAGGTATCAAAAACTCTTCCATCCGTAAATTTTCCAGTATAGTCTATTTTAACGAAACTCCCTTGTTTAATCAAAATTTCTGTCGGTTTGACTTCGCCGCTTTGAATGCACCCGCTGACTGCAAGCACGAGAAGCGGTATAGCGATGATTATTGTCAGCGGTAATTTATTCATGTTCGTCGTTCTCCCTCAATATTGTAATGCCGATTGATAGATATAATTTTCTATTGCACCGTTTATTCAATGTTGGTAGGGGTAATTATATATAGGGGGTATAAATTATTTCAACGGGAGGCAGAGGTCGATTTATGAATTTTAAACCATCGGTTAGAATACTCAAGAACAGGAAACTGTTATGTGCACTTGTCATGTGCCTCTTTTTTTCTGTAGTCGTTCTAATAATAACACACACTACAAATGCAACAGAACAAAGAATCACGGAGAATGATTACACACCCGAGTCAATGTTCAGTAAGCACATAGAAGAACAAACATCTACTACGAAAAGTCGGGAAAACAGCATCATTTACCGCTCTATCATAGCCAAATATGATTTTTATATGGGGTATGTTCATGTTAACACCACGGTTACAGAAACTTACAATTATGCCGGGCATTACCTTGTCTCGCAATCCGTATATCCACTGGAGAATGCTAGAAATATAACAATTTACGACGATGTAGGCTCGTTGAATTTCACATATCAAAACAACTTGCTTACCTGGTATTTGAGAAGCCAACTAAACGACGGCGAAACCACTACTGTCACTCGCGAATACAACATTCCGGCAACTCTCACTAATGGGATATACAGTTTTAGCGACAGCATATCCGCAACGGAGAATCTTACTATTCGTGCCACGAAACACGATATCGACATAATAAAGATGGCGCCATCCTTCAACGAATATTATAACAGAACAAACACTTCCGACCTTCAACTCTCTGTCCAATACACACCAAAAGTGACACTTCACAAGTTGGAATACAATTACACGATAACAAATGCCGGTTCCAGTACGGCATTTGTAAACGCTACCATTATTTCGCCCGTAGACGTAGCATCTCAAACGATTATCAGTTATACGATTACGCCAACACCGAATGCAACACTCTGTTCTACACTTGGCAATACTCCGTTTCAGAATAAATTCCTTCTCTATAATTTCAGTTTAGCTCCCGGCGCTCAGAGGAAAATAAGCATAGCATCTGTAATGAGAGTCGAGAACATTATACAAGAAGGAATTAACGGGAGCGGAAGCGTGCCTTCACAATTACTGGAATATACCTCTTCGAACAGCACATACTGGCAAAATATCTCCGCGATCAGGAACAAAGCGATCGAGATAAGTCAAAATTCTACGACGGCATTGGAAAAGATAACGAACATCTCTAAATTTGTTTACACTTATCTGACATACCACGTATACGCCGATAGGCACGGTGCGGAATGGGCGTACAGCAGCAGAATCGGGGATTGTGAAGAATACAGCGATTTAACCATTGATATGCTCAGAATAGCTGGCATACCTGCGTTCAGGGTCGGCGGTTATGTTAACATCGGGCATGCATGGGTCACTGCATACGTTCCCGGATACGGATGGTACTTCTTCGATCCAACATGGAACTTTACCACAAATCTTGACAATACAAGAGTAGTAATTTCGATAGATAACCCGGCAAACTCTCCGATAGAGGCGTCATATTATGCTATCGGTGCTACGCCAAATGTAGAGCTGTCATTTACGGACTGGCACGCAATAATATCCGATATTGATGCACCAGATATGGACACAATATATGCTGTGCCAAACGCACCAACTGATATGGACAATTTAACGATGTGCAGCAATATAAGCGACGAGACTGCAATTTCTTCTGTGACTCTGTGGTATAATGTGAATAACGGCAGCGAAAAACCAGTGGATATGACTGTAAGAAACAACACCTACACTGCAGATCTTGGGCAGTTCCGTGGAAGCGACACAATATACTATAGAATTGTCGCTACGGATATTTTTGGTAATGTAAATACATCCGAAACCAAAGAGCTCAAGATAAGTTCAAAACGTCCAGATTTGGCGGTTACATCAATAAATGCAAAATACCCATCATCTGTAGCCGTGGAGGGAGACAATATTACTATCACTGCTACGATAGTAAACAACGGATGGGTAAACGCCACATCCGTGTTAATCCGTCTTTTCGACGGAAGCCCGTCTAATAGTACCCAAGTTATTAACAAGTCGGTCTCTCAGATTAATGGCAAAGAAACAATCAACATAAGTGTAAATTGGACGGGGGCTACTGGAAGGCACGATCTTTTTGTCAGGGCCGAATGTGCTGAGAACGAGAGCAATTATGAAAACAACTTAGCGAGCATATCGATAGTGGTTTACAAGGCGTTCAAAAACTTAACGAACCTGTCGGTACAAAAGAATTCCACATCCGTGTTTGCCAATGAAACGATAATACTGAATGGGAGCATCACCGCGGGGGGGACGATTGTTATAAGCAACTCTACCGTCGTCTTAAATTCAACCGGCAACAAGACTATCGGCATTGATGTGAAACAGGGAGGAACATTGGAGATCCGATCGAGCAGGATTACAAATGCAGGCAACAGTTGCTACTATTTTGACATTTATGGCAACTCGGTCATAGATTCTTGCGAAATTGATGGTTTTAGCGAAATACGAATTTTCTCGAACAACGTTACCATCTCCAACAATACAATTTATAACTGCAGCGGAATCGCTATTTATTCCGAATCCTCTTCTCCCGCAATCACAAACAATTACATTTTTAACAACACTATCGGGATAAAACTCCTGAATTCGTCATCTGTTATTTTTGGAAATACGATCGGAAACAACGACTATGGAATAATCCTGAAAAATTCATCCGTAAACATCACCGAGAATGCATTTTTGAATAATGCAGTCTGGGATATATACGCCGTAAGCAGCATTGTCGACTTTGGTTATAACAATTTCACAGGAAATCTCAGTACGCAACACGGTTTGTTTTCCGAAAATTGGGTTATTATGGGAAAGGTAGTAGATTATAACAATAACAGTGTTGCCGATGCGATTGTAGAAATCAAAGATGTTTTTGGAAACATAGTATGGTCCGGGACCACAAACACCGATGGAAGATTCGCAGGAACTGACAAAAAGGATGCTAACATAACCTTAACACAGTTAGAGTATCTGAATAACAACACGACCAAAGTCTACACTCCGTATATTGTTAAGGTTTCAAAGAACGATACAACAAGTTCTTCGAGCGTAGCAGTCGATAGGAACAGGGACATAACAATAACTATCGACGAAAGGGTAGACATTATGATTTCTAACTTTACGATACCCGCAGGTTATTTGAAAGAGAGCGAGAGCTTCAATGTAACTATAATCGTTTCTCTCAACGGAAGTCGAACTGTATCTAGCGTGCCAATAATGATGAGTCTAAATAACGAGTCAAACTGCAACTTCACTCTATATAATCTATCCCAGCAAAACTCCGTAGAAATTCCTATAAAACTAACACTAGCGACTGGCAGATATTACATAAAATTAATTATTGACCCAACCAAAACAATAAATGACAGAGATGAAAATAACAATGAAGTGGACGGCGTAATATATGTTCATGGAATACCGTGCGCCGTTATTAAAATCCCATCTACTGCCCACGTAAACGAGGATGCGGCTATCGACGGCACATTGTCTACAGGGGCGGATTCATTATCATACTATTACGACTTTGGGGACAGCCTCACTTCGGATTGGACAAACGAATCAAAGGTAAACCACAGGTATTACTGGCCGGGAAGCTATCCTATATCTCTTAAAGTAAAAGATTCCACTGGAATAGAAAGCAACCAATCTTCCGCTACAATATTGATAGTGAACGACAACCCAATCGCAAAAATCGAAAACAAATACACAACCGCAAATACCGGCGAGTTAGTATATTTCGATGGAAGCAATTCTACGGATGCGGATTCGGACAAAAGCACGTTAATTTACACATGGGATTTCGGCGATGGGGCCACTAGTCACGGCGTTCAAGCAACACACGCATACAACAAAAGCGGAAGTTATAACGTTACGTTGAAGGTAAACGATATGAATGGTGGAGCCAGTACAGACACGCTCAAAATTACTATAAACGAGACAACGAAAGAGAAAAAAGACGTAACCAGAGAAAAAAGTTTCGTGCCATTTGTTTCCTGGTATTGCGTCGTCGGTGTCCTGGTTGTTGTTGGCGTATTTGCCAGGTCATATTCGAAAAAACGGCGATAGCATGAGGATCATGTCTTGTTTCATTTTTGTTGTCAAATAATAAACTCGACACCTGGAACAGCTTATATACTGGGTTAGTCCAGATGAAAATAGTGCTAATTACTAATGAAAACATTTATATGTTTATACTAATTACTGATTAGCATGTCTGATAAAGAAATTTTAAGGCAGATAGTTTTTCAGCAGAAGAACGCAAGTTTTCCGATGGAAGAAACCGTAAAAAGAGAGATACTAGACGAAATATTAAATTGGTTTAAAGATAACAGGATAATAATACTTACTGGAATAAGGCGGAGCGGCAAATCGACATTATTAAGACAAATAATGCAAAATAAAACCGATTGCTGTTATGTAAATTTTGAAGATGAGCGATTTATAGGTTTTAACGCACAGAACTTCGAACAATTAAACGAGGTTCTTATAGAAATCTATGGCAATCCAAAAATATATTTTTTTGACGAAATACAGAACGTAGAGAAGTTCGAGACTTTCGTAAGAAGACTGCAGGATCAGGGCAAGAAAATAATAATCACAGGTTCAAACGCATCTCTTCTCAGCAAGGAACTCGGCACAAGATTAACCGGGCGATACAAATCTTTCGAGGTGTATCCTTTTTCTTTTGTCGAGTATCTCAATTTTAAGAAAATTAAACCCGAAAAAGAATGGTTTTATGTTGCAGAAAAAAAGGTAAAATTGATAAAATTGTTCGAAGAATATCTCTCTGACGGCGGTTTGCCAGAGTATTTAAAAAATAAAGACAATGATTATGTAAAAACAATCTACGAAAATATCCTTTACAGGGATATCATCGCTAGGTACTCGATTAGGAGGCAGAAATTAATCAAAGAGCTGGTAAACATACTTACCACAAATGTTTCCTCGCTGTTCACTTATAATTCGCTCAAAAAACATCTTGGACTGGCCAACTCCATAACTGTGAAAGAGTATATCTCCTATTTGAGCAATTCTTATCTGTTTTTTGAATTGCAAAAATTCGATTTTTCAGTAAGAAGACAGCTGAATTCACCAAAAAAGATATATCTCATCGACACTGTCTTCAATAGGATTATAGGTTTGAATTTCTCGGCAGACAGGGGGAGAATTTTGGAAAATGTTGTCTTCATAGAATTAAAAAGAAGAAACAAGGAAGTGTACTATTACTCAGATAAGAACGAGTGCGACTTCTTGGTTAAAGACGGGGCAAAGATCAGCGGGGCAGTGCAGGTCTGCTGCACCTTAAACGAAACCAATAGGGAAAGAGAGGTCGACGGCCTGCTGGACGCCATGGATAAGTTTAAGTTAAAGGAGGGCTTGATCTTAACATTGGAGCAGGAGGAGAATATAAAGCTCAAAGGCAAAAAAATAAAGGCTCTTCCTGTTTGGAAATGGATGCTTGGCGGCGGTTAGAAAAAATCGCTATGGGTGATGTTTTGATGATAGAAAAACAAGAACCTTCAATTAAAACCAAATTTATTTATGAATCTGCAACACAACCAGAAATGGAAAAAAAACGCATAGAATCTATAAAGAATGCGAAAAAAGAGAAGATTAAAATCACGATAATACTGGTTGGACTAATCTTCTTCGTGATAGTCTTTTTCGTTCTCTCAATTTTACAGTTTCATTATTCGGGTTTGGGGATTTTTATCGTTTGTATAACTGCCCTGACAATCCCATCTGTATCGCTGATTTTACTACTGATTCTCAACGAAAAGGAAATTAGTGAACTACAAACAACAAACGTTAGAATTACAGAAGACGGGGTTCAAATTATTTCATATTGGAAGCGTCCGAGGCAGACACATCTTCCTTTTGAAGAAATATTGTCGATTGAAAGAGTTACTATTCAACCAGGAAAAGAATGCTTGATACTGAAACACACTAACGAGAATCGACATAATCCCCCGATATGTATTCTAGAAGAATGGGTACCGGATATAGTTGAGTTCGAAAACATCGTGCGAAGAGAACTATCTAACTGGTCGAAGTCCCTCTCTTCAAAAGATAAATGACGCGTACGATAGCAACACATCTGCCCCATCATATTACCACCTTCGACAATCAACATGGTGAAATATGCCCCAAATCTCCATCCGCAAACCCAAAACTTGTCGCCGTAACAAACAAAACGCTCCCAATCGATTCGAACGTTTTACCACCATCAAAAGTTAGCAATACTCCTGCCCATTGTATGCAGGTTTATTATCGGCACCTTTGCGGGATCAGGGTTAAAACTGAGCATCTTCTGGTATGCTGTCTGGGATTGCCATGCTGAGGCGTTTATCAATGTTACTCCCCTGTGAACGTCTATGCCTGTAGCGTGGACGTGCCCTGTGACGAATATATCCGGAACTCTTTCGATAACTAGGTGATCTACGTGCTCGGGAGCGATTGATGTTTTCCCGCCGTATATCGGTGCCAGGTGGCGGCGTTTCAGCATTTCCTTCATGGCATCTATGGGTTTGCTGTAGGTGAGTTTCGGAGACATAGTTGTTATAAAGTCGTCCATGCTTCGGCCGTGATATGCAAGCACCTCTACGTTATGGAGTGTGAAGTACGACGGGTTGCCGACAAACATGATACTCGAGTCGAACAATTTTGTAATTTCGGACGGAAATGCAGGTTGTGGCTCCGCCAATCTCACGGCATCATGGTTGCCTGGCAGTATTACCATCTTTATGTAATCCGGTATCTCTGCAAGATATTTTGCGAGTTCTTCGTACTGGGCATAAATGTCCTTTATCTTCAGCTCATCCTCTTGATTTGGATACACTCCTATACCATCGACAACATCGCCGGGAATAACTATATACTTGATTTTTCCGACAAATTCCTTATCCTTGTCGGTTGTGACCTGGCCGTTAATCCATTTTATAAATTTGCCCCACTGTTTTGTCAAAAATGTGTTGCTGCCTATATGGATATCCGAAACGAAGGCCGCTGATATGTCCACCTCTGCCCGGTTGGCGTTCTCTTTTGAAATCGGAATATCCGGCCGTATTATTTCTGTCCCTATGACCAACGAGTCTGCAGTATGCTCTTTATTCACTTTCCCTATGACGCCGATAATTTCATCCTTCAATACGCAGTCGGTTACAAGCGGCGAGTTTTTAGGAATCAGGATTTTCAACACATCAGTTTCATCCTCTAACTCTATGATTTTGTGTCCGTTCTTTGTTTTGTTAACGTCAACCACGATGCCTATGACTTTTATTTCGCCAGCACTCTTGGAATTTTTCGCGTCCTTGATCGGTATCGTGCCGCTTAGCTCCACCCTGCGTCTGAGCATCTTTTTGATTGTTGTAAATCTGGAACTAAAACAATGAACGAAATCTTTCAGCTCGCCTTCTGTTGTTGAGATGTTAGTAACATCCTTTATAATCTCAATTTCATCATCATATTCTCTCGCTATTGGTTTAAATGCGCCAAAACCCCCGTGAATCTTTACCTGGGGGGTGGGGTTTTCTATTGCGGTCTCGACGGTCGGTTTAATCTCGCTTTTCTCTGGAATTGTTTTTTTTCCCGCGATCTCTTTCTCCAACTCCTTCAGGTAATTGATTGTCAGGAAGAGGGGGTACTCGCGCCCTTTTTGAAATATGGAACTTACGTATGACGTGGCATCACTCATGGCCATGATGTATTCTATAACATCTGGCTGTGGAAGAATTCCGTGTTCTGTGAATGTGTTGAGTATATGCTTTTTCATAGCCTACCGCAATGCTATACACACTCTAAATAATTTCTGTTAGATAATTTTAGTTTTATATGTGCCTCTAAAACATCATTTGTTGCAGTCGGCATATTCTTTCTAACTTATCTTCCTATTTTTATGCGATTTTGTGTATCTAAAACAGGAGAGTCGTGGCAAACGTGTAAATGCATTTGCGCCCTATCTGGACACGGTATCTTTGTAATTTTAAATATGCAGCCACCTAAAAACTTAACGAAATATTTATATATTACATCGTATATTCTTTTATCTCCTTAATAATCATTTCGCCACAGAGCAAAGAATTATGAAATCCATTGGCAAGATAGAAAACATCCCAAGCAACAGTGTTGCAATTGTGAAAACAAACGTTGCATTGGGTATCGGCTCAAAGGTATTTGATAAGAAGAACAATTTAATCGGTGTTGTCAGAGAAACCATTGGGCCTGTAAAAGAACCATATTTAATAATCAGGATTACTGGTTGTAAAGGATCGCAAATCGATTTGATTGAAAAAGAAGTATATGTGCGGTGAGAAAATGGTAGATAGAAGCGAAAAGGTGGAAGAAACAACGAAATGTCCCGAGTGCAAAAAGGGGCACCTGATCAGGGATTATGACCGGGGGGAACTTGTATGCGGGGAGTGCGGCTTAGTGATTGATAGCAACTTTATAGATCAAGGTCCCGAATGGAGGGCATTTGATTTGGAACAGGGTGAGAAAAGAGCAAGAACCGGTGCACCAATGACATACACACTGCACGACAAGGGCTTGTCTACGGAGATAGGGTGGAAGAACAAGGACTCTTACGGAAAGAGCATCCCGACAAGGAACCGAGCCCAATTATACCGTTTGAGGAAATGGCAGAGAAGGATTCGTGTATCTAATGCAACCGAGAGGAACCTGGCCTTCGCCCTCAGCGAATTGGACAGGATGGCATCCGGAATGGGTTTGCCGAGAAACGTGAGGGAAACCGCGGCAATGATTTATAGAAAGGCAGTTACGAAAAACCTTATTCGCGGGAGGAGCATCGAAGGCGTAGTAGCCGCATCACTCTACGGAGCATGCCGCCAATGCGATGTGCCAAGAACTCTGGATGAAGTAGCAGGTACTTCTAGGGTCGGGAGAAAGGAAATCGGCCGCACATACAGATTTATGACAAGGGAATTAAAATTGAAACTAATGCCTACAACACCACAAGACTATATATCGAGATTTTGTAGCGAACTCAAACTAAGCGGAGACGTTCAATCAAAGACTATGGACATCCTGAAGCAGGCCGCAGAAAAGGAACTGACCTCTGGCAGAGGTCCTACTGGAGTAGCGGCGGCGGCGATATACATCGCGTCGATTCAGGCCAACGAACGGAAAACACAGAGGGAAGTTGCTGAGGTTGCGGGCGTTACTGAGGTAACAATACGAAACAGGTACAAAGAGCTTACAGACAAATTAGGGATAGAGATCTCACTATAAAACGGTCTCTTTCCAATATATTTTTTTAGGAATTCTTATTTTAGATTACAATTGTAGTTTTAGATTACAATTGTAGTTTAAAATAGTTTATATATCACATTTGTTTTCTCTATCTCAAGTGTCGATAGTTATGAGGAAAATCAGGGTAGGCGTGCTTGTATCTGGAAGCGGCACGGACTTACAATCCATAATAGACGCTTCTAAATCTAAAAAAATATCTGCTAGTGTAGTGGTTGTCATAAGCGACAGGGCCGATGCCTATGCGCTCGAGCGTGCGAGGAGAAACAACATCCCGACAATATACCTGGAACCTAAAGGGAAGAAGAAGGAAGAGTACGATAAGAAAATCACAGACATCGTAATGAAGTACAAAGTGGATCTGATCGTATTGGCTGGATACATGAGGATACTCACCCCGCCTTTTGTGAGAAAATTTTATGGGCGGATAATCAACATCCACCCTGCACTCTTACCATCGTTTCCAGGAATCAACGCACAAAAACAGGCGTTCGAGCACGGCGTAAAGGTATCTGGGTGCACTGTGCACTTTGTGAATAACGGTGTGGACACTGGCCCCATAATCATTCAGAAGGCAGTGTCTGTTATAGAATGCGATACCATCGAAACACTTAGAAAAAGGATACTAAAGGAAGAGCATAAAATACTGCCAAAGGCAATCCAGTTGTTTGCGGAAGGGCGCCTAAAAATTGAGGGGAGGAAAGTAAAAGTTCTTCCAGAATTGCAGAAAAGAAGGCGCTAACCACTTAGTATGGATGTTAGCTTCATTTCCACTACAAACAACATTATTCAATTTTCAATCATTGTTTCAAAATTGTTATATATGTGAGTTTAAATAGGTATGAATTAGTACCTTCCTAGATTTTCACAAACTGATGCGAGGCATATCAAACAATACTGGGGTAGCAAATTGAAATCAAACATCATATTGGTTTGTATTATAGTAGCTGTTCTTTTCATACCGATTATACCAATGGTCGATGCCAACCCCGCAGATGCAAACATAGAACAATCTATAGTCAACGAATCTTCTACCAAGTCTAAGGCAAAATTTACTGTGATGTGGGACGATGCCCATATCCCTTTGTACACTATGAGTCCGAGTAATCAGGTAGCTACTCTTGCCCAGCAGGAGGCGTTTGAGGAGAAATCTCCGAGGCAGGGCGGATACTCGCGGTTTGGAAACGCCATGGTTGGCGCGGGATTCAATATGGTTACGTTAAATACCGGACAAACAGTAACAACACAAATCCTTGAGAACAACAAGGTGGATGTCCTGGTCATAGCACGGGCAGACGAGGGGCAGTACACAGTCAGTGAGATTAACGCAATTTACAACTTTGTGAACAGCGGCGGTTCAGTACTCATAATCGGAGAGTTCGGGGTATATGGGGGGGCTGTGAATCAAATCGCTATGAAATTTGGCGCGAGTCTGGGAAGCGTTTATATGAAGGATAAATACCATTGCACTAAAGAATTCATACCTCCGACAATCACTACGGACGACTCGTTTATAGTCTTTACTGGTGATGCCATAAAAAAGACAGACAGCATAAATCAGGTCATAAATGCCGGTGTGACTAGAACGGAATTCTACTCCACAAACATCATCCAAAACTATCCCACATGGGCTTCAAAATTGCTTGTAGGCTACGCCACGTCATCGCCACCAAACTGCCCGTCGGCCGTCGCATTCAAGCATAAGAAAGGCGTGGATGCAAACGGGAATCCGAGATACGGAGGCGGAGTTGTAATGGTAGGCGACTCTAACTTTTTGGATAACTGTTACGATTCAGATTTCGACGGAACTTTAGATTTGGAAGACAGCAACAACAAACTCTTCGGGCTAAACATAGTCAAGTGGTTGGCCTCAGCAGTAAATCGGACAGTAGACGTAGTAATAACATACGGCGTCTCTCTCACCGCAAACCCAACCGCAAGCACGATCGCCCAGGGAGCAACAACCAACTACATAATTTACGTGACAAACACAGGAAACGACAAGGAGAACAAGGACACAATAACGTTGGAAATACTTCAGTCCAACATCCCGTCATCCTGGAGCGTTTCCCTGAGCACTACAAAATTGCAGCTCACAGCCGGGCAGACGGCCACCGTAGTTCTGACCATTAAAACAACAAAGGACTCCGAAGGAACCTTCAACATAGCGGTAAGAGGCACCTCGGGCAAGGACCACACCAAATCATCCACAATAACCACGGTCACCACAGTAAAGAAGGCCAAGGTATACGACATGACAGTCACTGCAAGCCCGCTGGAGCTGATCGTAAAACCAGGCGAAAGCGCGGATTTCGTAATAAACATAACGAACATAGGAAATGTCCAGGACCAGTACGAACTGTTTGCGCAGATGAGCGCCCCGCCGGGCTGGTCTGTTGCATTGAGCACAAACCTAACCGGCATTGTATACGAGAGGGAAACCGCAAAAGTCACTCTTACAGTATACACGCCTATCAGTGCAATCGCGGACGAGTTCGCGAGGGTCAAAGTAACCGCAAAGTCGAAGGACGATCCCAACAAAAAAATAAACTGGACAGCAGATCAGCCGACCGTTACCATCGTGGGAGTGCACAAGATAACGCTCTCATGCACTGACAGCGAGCACCTGATAAAGAGAGGCGGCACTACAAGCTACACGATCACGATAAAGAACGACGGGAACGTTGACGAAACGATCAACCTGGACACGCTCGGCGCATTCGAGGGCTGGACAGCGAAAATATTTGACGGAAGCATCGAACTAAAGAGCTATGACAGCATACCGATAAGCGCAAAGGGAACCAAGCAGATCAAGCTGGAGGTTACCGCACCGCTTAGTGCGACAGCCGGCAACAAGATGGGAGTAATAGTGAAAAACGCAGATACCAGCCCAACTCCGAAACTTAAATTCGATCCCGTCTACACAAACACCACAATTCTTGTCGATAACCTCCTCACGCTGTCCCGCGGCGGAAGCCCCGAGGTATTGTCTGTGGATCCAGGCGGTACGGCGGACTACGTCTTTTACATAGAGAACACGGGCAACGTCAATGAAACCCCGACCATAGACGTTTCCAACATTGCGGGCTGGTCGCGCACAATAAACGTCACCAATAATACGGTTCCATCAGGCGGCAGCGTATCAGTGCCGCTCTCAATAACAGCGCCTCAAGACGCACTGACCAGCGACTATGAATTCAGGATCGTAGTCTCCTATAGGGACATGAACACCAATGTCCCAAAGGAAACCTCGATGATCGTAACCGTGCACGTGAATCAGATATACGACATTAACATCACAAGCAAACAAACCTATTTCATCACTCTTCCGAATCCAGATAAGCCACTAACCGGAAAAATCAACCTCACCAACAACGGAAACGGCCCGGATTACATAAGCATATCCGCACCGGAATATTCCGACTGGATAACCAGCACCGAGTACAGGCTGGAATCAGGAGAAAAAAAGAGCGTCGAATATTCCATCAAGGTACCGCAAAACCCTCCGCTCAACAACACCATAACCATTAACGGCACATCCGTCGGAGACAAGTCGGTCACATCCAGTATAGTTATCGTGGTGGAGGTTAAACTTTCGGAGCTGTCCGTTGGCAAACCGGTAACTACTGGTAGGTTGGAGGAGGGGAAGTTCGCCCCGTTCACGGCAACAGTCTACAACAACGGTTCGATAGTCGCACCGAACGTAGTGGTAGCCTTATACGTTGACAACAAGAGGGTGGATACATACATGGTGGAAAACCTGCTCGTGAACCACTCCGCCAATGCCACATTGTTCTGGCAGGTAACGAAAGGGGATCATAAGGTGAAGATAGCTGTGGACCCTGACAATACAATAAAAGAATTGGACGAACTTGGAAAGAGCACGGGAGAGATTGACAGCATGTTGAAAAGCGAGACCGACATGAGCAAAATATACAATAACGTCAAATACATGACCGTGCATGGATACGAGACATCCATGTTCGCAACCACACTCAACGCCTATTGGCTGGTGATCAACGTGATTGCCATTGTATTATTGTCAGTCCTTACGATGACTATCGCGCGTGGGAGCAAGCAATCAGTGGAATAAGAGTCGAAAGCAAGAGCGTGCGGGAGCATAAACCATTACAAAACATAAGCCAGTTGTTTGTTGAAGTTCTTCTAAACTCTGGTGAGCAGTTGTAATAAGTCTCCAAAATCACAAAAAGACGGTGTTTAACCACTCAGCACGATCGACAACCCCATTATGTTGTTATATTACGTTATTACCCAATTTTCAATCATTGTTTCAAAACCGTTATATATGGGAGCTAGAATAGATATTGGACTAGTACCTTAAAATCTTCGCGAATTGGAGCTAGGTCTATAATTTAGGGTCAGGGGGAAGGACATTGAAATCAATTGTCATTTTGGCGTATATGCTAGTATTAGTTCTTTTCATATCAGTCATACCTGTAGCAAATGCTACGCGAACTGATACAGACACGATAAATTCTTCAGCCAGTGAATCTTCTACTAAATCTAAAGCAAGAATGACTATAATGTGGGATGATGCGCATATCCCCTTGTATACTATGAACCAGAACAACCAGATAGGCACTATACCAATAGGGCAGTCGCCAGAGATACATCCAAGACAGGGCGCATACGCACGGTTCGGACAGGCAATTACCTCCAACGGTTTCAATCTGATTACGCTAAATACCGGACAAACAGTAACAACACAAATCCTCGACAGTAACAAGGTGGATATTCTAATCATAGCACGGGCGCACGAGGGGCAGTACACAGTCAGTGAGATTAACGCAATTTACAACTTTGTGAACAGCGGCGGCGCATTGTGGATAATTGGGGAGTTTGGATCAGATGGCGCTTTCATCGTAAATCAAATTGCCATGAAGTTCGGCGTAAGTTTTGGGGCTGTTTATGCAAAGGATAAATACCATTGCACCAAAGAATTCGTACCTCCAACAGTAACTACGGACGACTCTTTTATGGTATTTACTGGTGATGCCATAAAAAAGACAGACAGCATAAATCAGGTCATAAATGCCGGTGTGACTCGGGTGGAGTTCTATTCATCAAACATTATTCAAAACTATCCCACATGGTCTTCAAAGTTGCTTACAACTTACAGCACTTCATCGCCGCCAAATTCACCGGTAGCTATCGCATTCAAACATAAGAAGGGCACAGACGCAAGCGGGAACCCAAGATACGGCGGCGGAGTCGTGGTGGTCGGGGACTCTAACTTTTTGGATGCCTGTTATGATGCTGATTACGACGGAACCCTGGACATAGAGGACAGCAACAACAAATTGTTTGCCCTAAATATAGTCAAGTGGCTGGCCTCGACGGTAGATAAGACTGTGGACGTAGTAATAATCTCTGGCGTCTCTCTCACCGCAAACCCAACCGCAAGCACGATCGCCCAGGGAGCAACAACCAACTACATAATTTACGTGACAAACACAGGAAACGACAAGGAGAACAAGGACACAATAACGTTGGAAATACTTCAGTCCAACATCCCGTCATCCTGGAGCGTTTCCCTGAGCACTACAAAATTGCAGCTCACAGCCGGGCAGACGGCCACCGTAGTTCTGACCATTAAAACAACAAAGGACTCCGAAGGAACCTTCAACATAGCGGTAAGAGGCACCTCGGGCAAGGACCACACCAAATCATCCACAATAACCACGGTCACCACAGTAAAGAAGGCCAAGGTATACGACATGACAGTCACTGCAAGCCCGCTGGAGCTGATCGTAAAACCAGGCGAAAGCGCGGATTTCGTAATAAACATAACGAACATAGGAAATGTCCAGGACCAGTACGAACTGTTTGCGCAGATGAGCGCCCCGCCGGGCTGGTCTGTTGCATTGAGCACAAACCTAACCGGCATTGTATACGAGAGGGAAACCGCAAAAGTCACTCTTACAGTATACACGCCTATCAGTGCAATCGCGGACGAGTTCGCGAGGGTCAAAGTAACCGCAAAGTCGAAGGACGATCCCAACAAAAAAATAAACTGGACAGCAGATCAGCCGACCGTTACCATCGTGGGAGTGCACAAGATAACGCTCTCATGCACTGACAGCGAGCACCTGATAAAGAGAGGCGGCACTACAAGCTACACGATCACGATAAAGAACGACGGGAACGTTGACGAAACGATCAACCTGGACACGCTCGGCGCATTCGAGGGCTGGACAGCGAAAATATTTGACGGAAGCATCGAACTAAAGAGCTATGACAGCATACCGATAAGCGCAAAGGGAACCAAGCAGATCAAGCTGGAGGTTACCGCACCGCTTAGTGCGACAGCCGGCAACAAGATGGGAGTAATAGTGAAAAACGCAGATACCAGCCCAACTCCGAAACTTAAATTCGATCCCGTCTACACAAACACCACAATTCTTGTCGATAACCTCCTCACGCTGTCCCGCGGCGGAAGCCCCGAGGTATTGTCTGTGGATCCAGGCGGTACGGCGGACTACGTCTTTTACATAGAGAACACGGGCAACGTCAATGAAACCCCGACCATAGACGTTTCCAACATTGCGGGCTGGTCGCGCACAATAAACGTCACCAATAATACGGTTCCATCAGGCGGCAGCGTATCAGTGCCGCTCTCAATAACAGCGCCTCAAGACGCACTGACCAGCGACTATGAATTCAGGATCGTAGTCTCCTATAGGGACATGAACACCAATGTCCCAAAGGAAACCTCGATGATCGTAACCGTGCACGTGAATCAGATATACGACATTAACATCACAAGCAAACAAACCTATTTCATCACTCTTCCGAATCCAGATAAGCCACTAACCGGAAAAATCAACCTCACCAACAACGGAAACGGCCCGGATTACATAAGCATATCCGCACCGGAATATTCCGACTGGATAACCAGCACCGAGTACAGGCTGGAATCAGGAGAAAAAAAGAGCGTCGAATATTCCATCAAGGTACCGCAAAACCCTCCGCTCAACAACACCATAACCATTAACGGCACATCCGTCGGAGACAAGTCGGTCACATCCAGTATAGTTATCGTGGTGGAGGTTAAACTTTCGGAGCTGTCCGTTGGCAAACCGGTAACTACTGGTAGGTTGGAGGAGGGGAAGTTCGCCCCGTTCACGGCAACAGTCTACAACAACGGTTCGATAGTCGCACCGAACGTAGTGGTAGCCTTATACGTTGACAACAAGAGGGTGGATACATACATGGTGGAAAACCTGCTCGTGAACCACTCCGCCAATGCCACATTGTTCTGGCAGGTAACGAAAGGGGATCATAAGGTGAAGATAGCTGTGGACCCTGACAATACAATAAAAGAATTGGACGAACTTGGAAAGAGCACGGGAGAGATTGACAGCATGTTGAAAAGCGAGACCGACATGAGCAAAATATACAATAACGTCAAATACATGACCGTGCATGGATACGAGACATCCATGTTCGCAACCACACTCAACGCCTATTGGCTGGTGATCAACGTGATTGCCATTGTATTATTGTCAGTCCTTACGATGACTATCGCGCGTGGGAGCAAGAAGTCGGCAGAGGAGATATAGGGGAGTTCTTTATGATGAGACCACCGCAACAACCACAAAAGGGAAGTGTAGACTTTGCCCAATTAGGAACGTCAGTGGAAGACAGAATGCGTGCCGAAGCTAAAAAAGGCCAGGACGCAGAAACACAGGTGTCTTCACAAAAAAAGGCTTCCGCGCTGTCTAAAATGAAAACGAAAATAAAAAAGAAAAAAGAGGACATACTTCTAACCGGACTTGTAACCGGATGGGCTTTGACGATTCTCAGTGTGCTTTTGTTACTCGCAACTGTTCTGCAACCACCTTTGCAGTATCAACAATCTACCGCGTTTCGCCCAGAAACTTCACTGCCGGAAGGTCTTTTAAAAGTAGATACTGATGGTGACAGCTTGTCCGACATTGAAGAGAACCAGATAGGAACTAATATACGTAACAAGGACTCTGACGGAGACGGTATGCCAGACGGTTGGGAAGCAACCTATGGCAAGAAAAGCAACTGGGCGATAGACCCTACAAAATCGAGTGATGCCAATGAGGATTATGATGGGGACGAACTGTCAAATCTCGGCGAGTATAATGCCAGGACAGACCCGACAAGTTGGGATACAGACGGCGATGGGATATCTGATGGATGGGAGGCACAATGGGGTAATTACACTAATGGATACAAGATTACGCTGGACAATGTTAGTGCCGATGCATACAAGATGGTCTATAAGATTGATCCATATTCGCTAAGGGACAAACACGGTTATGAGTATGCGTATGTTACATCGAAATTGACGGTAGCGGACGCTTTTGACCCAACTAGTCCAAAGGATGCGTATAAAGATTTTGATAAAGATGGTATAAACAACCTGCAGGAGTATCAGAACAAAACAAATCCATATGGTGCTGATTCAGATTACGACGGCATACCCGACCTAGCTGAACTAAACACGACGACCGACGTATGTAACTTTACAGGTAAAAAAGGCACAATCAACGTAAAATTTTATGCAGATTACACGGTCCGCATAAAGGGCGGTTCCGGTTTAATAGATACCATCGTTAAGGTTCCATTTAGAAGAGGAAATTACACGGTAAATAACACTGGGGACAAGTTGACTATTTATGACGAACGTGGCAGGTCGTCGATTTACGATCATACTATCTCGGGCCTGTCGAGCCTAGGTTTGATGGATGTGAAGGTAACTGTCAATTTGGACCCTTCGAACATTGACACGGATGGAGACGGCATGCCTGACGGGTGGGAACGTGCCTATGGCCTAAACCCCCTCGATCCAGATGATGCCATGCAGGATTTCGACGGCGACGGGCTATTGAATACAGATGAATACGTGTGGTGGGGAAGCCCCATTGATTTAGACCACGATACGCCGTTTAATGGAACACTCCTCAGCACCGATGCGAGCAACCCCCACATAATAAATGAGAAAACATGCGCTCCAAATAGTAACGACACAGACGGCGATGGGATGGCTGACGGCTGGGAGAACAAGTATAAAGGCGACCTTATAGACGGTAAATACCAGCTCGATCCGACCAATCCTTTTGATGCGAACGAGGACGCTGATCGCGACGGATTGAACAACAGCATGGAGTATTGGTGCGTTAAAGACTATGGAAAGAGCACAAACCCACTGAAAAACGACACAGACGAGGACGGCTTAACCGATTATGAAGAAGTTGTAGTGTACGCAGGCATGCATCCGAACCCGACAAAAGCTGACACGGATAGCGACGGATTGACGGACGGCGAGGAAGTTAAAACAGGGCGCAAGGACTGTCCAGGGTATCCGTATGGTTGGCAAGACCCACTGCACCCCAACAACGAATCTATGATTTATCATACGAATGCCAATAGCAGGGACTCGGACGGTGACGGTTTAACGGACGATTATGAGGTTTTCGGCCTAAAATACACTGTTACTGTCGATGGCCTGAATTACACGGTGGGCACTAACGCCTCGAACATAGATACCGATAACGATGGTTTAGAGGACAGCAGGGAAGTATATGGAATAACAATATTTGTAAACAACATAAACAAAACAGTATATCCAATCCCGGTAAAACCTGATACTGATAACGATGGTTTAACTGACGGTCAAGAAGTTTCTACGGATTTCGATATCGACACATTCGGCATTCAGGGTACGGATCCAACATATTGGGACACCGATGGAGATGGAATGTCTGATGGCTGGGAGTACAATAATTCGGATATGGATGGCGATGGTTTGCCAACATGGTGGGAGGTGTTGTATTTTGGAGAGAGGGCTGCCACGGACTCGTCATATCACAACACTACTGAGGATTACGACGGCGACACCTTCAACAACACTGCAGAATATTTATTTGACACGGACCCGAAGACTGTAGACGAACTCAATGAAAATCTTGAAGTGCCAGTCGGAAAAGAAGATTACTCTCCAAAAATGCACTATGTCTATAAAGTACCTGTGCGGGTTTTGGTTAATTCCACAACAAAAATCAGCCCGATCAGAGGCGACGATGCAGACAAGGATTACGATGACGACGGTGCGACAAACGTTCAGGAAGCAATGAACAACACGAACCCCTACGACGCGGACACAGATCACGACGGTTTGCCAGACGGTTGGGAAATTAAGTATCAACTTGACCCAAGGAACCCAAGCGACGCAAGAATTCAATCGTGTTATGACTCGCGGGCCCCTGACGGATTCGACTTCGACAGAAACGGCATAGTTGAAGGCGACGAACTCCTCACGAATATTCAGAAATACAGGCACACCAATTTTGATAACCCAAACAGCATTCAATATAACCCGCTTGTGAACAAATCAAACCCGGACATGAGTCTTTATGACTTTGAACAAATTTATTTCGTGTACGTGACGGAGTGGTATACTGCCGAGAGGGGTAATCGATATATGGTATATGGAGATAGAGACGATGACGGCCTTCGCAATTTTTGGGAGGCAATATGGGGGATGAATCCGTTTACTAACAAATCAATCGGCGATGATTATGACTATGATTGGAATAGAACGGACGTTGTCCATTATAACAAGAGCCTCATAAGCAGGGAGACACAGACAACCCTTAATGAAACGGAGTTTGAGGCGAACTACCTCTTGAACATTAATACACCCAGCCCGAATGCAGAGAATCAAACTATGACTGAATTGGAGAAACAGAACCATGCATTTACCACGGACTCTGATGGTGATTGTTGGAGTGACTTGGTTGAATTGATGTACGGAACAAACCCGCTGAAAAAGGACAGCCATCCAACACCACAATCTAAACTTTGGAAGGAGGAGGGATGATAATGAAAAAATTGGTCTCTGTCATATGGATATTGCTGTTGATTTCTACAGCGTTTTCAGCATCCTTTATGTCTATCCCAGACATAGCGACTAAACAAGCTGCACATCCGGGCGTTAAAGAATCTATTAACGACACATCACCATTATCGATTGTTAACCCGATAGACGATTCAGATGCAGACGGTGACGGACTTAGCAATGCCGAGGAGAAATTAAACGGCACAAACCCTTTCGTGGCAGATACTGATGGTGATAGTCTGTCCGATAGCTGGGAAGTGAGGAACTTCCTGAACCCGCTCGATCCATACGATGCGCACAGTTGGGATTTGGATGATGATAATCAATTGGACCCTAATGAAGATGTCTATGGAGACGGGCGGTTGCATTACAACGACATGGATGCCAGACCTACAAACCTAACCGCAGTGGAAAATGTGCCGAAAGCCGAGCCGGATGACAGAAAATGGGCGATATATGCCCCCCCCGATGGCAATAGGGCGACATACGAATCGGGGAAGGGCGACGGTTACCTATTCAATGACACGAATAAGGACGAAATCGGAGATTCGGTGGCATACGGGTTAATGCCCTGGAACAAGCCTCATCCCGGCTCACAGGCAGGCGGCGGGTACGGGCCGGATCACAACAAACCATTTCCGAGATTGATATTGGACAATATGGCGGAATACAAGGTGAAACTTGATCCGCACTTGGTGGACACTAACGGAAATGGGGTAGTCGACACAAGGGATAAGAATACTACCGGAATCGGAAAGCCCAATTGGGAATACTTTAGGGAGTACATATCACCAGATAACCCGGGACGCAATGCAGCGCGCTTGCGAGAAACCACATACGACATGTATACTGGTTTAGATTGGAGACACTCCGAAGAGATGCAGGTGCCACAAATTTACACGCCCGGCGATGTGCTGAATACATCGGAAGTGGTAAATTACACGAAACACGACTCGTATAAATATTACATCGCTTGTAATATGTCCCTGTACCAACTTTATTACGGCCTTCACACATCAAACATAAATGTCACGGCTCCTGAAAATGTTACCAGCCTATCCCATTATCCTGGCGGGGATTTTGTAGCAAACGTCGGTGTGGATGGATATATAATCGCCATAGAAAAATTTGATCACAGTGACGACCAGTTATCACAGTCTACGGTGCCCGATATAAACACAACCGGGTTTTCACCATACTTCCAACTTTCAAAAACAATAACACCACGGACGTTGGAGTTGGCTATGAACATCACGGCTAATCTTACAACCCCTTATGAAAAAGTGAAGGCCGTAGCCGAATACGTCGCAATAAATTACGCACTCGATGTCAACATTACCCCATCTGGCGATACCAAAGATTTGGTGGATTGGTTCCTGTTTGATAGCATAAAGCAGATTAAGAACATCACAAAAGAAGACGGGACCCTATGGAAGGGAGGCGGCGGTATGGCTGATGCCACAGGCGCTTTTATAGTCTTGTGCAGATTGAGCGGCATACCCGCAAGATACGCAACGGGATTTGACAGAGGGTATCCTTTTGATAAGGACGGGGGTCACAGTGGCGACGTCGCATATTACGCTGTCACAGAGGATCAGAGGCTCATATGGCCAGATGTATATTACAACGGGATAGGTTGGTACGAAGTTAATTTGATGATGTCATCGCCAGCATCCGGAGGCGGCGGCGGTGGCGGAGGCGGCGGCGGTGGCGGAGGCGGCGGCGGTGGCGGAGGCGGCGGCGGTGGCGGAGGAGACCGCATAATATTCTGGGCAGACCCAAACGGTCCGCCACACTTCATCAGCGGCGAATACAACGGAAGCATGCGCGGCGGCATAAGGGGAATGGTGGCTACCAATTTACACGGCCTTATACGGGGAAATGTAAGGGCAGTATTTAACGGATATATGAAAATGGAAACTATCGTGTCGGTTAACGGGATGCTAGATGGGCGATTGCAAGCCGTATTGACAGTCAATAGTATTGACGCCAATCTCGACGGCTATCTCAAGGCCTCCGTTGACGGCCCCATGGATTCTGTAACCATTAACGGTACAGTCAAACTTACGATTTCAAACATAGCAATGACGGGGCGATTTTATGGATTTTACGGCTTCTATACCAATGACTCCCAGCGCGCAATCATCCCGCTTACCGACACCAGCCTGCCAGAAATGGAATTCCCAACAACAGTTACTACCTATTATATCGTTAGCGAGGACGGCAGTGAGTTAACGCAGGTCAATGTCAGTGAAGGGTATATGCTCCCGTCGGACGGTGCATTTATGGGCCAAATGGACGCAATTGTCAGCGGGAGCGCCGTAAAGGGGACAATAGACGGAATGATAAACGGGCGTGTAGGTGGAACACTTACAGACTTCCAAGAGTCGGCAGATAAGAGTTATCCTCCGTTTTTTAATGGCAGATGCAACGGAAATCTAAACGCGTTGGTTAACGGCACGTTTGACGGAATCATGGCGAACACAGTTGTTCAAGGGACTCTGGGCGGAACTTCTGTCGAGTACGTGGACGCCAAGCACGTCCTCCATGAGTTTAAGGGTTTTTCCGGAGCGATATTCGATGGCAGCGTATATGGATACTTTATTGAGGTAAACACGACTTCCAACATGAGTGGTATCGTAGAGGGCATGTTCGACGGCTATATCAATGCCACAATAAACGGAACTCTCGACGAGGGCCTGGTAAACGGAACGTTCGATAATACTCAAGTGAACATACCGAAATTTTGGAGAGTGACATCCTTTGACGAGTACATCGGGCAGGACAACACAAGCGTAATAACAAATACAAATACAACGCGGGTATTGTATTACATCGAGCCGCCGCACACAATCAACGGCACGTACAACGGGACGTTCAGAGGCAAGATAAACGGAACGCTCGACGCAAACATAACTTGCATACTAAACGGAAGCGTGAACGGAACGTTCGACGGCTATACCAACTTAAGCGCAACCAATGCCACGTTCAACGGTTCGTTGAACGGAACGCTGAACGCGACCACCATCGGAAACGCCACATTGGACGGAGCGCTGGACAGTTGGCTCAACGGCACTGTAAACGGCACGACACCGCACATGCTCGTCAACGGAACTGTTAGGTTACACGTAAACGGCACTATGGGCGGGAAGCTCTACGGCAACTACTATTTCTACAATGCATCGAACAACTATTCGGTATTGCCCCTGCTCAACGATACGCTGCCGCAGATTTACCTGCCGATGAACGTAACCTCTTATTATAGTATAGACCCGGTCACCCAAAACCTCACGCTCGTAAACCTGACAAACCAGACCGAGGCGCTGCCGTCTGAGGGAGAGTTCAGGGGATGGATGGACGGCTACGTAAACGGCACATACAACGGAACTATAGATGACGCAAGGCTGAACGTAAGCTCCAGTATACAATGCAACGGCACCCTAAACGGCACGTTCAACGGCACATTGCTCTCGGCCCTAAACGGCACGTTCAACGGAACGTTAAACAACATAACACTCAACGGAAGCTTCCGCGGCGACGTTACGAATTACAGCAACTTCTCGTATACCGGATTTTCAGGCGCGACATTCAACGGCAAAATGAACTCTACGATGACAAACACGGGCTTCCTCGGTTCTATAAACGGGACGATGAACGCCACCATACAGGGCGCGCTGGGTGCCTTTATAAACGGCACGATGGACAACAACACAATGAACGAAACTTTCTTCTTGAGCAATTATTCATCCAATACTACAAATTGGCGCATATTTTCCGTAGAAGACTTTGAGAAATACATAGGGTATAACAACATCACCGTGCTTGCCTATTGCCGCAATGAAATACCCACAGTGAAATATTATTTGGGGGAGACGCTGCCTCCGGTTTATCAATATTACATATCGCCTAATGCGTTTAATGTAACCATTTTATTCCCTGATGCAAGTTCATTTAATGCTACGCCATATGCAATAGAATTTAAGAATTATACTGCTGAATACGAGAATGGCACGAATAATGGCACATACAATGGTACAAACAACAATACAGGCAACAATACAAACAACAACACAAACAACTCCAGGAGTTTGGGCCTTCTGCCAATGCATCTGACTACTCTGTTCATTTCCGCCATAATTCCCGATAACGGAAGCCTCAGCTATTCGCTCCTGTATAATGTATCAACCAACATGATGATGACAAACGTCGCTATAGACGAATACAGTGTTGTTGCACGATTCTATAATTTCACGTCGGAAACTTTGAACCGGTCGCTTCCCGTAAACAAGACAAAATACCCGCACCTGTACCAACTGCCAAGCTACTATCAGGAGGTGAGCTTAAATTATACGCATTATGTGGACGTAAATTATACGAATTATGCGGATATAAATTACACAGACACTGTAAACTTCACGAAGTACCAGAATGCAAGCATGGTCCTAAACCTTACATACAGCATTATCGGGAACGAAACATCCGCTTACAAAAAAGCCCAATTGATTAAAGAATACCTGCGCGCATCAAACACATCAGACAATACATCAAATAATACATCAAATCGTACATATTATTATACCTATCAGCAGAACGCTACGGCCCCGCCCAATGGCACGGACAACGGCACAGACGCCGTCGCGTGGTTCCTGTTCAACTCTACGGTAGGCAATTACACGCACTTCGCACAGGCGTTTGTTGTGATGTGCCGCATCGCCAATGTTTCTTCGAGATATGTCATAGGGTTTAAACAGGACAATGTTACCAACGGCACAAAGGTATTCTACGATACGGACGTTTACGCGTGGGGAGAGATATTGCTCGAGGACATCGGCTGGATACCATTTGACGTTACGGACGGCAACTTTACAAACTACACTAAGGTGCCCGGCAACGAAACCTTCAGGATGTACATCCGAAATGAAACAGACGCACGAAAACTATTGGACGAGACGGAAATATATTCGTGGAGCTATAACAACAGCCCCGTTTTGAACATAACATACAACAACACGCACAGGCCGATGGATAAATACACTGGCCAAGAAATCGTCGTCAAGAGCATAGACATAATGTCCGCAGAGACAAGGATCGTGAACGACACTTGGATTTTGAACATGACTCTCAAAGGTAACGCGACGAATGATACAAGCATAACGTATTCATTCATAATCCACTACATCGAGCCGCCGCACACAATCAACGGCACGTACAACGGGACGTTCAGAGGCAAGATAAACGGAACGCTCGACGCAAACATAACTTGCATACTAAACGGAAGCGTGAACGGAACATTCGACGGCTATACCAACTTAAGCGCGACCAATGCCACGTTCAACGGTTCGTTGAACGGAACGCTGAATGCAACCACCATCGGAAACGCCACATTGAACGGAGCGCTGGACAGTTGGCTCAACGGCACAGTCAACGGCACGACACCGCACATGCTCGTCAACGGAACTGTTAGACTATACGTAAACGGCACTATTGGCGGGAAGCTCTACGGCAACTACTATTTCTACAACGCATCGAACAACTACTCGGTCCTGCCCCTGCTCAACGATACACTGCCGCAGATTTACCTGCCGATGAATGTAACCTCCTATTATAGTATAGACCCGGTCACCCAAAACCTAACGCTCGTAAACCTGACAAACCAGACCGAGGCGCTGCCGTCTGAGGGAGAGTTCAGAGGGTGGATGGACGGCTACGTAAACGGCACATACAACGGAACTATAGATGACGCAAGGCTGAACGTAAGCTCCAGTATACAATGCAACGGCACCCTAAACGGCACGTTCAACGGCACATTGCTCTCGGCCCTAAACGGCACGTTCAACGGAACGTTAAACAACATAACACTCAACGGAAGCTTCCGCGGCGACGTTACGAATTACAGCAACTTTTCGTATATCGGATTTTCAGGCGCGACATTCAACGGCAAAATGAACTCTACGATGACAAACACGGGCTTCCTCGGCTCTATAAACGGGACGATGAACGCCGTTGTTAACGGCACGATAAACGCCACTAGCGTAAACGGCACAATGGATAACATAGCGGTCAACAACACAGGCGTTAACACAAGCACTGGCGACAATCACAACTATAATCTCAGTTATAAGAATGGCAACTGCTCGCTTATAAATTATCTGGGGTCTCTGGTAAACCTGAGCATATCCTGGAACAATACAAACAGCACAAATAGCACGAATAGTACGAACAACACAAATAACACCAACGCATCCGTATCCATCGGTAACTTTACGTATCTAGGCATATCTGTCAATCTTACCACATTGGATGCAGAGACGAGATTTTATCTCCAGAACTCCACAGGATACGACTTAGTTGCAACGGCAAGAAAGTTGGACAAGAACAACGATATAGTGGACTTTGCGGGAAATTTCACACTTAAAAACCCGCTCTCCAATTTAACTGACATAGACAAGCTGAATTACTGGCGGGTTGCAACGTTCGTCAACTATACCGGCGGAAATTGGTCAGATACTACGCAGTTGAATTATTATATTAATTATTCGACATCCTTGACGAATCAGTCAACAAACGGAACAAACGCCAGTGCGGGCAACGCTACTGGAAACGCTACAACAAATGCCACGACAAACGTTACAACAATGAATTATGCGTTAAATTTGACTGCAAACCTTGTACTCGTGAATTATTCGATACATGATGCGATACCAAACGTTCTTCCGACAATACCGGTTTACAACGGCTCTATTACTGACATATACATTCTATTTAACGATGTCGGAGCTCTCATTGTTGACCATGGTACGATCAGGTGGTTCTACGTGGGAGTCAACATCGAGCCGTTTAACAAAACATACGACGACATCCCCGGAGACGTCATAAAGAACGGCATATTGCCTACAAAATACGAACCTACTCCTAAGGGCCACGATAGCACGGACATCAAGAGTGTCAAGTCAACCATGTCAGGCACATCCGTTTACCTCTTAAATCATACTACTGGCAACATCACATGGGACGTTACGCCGTACTTCATAAACGAAACAGATTTAGAAAACCTTACAATCCAATACAATCTTTCGTTTGACATAAACACATTTGGGTTTATTTTGGCTGCGAGCAACACAACCCAACTTCCACTTTCACGGCTGTTTAGGGTATTCTACACACCCATACTAATGAACACATCATCCAACCTCACATTCAATGACAGTACGGACGACCTTATAAACGAGGTGACGAGGGCGCAGTGTAGGAATACAGACAACAATACGGACATCCTGAACATCAGTGTTGTAGTCGACAATACGAACATTGTACTGACTATGTATGTCAACGGAAGCATTCAAATAAATTCGACATACGAATACGGGTTCGCCATCATAGAGAACAGCACGAACAACAATACAAACGTCTCCCACCTTGCCATATATTCCAACGGCACTTGCATCCTCAATTATTCGGCGAATAACCAAACAAATAAAACCATAACTGGTACAACAGTCAATGGCAGCATGCTTTCCATCACAGTTCCAAAGACGTTCATAAACGCCACAGAGTTCGATGTTTATGGATATGCAAGAAACCTCACTGCCAAAAAGGTAGATGCTGCAGGCAACAACATGACCTGCTACCCGTTGAGGACGAATTCCACGCTTTATACATATACTGTTTTCTTTAAAATGGACGACGATACCGCGTGGGACTACGTGCTCAACTTCACCATATCTGGCATTACAAAAAACACCACGTTTTACAATGCAACACTTACATACCTAAAAGAAAACAACACCGCGATAGACATAACCAACATTACCGTATGCGACGTTTATGAAAACACGGACACCGTGCATATAGAAATCCCGCTCTATACTTGGGGCAACTGGACACGCAACTGGACATACGATCAAACGTACAGCCTGATATGTAACCGCACATCCAATCAATCGGGCAATCAAACGAATCAGACGAATTGGACGTACAATTGGATTACACTAGCTGCAATAAACTTAACAAAAAATTTCAATGTGACGTATATCAATAACACCAAGGTACCATATGCCAACTTCGACTTCAAAGTAGTTGTGACTGAGGGCAATGCCACCTTCGACGAGGATATGTATACCGATAACGCCAGCAAGGTCGCCGAGGTGCTGATACCCGTAGGGCTATCTCCGACATCCGTTTCGAAAATGAGTATGTGGGCATACAGCATCTCGCCGCTTCTGAAATTTAACTTAAGCATCGAAGTAAATACGACCGAGGTGCTGGCAATAATAAATTCCACTATAACGAACGCCAGCATACGGGAAGAGGTCGTCAACCTTACGAAACAGCTTACGGATAATTACACAAACTCCACGACTTTCCTCCATCTAATCGTGCTGTACATATTGGTGCCGTTGCCAGACTTCCAGTTTGAAATTCTCATGCTCATGCAAAGATATGACCCGAGCTTAGTGCCGTTCTTTAATCTATTAGAGCCCACGGTCTTAGTCAATTACACGCAACTGCGGGAGACATATACAGTAAACAGAACGGTGATTGATTACAACTTCACTTCTACTTTATACGAGCATTCGCTTGAAGAACTGTGTAATGCTACTATCGCCACTGACCCGATGTGGGCCAACTATTACTTATTGCCGGACAATCTAACAAACAGAACCAAAGCGTTAGCGTTAACCATAACCGAGAATGGAACATCTCCGCATATGAAGGCAGTGCTTATAGCAAATTACCTGCTTAGAAATTATATTTTGATCAGTGATAGAGAGTTGGAAGAGAAAGAAGAAGACTCGAAAACACCAACACCGCAATATAATGACAGAGTTGATAGCTTCCTATTCGGGGACGGAAACGGAACGTACTCCGACTTCGGCTTGGCATTTTTAGTCCTTTGCAGATTAAACGGCCTTCCAACGAGGTACGCGCTCGGGTTCAAAAGCGGGACAGAAACGTTAAACGGCACGTTCGAAGTGCGGGAAACCGACGGTGCAATCATGGGTGAAGTGTTATTCAACGACATCGGCTGGTGGCAGTACACCATTGTGCCGTTCCCGAAGTCGTTGCCTACAAGAATCAAAGTTACGGATAAACCAAAGGTCATTGAAAACGGCGTGCCTTTTGTTGTCAACGCTTCTGCGGAGTTCTTTGCTAACGGCATTTGGACGCCGATAAGCAAAGGAACGATAATAGATGTATATTTAAACAGCACAGAACTCGGTTATGAGATGTTGGACACGACATACGGGCCTAAATCATATAGATTTACAAACGAAACAGGCAATATGACAAACGAGTCCTTCATGGGGCCCGGATTATTGCCAGGCGGGCCTACGGACGTATTGGTGCAGGTCGTCGGCTATCCGGAAAAATTCATGGAGTCATGGTCTACGCCGATATGGAGAATAGATAACGATACTGAACGAAACGCTACTTGGTGGATCGACTACATCCGAACAACAATAGTAGAACTCGGCACTCCTGCGTATGTTATAAACGGCACAAACCTAACAATACTGGGAATCCTCCTTGCGGACCAGGGAAACGACGTAATAGAGTACGATATACCAAATTGGAAAATGAACCATGACTTATGGCTGGCCAACAAAACCATAGAGGTATATTGGAACGGAACCCGTTTAGATGACGTAAACACGTCTTTTGGAACAAACGGGGCATTTGTTGTAGAGGACGGTGGGATATACTTTGTAGTGAACTTTGTGACAACAATGTTCGTGAACGAGAGGGTGGGCAGATACAACCTTACCGTGAAGTTTGCCGCTGAGAAATATAATAAATCATCCAATTACAGCATGCTGGTCGGAGTAATGCATCCAGTCCAGATAGAATTAGACCTCCCGGATACAATAGTTGCCGGGGATACGATTGACACCGTAGGGCGGATACTAAAGGACGACGACGGGCTTTCTATCAATTATCAAGCGCTGCTTTCCATGCCCCTTTCGACAGGCGGTGCCACAAAGTATGACAAAAATGCGAATAAATGGACAAACTACACAACGAAGCAATATTTGCTAGAGAATTATGTAAGCGCTATCGCGATTGATGGCAAGTGGGTGTGGTTTGGAACTCAAAGCGGCATAACTAGGTATAACACCGAGTTTGACGAAGCCATCAATTATACTTCAAAGACAATATTGCCCAGCGATGTTATCAACACCATTGTGATAGACGGCAATAGTATCTGGGTAGGGACAAGCAACGGTCTTGCCGTATATAACAGAAGCGGGGATATGTGGGAAGTTCCGTCATGGCCTGCCGGCAATATCGTAACTTCTATCGCAGTCGATAGCGGCACTAATGTCGTGTGGTTTGGCACGAACCGGGGAGTAGTCACATACAGCAAAAATCCTGATCCATATACTGACACGAACAGCAATGGGGTGCGCGACGATGACGAACCGTATACCGATGTGAACAGTAACGGCAGATACGACGGCGAGGGCTATACGACATCTTCCATATCCGACCAACTTCCAAGCGACAGGGTGTATTCTATTGCCATAGACGGCGAACTAATCTGGTTCGGAACTGATGCAGGCGTAGGTTGCTATAACAAAACAAGCGGTGCAATGACGAACTACACGGTTTCCTCGGGCTTATCGAGCAACATGGTTAGCGCCGTTATTGTAGACAGTTCGGTTGTCTGGTTTGGAACTAAAAAATACTGGGACGACAACACGCTAAACTATGCCGGAGGAGGTATAAGCAAGTATAACAAGATCGACGGAAGCTGGACAATATACAACAGTACGCAAAGCAACATTACGCAATGTTTGATAGACGACAATGTGTCTTCCATCGCCGTAGACGGGGATATACTGTGGGTTGGGACGCCCAATGGCGTAAGCAGTTATAATAAAAATACGGATCAATGGCAGTCGCATACCGTCCTTTCCGGACTGTCAAGCAACGACACGCTGGCAATACTGGTCAATGAAAACGATATTTGGTTCGGCACGAGATTTAAAACTGGCATAACCGGACCAACACAGATACTCGTAAGATACTATGTCGACAACACTACGCAGACCAGCGGGCTTCTGGAAACACATGCGAGGAACAGTGTGCCATTGACCGACGGACTATTTACTTTCAGGGAGAATTTTTCGAAGGTTATACCATGCGGGGATTATTCTATAATCGTCGCCTTCCCTGGTATAGACTTATACCTGCCGACCACATACCAATGGATAATCAAGGTAAAGCAGACGACGAATCTCACTGTGGAACCAATAACGGCTGTGTTTAGGGGAGATAAATTAGAGATTTACGGCAAACTTACTTCCAGAAGTACGCCTCTCCGCACAAAGATAGGCGGCGGCGGATTCGCGCCGAGGGACATCCCGATAGACAAGACATTCGTGTTAAATCCGCCCGATACGCACAACTTTACATACTCTGTGAAATGCGTATGGAATAATGAGTTGAACACATCATATGCATATACCCAGAGCGACGGCGCGTTTACGTACATCCTGCAAATTCCATACAACCAGCTGGTGGGCAATTACACGGCGAACATAACGTTCGATGACACCACCTATTATGTGGGCAGCATTTCTGTCTCAAACTATACGATTATGGCCAAAACAAAGATAGATATGGAACCCAAATTCGTTTATAGGAATACGAACTTTACAATAACTGGTACACTGTTCGAAAAAAATAGCACCGCTGCCTACATCGACATACCGCTCTATGAACCGCTGCCTGAAAAAGAGATGTTTGTATACTGGAATTCCTCGCTTGTGGGAAACGTCACTACCGAAGCGTCGGGTGCGTATACGGTAGGATACAGCATAAAGAGAAGCGAACCGCTCGGGAGGGTAAACGTAAGTTCTCAGTTCAACGGCACGGAATTCTATAGCGGCAGCAACCTTCAGATTTACTACTATGTCATCTCCAACACCACAATATTCAATATGCGCATACTGCCGCCATCCGAGAACATAACAAACGAAATCGTCAAGGGAACGAATACAACCATAGTCGGGCAATTGCTGGACGATTGGAATCACACAATCGAGAGTGGAGTGATTGAAATATACTGGAACGACAGGCTGCAAACACGTGTCTCCACCAACGAAACCGGTTATTTCACATATACTTTCGAGGCATACAACGTCACGGGCAACATTATCACAAAAGGAAGAAACAAGATGGGCGCCGGCTTTGTTGGCATGTTCGTGGGTGAAAAAATACTGAATTACATAAACACAAACGAAACTGAGTATATCCCGTATGTGCCGTCCAGCAGCGAGATCACCGTCAATGTGACCACAAGAACTGGAATACTGCTCTGGAATAAGGACACTGCAGTCCGAAACGACGAATTTGTAGTAAACGGCTGGTTGTATGAGGACTACGGCACGCACGGGCGCGGCATCGGGGCACCCAATCAGGACGTCACGGTCATATTCGCCAATAAACCGTACACTGTAAAGACGGATAAAATAGGGAGATTTATCGTATTAATCAATGTGGCGAACAATACACCGCTCGGGAAATCAAACACCATCGGTGCTACGTTTATAGGAAATTATAACGAGCATTTAAAGCCGAGCAGCACGTCTTCCAATGTCACAGTCACATCCCGTACCATAATGACTGTGGTGAAATCTCCGAGAGAGATAGTTTACGGAGACGGATTTTCGATCACGATCGAGTTAACATACGACAACGGTTTGCCCGCCAAAAATGAAACAATCTACATGATTTTCTCCAATAAAAGAGACGTGGTGGTAAAAAGGAACATAACAACCAACAGCATGGGAATAGCATATTATAACGCAACCGTGAGCAGCGACACCGAGCAATCTATTCTCCTAGACCTTTCCTTTGCCGGGAACACCCGCACCTACACCGAAGCATCATTCACCAACATGAGCATCCAATATACCGTGCCGTTAATGGTAAAATTATCAAAGAATGCACTGGCGATTTTCAGTATCTTGATGCTGATATTTGTGCCACTGGGCGCCGTTGCAATCCACATCACGCGTAAGAGAAAGCAAGAAATCGAGGGATTGAGGTACATCATCAAGAGGACAACCAAACAACTGATTGCAGGCAACGAGTATACGGCTACGATATTCAAATTATACAGAAAACTTTCGCACCACCTGAAAAAATTCGGCCATCTGAGGGAAGAGGGAGAGACATTCAGGGAATTCGAAACCGCACTTAGAACTACTATGCCCGGCATAGACGCAAGGCAATTCAGCTTCTTCCTGAGCGTGCTTGAAGAAGCCAGGTACAGCTCGCACAAAATCACGCCACAGCACCAGGACAAGGCCATAAATTGCCTACGGGGAATAGAGACGAGCCTGTCTAGAACCGGGAGGCTAGAAAAAGTGACGGAGGCAGCAGAGGAGGGCGAGGTGGAAATAGTAACAACCGTTGCTGAAAAGAAACCCGCACCCATGGCCAAGGTATTTACAGTGGAGAAGATGGAGCCTGTCGTTGGAATTCCTGAAATCGCAGGGAAACATAAGAAGATAAAGAGAAAAACCAAAGAAAAGACAACGCTCATTGTCCGGGCTACGCCCTCGGATATCAAACGGGTAGTAACGCTGAAGCCGGTTATGAAGCTAAAAGTCAAAGTCAAGGACGAGGGCAAGGCAGCCGCAGTAAAGAAGGAGCTGAAGCTCGTAAAGAAGGGAGTGGAGAAGAAGCCGGAAGAAAAAGCAGCAGAGAAAGCAAAGGAAGGAGAAACACCGAAGAAAAGAGAGCTAGTGCTCATAAAGAAGGCAACGGAAAAAGATGTAGCAGAAGAGAAAAAACCCGATAAGACGCCAGAGAAGAAACATGAAGAAAAAGCGGCAGGGGAAACGAAAGAAAAAGAAGAAGCATCGAAAGAGCCAAGGGAAAGAGAACTAATGCAGATAAGAAAGGCAAAAGAAGCAACTGGCGGCAGGGAAACCGATGAAACTGAGAAAATAGAAACGAAAGAAGAGCACAAAGAAAAAATAAAAGAAGAAGAGAGCAAAGAAGCGACTGACGATAAAGAAGAAGGCGAAGGAAAAGAGAAGAAAGACTGGACCACGCCAATGCTTAAGGCAGAGGATACGCTGGAGGAGTCGAGAAAAGAGAAAAAGAAGAAGGACAAGGTGTTCTAATCTCTGGCAATTATATTGTAGTCTTTGATACTATTTTTGAGGAGAAAAAAAATGAATAATCAAAAACTAATAACTACTATGGGTAGGACAAGTTTACAATGTCTTAGATTTTTGGATAGAAGCATCGATTTTACATTAAATAAATTTATCAGTCAGGATAGGTATATAAATATATTAGAAAAAGAAATTATTGGGAATTGCGAAACTTTATTAGATGTTGGTTGTGGCAATAGTTCTCCTATCAACGCATTTTCACAGAATTACGTTTATAGTATCGGAGTTGATATCTTTGAGCCTTATATAACCGAAAGTCGAAATGCCTCAATACATAATGAGTATAGAATAATGGGTGCTTTAGAAATTGGGAATAATTTCAAAGACAAAACTTTTGATTGTGTTTTGGCAGCTGGTTTGATTGAACATTTACCTAAAGAAGAGGGTTTAAAATTGATTAAAATGATGGAGAAAATTGCAAAAAAGAAAGTTATTATCTTTACACCTAATGGATTTTTACCCCAGGGGGGATGTAATGGAAATAAATTTCAGAGGCACTTATCTGGTTGGAAAAGTAAGGAAATGAAGAAAATGGGTTATCGTGTAATTGGACTCCATGGTTGGAAATCATTGAGGGGCGAATATGGGGTTGTAAGGGGGGGGAGATACATATCATTTATTGTGGGAAAAATCTCTTTATTAACCCAAATAATAACTGACAAATATCCCGCATTATCTTTTGAAATACTTTGTATTAAAGATTTATAACTGACTTCGCCACATGATCGCGATTTTTCGGCACATGGATATTTTGGCAGTTCTAATCGATTTGACTAGGCAAAGGAGATAAGCCAGCATCAATTTTCAACAGCAAACCATTTAAATATCGAAAACTATACAGATACAACAAATAAAAGGTGCAATAAATGAAAACTAGGGCGAAAATAACAGTAACAGGCAGAGTTCAAAAAGCAGGTTATAGGGACTTCGTTGACGAGGTTGCTTACAACCTCCAGTTAAACGGCTATGTAAAGAACCTAAAGAACGGCACAGTCGAGATTATCTGCGAAGGCGGGAAAGACAACATAGAAAAACTCGCAAAGAAGATAAACATCCAAAAATACCCAATCAGAGTGGAGAATGTGGGTATCGAATATTCAAAGGCAACAGGTAAATTCAAAGAGTTCACTATAGTACGGGAAGAGAACATCACCAAGGCAACTTACGAGCGGATGGACGTTGCCGCAAGGTATATGCGGGAGATGCACACCGATTTGAAAGACACTATGGTTAAAGGCAACACAGAACTGAAAGAAGTTATAATAAAGGGAGACACTGAACTGAAAGAATCACTCGGCAGTAAAATAGATTCGCTCGGCAATAGAATAGACAGCAATTTCAACAAAATGGACCAAAAGTACGACGTAATATCGGAGAGAATGATTACTATCATGGATGAGTTAAAACAGGCACGGATTGAATCCGCCAAAACCACCGAAAATCTTACAAAGGTAGTCCAAACGTTTGTAGAGATCTACAAAATTCATTGATAGAATTTTGTAGTACGTATGGAATACTACAAAATTCATTGGTGGAATTTTGTACATACTACGAAATTCCATGAGGAATTTCATACGTTCGTATGGCATTGTTCGACAATGCCATAGATCGTACAAACTTTGCTTTGGCAAAGTTTGTAGATCCAACGGGAATTCCATAGTTGCAAAAGAAACAATAAATCTTGCCGGTACCTATAGTAACTCGCCCTTTAGAATCTTTATAATTTTATATGGCAGGAGATTCCTGTTTATCGGAGTAACTTCCAGAATCCTCATGTCCGCCCTTCTTCTGATGTCCTGAAGTAACGGATTTCTGGATTTTTTGTGCAGCGTTAGAATCAGGGGTTTGTCCACATCGATGGCTTTTTTGACGGACTCGATAAATTTCTCGCTTCCAACCTCCATTTTTCCGACTTCATCAATGATTATTACATCGGAATTCATTACCGCCTCGTTTATCGCGTTTACGCCTATGGTTTCCAGCGCTTCTACGTTTATGCCGTAGATTCCAACCATTTGTTTCGACTCGAACTTAATATGCGAGAGCACGTCTTCTTTTTTAGTAATCCAATTAATAATTTTAAAACCCACCACATTTTTTTTATCCAATATGGGCTCGGTAATCATCCCGCCAACATTCACGCCCTCGCCCTCAAGCATTTCTATGACCTTGACGAGCGCATAGGTTTTACCTGCGCCGGGCAGGCCAGTGATGCCTATTTTTGTACCTTTGATCATTACTCTACACCTTGCTGTCTGCTGTCGAGTGAGATTAGAAACCCCGCGGGATGCACGAACGCCACCCCGCCTCAAAGAATGTATCGATACTTGCACGCTTGGGGCTTTAGTCCCTGAATTTTATAATGTGTGGTGGGAAGGGGTATGCAACTTGTGTTAATTAATATCTTGCGTCAATTTAGCCAGAATACGCGTTAAGTTCTGTTGGTGAGCCATCGCTAATAGTTTTTATTCCAAGAATATTATAATTATTGTGGTTTACCCTCGCTGTTTCTTCCCCAGTTCGTGCCTAACATAGAACGGGCCGACTATTATATATAACGCCACGCCCGCAAGGGAGATTACAGGCGCAATGAAAAACCAAGGAGAGTTTCTAAAGAACAATGTAGAGAACAGCAGTATGGCCACCATCGCACCAGTGGGTATTATCAATGCTCCCCGTATCTTCGGGAATTTTATCGCGATAACCATGCACAGGGACAACAGGAATACAATCAATAAAACTGCAGGCGGGATGTTTTCTGGGAATGTAAGGTAAGTGCTCACTATCATCAGTGACATAAGCGGCGTATTCAAACCCTTAAAATAATCCAGTTTGCCGCCCCGAATGTGTGCGAACCAGGCTAAGCGGACTGCCCCCAGTATGACAACGGAACCCATAGTGACTACGAGCAGCCTGTTGAGGTACGGTTGATTCACTGTCGCATCATAGTATGCGGCATAGAGCAAAACAGCGGGAGCGAAGCAAAACGACACGGTGTCGGATATCGAGTCCAAATGCCCTCCAAAGGAGTGGCGGCTGCCGAATTTTCTAGCCAGTGCACCATCCAAGCTGTCGAGAGCCATGGCGAACAGTATCAAGCTAACGCTGATTGTAAAATTTTTATTGAGTGCATACAATATAGATAGGAGTCCGACACAGGCGTTTCCGATCGTCGCAACATCTGCCGCGGATATGAGTTTCGTTACTGGTACGTATTCGCCGGCAGTTTCTCCGATCTTTTTATACTCGTTTTCAAATGCAAAAACATCTTGAACATCCTTATTCAAATTCATATTTTGAACAATGCCAGAATTCTCTAAATTTTCGTTTGTATTGGAATTCGTAGAAGACGGATTCATTTATATAAACTCCGCGATCGTATTTCCCGCTTTTATTTTCACGCCTTTTTGCACTACAACCTTCACCTTTTCAGCAGGCAAATACAAGTCCACCCTGGAACCAAACCTGACTATGCCGAGTTTTTGTCCTTTTTTTACATAGGTGCCTGGGGATATGTACGGTACAATCCGCCTGGCGAAAGCACCGGTGATCTGTTCTATCTGCACCTCGCCTATCATTGTTTGAATCTTTGTCAAGACCCTTTCGTTATTTGCCGCTGTTTTTTTGAATGCCAGTTTATGTTTGCCCGGCGTGTGTTCCACGCTCGTCACTGTCCCCTCTATCGGTATGCGGTTGACATGGACGTTGTGTATATTCATGAATATGCTCACTCTCAGGCGGTCATCCAACTTATCTATGCTGCGGATCTTCCCGTCAGCAGGCGAAATTATCCCCTCTTCAATCTCCCTTTTCGGGTCTCTGAAGAATATCATAAATACCATTGTCAAAATGAAAAATATAGTCGACAATAACAACAATGCAGGGTGTTGGAAAATCAGGTACCAAATAATCAGAATCACAGTAGCAACAGAAAGGGGGGTAAGAATCCACCTCAAACTTTTCATCGCAATCATTTTTCACCCGTTTTTACGCCATCATCCTTTTTACTGACATCGTATTCGGTTGACTTAATACTTTTCATTTTCTTTTTTCTCATCGGAAGGTCGACCAATCCGAGGATGTTCTCATGGAGTTCTGGCAGTATCTTGAATATATAAAAGGTTATAAAGATGAGGACTATCAGGCTGAACGTCTTTCCTATATATATGTGGACGAAATCGAAGTTCAGCCCCGCTACGTTCGACAGGTATATGACTCCGACGTTCCTGACAATGTTCAGGACATGGATAACCGGAAGCGCGGCCACATATCCCTTAAACTTTCGCATGGAATCCGCTTTTGTGCAGTATATCGCGGCTACGAATATCACTATCGCCTGGATTGCGGTGCATGCCAGAACAATGGATATCTGGGGCGATGTGTCTCTTAGCGGCAAAAATATGCCCTCTTCCTGCGTGCCTGCGTAATTCATATCGCTAAAGTACGCGCCGGCCGGGTACCCCATCAGATTGAGAATCCAGACTGTCTGGACTGCTATAAAATATATTATCACTGCGGCTAGAGACGGAATCAAATCTATGAGAAAATACGTCATTCCGGCAATAAACGAAAGGCCGGCAATAAATTTCAAGCTTTCATCATCTTTATCCCACCTATACGAAAGATACTCCTGGTAACCAAGGTATGCGAAGAATGGAAACGCTACGCCTGTAAATCCTGCATTTATTATGTCGGGTACGGGAAAGCGCGTCGGGATCGGCCATGAGTGTAACCAATCTTGACCCACCGCCAGAAAGCCAGTGAGCGTAATTGTAATATACAGCCAGTATAAACCAAATAGTAGCCATCCTGCAGTCCTCATCAAGTGTTTTTTCCGATCTTTGTAAAAGTAACCTATGCCCAATAACAACAGGCCGCCGAATAGAAATGTATACAGAACAATATCGATTGGATTTATCAACTTATTACCACGTTCCCCTATTGCGATTTCTTGGTATTAAGATTTTATATGGCGCCGTGAAGCCTATGGGGGCGAATACGGTGCTTTTAAAAAATAAAAAGGCAGTACAAAATATCAATAAATACAGCTAACAACATAATTGACCGCCTTGATTTTAAAGAACGGCGCAAGCTATTGCGCTGATAATCCAATTATTTCTTCACCGCAACTTGCGGAAGCTTTCCGGTCTTCTTCGCCGTCTTCACAAGCTCAAGCGTTTCTTTGGTCGGCTCCGGCCACTTGAGGTCAAGGTCCGCCATGGTTTCGTAGAGCAATGCCGCAACAGCCAGGTTGCGGAACCACTTGTTGTCTGCAGGTATCACATACCATGGGGCGTACTTCGTGCTTGTCGCGTTCAGCATGTCCTCGAATGCCTTCAGGTAATCGTCCCAGTGGTTGCGCTCCACAAGGTCGTTTGAGCTGAACTTCCAGTTCTTTGTAGGGTCCAAAAGGCGATCCAAGAAGCGCTTCTCCTGCTCCTTCTTCGATATAAACAGGAAGAACTTGAGGATGCGGAACCTGTTCTCGTACAGGTACCTCTCGAAGTCGTTTATCTGCCTATACCTCTGTTCGCAGACATCGTCCGAGATAAAATGCTTCACCTTTGTTATCAGCACATCCTCATAATATGAACGGTTGAACACGCCTATATCGCCGTAGTTCGGGACCTTGGGATGGATGCGCCAGAGATACTCGTGGTCCATCTCCTCATCGCTGGGCTTCTTGAAGTTCCAGGTCCTTGCGCCGTGCGGGTTCAGGGCGGTAATGACCTTTCTCAGGGTGCCGTCCTTTCCTGCCGCATCAATGCCCTGCAGGTCTATGAGGATAGCGTATCTGTTATCGGCATACATCTTGTATTGAATGTCCGGGAGCTTTGCCAGGTATTTCTGCAGTTCCTCGACCGCCTTCTCCTTGTTTTTCTTGTACTTTCCAGTGTAGCTTGTGTCGAATTTCTTCAGATTGAACTTCTTTCCGGGTTTTACCATCAACTCGTCGAATACCATATAATTCACCGCAGCTGATTATGTCGGACGGATTATTAAGTTTGCTGTGCGATAGTGTCATTTTGCAAGTATTTTGAAACAAAATACGGCACAACTTGTTTTCTTTTGACCCGTCATGTTTGCAATAATGCAACAATATTAGATCAAAAGAAAGTGATTAACAGTCCAACCGCCTATTCAACATAGGAGGTTCCACTATATTCCCAAATTCACTGACAAATAGTTCGGGATGCTCGGTATGGACGGGAAAGATCTTCTTCGGGTTTATTTCTTTAACGACATTAAAAATCTCATCCTTTGCACAATGGCCGGATGCATGGGCCTGGTGATAATCCAAACCAAAATATTCCAGCCAGTTGTGTTTCACTTCATCCTCGATGTCGTCCTCTTCAAACGGCTCGCTCATCGAATGGATGAATATGCTGCCTCTTTCCGGTTTTATATCTATGAGTTCCGCGAAGTGCGTAAAATTCATGTGAAGGATAAGCTCTGATTGATGGCTGCGGACATATTCCGCGTCCACGGACGCATCTAAATCAAGAAACTCTTTTTCCCATTTGTCGCGTCTGTCCATTTTGCGGGCGTATATCAGCATGTTTTCATCGTTAGTCGGATCCGGAACTTCTATTCTCGGATCATCCACCAGGCATTTCAGAAGATGTGCGGTCTTAGTCGAGACAACAAATTTCCTCCCGCTCTTTTCCGCGAGTTTGTGAAACGTCTTCATCCGGTCTATATCCCTTCCGTAGAAACAGGTTGTCACGAGTTTTTTGGTATTCGCAATTATCCTGTCGCTGCGGTCAAAAACACCCTGTTCGGACAGGTTTTCCCTCTTGTCCGCCGGGGCCACCCGCGTCCCTTCGCATATCATGATGTCCGGCTTTTCGTTTTTTACCTTCTCCACAAAATCCCTTGAAAGTTTCGCATGCGTTCCATGCAGCCTAAGGTCGCCTGTATATGCAAGCGTTTTGTCCGATGTGTGGATTATGAACCCGTAGGCTGCGGGCGCGGAGTGGTCCACATGTATCGGCTCTATCTCGATGCTGTCGATTTTTATTTTGTCTCCTGTTCTGAATGTTCTGTAATCGTGTTCGCCGAAACCCTGCCTTCCCGTCATCTCCCAGGAATCCAGCATCCTTTTTGTTGTTGCACCCAGATATAACGGAATACCCTCGTCCAAAAAGCGGATGTGCCCCAAATGGTCGAAGTGTATATGGGATAAAAAAACACCGTGAAATTCCGGCTCTGAATACTCAAAATCCGTTGATTGGAGCACCTCTTTCGAATATAATCCTTTGATCTTCGGAACCAGATTCAATGCGAAATAGTCCCTGAGGCCAAATCTCTCCCTTGCGGTAAGCCACTCTACAAAAAACCTCTCTCCGAAAATGAAACTCTGTCCGAAATCGAGGAACAGACGTACGCCCCTGTCTTCCAGCAGTACCTTATTGCCGCCAATCTCGTTTACCCCGCCGTAGAACGTCAGATTTGTCAAAAAAATCACCTCTCGATTATATGCAGTATCTCTTTTATATCGCTTAAAACGAAATCAACTATTTTCGGATCTGCTTTTTCGTTGCTGCTATATTTTGCAAGCGCTGTTATCATCCCCATCTTTTTGGCGCCTTTCATATCCCGCTCTATACTGTCCCCAACGAACAATATTTCGTTCGGTTTCATCTTTAATTTTTTTACGACGTGCTTAAACGGAAGTTGAGAAGTTTTCAGGCCTCCCGCATCATCAGGTGTTATGACAATGTCAAAGAGGTTGTGTATCTTCATGGCGTTCAGCCGCTGCCACGCCTTCAATCTCGGGGCATCCGTAACGATGCCTATTACAATGCCTTTTTTTGTCAGTTTAGTAAGAGTAGAAATAACATTTGGATACGGTTCCAGTAGAACGTTCTTTGTTCTAAGATATGCGTTTATAGCGGCGGCAAGGATTTTATCGTCTACCTTGCCGATAGTCCGTTTTAAAAATTCGGTAAAAGCGGTATCTGACTCTATTCCGACTTCCCAATATGTTTTGTGCAGTTTATCGCAAGCGTCCTCAAGTTTCATGTCCAATCCGGAATCGACCATCGCCCTGGCGGCCTGTTCGCAACACTTCCTCTTCATTTCTACAAAATCCACCAGGGTGTTGTCTAGATCGAATAACACCGCTTTGATTTTCATAGGTCGTAGATGGATAGAACAGTTATTAATTTTTGTTTTTCAAATCAACTTTATTTTTGTTGTTGGAATTCTCCAAACCTTAATATAATGAAATGCGATACCCGTTCAAAGAAATGTTTTGATAAAAAAGGTGTGTTCTATGGAAAATATGGAAAAAACAGAGAAGAAATTCAACCGCTGGCTCATCGTGGTGGGTGCGATACTTATACAATTGGCTCTCGGGGCGATATATGCGTGGTCCGCATTCACGACGCCGCTGGTTGGTACGGCAACCGCGCCAAGTGAATACGCTTTCACAAAGACAGAATTCAATGCGATATTCAGCGCAGGCCTCGCTACATTCGCCATAATGACGATCATCGGCGGCCGCATAATGAAGCGGTACGGCCCGAGGAACACGGCAATACTGGGAGGTGTTGTCCTGGGCATGGGTTATATTATGGCAGGCCTTACCGGGGCCAGTTTCCCGGCAAAGCTCGTGACTCTCGGCATAATAGCGGGCGCAGGAATAGGAATTGCATACGTCGTACCTATCGCGACAGGCGTAAAGTGGTTCCCGGATAAGAAAGGGCTAGTCAGCGGCATCGCGGTCGCGGGCTTCGGTTTCGGTTCTTTCATCTGGATACTTCTCGCGAACCCTCCAAGCGTCCTTGGAATTTCGGGGCTCATAACCAAAGCCTCAGGCACGTACGCCTATACTGTAGCCAATATTGATTTCGTTTTCATTCTCTACGGCATTATGTTTCTCGCACTTGTCATACTCGGCTCGCTTGTCATGGTGAACCCGCCAGAGGGCTGGAAACCTGCGGGCTGGAACCCGCCCGCTCCCGCGCCAGGCAAGAAAGCAGTATCAAAGGGCTTGAGCACAGCCGAGATGGTAAGGACGCCGCAGTTCTACGTAATATGGTCAATGTTCATGTTCGGTGCGCTCGCAGGGCTCATGATAATCGGGAATGTGCAGTCATTTGCCAAGAATGCCGCGGAAGGATTTTCGGCCCACGGATTTTCGGCCACGGAAGCTGCGGACTTCGCGATCATCGGGGCGGCGATATGCCTGCCGATACTGAACGGGATAGGAAGGATAATCTGGGGCCAGATATCTGACAAGCTCGGCAGGAAAAAATCGCTCGCGATAATGTTCCTGATACAAGCGATTATGATGGTGGCGTTCCTGTACACCACGACCAACCCGTACGCCTTCTACATAGTGGCCGCGTTCATAGGATTCAACTTCGGCGGCCTGCTTGCGATGGCGCCCGCGGCGACAGCAGACTCATTCGGCTCGGATAATGTGGGGATAAACTACGGCTTCGTATTCACAGCCTACGGGGTCGGAGGGGTTTCAGGCCCGCTTTTGTGCGGATATGTTCAGGATAACGGCATGAGCTTCATGTACGCTTTCATCCCCGCGGCGGTAATGTGCTTTATTGCAATGGGGCTTGCGTTGATATATAAGCCAGAGGTATCGCGCAAGGAACAGCCCCAGGACGCGGCAAAGGCCTGATCGCACCGCCCTTTCGCCAAACACAAGAAATCGACCGCCTACTCGTAAAATCCTTGCTATGCGGTTTGCGTTTAATTCGCCCAATCCACCGAATCCCAACGTCGCTGGACCAGACAGGTTCGGTGCTGCTGTTTTTATTTAAGAACAATCCACAAAATTATAAATACTATATTCGCATATCTGCCGTTTACAGGTTCATAAGAATGAGCCTGAATAAGAAGGTATAATCAATGAGCTTTGAAGAAAGAAGGCGCGGCGGGTTTGATAGAGCCCCCAGAGAAATGCACAAGGTAGTCTGTTCGGACTGCGGTGCAGAAACTGAGGTACCATTTGAACCCACAAAAGACAGACCTGTTTATTGCAGGGACTGTTACCAAAAACACAGACCACCAAGAAGATACTAAACTAAGAAACCCGATATGGCGATATAATACGATATACTGTTTTTAATGAAGTATTATTTGTCTATACGATGGGAGATTTAGATTAGTTAGACTTGTTACATGGTTAGTTTACTTGCTAAATCAGAGTACCGCACAAATCGAGTATAATTTCGAGAAACGTGAAAAAACGATTTGTGTTTTGCTTTGAAAATATGCAGCAGGTTAATTTATTTAAGTTGAATTCTCGACATCATTAATCAAACAAAGCTATATGGAAATTATAAATACTATATTCGCATATCTGCCGTTTACAGGTTCATAAGAATGAGCCTGAATAAGAAGGTATAATCAATGAGCTTTGAAGAAAGAAGGCGCGGCGGGTTTGATAGAGCCCCCAGAGAAATGCACAAGGTAGTCTGTTCGGACTGCGGTGCAGAAACTGAGGTACCATTTGAACCCACAAAAGACAGACCTGTTTATTGCAGGGACTGTTACCAAAAACACAGACCACCAAGAAGATACTAAACTAAGAAACCCGATATGGCGATATAATACGATATACTGTTTTTAATGAAGTATTATTTGTCTATACGATGGGAGATTTAGATTAGTTAGACTTGTTACATGGTTAGTTTACTTGCTAAATCAGAGTACCGTGCACAATCAAGCGTGCGTTGCTCTGAAAATATGCAGTAAGTTAATTTAATTAATTTGATTACGTTTGATTTTTAGCATCTTTAGCTTAGTGGGTTAATAAACCTTTAATACTATCTGTATTGTTGCAGATTCTGTGAGCGAGAAATACATAAATCACCCATTATTCAAGCAGAACCATATCGAAAAACGCGCCTACCAAACCAACATCACGAAAACCTGTATCGGACAGTCTACACTGGTTGTATTGCCGACAGGGATGGGCAAGACCATAATCTCTTTGCTTGTCATAGTCTCCAGGCTGGGCGAAGGGGAGGGAAAGATACTTTTCCTTGCGCCTACAAAGCCATTGGTCGAGCAGCATGCCGGCTTTTTGCGGGATGCACTTCTAATAGATAAAATAAACATATTTACAGGCGAAGTTGCACCCAAGAAAAGGATCGAGTTATGGAAAGAGAACAGGATCATCGTATCTACGCCCCAGGTAATAGAGAACGACATAATTTCTGGCAACATAGACCTAAAAGACGTTTCCCTGATAATTTTTGACGAGGCGCATCGTGCGGTCGGCAATTATTCTTATGTTTTCATAGCCGAGAGATACAAGCAATGCAACGGCCTGGTATTGGGCATAACAGCCTCGCCCGGAAGCGATGCGGAAACAATACTTTCAGTGTGCAAGGCATTGAATGTGTCGAATGTAGAAATCCGTTCCGAGCACGATCCAGACGTCATGCCGTACGTACACGACATTGCCGCAAGATGGATATCGGTCGAGATACCCGAAAGCATGAGGAAGATAATTGCATTGTTGGACAGCGCACTCGAAGACAGATTAAAGGATTTGCGCTCTTTTGGGTTAATCAAACCGAAGGGAAGAGTATCTACGAGGGAAATCCTGGACGCGCAGAGAAGAATCCAGGCCAGAATCAGAGCCGGCGGCCCCAAACCCACGCAATCGTTGTATCATGCCGCATCCATCCAAGCAGCCGCGATAAAGATAAATCATGCAATAGAGTTGGCAGAAACCCAGGGCGCCTCTGCATTAAAAAACTATTTTGAAAGACTTATCGCAGAGGCAAATTCGAAGCACGCATCAAAGGCGGCAAAGACGGTATCCCAGGATCCAAAAATACTAAGTGCCATAGAACTTACAAACACAACATCTTTCGAGCATCCGAAATTAGAGCGGGTGGTTGGTGTCGTCAGCGAGCAGTTACGGATTAAAAAAGATTCCAGGATAATAGTTTTCACTCATTATAGAAACACATCGGAGTTGGTTGTGGAAACATTAAACAAGGTCAGGGATGTCAGAGCGGTTCGATTCGTCGGCCAAGCCACAAAGGATAAAGATATAGGGTTAAGTCAAAAAGAACAGGTAGAGATAATCCAAAAATTTAAAGACGGGGAATATAACGTTCTAGTGGCAACAGCGGTCGCGGAGGAAGGCCTCGACATACCAAGCACCGATTTAGTGCTATTCTATGAGCCCGTGCCTTCAGAGATAAGGACCATCCAGAGGCGCGGGAGAACGGGAAGAAAGAAACCTGGAAAAATGGTGGTGCTTATTGCGAAGAGGACGCGGGACGAGGCATATTATTGGTCTAGCAGAAACAAGGAGAGCAAAATGAAAAGTACGCTCCATCTTTTGAGGAATGAATTAAAAGACAAAATAAACATCGGAGAGCCGCCGAGTGAAGAGGAGATAGATGATATGAAAACAAAAAAGCAAACTAGTGTACCTACGCGCGACGTTCGAGTATCGCATGATATTGACATTGATGTAGAAGTTGCGGAGAATATTTCCGAGAAAAAAGGAAAAAAGGAAATCCAGACAACGCTTATTGGCTTTGCCGGCATAGAGAAACCGCGTGAAAATTTACAAAAGCCGGTCAAACAAGAGAGCGTTACGGCATCTCAAACAAAAACCCCTCTCGCAGAGAGACAACAAATGCCAACAAAATCAATAAAAGATTCTTTAGATACGGAAGAACTCGTGGAACCTGTTTCTAAGGGCGCTGTTCCGGAAATTATCGTGGACACAAGAGAGTTTGTCTCGGGCGTAGCGAGAGAGTTATCGAATCTGGGGCTTATTGTTCACCCGAGACAATTATCCACGGGCGATTATATTCTTTCTGAAAGAATCTGTGTAGAGAGGAAAGAAACCAAGGACTTTCTGCAATCGATTATAGACGGGAGATTATTCTCCCAGGTACTTGCTTTAAAAAGAGCGTACCTGAGGCCGATCCTTCTCATAGAAGGCGAGGACTTGTTCACGGCAAGGCAGATATCCCAGACCGCGATATATGGTGCGCTGGCTTCCGTGGTTTCAGATTTCAACATCCCGATATTCTTCACAAAGGACGAGAAAGAGACAGCATTCTTCTTGGCAACGATTTCGAAGCAGGAGACAAAGGAAGGCAGGATAGCAAAAGTGCGGGGAGAGAAAGGAGCGATGAGCATGCGGGAAAGACAGCAATTCATAATCGAAGGTTTGCCGAATGTTTCCGCCACTATTGCACAACGGCTTCTTTCGCATTTTGGAAACATAGGTGCGATATTTAACGCGAGCGTAGAGCAGTTATGCGAAGTAAAAGGCGTTGGAAAGAAGACTGCGGAGGAGATTAGAAAGATTGTAGATGAAAAGTATCTAGGATGATGGATAAGGGATCAATTCAAACACATAGTTTTTTTCGCACCCATAAACTAAATATATCTAAAATCATGTAACGCCTTATATGCTCACCATAAACGCAGACCTCCACATTCACAGCAGGTTTTCCGGCGGCGTAAGCGAGAAGATGACGCTCGAACTCCTTTCGACCGGTGCGAAGCAGAAAGGCATCCAGCTTATCGGAACCGGTGATTGCTTACACCCCACCTGGTATAGCGAGATAAAGGCGCTTTCCAAGGCTGGCGGCGGCAAGGCGGGCGTTGACGGCGACGAGGGCACGTTCGAGCTTAACGGGACACGCTTCATTTTGAGCACGGAGATCGAGGACAATCATCGGGTCCACCACATACTACTGTTTCCGTCGTTTTCGGCCGTGGACGGATTTATCGAAAAGATAAAGGGCAAGAGTTCTGACCTTGCGGCAGACGGCAGGCCAAAGGTCCATTTCGGCGGTGAAGAAGCGGCGCAGTACGCAAAGGACGTCGGCGCGCTTATCGGCCCGTCGCATGCGTTCACGCCCTGGACCGCGATATATGCAGCGCACAACAGCCTGAAGGACTGTTACGGTTCGCTTGCGGATTATGTCAGTTTCATGGAACTAGGTCTCTCCGCGGACACGTCTTATGCAGACAGGATTGCGGAACTTTCGAGGCTCACGTTCGTGACGAATTCAGATGCGCACTCGCCTTATCCTATCCGCCTGGCACGGGAATTCAACCGGTTTTCCGTGAAAGAAAATACGTTCAGCGAGATTGCAAAGGCAATACTTCGCAAAGGCGGGCGCAAACCAATTCTTAACGTGGGACTGCCGCCCCAGGAAGGCAAGTACAATGAGACCGCATGCACACGGTGCTTCATACACTACACGATGCGCGAGTCGCTGATGAAGAAATGGCGCTGTAAGTGCGGCGGAATAATAAAGAAAGGCGTCCGCGACCGCATCGAGGAGCTCGCAACTTATCCTGAGCCGCGCTCGCCTGACCACAGGCCGCCGTATCTGCATTTAATACCGTTAGCAGAAATAATCGCCAAGGCGTTAAACCAGAAGAACCCGCAGAGCAAGGCTGTATTTTCGGAATGGAGCAAGATCATAGAAAAGTTCGGAAATGAGGTAGACGTACTTGTGGACAGGGACATAGAAGAAATCCAGGCAGTTACACGTTCAGAGATAACAAGGGCAATCAAGCTGTTTCGAGAAGGCAAGGTCATTATTCATCCAGGCGGGGGAGGGGATTACGGCAAAATAGAGCTGCCCCCGGATTCGACGTCAGAACAGACTCCGACTGCAGCAAAAAAGGGAGCTAGGTTCGAGCATGAGATAACCGACGATGGGGATGCACCTGTGAGGTCAATAGGCCAGGCAAAAGGAGAGCAGAAGAGCATATTCGACTACTGATAACGGCTGGCGGGTGTCTGAAGTTTGCGGGAAGAAGTGGCGCAATTTGGGTTAGCGAAGCGAACCGTATAACCCGTGTTATCGGAAGTGGCAGGAATACCCTTTTGAGAGAGTATCAAATCACAAAAGTAAAAACGGTTATCTCGCAAAACGACATCTCCCATTGTAACTGCTATCTTTTCTTGGAATATCGGTCCATCGTATACAAACGAGTGAAATTCTCCGTTTTCGCCGCATGGGTCAACACCGGAAGGGAGCTCACGCAAAAATTGCTTATCATAGAGCCTACCCGCAAATCTTTTATCAAGAACATTTGAGTCAACACAGGTAATTACCGCTTTGAAACCTAAATCTATGAATGTATGGGCAAGTCCAGCAGTATCCCTTTTCCATATAGGGAAAATTCCCCTCATTCCTATTTTTGATAAGTTTTCTTCCCGATACTTCCTCAAGTCTTCTAAAAAAATATCTCCAAAAACAACTGATAAGACGCCTTGACTTTGATACTCCATCAGCATGTCTCTCATTTTTGCCTCATACTCATCATTAGACGCATTCTTTGTGATATAGACCTTTTCGAGCGGAATACCTAAAGACTCTGCCTGTTGTTCAAGAAGAATACGCCGAACACCATGCATGCTGATTCTATCGTAGTCCTCTGTTACAGTTGTCAGTAATGCTGATATTTCATAATCGTGAGTCCTCTGTAGTTCGTAAAGAGCCATGGCGCTGTCCTTGCCGCCACTCCATGTAAAAAGGACTTTTTCGGTCATGTTAAACCTCGGTTGCCATTTCCGATAATGTTTGGCGGGTATCTGAAATTTGCGGAGTTGTAAAGTAAAATCGATGACACTTTTACGAGTGATACAGAATGCATCAAGCTCCCTCAAGGGGCGGCTCCGCTCGCCCCTTTCGGTCGCATGCCAGAATAATCTCGATCTACAAAGTTTGCTACCGCAAACTTTGTACGATCTACAACATTGCCGGTGCAATGTTGTACGATCTATGGCATTGTTAGACAATGCCATACGAACGTATGAAATTTCCTCAAGAAATTTCATAGTACGTATGGAATTCTGCGAGAATTCCATAGTACGTACAGACTTCTACGAGAAGTCTGTAGTTAGGTGGCATTCTGGCATTCAAGAACCAAAAACGCGGCAATTCACATTTGTTCCAGAGGTAATAATTATAGATTTTTCATTTTGTGTATATATGCAAAGACCTTGATTGCCAGCGAAGTTAAGTTCAATTTTTTGAACATATGTTCATTATTTTGAACCATGATAATGCATCTTTTTTGCTATTGTAAATTTATCGCTCGACACACCTGCCACTGATTTCACTTAACGGCATGGGCTATACGAAATCGGCATAAGCCGATTTGGGCGAACAAAGTGAGCCGTACATACTGTGTTTTTTGCTTGGCAGAATTCTTTCGTTCTATATCATTTCTCTGAATTTATCCACGGTCAAATTTGCATCTCTGAGTATGCTCTTTAGAACTTTAGGGTGGAGAACTTTTTTTGAATGATACGGGACCGTTACTCTCTTCCCTTCATCGTTCTTGTAAATCATGTGGCTCCCACTTTGCCGCACACAAATAAAGCCCAGTTTCTCTAAAACTCTAATAACTTTATCGGCAGTAATTCGGGGGAGCTTCCCGCTCATACGGCCACTTCCAACGAAGTTAGGCTGATAGTTTCAACGGTGGGGACGTCTTCCCCTGATTCGAGTCTGTCTTCTATATGAAGACGAATGGCATCTTTGATATTCTGTATGGCTTCCTCGTAGGTGTCTCCCTGTGTATAGCATCCTTGGAGTTCTGGGCAGAAAGCGAAATATCCATTTTCATCCTTCTCGATGACTACAGAGAGTTTATAATTTTTCATGGTAGTATCTCCTTCTTTATTAGTAATATAATATCATCCATCCTTAAATACTCTTTCTTCTCTCCATCCGCCAAGCAAAATGTCGCCTAACGCCTGGTGGGTGTCTGAAGTTTGCGGACTTGTAAAGTAATGTAACATCACTAACATTTTATGAATGCAACCATCGTTTTGTAAGCCACTTCTAATTGACACATCGGGAATGCGTCGATGCTCCCCAAAGGGGCGGCTCCGCTCGCCCCTTTGGGTCGCATGCCAGAATAATCTCGATAGGTGGCATTCTGGCATTCACAAAATTCAAGATAATAATGGTAGCTATCGTCTTATTTTATAAGCATAGCGAACGAGCACTCGTGCGGAGCAGAGTGCGAGGGAGCGAATATCCATTATCCACTTCCAGAATTAATAAGTGTTAACAATCATGGTTTACTTTATCGGAGCAAATATTTTCCATTTTGCATATAACCGCAGTTCACTGAATTATTTCTATCCACCGTGCAATACACCATTTATTGAATTCTCTCTCCCAAAATTATCTTGGGGGTTGTTATCAGACATCTGGTAAACTCCTTGAAAAAATGTTCGAGCCCGGACTTAGTCGCCTTGCCATGCGTTATCTCGTTATCCAATTCCCAATATAATACATAAGTAACTGACTTTGGCGCTCTAGTGAGCTTAATCGCAGGCTCTCCTTTTTTGACAGAAGCGAAATCGCCAGGCCTGTGCGTCCGCTTCATGTATCTTACATCTTTAACGCCAGGAAAATTTATGTGGTGGTCGGCTACGCGCTGAATAAGATTCTCGAATTCTAAGGTCTTGTTTGGTCTTACTTCGTAGATACAAACTTCGATGAAGGGTTTTGATGGTGTGGTCATAAATGGTTTCACCTCATGGTTCGTTTAGGCGGATTGCGTATGATGTTGGCGGGTATTAGAAGTTGCGGAAGGCAATTTGGGTGAGGTTCTGTAAGACTCGAACCGTATATTCACTGTTAAGTGAGCCGAGCCGATATGCGAGAGTGCAACGTGCCGACGAACCCCGAATGAGCGAGGAGAGTAAAAATGGGTCGCGGCGAGAAATTATAGTTTTTTTGTCAATTCTTCATAAGCAGTAATAATAAAAGGCATCTGTGGTATTATTGTTTTCATCTCTACATTTATAAGGGGATTGTGAGCAGATGTATCACCTAAGAATTTTATTCCTTCAATTTCTTTTGCTGTTTTTGGCATTAAAAATGGTTTTCCATGAATCTTGTTTGATGTTGCTAAATTAAGCATAGTTTTCAAACCAACTAAATCGCACCCGTCACCTTTCAATTTATCCGATAAACCATTTTTAGCAAATGTCAGGAATATCAATTTTTCTAAAATTTTTCTTAACAAAAACGCAGTGCAGGTTCCACTTCTTCCATAAACATAACAAACGTCCCTTATTTCAATTTCAAAATCCTTACCCAATGTATTTATAAGTTGTTCTGAAAATATCTGTTCTGGAGCAGAAGTTTTACCGGTAAGATTTAATTCTACTTGTTTTTTGTCCTTCCAACCTGGAAACCAAAAATTTCTTTTATTTCTACCTTTGCCAATAGTTTTGACTTTAACAATATCTTCTTTCAGAAGGGGTTGCATTGATGCAGTAAGACCATTCACTTTGATTTTCTTACCTGCCCCTTCATTTAACAAATGAATTAGTTCTTGGGATGACAGAACATTGGAAAAATCCCCATCCTTGAGTAATTTGCAGACTCGGTATGGGAAGCTACCCTTTTTTGCTAAAAATTTTTCACAATTCCTTAATACAATCTGCTCATCCAAGTTTTCACCAAACATATGCTTTATATTTCTTCTTGTCGCTTAATTTTGAAGCTTTTCTCAGTTGCTTCCTTCCTGCAAGTCTTAACAACGCCATCGCCACCCTGTTTAATTCACAATGATACTTTCCAGTAAGCTTCGCATGAGTTTCCTCTGCATTTTTAGGCTGAGAAAAGAAGCCGCTATTGCGTAATTCAATTATGTAGTTGGAAAGAGATTGTTTTCCTGCTTTTGTTTTTGGTTTCTTAGACTTACCAATCAATGCTTCTATTGCAGATATTCTTCTTTCATGGTCCTGCAATATTTCATTTGTGTTTTTGTTTTCTTTCATTTATGCCACCTAAATATGATATTTATATTCCCCTGCTTCATCTTTTTTTCTTTGTATCTTCTCCCTCCTCAATAGATAGAGCAGATTAACTCTTATGTCTGTGAGTTTTGCAGTGCAACCTAGACTATCTTTTAATTCTTTTTTTATTTCCTCGGCAGTTTTTGGCTTCTTATCGATTATCTTCATAATTTTTTCTGCAACACTTGTTTGTTTCTTCTTTTTCAATCAATTACCTCTTGGCGTAAACCCATTTTTTATCTTGTTTTATTCTTCTTAATTCCTTATTTTTTACCAAACCCAAAACAATTGGGGACAAGGTTGTAATCGGGACAAAACAACCCTGTTCTTCAAGACTATTCTTTAATTCGGCTAGCCCTTTTGGTTTATCAAAAAATCCTTCAGCTATCATCTCCCTCATTTTATCTGTTACTGTAGGCTTTGCATTTGACTTCCGTTTAACAAATTTCTTTAATTCCTTTTCAGTTTCTGGTTTGTAATCTCCTTTATACAGAGTCATTATTTTTGATATCTCTTCGGGAGTTCCTTCAACAATTATCTTTGTTCCATTTTTTGTTTCAATATTTGCTTTTGCCATTTAGATCATCTCGGATAATAGTGTAATACCATAATAGTACAATAACACATTTAAATCTTTCGGTTGGAAGTATTCGAGCCGATAGACAAGAGTGCAATGTGGTTCGACTAGGGGCAATGAGGTGAAAGTTCGAAAACCTGCCGTAAATTCCGTTGTTGCCACCATTTTCTTATGAATTCGATTACCCCTATTCGTAGGTAAGTTTATATTATATGAATACATATGCACTTATATATGGGAAGAAAAACAGTTGCTTTAAGTATCGACGAAGATATCTATGGTGGATACAAGAAATATTGCGAGGAGAACTCAATAATCTTGTCTCGTAAAGTAGAAAAATTTATGAAGCAAGAATTAGGGAAGGCGATCAAAAATGAGTAATAAACTACCCTTTTTGCATACACAAATACTAGAACTTGCATACAACGAATTAATGAATAATAGCACTTCTCTTGATTTCATAAAAATAACTGAAGAAACAGGTTATCCGTTAAATAGTAAAATTTTATCCAATGCTATTCAAAAATTAAACGAAAAGGGATTTATTCAAACTCAAGAGATTCAAAATAATGGAACTAAACTTCTAAAACTGAAATTACCTTCAAAAAAACCAGATATTTTTAACATACTTAGCTGTAAAGATACTAGTAAGAAAACTGGGTTTATACCAACTATTAACTTTGAGGAATATTTTAAAGAGTATCAGTCTAGACGTAATTATCAATATCAAATTGATAAGACCAAAATGGAATCTCTCAATAATTATGGAATTGTGCACAAATGGTATGATTATTTAGAAGATTTTCCTTTCCAATTTACATGGGATGAAATAAAGAAACATTGTAAAACTAGAGATGATATTGTTTTAGATCCTTTTTCTGGAAGTGGAACAACCTTAGTTACAGCAAAACTTACAGGTCACAACGCATATGGGGTTGATGTAAGTCCTTTAATGAAGTTTATTTCTGAGGTTAAAACTACATGGGGTGTCGATCTTGAATTGTTTAAGAACAATATGAGTATAATAAATAAAAAGTTATTATCAGGCTTTAAAGACATTGATGAAGTTAAGATAAAAAATGATTTTTTACAAAACATGCCTAAAAAAGAGATTAATCAATGGTTAAGTCCAATTTTGCAAAAACAAATTGCTTTCACAAAAGATAAGATTAATGAGATAGAGAGTGAAAAAATAAGAAAAATCTTTCTTTTTGCAATGGCAAAAAGTGCTTTTGATGGTTCTTATGTTGCTTTATGCCCAGGTACAACTTTCTACCCCTATCGAAAGAAAATACCATTCTATGAGCTATTCATCAAGAAACTAAATCAAATTTATTATGATTTGAATATTTTGTCAAAAATGGATCATTATGGGCAAGTTAAGGTTATCAATGGTGATTCTAGAAAAGTATCAAAATTAATATCTAAAAAAGTGAAGTTGAGTTTAACTTCTCCACCATATCCTAATGATTTGGAATATACCAGACAGACAAGATTAGAATTATATCTTCTGGATTTTGTGAAGAACATGGATGAAGTCAGAACTCTAAAGAAAAGTATGGTTAAAGGAAGCACTAAATTAATATTCAAAGAGAGCGACAGTGCAAAATTTGTAGAGAATAATTCTTCAGTTAATAAAGTAGCAAATAAAATAGCTGTAGCATTAAAAGATAAGAATTGGGGATTTGATTACCCTCGGATGATAAGAGAGTATTTCGGGGATATGTTTCTTAATCTAAAATCACATTTGGAGATATTAGATGAAGGTGGTGTCTATATCCTCGTGGTGGGAGATCAGACATATAAAAATATAGTCATACCTGTTGGTAAAATTCTTGCTGAGATGGGTAAAGAAATGGGTTATAGTAAAGCAGAAATTGAACACCACCGGATGAGAAGAAGTACCACGCATAATATACCTCTTCCAGAAGAAAATGTAATACTTTATAGATAACTACAACTGATAGAATTTTTCTCTTGAAATCTTTTTGCGTACTTTATTCAAAATATCTGTTTCTTCATTCGGCATCGGCGCTTTATTAGACATTGCGCTTTGCATCAAATTGGGGCTAGTTGAGCAGCACTTGCCCACCTTGATTTTGTATTTATCAGTATATTTATCATACTTTGATTTTATAACTACAAATATCAAATTTTCTTTTTTATCCGGTTCTTTATTTGTAATGTCAGTCATCTGAATGCCGTAAATAGTGCATAAAACGTCAAACAAAGAATCTTGTATAATCCAAATTGATTTTCTCTTAAAATGTTTAAACAAGTATCCCTTATCAATCATTTGTAGAGAACTTCCTTTTATTGATGCTTTAGAGTTAAGACCATATGCATAATCTTTTTTGGTTATATCAACTCCTTTAAAAAAATCTCGAACACATTCTACTAATGCTCTTGTGCCTGTAGTAGCATCCGACTGCAATTCCAAATGAGCATAATCATGAATTGTTAATTTGTTATCACTATTCCTTGTTATTTGACATAATATCCCGTCTGCTCTTCCATAATCTCCAAGCCCTATTTCTGAAACTAAAACTAAATTATTACCCTTGAAAAACTTTTGTTTTATATAGTCAAATATTATATATTTATCATCTTTATTTTTTTCGAAAAATCTGTAAGGACATATAATAACAGGGGTGGGGTTTTTCGAACCTCTATGCGTATGAAGTACTGAACAAGCTCCAGATTGATGATTGAGTAAAGGTTTTCCATTAACATCTGTTAGATTGGATTTCTTATTTACAGGATCACATTCACCGTTTTTGAATATCTCACAAAAAGGACATTTACACTCTTTCCTAATTTTAGAAGCCACGCCTCCCTTATTGGTAGGTGGATATCCAAAAATTTCGCTTACATACCGGTTCATATTACTTGCATTCATTAGTTATGCTATAAATCTTTTGTTTTAAAAAACCCTCAGTTTCTATTAAGAAAAAATTTGGGCGAAGCCAAGCGTAACGCCAATCCAACCATCACCCGTGTATCCTATACCTCAGCAACCCACCCATTCCCCCAAGCGCCACCAACTTCTTTCCCCCTTCATGCACGCTGCTGATGATTGTGATTTTTGTCTTGGTATTCTTCGCAAGCTCTATCAGTTTGTCCGCTTTTTTCTCCCTGATCATAATGTCCACTATAAACAGCGTTTCTACTGCGCCCATATTTAATGCGCTCTCGATTTCATTCGGGCCGTAAACAGCCAAACCGTTCTTTGCGATCTCTCCGAGGAATTGCTCTATCAGCTGGATTTCGTAGGCAGTCCTCGATTCCTGGACCAGGCGCTCTGCTGTGCCCCTCTTTATCGATTCGTATATTCCGACCATGCCTGCGTGGCCGGTATGATCGATTATGATATTCGACATCAACTGCGGATCTCTTGTTTTTGCAAACTCGATAAAAGCTTCCTTGGCGAAGCCTGGTCCGAGTATTACCAGTTGGGAGCCTTCACCGCTCGCCTGCGTATGCTTCGAGGACGTTTCTCCTTTTCCCTGTCTAGATTTCGAGGACGTTTCTCCTTTTCCCTGTCTAGATTTCGAGGACGTTTCTCCTTTTCCCTGTCTAGATTTCGAGGACGATTCTCCTTTTCCTTGTTTGTTCTGGAATACTTCTCCTTTTTCCTGTTTGTGTCTCTGATGCATTTCTTTTTCCTGCGTGGACGTTGGGCCCCCTTCTCCTTTTGCCTGTTTAAGTTTGGCAAGCACTTCTCCGTAGAATTCATCATGCCCTTCCTTTGATTTTGGCGTGGGATATTGCTTGCCTGAAAAATTGGCTGTGATATTCGCTATGTGGCGAACCCCATATTGTCTCAATTCAGCGATTGTCGCCTCGCCGTCTTCTATGGCCAGGAACGTTACGATAGGCCGGTTCGTTTCAGCGATTGCCTCCTTTATCTGCTGGAGCTGGTGGTCTTTCCAATCCTCCTTTACGATTTTGATATCATCGCCCACATCTATATTATGCGTGTGATACGAGCCGATATCAACAGGCCCCTCCTTTATCGTGCCAAGTATCCTCAATCTGTTGGAAAATTCGTGGAATTCTACCTTCTCCACCTGTAACCCCAGAGTCATCGTTATTTTTTTCGGCTTATCCGGTCTTATCTTATCGTCTTTCATTTCATCCAGGCGGTACGTCTTTGCGTAGGCAATATCGTCCTTTTCCAAGATGTTGCATAGGTACCAAAGGTCGTCTAACGTCTCGATCAGCAGTTTTATCTCGCCTTTTCTCGCGTCTTGATGCAGAACTTTCATTTAATGTGCCTCGTTGTCCCTGTATTCCAAATCGCACAGTGCTGTTGAAATAGATAAATTTAATTCCGCAAAATGTAAGAAGGGAGCGTATTGATACTGAGAATTTAACGTGGTACTACTTTTCTCGGTTTCGCCGGCTTCTTCGCCAAAGCGCATATCAGCCTTGCGGTTTCGTCCATATCCCTCGTGTGAACAACACGCACCTTGTGCCGGGTGCACCACACCATTACGCCCATGAGCGTGCCGAGCATCGTATGTTTGTGAATCGAAAACCTCTTTCTCTCTATTACAATGGTCTCTTCATCTTCCCATGTGGGATTTTCTCCCTCTATCAGGAGGATGGCAGTCTCGTAGTTCTTTTTGATTTTTGCAAGGTGGTCGTAAATGTTCAACACTGTATCGCCGGGAGAGTGCTGGTGTGTTATATTGACAAAAAACTCATGCACGCGTTCTCTTTCTATCGACGTTTTGCCATTATCCAGTATATAGTGGCCGCCCTTGCCGCATGTATCCTCAACCTCAACTTCACAACCTAGCTGTTGAAGTTTTTGTCGTATGTTAAACGGTTGGCCAGCGTCCACAACAATTTTCATTGTTTCTGCTCGCATTGTCTCACAATGGAATTTTGATATATATCTATAACAACAAATAAGAGAAGGCCTTTTTCCTTTCTCAATACATTATATTACGGGATTATGCCTTTCTTGCCGCAATTTTCACAGGTTATCACAATCGGGCGTTCCTTGTACTTACTGACGTCAACCTCTTTCAGCGTCGAACAATTCGAGCATCGTACTGTAATCAACTCTTTGATCTTCCCACGCTTCTTCCTGTATGTTATCACGGCGAAACCTATGAGGACTGCCCCGCATATGCCGCCGATAAGCATATACCAGATGGTAAGGTCAGACGGCCCCTTTACTATCAGTGCAAAGCTGGTTTTAGTCTGCTCTTTATCGTTGTCCCAAACTGTCAGGGCTACGTTAAACGTGCCTGATTTTGCATAGGTGTGCGTTACCATTTTTCCGGAATCTGTTTTTCCATCTCCAAAGTCCCAGACATACCTCTCTACTACTCCGTCAGTATCATAAGAACTAGCCGCGCTAAGTTCTACACTGTCTCCCACATTGAGCGACGGTGCGGTGGCGTGGATATTTGCCACGGGTCGCATATTCACGACATTTACTGTGACGGTGTCATTAGCTGTTAAACCTTCATCATCCGTCACTACTAGGCCAACTGTGTACTTTTTCTTCACATTAAACCTGTAAGGAACTATCATGCTGGGGTATTCGACACCGTCTATCTTCCACACAAACTTTACCAGTGCCCCATCGGGGCTGTAGGAACGCGACGCATCGAAAAACACGTCCTCGTTGATAGATACTTTAACATCATAGCCACCCCCGTTAGCGACCGGCGACAATTTAGGAACTTTTACAGTTTCTGAAACACTCGTCGTCGCACCTGTATCGTCCGTAACTGTGTATGTTATATTGTAGGTGCCACTATGCTCATATTTGTGGGTTGCATTTTGCTCGTCGCTGGTGACGCCGTCACCGAAATCCCATAGGTAGCTTACTATCTTGCCGTTCGGGTCATACGATGATGGGGCTTTAAACTGGAATATGATCGCCTTTGTTGCATTAGTGACATTCACGAATTTAGTGGTAGTTGCATTTATTACAGGCAGACTGTTGCCTATTTCGATTTTAAACCTAACTGTCCTCATGGCACCAACGTCGTCTGTTAGTTTTACGACTACATCATAAGTGCTAAGGTTTGTGTACGCGTGCGTCACAGTCTGTCCAGATTTCTGTGTGCCGTCCCCCATCTCCCACATGATGCTTTGAACACTGCCTTCGCGGTCATAGGAGCGTGAAGCATCAAACGAGATGTTCTTGTTCGAGGTGATGCCCTTCACGGTATCATCATTGGAAACGCTTTTGCTGTCAACCCTAATGTCAGCTACAGGTGGGCCGTTGCCTATATCGATCGTGAACGGAAACGCATTTTCTCCTCCTTGGTCATCCGTCAACTTTACTATTACCGGATAGCTCCCCTCGGACGAATATGCGTGATGTATGACATTCTGCCCCGTTTCGACTGCGCTGCCATCTCCCATGTTCCAAGATATGCTCGCTATCGTGCCATCCAGGTCCGTCGAGTTTGAAGCATCGAAGGTGATATTTTCATTGATTGAAAATTTCAACACATCATTTTTGTTTACGTCCGTATCGCCGGCCTTCACTCCCGCTATCGGTAATTTGTTGGCTATGGCGATGGTAAATCCAAACTGAGTATCTCCTCCTTTATCGTCCGTCGCTTTCACAACCACGCTATAATTGCCGTCCGCAGCATAGGAGTAGCTTAAGGTTTTTCCTGTTTTGGCCGTACTTCCGTCTCCCATGTTCCAGGATACAGTTGCAACTTGGCCGTCTGGATCTGATGATTTTGACGCGTCGAGATCGATTCTCTCATTCTTCGAGAAGTTCAATACATATCCTTTGTTTATATTTGCTCCACCAACCATCACACTTATCACGGGCAGTTTGTTCCCGGTCATAATTGTCAATGTTTTTTTGGTTGAAGTCAACTGGCTTACCAGGCTGGCGCTTGCGCCAAAATCATTAGCGTTGTTTTTGCTATCTTTAACAACAAGTGTTGCTGTATAATCTTTTGCAGATGCATATGCGTGTGTTGTTGTCTTTCCCTTACCGGTAGTTCCATCGCCGAAATCCCATGAGTATGTAAGTGAATCGCCATTCGGGTCGATTGAACTGGAAGCATCGAAAGTGATCGGCATACCCGTGCTTAGTGCGCCGTTTGTGACGAACTTGGCTGTGGGGGGATAATTTTTGTTCTTGAGCACAGCTAACGCATTTTTAACGTTTAGTACCCCATTACCATAGTTGTTGTTCGGGTACGGGCCGCTGCTAGATGGTTGGGATGCAGATTTTATCAGGATATCCTTTATCGTTGCGGGCATGAGTTTCATGGCGCTTTTAGCGGTAGCCGAGTTGTATTTGTCGAGTTGTTTGTTATGGTATTCGAGGAGAAGGGCTATGGCGCCGGACACATGGGGGCATGCCGCAGATGTTCCGGTAATGTAAAAAGTAGACGAGGAAACGTAAATTTCTTCGCCGATTGCAACGAGATCCGGTTTGATTCTTCCATCAGCGGTCGGACCCCTTCCGGACCCGCTCCACACACTATTCTTCTTGTTTACGCAGCCAACCCCGATAACTTCATCCGAAGTTGCAGGTGGATTTATAGACCCACTGGTCGGACCATCATTGCCCGCAGCGGCCACGAAAACAATGCCCTGTGAAACCAATGCCTTGGCGGCCATGTCCATTTCATGGCGGCCGTCTAATCTGGTTGCTTGGGTGTATGGCACTCCCATGCTCATGGACACTATGTCTATTCCTCCAAAATCGTCTTTATGGTCGAGTATCCATTGAAGTCCTGTGAGCATAGGGAACGAGCTCGAACTGCCGCTCGAGTCGGCAGTTTTTACGCCTACTAATTGTGCGCCGGGTGCGACCCCCGCATACCACGAACCGCGGGCGACACCAGCGGCAATGGACGATACATATGTGCCATGCCAGTGGTCGGCGTATGGTTGTGTCCCGCTGCCTACGCAATCCTTCCAACCGATAATCTTCGGAGTTTTACCGTCAGGCAGGGTTTGTAGGGATGGGGTATTCGGGTCAATGCCTGTATCTGTTACTGCGATGGTTATGCCTGACCCGTCAACGTCAAATCCAGCATTACGGAGAGTCGCCTTATCCCCAAATTGCAGAGGAACGCTTTCATCTAAACTGCTTTCCATACTTTCGTTTTTATACACCATGTCAACCGCAGGATAGGCTGCAAGTTTAGTAATGTTCTCCACGGGCATCTTAAGCCACACCGCGTCGATTATCGTGAAGATTTGTTCTACCTTTGCGTCGTAGTCTCCAGCGATTTTTATAAAACCTTCATCTTTCGATGCCAACACAAAAAGCACGTCTATATTGTCGGTTGCGCTCATTGTTTTTAGGCACACATCTAAATTATCTTGGAGTTTGTTGTTATTCTTGTCGTTGTTGTCGGGCATTATCGGTATATTTTCGGTTACCACACCGTCTGTTTTTTCACTGGACGCATAACTAAAACCCGGAAAAACACTTACGATTAGCGTAATTACCATTAACAAAGCAACAAAATTTAGCAAGCATAAATTAGTACAATTTTCTCCCTTCACATCATAGCCCCCTCTCTCAATTGTCAACAACATCATCTTGTAGTTGTCGGCAATAAATGAGTACGTTCTATTATATAAGGATAATGGAACAAATCGTTTTCGACCGCAAATAAAGTTTCATAGCCGCGTAAAGTCCATAACCCTGCAATCACTTTGACTTTCGTAGATTGTAATGGAAACCAAGCATAAAAATGAAACAATAAACGCCTCCGAAATAGGCCAATACGAGTACTGTTCCGTTAGTTGGGAACTTTTGCGTCAAGGCCATAAACCAATATCCAAAAAACTTGAAGTTGGCACCGCGATGCACGTCGAGGTTGGAAAAAAATCGACAGACGAAGTCGTGCAATCAAAATATAATATCCTGGAGGCAAAAATAATCTACACTGATTTGGACAAGCCGGCAAAACCATTGTTTTCGAAAAGGTTCAAGGTTTCCGGCAAGCCCGATTATATCGTGAAAAGCAGAGATAGGTATATCCCGATCGAGCTAAAAAGCACTGTTGCGGACAAGCCGTATAAAAGTCACATCTTACAACTAGCCGCATATTGCCTGCTGATCGAGGAGGAATTCAATACCGCAGTGGAATTTGGAATAATAGAGTATGCAAACGGCTCGCAATATAGGGTTAGTTATGACATTCCATTAAAATTCGAGCTTCGAAAAACATTAGCGGTAATGAGGGACCATTTAAAGAAAGGTACAGTAGAAAGAAATCACAACTCTCCAAACAGATGCAAGATGTGCAGTTTTAGAAATGTTTGCAAAAATGCAATAACAGAAGAATAGTGACCCCAGGCATTTATGAGATAATTTATAAATTAAAATACAACTGAGGTGAGCATATGTCGGTGTACGGTGAAGATATAGAAATACAGACAGAGGAAGGGGAAATCGTAGATATTACGGGTAATGTGAACAAGGCGGTCTCGAAATCCAAGATCAAGAACGGAATAGTCTGCGCGTTCACGCCCGGCTCTACGGGTGCGATAACCACGATAGAATACGAGGACGGGCTGCTAGCAGATCTCTCTGAAGCTGTAGAACGGATTTTTCCAAAAAAGATGGGTTACAAACATAACGCAAGGTGGGGAGACGGAAACGGGCACTCGCATGTAAGGGCGTCAATGATAGGTCCGGGGATTACGATACCACTCAGAAACGGTGCAATGACGCTTGGGACCTGGCAGCAGATAGTTTTCCTTGAATTAGACAATAGGGCGAGAAGAAGAAGGATTGTCGTGCAGGTGGTCGGCGAGTAAAAACGATTAAACCTGCGCACTATTGAACTATATTGAGCTATTATTAAGTGTACTATTGAACTATAATATTGAGTTATTATTACATCATAATTGATTATAATTATACTATGTTACATACTTGAAATGTAATTTTCATTGTTAAATTTATTTTATTGCTAACTTTAGAATTTCTTAACAGCCTCTTTCAATCGTTCGCGGACTTCATCCGAATACCAGCAGTCGATGAAGAAATCCTCTTTTTCCGCCAAGTGCTTTAGAATTTGTTTTTCAACTATTTCCGTGCGGTTGCGTTTTATTGCTCCAAACGCCTTCTGAGGCAGCGCGCCCAATGATTCGGCTTTCTCGACAGATTTTGGCAATACCTGCTCCAAAGGCAGAACTTGATCTACCACACCCATCTTAAGCAAATCTTCAGATTGATAGAACTCGCCTGTATTCATTATCTCGCGTGCATTTCTGCTTCCGATCAAATTTTGTAAAATACAATCCGCAGGATAAGGAACAGGCACTCCGAGTTTGACCTCGTTTAAACCCATCAGTTTTCGCCCTTCCGCAATGAAACGGTAGTCACAGCAGAGCGCCAATATGCATCCGCCTGCTATGGCGTGTCCTGTGATAGCAATTATCGTGGGTTTGGGCAGGGTATATAATTCGATGCAAAGCCTATCATATGCCTGTAAAAATTTCTTGAAATCTTCCCTGGAAAGTTCATATAACCGCGGGATGTCAAGGCCGATAGAGAAAAATTTCTCGCCCAAACTGCCAAGCACGACGCTGTTCACGTTCGCGTCGTTTCTAATTTTCTGCAACTCATCGGATAGTTCGTTAACGAGTTGCGGATTAATCGCGTTTTTGATATCTCTGTTTAGTTTTAGTATTGCTGTTTTGTTCTGATGTTCTGTGTTGATTAGTTTCATGTTTTATCACATCGTGCCCAAACGCGATGGATAGGGTTACAGTGAGTAACTCCACGTCCACCTTGCAGCATGCCAGTCTAGTGTTAGGTTAAAAATTTTAGCAACCTCATCTGCACGAGTTTTGATGTATGTAGTTATATTAATTTGCTCATATTCGTCGTCGCGTGAAGGAGTAGATGGATAGTATGATATGTTAAAGTATACTGTCGTTTTATTGTTCTCGTTCAGAGCGTCGGTGAATATGTTCAGTTCTGGAATTGTTGAATTGCTTGTGTAATTCCTTATGGCACCCTCATCAATAACAAATCCAATTGCATTTAATTGCGACTCTTTTTCAGTCAAATTTAACTCTTTTGTGCCCGTATACTCTGCAGGGACTGAGACATAAAAAGAATCATACATCATCGGCCCTGGATACTGATAGGAGTATTCAATGCACCCCGAAAACGTAACAACAAGAACTAGACACAAACCAACAATCACGATTTTGTTCATGCCTGATAAATATATTCAACCACTAATAAACCCTTTGTCGTATTTCATCGAGGGAGCGGGTCATCTCTCATATTAGACATATATTTCCCCACGCGCTTTCTAAAAAACGAGTCGATGGGTACATCACCTATAGCCACCCATCATCATTTTCCCCAGGATTTTTTGAGAATCAAAGGAGCGGATTCAAAAAAGGCTGTTAAAGCACCATCGTCACCGATTTCCCAACGCCTCCCTTATCCTCCTCCGCACACCCCCAAACTTTATACCATTCGTCATCATCAGCGTCAATTCTTTATCCCAATCCCTTTCGCACTCGTCAAGCGCCGCGTTCAACGCCGCTTCGTTCAATTTTGCGCCGTACAGTTTGAGCTTTTTATCGATAAGCGCCGCGTCAACGCTCACGCCCCTGCCCAAAAGGAACCAGATGTCGTAGGCGTCTCTCGTCTTTTTCCTTGTTATCAGCGCGCTGACTTTCTCGGACAGAACTTCCTTTAGGTCCAACAGCTGCAGCCTGAACGCGGGTATGTCCTGATACAGCGAGAAGAATTGAAGCCATTCGGTTTTAAGTGCGGGCGCGTTCTCGGAGCTTATGTCCATGCGTATTCTTGCGGCGCTCTCCGGCGTCCCTTGGTACAAAAAGCCGTTGATTGTGAACGTCAACAATGTAGCTGAACCCATCTCCTTTGCCGAGACGCTTGCTTTGTACCCGAAATTCTCCAGGTAGGATGCGACCCTGCGGATTGCCAGCCGCCCTATTTTGCCAGAGAAATCAAGGTCTTCCGAGAATCTGTCAAGGTTGTGGAACTTGTATAATGCTGTCCCTCCCTTGAACACGAGTTCGGGCGCCTCTCTTGAGACGCCGAGCATGATTATTTCCTGGAAGTAGTCCTTTTCGGCATATCCCATGCTCTTTATGCCTTTTGTCCTTGCGATTTTTTTCAATGTTTCAATATCTATCATTTACACCGCCTCTTAGCACTCGCTGGTCCAACCGTTACCTGGACTGCCCCGCCAATTATTTCAGTATCTATCATTTACACCACATCACGGCATTCACTGATTCAACCGTTATCTAGATGCCCCACCAATTATTTCAATACTTATCATCTACATCACCTCGCGGCATCCTTCGTTAATCGCCTTTTACGATTTGTACGCCACCTTCCACTTATTGCTTTTTTCTGCAATGTAGTATCGGGTGCGAACATAGTTCCTGTCGTCTTTTGTCATGGTGTATAGTCGCTTCATAAAGACGCCGGACGCTTCCGCAACAAAGCCGATCTTTTTCATCGTGCTCAAATCTGTTTTGAGCGCGTACTCTTCCAGCTTTTTTGAGTTGCATTGCCGAATAGCTGTTTCTACCTCATCCAGCGGCACCCTCTGGGTGATTATGGCGTCAACGATTGCTTTTTCCAAGTCGGCCATAAATATCTTGAATCCGTTGTAGTTTACGGCGCTGTACCCCCAGAGGTATTTAGTCTGTATTAACTTCACGCCCGATACTGTGCCGTTCCTATGACTCATAACTTCGATTGTTTGCGGTATCTGCGTCGTCGTTCCATGATGCGAGAATGCATACCAGAGCGATATGTAGGATGGATAGCATATATGCGAAGCATATATCACAGGGTCGTCGTGCACGGTGTAGATACCCCTTTTCAGCTTTTTGATGAGGCCTCGTCCAATCAATCTGTGTATGTATATCTTAGAGTAACCCATGTTGCCGATTTGCGCCGAAATCTGTTTGAATGTAAACAACGGCATCCGGCTCGCTAATTGAATAAACTCCCGTTCTTTCATGTCCTCATCTTATGCAATATAGTATAGGTTATCATAATAGATAACGTTTTCTATAAAATTAAAGAAAAATCTATTTATATATAATTTATAAACTGGCTAAAGTGAACAAATGGTGTTTGGCGTAAGGGATGCATATTCGTCACAAAAACAAGGTTTAAAACGTCATCTCTCTCAATCTTTTAACTCTCTTTTCTATTGGGGGGTGCGTCGAAAGCAGACTGACAATCGAACTCCCATGAAACGGATTCACTATGAAAAGCGAGCTGGATGACGGGTTCCCGAAGTCCAACGGCCTTCTCTTGTTTCCATATTCCAGTTTCTCCAGGGCGTCAGCAAGCGGATACGCATTATTTAGGATTTTTGCGCCTGTAGCATCTGCCTTGTATTCCTGGCTTCTCGAGATTGCTAACCGTATAAGCAATGCGGCGATGGGAAGGGTGATCCCGACGATTAACAGCAATATCAGGTTGTTGTTGCCCCGGTCTCTTCTTCCGAACATTGCGTTAAACCATAACATTCTAGCGGCGAACGAGATCGCACCCGCGATTGTTGCGGCTATGCACATGATAAGTATGTCCCTATTTTTGACATGGGCCATTTCGTGGGCGATAACGCCTTCCAGTTCGGAATCGTTCAGCAATTTGAGTATTCCGTCAGTGGCGGCAACAACCGCATTCTTCGGGCTTCTTCCTGTAGCAAAAGCATTCGGGTTTTCCGTGGGAATTATGGCGATTCTCGGCATCGGAATTTCCGCTTTCATCGCCACCCTTTCTACTATTTTGTACAGTTTGGGCGCTTCTTCTTTGGATACTATTTTTGCCCTATATGACCACAGCACCATTTTATCGCTGAAAAAGTATGCAAAGATATTGAGTAACGAGGCCATTGCTAAGAAGAATATCATCCCGCTTATCGCATCACCGATAAACATTCCTCCTATAAAGAAGCCAAGTAAAATGAATATGAACGTCAGTATCGCGAATAAAAAGAGCATTCGTGCAGTTGCTCCAACAGAGCTTGTACTATTTGTCAATGTTATCCCCGCCGCTAATCACCCAATCATTGATATAAATTTTATGTCACTGTTTATTATGACTCTCACATTTAACATAATTGATGCATTTTGTGCATAAATACTGGGAAAGTAAACCAATCTTTTTCTTCAGTGAATAATTCCGTTATTGTGCCTTTTCGATTATATCGTTTATAATTGATAATAGCGGGCCTGTCGGGAGTTTCGCAATCTGTGAAATATACCCACAGATGTTTCGAACCCGAGTCAGAGGCTTACTCCAACCGAACTTATGGGGGTGTTCAAATGATTGCCGGAGGCCCCGGTGCTGTCCGCTACACTACAGGCCCAATGTCTGCAATTGTAATCCAATTCTACATCATTAAGTTTTGTTCGATCCTCAGTTTATCGGTTTTTCATCCAAATCGTCGGCTAAATAACTTACTTTTCTTTCAGATTACACATTCTGTTTCTATTATAGTTATTTAGCCTCCTCCAAACTACATCAACATCATCAACCCTCATCCTCTGGTTTATCTCGGTGTCCTTTATGCCCATTCTTACTCCGCCTTTATGCATAATCATACCAGTCCACGCAATCATAGCGCCGTTATCCACGCAGAGTTCGCCCTTTGGCACAAAGAATTTTGCGGCGCGATCCTTTGCCATCGTTTTTACCATTTCCTGAAACCTCTTGTTTCGCACTACGCCGCCGCCGAGAAGCACTTCATTTTTTTCGGCATGCGCCATTGCCCTTTCAGTCACCTCGGTGAGCATGGCAAACGTGGTTTCCTGAATGGAATAGCATAAATCTTCAATGCAGCAGTTTTGTTTGAGAAGAAGCATGCTCGCAGTCAAAATCCCGGAGAACGCAACATCCATGCCCTTCACGGAATAAGGAAGTCCGATGTATTTTTTGCCTTTTTCGGACAACTCCTCTATTTTGGGGCCAGCAGGGAACGGAAATCCGAGATACCTGCCGAATTTGTCCAGCATGTTTCCAAGGCCTATATCTAGGGTTTCTCCGAACACGCGGTATCTTCCGTTAGCAAACGCTATCACCTGCGTATTGCCGCCGGAAACATAGAGAAGCATGGGATCTTTACAGTTCGTGGTTTTCTTCCCTATCTCCAAATGCGCGATGCAGTGATTAACGCCGATTATCGGGATTTTCAAGGAAAGCGCTAATGTTCTCGCGGCTGTTGCTGCCGTCCTCAAGCACGGCCCCAGCCCGGGGCCTTGTGAAAATGCTATCAGGTCTATGTCGCCATAGCTTATCTTTGCCCCTTCGACAACGGATTGAATTATTTCCGGTAAATGCTTAGCGTGAAAATCCGCAGCCTCCCTCGGGTGAATTCCCCCGCTTATTGGCATTATCATTTTAGAAGCATTCGAAAGAATTCTGCACTTGTCATCAACTATGCCGACGCCCATAGTATGGGCTGTGCCTTCTATGCCGAGGCAGATCATAAACTAGTATTAATCAACCATTAAAATAGGTTTGCGATGAAACATCGATGTACATTCTGCGGAAAAAGCTCTTGAACGTTTTTGTGCGGACTGCGTTTACGTAGCCGGCCATGCAATTTTTAAAATTTCAATAACTACTACTGTAGCTATAGAAAAGGCAATAACAAATTTCGGATCGATTTTAAGTGCTGTCTCTTCTTCAGCATCGAAATATCTTATTAATCCTGCTGCGGAATGAAATCCTTCGCTTTTTTTGCTTTTTGACGGCGGCGCCATTCGATTTACCTTCTGCTTTTAATAAATCAATCAATACTATATAAATTTTGATGCTACTCCCAAAGCCTCGTCTCCATAATCTGGGATTTATTGAAATTCTCCAATCTCAGATAGTAATCAGCAGTATCTATGAGCGCGTCGAGAGGCGTTAATCCGACGATTTCGCTCCCGATTATCGGAACGCCGTATCTCTCAGCCTCCAATCTGACCATTTCGAATACACGGAATATCGGACTCCTTTTATAGTTAACCAGATTCATGGAAACCTGAACGATGCCGCGCTCTTTTATCTCGAATCCCAGTGCCTTTACATATCTGAAGCCGCCGTCCTTGTGTCTGATCACGGTAGCAATCTTTTTTGCGATTTCCAGGTTGTTCGTTCCAAGATTTATGTTATAGGCGATAAGGGGCTCTCTGGCGCCAACCACTGTAGCGCCCGCCGAGGGGTGTATCTTTGCCTCCCCGAAATCCGGTTTTCTGTCTGGATTCTTTCCGATCTCTTTACTCAGGCCTTCAAACTCTCCTTTTCGTATATCTGCCAGGTTTGCCCTGTCTGGCCTAGTGGCCGCAGCCTCGTAGAGATATATAGGTATCTTCAATTTTTCCGCAATTTCTTTTCCGAGTTGTTTTGCAATTACGACACATTCGTCCATGGTAATGCTAGATATGGGAACAAATGGAATAACGTCTGTAGCACCGATCCTTGGATGCTCGCCTTTGTGTTTTCTTAGATCGATCAGTTCCGTGGCCTTCTTTGCAGCTTTGAATGCGGCTTTTTCCACAGCCTGAGGCGTGCCGATAAATGTAATCACTGAACGGTTGTGGTCCTTATCCATCTGAATGTCGAGCAACTTCGCGTCTTTTGTGGATTCTATCTCCTTTGCAATCTCGTCGACTACGTTCTTTCTCCTGCCTTCGCTGAAGTTTGGCACGCATTCCACTATCTTTTGCAAGGTTCGCCTCTTTTTGCCATATCTCTTTCAATATATAGATTTGATTATAACTATAAACGGCCAAGCCGTTTTAGAAGGATGTCCGGATTCTCAGTTACTGCGATCTTTGCCTCTTTTTTGTCCAAACCGGCGCCCAGTGCGATGGCTATCGCCTTTCCTTCATCAATCAAATCACACACGTCATGGGCGTCTGTATCAACTAAAAATTTAGCACCAACTTCTTTTCCCCGCCTCGCTACGATGCCGTTGGTGTACGAATGCCCCGCCCTGGCTGTTATCTCTAAGAATGTATTGTTGTCTCTTGCCTTCTCTGCCACCTCCGCAGTCAAAAAACCAGGATGGGCGAGTATCGATACGTCGGGGTTACCCACGGCAATTAGATTTGTGCCTTCTTCAACTGGTTCAACTGGAGATTCCCCATGAACAACAATTAATTCTGCCCCGCATTTCTTCGCAAGGGCGATTACGTGGTTAATTTTCTTGAGTGGCACGTGAGTTACTTCCACTCCGGGAATTGCAATAATGTCCCAATTTTTCTCTGCCATTTTGCAATCTGCTATGATTTCTGGCACTATGCGTTCCACGTTAGACAAACTGACGTGATCCGTAATCCCTATCGCCTTATATCCCATTACAGCCACTCGCCTGATGAGCTCGATGGGTAAAAGCGCGCCGTCACTGAGTATTGTGTGCGTATGAAAATCGCTCCTCAACAAATATCACCTATATACAACGGTAATGTGTGCATCATATAAAATATTGCGGGAAGCATGTCATTGTTTGTTATATCTCTCCATCTCGCTGAATATGCACCCACAGTATTTCTGTCTGTAGAGTTTTGTTTCACGCCACACTGAACGGGCGTTATTAAACCCTGGCCTAAAATCCTCATAATAAAAACTAACTCCGTGTTTTTTTCCCACGCGCTCACCAACCTCTTTTATGACATCGTGTTTCTGGTGCGGGGAACCCAGGAGCGTGGTCGTGAACATATCGAAATTTTCAAGTTTGGCGGTTTTTGCGGTTTCGTTCAATCTGAATTCATAGCAGAAACTGCACCTGTCTTCGGTATCAACCGCGCCCCTGAGAAATTCTTTTAAACGCTGGTCATCTTTGTAAATCATTTTTATTGCCTCGTCTTTCGTAATGCTTTCAACGTAACCCCTTAGCGCATCCATCCGCATCTTGTGTTCCGTGTACGGATGAATATTCGGATTAAAGAAAAAACCAGTTACCTTGTGATCTTCTTTTAATAATGTTTGGTAAGGATATATAAGACACTGTCCGCAACATACGTGGAGGAGAATGTTCACGGCTTGCTATATGCCGTGCACCAATAAAAAATGTTTTCCAAGAACAAATGCTAGAGGCCTTCAATAACCTTTATTTAATATATGGCAATATCCACAAGTGATGTATGTAATCCGATATTTTCGCGAAGAGGACATTGCTTCCGTGATGAGCATCGTCATGGACACTCTCAATGAATTTTATGAGTCTTCACTCTACATTACATTGCACAATTTATGGAAGGAAGGAATTATCGTTGCAGAGAGCGGCGGAGAAATCGTAGGTTTCATTTTAGGAGTAGCATCTGCACCAAAAGAGGCAAGAATTCTTATCCTGGCGGTTATTGAAAATCATAGAAAAAAAGGTATGGGCGGTGCTCTATTGAAGGCGTTTATTGCGGAGTGTTACACCAAAGATTTAAAAATTATAAACCTTGAAGTTAAGGTAGAGAACGAAGATGCCATACGTTTCTATACTCGGTATGGCTTTGCGAACATAAAGACACTTATTGATTACTATGCCGAAGGTAAGAACGCATATCATATGCAGAGGGTGCTATAGGTTCCATCACACAAACTGACGTAACCATTTTTTGGTAGCAACCACAAATTTAAATCATTGATTATTGTTATCGCCTTCGGTGAGTTCATAAAACTTCCAGATGTTCAGTCGCGTACGCCTGCTTCTTCCTACCACCTGACGAGGGTCGGAGTCAAGGGCGTGAAAAAACCAGTACACATACGAAGAGGCAGCATAAAATCGATTCTGATGCCGACTATCGATCTTTTTGTGGATTTACCGGCAACACAGAAAGGCTCCCATTTATCGAGAAATATCGAAGTGATTAACGAAATAGTCGATAGCAGCGTTCGTGAACCCGTTGACGGCCTGGAAACGATGTGCGCAGTGATCGCCAAGAGATTATTGGAGAAACACAGCTACGCTTCGCGATCCCAAGTAATAATGAGCAGTGATTATTTCCTGGAAAGAAAGGCATACTCGAATAGGAAGAGTATTGAAAACTACAGGTTGATTGCTCAAGCCAGTGCAGAAAAAAAGAATCACATACCGACTAAAAAATCGATAGGCGTTGAAGTGATCGGCATGACAGCCTGCCCCTGCGCACTTGAGACAGTAAAACAAATGCTGGGCACCGACAGGGCGAAAAGGAAGGTATTGAAAGAAATGCCGGTGATGACGCACAATCAAAGAAACATCAGTTCTCTTATGATCGAGGTTTCGGAAGAATATCCTGTAGATGCGAACGACTTGATCGACATCGTAGAGAATTCATTCAGTTCACCAACCTATGAGATGCTTAAGAGGGAGGACGAGGGAAAAATCGTATTGCGCGCCCACCGCAATCCTAAATTTGTAGAGGACGTAGTGAGAGACATCCTGCGCCAGGTATTGAAATCTTATAAATATCTTCCTGATGATGTTGTGGTCATTGCCAGAAGCGAGAGCGAAGAATCCATCCACAAACATAATGCGTTTGCTGAGAAGGTTACGACGTTGGGGGAGTTGAGAGGGCACAAAAATCCCAAAAAGGGTTTACATTGCGAGCATGCTCCTCTTTAAAATAATGCGATAAATAATTTTGAAGGTGGTTATAAATGAGAAAAAAGGAAATAAAGAAAGTCGTAAGGCAAGGCTATGCAAAAATTGCAAAGCAGGATAGCACCTGTTCGTGCTGTGGAGGCGCGGATTTAGCACAGGACATCAGCAGAAATATAGGATATACGGATAAAGAACTTAAAGAGGTTCCAGATGGTGCAAATCTTGGGCTTGGGTGCGGGAACCCCATCGCTCTTGCTTCCCTGAAAGAGGGGGAAATCGTGCTTGACCTTGGCTCGGGTGCAGGGTTCGATTGTTTCCTCGCGGCGAACCGGGTTGGAAAGAGCGGAAAAGTGATCGGCTTAGACATGACGCCGGAGATGATCGAAAAAGCAAGGGGGAACGCCAAAAAAAGCAACTACAAAAATGTAGAGTTCAAGTTAGGTGAAATAGAAAACATGCCTGTCGAAGACAATTCTGTTGATGCTGTGATTTCAAACTGCGTCATCAATCTCTCGCCCGATAAATCGAGAGTATTCGCGGAGGCGTTCAGAGTTCTAAAGCCAGGTGGAAGAATGATGGTATCCGATATTGTTTTGGCGAGGGAGCTTCCAACAGAGATAAGGAGTTCAATCGAGGCTTATGTCGGCTGCCTTGCGGGCGCGGTCATGAAAGAGAAGTACATACAGACAATAAAAGAAGCTGGCTTTAAGGATATTAAGATAATGGGCGAGTCGTATTTCCCAATTGAATGTATGGCTAACGACCCGACAGCAAAAGCGATCGTTAAAAGTATGGACATATCGGATAAGCGTGCGAAAGAGTTGGCCAACTCGGTTATCAGCATAAAAATTCAGGGTGTAAAACAAAATTGAAACCATGCAGAAATATATGTATATAGCTATATCTCAAATTTATTGCATCGGATTCTGGCAGTTTGTGCATATTGGTATGCGCTCGTCTACACTGGCTCCGCAATACCTGCAAACTTTCGTGGGCAATGCTCCTTGTGGTGGATATGGGTATGGCGCTGGCGCTCCCCACTGTGCCTGATATTGTTCTGCGGGTATGGGATTATCTCTGAGAGGATCGGCTTCCAACGGATTATACCCAAAAGGGTCGGTCCTGAAAGGATCGCTTGCATAAACATTTTGAGGCGCGACCGATGTCAGCAGTTCGCCAGGTTGCGCATATTGCGGTTGCGGGACATAAGGCGGCGGGGCAGCGGTTGCGGGTTGTGTTGTTTGGACACTCGCCGGTCGTGTTACTTGGGCGGGCTGTAGCGGTTGCACTGCTTTTGCGCTCTTCTCTGTTTTTTTGTGCGGTTCGGATAGGTAAAGATTAACGAATGCAATAATGGCACCTATGGCGATTATGACAATGCATATGATTATCGTTATCGTTAAATAACTAAGGCTTCCCGATTGGGAAATAGCGGCAGCGCTTTCAGCAGGATAGAAAAATGAACACAATAGCATTGTCGACAGGCTTTTCATCGGTTGTATGTATTGTTCTATAAATATTTAATTTATGGGTTTCCCATCCCGGATTGGTCAGTATCCTCGAAAACAAACAATTCGTCTATCGTCGTGTTAAGGGCATTGGCTATATCGTGAGCAAGTTTTAACGAGGGGTTGTAATTTCCTTTCTCAATAAAGAGAATAGTCTCTCGCCTTACACCTACTTTTTTTGCAAGGTCTTCCTGGGTTAAGTTATATCTTGCTCTGAGCTCTTTGATTCTTGTTTTCATCTCGATCCCCGATCTGCCTTTTTATTGAAATACTTAAATGAGACTGCGTAGATTAAGATACTGCCACATGATACACCGGCAAGAATATTTCCAGCCAGCAAGAAGTCGGGATAATCTTTACCTATCGCTATGAAAATCATGCCCAAGAGCGCAGTTGCTATTGCAGTTACCGTGTACGACACCCTCGCGGCCATGCCCGCAAGCTTATCTATCCTTTCATCTGTCAATAACGCATTTGATTTTTTACTTAGTAAGTATAACCCAGCTACACCCGCTATGAAGGCAAGAATCGGCACAATATAATTGCCTAAACTGACAGATACCACTGTTATTGCCCCTAGTGCGGCTCCTATCAAAACTTTATACAATCTATAATTCTTGTATTCCATATCTCTCACCCATTATTTCATTTTTTATTATGTTGCCTAATCTTAACTTATTATTTGTTTTACTTAACATTATGTTAGGTATATGTAACATTTGCTATATAAAATTATAGTTACTTAAGAAAATTCTATTTTAGATTGCAGACAAAAAAAGAACGATCGGCACCCAAAAAGGACGTGGTGCCGTCAGAGTGATTTTGGATCTTACTGCGTCTTGCCCTCTTGTGTTTTCAGTTCCCCGTCGGCCTTTGGCGGCACTGCGGGTTTTGGCTCGGCCTTGATAGGTTCCGCGCTCTTCACTTCCTTTGGCGCATCCAGTTCCGCTTTTTTCTCTTCTTTAGGCGCCACCGGTGCCGCGGTTTGTTCTTTGCCCTTTTCCCTCGAAAGGATTGCTGCTGCAACAAAGTATACGATACACGCACCTATGAACATATATGCGCCGGTTCCAAGGCCCCACTTGAGGCTGATCGAACCTTCTGACGCGTTAGTCGCGTTCATCAGGACGCTGCTTTCCCCGCTCATGGGGGACGCGCCCATATTTTTGAAGATGTCGCCCATAGGATTGGAATCGGATCCAGACGAGCCCGAAGAGTTCGAGCCTTTTGAGAACTGCGACATAAGCATCGGCATCATCGTAATCGCGGCCAATGCCAATATCACAGGGATCAGGACTGTTATGCCGCTTACTATGAACTTGTTGCGCCTTTTCCTTACATTCTTGCGCAGCACGCCCCAAAGCCCCATCACAAATCCGAGTATTATCACGATATACATGACGAGCTCAAGCGTGAGCGGCGCGGGAAGCTTTGCCAAGTCTCCCACAGCCATATCTTCAGACATGCCAAAGCTCTTGTTGGTCGCATTACTCTTGGCATTGTTCGTTATATTGTTCGTTGCATTGTCTATGTCGCTCTGGCTTATGTTCTGCGACGAGCTTATCACAACAGATACATTAACCCCGCTCGCATTGAAAGGGCTCTTTATGACCGCAAATTTGGTGGGAGAGATCTCGATGAACGTGTAGTAATCGTTTCCTCCCCTGCCTGTCGTATTCACATAGACGTTGGTAGTTACATTTGAGTCAGTTTCTGTAAATGTCGTCTTGTTGTCTATCTTCATCGACATCGAATACAGCGGCATAAAATACGCCGCAAGCGCAATCAACATCGCCACTATTCCAATTACAGTGCCAATTGTCAGCTTCTCTACTTTGGCCTTCATGAAGGTGCCGAATGTTTTGCGCCTTTATAAAAATAGCGAAATTGCCTATTTGCTAGCTAAAGAGTCACTAAACCACCATGGGCTAAAGCCCATGGCGTGTGACAATGCTTTAGGCGGACGCCACTAGGGCGTCAAAGGACGGTGGAGATACACGTCATGGGTTCGCTCATCCACCCACTAAAGCGGGTGGCGTCCGCGAACCCATGGTGGTTTACTTCGCCTTTCTTTTATTTATCCTGGTTATTATTATATCGGAATCGTAATCACTTATGGCGTCCAGTATGTCGCCGACTTTATCTTTTTCTGCCAGTATTGCAGTAGCCGGGCCAGTGCCGGACAATCCCGCGGTGAACGCGCCTGCGTTCATTGCCTTTACGGTGGGTGTGAGATCCAGCCCCAATGCTTTGGAATAAGCTAAACCATTAAAAAGAACCGCATTTTTTACATCTTTCTTTGCTGCCATTTTATGAACCGGTTCTATTATATTCTTAATTTTGTTGATTCTATTTAACGGCAAGTTATATTTTCTAATCTTCTCTCTCGGTACGTGGATGACTACCACATATTCGTCGCTTATGTGATATTTAGAGAGAATCTTCCTTTTTACATTATCCGTAACTACCGCGCATCCAAAATACGAGGCGGTGGCATCGTCAAATGCTCCTGTAACAGTAACGCCAGCTTCGAGCGCTGCGTCCACGCCGAGATTTATGGCTTCTATATCGCCGCATTTCTTGGATAGCACCTTTAATGTGGCAAGCACTATCGCATTTGCCGCAGTGCTGCTGCTTTTTAATCCACGTGAGATAGGTATGTCCGAGTTAGTAGTTATCTCTGCACCGTATTGATCTTGCAAATCGTATTTTTCAAGGACCTTTTTCACGCATTGTTCCGCTAACGCTGTGTCCTCGCCCGCGTCATTATTTATCATCACTTCAAAGTAGCCTGGTTCATGGGTTAGCTCCACACTCGCCTCTGTTTTCAGCCCTATCCCGAATGCTGCGCCTTTTCCAGTGGCGATAGCGTTGACTATTGTGGCTGCACCGTAACAGTATGCTTTCCCAATCATTTTTCATCAAACTCCTGGAGATTAGTTAATGCAGCATGCATCATTATCTCTATCGGCGCCTTTTTTCCAGTCCATAATTCAAAGGATTCTGCTCCCTGATACACGAGCATGTCTATGCCGGAAATTGCCTTGGCGCCTTTTTCTTCGGCATAAGTCAGCAGTCTTGTTTTTATCGGGTTGTAAACTACATCGAAGATTGTTATGCTTTTTTCTATGCATCTCTTATCGATAGGAGAGACGTTTGTGTTCGGGTGCATGCCGATCGGCGTGCAATTTATGACAAGACGAGAATCCAGAACTGCGGTTCTCACGTCGCCGAAAGTGTACTGCTCTATTTGCCCGAGTCTCTGAAAGCGCTTTGCGAATTTTCTAGATTTTTGCATGCTTCTTCCAACCACCGCAACATCCGCATCACTTTTCAACAACCCGAGTGCCACTGCCTTGGCTGCACCGCCAGTGCCGAGTATTACCGCCTTTTCCCCGCGCACATCCACTCTGTATTTTTTTAAAGCTTTTAGAAATCCGGCAATATCTGTATTGTATCCGATTAACGAGCCGTTTCTATTAACTATAGTGTTTACCGCGCCTGCCTCTGCGGCGCTGGCATCTAACGCGTCTAAATATTTAACTACTGATTCCTTATGCGGTATGGTTACGTTCAGGCCGCGAAAGTTTAATCCCCGCATAATGCCCATCATGTCTTTTAGAAGATATTTTTTAATTTCGAATGGCAGGTATGCGAAGTTTAGATTCAATGCATCGAATGCAGCATTATGCATCTGCGGCGAGATCGAGTGCTTTAGCGGATATCCTATAAGTCCGCAAAGAATGATATCTGTATCTGGCTTTCCTTTCATATAAACCATCAGAGATATACAACCAACATTATTTTTATTTATAAACATTGTTATGAAGATTGCAAAGTATAGACACTGTAATTCGCAAATGGTTCAGCAATACTCATAAAGCAACTCAAACTCACATCGTTATGAAAACATTAATCTTCTTTTTCGTCATTTAGCTATTTGATATGTCACAGAAAAATAAGTACGTTTTAGCAGTGGACATAGGCGGAACAAAGATCGCAACATCTCTGGTCTCTTTCGAAGGAAAAGTATATTGTAAACGTGTAATAAAGACTAAGCCAGAGGGCGGAAGAGAAGGCATAATAGAAAAGATAAACGGGGCAATCGAAAAAACAATGCTCGATGGAAAAAAGAAACATATAACGCCCATGGCAATTGGCATAGGCTGCGGAGGGCCTCTCGATTCAAAAAAAGGGATAATTCACTCTCCCCCTAACATAAAATCACTCAGAAATGTTCCGCTTAGAAAAATTGTGCAGGAAAAATTCAAGCTTCCGGCATTTCTCGAAAACGATGCGAACGCCGCAGCACTGGCTGAGCACATGTTCGGGGCGGGAAAAGGCACCAACGATATGATTTACATCACGTGGAGCACTGGCATAGGCGGCGGAATAATTCTTGGCGGAAAACTTCACCAGGGAAAGGATAATTGTGCAGGGGAAGTCGGACATCAGGTAGTATTGGTCGGAGGGCATTTGTGCGGTTGCGGAAAAAGAGGGTGCCTGGAGGCAGAGGCGTCCGGCTCCGCCATAGCGAATATCGGCAGGGAAACGATAAAGGAGATGGAAAAAACAAATAAGAAAAAGACAGATAAGAGAAAAATAATTTTAAATAAAATTAAAATAGAAAAATTAACTGTGTTGAGTAAGATTAAATTAGAAAATCTGACTGCCCGAGATATTATAGACGCGGCAAGAGAGGGAGACCGAATATCAATAGAGATAGTAAACAGGGCTGCAGACTTTTTTGGCGTTGGGCTTGCGAATATCATTCACATACTGAATCTGCAGATGATTGTTGTGGGCGGCGGAATCAGCAAAGCAGGCGATTTTGTATTTAGGCCTGCAATTAAGGCGTTCAAGAGAGAAACAAAAGGATGGCCTCAGTCCGATGTGGAGATTAGAACCAGTTTGTTGGGTGACAATATCGGGGACATCGGGGCAGCGGCTGCGGCGATTGTAGGGTTGAGGAAATGATATCGATCGGGTTCTGTTCCATTAATGAGTGATAAAGTACCCTGTTCATTGACTGGTGATGTTTTTGCGTTTTTCTATGTATTAAAGTACGGTTCGAATTCCGACGAGCCCATAACAATGGGGGGGTTATATACAATATCGAAAAATGATACCCCCTACGAAAGGAGATACGATGGGATATACTATGGGGGCGTTAGAGAGGATATATTTATTTATAATTTAATAATATGATGATGTAGTTCGGGGGAGTAATCATGGAGACTAGTTTGGATGTGTATAAATCAAATCCGTTTGAGACAAATAGAAAAGACTATGAGGACTACAAAAAAGAGAAACTTAGATTTCGCATCATGTCATCTTTATTGTTAAAACCACATATTGATTTTATGATACCATCACAACTGGAGAAAGAATACTATGACGTTTTAAAACGTATAGAGGATGTGCCAAATAACTATCCTGATGGGAAAGACGTTGTCAATATGCTTAAAGATGGTGTTAACCTTGAGATGAAACACTCTGTTGGTGGATATGTCTCGTTAGTGGTTGCAATATTTAGTTTAATTTTATCGTTTCAAATTACTTTGGAGCCAAATTTACCAATAAAAGGATTTTTCTATATTGTTTCTCTACTCACGCTTCTCTGTTTCTTTCTCATCTTTATCGGTTCGCATAGTGGGATATCTCAAAAAAAGAGATGTTATGATGAACAATGGATGAGAACTTTCAAAAAGGTATATAGAATAGAGCCACAGCCAAAAAATCCCTGATTTCATTGTTATTACTTGCGGATTTTCTCAATAACAACTTTGTCTTCATCTATTCTAATCCTAACCTTTTCTTTCGGTTTAAACGGAAAAGTCGAATCTTTATGCACATCTGCTGGTATATATACCATTATCCTTCCTTTTGTTGGTTCTAATACTCTACCTATACCTTCCAGAGACATTTTTTTCACCAGAATGATGTAACAAGTGGTAGTAATAATCTATAACCTATTTTAATATCAAAGACAACAATTTATAATACCAAAACGATATATCGAAAAATAGTAATAATATGATGTAAATATGTGTATAAATTTGTGATAACTATGGAATCCCAACAATATGACCCGAATAACCCACAACAATACAATCCACATCAACAACCCATTCAATACCCAACGGAACATCAGTATCCATATCCACAACAACCCAATATCCCAACTACAGCACCTAAACCACCCATAAAACTGAGTTTCTTAGATGAAATAATGTTATTGGATAAAAAAGCATTATTGATTTTAGCGACTGTAATAATAGTCATCATTGTTGCTATCGGTTCGTATTTATATTATACAGACCACAACACACCACCAGAGATAAAAATAGCGAATTTGGATACATTAGAAAGCACTCCCATACAAACAGGTACCTCGATAACTTTTGATGCATCTAGTTCGACAGATAACCACGAAATAAAATCATATAAATGGGATTTCGGAGACGGAACAACTAAAGATGGGAAAATTGTAAATTATAAATATGCTAAAAAAGGAGAATATACTGCAAAATTAACGATTATAGATAACGATGGGATGTCAATAACAAAAACGTTTTCTATAAAAATTTTAAATTCGCCACCAGTTGCTAACATTAATGTAGACAAAACCACAACTCGAACTTATACCGATATCTCTTTTGATGCGTCTACATCTTCGGATATAGACGGCGATATTACCTCTTATTCATGGGATTTCGGCGACAGTGATACTGCTAGTGGAATGACGACTAGCCACAACTATACAATAAAGGGAGCGTATGCTGTTAAATTAACTATAGTGGATAATGATATGGGTGCTAGTTATACAACCGTTAATTTAACCATCGAAAACACACCGCCTACTGTCGATTTTACTGCATCTAAAACAACATTTCAAACAAAAGAAACTATCACACTAGACGCATCCGCATCTTCAGACATAGATGGTAGTATTGCGTCATATTTGTGGGATTTTGGAGACGGCAATACATCTAGCGGAGTAACGACAAGCCACAAATATGCAAAGAAAGGAGTATCTACAATAACCGTAACCGTAACAGATAACGATGGTAGCGTTACAACAAAATCTGTAAATGTTACAGTGCAGAATACTCCACCTGTTGCTAATGCGGGTTCGAGTAGACCTGTTTATGTTGATTCTGCATTTCCGTTTGATGGTAGTGCATCAACTGATAGTGATGGGGCAATTGTAAAATATGAGTGGGATTTTGGAGATGGTTTAGGGGCAGATTATAGAGTTAGTGGCACACGCAAATATACGAGTGCGGGGGCGTATACTGTCAAATTAACGGTTACGGATAACGATGGGGGACAACATACTGCTACAATAACGATTACTGCGGGGTACGATATAAAGATAACTTCGACCAGTGGTTCATGGAGAACAGGGGTTTGGAATCCATATTATGTGAATGCGAATATTAAAATAACTAATTATGGTGATGCGAAAAGTGCCAATACTATAAAGGTTACCGTTGAAGTTTACAGTGGAAGCACTCAATTAATACAACAGACGAAAACAGTTACTTCTGTTGTTTCAAAGGATGTTTCATATACCGTTACATTTACTGAAATACCCTGTCCTTCAGGTTCTTCCGCACCGACAAAAATCAATGTCATTTTGACCTATAATAACGGTCAACGTGATGTGCAATATGATGCTAAAGAAACCCCCATCTACCAACAATCATAAATCACCTTACCGTATCCAGCATCTCTTTCTTTACCGTATTAATACCGTATCCAATACATATTAGATGCCGTATTCCTAAACCGTATCCAGATATTTGAAATAAACCTTAAATCGATTATTGTGTCGCCGTTTTCCCAATATCCTTCGTGTATTCCTCTTTTTTCAGAAGAAGATTCCATTCCTCATCCACGCTTTTTTGTATGTCGTTGATTACTTCCTCAGGCAAATGCTTGAATCTTCCCTGAATGGCAAAATATTCCTTTACTGTTTTCTTCTTTGCGGGTTTTCTTGATATTATGTACCTGCCATTCTCTACTTCATAGAGCGGGTAAACACAACTCTCTACAACTAATCTTGCGACTTCGACTGTCTTATCCGGGGAAAGCCTCCAGCCTGTTGGACAGGGTGAGTATATCTGTATGTACTTAGAACCCGGGATAGACAGGGCTTTTTTTACTTTTTTGATGAGATCTTCAGGATAACCTATCGTGGCGGTTGCGGTGTATGGTATCTTGTGGGCCGCCATGATTTCGACTCCGTTCTTTTTAGGCGCCTTCTTCCATTCTTTTGTTTTTCCGACCGGAGTTGTTGTAGTCCATGCACCGACAGGAGTAGAAGAGCTTCGCTGAATTCCTGTGTTCATGTATGCTTCGTTGTCATAGCAGATGTACAAAAAGTCGTCGCCTCTCTCCACAGCGCCGGACAAAGATTGTATCCCTATGTCGAGCGTGCCGCCATCCCCTGCGAATCCTATCACGTTTATATCCTTTATTCCCTTTGCCTTCAGGCCCGCGCGCACTCCGGATGCTGCCGCACCTGTTGCTTCGAAAGCGTTGTATAACATCGGGACTTTCATGCAGGAATACGGGAAAATTCCAGGCATGACTGCCCAGCAGCACGCTGGCACTGTTAGTATTGTTCTTTTTCCCGCGGCCTTTAGCACGTATCTCATTGCTAGCGTAGCACCACAGCCGAGGCAACCCATATGGCCGGGCGACATGAACTCTTCTTCTGGTATTGTCAACTTCGGCATAATTTCACCTTTTCTATACATTTCTTTAATTTATCTCTTTAATCTCATATAGTTAATAATTTAAATTATTCCAGTATCGTCAACCTTGTAAACCTCTATTAGACAGCCGGCATCTTTATGTCTATCCATTGGACATCTTTGTCCAAGCCGTTTTTCTTTATTTTATATACATCATCATACAATTTTTCTATGTGTTTCATAGTAACGTCTCTGCCGCCTATACCTATTATGTAATTCTTTATTATTGGTCTTTCTTTGAGGGTGTAAATGCTGCCTTTTACTTCTGTAAAGAACGGCCCCTCATATCCGAATGTGAACGCCCGATCCATTACGCCAATGACGTCTACATGTTTTGCAAGAGCACGCACCTCTTCTACTGGGAACGGCCTAAATACCCTAAGGCGTGCAAGGCCCACTCTCTTCCCTTCCTTTCTTAATTTATCTACAACTTCCCTTGTTGTGCTTGCAAAAGTGCCGGCGCATAGAAGGACTACTTCTGCATCATCGCAGCGATATGTGTCCAATAAACCGTTGTAACTCCTTCCGAATGCCTTTTTGAACTCTTTGTCTACTTCCCTAAGGCGGACCTTTGCTCTGTCCATCGCCTCGGCAATCATGTACCTGAACTCGGAGTACCACTGGTCAGGCATGGAGAGCGAGCCGAAACCTCTTGGATCGTCAACGTCCAATGTATATGGCGGGTCAAACTTTGGGAGAAATTTATCCACGGCTTCTTGGCTGGGCATATCAACTGGTTCCACTGTGTGAGACAGGTAGAAGGCATCCTCGTTTATCAGGCACGGTAAAAGTATGTCGCTCTCTTCGCACACCTTGTATGCCTGGATCATCGTATCCAGTATTTCCTGAGAGCTCTCGCAATAAATTTGGATCCAACCAGTGTCTCTTTGTGCTATGCTGTCAGTATGCTCTGCCCAGACGCTCCATGGTGGTGCCATAGCCCTGTTTATGTTTACCATCACAATTGGGTTTCTTGCGGCAGAGGTCCACAAAAGAAGTTCGTGCATTAACGTTAGGCCGTGGGATGAGGTCGCGGTAAATGTTCTTGCGCCAACTGTAGATGCGGCAATGAGCGCTGCCATCGCGCTGTGTTCGGATTCTACTTTGACGTATTGGGCATTTAATTCCCCGTTTGCCACGAACTCTGCTATCTTCTCTACAATTTGCGTTTGCGGCGTAATGGGGTATGCAGCTATGACTTCAGCTCTGCACAACTTCGCCCCGTAAGAGGCGGCATAGTTTCCATGGATTACTTTCTTTATGGCAATTCCCCCTTTTAATCTCAAACTTGAATTATGACCTCTTCTGACTCGTCGTTACATAATTCATAATTTTTCATACACGCAATAAGCGTAAATTGAATTATGCAACCTCCTCATGTATCATTGTTATCGCATCTTTTGGACATTCATTAGCACAGATACCACAACCTTTGCAATAATCATAATCTATCTCTGGAAATTCATTTACTATTTTTATGCAGGGTTCCGGACAAAATTTCCAACAGAGATAACACTTTGTGCACTTAGCCTTGTCCAATATCGGCTTGAACGTGCGCCACTTACCAGTAAAGTTCCAGCCCACTGTCGATTCGAACGTTATAGGTGCGGGCGGCAGGTCCTTGTAACTCACCAGTTTCTTCCCTTTTTGAACTCTCATAGTATCACTGCTCCGTAGGCCTCTTTCGCCGCATTTGCGTTTTCCTCTTTTTTTCCGGGAACCGCTTCCAGAATACATTTTATTACCGAGTCCAATTTTACTATGCCGCTGGCCTTAGAAAATGCCCCCAAAATGGCAGTGTTCACAATCGGTGCAGTTTTAGTTCCGAGCCCGTGCTTAATGGCAATGGATGTTGCGTCTATTGTGGCGATTTTGATTTTCAAATTTGCAAAGTCGCCTGGTTTTTTATCGGTATTTATCAGCACCAATCCGTTGGGTTTTAACCCTTGAGTTACATTGACAGTTTTTATCAACACGGAATCCAGCACTATGACATATTCGGGCTCATAGATTTGGGACCTGATCCTAATCGGCCTATCGTCTATGCGCGTGTACGCCGTGACTGGGGCGCCCCTTCTTTCTACGCCGAAATACGGGAATGCCTGTACGTCCTTTCCTTCCAAGAACGCTGCTTCCGCCAAAACCGTAGACGCGATAACCGCGCCCTGTCCTCCCCGGCCATGGAAACGAATTTCTATCATACGCTTCACGCCCGAAGTATCATTTTTGCATCGACAACGCAGACATCCTTCTCCCTTGCGAATACGGGATTTAGGTCCATCTGGTCAAGTTTTCCCTCGAAATCCTCAGCTAGTTTTGATGTGCTGAGCAATAGGTTGACAACCGCACTTCGATCCACTTTCATTCCCCGATAGCCTTCCAACAGTTTCTTGCCTTTCAACTCACCGAGCATCTCCTCCGCGTCGTTTTTGGTTATCGGTATAACTCTAAACGACACGTCGCTGAACACCTCAGTGAATATGCCGCCCAGGCCGACCATCAGACTCAGCCCGAAGGTTGGGTCGTTGATAACACCGACAATAATCTCCAGGCCTGTCTTTTCCATAGATTCTACGAGGATATTTTCTTTCGGAAATTTTGAGCGCATCTCTTTAAACGCACTCTTCAGCTCGTTGGCGTTTTGTATGTTTAGTTTAACGCCGTCGACATCGGTTTTATGAAGAATGTTCGGCGAACATACTTTTACAGCAAGTGGAAAATCTAATTTTATTTTATTCAACTCGTCCTCTTTTTGGACGACAGTGTACTTTGTGGTGGGGATGTTATATTTTTTAAGTAAATCCTTTACCTCGTTTTCTGGAAGGGTTTTTTTGTTCGCTGGATTACAAATGATATCTTTCATAGCATCCTCCGATTTCCCCAAAGGTTTCATATTAATTAACATTTTTGGTGATTACGGTGGCGACACCGCAAGAATTTCCATGTTTCTCTCCAATCTTGCAGTTTCTTTCTCGCCGAGAGCACTCGGATTTATAGGGAGTATGAAATTTGATTTTTTGGCGCTTACTATTTCACACACATCCTCGACAACTTTCACTAAAGTTGTAAAATCGTTAAAACTAATCAAGTATTCCAAACCATCTAGCAGTACTACGCCATACTGATTTTCGTTGACGAATTTTTCTATGGTATTTACCATCAGCCGTACATTGGTCGGCTCCAGAGAATGCTCGCCTTCGATCTTGCTCAACCAGTATACCGGCACGGATTTCTCGATCCCGAATTTTTTCCTTACAATATCTGGATTCATGCGGGTAATGCAGAGGCCTTTTATTCCGTGGGAAACCAGGTCTGCGAATATCTCGAACGATTCCTCGGGCTTTTTTTCCTTCACGATATAATTCACTCCCCGTTCCAGCCTATATTTCGGGCCCGTACCCAGCACAAGGTATCCTATCAAAATTAGTGCCGCTATGAACAAGCCGTGTTCTATCAGGTATAGCGCCGCATAGTTGCCCTGGTATACATTAAGATTGACATAAGAAACGCATAGCATTACCCTGCTCGATATGGAAAAAAGCGTTTTTATAAAAAATAAAACAACTACCGCCCCTGCAATAAACCGCTGTTCGACCTTCGCCTTTGCTTCAACAAATACCATGAAGAAAAATAACAAAAAGACGGTTGCGTCCACCAACCCGAAAGTAACCTCTTTTGCCATTTCGAATTTAAATGCGCTGCCTTCCAGGAGCATGTTGACAACTGGCAATATTACGACAGCCGCGGCTGCAACTGCAACCGCTCCCACCATCCTATTCCTGTCCGCCCACGATGGCAGCAAAAGCGTAATGGAAATTATAATGAATGCTATACACTCCACAATGTATGATTCCATAAGTATCCGGCTGTCGATTGTTTTATCAACCGAATCAAAAACCATAAGCAGATGGCATAGAACAAAAGCAAAAAGAGGGATTGTCAGAAACAACAGAGAATTCAATTTGCTCTTTAAGTATTTTGATATTACAAAAAAGATTACGAAAGAGAGGATAGCGATAGTCAGAATCTCAGTTGTTAGGTATATACTCAACAGACTGTCCTCGATCAATATCTCACCTTTTACTATGCTGCGCACTTGATTTCATTGGCGTATTAGGCATGTCTATTTATATATATCTGTGTTTTGTAAGATAAAATATTTTTATTCGAGATGTTATGAAGATGAGCTCTCTTCTAGGAGATTAACCGATGGTAGTTGTATGCAGTGAAAATCTGACGTCATATTTCAATGTCCTAGAGGCAGAACTGAAAAAATGCTACGATATCGCCAAAAAATCAAGAGCCAATGGGATAGACCCGGAACTAAACGTTGAAATCCTGATATCCGAGGATATGGCTGATAGGGTAGAGAAGCTGGTGGGGCCCAAAGGAATCGCACAAGAAATACGGGAATTGAGTAAAAAATACGACAGGGAAGAAATTTCTTTAATAATTGCCAAAAAAATAGTAAATTTGGGCGGATTCGAGACGAAGGAAGGGGCTTTAGAACAAAGCATTCGTACTGGTCTGGCAATATTGACAGAAGGCGTCTTGGTTGCCCCATTGGAAGGTATTGCACGCGTAGAAATAAAAAAGAACGATGATGGTACAGATTACGTTGCGATATATTTTTCTGGACCGATAAGGTCGGCAGGCGGCACTGGACAGGCATTAAGCGTCTTGATTGCGGACGTGGTGAGACGGGAACTCAACATAGGCAAGTACAAACCTACGCCCGAGGAGGTAGAGAGATACAAGGAAGAAATACCATTATACAAGCAAGAACAGCATCTTCAATATACGCCAGCCGCGGACGAGATTGTATTGATCACTAGTTCGTGCCCCGTATGTATCGACGGAGAGGGGACTGAAGACGCAGAAGTTTCCGGCAATCGCGACCTGCCGCGCGTAGAAACGAACAACATACGAGGCGGGGCATGTCTGGTAATTGCAGAAGGCCTATGCTCCAAAGCTTCGAAGATACAGAAACACGTGAAGAATCTCGGAATAACCGGTTGGGAATTCATAGACGAATTTTTGAGTAGGGCAAAGAAACAAAGTGAAGAATCCTCTTCCCAAGATACACAGTCCAAAGAAATACAAGATAAATATATGAGAGAGATTATTGCTGGCAGGCCGATATTTTCCTATCCCGCAACCAAGGGTGGTTTTAGATTAAGATACGGGCGAGGCAGAACCACGGGATTGGCTGCATTGGCGATACACCCCGCGACAATGTACGTCCTCGGAGAGTTCCTGACGATTGGCACTCAGATGAAAATCGAATATCCTGGAAAGGCTACCGCCATAACCCCATGCGACACTATCGAGGGGCCCACTGTCTTATTAAAAAATGGCAGTTTTATGGAGGTAAACGACGTAAAGACCGCTAAAGAGATTTCCAGCAGCATAAAGGAGATTATAGACGTCGGAGAGATATTGATTCCTTTTGGTGAATTTATAGAGAATAACAAGCCGCTTCTAAAAGGCAGCTATAGCCCGGAGTGGTGGTTGCTGGAGGTAGAAGACAAGATAAAGAAAAATCAGGAAGATTGCAATTGTGAACTTCTCGAAAAGATATTGTCCCCCATATCGCCAGAGGCAGCGTTTCAGGTCTCTGAGAAATACGACGTGCCGCTTCACCCGAAATATAATTTATTCTGGCATGATGTTTCTATAGGCGACGTCGAAGTGTTGTCGTCATTTATCTCGGAAAAGGGCAGGTATGAAAACGGCGTCCTGACATTACCCGCAGAAACGAAAATAAAAGACATATTGATAGAATTGGGCGCCGTCCATGAGGAATCGGACGGAAAGATCGTTATAAAAAAATACGCCTATCCGTTAATCAGATGCTGCGGCTTAAACGAAGAGTTGAAGCGTGTGAGAAAATCCGCCAAAACCGAGGTTTTAGATTACGTATCTCAACTTGCCAATGTTCGCATACGCGAGCGGGCACCTACAAGGATTGGCGGGAGGATGGGGCGCCCCGAAAAGTCAAAGGAAAGAAAGATGAAGCCACCAGTTCACGTATTATTTCCGGTGGGCAGTGCAGGCGGCCCCCAAAGACTTGTAAACAAGGCGGCAGACGAGGCGGGCAACATAACCACTGACATTGGTTATAGAGAGTGTATAAAATGTAGAAAGAAAGTGCTCACTTCCTTGTGCTCTTGCGGCGGTATCACAAAGTTGACTGCCGCTCCAATCACCAGAACTGCCGACGTCACAGCGTTTCGCGGCGGCTACAAAAAATATGGTGGATATTCCAATAATGCAAACCGCAGAACAATAAACCTTAGGGAAATGTTATCTGCGGCACAACGCGAACTTGGCGAGGAAAAACTCCCGAACATAAAGGGCGTCCGCGGGCTGTCGTCTACAAACAAAACACCGGAATCACTGGCAAAAGGTATCCTGAGAGCAAAACATGATGTTTTTGTGTTTAGAGACGGAACTATCCGATACGATATGACTGACGTGCCGCTTACCCACTTTAAACCCTGGGAGATACACACAAGTGTTGACGCCATAAGGAAGTTGGGTTACACTAAAGACTACCTCGGAAATACACTGGAAAATGATGAACAAATACTCGAATTGAAAATTCAGGACATTGTGATCTCGAAAATTTGTGGAGAATACATGATAAGAGTTTCCAAATTCATCGATGACCTGCTTGTTAAAAAGCATAAAATAGATCGGTTTTATAACATAAAAAAAATCGAAGATTTACTAGGGCATCTCGTGATTGGTTTAGCACCACACACTTCCGCAGGCGTGCTTGGAAGGATAATCGGATATACCAATAGCAATGTCGGATACGCCCATCCATTTTTCCATGCAGCAAAAAGAAGGAATTGTGATGGTGATGAGGATTGCATACTCTTGTTGCTGGATGGATTATTGAATTTCTCGAGGTCTTATATCCCAAATACGCGAGGCGCGTTAATGGATTCCCCCCTGGTTCTTACGCCGAGGATAGATCCAAAAGAAATAGATAAAGAGGCACACAACCTAGATGTTTTGCCGTGTTATCCTCTCGAACTTTACGAAGCATCTGCAAGGAAAGCCCACCCGAAGGAAGTCGAACAGATACTGGACACTATTAAGAATAGGGTCGGAAGTGAAAAACAGTATGAAGATTTTGGTTTCACACATGATACTGCAGATATCGCAGAAGGCCCTGTAGCTTCAATGTATGGTGTGCTCGAGCACGTTCCAGAAAAAGTGGAAGCTCAACTATCCCTTGGGAAAAAAATAAGAGCGGTGGATGAGAACGACGTCGCCCGCAGATTGGTCGAAACCCATCTTCTTCCGGACATTATCGGAAACCTGAGTAAATTTTCAAAACAAAATGTTCGATGTTCGAAATGCGGCACAAAATATCGGCGAGTGCCGTTAAAAGGCGTATGCACCTCCTGCGGAGGGAACCTTACATTGACGATTCACATGAAGAGTGTAATCAAATATTTGGGCTTGGTAAAGGAGATTGGTGGAAAATATACCATACCTAATTACACAAAACAGCGGATACTCCTAATAGAAAAGGCGATAGACAGTATGTTTAAAGTAGAAACTACGAAGAAACCTACACTGGACGATTTTATTTAATGCCGAGGGTTTAAATGCTTCCGTTCAAAGAAGTTGCAGTATTGGATAGAAACGCACAATGTCTTGGTGTGCCTGTATCTCAACTTATGGAGAACGCAGGTAAAGAATCTGCGAGAATAATACAGGAGAACATGCCCCTGGAAGGGAAGAGAATCCTGGTATTGTGCGGTCTTGGCAATAACGGCGGCGACGGTTTTGTTTTAGCACGATATTTAAGAGATCAAAATATCGAAGTGTTCTTATTAGGTCATGAAAAGGATATAAAAACAGATATTGCGAAAGAAAATTACAAAAAACTGGCGAATATTGTTAAGGTATCGAACAGGATAGACAAACTCCGCGAGAAAATAAAGGAAAGCGACGTAATCGTGGATGCTATGCTCGGTGTTGGGGCAACTGGAAAGTTGAAAGAGCCATACTTTACTTGCGTTAATGCTGTAACTTCTGCAAAAAACAAAAAAATTGTTGCAATAGATGTTCCCACTGGTTTCGATTCGCCCGATGCCATAAAGCCAGACATCACAATAACATTTCACGATGTTAAGGAAGGGATGAGCAAAAGAGATTGCGGGAAGATCATTGTCGCAGACATAGGAATACCAAAGGAAGCAGAACAATACACGGGACCGGGAGATTTTGTTTATTATCCGTTGCCACAATCCGATTCGCACAAAGGAATGAACGGAAGGGTTTTGGTAGTCGGCGGCGGGCCTTACAGCGGAGCACCTTCACTCGTAGGTTTCGGAGCATATGGGGTAGGTGTAGACCTAGTAAGAATTGCTACACCCGCAAAATGTTATCTTGCGGTTGCAGCGCACTCTCCAAATTTTATTGTAGAGTCTTTGAATGGAGATATGCTGACATCTAATGACGTTTCCGCAATCGAAAAGTTGCTGGACGTTTCAGACGCCCTTATGATAGGCAACGGTTTAGGTACAGATACCGAAACAAAAACGGCAGTAGCGAAGATAATAAAAAAATGTAAAAAACCGATTGTTATCGATGCCGATGCCATAGAAGTTATCGGAGAGAATGTCTCAATTCTCAAAGGGCGTTTTGGTGTGATAACCCCACACGCCCGTGAGTTTAAAAAATTGATTGGTATCGAATTATCCGAAGATCTAGAAAAACGGTGCGAAGCTGTCAAAAACGCGGCAAAAAAAACCGGATTTACCATACTATTAAAAGGAAAAACAGATATAATCTCGGATGGCGCGTTCATTAAATTGAATCGCACAGGCAACGCGGGCATGAGTGTGGGCGGAACCGGTGATGTGCTTGCCGGAGTGGTCGGAGGACTTCTCTCGAAAGGCGTTCCTTCGTTCAATGCTGCAAGAATCGGTGCGTTCCTAAATGGTTATGCCGGCGATCTTGCGTTCGAAGAAAAGGGATATTCGCTGCTTGCTACGGACGTGGCTGAGAAGATACCGATGGCATTGAAGAAATTTTTACCCAATCACGAGAAACGTTGAAATGGTTATATAGTTATAAAACGATATAATGAAATGATGACTATAGCGATATCGCATCAGCATGACTGGTGGTATTTCTGGCTAGTGTATGATATGGTGAATCATAAACCAACCAAAGTATACTATGATTTCCACCACATCCGGTACGAGAAAAATTGGATTGATCTCACGGTAAGGCCCATAGTTTCGATTTTAAGAGACGAACTTCACCCACAAGTTTGGGTAGACGCGGGCGGGCACAGGAGTTTGTATGCACCGGGCAAAGATAACGCACTCCTCGATACCGTGTCGTGGTGGAGAAATAAAGACAATTCAAGAGGCGTTTTGAGAACGGAAGAAACTGAAATATATAAATCTGGCATGCGTACTGGTTGGAAGTCAACGGATCCAAACACCGACGAAGGTTTTGGAGTAATGATTGACGGTTTAGGCTTGCTCCGTACTGTTGCTAGCTGGAGGGCTACCCGTAATGCAGACATTTCTGGCAGTATAGCATCTATGATAGTTGGCTGGTTAGGACCGGATGTGGATGTGGCAGAATTTACTGGATGGCGGGGAGAGAGGACGACGTTGAAGGCCGAGGATTTCAAGAAGGTGTACATATGGGATACTACGAGCGACGCCACTCCAAGAATGGAGACAGAGTATGATAGTCCTGCAGAAGATGGTATTTTAAACCAGTGGTTTGTCTATGTGGGTTTCAGTGGTGACAACTCATATATTGGAACACACCCAACATGGTGGCCATCAACAGATTCCAGCAGCAGTCCAACATATTTACCGTGGTTGACAGACGACCATAAAAGCACTGTTTATGAGGCGTGGGTTTGGCAGGAGTATGAAAAAAGCAAGTCGACTACCAGAGATTGGGAGTGGGCACCAATGGGGGCATATAAATGAAGATTCCTCTAAACTTGTCTCTACTGATATCTATCATTTTGGCTTTGGCTGTTGTTATGGCAGGTTGCATTTCACTCGAAGACGAGAATGCCTTACGCACCCCCCGAAAATATTATTCGGTTAGTGTTGTGATCCCTATAAATTATACAGAGGTGGAGAGAATAAATGTCACTGACGTTGAACCGAAATTAAACGAGCTAGGGTTTATAGTGGAAAGATCCCCCCAACCACCCGGCTTTACACTAAGAAACTGGTCTGGAAGAATACCTTACGGTGATCGACCTCCCGAACTTTCGATAGCAGTTACCGCATACGAACGTAATGGAAGTCAAAAAGCTGATTTTGATATACTTTACATGCCTTGTAATCTAACAAATAAGTCTCGTGATGATGTAAATGAGCAGGAGAATATAACAACCTACCTTACATCACGAGCGAACGAGGTTGCAACAATTTGCAACATAACCCTAGGTTGGGATAAAGCTAGATGGACGTGGAGCTTTCCTGCATAAGGAGTATTGATGACGAGATTGTGGTCTTTAAAAGATTCTGGTGATAGTCCAACATATTTGCCGGGTCGACGGACAACCTTAAAAAGATAGTCTACGAGGCATGTGGTGGATAAGATATATGGAAATCTATATGCGACACAACCGTCAGCATATCTTCTATAGGCGAGAAAACAATCACAGCATCGGGTGGTGCAGAAACGGCAAACGATAAATTCACCTTCTATATAGAAGAGCAAAAAGCGGCAGAAGATCAGCCTACGTGGGCACCGCTCGCCAAACAGCTTGCACCAATTCTTGTTTACGAAGATATTAATCAAGAATTCCCGACGTCAATATTCTACGACGGCGACCGGATCATGGACAACAATGGTGTACCAATAACACTTCCAGGCGGGAACATCCGGTGGAGTATTGTTCGTACTCATCATATACAGAAAGGATCGTGGATGTTCGTCCCATCAACAGACTGTCCATACCCCTATGATGCATACATCAATTTCAAAGGCGTTACAGCTGATCAGATGGCGGAAGTAACATGGAGCCTATATAAAAACGTAAACGAAGAAGTATTCAAAAATAAACCCTTGGCGTTACTTCCACCAAACAAACTAGTCAATGTTTATTTAGATGAGCCAATCAACAAACACTATGGTTTCTATTTCAATCCAGGGGACAATACTGTATACGTAACCACTGATAAAAATGGTGGATATTATATAGAGGATAACGACAAGGACAATGATCCATTAGACGGTTGGAACGATTGGCAAAGAAAAAATGACCTGACGACGGTTTACATGCAGGCATACCAAAGTGGAAACTTATTGGGAATACAATATTGGTTCTACTATCCGTACCACGACTGCCCGACTGGTGACGCACACCAACATGATTGGTGGTACTTCTGGGTCGTCTACGATATCAGCGATCATACGCCGTCTCAGCTTGTATACGATTTCCACCACAATCTACAAGTATGTAGATTCACTGACAAAACCCACGTAAACAGAGTCGGCTTCCATTCAGTTGTCTATACGGATGCTGGTGGGCACAGATGTCTATGGGATGTCGGAGAGGACATTACATTGGCAGTAGCCTCTGGTGTATTGTGGGATAAAAATTTAGCGTATTCACTTAGGAACGATAAAAGAGACGGCGACAAAAGATTTGGAGTCATGATTAAAAAACAAGCGAACGATAAAGAACTTGCTAGCTGGCGGGGCACCGACAAGGGACTTCTTGGCGGTGGTTGGTGTGGCGAATGGACATTTACACCTACAGGCGGCACAATACTTCAAACGGAGTATTTCACCCATTGGGTTTGGGTGGCGGGGGTGGAGACGGGCAAAACCGATAATAGCGGCCAGACCTGTTCAAAAGTTGACTATACGGAAACGGGTACGCCGTTTTATACGGGCGATGAAGCAAATCTGTGGCCTGAAAGTGGAACGTATTTGCCATGGATGCAAAGTTATTCTTGGATTGATGATGCACACACAAATATGCGTTCAAGCCCAATAATGGTTTGGTATTGGCAGCAGTATACCATGTATAATTCAGCGAACCCACGGCAACATCCAGATATATTCACAAAATACTATGACGGTAGTTCGTAATGGTGGTGATAAAAAAATGAACAATAATACAAATTTTTTCTTATGCGCATTGATTATAGCCGTTACGTTACTGTCTGCTGGATGCATAAATATCCCAAGTACATCACCACACGAAAATTATATTTTTGAGATGTATACAACTTGCCCATTGAATCAATCAGAGGTCAAAGCGATAGAATACGAAAAAGTAAAAGCGAACATAGAAAGTAACGGATACGAGTGGAGAAACAATTCACTTGGAGAGAGTATTACATACACTGCAAGCATAAGAGCACCAAACCTAAGTCGTAATTCTCTTACTATGAATATTCATAATGATAACAACTCCGCACGACTGTATGTGGATTACTCTCTAGAAAATTCATTTCCAGAATCCAACCTCACCGAAAAGAAACAATACCTCAAAGAAAGGGTTGACGAAATCGTAACAATATGCAATCTAACAGTAAACACAACAAATATTCAATGGCAAATAAGTTATGCCGATTAAACTCAACCTAGAACAATATATTGTTCGATATACTCCGCCATTGCATCAATATCATCGGGCATCTTAGAACACGGAATAATGATAATCTCAAACCCAGGCTGCCGATACTGTTCAATCTTCCGATTCCTAACATTCAAACTCGAAGCAAACTCAATCTCGTACATCGTCATTGTCGTCATATCGACAACGTCCACATAACCGTTCGGAACAGTCCACTCAGTCCTAACATCATGCCCCATCTTCCTGAGCAGATAGAACAAACAGGACTTCGCCATGAAATGCCGATACGATTCGTTGCAGAACTTGGTTAGATGATTCGGCCAACTCATATACGTTACCTCCTGAAGATTTTTCTTCGCAATAGCAGGGAAAAATCGAAGGAGGGACAATGTCCGAGGGGTGAATGGGTTCGGGGGGCTACGCATATTTTGCACGGCCCCCATGCCCAGAGGGGGCGGTAGCCCCCCTTTTACCGTGCCTACGGGGTCACAAACATCAAAAAAGCACCGTTATCGGTGTCGTTTCCTTAGGCCAGGAAGGGCATGACGGTTTCGAGTCGTGCCCGAAGGGCAAAAACTTTACTTTCTGGCTTTGCGTTGGTTCTTCGCAAAGACAGGAGATAAAGTTTTTAGACGAGAAACATCATATAAACAGCGAGACGAAAAACATGGCATCATCGAAAAATTACAACAACCTTCCAACAAATAGTGAGCCGATATCACAAACCGCCACGAGCAGGGAAAATGGGCGTGGGGATTTTTCCAGCACAGTGGCGGAAAGGGCGGGTAGTTATTCGGCGCAGCCCGAGGCTTACGAGCCGAGGGTCGCACTTGCTATGGCGAGCGAAGCGAGCCAGAAGGTGCGAGTGCGAGTCGGCAAACTACCCTACAGCGAACAGTTTGCCGACCAAGTAGTGAGCCAGACGCTGGCGAACGCCGAATTTCTATTCACCCATTGGGTTTGGGTGGCGGGGGTGGACGAAGGCGAATACGATAGTAACGGAGTTCTCTGCTCAAAGGTGAGCTATACTGGAGATAACATTCCGGGCGTAGATGATACCACGATAACGGATTATAATTATTGGCCAGAGAGTGACATATATCATCTACCATGGAAGGGTGGTTACACTACGATAACAGATCAAAACAGCCCCTATTATGGTAGATATATTTCTACAACACAAATGGTCTGGCATTGGCAACAATATACCGAATATGTTGAAAACAATCCGAGACAACATCCAGATATATCTACACGATACGCGGATGGGAGTCCGTGAGGTGGTTATGATGTTGAAAATGAAAATTTTACTAACCGCTTCTCTGATTGTTTCCATAATACTCTCTGGTTGCATTACGAACGCCCCACAACTTTCATCTAATGAAAGAAAAGTTATCGGGATATCCACAGACAAAAGTTTGAAAGTACCTTCGAGCCAGATAGAGAACATAACACAAAATCAGATTGAAAATGTAACTGCACGTGGTTACTCATACGAGTATACTCCCGGAGAGGAAAATTATACTTGGAGATACTACCACCGTGTCTATACCAACAAATTCAACCTATCCTCACATAAGTCAGGTACTGAGCTAATTGTTGATATAATGCTCATGCAGAACATTTCAGATTCGCACATCATGGCGAAGTATTCTCCGAATCTAAATTTCCCAGAATCTAACCTCTCCGAAAAGAAACAGTGGCTCGAAGATAGGGTAAACGAAATCGCAACCATCTGCAACCTAACAGTAAACTGGACGCAAGCCCAATGGACAATAACCTACGCAGACTAATCTCACCCCAAAACAACATACATCTCAACATACTCCATCATTGCGTTAATGTCGTCAGGCAACTTAGAACACGGGATAATGATTATCTCAAACCCTGGCTGCCTATATTGTTCAATCTTCCGATTACGAACATTCGCACTCGTGGCGAACTCAATCTCATACATCGTCATTGTGGTCATATCAACGATGTCAACATACCCATTCGGCACAGTCCACTCAGTCCTAACCTCATGTCCCATCTTCCTGAGCAGATAGAATAGGCAAGATTTCGCCATAAAATGCCGATACGACTCATTGCAGAACTTGGTCAGATGATTCGGCCAACTCATACGCAATGTAACCTCCTGGAGATTTTTGTCTCCACGAAGTAGGAAAGACAAAAATCGGAAGGAGGGACAATGTCCGAGAGGGTGAACGGGTGCGGGGGGCTACTTAAATTTTGGGTAGCGCCGTAACGTAGAAGTGGAAAATCCAATAGAATTTGCCACTCTGGGAGGTGAATGATGCGGATGCATCAGAGGGGGGCGGTAGCCCCCCTTTTACCGTGCCTACGGGGTCACAAACATCAAAAAACACCGTTATCGGTGTCGTTCCTCAGGCCAGGAAGGGCATGACGGTTTCGAGTCGTGCCCGAAGGGCAAAAACTTTACTTTCTGGCTTTGCGCTGGTTCTTCGCAAAGACAGGAGATAAAGTTTTTAGACGAGAAACATCATATAATCAGCGAGACGAAAAACATGGCATCATCGAAAAATTACAATAACATTCCAGCAGAGCGTGAGCCAACATCACAAACCGCCACGAGCAGGGAAAATGGGTTTAGGGATTTTTCCGGCGGAGGCGAGCGAGTTATGCGATTGAACCAAATGCGGATTATAAAAAGAAATCAGAGCGTACCGAGCGAGATAGCGGAAAGGGTGGGTAGTTATTCGGCGCAGCCCGAGGCTTACGAGCCGAGGGTCGCACTTGCTATGGCGAGCGAAGCGAGCCAGAAGGTGCGAGTGCGAGTCGGCAAACTACCCTATGGCGAACAGTTTGCCGACCAAGTAGTGAGCCAGACGCTGGCGAACGCCGAATTTCTATTGACCCATTGGGTTTGGGTGGCGGGGGTGGAACCGAGCGACCTTACTGATAGTAAAAGTCAACCTGTCGATAATGTTCACTTCACTGAAACGGGTACTCCTTTCTACAATCCAGCGTATGATTCTACTAAGCCAAGAGATGGCGCGGATTGGTGGCCAGACTATTATCTCCCATGGGTTCAAGATTATTCTCCAGTAGACGACAACAACGATGGCACACCCGATTGGTATAGGTCATCAACACACGCCGTATGGGATTGGAAATCATATAGTCCATCGAATACACCATCACCAACTTCATGGACAAAATATTTCGATGGTTCCCCCAGCAAAAACCCATAGGAGGTTTATAATATGACAACATACACCAAAACAATCTTTATTTGCGCCATACTCAGTGTTATCCTTCTATCAGGGTGTGTTGATCTCCCAGGATATCAACCACAAGAAAAGAGAATATATCATATAGACACCGGTCAAAGCTTAATTTTGAACCGCAGTGAAGTTGTAGATATTAACTTCGATGTTGCGAAACAAAACCTTTCTCTCCTCGGCTATGTCTTTATAAATGGTAGCAATGGCTACATAGAATATGCCGCGACAATGAATATAACAACAAATAGAACAGATGTTCCGTCCAAAATCACTATCAATATCTTGAGCTATCCGGATAAATCGTATATTTATGGGGAATATCATGCCACTGCCGAAATAATAACAGAAAAACAGGTAGGGGAAAAGGAACAATATCTGTTAGATAGAATGAAAGAGGTAGCGGGAGTATGCAACCTAACAGTAAGTTGGTCACAAGTCAAATGGTCGATAATCTACTCAGATTAATCAGGAACAACATACCTCTCAACATACTCCATCATAGCGTTAATGTCGTCGGGCAACCTAGAGCAATTGATGATGATAATCTCGAACCCCGGCTGTCTATACTGTTCAATCTTCCTATTCCTAACCGAGGGAGCAACATGAAACTCAAGTTCATACATCACCCGTGTGGTCATGTCAACGATGTCCACATAACCGTTCGGAACTTTCCATTCGGTTCTGAGGTCATGTCCCATCTTCCGAAGAAGGTAGAACAGACACGACTTCGCCATGAAGTGCCGATACGATTCGCTGGAATATTTAGTCAGATGATTCGGCCAAGAGTGTTTATATTTTTCAACGCGCTCGATCGTATACTTTTCTTGTCCTACATTGTATGATAAGACATATATACCAGACACGCCGATATCACTCCGATGGTTCTTCCAACAAAGGTCAAGGAAATATTGATAGAACAGAACGTCGAGACGCTAAAAGAATTGGACGAATTCGTCCGGCACCTTATTTCTACGAGATCACCCGAAGCTCCCAAAAGAAAAGCGATCCATTATTCCTACATCAAAAAATATGTTCGCTGTGGGAAAGAAAGATGCAGGAAATGCAGATCGGGCCGAGGCCACGGACCTTACCTCTACGCCGAGTGGCGGGAGGGCGGAAAGGTGAAAACTAAGTATATCGGGAAGAAGGCGCCAGCATCCTCCCACATTCACTGACCTCCCCTCTATACCTTTAACAGCCAGCAAATCAATATAGTTATCTAAGTAAGAAAAAAGAAGGAGAAAAGAAATAATATGTAACGATAGGTATATGATGGTTGTTTGTGAACACAATTCTGCAAAAAGATTATTAAGTTGCTGGGAGATATAAACAGAGATGGATTTGGGAAGTATATGAAAACAAAAGAAGAAATCGTAGAAATACTAAAACAAGAACTTCCGTACCTCAAGAAAAAGTACGGGATAACGGATATCGGAATGGCCGGCTCCTATGCGCGCGGCGAGGCCAGGCCAAACAGCGACATAGACATTATTGTGAAAATAGAATCGCGAATATCTCTCCTGGATTTCATCCATGTTGAAAATTATCTGACTGAAAAACTCGGGACAAAAGTAGACCTTGTTGACATAGATAACATAAAACCCAGGATAAAGCCATACATACTAGAGGATGCGGTTTATGCCTAAAAAGAGAGACGAGATGCTTTATTTTGAGGATATGCTGGACGCTATCGAGAGAATCGAGGCATACACTCACGGGTTGAGTTTTGAGGAGTTTAACAATGACCGCAAGACGCGGGATGCCGTAGTTTACAATCTTGGAATCATAGGCGAGGCGGCTAAAAGTGTTCCAGAAGAGATCAAAAACCGCCATAAAGAAATCGAATGGAAAGATATAATCGGTATGCGGGACAAGTTGTTCCATGATTACCTAAATATTGATGCTAGAAAGGTTTGGGATACACTACAACGCGACATCCCGACACTAGAAATCCGAATAAAAGCTATAACAAAAAAATATGGCACTGAAAAAACGAAAACTGACGAAATCTCGACTTGAGCGTTTCTCATGGAGAGCAATCTATAAGAGAGATTTTCTCATATTCTGCTCGCAAATCAGCTCCCCTAAATCCAATGCCGGATATACTAGGACACCAACCAGGAATATCCGACCAGCACATTCTTTAGTTGCAACCACCAAAAGATATTATATGCAGTTGGTGCTAATCACTGCCGACTAGAATATGAATGACGATCTTCAGCATATCGAGGGAAAAAACGAGGTCTTAGAGGCGCTCCGGGCGGGGAGAAGCATAATAAAAATTCTTCTTGCGACCAGCGTAGAGAGAGACTGTACCATAAATGAGATTTTCAAGTTAGCGTCTGCGAACAAAATAAGGATAGATCAAGTAGACAGAAGGGAGATAGACCACATCGCCAAGATAAAAACGCACCAGGGGATTATAGCATTCTCTAAAATGTACACATACAGTACGGTAGACGAAATTCTAAATTCCGCCAGGAGTAAAAACGAGGAGCCGTTCATTTTGATATTAGATGGCATTGAAGACCCGCAGAACTTTGGAGCGATACTGCGTTCTGCGGAAGCTAGCGGTGTTCACGGTGTAATTATTCCGGACAGAGAAGCAGTCGGTGTCACTCCTGGCGTGATAAAAGCGTCCGCTGGAGCGGTAGAGTATGTTAAGATAGCACAGGTAACAAACTTAACAAAAACCGTAGAGATACTGAAGAAACAGGAAATATGGATATGCGGTGCAACAATGGAAGCAGACAAGGAATATTATAATTCCAACCTGACTGGACCTATCGCCATAATAATCGGGAGCGAAGGTTATGGCATTAGGAGACTTTTGAAGGAGAGGTGTGATTTCTTGGTAAAGATTCCGATGAAGGGCCGCATGAGTTCGTTAAACGCTTCGGTTACAGCGGCCATATTATTATATGAAAAGGTCCGCCAAGAAAACTTTTCACGAAAAGTTTTATCATCTACAACCATTCACCAGAGGTGAATGTTGTACGATCAACAGAAAACAATTTATAAAGAATCAGTGATGTTGTTAACTGGTAATTGAATGAAACCCCGGTTTCTTGGCACTTGGAAAGATGATGACGGAGATGTACAACTTATTAGCACAGTGCTTGTTCTTGTAATGACGCTATTGATAATTACAGGAATATTACTTTGGGCGCTTCCAGAAGTTCAACGAAGAAGTTTGGATGTTCAATATAGGGCGGGCATTACACAATTTGAAACATTAGATATGAATATTAAAGGAGTCATGAGAGAGAGTGCGAGCATAGGAAACGTGAACGGTTCGAGTAGAACATCTCATTTGAACATTCCATCCGGAGAGCTCTCCATAGAAGCCGATAAAGAAATATGGATTATCACATCTACTAAACGAGAGATATGGGGGGGCGACATATACGTCGAATACAGTTCTTCTCAAAACTCCCTTACTATTATTAATTATACTAGGGAAGGGACAACTACAAATGCCCCTATAAACATCACTTATTCGTGGCTTAATTATTCAAATGGCCGTACCAATATCCAGTCTCCATACCATTCTGGAACTAGTGGCTGGTCATCCTCTCGAAGCGAGTGGTCGGCGCTAGAACCCACGAAACGAGTGACTTATCCAATAGTGACTTATGGTGTAGGGAACGGCTCTGGTGTATTTCCATACACTTCAAGCGCTAACGCGATCGAGTATACTGTAAAAACCAAATGGAACGATAACGTCGGAAAAAAAAGATGGGAAGTTTCCCTTACAACACCGACAAAATTAACCGATGTGTACATTCAATTATATACCGTGAGCGGGGTTTATGACCCCGTGCTACACGGATGGAAAAAGATTGATACTTTTACTGGTATGGATGTTTTAATCGGGGAGGTTTGGATACTCAGTACGGATTCTATAAAATACGACATGACGTCTAGTTATGGAAACTTCTATATCAAGGCAGAGAACGCCGCAATTCTTACGAACTACCCAAGTTCGACACCATATGTAGAAAAAGCGCCGATATTCTTCAACACCTCAGACGAGATCACCCTTTACTTTGTTAAAATGAACGGGAAAGGGATATCTAATGGTGGCAGAGGCGATTATGAGGTTGCCGTTAGCACAGAAGCAATTAATAAATACGCAGTATCTGACACAAAGACACTTCGCATACAAGTCATTGGCAGCGACGGTGATGCATGGCACAGGTACTTCGTGAGTGAGTGCGGTTTCATTATGGACGGCAGCGCGCAGGTAAAATACAAAGAGACACCACAAAACGTGAAACTGATGCATTATGCCTTGACTGTGGACGTGACTAAGTAAATTACATGGGCTAAACCGTGGTTTAGTAAAAAATCTTTTATTGTCCAAGGGCATGTCGTTATTGTAAACTCGGAGTGCCGCCCTAGCTCAGTGGTAGAGCAGCTGATTTGTAATCAGCAGGTCGAGGGTCCAATCCCCTCGGGCGGCTAACAACATCCTGTTTCGCAGGATGCCTTTATTTTTATAATATATAATGCAAGCACAAAAACTATTAATTAATAAAGAAATCATCTTGTGTCTTATAATGATACCTTGGGCAGTAGGTGCATTTCCTTGACAAGATTATGGCTCACGCATCATAAATACAAAAAAGACGTAGAAAGGTGTAAAATCGATATAGCGCCTTGTGGAAAAATAGACGACGGGACAGCCTGCCTAAACTGTGTTGTAAAGGATTGCAAATACGCACAGCATTCATTGACATTCGGCGAGGATAGACTGCTTGCTGACAAAATAGAATCGCTAAAAGAATCGGCGATACGCTCGCTCAGGGAAAACGACTTGATTAATGCATTAAAACATACAAACAGCATACTGGCAGTTAAGGACATAGACAAGGATGCGCTGAGCCTGAAGGGGCGCGTTTTGTTTATGCAGAAGCACTATAATGAAGCAATCGAATGCTTTGATAAAATAATACACATAGATGCAAAGAACGTAAATGCCATCAACAGCAAGGGCGTAATGCTGATGTACTTGGGCAAATACAATGATGCGTTTGAAACTTTTGATAAAGCAATCGCAATATCGCCGAATTCCCCCTCAGCATGGAACAACATGGGAGTGGCACTGATATATCTTGAAAAATATGATGCCGCCCTAAAATGTCTTATTACTGCGACCGAGAACAATATCAACAATAGTGAAGTGTGGTACCACAGCGGCGCGCTACATTATGGAATGGAGAATATTGAAGATGCGGAAAAATGCTTCGATAAATCGTTAGAACTAAATCGGAGCAATGAATATGCAAAGCATGGAAAAAAATTGCTGACAGAGCAGAAAAAGGGAAAATGAGAAGAAAAATAGTTCAAACACCGTATTTATAATGTTAAAACTGAGTTTTCGCCGCTTGTAGACTTTATCGGATTTTTATTTATTGATATCAGAGCGGAAGTTCAACGTGGGATACTGATATCCTTCCTTTCTTTAACTCTCCGATAAGGACAGTATCATCTTCGATTGGCAACCATTTGTGCGTTTTATCCATCGGTTCGGACGCCACCACCAAACTGTTTTTGGTTAACGCGTAACACATTCTAAAGTATGGGCGATTGCCATAACACAGGGACTTTAAGTCGCCTGCTATCCCGTCGTGTTTACAAAAAGCATATAGCGTTTCGCCGTCCGAGATCATGCAATTTAAGCCCCAGTATGGCTCTTTAATGTTCTTGTATCTGTTCTTACACTTTCCCCAAACTTGCCACATGTCGTTCACAGTTTTTTCCAGTGCTGCAGGCATTCCCATTTTCTCCGCATTCTTCATCAAAAGCCAGAAATATACCTCGCTGTCGTTTTGCCCTTCGATTTTTCGCTTATATCTTCCAAGGGTGCCTTCTAGATCGTCAGGTATCTGTACGATTCCGTTGTGTGCGAATATAAATCTTCCATAGGTAAATGGTTGCATATTCTCTGGTGCGAGTAATTTTGTCGTCGAGAGCTTTCTCGGATTGCTGGCCTTTCTGATATGTCCTATGATTATGTTCGAAGATATTTCGGTCGATGTGATAGTAAATGCGACTTTTTCTTTATATACTGGCTTAACGCTTTTTATTATCTGTGCATCCTTTCCCCTGTAGTAACCGATTCCCCATCCGTCCTTTTGTTCTCTTCCACGTCTACAGTAACTTTGCTTTAGCAACGAGCATTCCGTTTCTATCAAAAATTCTCTCGCACTACTTGGTTTAGTTGAGAGCATACCGAATAATCTGCACATCCTGTCCTCTCTATTATTTATCTGTATGCCACAAATTCTTTTCCCAGTAATTCCCTTGCTACGATTATTCTCATTATTTCAGCAGCACCTTCCGCCCAATAATAGCTTCTAACACCCTTCAAGCCGCGTTCCAAAGGACATTCGGTAGTGTAGCCAAAGGCACCAAACCATTGCATAGCATCGTTTATTGCCTCGAATGCAAACATCGGTGCGAGCGTTTTCGCCTCGGCTGCAATTTTGGTAACCTCATGCCTGCTGAATTTCTTCTCTTTTTGCTCTTTTCCATACATCCAAAGTGCCTTATAGCTCAACAATTTTAATGCTTCAAGTTTTGACCAGTGCTCTGCTAATTTGAACTGCACACCTTCGTATTTACCGATGTACTGCCCGAATGTCTTTCTCTGTTTTAGATAGGTCATGGCATACTCGAGCGCACCCATCGCGGCACCGCAGCATACCACAGAAATTATTGCCCTTGCATAGTCAAATCCTTCCATAGCTATGTAGAACCCTTTGTTCTCCTCGCCAACCCTATATTTCAGCGGCACTTCTACATCCTTCAATGCAAAGCCTCCGGTTGATATTCCCTTTCTACCCCAATCTTCGAGCAATGTCGGAGAAATTCCTTTTGTATTTTTCAACGGCACATAGAAAAAGCTCATTCCCCGTGTTTTTAACTCGGGTGCGGTTTTAACTAATGTCAAATGCCCTCCGCCTTCCGGCATCTGTTCGTTCACTTCCTTCACACCACTGATGAACATTTTTTCTCCGTTTAATATGTATTTGTCACCGCTCCTTTTTCCGGTTGTCCTCATGCCGCCCAAGTCTGAACCAGCATCCGGTTCTGTTGCGGCGATCCCTAGAAACTTTCTTCCTTTGGTGACTCCTGGTAAAATCTCTTTTTTCGCCTCTACACTTCCGTATTTGTTAAACACATGCCCCCAAGCGGCTTGCACTAGGTAAAACACGGCCACCGCACAACTGATATCTGCTTTTCCAAGCTCTTCGCCTGCTATGCCCGCAAGTACCGGATCGGCGTCAGCGCCACCATACTCTGGGGAAACAGTCAAGGCGAGTAAACCCATGTCAGCCATGCCTTTGATGATGTCATCCGGGATTTTTCCCTTATCTTCAATTTCCTTTGCTCTTGGAGCAATCTTCTTCTTGCCGAATTCTCTCACGCTTTCTGCGAACAATTTTTGTTCTTCACTAAACTCAAAGTTCAACATTTTATTACCTCTTGTTTAATTTTTACATCGTCTTAGATCTTTGTTTCAATACCTCTCTAAACTCATTGGCGAGTACAGGTACAACCTTAAAAAGATCACCAACAATGCCATAGGTTGCAACCTTAAATATCGGGGCTTCTGGATCGTTGTTTATCGCTATAATCACATCCGAAGTTTGCATCCCGACAAGATGCTGTATAGCACCCGATATTCCGATTGCTATATAAATTTTCGGTGCAACTGTTTTGCCAGTTTGGCCTACCTGCTGATGGTGCGGCAACCAACCTGCATCCACCACTGCCCTTGAGCCGCCGACTGCGGCACCAAGCGCGCTTGCAAGCTCCTCGACGCATTTTATGTTTTCAGGAGAGCCGATGCCGCGCCCGCATGACACTATTATCTCGGCCTCTTCGATGTTTAAACCAACTCCCTTTATCTCTTTTACAATGTCAGTTATTTTTATACGCAGACTCCTTTCATCGATTTTTACGTTCACCTTCTCGATTACTGCCTCTTTTTTTCGATCCGGCTCCTTTCGTTTCATAACGTTTGGCCGGACTGTGGCCATCTGCGGGAACGTCCTGGTCAAAATGGATGCCATTATGTTGCCGCCGAATGCAGGCCTTGTTTGAAGGAGTTGTTTTTCTCCGACGATTTCCAATTTCGTGCAGTCTGCGGTTAAACCTATATTTAACCTGGAAGCTATTCGCGGTGCCAGATCCCTCCCGTTGGAAGTAGCGCCGAACAACAATATGTTGGGTTTATATTTTGTGATTAAGCCCGTAAACACATTAGTATACGGCTCGGTAGAATAATGCATTAGGGCTTCGCAGTCTACAACATAGACTTTATCTGCACCGTATTCTGAAAGCGGTTTGATAAGTTCGCTTATTCCGTTTCCCAATAAGACTGCGCAAAGCTTTTCTCCGCACTCGTCAGCGAGTTCCCTTCCTTTACCAAGTAGTTCGAATACCACGTTTCTGATGCGTTTTTCGTGTTGTTCTGCAAAAATCCAAATGTCCTTGTGATCGCCCTGGTTTATCTCTGTCTTTTCCCTTTCTATTTTTATGGCATGCACCGGGCAGACATTAACGCAGGAGCCGCATAAAGTGCAGGATTCGAGGATAATCTCGGCAATCTTTTTGTCCTTATCAGTATCTACTTTGATTGCCGCAAAAGGGCATGCCCTGACGCATAACCCGCATCCTGTGCACTCCTGAAGTACTGATATCATTAGATTTCACTCCAAACTACAGAACTTTGTCCGATATCATGTGTTGAATAAGTTTTTTCACGCTTGAACTCTCGTCGCCTGTAAACATTAATCCGCTGCTCGGCGGCGTAGGGGCAAATATCTTCTCCACATAGGTGGGCGAACCTTTCAAGCCAAACTTTTCACTCTCTGCGGTTGTTGCTATGTCAGCCGCACCTAGAGTTTTGATCTCTTTCTTCTTTGCAGAAATTATGCCCATAACCGACGGGAGTCGCGGTTCGTTCAGGCCTTTTATTGCCGTGAGCAAAACCGGAAATCTGCACTCAATAACCTCGTACCCTTCGTCGGTTTCTCTATGAACAACAATCTTTCTGTTTTTCTCATCAACATCCACTTTCTTTATGTAAGTAATCTGCGGTATGCCTAATTTCTCAGCGAGAGAGGCAGCCACTTGGGCGGTATCGCCATCGATTGCTTGCTTGCCGCAAAAGATTAGGTCGAACTTCAGTTTCCTGATTGCGAGGGCAAGCGTATATGCTGTCGCCAACGTATCGGAACCTGCGAACATTCTGTCGGTTAGGTGCATGGCCTTATCGGCGCCCATCGCCAGGCATCTTAATAATGCTTCTTTGGCTTGCGGAGGCCCCATAGTAACTACAGTAACAGTTCCGCCAGATTTTTCCTTAATCCGTATAGCCTCTTCCAAAGCGAATTCGTCGAAAGGATTTACTATGCTGGGCACGCCTTCCCTGACCAATGTATTGGTAACGGGATCTATCTTGACCTCGGTAATCTCCGGTACCTGTTTTATACACACTACAATGTCCATATATATTCACACAAACGGATTATGAAACTACAGTTCCTTTACCTCTGTCTTTTTCTTAAACGTTATCTTGGCTGTCAGAATTTTCTCCGTGTTTATGAATCTAGCAGCAAGATATACCATTACTAACGAGAAAACCAATTGATATATTATGCCAAGTGTCACTAACGCATAATCTGCAGTGTACAGCGCTTTTACTGCCAATACTGGATACGAAAATGGTATCGCGTAGATGATCGCCTGCACTCCGGTGCTCAGGCTTTCTACCGGAGCAAACATCAGTATGAATGCAGGGATAAATACAGGTATGTAGATGATTCCCGCCAATGATTGAGCGCTTCGCACATCCTCTGTAAATGCGGCTAGCAAAACTGCAATCGCCATAGCTGCGATTATTGAAAGGAACAATGTTATTCCCAGCATCACTTGTCCGAGCGCCGTCATTTTGATTCCTATATCTGCAAGAGGTATGCTTGATGCGCTATTGCTGCCAAAACCAGACAACGTATCCATATAATAAGAGAAACCTATCATATATGTAATGCATGCGATTCCTGCCACAACGATCCCTCCTGATAGTTTGCCTGCGAGTATAGACATCCTGGAGACGGGCAGTGTCAATAACGTTTCCAGTGTTTTATTCTCCTTCTCCATTGCGACAGACATCGCTACCAACTGTGCCGCCATTATTATGACTATCATTATAACGAATGGAGACATCACCGATTGCATCATCATAGTATTCGCTATTGACATGGGCGAATAGTTCACTACGTGGCCTTTGACGATAGACTGCTCGTGTGCGATGACCGGGTTCAGCATCGCACTTGCGTTTTTGCCAGGGCATGCAGCGTTAAGCGTTTGATACAGGACTATTTGTGAAAATGTGTTGATTAATGATGACACTTGAGTTGAGGGCAGTCCCTCTGATATTCCAAAATTGCTGAGAGATGCATACAGCTCGATATTTGATGAATTTCCAGTCGAGATATTGTAGGAGAAATCTGCCGGAATTATCATTATGACTTTGTATTGCGTGCAGTTCGGTTGTGTGATTATTTTATCGATGCTCGTTCCAATATCTGTGATATTTGTAAGGGCTATTGTCTTATTCTGCGACACAAATACCAGCAGTGATATAGATGTGTTGCCTGCATCCAGGTTCACGTAACCCACACTTATGTATTCGGTAGATTCCTTTATGGAAGTGGTGGCAGCGCTCATACCTAGGCCCATGAGAGGAAACATCAGCAATGGGACCAATATCATACCCAAGAGTATTCTTGGGTCTCGCATCATTTCCCTTACTTCTTTTATTACTATGTTTCTCAGGTCATCGAGCATTTTTTGTAACCTCCATAAACACATCTTCCAGGTTTTTCGCGTTGTACTTATTCATGAGAATTTTCGGAGCGTCCATTTCTATTACTTCTCCCCTGTTTATCAACGCTACCCTGTCACAAATATGCTCTACCTCCAGCATATTATGGCTGGAGAGCAATACAGTCGTGCCCTTTTTGGCATATTCTTGTATTATGTTTCGTACATAGTGTGCATGATTTATGTCCAGCCCGCTTGTAGGCTCGTCGAGTATCGCCAGTTTCGGGGAAGTCATGAGCGCCCTTGCAATTAGGAGCCGCCGCTTCATTCCCTTGCTGTATTCTTTTATGTAAGAATCTATTCGTTCGCCGAGGCCGGCCAATTGAACTCCCGATGAGATGAGGTTCTTCAGTTCCTGGGGATTTTTTGTGTGAAAATGTGCCATGAATGCAATGTACTCCCGTCCGGAGAGGTTTTTGTACGCTCCCGCCTCCTCTGGGAGATAGGATATGATCTTCCTGACCTCCTCGGGTTTCTCTAATACATTCAACCCGCTAACTATTGCCGTACCAGAAGTAGGCTTTAAGAGCGTGGATATTATCCGAAGCGTTGTGGTTTTTCCAGCTCCGTTTGGACCTATGAGCCCAAATATTTCACCAGGATCTACGTTAAAACTTATTCCGTTCAAGGCGGCGACGTTCTTATATTTCTTTGCGAGGTCTTTGACAACTACGGCTGCCATATTATCTCATACTCCGAAACATGGAGACGGTATATATCCCTTACTCCGTTTGCTTAAACCCTTCCCGAACGGCGTGTATATTGCGTTCTACAATATCCTTGCCAAGCGTCTCCCTCAAGCTTTTTTCTATTGATTCCCCACGGATAATTTCCGTTACTGCCGAGAAGCCTCCCAGCATTGCCATATTGGACACCGCGGGGGTACCCAAATCGTTTGCGATTTTCGTTGCAGGAATCTTGAAAACTCTACCATTTGTCTCTGGAATTTTTTTTACAATATCGGAATTTATCAATATGGTAGGACAATCGGCTACTAAATTATTATAAAAATCCATGGACGTTTGGTTCATTATAAGCAAAACATCCGGCTTTGTTACGATGATATCGTAGATTTCTCCATCTGAGAGTATGGCGTCTGCACGGCATCTGCCGCCTCTTGCTTCAGCGCCATAAGACTGGCTTTGAATAACATTCAATCCTTCGTAAACACAGGCGCTTCTCCCGAGTATCGTCCCTGCGAATACTACGCCCTGCCCTCCACTGCCAGCAATTCGTATTTCGTGTTTCATTTATCCTCCATTCGATAATTTGCAGTTCATGCTGTTATCTATCGATAAACTCCCCGACGAATATCTTTCCTTCTGCTTCCTTTTCCATAGTCGAATTCTCTTTGAACCAATTGAGTATTTCGGCTGCATCCTTAAATCTGTTTAAACGGCCGTAATATGTGGGGCATTGGGAGAGCACTTCTATAAACGAGAAGCCCCTGTTTTCCATTCCTTTCTTAATTGATTTTGTGAGCTGCCTTGCGTGATACGTTGTCCACCTGGCAACATATGATGCGCCGGCCGCGACTACTAGTTCAGAAATGTCGAAAGGTTTTTCGTTTGTGCCAAGAGGCGTGGTTGTAGTCTTCGAGTTTAGAGGTGTCGTAGGCGAAACTTGCCCCCCGGTCATCCCGTAGTTGAAATTGTTTATGCATATCACTGTCATGTCCATGTTTCTTCTTGCCCCGTGGATAAGGTGATTTCCGCCGATGCTTGCGAGATCTCCGTCGCCCGAAAATACGACGACTTTCAGATTCGGGTTTACGATTTTAGCACCAGTGGCAAAAGCTATCGGTCGACCGTGTAATGTGTGCAGCGTATCCGCATGAAAATACGGGCTTATTGTCCAAGATGAACATCCTATACCCGAACACATCAGCATATCTTTTGGTTTCAATCTTAATTCGTCCACTGCCCGAATAAAAGCTCCGAGCACGATTCCGTTGCCGCATCCCGGACAAAATCTCGTGGGCAAATTTCTAAGGTATTTGTTTCTAAGCTCGGACACTGATGCCATTATATGCACCTCTGGATCATATTGAATACCTCGGTCGACGTGTGGACCGTACCGCCTATTTTTGGGAAATGTATTATTTTGGCCTTTCTCTTTGCAATTCGCTCTATTTCGGGTTTGTATCCTCTAAGTGAGCATTCGCACAATATTATTGTTTTAGCGTGTTCCAACAGTTCTTCCAATTTCTTTTCCGGAGACGGCCAAATCGTAACCGGCCTGAAGAAACCTGCGGGTATTCCCCTTTCCCTGGCAGTTACAACACCGCCAAGCGATGGCCTTGCCGTAGCTCCATAACCAATTACCAAAATATCTGCATCCTCTGTAAAATGCTCCTCAAACTTTACAATCTTCTCCTTATTCTTCTCAATTTTAGCACACAGTCTCGTGACAAGTTTCTCGTGAACATCTACTGTAGTTTCTTCTCGAATGCCGTCTGCCCTGTGGGTAGAACCAGTAATATGAACGAAAAAACCGTCGCCGAATTTTGGCATAGGTGGTATCTCGTCGCCACCAAAAAATAATTCTTCGCCCCCTATCGGAGTTTTTCTATCAACAATTTTTATTTCTCGGTCTCTGCGAAGTGTCACACGTTCTCTGTTTTGTCCTACCATGGCATCGGATAGAACTATCACTGGTACCCTGTAAGTTTCCGCCAGATTAAATGCATCAACAGTTAAATCGAACATCTCTTGGGCGGTAGAGGGTGCGACAGCAATTATTTCATAATCGCCATGGCTTCCGAACCTTGCCTGCATTATGTCACCCTGGCCGACGAGCGTTGCCTGGCCAGTACTCGGCCCGCTTCTTTGAACGTCTACTATTACTATGGGCGTTTCTGTCATCGCAGCATAGCCGATGCCTTCCTGCATTAAAGAAAAACCAGGGCCGGATGTAGCAGTCATTGCTTTTGCACCCGCCCATGAAGCGCCAATAACCGAGGATATGGATGCGATCTCGTCCTCCATCTGCATAAAGTGCCCGTTGACGCTTGGCAGCAATTTGCACATCTTCTCCATAATCTCGGTTGAGGGAGTGATGGGGTAACCAGCAAAGAATCTGCAGCCTGCCGCAATCGCCGCCTCTGCACACGCCTCGTTTCCCTGGATAAACCGCACTTGTGAAGATTTAATCATTTATTCACCCTTTGCCACATCTATTGCCAGCTCCGGGCATAGAAGTTCGCAAATACCGCATTCGATACATTCATTGTCATTCACTATATCTGGAATTTCTATTCCCTTTTCCGTAGTTTTCTTAGACTCCTGGAATATTTTCTTCGGGCAAAATTTGATACATATGCCGCATCCCTTACAGAGAGAGAGTTCTATTCTAACCTTTGATTCCTTGTCGCTCTTTGTCTCTTCTTTTTGCAACACCTTCAAGACCTCTTTATTTTGTACATTTCTATCGTTCTATCTAATTTTTATTATATGACTGATTGTTAATATTTTATATGAAAACTAGAACACTAGACGATATTAAATTGTTTCGAGACTGCAAAGATTTATAATTATCGTCCATATATTCAATACCCATGGACTTTGTCATACTTGGATTAATAGCGGGGGGAGTCACATCATTCGGCTTCATCCCACAATTGTTTAGAGGATATAAAACAAAAAAACTAGACGACGTTTCCTATTTTATGCCGATAGTGCTGTCTGTTGGCATGGGGATCTGGCTCTTGTATGGTGTATTGAGGGATGACCTGGCAATAATAATTGCAAATGCATTTGCTATCGGATGTAACTTCTTGCTTATATCTATGAAGAAGATATACGAAAGACGCTACAAATCCAATGTCGATTCTTCCTGCCGGGGTGGCTCAGCCTAGTGGAGCGTTGGACTCATAGAGATTGATGCAATAGCCCTCATCTTAAGACATCCGAAGGTCGCGGGTTCGAATCCCGTCCCCGGCACTTATTATTCGATATAACTGATTAACCAACGCGTGGCGGATTCGAAAGTGCGACAGAATAAATAGCATAATGTCGCACGATTCTGAAAAATTCTTAACCTATGGCACGAAGAATTTTTCACCCGAAGGGGAATCCCGTCCCCGGCACTAACACATCAAATGATGAAGAAAAAGAGTTTATACTTGTATGTAATATTAAATAAACAACTATGTCACTTGACTTTGGAATGTATCCTATCGCACTACTAATAATTGCACTTTTTATTCCACTGGCATATTGTATTAAATGGAAGAAAAACGAGTTGAAGGATATTATCCTGCTTGTTGCATGCGGCGCGATAATAATCATCCTTTATCCGATAACATTCTACTTATCGAATGCTTTTGGAGTTATAGGATATTCATTGGGGAAGTTTGTGCTTTTTGTTCTTTTACCTATCGCTACTATATTCTATATCGAAAAATGGAAGATAAAGGATATTTTGTTCAATGTTGGTGTGCGAAAGAAGAATTTGTGGAAGAGCATAATGTATGGTTTGATTGCGGCAATAGCAACGATTGCGATTACACTCGTTATCTCTGCATCTACCAAAATAGATGTTTTCTATCACGGCATAATGTTTTTTGAGGCTTTTACTGAAGAGTTTTTCTTTAGAGGCGTTTTATTTTTGTATTTGATTGGCAAAACCAATCTCAAAGTAGCATATCTAACTTCGATAGTTGGTTTTATTTTGGTTCATCCACAGCATTTTACCAGTATTTTCATAACAACGACCATCGCTCAAGCTGTCCTGTTAACCATAGTAGTAGACAAAACCAAAAACATTATTGGCCCCTGGATTAGCCATGGTTTAAATCGGGTAGTACCTTCATTGATTGGGACATTGTTCACACTATAAAATTTTGAACTGTTATGTAGAAAATTTTTCACTGGAAAATCTAGAGGATTTTCACATCGAATCCCGTCCCTGGCACCTATCATCCAATATTATGGATTGGCAGAAACCTATATAGATAAGAAAATGAATATAGTGTTCAGCGATTTAAATTATCAAAAGGTGATTTAGTTGTATTGTCAGAAGTGCGGCAAAAAGAATGAGGATGATGCGACATTCTGCAACAGCTGTGGAGCATCATTAAGTGGTGAACGAAGAGATCATGGGCGAGAGTGTGAGAATAGTTGCGATGAAGATTGTTCGGGAAGGCAGCATCGGCCGATGTGGCTCCGTTTCTGGATATTGATCCTCATTTTGATAATAGGGGGTATCTTAATTTCTATCGTAAGCAAGATTATGTCGTTCACATTTTCCGATATGAAGATGCCTATGTGGGTTACTAACTTCCCCTACTGGGAAATCTTCGGATTGCTCATCGCCCTGATTATAGTGGCGTGCTTGCTTTCTATGATAATAAAACATATTAAAAAAGTCTAAGGCAAGGAAAAGAGTCATCCACCCCCATTACATTTTTCCTTGCAATTTTTACATATCGACTCGTGATGCCATAGAGATAGTTGAATTCTGGTATCCAGCCATAGGAATGATATCAATAACCCAACGAAGCCGAAAAATATACTTCCAGTGAGTTCCAGCAATCCCCGGGACACCAGGCAAAAGCTGATCGGCAATAAAGCACTAAGGATAATGTGCACATATGCCTTTCTTTCCAAAAATTTTATTTCGATGTAATTTGCGGCTATAAAGACGAATCCGAGAATTATCATAATGTAAAGAAAATAAGCGGGCATGACATCCAAAACATTCAATGAGACAAGCACCAAAACAATAGATATGACTGAGCCAGACGCGAGGCCGAGACAACCTGAACAAATGATTCTATTTTTTATTCTAACAATGTGAGCTTCGAAACCTTTGCAATCTGGATGATGGCCGCGCCGCATTCTTGTTATTTTATGTGCCGTTGTTTCGTTTAAAACATTATCGCCGTGATGGGTTAAGCGCTTCAACCAGTTAGGTTTAATCGCGAAAGATACCGCGAGGGCGCAACATAAGATAAATATCGCAGCGAAAACAATCCTCTCGAAGTCACGAATATTATTTTCACTATGTCCGTAAAGCAGGATGATTATCACGATCAATATCGCCGCAACTATCGAAAGTGCCAGATACGCATTTACCCGTCTGTCGTCCATCAAATCATATCTCTTAGATTTTTCAATACGAATTTTCCTGCCATATGGCGATATGCTCTCCGCTTGATTTCATTTTTCGAGAATATGCCCTTAATGCTTTTCGGAACGGAGCCGTAGAACGCGCGATAACATTTGTAGAGTTCTTCCTGCAAATTGCGCCGGGAAAGTGTTTCGGTCGGCATGATTGCATGGACCATGTCGTAGTGTGCGTAATTGTCGTCTTCGATCCATCCGTTTCTTACTGCATTTTCATAGATGTCCGTGCCAGGATACGGCGTGAGGATTGTGTATATTGCAAGATCCATATCCAGTTCGAGCGAGAACTGCCGAAGGGACTCTATGGATTCGGCAGTGTCCTTACGGGAACCTATGACGAACATGCCCTGGGCAAAAATGTCGTTTTTCTTCAGAATCCTTATTGCGTTGGCAGCATCGTTTATGCGGACTCCTTTTTTGAAATCGTTTAGAACCCCCGGTGAATTATTCTCGACGCCGACAAGAATCCATTTGTTGCCGACTTCCCGCATTTTGCTGACAATATCCTCGTTATTGGCTATGTCATCAGTTCTTGCCTGGAAAAACCACATGATGTCCTTGGAGAATTTCCTTGTCCGCAGTTCATTCCATAATTCTTTCCCTCGTTTTTTATATTCGAAATTGTCATCTGTGAGCCATATAAACTGCGCTCCGAATTTGCTGCTGGCATATTCCATTTCATTCGCAATTCGTTTAGCCGACTTTGTTCTCCACACGCCGTTCCAGTGCTTCCATTGGGTGCAAAAAGTGCATTTATGCGTACAGCCCCGCGAACCTTCTATTATCAGATACCGGGCATTCTTGCCTGCCATCATAGAAAAGTGATAGTTCTTGATATTCTTTTCAACCAGATGATAAGCGGGATACGGCAAACTGTCAAGGTTTTCGATTAAAGGCCGTGATGGCGTATGAATTATTTTTCCGTTGTGTTTAAATGATAAACCGGATACCTCGCCGATATTCTTATGGTCCCTTAACGCTTTAATTAATTCTACCAGTGTTATCTCGCCCTCGCCCCTGATTATGTAATCGATCTCCGGAAAATCCATGAGTGATTTCTCGGCGGTAAACGAAAAATGCTGACCGCCTACAACAGTTATAATATCCTTGTTCACGGTTTTGGCTATTTCCACCACTCTTGCACAAACGTATGCATTGCATGTGAATCCAGATGTTGCGACAATCGACGGGGAAAACGACGCAATTTGCGTTTCAAGGTCTTTCCAATCTTTTCTTTCTGCCTGGCAGTCGAGTATATCTATTTCAATATCCGGCAGTTCCTTCTCGATATATGCTGCCAAAACAAGCAGCCCTGTCGGCGGTGGCAGGTATTCCCCCATCAGAAACCAGTAGTCTTTCGGCGGCTCTACAAACAATATTTTTGAAATCGTCATATCATTTAAAGTAAATAGAAAGGTATTGAAATACATTGCTGTTATTCTAAAGTAGATTACAGGATTGACAGAGGTAAAGAAAAAATACTACATGACCGGTAGAATTTTTAAGCGATAAATATAATGCATAGAAAGAATTTCCAGTTATATTAATGGATGTCGTAAACTATGAAACAAATTGAACTCTTGGCTCCCGCGAAAGATTTGGAGTGCGGCATAGCAGCGATAGGGTGCGGTGCAGACGCAGTCTATATCGGAGCTGAAAAGTTTGGTGCAAGGGCCGAGGCAGGCAACAGATTGCAGGATATCGAGAAGCTCATAGAATTTGCCCATAAATTTAACGTGAAAATTTACGCCACCGTCAACACTATTTTTAACAATAACGAAATTCTGGAAGCCCAGCGTCTAATAAATAGACTCTATAAAATGGGTACGGACGCAGTACTAATACAGGATATCGGCCTTTTGGAGCATGATTTGCCGCCGATCCCGTTGATCGCGAGCACGCAGATGCACAACAACACCTGGCAAAAAGTGGAATTCCTGGAAAAAGTCGGATTTAAGCGTGCAATTCTCGCAAGGGAGCTGTCGATAGATGAGATAAAGGAGATAAGGGCTAAAACCAACAAGATAGAACTGGAATTCTTTATCCACGGCGCCCTGTGCGTAAGTTACAGCGGGCAATGCTATATGAGTTATGCAATGGGCGGCAGAAGCGGCAACAGGGGCGTGTGCGCCCAGCCTTGCAGGAAATCATACTCCCTGTCGGACTCTGCCGGAAATGTGCTGATAAAAAACAAATATTTGCTGTGCCTGAAGGATCTCAACCTCTTCGCACACATAAGGGAGCTTATTGATGCGGGGATAACGTCGTTTAAAATCGAGGGGCGGCTTAAAGACGTGAACTATGTAAAGAACGTAGTAAGTTTCTACCGCCAAAAAATCGATGACGCGTTATATAATATGAATAAGGTCGCGAAATGTGAAAAGTTTAGAAAAAGCTCGAGTGGAAAGAGCATAATTGACTTTAAACCAGATCCATATAAAACATTTAACAGAGGATACACAGATTATTTTATAAATGGACGAAAAAAGGAAATCGCCTCGTTTGACACGCCGAAATCCGTTGGAGAGCGGATAGGAAAAATAACCAACTTTGACGGAAGGAGTTTTACCCTTGACAACAAAACGAAATTGAACAATGGGGACGGTATATGTTTTCTTGACGAGAAGGGTGAACTTGCCGGCACATCTGTAAGCAAGGTTGAGAATGGTAAGATATATCCAAACGACCCTATGGCCATACGAAAGAATATCGTGGTGTATCGAAATTTTGACCATGAGTTCATAAAGAAATTAAAGGCAGACAATATCACCCGAAAAATAAGGGTCAAACTAAAATTTTCCGATGAAAATGATGACATTGTGCTATATGCAATTGATGAAGACGGCATCGAAGTTCAAAATAGAATGAAGATCGGAAAAGAGCTGGAACTAGCCAAAAACAAAGAGATGATGCTCGATACCATTAAAAATCAACTTGGCAAACTCGGAGATACGGATTTTGAGGTTTCAGATATCAAGATAGATCTCAAAAACATCTATTTTATTCCTCTAAAAATGTTAAACAATTTCAGGAGAGAAACTGTTGAAAAATTAGAGCAAAAGAGGGTAGATGAGTATACCCGAGAGACAGTGGCTATCGAAAAAAATGATTTCCCTTATCCTGAAAAGAAACTGACATACTTAGGAAACGTTCTCAACGAGTTTGCAGAAAAATTCTACAAAAGGCACGGCGTCGAACAAATCGAACCCGCTGCCGAATCTGGAATAGACATGAACGGAAAGAAGGTCATGACAACAAAGCACTGCTTGAAATACCAATTAGGATTTTGCCAAAATTACAATCGAAGCAACATCGGCAAAATTGGCAATGCTAAAGAACCATTTTACCTAACCGATGAGCAGGGCAAAAGATACCTTTTGAAATTCGACTGCAAGAATTGCGTGATGGATATAATATTTTGATAAATCCTTTTGAAAATTAAAAAAAATTAAAGGGAGAATAGGTCCCTAAAAATGCGTTCGCAGTCGTGTATTAAGGACCTAATCCCAAAGTTGCGTTTCTATTGTCTATCGCCGTTGCATCTACTCCAGGACACGTATGTTCTTCTTTGCGCAGATGTCCTTGAGCTGTTTCGGCCAAACCGTGACACTGACCTCTCCGAGATGCGCGTTCTGCAGCAGGAGCATTGTTGTCCTGGACTGGCCTATTCCGCCTCCTATGCTGAGAGGTATCTTGTCGTTCATGATTGCCTGGTGGTACGGCATCTTGAGCTTCTCCATCTGGTTGCTTGCCTCTAGCTGCTGTTTCAGAGTATCTTTGGTGACCCTTATGCCCATCGAGCTGAGCTCGTGCCTGCGCTTCGTGATGTGATTCCAGACGAGGATGTCGCCGTTCAGTCCGTGGTATTGTTTGCCGCCGTCCTTGGCCGGTGTAATCCAGTCATCGTAGTCCGCGGCCCTCATCTCGTGCGGGTAGCCGTCATTGAGCGTCCAGCCTATTCCGATTATGAAAACGGCTGGGTATTTCTGCAGGATAGCAGTCTCGCGCTGCTTCCTCGGCAGGTCCGGGTACATATCGAGAATCTCCTCGGCGTGGATGAACTTCAGCTCCTCGGGCAACGCAGGAACCTTCGTTGAGTTCAAAGCGGGGTATTCCTTGCGGATATAGACCTCCGCACCCTTGATGACCTTCCATATCTTCTTGACAGCGTCCTTGAGAGTGTCTAGGTTGCGCTGGTCAGCTGTGATGACTTTTTCCCAGTCCCACTGGTCTACGTATGAGCTGTGGTCATGGTCAAGGAAGTAGTCTTTTCTAACTGCTCTCATGTCCGTGTTTATTCCTTCGCCTACCTTGCAGTTAAACTCCTTCAAAGCCATTCTCTTCCACTTGGTAGCTGCCTGGACGACTTGGCACCTCATGCGCTCAGGCAGTCCGAGACCGCAGGGAAAATCGACAGGTGTGCGGGAGCCGTCTCGGTCCAGCATGTCGTTCACGCCGCTTTCTACAGTGACTATCAAGGGCACTTCGATCGTGAAGAGGTTCAACTCCTTGTTGAGACCGTCCATGATGTACCGCTTCAGCTTAAAAAGCGCTTTCTGAGTCTCCTTCGGGTCCAGAATGGGTTTGTAGTCGTTCGGTAATATCTTCTCTACCTCGGGGTACGTACTGACCCCGGGTCCAGCTAAATCTGCTTTTTTGTCTGCCATGATATGCCTCCTTTTTTCGAGGTTTCGAGGTATATATCTCGTATATTTTAATGTTTGTGTACGACCAGTTTATTGGATTAAAAAAAGTCTGAAATTCCCTGCTCTGAGCGATTAAATTTAATATCAATTATATTTGTGTAAACTACGAGCACCTAAAGGTGCTCGCGTTTACAAATTTCACTTTCAAATCATCCCGCCTCTGAAAAGGCGGGCGTTCCCGTGAAATTTGTAAATTGTAAAAAGTCTTAACACTGATTATCTATCCCTTTATTTCACCGCCACAAAATTGGGTGATGTACCTGTCTGTCAAATCTCTCGCATTAATCAATTCCTTTCTCTCAATCCCTGGCACACCGCAAAACAATAGAACAGTATCTTTTGTATCATATGTTATTTTTGTAAAGTCGGAATCCCTGTACGGATATACTGCAATAATCTTCTCCTCGTCGGATACAACGATCTCGTTCGACTTTAATATTCTCGCATCTTCCATGCCTATTCCCAAAAAATTCTCGTTCTCTCTCGCGAACCTTAAGTTTAGATTGCCCTTTAATTTAGACCTGTCGAATGCCCCAATAGCGATATGGGTTTTAATGGATGCTAAATTGTAGGTATCAGCCGCAGAATTAATCGTTGGAAGTGGTTTGTCATGCAAAATCCTGCGGATAAGCGCCTCGGAGGCAGGCCTGATTTTCGTGGGATCAATGCCAACCCTCCAATAAAAATCGCGATATTTGCGGATAATCGAATCGTCCTTAAGTCCATCAAGAGTGTAATTTTTTCTTACTTCTTCGATTATGATCTTCTTAAAGTCCTCTAATACGTTGTTCTTGGGCACAACAGATATTCCTGCTATCTCCGAGAGCTCTACAAGTATGTCTTGAAATTTGCTACTTAATTCCTTATCTATGTACACTCTCACGATCACAGAATAAGGAAAAACTGTAATAAATTGTTTTCTACTCTTTAAAACCACTGCGCCTCAAAATTAATTCCAATGCTATCCACTGAAGAATTTTAATATCAAAATTCCTATTTATCGAATGCTTTCTGCAATCCTCTCCACTTCTTTTCTAGGATTTTCAGATTCGTATATGCTCCTTCCGACAATTATGTAATCCGCGCCTGCCTTTATTGTTTCTTTAGGATCTCCGCCCTGTGCACCCACACCTGGAGATATTATCTTAAGTTTCCCGACGATCTCTCTTATTCTTTTTATCCTCTCAGGACGCGTAGCAGGTGCCACCACGCCGCTAGCTCCCACTTCCACAGCCATCTTCGCAATTTGCTCTGCCGTAACTTGGAGGAATGTCGCACCGCCTGGATGGCTCATTTCCGTAACAACAAAAACATCCTTCCCGCCACTTGCCTCTATGCATGCTTCCACAGAGTCCCTGCCGACGAACCCATGGCATATTATGCCTGCGGCGCCGGCATTGATTGCTTGGGATACTATCAATTTGTTGACATGCGGCACATCCGCGACCTTCAGATCGCATATGATATCGCTGTATTTTCTCAGTTTTTTCACGATATCAAGCCCGCAGCACAGTATTGTCGGATAATTTATTTTAATAGCGTCGACAATGCTGCCGACTTCCTTCGCAACTTTCAAAACCTTTTTTTCGTCCAATTCATCGATTGCCAATATTATCCGGGAAGATTGCTTCATGAGGTCAGCATAGGTGTTTCTGATAAAAAATGTTTTCACTGCTCTTCTTCTTTTTTCTTAGGTGGAATTCTTGGTGGAACGCTAGGCGGTAATGATGTAGTCCTGGATTTTTCTTGAGCTACAGGTGGTGACTGTGTCGCAGGTCGTGCTTTTCCTATTGGTGGTGTCAGGCTTCGTGCAGGCAATGGAATCGTCTGTGCTGGTTTTGGAGGTATCGGGGGTTTGGGTGTTGCCTGTGCTGCTGGTCTGGCCGCCGAGGGTACTGCTGCAGGCGGCGTTAACGGTTTAAGTGCCATTGGCGTAGTTGCTGTTGCCGTAGGGGGTATCGTCTTTGTTGCAGATGGGATTGCCGCAGCCGGAATTTGTTGCTCTGGTTGTGTTGATTTTGCAGCAGGTATTCCTTCGATTTTCTTTTGCTCCACCGACGTTTCTACGCTGAGAAAATCTGATGCTTTTGTCGGTTTCGGCGGCGGTAGTTTTACTATCGTTGGAGGTTTTTGTATTGCAGCAGTTGGTTTTAAAGGTTGTAATATAATTTTTGAGTCTTCCACCATTTTGGTATAATCTTTCTCTGCTTTTTCTACTGCTTCCGTCTTGAGCTCAGTTGTTATCACAAGCATTGACACTATATATAGTATGGATGCCGCGATGAACAAATAACCGCCTAGGCCAAGCCCCCACCTTAATCCTAAATTGAGAGGTTGTCCCATTACATTATTCGCCGACCCCTGGCCGCTCAACGGCGATGCAGCCATATTGTTTAAGATATTGGCAATTGGAGTACCCGATCCTATCGGAAGCATCGGGAGTATCTGTGTCATTATGACAACTACGATGATTATCGGGATAAGCACCTTGATGCTGCTATACATGAATTTTTTGCGTCTTTTGGGGAGTTCCGTGATAAGTATCTTGAAAACACCCCATGTAAAACCGACCAATATCAATATTATTATGATTTTATCAAGAGTAAGTCCTCCCGGCATTGGGATGGCGTCCATAATGTTTAGTTGGTCTGGAAAGCCCGAATTGTTACTAGTGTTCTGCGTAGCGTTTTTTATCGCATCTTGTATATCGCTTTCGCTTACGCCGTATTGTTGAAGCTGAGACGTATCTATATGTGTGGATATGTTGCTCATTGGATTTTTTATGGATACGCCCTTAAGCATACTGATCTCCATAAAATCCCTGAACCCATTTGTTGTCATTGTCATGTTGACGGTGTTCCCGTTTTGGTCCACGGGGATAGAAGTATTAGCCTCCAAACTGACGCCTATCAGATACCACGGAACAAAATACCCGATTAGAGCCATGGTCATCGCGATAATTCCTATGAGCGTTCCGATAGTGACCTTTCTAATCTTTCTAGGTGTTTTCACTTTCTCGCGTTTCATTTATCTCGCTGCCAAATCCAACTACTTCTTTATAAATATGCCTCATGCGTGTAGTGATTTTTATATAAACTTGTTGCTTTCCAACATGCAGAATATATAAAGCCACACGATACCTATTTCTATCCATAAACATATGCAGTATAGATATCGCAAAGGTACAAGAAGGCAAAAATATGACGTGGACAGGTTTGCTAAAAAAGATAGACGACTATAGATTCGAGATTGCCAGGGAATACAAGCAAGGAATGCGAACTTCAGGATTGATATACAGCAGTGAAAAGTTCATTCAAACTATAAAAGACGACAACGCCCTCGAACAGGTAGCTAATGTCGCTACGCTTCCCGGGATTGTAGGGAAATCTATAGCAATGCCCGACATTCATTGGGGTTACGGGTTTCCGATTGGCGGAGTGGCCGCAACAAACATGGATGACGGGGTCATCTCGCCCGGCGGTGTTGGCTACGACATAAACTGCGGCGTGAGATTATTAAGAACGGATTTGAATGTCGACGATATTAAAGATAAACTCACCAAAGTAATAGACACTATGTTTGAAAACATACCTTCGGGTATCGGTTCTAAAGGAAAGGTTCGTTTGGATCCGTCTCAATTAGGTAATGTACTGGAAGGCGGCGCAAAATGGGCTGTGGAAAACGGATATGGCTGGGAAGAAGATTTGCCTCATCTTGAAGAAAACGGCTGCATGAATAATGCAGATTCTTCTAAGGTTAGCAATCAAGCAAAAAAAAGAGGCGCCCCCCAACTTGGAACGTTGGGTGCCGGAAACCATTTCTTAGAGATTCAGAAAGTAGAAGAGATATACGACGAAAATATTGCCAAGGTTTACGGGATAACCCAAAAAAACCAGATACTTGTTATGATACACACCGGTTCAAGAGGGTGCGGGCATCAGATATGCACAGATTATCTTGAGGATATGATGCGGGCGGTAAAGAAATACAATATTCAGTTGCCTGATAGGCAATTGGCATGCGCACCGATAAATTCCAACGAAGGCCAAAACTATTTGAAAGCAATGACCTGCGCTGCAAATTATGCTTGGGCAAATCGCCAGTTAATAACTCACTGGGTTCGCGAATCCTTTGAGAAAACCCTTGGAAGAAAAGCAGATGAAATTGGTTTGAAAGTGGTTTACGATATAGCGCACAATATCGCTAAAATAGAAGAGCATGAAGTCGATGGGAAGAGGCAAAAACTCTGCGTACACAGAAAGGGTGCTACAAGATCGTTTGCCGCAGGGCATAAGGACATTACCGAGGAATACAGAAGTGTTGGCCAGCCTGTTTTGATCCCTGGAGATATGGGTAGGGCAAGTTATGTGCTGGTCGGGACAAAATTGTCTATGGATGAAAGTTTCGGCTCTACGTGTCACGGGGCAGGCAGAGCAATGTCCAGGGGAGCGGCTATAAGAAAGTTTTCGGAGAAGGGCGTGCGCGCAGAATTGCAAAATAAAGGCATTTATATACGGGCGGCAAGCAGAGACGTGATTGCAGAGGAAGCTCCCTCAGCGTATAAAAATGTCCATGAAGTTGTTGACATTACACATAACGCTGGCATCTCGCTGAAAGTGGCAAGACTGGTGCCTCTTGGCGTGGTGAAGGGATAGTGCGAAGACGCCGTATTTTAGATGCCATTTATTCGAACAACAAACTAGAAACACTATTTTAGGTGTTAAGTAATATCTATTCTTGATGAAAAAACCTAGTCGTGAATTTTTACTAACACTAATGTACCGCATCCTCACTGTTCTCTATGCTTCTTTAATATTCGTTCTTTCATCTATGCCAGCACCGCCACAACCACCAAAAGAGTTCTTGTTTCCATATATCGACCTTTTTGAGCACGCAGCCGAATATTCTATACTCGGATTTTTGCTGTTTTACTCGATAGTTAAATCTAAAAGACAATATCTCAAAACGAATGCGTTTGAACTGTCCGTGATTATTGGCGTGTTGTATAGTTTTACGGACGAGTTGCATCAATATTTTGTTCCAAATAGAGTAATGGCGATTGAAGACTTGTTTGCCGATAGTTTGGGTGTGCTTTGGGGCGCATTTGTGGCGGTCGCTCTCATAGTGTATTTGGCGAACAGAAGAGAGGAAGTGGCACCGACAGCATAGGATTATATAGAATGTAGTATTTATCTATCTATCCATTCGATTGTGATATATGTGAGTAGCATAAGAGATTTTCTGAGAGGATACGTTTTAGTCGCCCGTCTTGAGTACCTATCTGCCGAACTTCCGGCGGTGTTTATACCATTATTGATTGGCGCGAATTCAGTCAATGCCATATTTTCGTACACACTTATAGAAACGATTGTTACATTTGCTTTATTGTTTTTAGCCGGGTTCCTAATCAACTCGTTAACAGATGTGGACGTAGATAGAAAATACAAGACGCATGTATCCACCGGTGTTGACATCGTCGGGAGAGGGAAACTGAAATTGATAATCGCGCTTCATGTGAGCATAGCACTCATATTAGCCCTCCACATTTCCATGACTGTTCAAAACATTTGGTTATTTGCGTGGGTGCTCGTAGGTACATTTTTCGGGTTAGGGTATTCCGCAAAGCCGTTCCATTTTAAGGTTCGCGGAGCATGGCACGTAATAGCATTAACAACATCCGCATTTTTAGTGCCGTTTTCCTTCCTCTATTTCGTGACAGTTGGACGTTCAATTGACATCAATGCGATTATTCTGATAATCGGCTTCAGCATAGCACACTACGGAATCGCACTGACAAACCAGGTTGGAGACTACACGGAAGATAGGGAAACAGGACTGTTGACGCCTGCCGTGAGATGGGGCATAAAAAAGACTTTGAAACTGTCTGCACTCTTTATGACTGTTGGCCTGCTCATCGGCATATATGCATTTACGGAATTAATGCTGGCGCGGGGAACCATATCATATATTCCAAATGTTGGAATAGACAGCAGATTGCTAGCCACGGGCATAGTGGTGGCAGCACTTGGAGTTGGATACTCAGTACCAATCCTTGGCACCCTGGCCCTCCACCGGATTGCAAATCGCTCAAAAACAATATTGGAAAGCGTTTCGGGAATAAAGAAAAGAATGAATTATCCGCGATGGCAGGCATGCGGTGCATGCAGCATACTCATAATATCCGCCATGCTCTTCACGACGTCGATAATCGGCAGTTATAAAAACACCAACGTGGAAAATTCAGTTCTATCTATAAGTGCAGGCCAGGACAGAATCGTGAATACGGGTATGATTGTTGAATTTAATGGAATGGTGACGCCAACGGATATGGATAAAAATAAAATCAACTATACGTGGGTGTTTTGCGATCAGTCCAACACAACGGTCTACGACTATAGATTAAAGTTCAGTTATGTGTTTTCGAAGGAGGGTGTTTACCCTGTAAAGTTCATAGTTAAGGATGCTGTTGGAAACAATTTCACAGACAGAATAAACGTTACGGTCATGCAGGGATTCTGCATATCCTCCAATGCTACCTGGAAATTAAATTGGACGGACCCCTTGAAAAAAGTAGACGTGAATGTGACATCGACTGTTTCCAATATGGGCATAAATCAGATGGATGATATAACACTAAGAATAGATCAGGTTGGAACAAACAACCAGCGCAATACCACTCGAAAAATATCGTTGAAGACGAACGAAACTGTAACCATTGTAACGACGGTTGCCGATGTTAGCGCAGCGTATTACACATTCTCAATCACCCTATCGTGCAACAGTGTGATATTGGATTCCAATACTGTCGTTGCCAAGCCATTGGTATGATTTTTCCTGATCGGGGCTGATTTTGAGCAGTATCTAGTTAAGCTTTCTCGCTCAATTTTATAAAAATCTCGTCTGCGATTTCCCCGATTTCTTCTGGTGACAAATCTTCAACCCGCTCGCTCTTAAACTTGGCATTCAGGGCAATATCTTTCATCTCATTTTCAGTGCATCCAAGTGATTTGTATGCATACACCAGGCCATTTTTTATCTTCTTTCTCCTGTGGCTAAAAAGGGCATCGATGATTGCTAAAAACGTTTTTTCATTTAAAACTTTGAACGGAGGCTCCTTTCTTGGAATAATTTTAACAATTGCAGAATCTACTTTTGGTTGCGGAAAAAATGCAGTTTTTGGAACTTGTTCTACTATCTCACAACGCGCTTTGTAATATGCATTCACGGACAATCTTGAATATTCCTTGCATTCCGGCTTTGCTACCAGCCTTTCTGCAAATTCTTTTTGATACATCAGTACCGCTATTTCGAATGAATACTCTAGGAACTTAAATGTGAGCTGGGAAGATATGTTATATGGGATGTTTGAAACAATCTTGTTAAATTGTGGAAAATTTACTTTGAGGGCGTCTCCGACCATCAGGTTTAATTTCGAGTTCAGTCTATTTCTTAAATAACTCGCCATCTTTTCGTCCTTTTCGATGGCGATTACTTTTCCAGCGTTGTTGATCAACTGTACGGTCAGCATTCCGAGTCCAGAACCCACCTCCAGAACAGTATCTTTGTTAGAAATGTCTGCGTATGTTATCTGTCTTTTTACTACCCTTTCGTCTATTAAAAAATTTTGACCTCTGTATTTTGACGGTTTAACGCCAAGAGAGCTTAAAATCGATATTACTTCGTTTTTTCTCATAACATCAGGAAAATTATCCCTTCATTATCTCGTTGTGAATAAATGATATTTTTCGTTAGGATTGGATATTTCGAGTTCTATTCTCTTTGCGATAAGCTTTTCCGGCGACTTGAGCAAGCTTACGCGTTTTTCTATGTCCTTAAAATCTTTGAACGATTCTTTTTTTCTTTCCTCTATAATCGCCCACATCGTCTTTTTTCCAAGTCCCGGGAGAAGTTCGAGCATGTGAAAACGCGTGCTTATCGGCTGTGCTTCATTGTAGAATTTTATAAACCTGGGTTCATCTTCTTTTATAATCTGTTGAATAATGTACGGCAGTTCGCTTTGGGCCGTACTGGTCATTTCCGAATAGCTTATTCTTCGTTTCACGTGCAGAACTACTGTTCTTTTCTCCATATCCTTTCCGATATACGCCTTGTCCCCTATCTGGATTGCCGCGTTTGGCTTCGGAACTAATTCCAATAATTTGAACTCGGAGCAGCCGATAGCACACGCCATCGGCTCTCTTTTAAAACCATGCTCGGCGGACATTCCTTGAATTGGGTAGTCGAGGATATATGCAAAATCTTCCATGAAGACACACTCCAATTACTCTATATGTTTTTTTACTGTTTGAACGATTTCTTCGACTTCCCGTTTCTCCAAGGTGTACCTCTCCTTGGCGAGAACAACCCTTACATCATCCGGGTGTGTCGGCAAGATCTCTGCTAGTTTATATACCGCCTGATCTGAAAGCTTCTCTATCTTTCTTAATTCTTTTATCAGTTTTTTAGTTTCTGTGACATTTAACCGTGCAAATGTTTGTGCGTGTTGTAGTGCCATTTTCTGTTCATTGGTTAACTCCCGTTTGGCTCGCTCTTTTTCAAGCAAGTCTCTGACCTCTACTAACGATATTATTCTTTCTTCTTTTTCTTCATTCACAGTAGCCATAAGATACACCTATTGCTTTCTAAGATGCTCCGGTCCAACAATTACCGACTTCGGCTTATTCCCCGCCATTACCCCGACAACATAAGCGTTGCCGCGAACTTCCGTAATCACACCAGTCAATCCCTGAAATCTTCGATGCGTTTGTCCTTTGTGAATACTCGGATCGAGTTTTATACTTACCTTGTCTCCCTCACCAAATCGGTTGAGTGCTCTGGTGATTGGCGACAATCCTCGTTCTCTCGCTTTTCTTTTTAATATTCCTCTTGTCTTTGCTCGTAAACCTTTCGAACTTTTTACCATCTTCGTTGCTCCTTTCTCATTGATCGTGAATTTTGATTACGTCCAATTCCTTTACCGTGCACTTTGTGCCGAGTATTTCAGAGAGGTTTGGTTGTGTTCTTCCATCATCACCATGTATCAATTCTTTAATATATGTTCCGCCTTCGCTCCTTATTCTCAGCAGCGCAGTTTTATCATGCACTGAATCCAGTTCCATCTCTATGATTTTCCTCTTTCTGCACATATCTGCCCTTCTGTGCTTGACACGGAGGGGCGTGTGTTGATTTATCTCTGTATTCTTGAATATCTTCACTCCTTCTTTAATCTTTTCCTTATCAATGTGATTTTCGAATTCTACCAATATCATATATGTTTTATCAAACTTTGCATTTTTGATAGTTACCACGTCTTTTTTGGAAGCATACTTGAGGGCATGGACTTCTATCTTTCCAGCAAGATCAATGTTTATCCCATTCTCTATTTTTTTTAGATCCAACGTTCTCACTGTCGGTTCGACTATCTCTATGATGAATGGCCTGCCGTTTCCAAGCATTCTTGCGTCGATGTCTTCCCTTCCCATTCCATGAAATGCAGTGCCCTTCCCCTTTGTCAGCGACAGTATTTTCTCACCAATGAGTTCCTCTACGCTTGTCGGATACATTTTCCCAGTGCCATTGCATCTTTCACAACCCTTGCCCCTACACACCCTACAATCCCATTTTGTTTGTGGGATGTCCCGCACCAGTTTCAGGTACCGCCCATAGATATAAATCGGAGATATCTGAAGCTCTACTATGTCGTATCTGGCATCTACTACTGCGGTTATGTCTGGATTGTTGAAATCCACAGTTTTATTCGTCTTCTTTTCTATCTCCTTGCCGATTTGCCGTTTAATGCCCGATCGTATCTCTTCGAGGATCGGGTTGTCCCGATCACTATCATACATGCACCCCTGAAAGAGCGTGTCCCAGAGTTGCCGGGTTCTTTCCTTAAGGTCGTCATCAGTTTTTAATCCTATCAAAAATGTGGCGTACTCATAATTATCTAGTTTTTCTAAAACCAACTTTGTAAATTTGTCGATCTCCATGAATAAATTGCCGCACAGGTAGCATTCCGTGCTAGTATTGGTTAAAACCAGCTCTACTTTCGTTTTGTATTTAATCGCTAGGTCATCAACTAACCGAATACAGCAATCACATAATTTATATTCTGTTTGTTTGTTGTTCGTGTTGAAAATAGACGTTTCTTTTTCTTTCATATTGCCACTTTTCAAAATTACCAACATTAAATTCGCGTCTGATTATATTGGAAAAGAAGTCTAAAAGTTATCGTTTCGTATCCATTTTATCTTCGACGCTGGTGACGATTACCCATTCTCCAAGTCCGTTTTTGATTTGGTCGTTGACCTTCACCATCGCTTCGTGTATATCTACCGTTTCAAAATATTGTGTGTATGTAACATCTGTTTTTGTTATTGGGAGTACAACATACTTGAGTTGAATTTCTTTTTTTTCAACGTTTTTCCCATCACTGCCCTGTGTGGGGGAGTCGTTCATCATCATATCCATATACCATCACCCGAAAACTCTCTAAAAGTGGAAATAGTTATCTCTTTTGTAGTAAATAAAGTTTGGGACTAATAAAAAGGCGTAATAAATTCACAGATGCTTTCCGCCAAACATGCCCTTTTGTGTTGGTTTCTGCTTGATATCTTGATATCGTAGTAAATTTTAATATATGTATAAGTATTGGTACGGTGTGTAAATAATTATGACGTCCATAATGCTAGGTTGAACCAGTTTACGATTAAACGAGGTCGTTAGAAGTGAAAAAACAGAAGATCACAAGTGCAAATAAAGATGTGGCAAAATGCGGTAATTGTGGAAAAGATATCTATGCATTCTCTGAAATGTGCGAGCACTGCGGCATAGAATTCACACACCCCGCCCTCGCAGAGTGCAGTGTTTGCAATAATTTTATTCCGCTTTCGGCGACACTGTGTACTAAATGCGGGGCATCATTTGAAGGGAAAACCTCTGAAATAGAAACATCGGAAGAAGAGTTCCGACACACCGTTGACAGAAAGCACACCACTGAGAAAGAGGCGAAAGCGCTGGTAAAAGACGTTGAGGAACTAGAAAAAAGAGAGGCGTTAATTAACGCCAGGGAGCAGGAATTAGCTCTTAAGGAATCAAAAATAGAAGAAGACAGAGAAAGAATTGAGAAAGAGATGGCAGAAAAATATAGTAACGAGATGCAGGATAAATTGGAAGATATCCTTCAAAGAGAGAGAGCGATTACGGAAAGAGAAGGGCGATTGAAAGAGGTGGATAAAGAAATTGAGGCCAAAACAGAAGCTAAACTTAAGGAAAAAGAGGAACAATTAAGAAAAACTATGAAAGAAATGGAGATAAAAGAAAAGTTGTTGAAAGAAGCGCTACAGTCAAGAGAAGGAAGGATACCGAGGAAAAGAAAAGGGGAAGACGCTGACAGTAACGGAGAGTTGCTATTGGAAAAAAAGGAGGAAGAGATCAGAAGGTTAACCGACGAGATGAGGCGCCTAAACGAAGAGATAGACAACGTAAAAGAGCCCATGCGATATAAAGAGGGCGAACTGAACAGGAGGGAGAAAGATCTGCGTTACCGGGGGGAGATGCTTAAAGCCGAAAACGACAGATTGCTGCAAGAGAAGCTGCGGATTGGGTCGAATAAGGAGAGCGTGGGAGAAAGAGAGTTAAAAGACAGATTAAAATTGTTGGAAGATGAGGTCAAACACAAAGAAAGCGAATTGAAGGAGAGGGAAGAGTACTTGAAAAGCAAAGAAGAAGAGTTAACTATAATGCAACAAAAAATTATAGAAAAAGAAATAGGAACAAGGGGTGCGGAGAAAGAGGAGGAGATGAAGAAGGACAAGATAAGTACTGGAACCCAGCGCATAGACGACCTTATGCTTGGAGGCATCCCACCAGGCAGCAACGTTTTCATTTACGGCCCAACTTTTGTTGGAAAAGAAGTGTTTCTCAATACGTTTGTTGCGGACGGCTTAAAGAAGGGCGTACCTGTAATCTTCGTGACTACGGATAATACACCAGCCAGCATAAAACAAAGCATGACCACAATACTGCCCGATTATGAGGATTATGAAAATGCTGGTTTGGTACGATATGTAGACATATACTCGAAAAGAATGGACATAAAAGACGATGGCAACGGTTACATTAATCTTGCCGAGTATGGGGAAGATGGCAGTATGAAGCCATCCGTCGAAAAAACACAAACACCTGAGGAAATAAACGAACTTCAGCAAAATGCGTCTCAACAAAATATGCAGAAAAAGAAGGTTGCATCAGAGGCGTTTATTGAATATATATACAGCATCAAAAACATTGATGCCATCATGCAGGCAATAATAAATGCCCAGAAGAGCGTAAAGAAGCACGGATATTACAGAATGATATTCCCACTTTCGACTATCAGCGTTTACATCGACAGGGTTACAATGTTTAGGTTTATTCAACGCATATGCAACGAAGTAAAAACGGACAAATCCGTTACATTCTACTCATTAAACACAGATATGCTGCCGGATGTTTCCGTCCAAACACTCAGGCATCCGATGGACGGGGTAATCGAATTCAAATCGGAAAATCAGAGAACGTTTCTATGCATCCGCGGATTGGGCGATGTGCAGACAAGGGCGTGGATACAGTATACGTACACTGAACGGGGATTGGTGCTCGGGTCGTTCTCGTTGAGCAGGATACGATAGAATTTTCTAGAATCAATTCATTAAAATTTACTATGAGGGCAACTCAACCATATAGTTTCTCCGCGGTTTCCCTCTCCAGCTCCTTTATTTTTGCCTCGACGTCCCTTGATTTTTCCAGCAGTTTCTCTTTCTTTGTTTTATATTGCTCTAATACAGTGCCTTCTGCGTGCCTCATCTTTTCGTTGCATTTCTTCAGGTTCCGCTTTATTTCCTCCCACTGCAGCATCAGCTCTTCGAGCCTCTCTTCCGCTAGCGATACGTCCGGTCTCTCTTTTATGTGCTGTATCTGTTCATTTATCTCCTTCATTCTCGCTCTAGCCTCTGCTTTTTCGACCTCGTAAAGTTGTTTATCGTACGGGTAATTGACGATTAGTTTGTCATATTTCTTGATTTTCTTGTTTAATCTGTGCCATTCACTCATAAATTCATCTAATTTGTCCCTGTCGTCCTTTGGAAGCAGGTATTTATTGGCTGGCTTGGCTCCTCTGCCTAAAATAGGATATGCTCCCCGATACCATCCAATTAAGAAGAAAATGATTGTAAGAGATACTAATGAAATGTATATGTTGGTAGGCACAAATTGTCCTTTTCCGGTAACTGGATCGCGTGGCAGTACACCTAACAAAAACCCTGTAAACACCGAAACCCCGATGCTAAGAGCGAGGCCAAGCGTGATTCTATAAATTATGTCGTCCCTCTCGTGCAACTCGTTCTTTCTTGGGAATATCGCATAAACCAAAAATATCCCTGGCAGGAAAAACATCAAAAGAAGTGCAAAAACTGCTTGAAATATGTCTACTGGCATGCATTCTCATCCTACTATAACCGCGTGCGATTAATTCGGCGTTGCATCGGGAGAGTTATGTTTTTTTTATCTATGTTTCGCTCTCTATTCTCGGTGCAAGCAGATACATCACACGACCGTTTCCGTCAGCGATATTGAATTCTAATTTTACTGGATAATCTGCACCTATGTTCATTGTGACCTTCCCCGAGCCGACGGATTTAATCATCTTCATGAAGTAATCGATAGAGAACAAACTCTTGGTGTTCTGTTTACACTCTAATTCTTCGACATCGTCCTTCATGTCCTTCGTTAGAGCTAGTATAGCTGATTCTTCGGCGTTGCCCTTTGCAATAAGTTCAAGACGATCCGGCGAAACGACCAATGCGATGTGGTCGGATATTTTTTCTGATGCCATTATTCCCTTAGATATTGCAGACGCCCTGACCACGACTTTTACTGGCAGGTTTAAAGTAGGTACCTTGGTATCTACCATGTTCGATGTGTCAACCAGAGACATTATTCTTTTAATATTGCCTATGTCGACAACAATTTTGTTTTTCTCCTTGTTGTATTCTAAAGTCAAAATATCACTTGGGGAATCTGCCAGCTTGAGTACGTCCTTAAATTTATCTATGTCGATACCCAACTCCATCTCCGTGGCTTTATATTCCTCAAATGCCTTTATATCGAGGGTTAAATCAACCATAGCTACATGAGCAGGATCTACTGCCTTGATGTTTAACCCTTCTTTCGTGATTTTAAATTTCGCTTCATCGACTAGTTTTGATATCACATCAATAACTTCTTTCAGAGTTTCTGCTTTTATCTTTGCATGAAACATAAAAGTTCCTAACCTTTTTTCGATTTACCCTCTATAAATTATCAAGTATATATGTCTTACACTCATAGCCACGGGGGTTGTCGATCTACAATAGTTGTGTACTCGTCCAGCATATTTGAATTCGCGCTTATTTTGGCAGCCGGACCGCCATAAACAATTATAGTCTAATTCGATGATAAAAGATTTATTAATAGTCTCCGCAGTATCTACACCCTTCGCAACAAGGAGGGATACTTATCTGGATTAGCGTAGACGATACCGATTCCATAGATGGAATGTGCACTACATATCTGGTCACCTGTATCATAGAGGAATTTTCAGAATACGACATCATAGGATACCCAAGATTAGTACGATTAAATCCCAACGTCCCTTGGAAGACTAGGGGAAACGGAGCTATTGCTTTATGTTTTGGGGAAGGGAAAGGCAGGAAGAAACCAGTGGCTGGGATTGGCGACAAAAGATATTACGGGTTCGAAAGATTCGATGATATCGAAATAAAAAAAGAACATCTGAAGCGAGTTGAGAAAATTGTTGAATCGAACGCTCATTTTCATGACACAAATACTAATCCCGGTATAGTGATGTTAAATAAAAAACCACCGCAGAAATTTTACTGGAATGCAGTAAGAGAAATTGTGGAGTTAAAATCTATTAAACGCCTCTTAAACAATATGGGCGCAAAATACACGGGTTATAAAAATTCCCGTGGATTGATAGGGGCGACTGCCGCAATAGCATGGAAACCGGGCGATAAGACGCATGAAATAATCACATACCGTGAAAAATCCAAGTGGGGGACGCCGAGAGAAGTCGGAGAAATGTCAGTCATTCGTATGGATAAAAAATTTCCTTCGACATTCAACAACTACGATTATGAAAATAAAAAGGTAATTATAGCACCGCATTCTCCGTGTCCAGTACTTTTTGGAATACGCGGTGATAATCCGAATGATTTATTGAAAAGCTATACGATGATAAAAACCGAAAAGATAAACCGGTGGGTTTTATTTGAAACAAACCAAGCAACGGACGATCATCTCCAGAAAAAACGAGTTGCCGATGTTAAACCATACGAGTCCGTTATCATAGGCGGGGTCGTAACAAATAACCCTGTGAATATTTCTGGTGGGCACGTTATATTTTCAATTGATGGTGGTGATGTGGCTATCGATTGCGCAGCGTACGAACCGACAAAAAATTTTAGAAACACCATTAGGGAATTGACATGTGGAGACGAGGTGGTCGTGTACGGTGGCGTAAGGGAGAAGCCTTTGACGATAAATATCGAAAAGATGAAAGTGAAGAAATTAGCGAGGGTTTCTGAAAAAATAGGTAACCCCCGATGTCCAATCTGCAGAAAGAGTATGAAATCCATGGGAAAAAACGTAGGTTACCGTTGCAGGGCATGCAGAACAAAAATAAACTATCAAGGTGCGGTGTTCAAAGAAAAAAAACGCAAATTGAAGGAAGGATTATATGAAGTTCCAGTTTGTGCAAGAAGGCACCTCAGTAAACCGCTTAAGAGGTTAACATGCACATAGCGAGATAACCGAAGATACCCATTGGTTTTATATAGGGAGAATGTCATAACCGTTTTTCTCTATGTACTGGTGATAGTGTGGCAAGAGGATTATACGCTGGCAATAAACTCAAAAAACAAAGACAAAAATTCAGATGGAGTAGTCGATACTATAAAAAACGAGTACTTAAGTTAAAGGAGAGGTCTGACCCGCTCGAGGGGGCGCCTCAGGCAAGGGGCATCGTATTGGAAAAGGTTGGAATCGAGGCAAAACAGCCAAACTCTGCTATTCGAAAATGTGTCAAAGTCCAGCTCATAAAAAATGGCAGGCAAATCACAGCTTTTGCAGTTGGGACAGGAGCAATCAATTTTATCGATGAACACGACGAAGTTCTTGTTGAAGGTATCGGTGGTAGAATGGGCCGTTCATACGGGGACATACCCGGCGTTCGTTTTAAAGTCATAAAGGTAAACAATATATCATTGAACGAGTTGATTCATGGCCGAAAGGAGAAACCAGTTAGGTGATGAAATATCATGAAAGAAGAGAAGGAGAAGAAGCCGTCCGAAGATGCCGTTGATGCTCCAAAAGACAAAGTCGAGGGCGGGGAAAAATCTGCCCAAAAACCGATTGAGCAAAAAGAGCAACTAGCAGTCGAAAAAAAGATATTTGCGGAGATGCCGTTACTTTTCGGCAAATACTCTTTTTCAGACATAACTGTATCCGACCCGAGTTTCGCCCGATACCTGAATATAACGCCTCTTATTGTTCCACACACCAGCGCAAAATTTGCAAACAGAAGATTTGGAAAGGCAAAAGTAAACATTGTAGAGAGATTAATAAACGGCATGATGCGCACCGAACATGTGACTGGTGAAAAAGCTAGAACGTATCGATTGGTAAAGCAAGCCTTCGAAATCATAGAGCAAAAAACAAAGCAAAATCCGTTAGTGATATTTATTAATGCACTGCAAAGAGCTGCACCGAGGGAAGAGGTCATTAGACTTACATACGGCGGCATTAGTGTACCAAAAGCGGTTGACGTAGCCCCGTCCCGCAGACTAGATACTGCCTTAAGAAATATCTGCAAGGGTACGATTAAATCTTCGCATGGCAACAAAAAACGAATAGAAATGTGTTTAGCAGACGAGATTATTCTAGCGTCCAAGAATGATATGAGTAGTTTTGCGATTTCCAAGAAGGACGAAATAGAAAGGGTAGCCGCATCTGCAAGATAAAGGATGGAGATGTTTCTATGGTATACATACGAGACGAGTTAATCAATAAAATCCCGCAAATGATGCACAAACACAAATACATACGCAATATAGGAATTGTAGCCCACATACACCACGGCAAAACAACACTTTCCGATAACCTACTCGCTGCGGCAGGCATGATTTCTCAAACGCTTGCAGGTAAACAATTACTCTTGAACTTTGATGAGCAGGAACAAGCAAGATGCCTGACCATAAACAATGCTGATGTCTCGATCGTACACCCCTTCGAGGGCCAAGATTATTTGATTAACTTAATTGACACACCGGGACACGTTGATTTCGGCGGCGATGTAACTAGAGCCATGAGAATTGTCGATGGCGCCATAGTGTTAGTGTGTGCTGTAGAGGGCGTCATGGCTCAGACCGAGACTGTCCTTAGGCAGTCCCTTAAAGAGAAGGTCAAGCCGATCCTGTTTATTAGCAAAGTCGATCGCGCTATCAACGAACTTAAACTAACTCCAGAAATGCTCCAGGACAGATTCAGAAAGATAATAGAGGATGTAAACGAACTAATACGAAGAATGGTTCCCGAAGAATTTGCGGACAAATGGCTTGTAAATGTAAATGACGGCGGCATCGCATTTGGCAGTGCATATCATAACTGGGCGCTTTCGGTCCCGTATATGAAAAAGACGGGTGTCAAATTCAAAGATATAATTGACCTTTGCACGCAGGGTAAACAGAGGGAGTTGGCACAACTTGCAAAGATTAACGATGTAGTCTTCGACATGGTTGTAAAGCATTTGCCGAACCCGCTCGACGCCCAGAAATACCGCGTCCCGCACATATGGCGTGGCGACATAAATTCCGACGTAGGCAAAGCGATGATGGAATGCAATGAGTCGGGACCGACATCTTTCATGATAACAGACATAGTGATGGACCCGCACGCGGGCGAGGTGGCGACCGGCCGCGTATTCAGCGGCAGGCTCAAAAAGGGCGACGAACTGTACATCTGCGGAACAAATTCAAAGGCCAAGATACAAGAGGTCAGTCTATTCATGGGTCCGGAAAGAATAGTAATGGGCGAAGGTGTAGCTGCCGGCAATATTGCAGCCCTAACAGGCTTCAAAGAAGCATTTGCAGGTATTACGTTAAGTTCGGAGAGTGGTATGGATGCATTTGAGGAAATTAGACACGTTTCGGAACCTGTGGTGACTGTTGCAGTAGAAGCAAAGAAGATGTCAGACCTTCCAAAATTGATTGAGGTGCTTAGAGCGGTTTCAAAGGAAGACGCTTCTCTGAGAGTGGAAATAAATCAGGAAACCGGCGAACATCTATTATCCGGAATGGGAGAACTTCACTTGGAAATCACTCAATATCGGATAGTTAACGACCACAAAGTCGACATTACTGTTTCCAATCCGATAGTCGTGTATCGGGAATGTGTCGATGGAAAAGGCGGACCTTTCGAAGGAAAATCCCCGAACAAACACAACAAATTTTACGTAGAAGTAGAACCGCTTGAACAGGCCGTAGTGAAGGCAATATTGGAAGGCGAAGTTCAATCGGGTGGGAAGATTAAGGATTCAAAAGTGCTAGCTAGGAAACTGCAGGACTTAGGAATGTCCAAGGAAGAGGCAAGGGGTGTTGTTGCTATAGACAAGACATCCATATTTACCGATATAACCAAGGGGATTCAAAATTTAAACGAAACTATAGAACTTTGTATCGACGCATTTCATGAGGCGATTGCACGAGGGCCCCTCGCCAATGAGAGGATTATGGGGCTGAAAGTCAGACTCGTAGATGCGAAGCTTCATGAGGATTCGATACACCGGGGCCCGGCTCAGGTTATACCTGCTGCCAGATCGGCAATATATGGAGCTATGTGCTTGGCAGGCATAGCACTCATGGAGCCGAAACAGAAGGTAAGCATAAGCGTGCCCCAGGACATAATCGGCGACGTCAATAGAGAACTCCAACAGAGAAGATCGGAAATACTAGACATGCAGCAAACCGGCGATTTGACTACAATAATAGCTAAAGCCCCCGTAGCCCAAATGTTTGGTTTTGCTACTGCAATTAGAAGTGCTACTGCTGGAAGAGTTTTGTGGGGCACTGAAAGTGCTGGCTATGAAAAAGTTCCAAATGATTTAAAAAATGAGGTAGTGACTGCAATCAGAAAAAGAAAAGGATTGAAACCAGATCCGCCCACTGCAGAATATTACGCGGCATAAACTAAATATACTAAAAGCTGCATATAAACGCCCTCAAAAACGGGCTGTGTATTATATATCCAATTAATCAACTTATCACAGCCGATTAATAGTTGTGCACTCGGAGAGTAATACTCACCGGGGAAGAGGTATAGATCGCATGAGGTTGATCGATGATTACCAAACTATATGTAACACGAACGAAAGTTGAGTCAATACTTTGTGGCTGTTAAGCCGTTTGGGGAATGGCTCGGCTCGGTCGCCGAGGAAGGTCGTGCCAAGCTGCGATACTACTCTGGGTAGGCGCAAGGAGCCTGAGATCCGGAGATTGCCGAATGGGACTTCCTGGGTGTTTTTACACCCGATCCGTAAGGACTGGGAACCCCCCGAATTGAAGCATCTTAGTAGGGGGAGGAAAAGAAATCAATCGAGATGCCGCTAATAAAGGCGATCGAACACGGCATAGAGCAAACCGAATCCTTGTTGGAAACAACAAGGAGATGTGGAGTTGCAGACCTCAATACCTCTTCATGATCAACCCGAAATTGACTGGAACGTCATACTATAGAGGGTGACAGTCCCGTAGGGGTAAAATCTTAAGAGGATTTTGGGGTATCTTGAGTAATGTGCGTTGGATATCGCGCGTGAATTGGGAGGTATCAACTTCCAACTCTAAATACGTACCGAGACCGATAGTGCACTAGTAGCGTGAGCGAATGTTGAAAAGTACCTTTGACGAGAGGTGAAAAGAACCTGAAACCAAACGGTTATAGACCTATACGGTGTGAAAGGAAAGAAGGACGCAAGTCTGGACTAGCATCGTATTATCCGTTTTGAAGAACGGGCCAGGGAGTTCTGATCAGTGGCGAGGTTAAGAAGTTAAACTTCGAAGCCGTAGGGAAACCGACAACCCGCAACTCGCAAGAGCAAGGGGTGAGGTGCGCTCGCCTAAAGTCACTGGTGGGAAACCCGAAGCCAGCCGATCTAGACGTGGGTAGGTTGAAGCCTGGGGAAACCCGGGTGGAGGACCGAACCGATGATGATGTGCAAATCTCTCGGATGACCTGCGCTTAGGGGTGAAAGTCCAATCGAGACTGGAGATAGCTGGTTCCTCCCGAAACTACTCGCAGGTAGGTCTCAGCAGAGATAGATAACGGGGTAGAGCACTGTTTGAGCGCTTAGGGGGCGAAAGTCCTCGGCATTCTGACAAACTCCAAATCTGTTATCATCGTAGAAGCTGGGGGTCAGGAAATCTGGGGTAAACTTGGTTTCCGTAAGGAGAATATTCCCGCCTAAAGTTAAGGTCCCCAAGTGCCGATTAAGTGTGAACAAAAAAGGGCGTTCGTGATCTTAGACAACTGGGAGGTAGGCTTAGAAGCAGCCATCCTTTAAAGAGTTCGTAACAGATCACCAGTCAAGATCGCGGGCCCCGAAAATGGACGGGGCTAAATCGGTCACCGATACTTTAGAACTCTTAAAAAGAGATTTGGTAGGGAGGTATCGTGTATGGGTAGAAGTTGGGTCGTGAGATCCAATGGACCGTACTCGAATAATGATCCTGGTAAAAGTAACAGCATAGATAGGTGAGAACCCTATCCACCGAAAGGGCAAGGGTTCCTCGGCGATGTCCATCAGCCGAGGGTTAGTCGATCCTAAGACACTCCGTAACCGAGAGTGCCGAATGGGAAGTAGGTTAATATTCCTACACTGCAGAATACTTTGCTCAATGAGAAATACATCGAGGTAGATGGAGTAGAATTACCAATCTACCTAAGCATATAAGTCTGAGGAGTACCGTAATGGTGAGAATCAGATGAAAATGTAATGGGACAGATTATGTTTGTTTCCGTTGATCCTTGGTGTCCGTGAAAACCTTATTGAGATGGTGTTCTGTAATCGTACCAAGAACCGACACAGGTGCCCCTGGGTGAGAAGCCCAAGGTGTATTGGTTTAACTTAGGCAAGGGAATTCGGCAAATTAGCCCCGTACCTTCGGTATAAGGGGTGCCAGCCATGAAAATGACTGGTCTCAGTAACAAGGGAGCTCCGACTGTTTAATAAAAACGTAGGTGACAGCTAGTTCGAAAGAATGTGTATTGTCGCCGAAGCCTGCCCAGTGACGGCATCTGAAACTCCCTTTCAAGGGAGCGAAGGACCGTTAAACGGCGGGGGTAACTATGACCCTCTTAAGGTAGCGTAATACCCTGCCGCTTAATTGGCGGCTTGCATGAATGGCCCAACGAGAGCTCTACTGTCCCTGCCTTAGAACCAGTGAAATTGACTATATTCGTGAGAAGTCGAATACCTCCCAGCGGGTAACGAAGACCCCATGGAGTTTTACTGCAGCCTGTAGTTGCGATATGGCTTTGAATGTGTAGTGTAGGCGGGAGACGTTATCAGGGTGTGACGCTAGTTACATTCCGAGTCGCCGATGAAACACCGCTCTTTCGAATCTGTGTCGCTTACCACTTCGGTGGGACACCTATTGGTGGGCAGTTTGGGTGGGGCGCCACGCCCTCAAAAAGATAACAAGGGCGCCCAATGGTCAGCTCAGATAGGTCAGAAATCTATCGTAGAATGTAAGGGTAAAAGCTGACTTGACGCGGTTTGGCACAATAACAAACCGCGATGTGAAAGCAGGGCCTAACGAACCATTGAGCCTTATTGATAGTGGCCAATGATAACAGAAAAATTACCCTGGGGATAACTGAGTCGTCTTCAGCAAGAGCCCATATCGACCTGAAGGCTTGCTACTTCGCTGTCGTCTCTCCCTATCCTGGTGGTGCAGCAGCTGCCAAGGGTGGGGTTGTTCGCCCATTAAAAGGGATCGTGAGATGGGTTTAGACCGTCGTGAGACAGGTTTGTTGCTTGCCACTGGGAGTGTACGTGCCTAAGAGGAAGGATCCTATAGTACGAGAGGAACTAGGGTTCGTAGCCACTAGTTTATCAGTTGTCCGGTAGGGCAACGCTGAGAAGCCACGCTATCATGGATAAGAGCTGAAAGCATCTAAGCTCGAAACCAACCTCAAAAAGAGGCACGAATAAGATACCTATAAAAGATAGGTTTGATAGAATCGGGGTGTAAGTACCAAGGTTCGCCGAGGTATTCAGCCCGCGATTACTAACAGTCTTTGCCACGTTTAAAAGTGTTGATTCGACCGTTAATAGTGTTACATACATTTGGTAATTTTCCATCATAAAAAATGGAAAAGTGGTTTGACGGCCATAGCGGTGGGGATACACCTGGTCTCTTTCCGAACCCAGTAGTTAAGCCCACCCACGTTCTATATAGTACTCTGGTACGCGAGTCCACGGGAGGTATAGATCGCTGTCAGCCACTTCCGCATATATTTTGTTTTAAGAATATGATTATCATATCCAACATTGTGTTATAGAAAAAGATTTAAGAGAAACTACGTATAGTGGGGATGTAAGTCTCATCCGTTGGAGGCATAAAATTATGGATACAGAAACGAAGCTTAAACAAATTGGCATAGTATTGGACCAGCTTGCCGAAGATACATCGATACCAAGAAACATTAGACGGGACGCTAAAACTACGAAAGAGAACCTTCTAAACACGACTAACCCCTTAGATGTCAGAGTGGCAGGCACAATCTCCACTTTAGATGAGTTGGCAAATGACCCAAACATACCGCTTCATGGAAGAACACTCGTATGGAATATCATAAGCCAATTGGAGTCTATAAAAGCATAAGATCGCACACTAAAATAGATAGTATATTTTATAATTCAATACATGTATCAACTTTTGATGGATAAAACAATACAATATATCAAAAGAAAATTCTCTGAATATTATGAAAAAACCGAGTTAGAATATCCCTCGCGTTTCGAGCAGCGAGAATACGGTTTCATACATTTCGACAACCGGCCGTTCGACAGGCATCATTCTTTCAAGAGCAAAAGCGAGTTAAAGAACTATCTGGTGAAAAACTCTCCTGCAAACGTGTATTATTCGCCTGCATATTACGACAATCCGGATGCGCCGATACAAGAGAAGGTACTGCTCGGCTCGGATTTGATATTCGATATAGATGCTGATCACTTCCAAGGTGCGGACAAGATGACTTTTGAGGAAATGCTGGCTTGCGCAAAAAATGAAATAATAAAATTGGTAAATGATTTCTTGCTCAGCGATTTCGGCTTTGAAGAAAAATATATTCATATACTGTTCAGCGGAGGAAGAGGATATCACGTCCACATAGACGACCCGAAAGTGCTGAATCAGACAGGCCAAGAGCGGCGGGAGATTATAGACTACATCGGGGCAACAAACATAGACACAGAGAGGATAATACAAACCACGGACAGTGGGATAATGCCAAAGAACATTGGTGCACTGAGATATGTTGATGCCTCAAAGGTTGGGAAATACAGAACGCTTAAGCCGCTGCCACCAAAGGACGCACCGGGTTGGAAAGGAAGAATAACCAGGAATTTCATAAATTTTATAGAGGCCCTCGAAAAAACCGACGAAACTTCTGCAGTCAAGAGGTTGACAGCTCACGGTATAGATGAGAAGAAGGCTTCGAAAATCTATAAAATGCTGTTCGATGGGACAAAAGGCAAACGACCTATAGACAAAGTAAAAAACGGATACCTCGACGTATTCCCCGAGTATGCTATAGTGAATACATTCTTAGAAATCGCCATGGACGAGGGAAAAATAAAGTGCGAAATCGATGAACTAGTAACATCAAGAACAAAAGGAAGTTTGATACGGTTTCCGACATCGCTTCATGGAAAGACGGGTTTTAGGGTAGTGCCTATCCCGATTGACGAGCTGAATGATTTCGAGCCTCTTAACGATGCAATTGTTTTTGGCGACGATAAAGTAACTATCGATTTGAAAAAACCGCTGGAGATAAAATTGAAGGGCGAGACGTTCAAGCTGGATGTCGGAAAAAATGAAGTGCCCGAATACGTCGGGATATTTGCGATTGGGAGAAGGGTTGCGGAGGTTTGCAACTAACTCGGAGGGTTTGCCTGCTGTGTCGAGGCAGTCTGCGTTGGGACTGCACTATCTTCCTTGGCGGGTTGGTCATCCCCACCTTGAACTGGACCTTTGCCTACTTCTTGAACAGTTTGCCCGTTCCCATTACCGTTCTCTTTTGCCTCTGTTGCAATCCTCGCTACCGCGATAACCTTGTCGCCTTCATCAAGCCGCATTATCCTGAATCCCTGGGTGTTCCTTCCCTGGACCTTTATGTCCGTAATCGGGATTCTGATTACCATTCCGCCCGAACTTGTAGCAACCAACTCGTCATTATCCTTAACTTCCTTTACAGCGACGACCTTTCCGTTTCTATCGCTGGTAATAATCGTAATAACTCCCTTGCCACCACGATTAGTCTTCCTATATTCGCTGACCATCGATCGCTTTCCATATCCGTGCTCTGTAATCGACAATAATGTGGAATTCTCATCCACTATTGCCATGCTTACTACCTCGTCGCCGTCATCCAAAGTTATTCCCCTGACGCCTCTCGTTGCCCTGCCTATCTCGCGGATATTGCTTTCGCTGAAGCGTGTCGCCTGGCCGTTCCTGGTAGCGAGTATGATGTCATGGGTGCTGTCTGATAATTTTGTCTCTACGAGTTCGTCACCTTCATCCAGGTGTATTGCGATTATGCCTGTCGCCCTCGGGTTTCCATATGCAGAAAGCACCGTCTTCTTTATCACACCTTTCCTGGTTGCCATTATAAGGTCGTGCTTGTCGTCAAACTCTTTAACAGGTATCATGGCGTTTATCATCTCTCCCTGTTCGAGGGAGGGCAGGAGATTTATTATGGCCTTTCCCTTGGAATATCTGCTGCCGACCGGTATTTCATACGCCTTTAACCAGTATACTTTTCCTTTGTTGCTGAAGAACAGGATATAGTCGTGAGTGGACGTAATAAATAGGTCTGTGACAAAATCACTTTCTTTTGTATCCATTCCCATTAATCCCTTACCGCCTCTTCTCTGGCTTCGATACGCATCGAGGGGTATCCTCTTAATGTACCCGCTGTTCGTTATAGTGATCACAACGTCTTCTACAGGCACCAAGTCCTCAACATTTAGTTCAGCGGCGTCGTAAACGATCTCGGTGCGTCTCTTGTCAGCATATTTTTCCTTCAGCATCAAGAGTTCTTCTTTTATTATCTTCAAAATTTTATCCCTGTTAGCCAAAATATCTTTTAGAGTTGCAATATTTTTCGTGGTTTCTACATGCTCGTTTTTTACGGTCTGTATCTCAGTGGTAGTCAATTTTTGCAATCTCATATCCAGTATTGATTTCGTCTGCTCAACGCTTAAATTGAACTTAGACATTAATGCGGCGTATGCATCATCCACATTCTTGGATTTGCGTATTATCGCTATAACTTCGTCAATATTGTTCAGTGCGATTATTAATCCTTCCAAAATATGCAATCTTGCCTCAGCCTTCTTTAACTCGTATTGCAAACGCCTTGTGGTTACCTGAGTCCTGTAATCGATATAATGTTGCAGCATCTCTTTCAATGTCAAAGTTCGCGGCTGATTGTTGACAAGTGCTAGGTTGATCACTCCGAAAGTGTTCTCCAGCTGGGTGTGTTTGAACAACTGGTTTAAAACAATGTCTTCCATAGCCCCTGCCCGCAGCTCTATGACCATCCTCATTCCTTCTCTGTCCGACTCGTCCCTCAAATCTACGATTCCTTCGATTTTCTTTTCTTTCACCAGATTTGCTATGCTCACGAGCAGTTCTGCTTTATTTACGCTATATGGTAGCTCATAAACCACAATTCTTTTCTTTTCCCGCCCCATCTCTTCGATCTTCGTTCTTGCTCTAACCCTGACCAAACCCCTTCCCGTGCTATACGCAGATACTATACCGTTAACTCCGTAAATGATCCCTCCCGTTGGGAAATCTGGACCTTTTACAATACCGATCAATTCGTTTAACTGAACATCTGGCTTATCAATTGTCAAGACAATTCCGTCTATGATCTCCCCGAGGTTGTGCGGAGGTATATTTGTAGCCATGCCGACCGCGATGCCCGAGGAGCCGTTCACCAAGAGATTCGGGAATTTGGCCGGAAGAACCGTAGGCTCTTGCAGGGTTCCGTCAAAGTTGTCTACAAAGTCGACAGTATTCTTGTCAATATCCAAAAGCATCTCTTCCGCTATTTTTGTCATTCTGCATTCGGTATATCTCATTGCCGCGGGCATATCTCCGTCTACCGAGCCGAAGTTTCCCTGCCCGTCAACGAGCGGATAACGCAGAGAGAAAACCTGGGCCATTCTTACAAGAGAATCATATACCGCAATATCCCCATGTGGGTGATATTTACCGAGAACTTCTCCGACTATCCTTGCAGATTTTTTGTATGGTTTATCGGAAGTATTGCTCAATTCATGCATGGCGTATAATATCCTTCTATGCACTGGTTTTAAACCGTCCCGCACATCTGGAAGCGCCCTCCCGACAATGACGCTCATTGCATAATCGATATAGGACGTCTTCATCTCTAGTTCTACTGTTCTAGGAGTGATGTTCGTATCCTTTGAAGCCGTCGCAGTTCCAGCATTGTTGTTTGCAGTTTCGATAGAAACCATACATATTCTCCATTAAATGTCTAGATTGACGACCTCTTTGGCATGTTCCTGTATAAATTGCCTTCTCGGCTCAACTTGGTCGCCCATAAGGATCGTAAACAGTGCATCCGCCGCCACAGCGTTTTCTTCAGTGACGCGAAGCAGCATTCTCTTTTCAGGATTCATTGTAGTTTCCCATAATTGGGTTGGATTCATTTCACCGAGACCTTTATATCGCTGTATACCTACACTGCCGCCACCCAACTCCGCAATTTTGGTTTCCTTCTCTTTTTCTGTGTATGCATAGACTTCCAGTTTGCCTTTTTTTATCTTATATAGTGGCGGCTGTGCGATGTAGATATAACCGTTATCGATTAACGGTTTCATATATCTATAAAGGAACGTGAGGAGGAGTGTCCTTATGTGCGCACCGTCCACATCCGCATCCGTCATCAGAACGACCTTGTGGTACCTTGCTTTTTTAATGTCAAACTCTTCAGATATGCCAGTTCCGATTGCCGTAATGAGCGCTCTTATCTCGGCATTTTCCAGAATCTTGTCGATTCTCGACTTCTCAACATTCAATATTTTGCCCCTAAGCGGAAGAATTGCCTGGTTCTGTCTGTTTCTTCCCTGTTTTGCAGAACCGCCGGCAGAGTCGCCCTCTACGATAAATAGTTCGCTCAATGCTGGGTCTCTCTCCGCGCAATCCGCCAACTTGCCAGGCAGACCGCCTCCCTCTAAAAGGCCTTTTCTTCTTGTCAACTCTCTTGCTTTTCTAGCTGCGTCTCTCGCCCTGTATGCAAGGATTGTTTTTTTAAGAATGTTCTCCGCGATTTTTGGATTCTCTTCGAAAAATTCCGACATCTTTTCGTAAACCACGGAGTCAACTATTCCCTTCAATTCACTGTTGCCAAGTCTTGTTTTCGTTTGCCCCTCGAATTGAGGTTCTTCTATCTTAACGCTTAATACACAAGCGAGTCCTTCCCTTACATCCTCGCCGCTTAAAACCTCTACTTCATCGTCCAACAGGTCGTTTCGTTTGGCATAATCATTAGCACACCTTGTCAGTGCCGACTTAAATCCCACTAAATGCGTTCCACCGTCAGTCGTGTTTATGTTATTGGCAAATGTAAATACCGATTCGACGTATCCATCAGTATATTGTAGTGCCACTTCTATGTTTGTGCCATTTCGTTGTGTCTGGAAATATATTGGTTTTTCATGAAGCACTACCTTGTTTTTGTTAATATATTCTACAAAGGAGGCTATCCCGCCGTCATATTGAAACACGCTCTCTTTTTGACTGTTTTCGTCCTTGATTGTTATCTTCAGTCCCCGATTCAAAAACGCTAACTCTCGTAACCTATTCGATAATGTTTCAAAGTTAAACTCTATGCTCTCAAAAATCTTTGTATCCGGTTTAAACTGAACGGTAGTGCCTGTGTCGGCCGCATCTCCTATAGTTTTCAATTCTGTGACTGGATCCCCGCGCTCATATCTCTGATAGTAGACCTTTCCATTTCTCCTAATCCTAACCTCCAACCGTTCAGACAATGCATTTACTACATGAACGCCTACGCCGTGTAGCCCTCCGGATACTTTGTATGTTTTCTTGTCGAATTTACCGCCGGCATGCAATACGGTCATCGCCAGTTCTACACCAGACTTATTGTATTTTGGATGGATATCTACGGGAATGCCTCTTCCGTTATCATCTATAGAGACACTATTATCTGCGTGGAGAGACACATCTATCCTATTGCAGTATCCTGCCAATGCTTCATCTACACTATTATCCACAACTTCATATACCAAGTGATGCAGTCCTCTGGCATCCGTGCTGCCGATGTACATGCTTGGTCTTTTTCTTACAGCTTGCAGACCTTCCAGCACCTGGATGCTGCTCGCGTCATAGGTCTCTTTTGTTTTTATATCTCCGGCATATAAATCCAAGGAGACATCTTTTTGATCCATCTTTTTGCCTCATTATTATTTTAATTTTTTTAACATCACCGATAGTAACTGGACAACGGTCAAAACTTGCTTAAACTGCGGTCGTCCATCCCCCTACCTGACCAATTACCAGGCACATAATCTACACTGTAGTATATAGAGGTTTCGAAACTACTGGCACGGCTATTTACTCGAGTATTTAAACGAGATAAATTTGGACAATAACGAGACTATTTCTAAGCAGGTAGAATCTTTCGCATTGTTTAAATTATATTTGGGGTTTATGTCAGAGATTTTAAGTTAAGTTTTCGTCTGCATAGGTGGTATAAATTTAAATGTATTGAAGATGATAAGGGTAGTCGGATGCGGATGAAATCAAAGATTTTTGTGACGTTGATCGCGGTCTTTTACATATCGTTCCTCGTGATAACCCCCACTATGGGCGAAATACCGAATGTTCGAAATATTCGAAACAACTATGACAAACTCCCCGACGAGAATGTTCGCAACATAGGTGCAGAAGTCACAGATGTCACGAACCAAGATGACAATTCGATCGAAGCCCCGGCGACAATCTATGGTGATTTTAATGAAAGCGGTTCCCAAGCGGATTCGGGAACTCAAAACACAACCAGAAATAACGTAAATCTTTACCTGAACGGCCCAACATCCGTGACGCCGTCGAGTGGCAATATGGTGACTATAAAACTTGGAAAACTTCTAACATCCAAACCAAACAGCAGTGAGGATACCTCTGTAGAATGTCCTTCTATGTGGTACTGGTTGTTGAAGGGAAACGACCCGAACCAATATTTTATTGTTGGCGGCTTCGCTGTGGTTCCCTACTCTCTTTTAGATGTGGAAAGCATGGGCGTTGAATTGTGGGCAGACGGCAAAGCAAAAAGTGTACAATTTTTATTGGTTTTCAAGAAATCGAGCGAGGTTTTGTTAAAAATAAAAACTGATGAAAAAGACGTTTCAGGGCCTACAAAGTTCGTTGGAGAAAATAAATCGTTTAAACAGTATCTTAGCCCAAATGCTAGAATTGATATGTTTGTTTATTACCATACGCCGCTCGCCCAGATACCGCCTTCTGTTGAACTGATTTATGGCAGTACAGCACACCCCGCACACATTACAACTAAGATCACAAGCCCGATGAATGCTACATTTAAGAACTTAAGCGTATCAAAAAACAGCGTATGTGTTAATGCTACATTAAAAAACGCCTTCGGAAATTATGATATTGCAAACTACACCTTAAATGTGCGTGGGCCGCAAACACCGAAGAGCATAAAGGAATTGTCTAAAAACATCACTAGTACGTTCATAAACGTCGTATATGAAATAGAATATGAAAAAACAGACGGACAGGCATATCAGATATATTTTGTATGCAAAGACAACAACGGCAATACCTGGGAAACCAATGCAACAGCAAATTCTACGTTCATGTTGAAACAATCAGATGAGTATATCTATTATGTTGGCGGTGGCATAGTAGTAGCGATTGTAATTTTAATGGCAACGTGGGGATTCTATAAATTCAAAAAATCAAAATTGCAGGTAGCAAAGAAAAAAAGGGCACCGCATAAAGCAAAGGGATGAAAGTTCTGTTTACATATCCGTTCCGTCTCTCAGGCGTATAAATTTAAATCCATTGAATAGGATTGGGATATTGGGGGGCATGGATGAAGCGAAGCATTTTTGTGACGTCGATAGTGGTTTTCTGCGCATCTCTCCTCATGGTAACGCCAGTCATAGGCGAGATACCATATTTTCGAAGCGGCGATAACCGATTCGCAAAAGAGAGTGCTTCCAACATGGATACAGATATCACTAGTGCCACCGACCAAGATAACGGTTCAGTTTATGCCCCAGCAACAATTTATGACGATTCTGATGAGAATACATCTCAAACCAGTAATGGAACACAGAATATAACCAAGAATGACGTGAACCTCTACCTAAACGGCCCTACCTCTGTAAAGCCCGCAGGAGGAAACATGATGCTGATATACCTCGGATACCTTGTAACCTTGAAACCGACCGGTAGCTCAGATACGTCAGTGCAATGCCTTCCCCAGTGGACATGGGCGGTGAGGGGGCACGACCCGAAAATGTACTTTTGTGTCGGCGGCTTTATAACACCGATTACCACTTCGATAGATATAGAAGGAATGTCCATAGAACTATGGGCAACTGGAAGAGCGAGGGGTGTCCAATTTTTGCTGGTCTTTGGCGACACTTTAAAAATAAAAACCGATGAAAAGGACGTTTCCGGCCCGACAAAATTCATCGGGGAGAATAAAACGTTTAAAATGTCCGCAAGGGGCGGTTCAAGCCTCGAAGTGCTCGTATATGCCCGTACAGCATACTCACAGGTTATGCCTTTCGATTTAATTTATGGCAGTGCGGAGCATCCCTCCGGCATTACGCCCAAAATCACAAACCCGATGAACGCTACATTTACGAACCTAAGCGTATCCAAAAACAGTGTATACGTCAACGCTACGCTGAAAGACGCATTTGGAACATACGATATTACAAACTACACCTTTAGTGTGCGCGGACCACAGCTTCCGAAGAGCATAAAAGAGCTGTCCAAAAAAGTCACTGCCGCATCCATAAACATAGTATATGAAATAGAGTATGAAAAGGCGGATGGAGAAGCATATCAAATCAGTTTTGTCTGCAAGGACAACAACGGAAATATATGGGAAACCAATACCACTGCAAATTCTAGTTTCGTGCTGAAGCAGACTGAAGAATATGGTTCCTATTATTATGCCGGCGGGGGCGCGATTGCAGCGATTGCGATTTTGTTGACTGTATGGAAATTCCGCAAATCTGCAAAGTCAAAGTTACAAGTATCGAAGAAAAAGAGAAATCCGCACAAAGCTAAAGTATGAATGTTTTTCTAATCTTGATATTTCTCAAAACGGATATTGCTTCCCCAACACCTCAGTCGTATTAAGCGCAGCAATAGCACCTTCCGCACACGCGGTAACTATCTGCCTGACTCCACCAGTTACGTCGCCTGCCGCATAAATGCGTTTGACGTTCGTGCACATATTTTCGTCTGTTATTATATAGCCGCGCTCATCAAGTTTTACGCCCGCAAGTTTTGCAAGTTCGTTTTTTGGGATTTCGCCGATGGCGATAAACACGCCGCTTACATCCAATTTCGTTGCCTTGTTTGTTTTCAAATTCTTTATTGTGATTCCCTTCACGAATTTGTCGCCGTATATCTCTTCTACCACACTGTCTAGAATAATATTGACATTAGTTTTCTTCATCTTTTCTTGCATGTATTGGTCTGCCCGTATTGTATCCCTCCTGTGGACCAGATATACATCGCATCCCACATCTCTCAGGTATACGGCTTCCATGGCGGCAGTGTTCCCGCCCCCAATGACAGCCACTTTTTTCCCTTTGAAGAATGAGCCGTCGCAAACCGCACAATAAGAAACCCCTCGGCCCATAAGCTCTGTTTCGCCCTTGACCCCGAGTTTTTTATGTTCCATGCCGGTAGCTAATATTACCGCGCCGACTTCATAATTTCCTTCGGCTGTGGTAAGCAGAACATTATTTTGGTTGACCTTGATGTTCTCCACACGCTCAGTTTCTTTTATGACAGCGTATTTTCTTGCCTGATCGTTCATTCTCTTCATTAATTCAGTGCCGCTGATGCTTTCAAATCCCGGATAATTCTCAATCGTGGTAGTATTTAGCGCCTGGCCTCCGGCCATTTTTTCCTCGAAAATCACTGCAGTTATCCCTGCCCGTTTGGCATAGATACCGGCAGTTAAACCAGCAGGGCCGCCTCCTATAATCGCCAATTCATAATTCTTTATCGCGTCCATCTGAATCATCTCGCATCTAAAATAGAAAAGAGCAGATACATGCTATAAATGTTGTCATCACCATAGATATTAATTAGAGGTATGCAGATGGAGATATTAAAAATATAAACACAATGGCATTATTAATTCCGAGGTAAAGGCATGGGTGAAAAGGCATCGATAATATCGACAGCCCCCGTAAGAATTTCGACGGCTTGTGAATCGCTAGATTTTGTCCTCAATGGAGGCATAGAGGCAGGATCGATTACTGAATTCTACGGAGAGGCCGGAACAGGAAAAACAAATATCTGCCTTCAACTTGCAAGAGTTGTTGCTAAGGGCGGTAAAAAAGTGATTTATGTAGACACGGAAGGGGTTTCTCCGGAACGGTTAAATCAGATATTCCATACTGAGTTCAACAGTTTAACGAAGGAAATCATCATCTACTCTCCCCATGATATGGAAGAGCAGGCAGCCGCAATTGATAACGTTGCCCAACTATCCAACACGTCGCTGGACATAGGGACGATAATCTTAGATTCAGCTACCGTACATTATAGATATGGCTTTGGAAGCGATGTGGAGTTGGATGGGAGAAGGTCTCTTTCGCACCAGATAACAAAACTCCTGGCGATCGCCCGCAGGAAAGAGGTGCCGATAATCATAACAGCCCAGGTCTATACGGACGTAATCAAAAAAAAGATCGAACCGCTCGGCGGTCACGTCCTTCACCATGCAGCTAAAACGATAATCAGGCTGGAGAAGATTGGCAGAGGGATGCGCAGGGCGATCATAGTAAAGCACCGCTCGATTCCCGAGGAACTGAGCGCGGATTTTATTATAACCGCGTGTGGAATAGAGGATTGCAGAAAAACATAGATACCCTATCATGATATCGGAGAAGTGTGGCAATATGTACAAAAAGCAAAAACTCATAAGAGACCTGAGGCCGGGCGACGCTGTTTCTGACGTATTCGTGGTCATGAACAAGAGCGCTCCCCGGGCATATAAAAACAAACCGGGAACATGGTTCGATTTTAATGTCTACGACAGAACCGGTGAGATAACAGTCAAATTCTTTGGGCCATCGGATAAGGAAACCACCAAAAATTTGTATGACTCGTTTCACGCCAAAGATGTGATATATATAACAGGCAATACCAGCGAGTTTAACGGTAAGATTGAGATAACAGTCAACGATGCAAACGGCATAAGGGTAGTGCCTGGCGATGAAATTGACCCATCGGATTTCGTGAAAAAGAGCAGTAGGGACATTGCCGAGATGGAAAAAGAACTCCTGGACATGATAAAATTGGTAGAGGATCCGGAGCTTGCAAAACTGCTCGGAGATATTTTCGTAAACGACGGTGAATTCCGCAAAAAGTTTGTAAAGATTCCCGCCTCCATGAACCGCCACCAGAACTGGGTAGGAGGCCTGTTGGAACACACACTGAATGTTGCAAAGATAGTCGAATTCGTATACTGTATATACCCCGGCATGGACCGGGACCTTTTGATAACGGGTGCCCTTCTACACGACATAGGCAAGGCCCGCGAGCTTGAAGTGGGTGCGGGCATAAGCTATACCGTAGCCGGAGAATTGTTGGGTCACATAACTATCGGTTATGACATGCTGCAAAAAAAGATGGAAACCCTTAAAACGCCGGACGAACTGCGCCTAAAGCTCCTTCATATACTACTCAGCCATCACGGAAAATATGAGTTCGGTTCCCCCAAGCTTCCGAGTATCCCAGAAGCGGTTGCGATAAACTATGCGGACGACATGGACGCAAAAGTGGCGGACATCCTTGAGGCCATAAAGAACGCGAACACCCAGGACGCGTTCATACTGCACCCAGACTTCAAGAGGATTTATACCAAATAGAAACGACGCGTTGAAGACCTATAACGGAACGGTACTTTCACTCACCCCGTACAAAGTTTTAATATAATACTTGGCGTTTTAAACGTTTGATTGTTTAATATCTAATATATTGCCAAGGTGCTGCTGTGAGTTCTGACAAAGGCGAGGAAAAAATCTTCTTCGAGATAATGAACAGTTACGTGGATGAGAAGAAAGCGTTCACGAAAAAGGAACTTTACGACCGCATAAGGAAAAAGGGAAGCCCCGATTTTTACGTATATGGTGCCATAGACAATCTGATAAAAACAGGATTCATGTCCTTGGAATGGAAACTGACACCCACCCCAAAGGCTCTTCATTTCTTTGAGAGGTTTCATTCCTCAAAAAAGATTGTTGTAAGGAATATCCCGCAGGACGACATTTTCAAATATCCTTTGTGCGGCCACTGCGGCAAGCCCCTTTTGGATACTGAACCTCTCTTCTGCGAGGGGTGCATTTCGGGCATAAGCCAGCGCATCATAGATCACTACTTTATCGACGGCCGCTCGGTCGGGCGGTACATAAAAACAAAAGACTCCGGCATCCACAGTGAACTGTCTAGGCGAATAATAAAATTCAAAAGACAGCCCGATAAAGTGTCCGCTTGCGAGATGGCTCGATACATGTACGAGTACATAAAGGACGAACGGTACTTTCTAGAAAACATCGACTGCCTCATACCCTTGCCGGATTTTGCGGCAAATGGCTATTTAAAGAAAAAAGAACAAAACCCGGGCAAGATAGACCTCGTCTCCGCACAGCTATCTGAACTTTTGGGCATTCCGGCAATGTCGGACGTGCTTGTGAAAGTTGCGGAGAACAAGAAACAGAAATCCCTCAAGCTCACAGAGAGAATAAAGAACGTAAAAGGCGTATTTGCTGTCAACTCGAAGGATAAAATAAAAAACAAATCGATAATATTGATAGACGACATCATCACTTCATCATCCACGATAAACGAGGCTTCGCGCGTCCTGCTCGAAGGAAGTGCCCGCATTGTAAGATTTTTTACTGTAGGACATACGATAACGCAAAGGGGTGAGACTGATGGGTGCAGGTAGTGTAGGAGACAAAAATGCATTGTCGAAAAACGAAAGAGACGCCCCCACGATCGGCCTTGGAGACCTGGAGAAGATCTTTTTAGCAAATCACCTGGGCATTCCCAAAAAGGATGCTTGCACGCTCCTGAAAAACGCAGATTTCGGCCTTGTCCGCTCGATTTTGGGCTGCATAACCGAAGAGAAAAACAAGGATGCATTCTTGCTGCACGAAAATAGCTTTTTGGATTGCATAGAGCCCGCGACTCTTAGGAACTCTGTTTTCGATGCCGTCCAAAAAGCAAGCGCCCAGAACATAAAAAACGCAAAAAACGAACTCGAAGAGTGCAATATGGAGAAGATCTCGATTTCTTCATTTGGAGATTTTGATTACCCGTCACAGTTGCTGTCGCTGTCCGATGCGCCGCCGATAATATACTACAAGGGAAACCTGGCGTGTCTTTTAGGAAAGACTGCGGCCATAGTCGGCACAAGGTCACCTAACGAAAAATCGATGAGACTGGCATACAACTATGCGCGCGAGCTGGCATCCAAAGGTACTGTGGTGGTAAGTGGCCTGGCTGAAGGCATAGATACGTCCGCCCACCTTGGGGCCATCGCCAACAGATCCCCCACGGTAGGGGTATTAGGGACCGGCCTTTCAGAGTCCGTGATGTTCCCAAAATCCAACCTTGCGATGTCGCGCGAGATGATTTTATGCCAGGGGGCATTGATATCAGAACTTCCGCCAAAGACAAAGGGGCAGAAATGGACCTTCCCGCGAAGAGACCGTATAATTGCGGCTCTTTCCGATTGCGTAATCGCCGTGGAGGCGTCCCTGAGCAGCGGCACCATGATAACAGTCAACAAAGCAAAAGAGCTGGGTGTAAAGGTCTTCTCCCCAAAGACAAAAATCATGGGAGTAGACAATAGCGGAATTGAGGGTATAATAAAAAATGGCACGGCTACGGCCATATCGAATTCGGAGGATGTCATTAAGTTCCTTGCGGGATATGAAAGAAAACTTGCGCAGGATACGATTATTCTGAAAAAGGATGAGAAAAAGTTCATGGATATTACAGAAACAGAAAGAACGCCGACTGTTCAGGAAACAAACAAGTGGAAATCTAAACCGAAACGCCGTAAAACGGAACTGAAAACCAAGAAAAAGACAAGAAAATATCCAGCCGCCCAAGACAAGATTGTTCCACTGGATAAATTCGTGTAGACGCTTTCGCTTTTACGAATTTGGGCAGCATCTACACAATTCGCGTCTTGCGAATTGTGTACGAACGTACGAAATTCAGCGGAATTTCGTAGTACGCCCGCCTTTTAAGGGCGGGATGTATGGATTGCCCAAATTCGGAATCTACGCAATTTGCACGCGCAAATTGCGTACGAACGTACGAAATTCTTTGGAATCTAGAACATTGCCCGTGCAATGTTCTACGAACGTATGGAATTCCGCGAGAATTCCATAGTTTTCGTAGTACGCACGCACCTTTAGGTGCGTGTAGTTTACATTATGTGTCTTCCTTATTGTTGGCATCTACAGAATTTGCACGTGCAAAATCCATACGATCTACAGCATTGCCCAAAGCAATGCTGTATGAACGTATGAAATCCCACGAGGGATTTCATAGTTCGTACAAAATTCCACCATCTACAACCATTCGCCACGGGCGAATGTTGTACGATCTACAGCATTATCGATATAATGCTGTACGAACGTACGAAATTCTTCGGAATTTCGTAGTTCGTATGAAATTCCTCGAGGAATTTCATAGAAAGAATTTTGTAGAAGAGTTTTGAACAAGATTCGGCGCCTTGCGACTCTTATTGCCCATATTGACTGTATAGGATTTGGATGCGGGCATATCTAACATTTAAAGGGCCGCAGATAAAAGAGACTGCACACACAGAAGATGATTACGTGTTCACCAAGGACTTTGGAAATGCATATCTATTGTAAGAAACCCCAACCATTAGTTTTTTAAACAGGGCCGAAATACAACAAATAATGAAAATCCTCGTTGTCGGTGCGGGAGCGCTCGGCAGTTTTATCTGCGGAGTTCTTTCGAAAAAGCATGATGTAACAATTCTGTGCAAGCCGAAATATTTTGAAAAACTTAAAAAGAACGGCATCAAAATAAGCGGCAAAACGAAATTTACTGCGCACCCCAAAGTGATAAGGAAAGTTAGCAACCAGAAACTAGACTTAATCAATCAGGAACCAGACTTGATAATAATCGCAGTAAAATCCTATGATACAAACTCTGCAATGAAACAGATTGCGCCAATTATTGGCAAAAACACGATTGTTTTAACGCTCCAAAACGGCTTAGGCAACGTCGAATGCATATCGAAATATGTAGATGCTGACAGAATATTGGACGGCGTTACAAGCCATGGATTAACATTGATATCAAACTGCGAAGTATACCATGCTGGCATCGGATATACAATTATCGGCACGTTGTCTGGGGAGATCACGGAGGATTGTAAGAAGGTTTGTGAGGCTTTCACCTCTGTTAAAATTCCAGCATCGCCCACAGATAATTCCGCCGGAGAGCGTTGGGCAAAGACTATTGTAAACGCTGGAATAAATCCGCTCACTGCTTTAACTGGCTTGACGAACGGTTATCTGCTTAAAATTCCGGCGCTTACAAAAATGCTCGAACAAACATGTTTGGAATGCATAACCGTAGCAAACGCTGCAGGGATAAAACTTCCAAAATATGACATTGTCGAAAAGACAAAACAGGTAGCGAGAGATACGTCAAATAATAAATCCAGCACTCTCCAGGATATTGAAAAAGGCAGAAGGACAGAAATAGATGCTATGAACGGCGCAATAGTGAAAATTGGAAAAAAATACGGTGTGGAACTTCCAATAAATTCAGCTTTAGTGGCATTAATAAACACGATGGGGCAAAAACGGTAATTAGGCAATAGATTCATCTATGGTTTCTAGTTTGAACATTACATTAAATCCTTTTAGTGCGGCCTGAACCCTATCGCCCATTCTGATAATATCATAAGTATCCGTATTCTCTCCCCAATCATAGACATAATCGTAATTTCCATGTACTGGTTTGAACCCCATAGCGAGGAGTCTATCCGTTACCTTCGAAGGCCCTACACCCTCACTGTTGAACCATACGACTAGATATGTTTTTTTCATACAGCTTCCCACCCCATATATTACGTTCATAATATTTAAACATTCATTGTCTTTAGGTCTTTAGAATACAGGCCGATAATCAAAAGGTTTATTTTGGCAGAGACTCTATGATATGGCGCAAGTAGCTATAGGTGTAATAAAATACTAACCAAGATTTAGAAAGAAGAATCATACATAGAGTATATGGCATCGAGTGTGATAACATTGCAACAAAAAAGCATTTTGAAATTAATTTGTCTGATTACCGTATCCTTATTATTATCTACACTCTCATACTGGGTATTGCTATCACCATTCGATAATGGCGCATCGAGGACTTCAGAACGGAAAGAAAGCAGAACAGAATTGTCGTCTAAAGCGTTGTACTCGTATTCCGTACCCTTTATAATAACTAATACTGGAAGCAGTGACGACTTTGTAAACGTTTATTTTAAATCAAAAGGTAGCAACGCAATTACGTATTCCTTCTACGTGAGGGGTGGAGAGACTCAAAGATGGGACAATTCTGGGGACAACCCGAGCTTGATCATTAATTTCAACACATTTACATTCGGCAACCCTCCGTATTATGTTACGGTTACATACTACACAAAAGACGGTAAATCACACACTGGACCATCATTTTATTGCAATGCGGATGGAACCGCTTCCCCGATGCCAATCACGATAACGTTTGGCGATGGGGGTGGCGGGCAGGGCGGTGGAGGGTTGGCAGTCTCTATAACCAATCCGCAAAACGGAGATACTGTGGACGGAACGGTCCAACTCAGCGGAACATCGTCTGGTCTGAGAGTTTACATCGCATTAGACGGCGTGTGGAAGGGTTATGTAAACGTCGTAGGCGGAGCATGGTCGATTCCCTTTGATACCACCACGAAACCAGACGGAACTTGCACTATCACCGTGAAGTCTTCGAACGACGGCTATACATTCTCACCAGAAAAATCGATAACAATAAATGTCAAAAATACGCAGACGCCCGTTGAAAATACTCCTCCGACAGTGTATATAGACGCGCCTCCGTCAAATTCAGTCGTTCGAAACATAACATTTGTTTCCGTGAGCGCAACAGATCCAGATGGCGATAATATTGAGTATATCCGGATATACATAAACAATACGCTTGTTGTAAACGTCACTTCGCCGTCACATTCATATCCATGGAATACCAAGGGGTTTCCAGACGGTCAATACGTTATAAAAGCTGATGCAAGCGACGGAAAAAGCACCTCTGATCCTGTGTCTATCACTGTAACTGTAGACAATGGCCAGCAGGCGATTGGCCCCGCTGTGAATAAACCGCCAACGATTATTATATCTTCGCCAAATAACATGACAAATGTCAGTGGAATAATAACCATTAACGGAAGCGCCAGTGACAGTGACGGGTTCGTTAAAAACGTAACCATAAAAATCGGAAGCGGAGGATGGCAAAGCGTATCTGACCTATCCCCGTTTGATGACTGGTCATCATGGGCGCTCTCTCTCGACACATCGCTCATATCAAATGGAAACCTTACTATTTATGCAAAGGCGATAGATAACAACGATAGTGCAACAATCACAGAGGCCGTGTTTACAATATCAAATAATCATCAACCTACAATTTCAATAACATCTCCATTTAATGGCTCTTCAGTAAATGGCACAATATCTATTAGTGGCACGGCAGTCGATGTGGATGGGGACAACCTTACCATAGAGATTCAAATAGACAACGGTTCTTGGACTCCAATAAGAACAAGCGGTAGGGGAATTGGGGATTGGGGATATGAATGGAACACTACGACTGCAACAGACGATAATCACAGCGTATCCGCACGATGCAGTGACGGGTATCTTGTTTCTGAAGTCAAAACAATATCCTTAAAAATCAAAAATCAGCAACCACCCTTATGCAGCATCCTATCGCCGGCGACCAATGACATAATAAGCGGCCAGGTAGTGGTATCGGGCAGCGCCTTTGATATTGACGGGGATAACCTGACAATCAATTTTGGTTTTGGAAGCCAGGCCGGAACTTTTTGGTTTGATGTGGCTGACGTTGCTAAAATAAGTGAAAATCTCTATGCATGGAATTTTACTTTAGATACCACGAACCAGCCAGATGGCAGGTATTGGTTATTGGCCAAAGCAAACGATGGTTATGCGGATTCCTACAATATTTCAAGGATATATATACGGATAAAAAACACAAAACCATTATGTAACATAAAAGAGCCTGCGGAAGGTACAGTATTCAAAAATGAAACGATGAATGAGGGAATAGCGAGAGTTGTAGTCGGATACAGCATATCCTCGGCCATGATGAACTCCAGTGTCGAGATCAGGATTGATGACGGCGAGTGGAACAGAGAAGGATTGTCCGCTTCTAACACCACATACTATGACTGGGACACTACAAACTACAGCAACGGCATACACAGAATCTATGCGCGGGCGTATGATGGTTTGGACTACTCTCTTGTTGATATGGTCAACGTAACACTAAGAAGCTATCAACCGCCGCAGAATATTACGATTCTGCAGGATCTAACACGGCAGAGCATTATTGTCAAATCTATAACGTTCTCCAAAGGCACTTCTACAGACAGGTTCGAATCGATAAATATCAGCGTTAATGAATCTGTCAATATCGTTGTTAATGTAACCAACAACAGAAGTTTCGATACGAACGCAGTCATAATATTATATGCAGACGACCCAGACAAGGATAAAGACGGGGCGATAGACAATACCGCTTCGGTTATATTCTCAAAAACAAAAACAATAACTGCAAAAGGCGGCGATAGCTTCGAAACATCATGGTACACTGCAGAGATCGGTGAACACAGGGTCTATGCGATGCTGATAGAGGGCCTTAGAAACAGCGGCGGCCTCTATCCGTCTAAAGGAGTTATACGAATTTTGCAGCCCCTCGCGAATATCGAGATAGACATAAAAAGCGTTCGGATATTGCGAGATGTAAAAGACGGCCAGAATACAACAAACATCAGCGTAGGCGATACAGTATACATAAAAGCAGCTGTTAAAAACAGCGGCCTCGGCGATGTGCGGAACGATACTCTGGTCAATTTCTATGATGGCACAATATTGATTGAAAACAAATTGATACCGCCGCTGAATTCTACGGAGCAGAAGGAGATATTTATCGAGTGGACTCCGGAAACTTCGGGCGCACATACGATAAAGATAGTTGTCGATCCGGGAAACAAGATTAATGAATCGGACAAGAGCGATAATTCATTTACATTTTCGGTAAAAGTAACGGATAAATCGCAAGAAATCGGCCCGTTCCTTTTGGCAATTGCTATCATCGCTGGTGTTACGCTTGTCGCGGTTCCGTTAATCATATTATCATTGAAGCGAAGAGAAGAGAAGAAATTATTATAGTTGCACTCTATTCTATAAACCAAAATGCGTGGCATTACTATGAATGAGGATAAGAAAAAACAAGTGGAAGAAGTCCGGAACGCAGAGAAAAGATACAGAACTGTCGTAGAAAAACGCGATTTATTAAACGAGCGTGCGAACGCTTTGCGCGACGAGAGAGATAGCATAAACAAGAAAAGAGACGAGATAGCGCAGGAGATAAAGACGCTGAAAACCAAAAGAAACGAGCTTGTTGAACAGATGAGAATACACAAACAAAAAAGAGACGAATGCCACAAAAGAGCGAAGGAAATGATAGAATCAAGAAGGGAAAGAAAAAAAGGAAAATACTTGAATGTGGCAGAAGGGCTGGAAGCGGCGAAATCTGACCTGCAGAATATGGAAACAAAACAACAAACTGTCCCGCTTACGCTGGAAGAAGAGAACGACCTGCTCGATGAGATAAGAGCGCAATACAAAAACATTGAAAAATTGCAGAAACTGTTCCATGAGCAGACGAAGATAGATATAGAAATTGCAGAAGTAGGCAAATCCATCGAGGACTTGTTCAAGGTGGCCGAAGAAGAACACAAACTGGTGGTGAAACTTTTTGAAGAGTCGCAAGAATATCACGAGAAGATAAAACCGCTTGCAGACGAAGTCTCTCATCTTATCAACGAGGCGAACAAAAAGCATCAAGAAGTTGTTAAAATAAACGAGAGGGCGTCCTACCATCACAAACGCGCGGTGGAAATGCGCGAAAAAGTCATAGCATTAAAAAAAGAGAGAGCACAGGAGATAGCTGAAGCGAAAAAGATAATTAATGAACAAAACATTGCAGTAAAAAACGCTCTTGCAAACGAAGAAATGCTAAATACGATCATAGAAAAATCCGTGGATGATTTGCTGAAAAAGAAGAAGATTACTATCGGTTGACGCGGGTCGGTGAGGAAAACGAAGGCAGTGATATTGGCTGGCGGCGAAGGCACAAGACTTAAACCGATAACTGATAAAAGACCGAAGCCTCTTGTTCCGATTGCCGGAAAGCCGTGTATAGACTATGTTATTCAATCGTTAGTAAAGGCGGGTTTTAAAGAGATAATAATAACTACTGGATATCTATCCGACACTTTGATTCAGAACATAGGCGATGGGAAACAATACGGTGCATCTATCCTGTATTCGTTTGAAGGCACACCGCTCGGTACCGCCGGTGCCGTAAAGAACATAGAGGAATTTCATGATGAGACGTTCATAGTGGCCAGCGGCGATGTACTTGCAGATGTAGACATCAAGACACTTTACGATTACCACAAAAAAAAGAAAGGCATAGCCACAATGGCGCTTACTACGATAGACAATCCATCCGAATATGGCATAGTTGATTTGAATAAGGAAGGAAAAATCGTTAGATTCAAGGAAAAACCAAAAAGAGACGAAGAATTTTCGCACCTCATCAATGCCGGGATATATGTATTAGAACCGGAAGCGTTAAGATACGTCCCCGACGACACCCCGTTCGACTTCTCCCGCGGAGTTTTCCCAAAACTTCTGGAAAAGAAAATAGACATCTATGGTAAAACAATTGAAGGGCTCTGGATGGATATAGGAAGGCCGAGCGACCTATTAAATGCAAACTATGAAATGTCCAAAAGAAAAGGTTCCAAAGTCTCAGTTGCCGGCATTATGAATATGGATGGCACTATCATGATGGAAAACAACGTTGTCTTCGATAAAAACGTCAACGTCAAGGGGCACTGTTTCATAGGCGAAAATACAAGAATATCTGAAGAGTCGACAATCTACAACGCATATATCCATAAGCACGTCTACGTAAGCAAAGGAAGCACTATCAGAGACACACTTATAATGGATGGATGTATGATCGGTGAAAACAGCGAAATAACACACTGTATCCTCTCGGATGACTGCAAGATAGGCGAGAATGTTAAAATGTACAACTGTTTGGTGGGTGAAGGCGTCCGCGTAAAGTCGCATTCGACAATCGCCGACGTAAAAATAGTTAGCGGGGAGATCGGCGGATAGAGCAGCACTATCCACTAAAATTATTTTGCAACAAGAATATTAATGATGTTTAAACTTGATATCTTAATAGATATCGGGCATTGTAAGGTATTGCTGGATAGCAACAGTTAATCTTAATATAGCAGAAACACTATGCAGGCTCGACCAACCCTATCTAATGTGCTATATTCTATTATATGCGTAGGGAGGAAATGGTCGAGTGGGACCGTTATGGTGTCAAGCAGCACATATAATAAGGAAAAAATAGGAGATGTGCTGGAGGTATTTTTATGAAACCAAAAGTCGCAATTTTTGACTTTGCAAGCTGCGAAGGCTGTGAACTTCAGATAGTAAACTTGGAAGAAGAGGTCGTAGACCTTGTGAATATGGTTGACGTAGTATCTTTCCGCGAAGCCATGAAAGAGCACTCAAACGAATACGATGTGGCGATAGTAGAGGGAGCTATAGAGAGGCCGATGGATGAAAAGCGGATAAAGGAGATCAGATCGAAAGCCAAAATCCTCATAGCATTGGGTGATTGCGCTTGTAACGGCGGTGTCACCAAATTAAGGAATGAAATGACAGTTCACGAAGCGAAAAGAGAAGTTTATGGCAGTGCAAAAACAGAGGGCAACCATCTTTTTGATATGATATCTCAAGCAAAATCCCTCGATGAAGTTGTTCCTGTTGATTTCTACATCCGCGGCTGTCCAGTAAGAAAGGAACAATTGCTCTATTACATAAAAAGGCTGCACTCGATACCGCCGCATAAGAATTTGGAAGTGCGGTTCAAAATCACCACAAAAGAAACTCCAATAGACGATCGTTCTTTAGTGTACTATAACCCAAAGAAGTGCATACTGTGCAGGCGCTGCGACGTTATGTGTCATACAAACCTTGGTATAGATGCCCTAGGCATGATCGGAAAGGGCCTGGAAATAACGATGTCCACTCCTCGTAATATAGGTTTTGATAAAAACAATTGCATACGCTGTGGCCAGTGTATCTCAGTTTGTTCAGTGGGTGCTTTGGAAACTAAATCGACTGTCGCTCCACTTGTCAAAGCACTCAAAAAAGGCACTAAGAAGCAGATTATTGCGATAGATTCCATCGCCCTTGCGTCCCTTGTCGAGAAACAACCTTTCCTTGCGGAATTGCCACCTGCGGAAGCAGAGAAACTCATAATTAGTTCTCTCGGAGAAGCTGGTTTTAGCAGTGTTTTACAATATGAATATTACATAAATGAATCAATGAAACAGGATTCAAAACACGAACCGTCCAAAATGCCAGTAATGTTATCATGGTGCAAAGGGGCATTCAATTACGCTAAAGACAGATTTGACGGTACCGTAGATGTCTCTGAGAAAAGATCTCCTTGGCAGATACTGTTAAACAACTTTAAGGGAAAAAGAGTTGACGTATCCCTTTTGAGCCCGTGCACTGCCCTAAAGGGTGTGGATGGATTCTCTCACGTACTCTCGGTGATGGAACTTGACGAATTATTTAAAAAATTGGGGATAGAGCCGAGTTTCGGGGCATCAGATGTTGACACTTACGATGCGCCAGTAAATAGGGCTAACCATCCAGGGAGAACACAGACATTGCAAGCCAAACTGGCTTCTTCGAGAATATCCAAAGGAACACCTGAGTGGATAAAATCCATGAAGTCCAATAATACTTACCTGGAGATTTATCCCTGCATAGAGCGGTGCCTGAGTGGCGGAGGAAATTATCCAACTGTAGATTATGACACAGTTACAATGAGGCGTAAATGGCTTGAAACGTTATGGGGGGTGAGCAGATGAATAAAAAAGAAAAAACAATCCTAGATGAGATAATATCCAGCATACCTAACCCAATCAACAGTAAGATTAGTCTGCTCCAGAAGGTGCAGGCGAGATTCGAATACCTCAAAGAGGAGCACATGAAATATATTGCAAAAAGCATCGGGACCAGTTACACGGACATTTACGGCATAGCTACGTTCTATTCTTACTTCAATCTTTATCCCGCTGGCAGACATACGATTCTCATATGCGAAGGCACGTCCTGTCACGTAAAAGGCGGACAAAGGATACGGAAGAAACTAAAGGATATGCTGGGAATAGACATTAAAGAAACCACGCCCGACAAGAGATTCTCCCTAAAATCCATAAGGTGCCTTGGCTGCTGCGGCATTTCGCCGGTGATTATGGTAGATAAAGAAACGTTCGGACGAGTAAAACCCACTGCGCTTGAGGACATACTTTCAAAATTTAAGTAGGTGATTAAAATGAAAATTCAAAAGTTATCCGATCTTGAGGAAATCGGCAAGATTGGCGAAAAAACCCTGCGCCGCGGGAAACCGCAGCTGATATTTGGCTTGGGAACATGCGGCATCGCATCCGGTGGTGCACCGCTGAAGGATTTTGCTGTTGAATATCTTCGTAAAACCAAAACAGATGCGGGCATATCTATTGTGGGGTGCATAGGACTTTGTTACGTCGAGCCGTTAGTTGACGTGAAACTGCCAGGCAAACCAAGGGTCACCTACCGAGATATGACTGTCGAGAAGCTGAAAAGAGTTATAGACGAGCATCTGATAGGCGGCAGGCCTGTGAAAGAGTATGCTCTAGCACAACTTGCCGGCGAGCTGTCGGTCAATGTGAACTGCCCTCTTGAATCTACGACGCCTTATGAGGGGATTCCGACTTACCAGGAACTGCCTTTCTTCCTAAAACAGCTGAGAATCGTCCTGAGAAACTGTGGCGTCATCAACCCCGACAGCCTTGAGGAATATGTCGCCAGGGGCGGCTATAAATCTGCATTTAAGGCCCTTCATGAGATGAAGCCTGAGGAAGTTATCGAAGTGGTAAAGAGCTCCGGCCTACGCGGCCGCGGCGGTGCAGGTTTCCCGACTGGCCTAAAATGGCAGTTTGCAAGAAACGCTAAAGGTGACAAGAAATACATTATATGCAACGCTGACGAGGGGGACCCTGGCGCATATATGAACAGAGCAGTACTAGAGGGCGACCCGCACACAGTCATCGAGGGAATGGTCATCGGTGCATATGCCATAGGTGCCTCTGAGGGATATCTATATGTGAGGGCGGAGTATCCGCTTGCAGTTAAAACTCTTGAAAAATCTATCAAAGATGCGGAGAAGTACGGTCTGCTTGGTGAAAATATCCTTGGTTCTAATTTCTCTTTTAAGCTCAATATAATGGAGGGGGCAGGAGCTTTCGTTTGTGGTGAGGAGACTGCACTCATGGCTTCTATCGAAGGGAAACGCGGAGAGCCGCATCCCAGGCCGCCATTCCCTGCAGAGGCAGGTCTTTTTGGAAAACCAACAAACATCAACAACGTTGAGAGCTGGAACACAGTGCCGATAATTATTGAAAAGGGAGCGGCTTGGTATTCAAGTATAGGAACCAAGGGAACTAAGGGAACGAAGGTATTCTCGCTTGTGGGTAAGATCAACAGGTCGGGTCTTGTGGAAATACCATTTGGCACGACAGTCAAGGACGTCATATATGAGATAGGCGGGGGAGCGCAAAACAATCGTGCGTTCAAAGCCGTACAGACGGGCGGTCCATCGGGGGGATGCATACCTCCTGAACATCTGGATGTCGGAATAGACTACGAGAATTTGAAGGCATTAGGCGCCATCGTAGGCTCCGGCGGTATGGTCGTGATGGATGAAGATACGTGCATGGTAGATGTGGCAAAATACTTCTTGGGTTTCACAACCGAAGAGTCGTGCGGACAATGTACACTTTGTCGTGTCGGACTGCGGAGGTTGCTCGACGTCTTAGATAGAATATCAACGGGCGAGGGGAAGGAGTCTGACATTGATACGTTAAACCATCTCGCTATACAGGTTAGAGACGGCTCGCTTTGCGCTCTGGGAGGCACTGCACCAAACCCCGTGCTCACTACCCTAAGTTACTTCAGAAATGAGTATGAAGAGCACATAAAACAGAAAAAATGCATAGCATCTGTTTGCGCCACTCTCTTTGATGCTCCTTGCCAGAACACTTGCCCAGCAGGTACAAACGTGCCTGGTTATATTCAACTAATACGCGATGGCAAATATCAGAAAGCGTACGAACTCAACCTTGAGGATAATCCGTTCCCGTCCATATGTGGACGAGTTTGTGAACATCCATGCGAGGGGAGATGCCAGCGCGGGCAATTCGACGAACCGATTGCAATAAGAGAACTCAAGAGATTTTGTGTAGATAAAACACTTGAGAAAAAGGGCAAGCCCAGTATAACAAAATTGAAACCGAACAATAAACAGGTTGCAATCGTAGGCGGCGGTCCATCGGGCCTTTCTGCTGCATATTTCCTGACTAAACTAGGGTATTCAACCACGATTTTCGAATCCTCTGGAAAACTCGGGGGGATGATGCGATGGGCTATACCAAAGTATCGCTTGCCTCACCGGGTTCTAGACAACGATATAAAAAATATATTGGATATCGGCGTTAAAGTTCGCCTTGGATGCATCATCGGCAAAGATGTTACCTTCTCTGAGCTCGCCGAGAAATATGACGTCCTATATCTAGCAGTTGGCGCACAGTTAGACCAAAAATTGGGTTTGGAAGGCGAGAACTTGCCTGGTATGATGCCCGGTCTTAAATTCCTGCATGACGTCAACAACGGCGTGAAACCGCACATAGGAAATAGCATCGTTATCATAGGCGGCGGCAACGTGGCTGTAGATGTTGCACGCACGGCTAAACGCCTTGGTTGCGAGAAGGTTACGATGTGTTATAGACGAGAGAAGGAAGACATGCCCGCATACACTGAGGAATGCGACGCGGCATGGGAAGAGGGTATCAATTTCCATTTCTTAGTCGCTCCGGAAAAAGTAATAGAAAAAGATGGAAGGGCGGTCGGCGTGGTATTTAAGAAGATGAAAATCGGAAACTACGACAAATGGGGGCGCAGAACACCATTACCAACCGAGCAGACAATAGAGGTTATGGCAGACACCATTGTTACGGCTATAGGCCAAGTTGTGGACCAAAAATTCATAGATACAATTGGTCATGAGTTTGCCACGAGCAGAGGCACTATAAAAGTGGATAAATACAACCAGAGAACAACAAATCTAAAGGTATATGCAGGTGGCGACGCGGCCACAGGTCCAGCAAGTGTAATAGACGCCATATCTCAGGGCAAGAACGCTGCCAGAAGCATCGACAAAATGTTGAGCGGTGAAGACGGATTTATAGAGCTTAAGAAGAAGAGCAAAATAAAATATTCTATGAAACTGCCGGACAACGAGAAAAAGATGATTAGACAGAAACCGTCGGAACTTCTTGCAAAGGAGAGGGTGTGCAGCTTTGACGAAGTTGTCCAATGTATGGATGCTAGATGCGCTAAAAAAGAAGCGGAAAGATGCTTTAGATGCGACATAATGAGCAAGGAGGCGAAAGAATGAGCATAAAGGTTACCATCGACGGAAAAGAAATAATGTGTGAACCGAATCAGACAGTTTTGGATGTTGCAAAGAAAAACGGCATAGACATTCCTACGCTCTGTTATATCCCGATTTATGATACGAACCGCTCGGGGACGTGCAGAGTATGCTTGGTAGAGATTACAGGAGGTGGCCGCCCGGGGCTGCAATCTAGCTGCACTCTTCCAGTGTCGCAAGGTTTAGTCATATCCACTAAAAGCGAAGCAGTCTATCAGGCCAGAAGAACGGTAGTAGAGCTTCTTCTGACGGAACATCTCCAGGATTGCCGAAACTGCCCGACGAGCGGCAACTGCAATTTCGCTAAATTCTGCAGAGACTACGACATAAATGGCGTGCCCGTATGTTCGGAATGCCCGAACCAAAAAGATGGGTGCCTTTTGTCTAGGGGCGTACTGTGTTTGGGCCCCATAACGTTTGCAAACTGCAACGCCTACTGTACGCGAAGAGGATACAGATGCGAAGGATGCCATTCTACAATCATAAATGAGGATGTGCTGCACTTTGGCTTGGAGGCATATAGAAATGCGGGATTCGTGGCAGAGCAAATACTAGAAGCAGCCACCGTATTTTCTTCAAGAGACATCCATATTCTCAAAAAGGTGATGACAAACATTGGAATGTTAAAAGGTAAACCCAAAAGGAGGGGACACAAATGACCGGGACATTTAGGATAAATGTAGAACATTTGACACGGGTAGAAGGACACGGCACCATACACTTGAATGTAAAAGAAGGGACTGTCGAGAAGATGTTATGGGAAGTAACCGAAGCACCCCGATTGTTTGAAGCGTTTGTAAAAGGCAAACCATATAATGAATTGGCACAGATAACATCGAGGATATGCGGCATTTGCTCCATAGGCCATACCCTCGCATCCCTAAAGGCGACTGAAACTGCAATGGGCATAAAAATATCCGAACAGACTGGCGTATTGAGAAGGCTTGCAATTCACGGGGAGAATTTGCAAAGCCATATTCTGCATGTAGGCTATCTTGTAGCACCCGACCTGCTCGGCGTTGGAAGCGTGTTTCCGCTCATAAAATCCCATCCAGATGCTGTGTTGAAGATCGTATCGCTTCATAAGATGGCAAACGAAATGTCCGACCTGATCTGCGGCAGGACAACCCATCCGATAAACCTGATACCGGGCGGATTTTGGAAGATACCGTCCAGGAGGCAGCTCGAAGACACTAAAAAGAAACTGATAGCGTCTGTGAATACATGCAACCAAATCGCCGAATTAGTACTGTCTGTAGCCAATAAAATTCCGAATTTTACAAGAGAAACAGAGTATATCGCGCTCGTTTCGGATGATGAGTATGCGATATACGACGGCATGATAGGCTCCACGGACACCGGAAAGCACCCAGTAAAGAGCTACCGCACGATAACCAACGAGTTCATAGTACCGCAGTCTACTGCGAAATATACCAAGCACAACCGAGACTCGTATATGGTCGGCGCTCTGGCCAGGTTCAATTTAAATTCGGATAAACTATCACCGATGGCCAAGGAGTGGGCCAATAGATTCGGGCTCAAGGCGCCAAACTACAATCCGTTTATGAACAATGTCGCGCAACTGGTAGAGTTTGTGCATTCATTGGAAGACTCCATAGCAATTATTGACGAATTGCTTGCTGTGGGACTAAAAGACGAGAGGATGCCAAAGTACAAAATCAAGGCGGGCCAAGGAGTGGGTGCTGTAGATGTTCCGCGGGGCATCTTATTCCACGATTACACCTACAACAACAAAGGCATATGCACAAAAGCGAACTGCGTAATCCCGACAAACCAGAATCACAACAACATCCAGAAGGACATGGAGGCGCTAGCGCCCCAATTATTGGGCAAGCCTGAGAAAGAGATCGAATTAAATCTCGAAATGCTCGTGCGCGCCTACGACCCATGCATCTCCTGCTCTACGCACTACTTGAATGTAAAGTTCGTGTGAACGTATTGATGATTGCATACACGCCCAAGGCGGGTGATGTATGTATTTTTTTTATTTTTAAAGCCGATTGTGGCGTGTTTTTTTCACTTTTTTTATCAGGGGTCTCGCCGCGCGCTCGGCCTGCGATAGTAAATCCCTGTATTTTTCCACCCAGTACAGAATTGTGCCGTCGTAGATGCAATACCCCTTGTGCTGGTATATGTAGTCTCTTATCCTGTTGAGCGGCATTCCTTCCGCGTATAGTTGCAGTGCCTTGGTGATTACATCCGGTGGATATGTGGTTCCTTCAAAGCCGTCGCGTTCTACGAAATACCTTCCGCATCTTCGGCACCAATACTGCTGCTTTACAGTGTATTTGTTTTTTCTTTTTCCGCGTAGTATCACCTTATCTTTTTGGTGGCAGTAAATGCAGATTGTATCTCGCATATCGACCATGCATGTCATATCATTTGAGTTAAAATACGTTACGAATATTGAGTGATTTTTCTATCCAGAATTTATTTATACTGTCGATATCTTGAGTAAATAATTCAGTCCCATACTTCAAATCAGATAGAGAGAGAACGTCACAGTCCATCATGGCATGCGTGTCTTGTCAGGTGGGAACGGCGCCAAACTCATAGAAACGTTGACTGAATATCGAAACCTGGAGAACGAAATCATATACCCGCATGAAATGAGAATCGGACTTTGCCAGTTACGATATGCATATTGAGGAGGTCTAACATGAAAATAGTATCGAAAGAGGATTTCTTGGCATTTGTAAACGCACTGATAAAAGATGGCGGGATGGATATCGAAGGCGTGAAATCAAAAGACGGGCGGTTCGTGTACGGTCCGCTGGAGTCCGCGAGCGAGCTTAGGCTTGACTACGACGTGACGATTCTTCCGCCGAAAAAATACTTTTTACCTCAATACGAAACCATGATGAAATTCGACCTCGCCGACCCGTTCTCGATGAAAAAGCCAGAAAACCAAAAAAAGAAGGTTATCATAGGAATGCACCCTTACGATATAATTGCGCTAAGGCAGATGGACAGCTACTTTTTGGACACTGACGTGTCCACAACTTATCTTAAGAGGAGAAAAAACACGTTGATAATAGGCACCGACCCGCTTAACGTTTCGGAAAAGGCATTCTTTGGGATCATGGGAACTGGCGAGGTTCATTCTGGATATGATCTGTTTATTACAGATCTCGGCGATAGGGTGGCGATAACCATAGGAACCGAAGAAGGCGGAAACCTCTTACGGTATGAGAGTAAACTCAGGGATGCCATCGACGTATCGTTATGCGGTTCGACCACATGCTACCCGCTCTTGTCATACGACCAACTCTTGCAATATGAGAACAAACTCAGGGACGCCAGCCCTGTAGAAGTCCAAAAAGTAAAGGCAATACGCGAGGCAGCCTCGTCCAAGGCGATGCGGGGCCTTAAGGTCAAACCGGTGGGCTGGCACGACTTATTAGAAAAGAACTATGACAGCGAGGTCTGGAAAAAGCAGTCAGACAAATGCTTGGGATGCGGTACGTGCACCCTCGTATGCCCTACATGTTTCTGTTATGACGTTCAGGATGACATTAACATAGATCTAAAGACCGGAGAGAGGAGAAGGACATGGGACGGTTGTCTGTTGAGAAAATTCACAGAGCTTGCATCCGGCGAGGTGCTCAGGGAAGACATCCTCGACAGATACAGACATAGATTTTACAGAAAAGGAAGATATCTTCCAGATCGCCTTGGCTTTGTAGCATGCGTCGGGTGTGGTAGGTGTTCGAGTCAATGCATACCCGACATCGCTGATCCCGTAAATGCAATAAACATGCTGTTCGATTCCTCTCAACATGTTGTAAAAGAATCACTGATGGATACGCACACAATTAGGACAGACTTGAGCAAAATGGAATCCAAGGATGGGGATATAGATGCCCTTCATGTGCCGATGCCCGCTACCCTAAAGAGAGTAGAAAAACTTACTGAGAAGGAAACACTGTTTGAGATAACCCCCGATAGCGGGAAGCCTTTAGGACATACACCCGGTCAATTCGTAGAGGTTTCTATAATGGGTATGGGCGAGGCACCCCTCTCAGTCTCTTCGGCACCAGATGGAAAAACATTTGAGATTGTTGTAAGAAAGGTCGGCGATCTGACAACAAAATTACATACCCTGAAACCTGGCGATAAGGTGGGCATAAGAGGACCATTCGGCAATGGCTTTGATGTAGACAGTTTAAAAGGAAAAAACCTCATTTTTATCGGAGGCGGTATAGGCATCATTCCAATGAGGTCATTGATAAACTATGTTTTAGACCATCGCAAAGGTTTCGGGAAAGTCGCTATATTGTATGGCTGCAAGGAGCCTCGCGAGGTGCTATTCAAAGATGAATTGGCCGCATGGGATAAGCTACCAGATATAGAACATTTGAGAACAGTTGACAAATGCCCAGACGGAGTTTCTTGGGAATGTGAGATAGGCGTTATCACAACACTCATACCAAAAATTAAGTTTGACCCAAAATCTACAATTGCTATTGTTGTTGGTCCGCCCATAATGTACAAATTCGTCATTCGAGATTTATTGAAACTCGGTATGCCGGAGGAGAACGTCATAGTTTCGTTAGAGCGACGTATGAAGTGCGGCGTTGGTAAATGCGGGCATTGCCAGATAAACGGTGTCTATGTCTGCAAGGAAGGTCCTGTGTTCAATTATAAAGATCTCAAGAATCTGCCGGAGGCGTTCAAATGAAACCAAAAGTAGCATTTTTCGACTTTGCGAGTTGTGAAGGTTGTGAACTTCAAATAGCAAACTTAGAAGAAGTAATCATAGATGTGATAAAATTGGTGGATGTAGTGTCATTTCGGGAGGTTATGAAAGAGCATTCCGACGACTACGACATCGCTATCGTGGAAGGTTCGATTACAAGACCCATGGACGAGGAGCGGCTTAAGAAAATAAGGAACAAAGCAAAGATTCTCATCGCATTGGGTGCGTGTGCGCATCTCGGCGGTGTGCAGAAACTAGGCAATCAGTGGACATCCAAAGAAAACAAACAAATTGTCTATGGCATCGCCAATCCCAAAGACATTGATGATAACAATCCGTTCTTCGAGAAACCAAAGCAAAGGGCGTTAGATGAAATTGTGAAGGTGGATTATGTCATACCTGGGTGTCCAATAAACAAAAACGAGTTCGCTAGGGTATTGATTGCACTTTTGACCGGGAAAAAACCACCGATACCAGACTATCCTGTGTGTGTGGAGTGTAAGAAAAAGGAGAACGTATGCTTATTCACCGTCGGAAAAGTTTGCATGGGCCCAGTTGCAAGAGGGGGGTGCGACGCGATATGTCCCACGTATGGAAATGAGTGCGAGGCTTGTCGCGGCTATGTGAGCTATCCGCACGAAAAAGCACAGACAGACGTCCTGGAGAAATATGGACTTACCCTGGAAGAGATAATGAACAGAAAAACCATGTTTACATATCGTTATATCGAGGCAAAGAAGGAGGGTGAGAAGAATGAGTGATATAAACGTTCATGTAGAACACCTGACAAGAGTCGAAGGCCATGGCAACATAATCCTTAATGCCAAGAACGGCAAAATCGAGAAGATTCGATGGCAAGTTTCAGAGGCGCCCCGATTTTTCGAATCTTTTGTGCGGGGCAGGCCATATCACGAGATGTCGCATATAACTTCCAGAATTTGTGGTATCTGTTCCATAGGACATGCTCTCGCTTCATTGAAGGCTACCGAAGCCGCTATGGGCATCAAGATATCGGAACAGACTGGGATATTAAGAAGACTTGCAACTCATGGAGAAAATTTACAGAGCCATATACTGCACGTAGGATACCTCGTGGCACCGGATCTGCTTGGGGTCGGAAGCGTTTTTCCACTGATTAAGACACATCCAGAAGCAGTACTTAAGATTGTCAAACTACACAAAATGGCCAACGAGATGTCGGATCTGATATGCGGACGGACAACGCATCCGATAAACCTAATTCCGGGCGGTTTCAGTTATATCCCATCAGAAAAACAGTTTAAACAACTCAAACAGAGACTTGCGGATTCGGTCGAGACGACGAACGATGTTGCTGAGATAGTTTTAGCCCATGCTGGCAAACTTCCAAAATTCACTAGGGAAACGGAATATATTGCACTTACCAGCAACGATGAATATGCGTTATACGATGGGGACATTGGCTCTACGGATTCCGGCAAGCATCCTGTGAAAGATTACCAATCAATAACCAATGAGTTTGTAGTGCCACAATCTACAGCTAAATATACCAAACACAAGAGAGATTCATACATGGTGGGTGCACTGGCGCGATTTAACTTGAATTCGAAGAAACTGTGCCCGTTGGCAAAGAAATGGGTGGACAAATTCGGACTGAAACCTATCAGTTATAATCCGTTTATGAATAACGTAGCGCAACTGGTGGAATTCGTGCATTCTATTGAAGATTCGATCAACCTCATTGACAAGATTCTCGGCAACGGATTAGACAGATACGAAAGACCAAAATTCACAGTAAAAGCAGGGCATGGTGTTGGCGCTTTGGATGTGCCTCGCGGAATACTCTTCCACGACTACACATACAACGATAAGGGCATCTGCACAAAAGCCAACTGCATTATCCCTACGAACCAAAATCACAACAACATCCAAAAGGATATGGAGGCGTTCGCGCCAACTTTGCTTAACAAACCGGAAAAGGAGATAGAACTCAATCTTGAGATGTTGGTGAGGGCATATGATCCGTGCATCTCCTGCTCCACGCACTACCTGCGAGTAAAATTCATATAAGTGGCCCTGCTTCTGAGAAGCTATATGGTGCATCCTACCACTGGAAAGAGAAAAGCAAAAAATAAGCTCGCCGCGAGCCGTTTCCCAAAGACTTTAATTTTAGGCGTAGGAAATCCGACAAAATGCGATGACGCTGTCGGGAATTACGTAGCTAAAAAACTTAAAGGCATCTTAAAAGAGGGCGCCGATTTAACGATAATCGAAACCAGTTCAAATTGGCTGAGCCTCGCTGAACTGATGATCGGCTATAAACGAGTGATGTTAATCGACGCGATAAAAACAGGCAGCGGAAAACCCGGGACAATATACGTCGTTTCGCCAGAGGATTTGAAGGACATCAACACCACTACTGCTTTCACAACACATGATATCTCCCTTATCCAGGCGCTGCAACTTCTTAAAACAACACATCCCAAGAAGTTGCCCGAGAAAATAAAGATTTATGCCGTTGAAGTGGAAGACACTTCGAGGTTCACTGAAAAAATGACGCCAAAGGTTAAGAGAGCAGGCGATCGGGTCGTTAAATTGATAAAAAATGAGATAGAATAGAATATAGAATTAATGTTGAATAATGTTTAAAATTAAAAATCCTAGATCAAATATTTATAACACCGTCCAGAAATGATTATATACTCCCGAATATTCTCTCATTTTTAGGAGTTACTATTATGGCTGAAACAAAAAAATCGGATACGATCACAAAAGAAATGAGTATCGGAGATGTTGTAAAAAAATATCCTGAGACTGTGCCGGTGTTCTTTCAGCACGGACTGCACTGCATCGGCTGCCATGTCTCGCCATTCGAGTCTGTGGAAGACGGCTGCAAAACACATGGCATAGATGCGGATGTGCTGGTAAAAGCGCTGAATGCAGCTGCCATTGAGGGAAAACAGAAGAAGTAGAAACTGGAATAAAACTTCATGGCGCGTTTTGCGTACTGAATTTAAATTATTATCAATATAGTTGGCAAAGGGGACGATTATGCGAAAGCCGCAAGTTGTTATTATATATACAACCACAAAAGACGTAAAAGAAGCAAAGAAAATCGGAAAGACGCTGGTCGATAGAAAGTTGGCGGCGTGCGTAAATATCATACCAAAAATGAATTCGGTATATCGATGGAAAGGTTCTGTAGAAGAAGCAAAAGAAGCGGTATTATTGGTAAAAACTACTGACAGCAATGTAGAAAAAGTAAAAAAGAGCATTGTAAAAATGCACAGCTATGAGCTGCCTTGCATCCTTGTTTTTCCGGTGGAATCTGGCTTAGGCAGCTATTTGAAATATATTGTTGATAATTCCAAAAATTAAATCCAGATCTGATGCGGTCTGCCGAGGCACAGAACATTCATGATAATTGCACAATCGTTTTAACAACGATTTAGAATACTTTAATGCTCAATACTTATCGCTCGAGTACACGAGCACCCTTTTGTCCTTTCCGCTTTTTTCTATGATGCGGCCTATCTTGATCTCATTGTTTTTCTCTGCATCATAATCCTCATCCGTAAGTATGTTTGTCGGGAAAAGATGGACCTTAAATTTGAACTTCTGGTTTGCGAAATCATAAAGCACCAATCCCAGCCAGTATTCCCAGCCCTTGCCGCCCAGATCTGCTTGAATTTTTTCAATCCGTTCCTTAGTCAGGGTAAGGGTGCCTGATGCATGGATCGCTTTCAAATCCCTAGTCATGACAGTCATCGCTGTCGGTTTCTTGAACGTGTCCCCATGCGGAAACGGGATCTCTATGTCACATGGTGCGTTCTCTGCGCCTATCCACTCAATCGGTATGTCTTTGTATTCCTTCATCAGGCAGAAAGTAGTAACCAACTCTCCCAAATCACCAATCAATTTAGTTTTTACGCTCATTTTATCCCACCAAAAGGATAATCACTGTATCCATATTTAAATATGGGGTCGGTTTGTTGTGAGTTCTTCAACTTAATGGCGATTTAGATCTCGAATACTGTTTGCTGGATGAAAACACTATGACATCTACAGACTTTGCACGTGCAAAGTCCGTACGATCTACAGCATTGCCCAAAGCAATGCTGTATGAACGTATGAAATCCCACGAGGGATTTCATAGTTCGTACAAAATTCCCCCATCTACAACCATTCGCCACGGGCGAATGTTGTACGATCTACAACATTATCGATATAATGCTGTACGAACGTACGAAATTCTTCGGAATTTCGTAGTTCGTATGAAATTCCTCGAAGAATTTCATAGAATGAATTTTGTAGAAAGCACAACACATAAGTTGAAGTTTCCGTTTGTTATTTTATCGACCTTCTAAATCTTCATCTCTATGTTGTATATTTTCTCTGGATTCTCTTTGTGTATCTTCAAAACATCTTCTTCTTTAAATATCCCGCGCTCTAGAAAACTCCTTGTCTTTTTTGGCACAGTCGCAGGACCTAGAACTGCTCCAGGCCGTTTTATGTCATCAATGTAATCCGTTTCCATCATGAATCTATTTCCCTGAGAGATCGCTTTTTTTATAGAATCCTCATAAGCTAGTATCGAAGGAAATAATCCATGATTGTCTTCTATCTTGACTATCGGGGGTGAGTAGTGCTTTACCAGTTTCTCTTCTTTTAATCCAACCGAACGTGCCACAGAGGCAAGTTCCGCAAACGTATCTTTTGTAGCGTTTTCCGTATGCAGTATTACAGCACAATTGTTTTCTTTCGCTACTTCCATCCCATATCTCAAAATCCGATTGCTTGCTTCCCATACATCGCCTGGGACCTTATAGTGCGGCCTTCCAATCTCACCAATGGCTACTGCGTCATCGTCAATTATGTATTTCCCAGCAACATCTATTCCCTTTTTCATGATGTCTACTGCTTTTTCCAAAGGGAATTTTTTCACAAGATTAGAAATCCATACTGGGTGTGGCCCCATAGCAACAAACACCTCAACCTTCGTTTCCTTGCGTATCAGATTGGCAAGATTTAACGTGTTTTTGAACTCCATATTAAAATCTTTGCCATTATTTATCTGAATCTCCAAGTTTGGTTTATTTACGAGCAACAGATGGGTCCCACCAGCGTGTTCAAAATCCTTTACCGCATCTAAGCATCTGCCGTCAAAGTCTAAATGAAAATGATTGTCAAAGATCACATGTTGTTGCATCATATAAATGCACAATTGCCCCTAAAGTTTTTAAATGTGCTGTTAAAATATTTCCCCCTATCCCTATAAACTAGGCTATTCAATCAACAAAATGTTAGTAAAGAAGAATCTATCCGACTCTTCTAAACTATGCGCGGGAAAATAATGAAAGAAGAGCTATTTACTCTTCGAATTCTTCGCCGCACTCTGGACAAACTGTCGCATCGCCTGGTACTGTAGCGCCGCAGGAGGGGCATTCATATTCTTCTTTCTTCGCCGGTTTCTCCTCTTCTGTGATTTCCTCTGTCTTTTCTTCTGCTGGGGCTTCAGCCGGTGCTTCGGTTGTCTCTTCTGTTAGTGCCGCCTCATCTTTCTTCTTGCCTAGGAACATGTCTTTTATTAAAAACAGCCCCACCACCAGGAGAACCAAACCAATCACTAGAACGCCTAGAGATGCGGTTTTTCCTCCAAAGCCGGCAATACTTTTCATTATTGTTGTCCCGCCGCCTGTTGCGGTATTGTAATCAACTGCGCCTATTATGAGTCCGATTAGGCCGATTAGGCCTAACAATATGCCTAATATCTTTTTCATATCCATATCTTTCACCTATACTTTATTCAAGAGCACTTTTTATTTCCATCCCTGGAAAGCACTCTCAGAGAAGGGTATTTGTATGGCTCGATATAAACCTTTCGATAATGTCAGTATTTCATATATCTCTCATAGACACGGGATCAAAATGAAGACTCGATAAACTTATTTTTGCAACTAATAAAGCATCATGCCGCTGAAGATATCAACAATTGGTTCAGTAACGGGAAGGCGGCATTCGGTTGTTAGTTATAACTGTGAATCGTAAGGTATCCTCCTACCAATAAACATTTAATACCTTGTTTCCTTATTTCGCTTCATGGATGTATTTCATGCGGTGCTGTTGGGTATTGTCCAAGGGATTACCGAATGGCTACCGGTCAGCAGTTCGGCACACCTAGCGATCACCCAGCATTTTATCGGCGAAGTCTCTGTAGTTTTTGACATAATGCTTCATATTGCCACATTATTCGTAGTGTTGTTTGTATTTAGAGCGGATGTAAAGAACATCATTATAGAATGTATCAAAATCCCGGGGGAAATTAAAGAAGGCAAATCTCTGGGGGCAGCTATTTCCAATAACCAATATAGAAAAATTGCCTGGCTTGTTGTTCTTGGAAGCATTCCGACGGCGATTATCGGATTTGTATTGAATAGTTTTATTGCTACATTTTATGGTTCGCTCTTGATAATAGGGACAGCACTTATTGTCAATGGTATCCTATTGTGGTTTACGAAGAAAATCAAGGGAGACAGAGATATATGCGATATAGATTACAAAGACGCTTTGTTAATCGGAACCTTTCAGGGATGCGCCCTTATTCCAGGGTTGTCGCGGTCCGGTTTCACAATATCCTCTGGGATGCTCAGAGGAATAGACTCCTCGACAGCTGCAAGATATTCCTTTCTACTGTCGATTCCAGCAATCGCCGGAGCTACTTTGTTGCATATCAAGGACATAGGTGAACTAACCACTCTTAATCCCGGGTATGTGGCTATCGGAATGATAATATCTTTCATTGTCGGCTATGTGTCTATCGTCCTTCTGCTCAAGCTCATAAAAAACAGAAGATTCCATCAGTTTGCATATTATTGTTGGATTATAGGCGCGTTGTTGGTTGTTTTGACATATGCTAAAATTATTTAATTTTTTAATTTAACAAATTTATTAAAAAAAACTTTTACTTATCTTTGATATTTCCAATAACTTTTTCAGATACTGAAGCGCACGATATGAAGTCATCTACACTGCGAAGCAGGCCTTTAAGCGATGTGGATTTTATAGTAGATACTATTGTACGCCCCACTATCCGCGTATTGGCATAGTCATAATCATCTATCTTTATTGAATCGGCCACTGCTTTTACAGTCTCCTTGTTTTTGTAACGAATCTTGATTTCACATTTAAATGTCATATCACTTTCCCTCTTTGATTGCAGTTCGTAGATTCAGCGAAATAGCCCAACATTATTGCCCTCGGATTCGTAGATCATGGACATATTTTAAGGCCTTTGCCGCAAATCGTTCTACGTCTTCTCTGTTATACGGTTTTATCTCCCTTAATTTATTGTTCATGGCATCTTTTGGTACAAACTGCTGAAAGACGATTCGTTTGGCACCCTTAACGGCTTTTCCGATTTCGGGTATGTCATCCAGCTCTACTATTGTGGGAACAACAGTCGTCCTAAATTCGTACCCGATGCCGGAACTCATGATTATGTTTATGCTCTTTTTTAGATTTTTCAAATTGGGGTTTTTGTTTGTCGCTTTTTTGTATTTTGCAAATTTCAAAGGTGCTTTCAAATCCATAGCGATGTAATCCACAAGTCTCTCATCGATAAGATGCTGCAGCATCTCCGGATTGGAGCCGTTTGTATCCAATTTCACCAAAAAACCCAGTCCCTTAATCTCACGCAGCAACTCCGGCAGGTCTTTATGAATGGTCGGCTCTCCGCCGGTTATGCAAACACCATCTATGAAATCCCCGTGTTTCAGAAGGTGTCTTTTGATTCTATTTAGCGGAATTGTTCTCATCTTCTTCGGTGCAAGCACCAATTTATGATTATAACAATAAGGGCATCTAAAATTACACCCTGGTAAAAATATAGTAGAAACTATCTTCCCGTCCCAATCCAGGAGCGATGATTCTATCAGGCCTTTTACTTCGAGTTTCATATAATTCAGTTTTAAATGATGTTTGATGTTACTTTTCCTTCAGCACTTTTTTTATTTCTTCCGCGGTTGGAGTAGTGCCGCGCCAGGATTTTAACTCGGTGTCCTTGCTGTTTACAACGACAATCGTTGGGGTCGCCATTACTTCATGAAAACTTGCTTCCGCCAGTCCGTCCACGGTATCTACATCGTAATAAAGCACCTTCGCCCCGTCCTTCTCCAATTTCTGGCACAAAGCTTTTGCCTGGGGGCAGTTTTTGCATCCTTGTTTATAGAATAATTTAACAGACATAATATCAACCTCGACTGGAATGCGTCGAAGGATTATTAGTTTTTTGGTTTAGATTAATGGTGCAAATGAAACAGGAATAGTTGTCCATAACACTACCACAGCATACTAAATCGTTCGATGTTTGTCTCAAAAAGATTATTAACCCAGTTATTCTACTTCTTTTATGTGAATAGTATGCCTAATCTAAAGAAATTTGGTGCCTCTATATGCACGTTATTCGTACTTTTCAGTATGCTGGTGAGTTTACCTGCCGTATCATCAGATAGTACTGGTACTCAAACATGTGTTATAAAGGAAATCTACGGTGATTATGGCTCGGACACGACAGGCGATGGTTTCTTCGACTATTTGATGGTAGGCATTACTGTCAATGTCACAATGCCGGGTGACTATAGTTTGGACGGGGATTTGTACTTCATAAACAAATTATGCGGCTGGGACTGCAATATATCGTCTTTAAATTCAGGCGAAAACACAGTCTGGTTGAAATTTGACGCGGGCAAGATACACATGCTCTACGAGAGAAACGCTTCTTTCTCTGTAAAACTTCACCTTGAATCTATAGACAACAAAAGCGTATGGATGGACAAAACGCTTAGGCTCCTCGGACACTATTCTTCGACTGATTTCTCACAACCCGGAACGGATGGCGGCGGCGATCGCTACATACCTACCGCTACAATAGAGGAGAACGCGATAAAGATACAAACCGATGTTTTTGAGGCAGTGATTAATACATCCTCCCCCGAAGTTACTTTTTATTACACCCAGGATAACGGAACCAGTGCCAGGTTCAAGATTGTTTACCAAGGATTGATTGCATATAATTCAACGAGCAATTTCTATAGCGGTAGTGTGCCCGTGTATGTAGGAGATTTCGCAGATTCCAAATGGCGATTGGACGGAATAACCTACTCGGGAAATCCATATCTCGGAAGATTCCTTCAGTTTCAAATAAGCACGTCGAGCGTTCAATTGAAGGGAAACAATGAAGTAGTTAACGGAACAGTTGCATTTAAATACACAATCGCCAGCCGTTCTACTAACATCTCAAATTTTTATACTCTTAAAGGCGGGGTGGAATTAAAGATAGATATAGAATTCGGATTGCCGTTATTAAAAGATGTTACAAACATTGCGATTGAACAGACACTCTCCGATGAGACGAACAAACACCAATACACCTTATTTGAGGCGGATGGAAACAAAACAATAAAAACAAGCGGAAATGTTCAGCAGTTTAATGCGTCGAGTGCTCAGATTCAGAAGGTTGGATTCACGGACACAAATGGCATTGAGCACGGATATTATGCCTGGTCAAGTAATGCAATCGGCTATAACGAAACCAGCTACGTCGATCTAACTGTGTCCGCATCTTACGCAATAGAAAACAATAAAATGAAGCTTTACTTGAGCTACCCATACAATAAAGAAACTAGAAAAATTATTCACGATCCAAGCGTCGGCGTAAATGAAAACCAGATACCTCAGATTAGCGCGGCAATTATAGAATTCATAAAGCACAATCCATATGCATACACGTTCGGAGGAGCGTTCGCGCTAGCCTTAATCGCTTTTACCATATACATTAGAAAAAAAGGATCTAAAGGGGAGTAGGCGCGTTCAGAACAAGAGTTTTATCCCCCCTCGATTATTCCCTTTTGGTGTCTTTATGGAATACATCGAAGAAATTTTCACGGCGTGGATTACGGTATTCTCCCTTGTTCTTTTAATAATAGCTGCAGTATCGTATAAGAGAACTGCCAGCAGGAAGATGCTTTATGTGTGCCTTGCCTTCGGGGCATTCTTTGTTAAGGGCATGCTTGCCACATACCTGCTTTTTATGGGCAACAGCATTATCTCCTCTAATATTGTAGCGGGTTTTTTTGACGTTATCATTCTCCTGCTGCTCTATTATGTAGCCCTGAAGAAATAGGTGCGGATATGGATGAGCCTGTCCTGGAGTTGGAAACAGCAAGAAGGATATATAGGTGTATCAATAAAAATCCGGGACTACACCTCAGGAAGATACAGCGGCAATTGGATAACATACCGACTGGCACGCTCCAATACCAACTGACCCGCTTAGAAAAGGACAACTTGATCAGTTCGAAGGCCGACGGCAGGTACAAGCGCTATTACACTGCGGGCAAAATCGGCTCTGCAGGAAAAATTATATTATCTGCATTGAGAAAGGATGTTCAAAGAAGGATAATTTTATATCTGCTTCTAAACCCCGGCGTCAAACACAAGGATATACTAAACCAATTCGACCTCTCTCCATCTACAATATCGTTTCACTTGAAAAACTTAACAAAAAGCGGGATAACAACTCAACGCAAGATCGGGCGGGAAGTAGAATACCTTGTTCCGAATGAGAACGAGGTTGTCAAAATCATCATGGACCATAAGCCGACCTTTCTCGATAAGTTGGTTGATGAATTTACAAAGGTTTGGGAAGAGCTGCACCCATGAGTCGTTTATGTTTCTAAAAATATAGACGCAAAAATTTCTATTTAGTTTCGCATCGAATAAATTGCGACTACCAGAATTTCGGTTTATGCGATATGAGTATTCTCGATATGCCGACCTCGTTTACCACGGAATATATGTTTTCTCTCCCCTGTTTCTCTTGTTTCACCAAATTGTATTTCATCAATTTTCTTAGATGGAACATGGTGGTGGATTCCCTGATCCCAAGTTGGCCGGAAATATTTTTTTTTGTGATGTCCGGATTAACCAAGAGGCATAAAATAATTCTTCTCGGGATCGTCTGACGCAAAATAGAAAGTATCTCCCTGTCGACAGCAGTTATTTCCCCCATCGGACAATAACGCTTATATTTGCCTTCTTTTTTTGATGTTATCGTGCCGCTCTTTTCCAAACAGCGGAGATGATAGTTCAACGTACCGAGGGGGATGTTCAATTCTCTCTGAATTTCCCTCAAATGCAGGCCCGGCATTTTATTAATGAATCTGCGTATCTTCTTTCTAGCATCTGAGTTCGGATCAAGACGCACTTTTAGAGTATTGTTTACCCTGCTATTAAAAAATTGCTAAATCAGCGACAGCATCAAAATAGATGCTATCAGTGTAAGCATAGTAACAATTATTCCGGCCTTCATAAATTTCCAGAAACCTATCTCTACACCCATAACGCTTCCAGCCTCCGCGACGATTATATTCGCAGCAGCGCCCAAAATAGTGGCATTACCGGCAAGTGTAGATGAAGCTGCAAGTACAAGCCATAGTTGCTGTGAAAGTTGATAGGATGAAATGGAAGCGATAAGCATCACTGCAGGAACATTGCTGATTAAGTTAGACAATATGGCAGAGACGAGAGACAGCGAAGTCGTAGTCTGCAGATACTCCTTGTCAAACCAGGAGAAAACGTTTGCTTTCTCCACGCCTGCCAAAACTACGAACAAACCTGCAAAGAACAGAAGTATTCCCCAATCTATGTTCTTTAGGACGAATCTCGTTTTTACCTTTCCCAAGAGCGGAACAAAGAATAACGCAACGCAGCCGCCGATTATAGCCACGATAAACATTTCCTGAACAAACAAAAAGCCTATGAATACGGAAACAAGGATTGCGATTGCCAGATATAATGACGTGCTGTTTTTCAAATTGTTAATTGAGTTTTTATAACCATCTTTGTTTTGTTCAATTATTTCCTCTCGATACACATGCCAATGCACGTTTAGAAACTTCAATCTTTTTATTACAAGGTCAGTGTTCGCTATAAAATCCTTTCTAAAAACAAACCAAGTTACGATTATTCCGATAAAAAGGCAGACTATGGCAACAGGGAGAAGCCTTATCGTGAACTCTGTAAACGAAATTCCAGACTTAATCGCTATGTATGCGTTCTGTGGATTGCCTATGGGTGTAGCCACGCTCCCTATGTTTGCCGCAAACGCCTCTGCTATCAGGTACGGTACGGGATTCGTCTTTATCAGCCTGCACGACTTCACCAGTATGGGCGTAAATAACAAAACAACACTGTCGTTTAATATAAGTGCGGACAGGGTGCCGGTAACTGCCATCAGCATAGCCAAAAATCCAAACGGTGACTTTGCATGTTTTACTATGTACAGCGAGATAATGTCAAAGAAGCCGCAGAATTCCAGTATGACGACGAGCAACATCATTCCGAGCAAAAGGATGATAGTGTCTATGTGCGTCCTGATTGCATTTATGGCTTCTTGCGGTGTTACTACGGCAAACAATACCATCAGCGCGGCACCCAATAATGCTGCGGCTGGACGCTCTATTCTGAATTTCTTAAACCGCCTAATTGAGATCAAGACGTATGTTAATACAAAGACCGACAATGCTAATATCATTAAAAAATAGGATACCTAGTTTTCCTTATCTATTTTTTGCAGTATCTACGCTGCAGAATCAATAAATATAGAAACCGCTATCACACCTTTGGTATGGTAGAAAAAATGGAAGAATTAGATGAAACGAATCATATAGAAAACAATCAATATAGCGCTTCATCACAAAAGTCAAGTACACCACCTAAAAAAGAAGGTCGGACGTTTGCTGAAGCTGTCCCTGCAATCAAAATGGCCTGCCTGTTCGTAGTTTCGCAAAGCATAGCAATCGGCTTATCGTATCTATTCAAAGCAAAAAATATGGAGGCATTCGAAGACCCGGAATCAATGTCCAATATCCTTTTCTTCGGAGCCATTATCCTAACATTTACAGTCATTTTATTGATAATAATCAAATATGGAAAGAAAAGGTTGATACAACTGATTATACTCGCGTCGATAGGCGCAACGCTTTTTTATGTATTCTATCCGTTTTTAGAGTTTGTTTTCCCATCTACGCTCTCTACAATTATCGCTTTGGCATTATCTGTGCTTCTTGTATGGTGGTTGTATAAATATCCAGAATGGTATGTAGTGGACGGTGTGGGTATAATCGTAGCCGCGGGTGCGGCAGCAATATTTGGCATATCTTTGGCTATACTTCCAGTTATAATATTATTAGTAGCCCTCGCCATCTACGACGCTATTTCAGTATACAAGACCAAACATATGATAACCCTTGCAGACGGCGTTACAGATCTGCATTTACCCGTGCTTGTAGTCATACCCAAGACGAAGGATTACTCGTTCCTTAAGCAGGGATCGCTAAAAAAAGAATTAGACGATGGCGAAGAGAGGGAAGCGATGTTTCTTGGCTTGGGGGATATTGTAATCCCCTGTATACTGGCAGTCTCCGCGCTTACGTTCTTAGAGCCGGGAAGGCTTATTTTTGGCATCTCAAGGAATCTGATAGTGGCTGTTTCCACAATGATTGGCTCCCTTATTGCGCTCTTGATTCTAAGCACGCTTGTGGGAAAAGGCAAGGCACATGCGGGCCTACCATTTTTGAATACTGGTGCGATTATAGGATATCTGATATCAACCTACATAATGTATAGGAATTTTGGGATAAACCTGTAAAAAACAGCGCATTTTGAATAGCAAGATTGAAGTTGAATCAACATCGCCAAATATTTAATCGTCTAATGCCTGTTGGATAACGATACTATGATAATCGGAGTTATCGGCGGCGCATCGTGTTCTGATGAGATTTATAAAATCGCAGAAGAAGTTGGAAAAAAGATCGCAGAAAACGGTGCGACATTGATTTGCGGCGGCCTAACCGGTGTGATGGAAGCGGTGTGCAAAGGCGCCAAAAGTGCAGGCGGAATTACAATAGGAATACTGCCTGGAACCAGTAAAAAAGATGCGAACCGCTATGTGGATATCCCAATCGCTACGGGAATCAGCTTCGCAAGGAACACAATAATCGTAAGAACCGCTGATGTGTGTATAGCAGTAGACGGAAGATACGGCACACTGTCGGAAATAGCCTTCGGATTGAACGTAGGCACGCCGATAATAGCGCTTAAAACATGGGACATCCCTTCGGCTGGAACCGTTGATAAAAACTTGTTTATTGTCGCGAAAACCCCGGAGGAAGCAGTTAAGCTAGCTTTGAAATGCGGGGCGCGTAAACTACACGCACCTAAAGGTGCGTGCGTTATACGAATTTGAGCAATCCATACATCCCGACCTTAAAAGGTCGGGCGTTTCTGCTCAAATTCGTAAAAGCTGAAGTGCGCCTATAGTCTAAAAGCAACAGGCAGACCAGCAAGTCAAAAGAATATGACTCTTTAAAATGGATATGGACGAACAGTTTTTGTAGGGGCCGTATTTTACGAATTTGGACAGCAACGCCCGCCTTTCAAGGGCGGGATGTACAGATTGTCCAAATTCGGAAACGCACGCATCTATAGGTGCGTGTAGTTTACGAATTGAAGATACATAACTTTTTAATTCCCGCATACAATATGGGACGGGCTCAGGATGAAGGAAACGGAAGCAAAATTAGTACTCGAAGACGGTTCTGTTTTTCACGGATATTCTTTCGGGTCTAAAACTATCGTAAGCGGAGAAGTTGTTTTCAATACCGGGATGGTCGGTTATCCAGAAAGCCTAACCGACCCCTCGTACAGGGGGCAAATTTTGGTTTTGACATATCCTCTGATAGGCAATTACGGTGTTCCGGGAAACGAAAAAGAGGACAACTTGCTAAAGTATTTTGAATCGGACAAAATGCAGATTCAAGGTCTGATAGTGGCAGATCGCTCTGAAAAATATTCGCATTGGAACGCTAAAAAGTCTCTCTCTGAATGGATGACGGAGTACGACGTTCCCGGGATATATGGTATAGATACTAGAGAACTGACAAAAAAACTAAGGGAAAAAGGGACGATGCTCGGAAAAATTATTTACGGCAAAGAAAACATCGGATTCGAAAATCCAAATAAAAGAAATTTGGTAGCGGAAATTAGCATCAAAAAACCCATCATATACAAAAAAGGCGATAAAAAAGTCGTGCTCGTTGATTGCGGCGTAAAGAATAGCATAATAAAGGCGTTTTTAAAGAGATATATAACAGTCATTAGATGCCCCTGGGACTATAATTTCTTAAGAGAAAAAGCAGACGGCATCATAATATCAAACGGGCCGGGGGACCCCAAAATATGCAAGGAAACGATAAAGAATGTCCGGGAAGCCCTGTCCAAAAATATCCCCATCCTCGGCATCTGCCTTGGCTCTCAGATATTGGGCCTTGCAGCCGGCGCCGACACATATAAACTGAAATATGGCCATCGAGGCCAAAATCAACCTTGCGTAGAGGTTGGAACCAAAAAATGCTATATCACCTCCCAGAATCACGGCTATGCCGTTGACGCTGGCACATTGACCGAAGATTGGCGGGAATGGTTCTCTAATAATAACGACAGAACAAACGAGGGCATTGCCCACATCTCAAAGCCATTTTTCGGCGCGCAGTTTCATCCAGAGGCGTCTCCTGGACCGGATGACACCGAGTTTCTGTTCGACATGTTCGTGAGGGCGATATCGCGATGAAGAACTTAAAAAAAGTTTTGATCTTAGGTTCGGGGGCGTTAAAGATAGGACAGGCCGGGGAATTTGATTATTCGGGCAGCCAATCGATCAAGGCATTAAAGGAAGAAGGAATCAAAACAGTCGTAGTCAATCCGAATATCGCAACCATTCAAACATCAGATTATTTGGCGGACAAGGTATACTTCCTTCCGATCGACATTTATTTTGTTGAAAAAGTTATCAAAAAAGAAAGGCCGGACGGCATACTGCTCGGATTCGGCGGCCAAACAGCATTGAATGTCGGCGTCGAATTAGCCGAAAAAGGTATTTTTAAGAAGTATGGTGTGGAAGTCCTGGGAACTCCTGTCGAGGCTATCCGAAACACAGAGGACAGGGGGCTATTCGCTAAAAAAGTAATGGAGGCAGGTCTCAAGGTTCCGGCGAGCAGGGCAGTAAGTAGCATAGACGAAGCTGTAAAAATGGCGGAAAAAATCGGTTATCCGATCATGTGCAGGGTGGCGTATGCCCTCGGCGGATTGGGTTCTGGCATAGTCCGCAACAAAGAGGAATTAGTCGACCTGGCGAGGAGGGCGTTTTCATTTACAAAACAGGTCTTGATAGAAGAGTGCCTGTCGGGCTGGAAAGAAGTAGAATACGAGGTCGTCAGGGACTGCTATAATAACTGCATAACTATCTGTTCCATGGAAAATGTCGACCCTGTAAAAATCCATACTGGCGAGAGCATAGTCGTCGCACCAGTGCAAACATTAAACGCCCGTGAGAATTTTAAGTTAAGGTCCATATCCATAAAACTGATAAGACACCTCGGAATAGTCGGCGAATGCAATATACAATTTGCACTGGATCCCAAATCGGAAGATTACCGGATAATAGAGGTCAACGCCCGATTGAGCAGAAGTTCCGCTCTGGCCTCCAAGGCAACCGGTTATCCGCTGGCGTTTATCGCGACCAAGTTGTCCCTCGGCTACGCTTTAACTGAAATAGAGAACACTGTAACGAAAAAAACATCAGCCTGTTTTGAGCCCGCTTTAGATTACGTGATCCTGAAATATCCGAGATGGGACTTACAGAAATTCAGAAAAGTAAGCGCTAACATCGGCACCGAGATGAAGTCTGTCGGGGAGGTCATGGCAATCGGAAGAAGTTTTGAAGAGGTTCTCCAAAAGGCGATCAGAATGCTGGACACAGGGATGAACGGCCTCGTCTGCAATGAACTCACCTTCAATGATATCGAGAAGGAACTGAAAGAACCTACCGACAAAAGAATGTTCGCCATAGTGGAGGCGTTAAAGAGAGGATATTCTGTGGAGGAGATACGCAAACTTACTACGATCGATCCTTGGTTCCTATACAAAATCAAAAACATAGTCGATATGGAAAACGAATTGAAGAAGCATAGTCTCGAGTGCTTGCCACCGTCCTTATTGAAGGAAGCAAAGCAAAAAGGGTTTTCAGATAAACAGTTGGCCATGCTCACAAAAAGCGATGAAATGACAGTAAGGCGGTTAAGAAAAAAGTTGAAAATAATTCCGTATGTGAAACAGATAGATACCTTGGCAGCGGAATTTCCAACGAAGGTCAATTATCTCTATATGACATACAACGGATGTAACGACGATATTCATTTCAAAGAAAAAAATCAAGTTGCTGTTTTGGGCAGCGGTACCTACCGCATAGGCTCCTCCGTGGAATTTGATTGGTGCTGTGTAAATGCTGTAGTCACATTGAAGAGTTTGGGATACAATACAATAATGATAAACTGCAATCCGGAAACGGTCAGCACAGACTACGATATTTGCGACAGCCTTTATTTTGAGGAACTTACTTTCGAAAGAGTTTTGGACATCTATGAAAAAGAGAAACCGCTAGGGATAATAATTTCAATGGGCGGCCAAACTCCCAACAACCTGGCGTTGAGGCTGCATAATAACGGCGTCGGGATATTGGGAACATCTCCACTAAGCATCGACTGTGCCGAAGACAGACACAAATTCTCCCAGCTACTGGATAAACTGAAGATAGATCAGCCCCAATGGAAGGAGCTGACCAGCATAAAGGATGCGGAAAAATTTGCAACATCTGTCGGATACCCCGTCTTAGTCAGGCCCAGTTACGTTCTAAGCGGTGCCGCAATGAGCGTCGCCTTGAACGAGAACGAGTTGAGGGAGTATTTAAAAAAGGCGTTGGACGTCGGCCAGGAGTATCCTGTCGTTATCAGCAAGTTTATCACAGATGCCAAGGAAATAGAGATAGATGCCGTTGCCACCAAGGGAGATTTGTACTGTTACGCCATTTCCGAACACGTCGAAAATGCCGGTGTGCACAGCGGCGATGCAACGATGGTATTGCCCCCTCAAAGAACTTACTTGGAAACGATGAGGCGCATCAAGAGAATAACGAAAAAAATAGCAAAAGCCCTGAAAATAAACGGCCCGTTTAACATACAGTTTATAGCCAAAAATAACGACGTGAAGGTCATCGAATGCAATCTGAGGGCTTCAAGAAGCTTCCCATTTATCTCCAAGGTCTTCAAAATAAATTTTATAGACCTGGCCACAAAGAGCATTATGGGCAAGAGTATTGCAAAGATGGACAAATCCTCTTTTGATTTGGACTATGTGGGCGTAAAGGCACCGATGTTCTCTTTTACCAGGTTAAAAGGCTCGGACCCCGTACTAGGCGTAGAAATGGTTTCTACGGGGGAGGTGGCGTGCTTGGGCGACGATTTTGAAGAGGCTTTTTTGAAGGGATTGCTTTCCGTAGGTTTCAGATTGCCGAAAAAGAGCGTCTTGTTGTCTACGGGGCCTGTCGAGAGCAAAGCTGAATTCTTGGACTGCACAAGAATCTTGGATAACATGGGATTCAAGCTTTACGCTACCCAGGGAACAGCCGATTTTATGAACGCCAATGATATCAAATCAGAAGTTCTGCACTGGCCATTGGAGAATAAGGAGCCGAACACACTCAGCTATATATCCGACGGGAAAATCGATTTAGTGATAAACATACCCAAAAACATTGAAAAAGAAGAGCTTGACAATGATTATCTCATACGGCGAAAAACTGTTGATTTCGGTGTCCCCTTAATAACCAATTTGCAATTCGCAAAAAGATTTGTAGAGACAATTCATAAGAATTCGCTTAAAGATTTAAAAGTTAAAAGCTGGGATGAGTACAATTAATTGTTTTATGGCAACACTCCGGAACTGTTATTGCCAAGACGGGAATAAAATATAGAAATGGAAGTTGTGTTTCGGACAGCGACCACTTGCACTCAATACGTCCTGGCCATATACGCTTTTGTGGCCGCCTCTTTATTGCAGAGCACGCACTTCGCTTGCTTATCCAATTTTTCGCTGTTTACAGGCGTCCCCAGCATAGTGAAACCTGATTCCTCGCATATCCTCTGGCCGCAGTCGTCGTTCCCGCACCAATCGATTTTTACAAAACTCTCCGCACTTTTTATTTCGTCTATCGTCTTGCAAGAAAGTATATTGTTCTTTAGCTGCGCTTCCGCTTTTTTGTATAGTTCCGTTGAAATGTCGTCCATAATTTTTTTCAATACGTCTATCAGTTTTTCTCTCTTTATCTCTATTTTCTTGCCGGTATCCCGCCTGACTACAATGGCGACCTTGTTTTCAATATCCCTTGGCCCGAGTTCGATTCTTATAGGCACGCCTTTTATCTCCCAATCAAAATATTTGCTTCCTGGCCTGATGTCCCTTTCGTCGAGAAATGCCCTGAAGCCATTGTTATTTAGCTCCTCTTTCAACTCCCTGTTCTTCTTTAATATCTCTTCATTTTTTCCCTTTGCCAATACTGGGATTATAACTATCTGTATCGGTGCTATCGAGGGCGGCATTATCAGCCCCTTCTTGTCGCCGTGCACGCCTATAACCGCCCCGAGCACTCGCTCGCTCATGCCGTATGTAGTCTGATGAACATCCTTATGATTTCCGTTTTCGTCCTCGTATTTTATATTGTATGCTTTCGAGAAGTTCTCTTTATACTGGTGAATCGAAGCTATCTGGAGGGCTTTTCCGGTCGGCATGAAGATGTCCACGCCGAGCGTATATACCGCACCTGCAAACTTGTCCCAATTCGGCCTTTTACTCAAAAGATACGGCAGGCATAGCTTCTTAGATAACCTGTCCATCACTTCGACGTCCTCTTTTATCTGCCTTTCCGCATCCTCGAAATCTGCATGGCAGGTGTGGGCCTCGAAGAAATGTATCTCCCTGACGCGGACAAATGAGCGCGTCTGCTTTGTTTCATAACGGAACGTGTTCACAATCTGGAATATCTTGAGAGGCAGGTCTGCGTGCGATCTCACCCACAAGGAAAACATAGGATACATCGCAGTCTCGCTTGTAGGCCTCAGAAGAAGGCGGACGTCAAGCTGGTTTTTGCCAGCGTGCGTAACCCAATATACCTGTTCGTCGAATCCTTTTATGTGTTCTGCTTCCTTGGCGAATTGATCTTCAGGAATAAGTAGCGGGAAGCAAACCTCATCATGTTTTGTTCTTTCCATCTCGTTTCTCATGTGTCTGTCGATGTTTGTCATGACTTTCCAGCCGTACGGCGTCCATACGTTCATGCCTTTTATCGGATATCTCTTGTCGCTTAGATTGGCACGCTCAATTATGTCGTTGTACCAATTGCTGAATTCCTCTTCATTCATCATCTTCTTTCACTTCCTAGATACAGCTCACTCTGCCTATTCATATCAAACTTATTATTTTTTAATCTCAAATTTCATTCCAAGTCTCTTCATGTCATCCAAGAATGCAGGATAGGAAACGCGATAACATTCCGGCTCCGTGATATTAATCCCTTTGTCGCTTCTAAGGCCTGCAATAGCACATGCCATTAGTATTCTGTGATCTCCCAAAGAATCTATGGTGCAGCTTTTTATCTTTCCCGTACCTTTGATTATCAAACCGTCTTCCATCTCTTTTACATCAGTGCCCATTTTCTTTAGTGCGTTATACATGGTCGATATCCTGTCGCTCTCTTTGAACCGCACATGCTTGGCATTCTTTAACGTGGTTTTGCCTTTCGCGCAAGCACCGAGTACGGAGAGTATGGGGAATAAATCCGGGATGTCCGAGCAGTCGATACTTATGCCGCTTAAATCGCCGCCGCTTACGGTTACAGAGTCTTTTTCGGCAACGGTTTTTGCTCCAAATTTTTGCAATATGTCTATTATCACCCTGTCACCCTGGGGCCCGCCATAATCTATATTTTTGACAGTCGTCTTTCCGCCTGTAATCGCAGCGCCAACCAGCGGAAATGCCGCAGATGAAAAATCGCCAGGTATCTTGTATCGTATGCCTTTGCAGCTTTGGCTTCCCTTGACATAAAACGAATTGGGTTCCTCTTTGACTGATATTTTAAAACTTTTAAGAACGTTTATCGTAATATCAACATAAGGGCGCGACTTCAAAGGAGAGGCAAGCATTATAATCGTATCTTTTCTTGCGAAGGGGCAGGCTATCAATAAAGCGCTGATAAACTGGGAGCTTATATCGCCGGAGATGAAGGTCATGCCTCCTTTTATCTGTCCTCTAGTCAGTATCGGGGCGCATCCGTTATTTTTGATAGAGACGCATTCCGCGCCCAGTTCGTTTAAAGCAGAGAGCAGGGGCTGCATAGGCCTGGAGCGGATGGATTTATCGCCTGTAAATACAGCCATACCGTCCAACAGCGAAGCTACTGCGGCCATTAACCTTAAAGTGGTGCCAGAATTGTTGACGTTTATGATGTCGTCCGGCGTATGCATGTCTCTGCCCGAGACTGTGCACGATGTTTTTCCAGTGTCCACATCCGCACCGAGCGCAGATATTGCAGAAAGCGTAGAATATGTATCATCACCATAAAGCGGCGACTGGACTGTTGTCTTACCTTTTGCGAGTGCGCCCATGATAAATGCTCGGTGTGTATAACTTTTAGACGGGGGCGCGGTAATCTCGCCGGCGAGTACGCCTGGTTTGACTATAAGTTGCATGCTCTCCCCATCTGTTAATGGATAAATAACGTTTACTGAGTTCGGAAGTTTGCAGGAGTTTATTCTAAGATTGTGATGCTGGTTTTGTCTGTTGCTGTTTCTGTTTCATCCATCTAGCACCCCTGCCTTTGCCTGCACCAACGGGCTTTATTTTTTTCTCGTCGCGCAGCCGTCTCATAACATTGCGTATCATAACCCTGCTAATACCAGGGCAGGCACTCTCTATGTTAGATATTGAGAACTCGCCTGCCTGCCTTTCTATCGTAAGCTCTATCTGCTCTGTTTTTGCGCCCCACCTAGTCGTTACCGTTCCCACGCGACCCTCGAACTCGCGGTATGCCCTTATCAACACTCCCCAAAAATATGTGAGCCAAGGCAGGGGGTTGTGTTTATCGTCATGCCAACCAGCCGACGACGTCTCCAGCGTATTGTAGTAACTTTCCTTGCTCTCCTCAAATATGCGTTCAAGGCTTATGTATCGCCCGACCTGATAACCTGCCCGATAAAGGAGCAAAAGCGTAATCAGGCGGGCTACGCGGCCGTTTCCGTTCCTGAACGGATGTACACAGAGAAAGTCCAGCACTGCAAGCGGGATTATCACAAGCGGGTCGTGACTGTCATCTGCAGCATCAGCATACTGTTTCACTAAACGTTCCATGGCCTTGGGGGTTTCTTTTGCGGATGTCGGCCTGAAACGCACGCGATCCTGCTCCAACCCGCTTTTTTCATCATACCATTTTTGGATTATGAGATTGTCCTTCGTCTTCCAACGTCCTCCGCTTTCAGGCATATAGCTGTTGATAATCTCGTGAAGGCGTTTTATCAATGCAGTGTCAAATTCCAGGCCTTCCCAGGACTCGTGTATCCGCGCCAGGGCATCCCGGTATCCAGCAATCCCCTGCTCAGGCCTGCTCTCGGGCGTTGCGGAGCCGAGCATAATCCCACGCACCCTTCCGCGCTCGGCTGTGATGCCTTCGAGGCGGTTGGACGATTCCGTGGATTCGATTATGGCAAGGCTTCGCATTGTCTTGAGCGCTTCAGGCGAACGTTTGCCAAAAAGTTCCTGTTTCCCTTTGTACTCGCCAATCATCCGAAGTGTGGCAACGTGGTCTGAGGAAAATTTGATGCTGTTGATGTACTTTCGTGTCAGGGAACTCATGGATTTTCGACTTCCTCCCCCATTGTCCATTGTTCGACACATCGAACTCCGGGAAAACACCCCGAGCAATAAGCAAACAATCTTAGGCGGCAGGGCCGAACGGAAATGGGGTAATTACAACCATAAATGGGGTAATAGGTATATAATTATTACCCTATTTTGCAGAGCGATAGAAACCACACTCCACCATGGGGAGTAATTTTTGTGTTGAATTTTACATTAAAGTTGCGGCAGAACACAGCTATAAATCCCGAGTTCTGTATCGCGGGTTTTCTTGCCGAGTTTATCTATCATACGGCAAACACATTTGGCAGTCAGATCTACATCGCCGCGCGCATCATGTCGTTTTACGCCGTCGTCAGATACTTTGAGGCGCGATATTACGCTGTCAAGATTGTGAGATGGCACTTCACGCCGCCCCCATACATTCCAGGAGAGGTGTATCGAATCTATATAATGCGTGCGCCTGGTCTTGATGTTGTGCCGCTCGCACGTACGCATGACAAATGGCAGGTCGAACCTCTGGCCATTGTGCGCAACAAGCAGCGAGTCGCCGCAGTATTTTGAGAAATCGGGAAGAACGTCCTTGGGCATAGGTGCATCCTTTACGTCTTCATTCGTAATGCCCGTATAGGAGGTTATAAAACGGGAAATGGAAGCTTGCGGTTTTACATAAGAGAAGAAAGAATCGTCAGGCTGTATTTCCCCATCCGATATCCGCATCGCGGCAATCTGGATAATTTCGTGTCGGCGCGAAGAAAGGCCTGTAGTTTCGAGGTCGAAGACTACCATGTCGTTAAAGGGTTCGCAGTCGAATCCGATTTTGGAAACGGTCTTTAGTTTCATGTAGAAGGCTCCGAAGTGATATACAAATACATTTAATTATTCCTCCGCTAATTTTCGGATTTCTTTCAGCACATCTTCCTTCACGTTCTCATTGAATTCTGTTGTGACAAAGGTGCCGCGCCAAGAATTGACAAATTGCTCGTCCGAAATACGGGGTATTATAATTTCCTTTATGTTCTTCTCAAATATTGCGGACTCAGGTACAATCTCCTCTAATCTCTTCCCGATGTTTTCGGGTATTCCTCTTTTCCATACCAGAGCGACAATGTCCCGCACGTCGCTTGGCCTGCTCGAAACTATTTTTAGTATGAGATAATCCGTATAATCCGGCACGAATGTCTTAATCTCCTTTGAACCAATCAGCAGCGTCGCATCTTTTCTGTTCTCGATGAACTTTCGGTCAATCAAAATGAGCTGTCCGTCTTTTCTCCCGCGCACTTCGCCTTCTATGAAGTCGATTGAAACATTGGCGGTTTTGTTGCCATGAACGATGTTGATAGCCAACCGAAGGAATCCTGACTTTTCGCGCTTTTCAAACGCTTCTTCACTCATCTTGCCCGAAAACCATTTGCTTATCGAATCAATTTGCCAGCCGTCTGTCTTCGGGATGACAAAATCACAGTCCCGTGTATATCGCCTGAACGGCACATACGCCCGCAGCGCATACCCGCCGATTGCCGTAATAGGAGGGTCTGTAAACTTTTTCGTTCTTTCTGAAATAATTTCGATGAAATCCGCGGTAATATCTTCCCGCTTTCGCATCACGTCTATTTGTTTAACCAATGTCAATCACCTTCTCCACAGCCTCATCAACGCCCTCTCTTATGAACCAGTCGTCAATCTCGCGCGTATGTTTTCCATTTAACTTTGCCCAACCATACGCCAATAACTGCCCTATCCTGACGTTGCGATGCGGCATGCGTTCCCAATAATGCCTTTGCACTAACGGACTAATCTTGATTTCTTTCCTGTTGAAGTACAACGTTGCGTAAGCGTCCATGAACGCGTAGCGCTTCAAGCAGTCAACAATGGTCTGTTCCATGCTTTCAATGCGTAAACCATCTATAATCCTGAAATCCAACCGCTCGTTCGTGTATTCCGCGTCAATTTGCCAGCCGCGGCTTGCGCCGAACTTTACCAACGCCTTCGCATAGGATTTGTCTTTTACTTTTACAACGAAAACGTCCCTGTGGACAAAATCTGCGTTCCATAACGACGCGGCCGTTTGGTCGGCCACGACTTTGAAGTTCTTATCCTTCCGCAAGAAGTCCCAAACATCCTTTATTTTTGCGGGCACCCAATACCAACCCCAGGCGACCCTCTCTATCGCGCCTTCTTTGGCCAACTTGCTCAAACACTCTTTAGCGTTCGGCCTATTGACCTGATTCACCTTGACCAAACTGCCTTTCCAGTCCGCATCTAAATCCTTCTTGAATTTTATTAAGTACGCTTTCATAGAGTGTCCACCTTTAGTATCATTCTGGCAATATTTAAAGTTTGGTGTTTGTCCACCTTTTATACTATTTTGGCAAAAAGATGTTTTGATATCTTCGTAGGAAACGATGGCATAAAACGTCGGTGCGCTGCAGACTGGTGGGGGGATGAGAGGGGAGAGTCAATGGGCAGAATACGCGGCGGGCGCACCCCAATTCCCAATCCGATTGCGTGTGTGGGAAGGGGTGAAATATTGATGCAATCTGTAAGGTATTTTTTACAATCCAGTGACGTTAATTTCAGTTGTCCGATTTTTTCGGACAACTCAAAACCGTTTTCAGCAAGTTGATTTTTTGCTTGCCCCAGCAGTCGCTATATCGAGGGGGGTGACAATTTGTCCCCACCCTTTGGAAAGCCATATCCTCCATCCTCCGTATGCGGCGTGTGCACCAATCCCCCGCCCCAATCGGATTGTGTGTGCGTGCGAACGCGAGGCGGTTTGGGGAGAAGGCGCGGGTGTGGGGTGCTCGATGTGGTAAATAACGGGGTGTAGAAGTTTCAGCAAAATTCGTTACGCTCCCTACAGTCTCCTAAACTCGCGGCAAAACACAGCCGTATATTCCAAGTTCTACCCCATTTTTTTCACGAAGTTTTTCCATCATACGGCAAACACATCGTGCTGTTATTTCAACATCTCCTCTCGCATCATGTCTTTGTATGCCTTTTTGGGACATTCTGAGACGTTTTATTACATTGTCGAGATTGTGAGAATAAACGTCGTGCCGTCCCCAAACATTCCAAGAAAGGTGCATCGAATCAATATATCGTGCCGCTCTGATGCCAGTATTATAACGTTCACAAGTATGCAAGATGAATGGTAAATCAAAATTCAGACCATTGTGTGCGACAATAAGCGAATCGCCGCAGTATTTGGAGAATTTTGGAAGAATTTTCTCCGGTGTTGGTGCGTTCTCTACGTGCTCGTTTGTGACACCAGTGTAATGAGATATGAACCAGGAAATCGGGTGTTTTGGTTTTACATAAGAGAAGAAAAAATCGTCTGATTGTATTTCCCCGTTCAATATGCGTACCGCGGCAATCTGGATGATCTCATGGCGGAGTGATGAAAGCCCTGTAGTTTCGAGGTCAAAGACGACCATATTGTTAAATGGTTCTATGTCGAATCCGATTTTCTGAGCAGTCTTTAGTTTTCTCTTTAGTTTTTTAATATGTGCTCTAGTCATACTGCTTGCTGTGGGCTTTAGTAGTCCGTAGTCTGAATATAATTTTTTTGCAACTCCATAGCACATCTTAACATCATGCACGACATAGTCCTCAAAAACTGGCATCTCCCAGCGGTAAGGCATGCGTTCGTCAAGATATTCAGGTTTAGGCTTTCTTTTCTCCCCGATTAATTCCGCAATTTTATCTAGACTAGACTGTCCAGTCATCGAAAACACATCGTAAAAGTACCAGCAGTGATGATAATTATCTCTTACTACTGCACTGATTAATTTTGATTTTTCGTAACTGCGTTCGATCCTGAATCGTGATGAAGGTAAAATTTTTGATATGATTTCAATATCAAAAAGCAAATTAGCTGTGATAAATTTTACACCTCCATATTGGCGCGAGAATAATTGCACAATGTCGGATGGAGATGTAGAAAAAAAATCAATACCAAAATCTTCTGAATATGCCTGAAATGAAAAAAACTGGTGTTCACCGCTTTCGGTCTTATCAATTGTGGTGTTGTATGGTGAGCTTTTTACCGTTTTGATGTCGAGCCCTATTATTTTCTGTGTCCGCATAATCTCCACATCTTACGCTAAAATTTCATACTAGTAGCTTTGTTTGAGCAGTTTGAGGTTTCTTTTTCAGGGGCGACTCGTTGCAGTTCTCTAAATACTTGCAACTTTTGCACTTTCCAGTGTGTGAGGTCGGAACCGCCTCACGTTCCGATTTCCAGTACTGAAGCGCCCAGTCAAGGTTTTGCTTTGTTTTTTCCGGGTCGTATCTAAGTTCTTCGACGACCGCGTTCATCTTAATGGGTATCCTGTGCAGGAATCTTCGGGCTATTAGGGCGATTTGCTTTTTCTCAGGAGGAAAGCATTCGAGCCTAATTTTCATCTCCGATATATCGAAGCCCATGTTTTGAAGAACATATGTATAAACTTGTGCCTGAATTTTGTCGTTATCGTACAATCTCATTGTTCCACGGAACTTGAATTCCCAGAGCGTGAGAATTTTGCCGTTTCTGAGCTCAACTTCGTCGATTTGACCTGCGATTGGAACTCCGTTGTGATAGCACAACTCGAAAAACTCCTTTAAACGATACGGCTCTGCACGATCCGCACGAAACGCGTCTATCCACACTTTTTCTTCCGTCACTTTTTGAAAAAAGATGGAGTCCGCATCGTGTCCTTCACTACCTATTTTCATTTTGGCATCCTGTTCGTCAGCGATATCTTTGGCCTTTTGGCTCAGTAAAGGAGTGTCTCGCATTTTAAAATCGAGTTGTTTCTCGCAATAGAATTGATTAGCTATCCAAGAAACTTTTATAAATTTCTGACCAAAACGATATTTCGTGTCCGCACTTGCGATTTGGTTACGTATTTCTTTGAACGCGATATATTGTGGGGGGAGAACTTTTGCTCTCTGTCGTTTCACCGTAGGACATGACAGTTTTTTGGTTTTTTGTGAATAATAGCGTCTGCCTTTTTTTCGGTTTTTCCTGTCTTTGGTCGTGGAGTCTTTTCTAAGGCGTGGCATTTTCAATCACTTCTCTATATCCAACATCACAACTAAGCGAATAAATTGTTTGCTCGACTCCAGATTAGGATCAGGGCGAATCGATTGACAAAATTAAACATCATTGAGAATTATTCATGCTTTCCCACACGAATTGAACAACTTCATCTTCTCACGGACTGCAGCCTTCGTCGCTTCCTTTCCTTTTGTCAGCATCTTTCTCGGATCAACCTCACTCGGTGCGTCCTTTATCGCCTTTGCGACTGCATTTGTGAATGACTTGTTCAACTCGGTTGCGATATTGATTTTTCTTATGCCCGCGGCTATCGCCTTCTTAACGCCGTCGTCCGGGACTCCTGACGCGCCGTGCAGTACGAGAGGTATTTTTACCAGCTTTTTTATCTTGGCGATTCTGTCAAAGTCGAGTTTTGCTTCCCTTGTCATCATGCGGTGCACAGTGCCTACCGCGACTGCAAGCGAATCTACACCAGTCAAATCTGCGAACTTCTTTGCCTCGCCTGGGTCTGTCATCAAGGCCTCGACTTCGCTTACCACGATATGCTCTTCAGTGCCGCCGACCCTTCCGATTTCGGCTTCTACTGATACGCCCACAATATGTGCGATGTCTACGATTCTTTTTGTAGTGGCGACGTTCTCTTCAAACGGCTTTGAGGAGCCGTCGTACATTAAGGACGTGAACCCTGCCCTGAGGCACCTGACGTTTTGTTCATAGTCGGTTCCGTGGTCCAAGTGCAGCGATACCGGGACTTTTGTCCGCTCGGCGCAGGATTTTACCATTGCGACAATCATGTCTAAGCCCGCGTATTTTATCGCGCCCTGGCTTGCCTGCAGTATCACGGGGGACTTCTCTTCCTCCGCGGTTTCGATTATTGCCTGGATCATTTCCATATTGTTCGCATTGAATGCACCGACTGCGTAGCCGCCTTCGTCTGCCTTTTTCAAAAGATATGCGTTTGTAACTAATACCATAATAACACCTTGGGCAATTATAGCATATAGGTTAAATAAACGTTTGGAATGTAGTAATATGATTGTCGAGCCGAGAGTGTTTTCGGTATCCTATCGATAATATCAATCAACCGCGTATCTTGACGCATATCATGATTTGAAAACAGTATAAAATTAACATTATTTGTAAAATTTAAATTTATAATTGAAAAATAAGGTTGATAGAAATTTAGAGTGTTTACTTTACTAACTCCGCACCCTTTTCCACTATAACCGAGCATGGCGTCGGCAGTTTCATCGATGCCTTTCTTAACGCTTCTTTTGCTGCCTTGAAACAATTTACAGTGGTCCTCAGAGTAATTAATTTCTGGTTTGGCTTTACTCTCGCCGCTGTACCTATCGCCTTGCCGAACGACATCCTCATGCCCATAGATACCCTGTCCGCACCTGCGCCCATTGCCTGCTTGTTTTCTCTTAACACATGATGGGGATAGACGCGTATTTTCAGGTGATAGCCTGTCTCACCTGCCGCCAGCGTTATCTCGCGGTTGGCGGTAATGCGGGCAGCCTCAAGAGCACTGTCGCGTATCTGGCAGCTCTCTTTGACCAGTAACGTCAACGTGATTGGAAAATCTCCACGAGGATTGCCAGCATCATATTGAACTATTTTGTTTGCAGGTACGCCGCCCATATACTCTCTTCTAGTGTATACTTGTCCTGCTATCGGAGTGTACATCCTTGCTGGTTTTCTTACCATAACCTTCACCTTTTTCGATAATGTGTCTATGTTGCAATGCCATTACAGCAATCTGTATTGCGTAAGCGGGTATGTTATTGCCATATATTTAATTTGTGTCTTTATCCACACTCAGCCGATAAACCCCGTGACCGCTTCTCTGCCTTTCTTGTTCTTTGCATACTCTTCGAACAGCGGAATTTTGATAGGTATTGCAAATTTTGTAAAATTCGAACTGACCAGTGCCTCGCCCTTATCAAGGCTTGCAATTGTTCTGTCATCCGTAGAAAGATCCTGGGCCGCGCTTTCGATTATCGCTCTCCGCTCCGATGCCATCTCGTTTCCCAGGATGATTTTTGTGTTCATGTTTGCCAATATGTTCCTCGGTATGATGCTGGACAATTGGGTGATTGCGATCAAACCGACCTTGAATTTTCTGCCTTCCCTTGCGATAGTGGAATAGATGTTGTTGCCCGCTTTCAGGACCTCTTCACTTAGAACACGCGGGGCTTCTTCGAGAAGAACGGATATTGTAGGTTTCTCTTCGAGCGTGCCGCCGCTCTTTGCTTTCTTATGCCTTTCCAATATGGCATGGGCAATGATGCTCCCAATTAGCAATTCTACTTCATCGGAGAACACCGACGTATCGATGATGACCTTCTTGCTGCCCTCCAGTGCATTTACGATGTCTTTAACCGTACTTTCTCCGCCGCTCTCCACGAAAAGGTTAGACCTTGAAATTATCCTCTCATTCTCAGATTCTAATCCAAGAACAACATCGAACCGCCTTTTAAGTACGGCAAGTGTCTCCGACCTCACGCCTTTGCTCTCGAATAAGTCAGTACCCCTGACTATTTCGGATATCCACCCCTCCTTAAATTCATTGTAATACACGTAAAGTGCTTCTCTTTGGGCAGGTGTTAATTCAACAACACCCATAAAGTGCCATGGTCTCAGATTTTTAATGTTCAGTATTAAGCTGACTGCGCCGCGCGGCGGTTTCGTAGTAGTGTAATACAGAAGGTTGTCTCTTGCCTTTGAGTGGTCCTTTAATCCCATATTATTTCTGCCGTAGTATTCATCGTGGGCGTCCAGAACCATTATGCCGCAATAATCTTTATCGAGCGCGTCCCAAAGCATCACTTTCATAAGGTTGCTCTTCCCCCTTCCGGTAGTTGCGGGCACCAGGACATGATGTGAAAACACATCCCTGCCATCTAAGTACAGAGGAACGTCGAGAATCTTGCTGCCGCTGCGTATGTTTCCGAGAAATATGGAGTTGTGCGGCACTCCCAATAGGGAAAAATCGTCCTTTTCGGCTCTTCTTATGCTTCCCAAAAATTTTGGCAGCACTTTTGGTACAAGAATATCCTTCTGCGTAACCGAAGCTATGACCTTGACTGATGCCAAAATATAGTTTCTCAGCTTTTCCTCGATGAATACCAGATCGCCTCCGTACCCCTCTATATCCATACCGGACATGAGTTCCAGGCTCTTCGAAGGTATCTGCGTCCCGTATTGAAGGTCGAAAACCTGGAGGATTAACTTTGCCCCGTCGTCCTGCTCTGCAACCAGTAAATCGCCCAATTCGAGTGTTGCCTTGTCCTTCTGGCGGATCAATATGTTCCCCTGTTTTCCTGCAATGATTTGTCCAACAATTTCCATTTAATCACCGACTATGATGTTCAATTTTTCGTGCGCGTCTACTGCGCGTATTAATCTTTCAAATTCCTTCAGTTTTCCAAGCCTCGATATCTCGGATATCAAAAGCATCTGGATGGCTTCTCTTTCGTGTTTTCTAACCCTTGCATTTTTATCCGCGTCTATTAGACCGTAGGGGTAGCCCGGAAACGCTTTGCCCCTCGCCTCATTTGCTATTGCCCCGATTATGCGGCTTTTTTCTTCCCTCTTCAATCTTCTGCTCTGTTCCCATAATAAATCCAACCTAAATATATACTTGGAAGACGGGTTTAACTTAACAAATGTCAAATCGATAGGATAAGAATCTTCGTCTGCAATGTTCTCGCAATACCAGCATTTTTTATCAAGGTTGTGTTCTGCGGCGATATTTCCTATGGCCGCGATTATCGAGTTGGCAGTAGTCGTTAACAAGGAGCAGGTTTTTGACAGCCCGACCAGCATTATGTTTTTATTTATCGCTGTTTTTTGTATTTCACCAATATAACTCTCGCCGGGGGGCAGGTCTAAATTTCCGTCCCTTACCAGCATATCTCCGGGGGCAAGTTCCTTCTCCAGTATGTGCTTAGAGAACACCAGTTCGGAAAACTCCCGGACTATAGAACTTATGTCGGAGGGCGATGGGTGTTCCTTGCCGCAGAGTTTTGCAGCCTCGCCATAACTAAATACCAAGTCTTTCTCTTTTGGTAAAAACTCTGTGAATTTTTCATCTAATGGTGTTATTCGAGTATAATAGTGCAGTGTATCTTTCTCGAAGCCGAGAGACACCGTTGAGAAAAACTCTATTTTGCTTGTGATGGCCTTTGGTTTTACTCTCTCCATATTTTTAAACGTGCTAAAATACAGGCGGTTATATTGGACGCAGAGATTCGGTCCGTTCAATATCTCTAAATTGCCACCGTCTACAAACGCGATTTTACTGCCCGCCCCCCCGAATGGCTCAAACGCCACAAAATTATCCGAGGATATTTCCTTGCATGATTTGCCCAAATTGAAAAGGCATCTGCTGCCGCTAGTTGTTTCCATATTAGATACCAACCTGCCTGCAACATCCCTGATGCCCTCAATCAACAAATCCGCTCACTTCCTCACAGAAAGATGTTCAACCACTATCTAAATATGACGGTTTTCATAATTTTGGCGACGCTGGAGGCGACAATAATGTTAACCTTCACGGTGTTCTTGAAAAACGAATTGATTACATTTCCAGGTGAATTTCGAAACATTTTTGTATTATGAATCGATACCTCGCATTGTAGCAGATAACTCGAAGGAAAAATAATGCTGAAAGATATGGCTATCTCTTACACTAGTGTGCCCGGGATCTGTTGTTATGAGTGAAAAAGTAAAAAACGTTCTAAAACAATTTGATAGAGACAAATCAAATTTGATTCCCCTTTTGCAGAAGGTCCAGAAGATAGAGGGATATATATCACCCGAAAGCGTTAAAGAAATCGGCCATCATTTGAACGTATCTGAAAACTACATATATGGTGTTGCCAGCTTTTACGCACAGTTTCGTTTTACCCGCCCGGGCAAGCATACCATAAAGGTATGCCTCGGCACCGCGTGCCATGTGCGTGGCGGAGAGCGTGTTCTTGAAAACATAGAGGAAGATCTTAAAATTAAAGATAACGAGACAACACCGGATTATAAGTTCAGTCTAGAAAGGGTTGCGTGTTTTGGCTGTTGCGCTTTGGCACCCGTCATGGTTGTGGATGAAAAAGTGTATGGCAGCATGACACCTGCAAAAGCAAGAGAGATACTATCGCAGTATAGGGGTAAGGATTAAAATGAATTTCGAACAAATGAAGCGTAATGCATTAACTGAATGGAACGAGCTGGAAAATAGCGATGCTCCTCGAATTTATTTGGGTTACGCAACTTGTGGTTGCTCTGCCGGGGCGATCGAGGTAGAAGACGCTATCAGAGCCGAACTTAAGAAAAAAAACATAGCAGCCAAAATCGTAAAAGTAGGCTGTATCGGCATTTGTTACCTGGAACCATTGGTTGACATAGCCAAGAAGGGGCGCCCACGCATCTGTTATGGACGCCTGACGCCAAAGGACATCCCCAAATTACTGGAAGATTATCTTATCAACGACAATCCCAGAGCGGACTTGGCGCTTGGTACACTCGGTAATGGCAATATCGAGGGTATTAACAACCTCTTCGAGCTGCCGATGCTAAAACCGCAGGTAAGAGTAATACTCCGCAACTGCGGCATGATTGATCCCGAAAACATAAACCACTATATCGCAAATGGAGGAGGCTACAGCGGTCTTGCCCGTGCACTTGGCATGAAACCTGAGGAGATTATTGCCGAGATTAAGAAATCCGGCCTTCGCGGCAGGGGCGGTGCGGGATTTTCAACCGGAACAAAATGGCAGTTTTGCCGGGATGCACCCGGAACCGAGAAATATATAATATGCAACGCGGACGAAGGCGATCCCGGGGCGTTTATGAATCGTTCTCTTTTGGAAGGCGATCCCCATTCAGTTTTGGAAGGCATGGTCATAGGAGCATATGCCATTGGTGCAACTCACGGCTATCTCTATGTCCGCGCCGAATATCCTCTAGCCATTGTTAGACTTAATATCGCCCTGGAGCAGATGAGAAAACACAACCTTTTGGGCGATAACATTCTCGGCTCTGGCTTTTCGTTTGATCTGACGATAAAGGAAGGCGCTGGGGCTTTCGTATGCGGAGAAGAAACAGCCATGATTGCATCCATACAAGGCCAGCGCGGAATGCCGAACCCCCGCCCGCCCTTCCCGGCCACATCAGGATTGTGGGGCAAACCGACCAACATAAACAACGTGGAAACGTGGGCTAGCGCAGCCGCAATATTGCAAAAAGGTTGGGACGTATTTGCCAAACACGGAACTGAAAAAAGCAAGGGGACAAAAACATTCTCGCTCGTGGGCAAGGTGGCGCGCACAGGACTCATCGAAGTTCCGCTTGGCATGACCTTAAGAAAGATAGTATATGGCATTGGCGGCGGCATATTGAACAACAAGGAGTTTAAGGGCGTACAGACAGGCGGTCCATCCGGCGGATGTTTGCCGGCAACAGCACTGGACATCCAGATAGATTACGAGCGCCTTAGCGAAGCAGGCTCTATAATGGGCTCCGGCGGAATGATAGTTTTGGATAACGATACATGTATGGTCGATCTTGCAAAGTATTTTCTATCGTTCACTAAAAATGAGTCGTGCGGCAAGTGCGTGTTCTGCAGGGAAGGCACATCGCAGATGTATGAGATATTAAAGGACATCTCGGAGGGCAAGGGCAAACACGACAATATAGAACTTCTATCTGAATTGGGCATGGCGATCAAAGACGGCTCGCTTTGCGCACTTGGCGGAACTGCACCGAACCCTGTGTTGACAACCATACGACATTTTAAAAACGAGTATGACGCGCATATCAAAGAAGGAAGGTGCCCCGCAAAAATCTGCAAGGCGCTCATAGCATTTTATATCGACCCGGCAAAGTGCATCGGCTGTCAGGCCTGTGCGAAGAAGTGTTCTGTCAATGCTATATCCGGCGATAGGAAAATGATTCATGTTATAGACCAAGCTAAGTGCATCAAATGCGGAAATTGCATAGATGCGTGCCCTGTCAAGGTCGGAGCAGTAAATAAAGTCGGAAACAAGAAGGAAATTCCGAAGGTGCCGGAGAAACCGATACCTACCGGGAGCTGGAGTAAGTGAGGTGATGGGAATGACTGCAATCACGCTTAATATCGATGGAAAGACAGTAAAAGCCGAAAAAGGCCAGACTGTCCTTCAAGCCGCACTTAATGCAGGCATATACATCCCGAATTTGTGCTATCACCCTGATTTGAAGCCGTTCGGCGGCTGCCGCATGTGCTTGGTCGAGATTGAAAAGATGAGGGGATTTCCCACCGCGTGCACGACGTATGCCGAAGACGGCATGAAAGTAAAAACGAATACAAAAAAGATAGAGGATATGCGTCGCATTTCAATAGAGCTGATCCTGGCCAGTCATCCCGGAGACTGCCTTAAATGCTCGCAGAACCTGAATTGCGAATTGCAGGCAGTTGCACAATACATCGGCATCGATGAAAAACGGTTGGACAGGCTAAAGAGGCGGGAAAAATTTCCACCCACCAATACAGACAACCCACTTTACGATATTGACATTAAAAAATGCATACTATGCGGCAGATGCGTAAGGGCATGTAACGACCTGAGAGGTGCATGTGTTTTATCCTTTGTCAAGCGCGGCAGGGAGACTTACATAGGTACTGCGTTCGATCGTGCTCCCGCGGAAGCGAATTGTGTATTTTGCAGAGCGTGCGTCGAAGTCTGTCCCACTGGTGCCCTTGCGGACAAGGATCAAATAGCGGATAAAGAAAAACGTGAGGCTATATTAGTCCCATGCAGGCACAAGTGTCCAGCAGGTATAGACATACCCCGCTACATACGTTTCATAACCCAGGATAAATACCCGGAAGCAGCTGCAGTGATTCGCGAGAAGGTCCCTCTCCCTAACGTATTGGGGCGGGTATGTTTCCATCCATGTGAAGAAGTGTGCCTCCGTAAAGATGTAAATGAGGCGATGTCCATAAACGGACTAAAACGCTTTTGTTCCGAGAAAGATGCTGGTTTGTGGAAACAGAAGCATAAGATACTACCATCTACCGGGAAGCGCGTGGCAATAATAGGCTCAGGGCCAGCGGGGCTTACAGCCGCGTTTTATCTCGCGAAGAAGGGGCACAGCGTTACAATATTCGAATCTTTGCCTGTTATCGGCGGCATGACGCGGGTAGGCATTCCAGAGTACAGGTTGCCAAGAGATATTTTAGACAAGGACATCGAGGAGATAAAAAAGACAGGCATCAATATCAAAACAAACACAAAAGTGGAGTCTCTAGATGAACTGTTCAGCGAGGGATATAATGCGATTATCTTGGCCATTGGCGCTTTCAAAGGAACGAAGCTTGGGGTAGACGGGGAAACTCATGTCCTGGAGGCTATCGAATTTCTTAGAGATGTCAGCCTGGGCAAAAAAGTCAAGGTAGGCAAGAAGGCGGCGGTTATAGGCTGCGGTAATGTCGCCATTGACGCCGCACGGACAGCCTTAAGAACCGGCGCCAAAGAGGTTACCATATTGTACAGGCGCACGTGCGAAGAGGCGCCTGCCAGCGACGAAGAGATAGAAGCCGCAAAAGAAGAGGGTGTTAAATTTACTTTCCTAACCGCGCCGTGCAAGATCTCAAGAGATAAGGAACCGGATTCGTTGAAAATGGAATGCACTCTTATGGAGCTCGGTGCACCGGACGCCAGCGGCAGGCCGCGCCCAATGCCGAAGAAAGGCAGTGAGTTTGTTAACGAGTTCGACACGATAATTGCGGCCATCGGGGAATCCCCGGACGTCCCTGCCGCATACAAGATAGACACTGAAAGAGACAGAATCAAAATTTCAACTGACTGCATGACGAATAGGGAGGGTGTCTTTGGCGCCGGCGATGCAGTCACAGGTCCGTTGTCAGTCATAGAAGCCATTGCGGGCGGAAGAAGGGCTGCGATGGCCATAGACAAATATCTCGGGGGCGATGGCAACATTGAAGAGTCGCTTGCACCTGTTGAAGAACCTAATCCGCTTATCGGGATGAAGGAAGGATTCGCCGCCGTCCCCCGCGGCAAGCGCCCCTCGATCCCGCTGAAAAAGCGGCTCAGCGGTTTCGATGAAATAGAACACGGTTATGACAAAGAGAAAGCGTTGTGCGAAGCTGTGAGGTGCCTGCAGTGCGACCTTAGACTGAAAATCTCTTCAGTAGGCTTGCCTCCGAAAAAGAAATCGACAAAAGGGCGACACGGCGGCGTTTGACTGATTTTATATACGCCAGTCAGTCAAGTTGAAGGGTGATAACCAACCCAATAAATTTATAATATTGTTCTTATATCTATATTCAACTGTGGTGGGTGGTCAGATAAAAGAAGATGATATCCTTCTAGCAATCGATGAACTGGGAAAATGGAGAGAGAGACGCGAGGGTGCGATGGAAGAGTTAGAGAATCTTCCACCAGAAAACAGAGAGCCTATAGAAAGTAAAATGAATAAGATAAACAAGCAGATTGCGTACTATGACAGTTTGATCTCAGATATGAAAAAGGAAATGAATCCCCCAAGAGTTTCGAACGTAATCGAGGCGTTGTCTAGCAGATGATGTTTTTATTACAGTGAATACAAAACCCACAATATGCGCAGATTGTTATGTAAACAGACATCGCCAGCAAGCAAAAGCCATAGTTAATAACGAATATGTCATCGCTCGCAGACGGTCGGCTATGCTCGACCGTCCTGCTCGTTCGGTATGCTCTATATGCATAGCTCCATCCGTATTTGTTTCGGTCGCATACCTCACTCGCTCGCTATGATATAGATTATAGCGATACGCTCCCATTCATGCTTTATCAGAAATACATTGACAGATATTAGCGATGTCGCTTTTTCCCACATTCTCAAATAATTTAAAAAGCGTGCTCGCACTTAATCTTGTAATCTGAACAAAGTTTATCTATTTTGGAGAAAACCCTTCTAAAATATACGCTGTCATCACCGAGAGCTTCTTTATAATTTTGTATTAATTCTGGATAATGCTTCTCAAGGAATTCGTTTATATTCTTCCACAGTCCTGGTTTCAGTCTCAGTCTGTCTATTATTATTTTTTTAACATTGCACTCACTGGCAAGTTTGATAAGTTCCTGTAAATCGTTGTTTCTATCCGTGATATACGGCATAACCGGCCCTAAAAACATCCAAGTGTCTATTCCTTCATCTGCAAATTTTTTTAAAACAGAAAACTTTTCTTCAACAGACGAAGTGTGCGGTTCATATTTCATTCTGATCTCGTCGTCTGCTGTAGTCACTGTTATGCCAATGTCTTTTTTAGAAAATTGTTTTATAATATCTAAATCCCTAAGAACCAACGAGGATTTTGTCTGTATGCATATGGGAAAGTCATATTTTAACAACTCTGTCAGGCACTTCCTAGTCAATTCGTATTTTTTTTCCAACGGCTGATACGCATCTGTAACTGTGCCTATGCCGACTGTTCCTTTTTTTAATTTTTTCGTTTCCTTGGATAATACTTCGGCTATGTTTATTTTCACATCAACAAAACTGCCCCATATTCTTGTTTCTCTCAATACCGCTGGTGCGTAGCAATATATACAACCGTGCTCGCAGCCACGATATGGGTTTAGCGCGTAGGTCAAATGCGAAAGATTTGACTTGCTTAATGCTGTCTTGCATTTTATTTCTGTTATCTGCATATCATCCGCCCTTACTAGTGTAAACATTTACTCGAAGCCCTGTCGTATATATTATTTACCACGCCGCATACATTGTTTATTTTGTTATGTCTCCACTGAAACATTATAATCAATATCTAACAAACATATCAATTTTGCTAGAACTGTAAAGTAAACAATGATCGTTAACATTTATCAACTCGGGGAAGTGAATAATGCGCACTCGCTCCAGCGGGCTCAGCCCCGCTCGAGCCCGCTGTCGCTATCATTGCAAAAATGACGATAGCTACCATTATTACCATTACCACTGGAACAAATATGGATTGCCGCGTTTTTGGTTCTTAAATGCCAGAATGCCACCTATCGAGATTATTCTGGCATGCGACCGAGAGTGGTGTGCAGCGCCACCACTCGAGGGAGCATTGATGCATTCTGCACCTCTCGTAAAAGTGTCTTCGGTGTCATTTTACCTTACAAGAACCAATCTCATAAATACCCAATCGCCGTTGCAATGATGTATGCTGGCACGGTCAAGCGAACGTACATAAAGGGATTTATGAGACAACCTATAGTTGTTCTTACAGCGTATAATATCTGCAATTCGCCCATTGTCTCTTTTCCAGTTATCGGTTTTTTATATCGTGGTGCAATGAATAAGTGATATGTAATTCCTAGGATTTCGTCTCTTTTTCGAACATCATACGTATCCAAAATAGAGAAAAAATAGTCGAGTGTGTTGTGATGCGGTTTACTTACATATTTCATATGGAACGGGTGCATATCGTTAATAAAATCCAGACCGTCTGATAATTTATATTTGTTTAGAATAACAGTTTTTCCAAAGGAGAGTTGCTCCAATTCTTTCAATTCCCACTCTCTGATTTTGAAAGCGGGTTTATTCTCGCGAATATATTTTTTTAAAGATTCTTTACACGGATTGGATAAAAAATTAGAACATATAATCACCAATACTTCAGGTCTCTCAACATTTGCCCAACTTAAAGCACCCTGTATCTTATCTGGCGGCACTCCTTCTTTATAATGTTTACATTCAAAAAACCATTTTTCTTTTATTGTCTCGCCATCGAAATCTTCAGCAATTCTTTCAGCTTCAATGTCTCTGCCATTGTCTGAAGGGCTGGTTGATTTACCAGTTCCTTTTCTCCAATCTACATTTTTAAAGCCCCATTCTTTGATTAAATCAAAACAGTATTCTTCAAAATCAGTATCGGATAAATGATCGAGTGAAAACTTCTTTGACATAAAACATATATGATACAACCAAGATATTTAAATCGTTTCTTATGAACGGCATGGGGGGAGGACATTTTGCGATTGTATATACTATCTCTCCCATTGCCATGCCTCAAGCAAAACCATTAAATATTACTCTACCAATATAGTAGAATAATTCAGATTACTCTACCAAAATAGGCGAATAATAATAAGTGGATGAACAGGTGAATAATATGACGCTTAAAGACGTGAAATGGCGATTAGTATACGATATATTGGCACTACAATTTAAAGGAAAGGAGTTCCGCTTTGAAGATGCACTGGAATATATAACAAGCATCGGAAAAGATATGGGAATCACGAATTTAAAGTATGCGTCAAAGCTGTTGAACGAGATAGAAGACAACGCCCACGCAGTCCATAGGAGGGCAGACGACGACCAGAGGTTTAGATTGTACAGGCTTCTGTCCTCTGAAAAAGTGAGCACTGCCCGAGGAGTGTATCAAAAAGTGCTGCTGACCAAGCAAGATGGTTTTGAGCTCATAGACTTTGTATCCGAAGCCAACAAATCAGCCGGTTGGGATTACGGCTACATAAAAGAAAGCGCCGTGGGTTTCTGGACGAACTATCATCGTTCAGTAGATGTCTATCACCTGTCTGTTTCTAAGGAAGATGCAGATGGGTGGATTGCTCTTTGCAGGTTATGGGACGGCCAAATCGTTATTGACGGCAAAGTTGTATACGAATCGACGGCAAAGCCCCAAACAGTCCACTTACACAGCGATATGGATGTACGCATGGGGCAGTTTGACAAGAATCATTACCAACGCCCGTATTATACGATAATAGAGTGTTTCAAAGATAACGACTTTCAGGGAGGATTGGCTGTTTTGATATTACAGAAAGAAAATCTTAACTGGAAGGAATTAATAAAACACGCGAGTTCCAGTGGATTAATCAACACCCTCGGCTTTTCCATGGATTTTGTAAATAAAGTGTCAGAAAGGATTTTTTTTGATAAAAACACAATCTCAAAAATAGAGGAGAACAAAAGCAGTAGTTTTGAAACAATCGAAGGGGTCAAAGGAGAAACTTGGGCTGACCTTGTTATTGCGGATTTGGAAAACAAATGGAATGTAAAATGCTACCAATCCCACATTCTAAGAAAAACAGTGGAGGATTTGATAAGATGAAAGGATTAGATAAGACAAAGGATTTAGAAATCAAAAGCATGGAAGACCTCGAAAGGATTATTGAGGAAGCGGACAAGTTCGGAATGAAACTCGCAGTCATCGGGGGCTATGCTGTGAGGGCGTATACCCGCGGCTATCGATACACGAAGGACATTGACGCTGTAATCCAAAATGAAGACAGAGGCGGACTGGTCGCCTTGCTGAAGTCGTTGGGCTACGATATTAGAAAGACGGAATTTGGGATTGCCAGCAGCAAAAAACTTGACGAGGGGTTCATTGACTTGCACATTTCGTTCGGTCGTGTATGGGATATGTCGGCGAATACCGTGTACCCCGCAAACGAGATACTGAAGGATTCGAAAATCAGGAAAGTGTCCGGTTATTTTGATGAAGGTAGGACGAAAGAAGTGCTCACGCCCGTGGCAAGCCTGGAAGATATATTGATACTCAAAATGATGCCAATAGGTAGAGACAAGGACAGGGTGGATATTGTTTCCATGCTCATCGACAATGGGGATGTCGTGGATGTCGAAAAGATTGCCTTAAAATGTTCGGGTGCGGGTTTGAACAGGCACATACGAGAACAGATTAGGCGATTGATTGGATTTATGCGAAAAGGCGAGACGAGAAAGGAGTGGTTAAACCTCACAGGCCAAAGGTTTGCAACGCTCACCGAGACAAATATTATAAAACAATTGCGGTGGATAGAAAAAAGTTTGTAAGAGTGATATTTCCTATAAACCATCGGATGCGTTATTGGCAATCATTGCATCCTCACAACTATCTATTGCATAGTGGCATAATCGGATATCCTTTTCTGATAAATCGAATCTTGGAGAATAGCACTGTGGTGAATCCATCGTTTTACAGGGATGTCTAATTTTGTAGAGACATAATCGAGTACTTTTTGCATAGTATCAAACTTCTTTGGCGGGTTTTTGAGCGACGCCCTCACATTCTCCCTGACATTCCAGACACCAACCGGCATAATATAGCCAGGATGCGCTTCCCTCAATATTACGACTCCTGCCTGCCTCCTCTCTTTTAGCAGCAATTCGCCTACTGCCAATCTTGCGGCATAATAGCACCCGCCTATCTGCGCATACGTTGTCCTTCCCTCGAATTTTTCGTGGTCTGAGAATATAACGATGCTGTTTCCATTCGGGTTCCATACTGTGCTCGGATACCAAGCTTCCACGAGTTCATAGCACCAATTTTCTGGCATCATCAATACTTCCCATCGATTGTCCAGCTGCACGGATTCGTATACCCTGTACTCGTCGACTGTATTGAACAGTTTTATCTTCTTCATCAGCTCAAGAGACAAAATGCTGTCCACTGCAGTGATGCTCCATCTTGTGGGCACCAGCCTCCTGTGTTTCCCGATGCCGAATGCACCTACTGAAAAACCTTTCTGGATTCTCGAAACCAATATATTGTTGTTGTAAAGAGAAACTACTGCGCCTCTTGCATTTAGGTCGTCGTCATAATACGCCCGCTCGATTCTTTGGTCTATTTTGAGGTTTCCAACGTCCAGTTTTTTAAGCGGTGCGGACGGGCCGTAGGGCGGCACATCATCGTTTAAAAGCAGTCTGCCTGCAGGTTTCTTCGTGAATTCTGCTTCTACCTCTGTGGGGTTTGAGGATAATGCCAATTCCCTTGTCAAATCAACGATTTTTCCTCCGCTATTTACATTGAGAACATTGGTGCGAAACTTTCCCCTCACGAGTTGGGAGCGAAAATCCACAATCTCGTTTATTCCTTTTCCATACCATAATTCTGGCGTATCAAGAATTTCAGTGTCCCCATGAATCGGAGGTATCAGCGGCCCTATTGAAACATAGGGATATCCCATCCTGCCGACAAAAACGCCAGGTGGAGAAGTGCCGTCCATGTTCAACACATCGAGCAAGGGCTTACTCTTGAGAACCGAATAATATTTTACAAGTATCGGGCAACTGCTCTTTCCGCAGAGCATTCTCGATCCTTTGCACAAAACGCACTGGACTTCCCTGTGGTCGTATTCTCCATCTTTTCTGTCGAAAATTGCTTCTGCTGAATTTGCCACAAAAGAATATTGAATTTTTCGTATATAAATAGAGATGGGAGGGTGGAGTGAAAGAACCGCATTCTAAGATAGTGACGGCCTAGATAAGCAAATGCTCGATTGTTCCGATAGGAATACGTAAACCGCCTTAACTCGATAGCTTCCCAAGCTATCGGATAACATTTAAATTGTAGATCAATATAGGATAGTATAAGGTGATAACATAGGTCAGGACTGGTATAGAGAGAGGAAGAAAGAACATTATTATAAGGAGGCGAAAAAAGTCGGTTATAGATCCAGGTCCTCATTCAAACTTCTCCAGATGAACAAGAAATTCAAACTTATGAGGGCGGGTGATGTTGTCGTTGACCTGGGCGCCGCACCCGGCGGCTGGTCGCAGGTTGCAAAAGAGGCTGTCGGCGAAAAGGGCATTGTAATCGGCATAGATTTACAGGAGATCGAACCAATCGAGGGAGCAGTATTCATCAGGGGCGACGTAAGACTAAACGAAATGTCGGACACTTTGATAAAAACTATAGATAACATTATCCGCGAAAAAGGAAGATTACGCACACCACACCAACCTGTAGATACAGTAACATCCAATATGTCTCCAAATGCAAATATTGCAATGTCCAATAAATCTTCAAATGTAGATATTATAACGTCCAATATGCCTCCAAACATAACTGGAAATGCGGGTGTAGCGGCGTCTAGCGTGCCTCCAAACATAATTAGAAATATAGGTGTAGCAACGTCCAAAATGTATCCAAATACAAACGGAAATGTAGATACTGTAATATCAGATATGTCCCCGAATATAAGCGGACATTATGATGTGGACGAGGCCAGATCAGTCGAGCTTTGCGAGCATGCGTTTTTGTTTGCAAAAAAAGTGCTTAAGAACGGCGGGAATTTCGTAGTTAAGATATTCGAGGGTGCACACTATTGCGAGTATTTGATGCAGGTTAGATCCGCCTTCGACTTCTGCAAACCCTATGCGCCGGATGCTACTAGGCCGAAAAGCTCGGAAATGTTTATTGTGGCGAGGGATTTTATTAGGGTTTAAGTGGGGATGATGGATACGGTTGACGAGATGGGGTTGAGGTTATGAAACGCAAACACTTCCTTCGTAGATAGTTGCGTCAGATGGTGCATGTATTATTTTCACATATAATTTTCCTGGCGTAGTTATCCAATTGGGTGTTGGTTCGAACAGAATTACGGCCTCGCCGACGTTCCAAATAGTATCTATTCGATTATTAGATAACATTATCGGACTAGAATTGTATTCTCTGCCTCCAGATGGCCGTAATTCTGTCCAATTTGTTTCATTCTCTCTTTTTATGAAGAAATAAAGCTTGTTTATATCTATTGGGGTTCTATCATGTCCAGTATACGATATATCACCTAGAAATAATACCACTATCTGATTTACATCTGCTCCGTTGTCTAGGTTTTCTGGGGCATCTGAGACGGTGCACGTGATTGTTGGGGGGTAACAACAACCAGTGCTTGCATAACCTGGCGACCACACATAAAGAAGTGCAGACATTATGAAAGCGAATAAAACACAAAATGCGATAATAGAAAGGTAAAATAGCACACGTTTTTTTCTGCAGTACATGTCGTACGAAAATAAGGCGATTCCGAAAAATAAACAACCTAAAATAAACAGTACTACAAACACTGCAGTACCACCGGCCTTAAATGGACAAGTGCCACATAGAGCCATCCAGAATATAGTGTAGAGTGAAAACATATACAACACTGCAAAAACTACCACAGCGGTGGCGTATTTGTGAGCATTTATATGTCTTCTTATCGACTCCATATTTATTTTATTCATTACTTCTAAAACTATCTGTCATCTTATAAACCCTTCTAAATATCATAGATTCGCAAACATTTCAGACAACATTTAAATCCATAATGCAATATATATTATCGTATTCCTATGGCACTGAAAACCAGAATGGCAATTGCGATATCGCTTCTCTTCGCTCTTCTTTTTGCGGCATTAATGGGAATTGTCGCCCTGCTTGAGTTTTTTGGCATACTCTCAGGGATCTTCATAATAATAGTGCCTCTGGTTGGCACGATAATCATAATTACCGTGCAGTGGGCAGTCTCTCCCCTGATACTCAGGTGGATATACAAAATCGAATGGGTTGAGCCTTCCTATTTCGACAGGGACATTGAAGATTGCATAAAATTCTCGTGCCAGGAAAATAACATTAAAATGCCGAGACTGGGCATAGTGCCAGACGATAACCCGAATGCATTTTGTTTTGGCTGGACCAGGAATAAATCGCACCTTGTGATTACAAGAGGCATCCAGAAGTATTGCGACAAGGAAGAGCAGAAAGCGGTCATAGGCCACGAACTCGGGCATATCGTGCACAATGATTTTGTGGTGATGACGATAATCGGCGCGATTCCTGTGCTGTTCTACGTAGTGTTCCGGGGATGCATAATGATGATGAGGTACAGCAGGGGCGGAGGCAGGGGAAAAGGCAATGCAATGCTTTTCGTGGCGGCGACTGCCGCAATTTCGTTTGTTGTCTATCTGCTGAGCCAAATGATTGCACTCCTGGTGAGCAGATATAGAGAGTATTGGGCTGACGAATATTCTGCGATACGCACCAAAAATCCGAATGCACTGTCCAGCGCGCTTGTTAAAATTGCATACGGCCTCGCAACAGAGGGACTGGGCGAAAGGTCAGATAAGGAACATCACAGGCACGAAAACACGTTTATGATATTCAACGCCAAAATGGCACGATCGCTGGCCACAACCAGTGCTGACAGAAATGGAAACATCTCCAAGGAGAAAATCAAAGAGGCGATGTCATGGGACCTGTGGAACACATGGGCTACATTTTTTGAGCTTCAAATGACTCACCCGCTGCCCGCGAAAAGAATCAACGCACTTGGGAGCATAGCGGAGGGAATGGGTCAAATGCCTTATGTTAAATTCGATTTAAAGAAGCCCGAGAGTTATCTGGACGATTTCTTGAAAGACATATTTGTTAAATATGCGGCGCTGCTCTCTATTCCCCTGGCATTTCTTTATTGGTGGTATACCGGAAAACTGTTTGTTTCTATCTCTCTTTTCGTGCTTATACTCGGCCTGTGCCTTTTCGCGTATTGGACTTTTTACAGATACCCCTCAAAATATACGGACACGAATGTGGAGAGCCTGATAATGGACCCGAAAGCCAGCCCCATTAAAGGCAAAGCAGTCAGAGTAAGGGGAAAGATAATCGGCAGAGGAACGCCCGGATTATTCTATTCAGAAGATATGAAACTTGACGACGGCACCGGTTTATTATTATTGGACTATCACCAGGTTTTGAGAATAATCGATTTTCTGGCCGGAATATTTGCAACTCAGAGCAATATAGGCAAAGAAGTTGTCGTCGAAGGATGGTATCGAAGGGCGGTTGTGCCCTATCTTGAGATATATAAGATGCATGTTGACGACAGGGTTAGGAAAACCTATACTGCTTCTTTAAAAATCGCAGCTAGCATCATCGTTCTGTTGCTGGGTGCATTTATGTTTACAGTGTCTTCTGGTATTTTGTAAGTTTGTTATTGATATAAATTTGAGTGAGAATCTTGAGGTACTGCGCCCTACGCCGGACTTCATTCGGATTTATGCATAAATTTGCTTTTTCTGCAACAAAATTTTTTAGCGTACGGAATATTTCTTTACCTTCCCCTTCGCCGTGAAACCTACATCGTTGTCCCTTGCAAGCCAGCCAAGCGCACCGTGTATTTCCGGCTCTTCAAGTATTGTAGTTTTCCCTAACTGAGCTATGTTTTGCGGGCCGTTGGTTTTGAGGGATTGCCAGACAATACTTGCATGTTTTTCGTAAGTGTCATCGACAAGAATATACCTGAGGTTATTCTCCGCGTCCTTCATTGCTGATATTTTATTCGCCCTTATCAGCCAGCCCAACGTATCCTGAACCTTGTCTGTTGAAATCCTGGTTTCTGTTTCAATATCTGCGCTAGTCAGCATTTTCTGGTCGCTCTTTATCATCGCCTTCAAAACCCTGCTCGAGTCTTCACCAAACTTTTCTATTTTAGAAGTCATTTGCCCAATCCTAGCGTTTTTACGCCGACACCGTAATAGCAATTATCATATATAATTTTTTGTTATACTGGCATTAACTTTTTTGAAAATACAAACCACAATTTTTTATTAAAGAATAATGGAATTTTACAAGATATCGTGCATAATAAACTAATTTTGTTTGATATCGAATGTTTTTGTAGGTGTTAACTTTTAGATAGATAGGTAAGGATGACATTATTGTTCTCGGCAGCAATTAAAAACCAAGAATTTTTCAAAAAGCATCGCAACCTTTATACCACATAAACGACATCTACCTTTCCCGTTGATATAAATGAAATACATTGTAGTAACGGGTGGTGTTTTATCTGGTTTGGGAAAAGGTATCACCGCATCTTCTATTGCGCTTTTAATGAAATGCTGCGGGCACAAAGTGACTATGATCAAAATCGATCCCTACCTGAACTGCGATGCGGGCACGATGAATCCATACCAGCACGGGGAAGTTTTTGTATTGGATGACGGCGGCGAAGTTGATTTGGACCTGGGGAATTACGAAAGATTTCTGGACATAAACTTGACCAGGGAACACAATATTACGACCGGAAAGGTATATGGGGCAGTCATAGAGAAAGAGCGACGGGGTGATTATCTGGGGAAGACTGTTCAGATTATACCTCATATAACTGATGAAATCCGCAATAGAATAAAGGATGTCGCCAAAAAATCCAAGGCGGATATATCAATAGTAGAGCTGGGTGGAACTGTCGGCGATATAGAATCCATGCCGTTCTTAGAAGCACTCCGCCAGCTGCATAACGAAGTCGGAAGCGAGAATCTTATTTTTGTCCACACCACGCTCGTTCCGGTTATAGGCGCAGTCGGAGAACAGAAAACCAAGCCTACGCAACACAGCGTAAAAGAGCTGATGAGCCTTGGAATACAACCCGACATTATCGTATGCAGAAGCACAAAACCGTTGGGATGGGATATACGAGAAAAAATCTCTAATTTTTGCAGCGTTCCGTTTGATGCGGTGGTGAGCGTACACGACCTGTCGAACACATATGCTGTCCCGTTGCTTCTTCACAAACAGGGCCTGACAAAACATGTCCTTAAGGCCCTCAAGAGGCCCAACATAACCCCCGATTTGTCAAAGTGGAAAAGTTTTGTGAAAAAAACCGAAGATTGCAAGAAAAACATCACGATAGCCATGATAGGCAAATATACCAACCTAAAAGACTCCTATATCAGTTACATAAAGGCGTTTCAACATGCAGGTGCTGAGTGCGGGGCGAAAATAGAGATAAAATGGATAGAGGCAGAAGCTCTTGAGCACCTATCGCCACAAAATGGCAAAGGCAAATATTTTGCAAAAACTCATACTTCCAACAACCACACATACAACGAGGAGTTAATGAAAAGGGAATTGAACGATGTTCATGGCATAGTAATCCCGGGAGGCTTCGGAGAGCGTGGGATATTGGGAAAGCTTCGAACGATAAGGTATGCAAGGGAGAACAAAATACCGTTTTTGGGAGTATGCCTGGGATTCCAACTCACGGTCATAGAATTCTGCAGAAACGTCCTCGGCATGGACGGTTCGAACAGTACTGAATTTGACCCTAAAACCAAATATCCCGTAGTTTATATTCTGCCTGAGCAGAAAGGAGTGGACAAACTGGGCGGTACGATGCGGCTCGGCACCCTGCCCACAAAAATAAAGAAAGGGTCGCTTGCCCATAGATTATACAAAAAGACAGACATATCCGAAAGACACAGGCACAGATACGAGGTAAACCCAGCATACATAAAGAAAGTTGAATCTCACGGCCTTCGCTTCACTGGAAAAAGTCCAGATGGCAGAAGGATGGAGATTGCAGAATTGACTACGCATCCATTTTTTATAGCATCCCAATTCCACCCGGAGCTTAAATCCAGGCCAGGCAAGACTGCCCCGTTGTTCTTGGGACTTGCAAAGGCATGCTTGGAGTATTCAAAAGATTAATAAATTTACGCATGTTGTAGTAATCACTAATTGTTTAATCTGCCTTACTCAATAACAATTATCAAAGGTGTAACTTCATGGTTGTAATAAAGGTTGAAAACGTTGTGGTGTCTGGTACGCTAGGTGTCAGCCTGGACTTGTCAAACATCGCATCGAGGATAAAGGAAACGAAATACAATTCGAACGATTTTCCAGGGTTGACATACTACTTGGACGGGCCGAAAACCACCACACTGTTATTCGAGGACGGGAAGATCATATCCACTGGCGCAAAAAGCATCGAAGATGCCTGTGCCGCGGTCGAGATAATCGCCCAGCGAATAAAGGAAGTAGAAGAATTAAACGAAATATCGCCAGAAGTCAATATACAGAACATAGTTACATCCACGGAACTCGGTGCTGAACTAAATCTGGAAGCAATATCGATGAGCATGCCTCAGGACGATATGGAATACAATCCGGAAAGATTTCCAGGCATCGTATATCGCGCAAACGGGACCGGAGTTACAATGCTGTTGTTCGGGTCAGGTAAGATCGTAACCACTGGTGGGACAACACCTGAGGAAGTGGAATCCGCAATAGACGGTCTTATCGACGAGTTGAAAGCCCTGGGAATGCTGAAAAACGTGTTAAGTTGATTAGATTAAAAGTATTGAGCTACCTAAACTTAGTTTAATTCAAAACAATTCAAAAGATTAAAATCAGAGATCTGTAAACGACTGTATATATCTGCGGGTGTAGTCTAGCGGTTAGGACTTTGGCCTTCCATGAAACTTTTTTCCAAAATCATAGAAATGTGCAAAAGTTTCGGAGCGAGCCAATAACTCGGGTTCAAATCCCGACACCCGCACATTAACCGATTTTGCCAATTACCAGTGTGTCGGGATTTGAGAGTACGACGAATCGATTGCATAGGTCGTACGTTTCTGAAAAATTTTGAATAAAATACATAGAAAATTTTTCACCCTGAGAAAATCTTCATCGACTAACAAATATCAGAGATTAGTAGCGATTTTCGAAGGGAAATCCCGACACCCGCATTCGCTACGCTCATGCGGGTGTCTGGACCGGAAAATTTCCGCAGAAATTTTACGGGCTAGACACCCCTATGCGTATGGTTTCTTTTGCTAATTGATTAGTGTGGGTGGGTATGAATCGTAGGTGTTAAAAAAAATTTAACTAAATTTATCCGAATTTTGTGCCACACTCACCACAGAAGCCTGTTCCTGCTGGGCTCTGCGCTCCGCATTTTGGGCATTTCGTTAATGCGAGGTTTGCACCGCAGTTGTTGCAGAACTTGCCCTCACCTGCAGGTTTGCCGCACAGTGGGCATAGGGTCTGTTTACTTTCGATTTTGCCGGTAAATACTTGGGTTGCAGCTGCCTTTGCCTTTACGTCCTCAACCATCTTTGCTGCCTTAGCCGCAGCTACCTCGGTGCTCACACGCGGAGCATCTCCGATACATAGCCCTTCCTGCTCGTTCCAATCGTTTTCGCAAACATATTTTCGGCATCTCGGACAACGATGGAAATGCCCCATGCTTTCGTTCTGTGCCAATTCAAAGGCCCCTTCATGCTCCTTATGCCATGCGGGGGACATTCCATGAAAACGTTCAGATATTGTATCGGTCCCTCTCTCTGCTGCATATCCTATTGTGGACATCCCACTCGCTCCTTTAATAAAGACCGATCCGACACTTGCCCCGATGCTCGCTGCCTTGCCGATACCTCGTAAAAATCCGGCCTTTTTGTAGCTTTTAGCTTCTACGAAGTTGGTTTTATAGCCGTCGTTGCAGATGTCGCAGAAGAACGTAAACTGAAATCCCGCTTCTGTGCTGTTGTCTGCAAAATTCCTTGTAAATGGTTGTAGTACCATATTTTTCACCTTCCTTACTTTAACGCTTTACCGCATTTTAAACATTTCTCCCCAATCGGTGGTTGCTCGGTCTTACATTTTTTATTTGGGCAAACAACCGCTAAACGAACATTACAGTGTTCGCAATAGTCCCCAAAGAATGTGATCTTACCGCACTTTATACAAGCGATCTCCAGGGACAACCCACAATGATTGCATTTCTTCCAATCTTTTTGAATTGGGTTTCGGCATTTCGGGCATCTTAATTCCCCATGTGGATTTATTTTGCCGCACAACGGGCAGACATTAGAATCTGGCGGTATCAGTTTATCGCAATAGCGACATAGATGTTTGTATCCTGGCATATCTTAACCTCCTTCGTTAATCTTATTAAGACAATCTAAGACAATCCTGCAATTATTTTTTTGAAAATTTCATCTATCTCTTCTTTATGTAAATAGCCTTCTTCAGCATAAATACTTTTTGCAGGATGATACACCTTGGTAATAAGATTCCCCTCCCGAAAAATGTCCGGTGTTGGATTTAACTTGGTCAGAGAATCGCAGGAAGTATTTCCAGGCGACATTGTTTTTGCAACGGTTAATAAAAGACCAGTAATAATGAAGTTTTTTACTTTCAGAGCTTGGCACTGTTCGGAACCCTTTGCCTTAGTTGTAATTGCATCGCAGCCCAAATAATTTTCTTCTTGATATATGACGCCTGATTTTAACTGGCTCTGCCTTACCTCCGGCATTTGTTTCTGGAGATCTTTCATCGCAGATCTCATTTTTTCCAATTGCTCCTTAGGAATGTGTTGTGCCAGAAAGTCGCTTTCCAAATATTGGGCAATAGTGGTGTTTTGAGGCATACCTGAGATTTGCGGCGTGCCTGGTATAGGCACATCAAACCCCTTAGTCGAAAATTGGCCGTAATTTTTAAGTGACTGCCTAGCAATTTCTTCGTTTTGATACTCGGCAATTACAATATCAGCATCAAAATCAGACTCGCTGGGACCGTGAAGTTCGGTCATTTGCTTCTGCATTTCTTCAACCTTTAGATTCGTACCGGGCGGTGCAAACCCGCTTGAGGCAAAGGCTTTCATCCCCTTGTAAAAATCGCCCATCGGTTGTTTACCCATCGGCGGAGTAACACTTCGTCTAGTAACAATTTCATTCGGCGTTTCCGAAATGTTGTGGTCTTTAAATATTTTAGGGTCTACATTTGTCAATGGGCTTATATGGCAAAGTCGAATGAGGATTTGATTTTCAGAGCCAGACCGAGACATTTCCCGCCATCTTTTTGGCAAATCAAGTTTTAGATTTGTAAGACTCATAGCCCTCCTCCTTTTTCCCAGCGTATTTTATCGTCCTGGATACTCACGTTAAATTTCAACAAATCCATAACGTCTTTCTCCCACTGTTCTGGCGTAGAGTGGATCACTCTGCCGATGAAAACTTGACGCAGTTCTTGAAGCGCGGGTATTTTTCGTACAGCGAATTTATACTTTACATACTGCGGCTCTTCTAATTTTTCATCGGATAAATAAATCGGCTCTCTCCTAAAGTTTATGTCGAGCATGCAGCGGTTCATTCTTTTTATAAAATCATCGACCTGTCTATGCAAATCTTCTATGTTTTTGAAGTTGGGATATTCCTTCCTGCTAGTTATTCTAAAGAAGTAGGTTGCCTTTCCCCCTTCCTCGCCGGAAGTTGCCTCCATCGCAACCACGTTTCCAGGCTCTTTCAGATTCGTGCTGTAAATGGGTATCAAGAACCAGATATATTCACCAGTTAAATCACCCATAAGCCCGCGCTTCAAACCTATGCAAAGTTTTTCCTGTTGGGATAGCTTCCTTAGGAATTCATACTCCGCTTTTACGCCTGCGATTTCCAATTTCTTTTCCAACTCCAGCCAGAGTTCGGGTGAGACTGATTCTATCTCGCTTCTTTTTGCAGCCTTGCCTTCTTTCATAAATTGTGCCGCCCTTCTTATTATTGACGGGTCGGCCGTAGGCAACAATTCTTTGAGTGACGATTGAACTTTGAGGGAAAGTTCGTTGATAGCTTCGGAAAGTTTTTCCTCAAAAGCATCAAACTCCCGCCCCATTTTTGAAAGGACGAGTTTTCTTCCGTCTTCCATAATCACGGTAACAGAATATTCTTCCTTGCTGGTGTTGGATGCAGTAATGCGGACAATTTTAATAATTTCTCTCCCGCGAATCTTAGATACATCGCAATATGGAATTCTAATAATTTCTCCCTTTTCCGGTATCACTACTATTGCAGTTTCATATAGCCTTGGTTCACAATTCCCTTTATGTAGTTCCTTACCGTTCTCATCGAAATATGAGAACTCCGCATTCACACCAGATTTTTTAAGCGATTCGTGCATAAGCACGTCTTTCAACATCATTTCGCTGTGCAGTTTGGAAAGAACCCTCAGGAAATCTTCATATTTGTATCCAAGATTGAAAAGTGTGAGTTTTTCCATTGAGGATAATGCCAGATGAACTTTGTAATCGCCTTCGGAAATCTCGGTAATGTCCCTAAGCGAAAAAAACAAAGCCTCCCCGAATTTCGGAAGAACTGAAAGGCTTGCTTCGCTGATTTGTACCTTAGCTTCGCCGGTTGTCAGCTCCTTCCCGCTGGGACTGTTTAGGGAGTAGCTTAAGGAGCACTCCATGATTGTTTTTTGCTGATTGTCTCCATTCATGTCAATCTTCCATTCAAGCAATTTACAACAAACAAAATGATAGTTGTGGCTAATTGTGTTTGTTAATGTGCCTCCGCCTCATTAAAACGACAATCGAAACGCCGATTGCTGCGAGAATTGCATCAAACCCTGAAATAAAACCGATTTGTTTCTCCTCTTTTTTAACGTTCTCGATTGTTATTTCGGAGGCTGTCTCATTCGAATATTGTGTACCGTCATAAACCCTCACCCTGATTGTGTGCTTGCCTTCGGAAAGATTTGTTGTGTTGAGGGAATACGACCATGATTTCGAAACCATCGCTGTCGTACCTGTTACAATCGTCCAATTGCCGTTGTCTATCTTGATTTCGACTTGCTGTACGAGCACGTCGTCCGATGCTGTGCCATTTATTGATATTGTGCCTTTTACTTTACCGCTGAACTGTGAAGATATCAAAACTGTCGGCAGGTCATTTATAACAGATGAAGCGTTGTTTGCGACTGTTATATCCAATGCTGTCTCATTTGAATATTGTATACCATCATACGCCCTCACTTTGATTGTGTGCTTGCCCTCGGAAAGATTTGTTGTGTCGAGAGGATACGCCCACGATTTCGAAACCATCGCTGTTGTACCTGTGACAATTGTCCAATTACCGTCATCCATCTTAATTTCAACTTGCTGCACGAGAGTATCGTCTGATGCCGTGCCAGTTATTGATATTGCGTCTTTTACGTTGCCACTAAACTCTGAAGATATTGAAAATATCGGCGGATTGTTCGTCGATGTGTTTACGACAGTTACATTGATACTACTTGTTGCACTGAGGAAACCGTCGCTTACAGTGACGGTTATTGGATATGTGCCGCTCGTTGTAGGTGCGGTCCATGTAACGATGGAGTCGTTTCCAGATATTGTACCGTTCGTTAGAGAATAAGAATATGCGAGGGTTCCTCCATCTGCATCAGATGCAATTACTGTTATGATTGCTTGCTCGCCCAAATTAACTGTTGTGCGATTGGTGAAGATGTTTGTTATTGTAGGTGCTTGATTTGTGGCTGAATTCACGGTAGTGCCATTTACGGCAGTTATACTGACTGTGGCTGTAGCAACTAGACTCCAGTCACGCACCGTAGCGGTTATTGTATACGTGCCATTGGTTGTCGGTGCTGTCCAGACAGCAACAGAGCCGTTTCCAACTATTGCACCACCCGTCGCAGAATAAGAGTATGTGAGGGTGTCGTTGTCAGCATCAATTGCAGTTACTGTGACTATTGCTTGCTCGCCTGTTTTGATTACTGCAATATTAGTTGAGATGTTTATTGTTGTAATGTTGGTCGAAATGTTCGTTATTGTTGGTGCATGATTTGGCGGCATATCTGTTATCGCAAAGTATTGGCTGTCGCCACAGATAGAACTGACGGTTACGCTCTTTATTCTTATAAAATAGTTAATTCTAGATGGCAGTGTCGAAGGAATCTGCCAGGAATAATGTCCATTATTCGGGGCGATTGAGACGATTACGGTTGGAGTGGTGTAAATGTCGTAGTCGTATTCGATATTGACATAATTCCCAAGGTCTCCTGTCGAATTCCATGTTATATTTTGTGTGGTTTCTTTAAACCACGTTGTATTTTTCGTTGGGGAAGTTATTATGATGCTGCTGGGATTTGTTATCGCAAAGTACGGGCTGTCGGCATAGATAGAACTGATACTTACACTCTTTATTCTTATGAAATAATTAATTCTGGATGCCAGCGTTGAAGGAATCTGCCAGGAATAACTGCCGTTGTTCAGAGCGGTTGAAGCGATTACTGTCGGGGTTGTGTAAATATTGTAATCGACTTCTATTTTGACATAATTCCCTATGTCTCCAGTCGAATTCCATGTTATGTTCTGAGTGGTCCCAGTCTGCCATGTCGAGTTCTTTGTCGGAGAAGTTATTATGATACTGCTGGGATTTGTTATCGCAAAGTACGGGCTGTCGGCATAAATTGAGCTGGCAGCTACGCTCTTTATTCTTATGAAATAATTAATTCTGGACGCCAGAGTTGAAGGAATCCTCCAGGAATAACAGCCATTGTTCGGAGCGGTCGAGGTGATTACTGTTGGAGTTGTGTAAATGTCGTAATCGAATTCGATCTTGACGTAATTCCCAATGTCTCCGCTTGAAGTCCATGTTATATTTTGAGTAGTGTCTGTCAGCCACATCGAGTTCTTTGTCGGAGAAGTTATTGTGATGCTATTGGTATTCGTGATTGCAAAGTACGGGCTGTCGTCATAGACATGGCTAACTGTTACGCTCTTTATTCGTATAAAATAGTTAATCCTGGATGCCAGTGTCGATGGAATCTGCCAGGAATAGCAGCCATTGTTCGGAACGTTTGTAGCGATTACAGTTGGAGCGGAGTAAATGTCGTAGTCGAGTTCGATCTTAACATAATTCCCAACATCTCCGGTCGAATTCCATGTTATGTTTTGGGTCGTTCCTGTCTGCCACATTAAGTCTTTTGTTGGAGAGGTTACTGTGATAGTCACAGCCTCTGCATTACTCGGCATCGAACTTATCGTTAACATCGAAATTTCGATGAAAACAATCATCCATACTAATACCTTAGCACCTTTGTTAAAATTTTTGTAGTACATTTTTATTCACCCATAGTTTTTAAATTTAGTATTGTATAATCTTGAGTGTATAAAAACTTGTGGATTGTTGCTGTTTTTGTTCGCATGGCTCCTTGAAAAAATTTTACAAATTTTTACAGCGGTGCCCTTTCAACCTCCAACCTATCCGCGGTCGGATATTCCTCAACGATGTAGCAGTCATACTTAATCTTTTTGAATATTTTTTCAAGTATCCACGATGCGATTTCTATCCTGCATTTTTCGTTATCTATGCTTACAAGTTGCTTCGGGATGTTATAGTCGCTTACGATTATTCTCAAAGCTTTCTCCAAATCACGAATATCTGCGCCAGGAATCTCGATGGCTCCCTTTAAAAGTGTGTTGTCTTTTGTAATGATGTCGTATTTGTGTGCTACGTTCTTGGCGCGCCTGCCGAGCCTGTTTTTTAGTTGTACCGCATCCTTGTAACTCGATGAGCAATAGTGTATGTTCAACGTGTTTATGTCCGCCTTTTTCATTATCTCAATCGCTGTTTTCTCGCTGCCTTTGACGGATATGGATAAATCAGTTTTAGCTTTGTATCCTTTTTTCATCAATGCTAAGTAATTCGTTTCGGAATATTCTAATTCGTTTAAATTCAAAAAATCTATACTGATATCGTCGAGATATTTTGCCAAAATTAGGAGCTCTTTTTTGAAGTCTGGCAAACTCGGCACTTCTACCCCGATATCCATGTTAGTGTTTAGAGCATTCCTTAGTACATCATGAAATTTGCCTTTCTCCATATTTTTCCAGAGGGCTGGCACCGGATGAAATCTTATTTCGTCCAAACCGGCATCTGCAAGCCGCTCTATATCTTTTTTAGACGGTGTGTTGCCAGTGTATAAATGGATGTGATGTTTTTCTCCAAATTCGTTCTTTAATACCTCAATAAAATGAACTGTTCTATCTATGACCGTTAGAGGATCGCCTCCCGTAATTCCGGTGCCGAGTGCGTTTATTTTATGTGCTTCATCAAGTATTTCATCATCGTTTTTTCTTGCATACTTGTTTTTATCTGTTTTTATCAACATTTCGTTTGCGTATATCACATCCCTTCCCATTTTCTTTTCAGAAAGAGGGCAGTAAAAACATCTCTTGCCGCATAAACCCGTTACTAGCAAAACAAGTTTTGCCCCTTTGTCGCAAATTTTGCACCCGCGCGGAAGTTCGCCGAGTATCTTTGAGCCCTGCTTCAAATCTCTTATTTTCATCGTTCATCAACTGTTCAGAATAGGTATATCAAACAAAAACCTACTTGAAACGTCAGAAGCATCAAATACATATTTTTCCATGCGGGCGTGTTTTCGAACTTGCTGTCGGGCGTTGTCGCGTATCTTGCCATATGTACTGAAGTATAAATACCCCATATGATCAATATAACGGCCAAATAAACGGATTCCACTTTTATATATCCCATAAATGCGATTAGAGGTATTAGCAGGAACGGCAAGATGAAGAACGGTATCGTAAGAAGCGCGGATTTTTTGGTGCCGTAGATTATCGGCAGAGTGTTGATCCCGTATTTTTTATCGCCATTTATGTCAGTGAAATCCTTTGTGGTCGCTGTCCCGACCAGATATACGAACAATATCGTGCCGAGTAGCCAGGGAAGCGGGTTCCACACATATCCGAAGATGACCCATGCGGCCACGAAGCCGAGCAGGCCTCTCCCTGTCGCAATGGAAATGTTGGATACTATCAACCTTTTCTTGAATCTAAGAGGCGGAAGAGAGTAGCCCATTGTAATTCCGATTATTAGAGCGACAAAACCAAAGAATGTGATGCTAATCAGGAACGCCCTGAAAAGTGCGAACAGATATAATACCGCCGCAATCGCCAATGCTTCGTTTACAGAGACTATCTTTGACGGTATCGGCCTATATGGTTTGTTTATCTTATCTATATCTAAATCGGTTACCTGGTTGAGCGCGTTGCTAGCAGCATTTATTAGTACAAGCGTACCCACGCCGTATATCAATTGTAGCAAATCAAAATTCTTGAAATCCCCAGATTTTGCACCGAGGATAGCACCGCACAAGCCGCCGATCAAAGGCGCCAATAACGTGAAAGGCCTCAGAAGGTCGATAAACCCCCTGATCTTCATAGGCGGGAACGCATCATCTTTCCATGGATCTTTCATGAATATTTTTACCATGTTTTCACCAGAGCGCAGAGTGCCTCCTACAAACATCTTCTTATTTAAATCTCTTTCTAAAATATTCCTGAAAGGCTATAATACCCTCAAAATATCCACTTTTTTATAAAAGTCGTTTTCGAATCTAATGAACTCCGCACAGTATTCAGATATTGTGAACACCAATCGATCTTCCTTTTTGAGTTTCCTTTTATATTGGCCGTCGATCACTAGCAATGTTGGTTTGTCGTCCAAAACTTTTATTTCGATTTCGCTGTCAGATGGGACTACTATCGGCCTGGCAGACATATTAAAGGATGCTATCGGTAAAATAACAAAAGCAGACAGTTTCGGATCCAGTATTGGGCTTCCGACGCTCATCGCATAACCAGTAGAACCAGTTGGAGTTGCAACAATCAACCCGTCGGCTCTTATTCTTTTTACAATGGCGCCATTAACAAGTATTTCAAAATGCTTCATCTTGACTATTTGAGTGCTATGGAGAACAATTTCGTTAATCGCATCGTGCAGTCTTTTCCCGTTTAAAAGCGTCTTCAATTTTATCCTTTTGTCGATTATGTAGTCTCCCTTCAATATTCTTTTCAAGCTTTTTATTGTTTCAGGCGGTTCTATTTCTGCGAGAAAACCGACGACGCCGATTTTTATGCCGAATAATTTTGCCCTGCATTTCTGTATCGTCCGCAGTATCGTGCCGTCTCCGCCTATGGATATTATTATATCCGGCCTCATTTTGGAAAGCGGTACGCCTCTGGTGCCGATAATCTTAGCCAGATTACTCTCGACTATGACTGTATTTGACGTTCCTTTCAGATAATTCACGATTTTTTTGGATGTTGATATGGCTTCTTTGTTGTCTATCCTAGCTACTATCCCGTATCTCACAAAGTTCACCCCTGTTTCTGACTGCGATAATGTCCGAACGGTCGGACAAGGAAAGTTCGAGATCTAAAATCTCCTTTTTAATATTATATACTTCCCCTCCCGCCTCCCGCAATATCAGCGTGCCCGCGGCCATATCTGTTACGCGAAGCGGCTGCCCGCTCTGGTAGTAAAGATCGAGTGCTCCGGAAGCCACAAGGCACATTTCCAGTGACGCGCAACCAAAGGACCGTATTCTGATAGGCTTTTCCGCAACTTTATAGCTGTTTTTTGATGCTTTTTTTCCAAGATATACTGAATACATTACTTCCTTTTTATTTGTATCCTGCATTTCCTTTTTATCTGTACTATGTATCGCCTTTTTATTTTTATCATGCCGATTTGCAAATATCCTCTTTCCGTTCAAAAATGCGCCCTTTCCGAGCATTCCCTCGTAGGTGTCGTTATTCACCAGATTCCTCACAAGGCCGTAACTTACGCTCGAAAGAGTGCCGCGGCCGACTGCGATCGAAACAGAATAAAACGGTATTCCCCTGACCGCATTATGTGTGCCGTCTACTGGATCCAAAACAATTGTCTCGTCCGCATTATTATCTATGAAACCGATTTCCTCGCTCAATAAATTGACCTTGACCTTGCTCTTTCGGATGGTTTCTATGGCAGATTTCTCCGCGAGTTTATCTATGAATTTCGTAGGCGTGCCGTCTGCACCCATTCCGACTACTTTGCCGATGTTTTTATTGTGAATATTTTTCCTGACAACAGATTCGACGTTGTTGGCTATTTGACGGATAAGGGATTTCATGTGATTCTCCACAACACTATATCATCAATTAAAGTAATTTAGTTCTTCGTATCTTTTCGTACTAAGTTTTCCTTGTCCATATATTCATCAACCTCAAAACCGGATACGATATTTTTGAGGATAGGCGCGATGTCTTTGTCTCTTGTTCTGTATCTTCCAAAGCATAGCTCTGGTCCATAAACTTTGATCGGTATATTTTTTGTATCCACTTTTTCAAGTTTCTGGATTACGTCACGAACCCTGCGGTGTTTGGTTCCCATCCGTATCGTACATCCTTTGAATGTCTTTTGTATGAAGAAACAGTCGTTTGGATTATCTTTCGATAGATCGAAAAATACGGTTTTGCATTCGCGCCCGAGTGTCGGGTGCACATATATCTCGTAATCTGTACCGGAAGCGTAGAGGTTGTTCTTTATGATTTTTATGGCTTCGGCCTCTTTCTTTCGCCGCTCTGCCGTCCACCGCTGAAAAAACTCTTTTCTGTCTGTTTCTGTCTCGTGTTTCCATACAAGCTCTTCCTTTTTCATGTATTCAGTGGCATCGAAAGCGGATACGACTTTTTCAAGGATGGGTATTATGTCTTTGTTCCTCGTAGTGTAACTTGCAAAACCAGGATGTTGCTGCCCGAAGACTCCAGAGATCTCGGATTTTATCTTTTTAGGGTCCTCATTCTCTAGTCTCTGGACCACCTCACTGGCACGGCGGTGCTTTGTTCTTATGTTTATTCTGTAATCTCTCGCTTTCTTTTCGACGAAGAAAACGTCATGCGGTGTGTTTTCTGTCAGTCTGTGATAAACCGTATTTCTCGACATTTTGTCAGGAATCCGCGGGTGTAGGTATATAAGATAGTCTTTGCCGGGCGTGTGTAGGCCACTACTAATCGATTCTTCGATTTTTTTGAGTTTTTCTCTATATTCTTGCCTGCGAAGTTCCCAGTCTCTTTCGAGGTTTTCGTCTCTGCCTTTTAATTCGTGCACTGATTTCCAATCGCCGTCATTAAAAAATTTTTCAACGATTTCCTTTACTTTCCCTATGGATAAACCGTCCCCTGTTAATTGGTCTATGTACTTGCCTTCTTTTATGATTGGAACTTCTATCGACCAGTCATCTTCGCCCTCTACCATACTAATATTAAATCGAATCGTTTCGTTTTTGTCGTTCGTAAACCCTATACGGCTGCCATCACAGTCGCTTCTTGTTGAAAAAATCTCTATTTCTTTTATGGCATCCACTGTGGTAATTTCTGTGTATGTGGTGTCTACATCGCCGTCATCTTTAAACACATTTTTGAACATTTTCATAATAATCATAGATGATTTTCTCGATATTTAATAAGTTGTCTTATAATGCCCATCTTGTGGCTTTAGCCACATTTACTTTTTTTATAAAAAAAGTCGAACACGGGGGAGATTTGAACCCACCTTTTTGCGACATACAATTTATGCGAGCAAAAATCTGGACGAAAAACCATAACCTCCTCGTCCTGCGGGACACCCATCCTCATTCTTCGGATGGGTAGCGCAGAGGGGGAGATTTGAACTCCCGAGACGCGGAGCGTCAACGAGTCTCGAGCTCGTCGCCTTAGACCGCTTGGCTACCTCTGCATGTATCCTATATCGCATGAATTATGCTATAACCATATTATAAATTTATGTTATGTGTAAAGTAATGTGACACCGATGATACTTTTACGGGAGGTACAGAATGTATCAATGCTCCCTCAAGGAGCGGTTCCACTCGCCCCTTTCGGTCGCATGCCAGAATAATCTCGATGGGTGGCATTCTGGCATTTAAGAACCAAAAACGTGGAATCCCATTTGTTCCAGAGATAATATTGATAGATATCACCATTTTTGCAATAATAGCGACAGCGGGCTCGAGCAGGGCTGAGCCCGCTGGAGCGAATACATATTATCCACTTCCCAGATCTACGGACTTTGCACGTGCAAAGTCCGTACGATCGTACAAAATTCCACAATGAATTTTGTAGAGTTGATAAATGTTAACGATCATGGTTTACTTTACATTATGTACGCGATGCACGATAAGCCACTAAGCCGAGGCTGCCTTTAACCTTTCGATAACAAAATCGCGATCCAAAGAACCCAAAAAGTATCCGATTCTCGGGCCGATTTGTTTTGAAAGGAATAAGAGATAGATTGCCTGGAATATTGCTTTGGGCTGCACCTGCAATTTCTCGCTTGTGTTGTATATGCTTTTATGAATGTTCTCCGGAGTCCATTCTATATTTTCAAAAACATTAACGAGCTCACTTATTGCCGCCTTTTGCTCGTTGGTTAATGCGGAGATTGTTGATATCTCCAAGGTTTCCTGTATCTTGAATTTCTCCGACTCGGGTGCGAGCCTTTCCAGCCATTTTCTGACGTTATCTATCTTCTGTTTCAGTTTTATTTCCGTGTTGTCGTCGAGTTTTGCGAGATGTTCTGTTCTCGCCAAAGTTTTAATAAGTTCTTCCCAATTGTTCTTGATTTGTACAGTACTTATCAGATGACGGTATGGCACCTGGAAAAATTTGCTTTCTGCCTTTGCCAGTTGGGAGAGTTCGTACGTTCTTTTTAATTCTTCAGCATCCTCCTGAGGGGATGGTTTGTCTACGCCATAATACAGGCGTTCGATGTGTTCATAATCCTCTATCAACTGAATAAGATTCGTTGTTATATCAAAATCTTTGTGCTTTGTGGCTTTTGTCCTGAAGAAGAAGAATCTCGTGATTTCGGGCGGAGCCACCGCTAGCATATCTTCCAGCGTGATGATGTTCCCCAAGGATTTTGACATCTTCTGCCCGCCTACGAGTATATGCTCATAGTGAACGATTTTTGGCGGCTCGTAATTGAATATCCTCTTTGTAATAACGGTTGCCGTGTCGCAGGTGCCTCCCGCGGCAGTGTGCTCCTTGCCAAACGGCTCGCATGTTATTCCCATCATCTTCCATCTTGCCGCGACCTCGACTCTCCATGCAAGCTTGCCGTTCCTTGGTTCTGCACTGCCCTCGTGTCCACAGCCTTCGATTTTTTGCTTGCCTGCAACGCCCCCCCGGCATTTATACAATATCTTGTCATTCTCATAACCATAGGCATGCGTAGTGGCGATTTTGCCGCAGTTTTGGCATATTGGATCGAAAGGAATCCAATCCTGCGGTCTCTCCGACCCGGAAACCTCCTTGAATATGTTGATTATTTCGGAAGCTTTCTCTATAGCCGTTCTTGTGAGTTCGTCGTATTTTCCGCTCTGATATAACTCAGCACCTGATCGAATAATCGGTCTTACGCCCAACATCCCAAGCGAGTTTACAAAAATGTCGACATGGTGCTCTACGAACGATTTGTGGCAGCCATCAACGTCTGGTAAGCTGGAAACTGGCATGCCTAGATACTTACTAAATTCTGGCGGCATCTGTTTTGGAACTTTTCGCAATGGGTCAAAATCATCCGCGATCCACAACAATCTTGCCGTACCACCATGTTCCTCTATGCTTCTCCGAATGGAGTCAGCCATTATGACGTCGCCGGCATTGCCTATGTGAATCTCGCCAGAAATAGAGGTACCGCTTGCTATAACATGGTGGGATTTTTGCTCTAGCAACTCCTTGGCTATTACATCTACCCAGTGCATGTATTTCACGCTATCATGGTTGCACGGATTACTCCCCTAAGCGGGACGCCGTCTATGTCGTAGTTATTAGACTTGTTTACTAAAACAACAGATACAAGAACTTCTCCTCTGTCTTTCTTTATCAACTGAATGATTTTTTTAATAGTAGTACCTGTGTTTAAAACATCGTCCACTATCGCTACTTTCTTGCCTTCTATGCTCCCATATCTTGTGCTAAAGGTACCGCTTTCCTGCTGTCCGTGCGATGGTCTAAAAATTATAAGTTCTACACCAAGTTGCTGAGCAACGGAGAAAGCGAGCGGGACGCCGTGAAGTTCTATTCCAACAATCGCATCTATCTTCTCATTTTTTTTCATAATTTCTTCTGAGACTATGTCGGTTATTATGCCAGATACAAGTTCGATACGGTGTGGGTACACACCTATTGAACGCCATCCTATCTTTACGTCTCGCGGCGCGTTTTCGACCTCCAGATTCTTTGTGAGAAGCCATGTTACGGTATCCCTGGAGAGGCCGACCTCACGTGCAATATCTGTATCGTTCAATCCTTTCGCCGAAAGGGCAACGACAAGTTTTGCTAGTTTGTTAATATTGTTATTTTCCATTATGTCACCGTTTCCCTAATTAAAATTGTAGTTTATTTAATTTGCTGCGTCAGGAGAGGTGTTGAAAACTCAAATATTTTAAAATTTCACACTCACCTAACGTCTTTCCCATACAATCATATCTTCATAAGTAATTTTGAATATTCGATGATATGGAATCATTGCTGTTTTTGTTTTCATGAAAGAGCGTTGAAGTTCTACGATATTGTTGCCGGAAAGCACCATAGTATCATTTGGTGCGCCGCGATGGATATACCATATCTCTGCTTTGTTGAAGTCCGTATCATTGCGCCATTTAAATTCGTTTAGAACTTCTCGGGCACTCGGCATCTAATGACCACGCGCGTCTATTTTATTTCTAATCCCATCAGCCCGAATTTGTTCAATTTTCTAGTTAGTTTAATCTTTTTTAATTTTAGGATTGCTATCTCGTTCGTAACTCTAATAGTCGCATCCAACAAATGACCGGCATAAGCATTTTTGTCTTGTCCAGAAATGCAGCAGTGCATATGGAATATGGGTTTGTCCGTAAAAGCTATGTTACCCTGCAGTGAGATTAGTTCCATGGGTTTATCGAATTCCTTTGTGATGTATCTTTTCCCGTCAAAATAACCAAGTTTTACTTTTTTGAACATGCCGATGCCTGAGAGTATAAGTCCGGACTGGATTTTGTATTTTTTGACGACTGCTTCCAGACTCACGATTAGATTTTTTTCGTCATCCAATTTCGCAATAATCTTGTCGCCCTCTTGACTGACCTGCATCGATATCGCCTCGGTTTGTGTATGTGTTCGACCATTAAATAATTATCTCGGCATAGGGTCTCGATATAGAGAAAAATTATTTAGACCACATATATTATAGGCGATTAACATATTAGTCGTGCAAAATGCCGCCGTAGCTTAGCCTGGTGGAGCGATCGGCTGTTAATCCGATGGCTTTTGCCCATTAGGAGCGTAAACCGATAGGCCAGCGGTTCAAATCCGCTCGGCGGCGCCAAACCAAAAAAGATATAAAACGAACTGATGTACAAAATAAGGCGTCTCGGCATTTGTAAGATTCCGAGAGCCGCCTATAAAGAGTATAAATATCTCGAATGCATTCAGAAACATGGGGGGCCCTTAGCTTAGCCCGGTGGAGCGTCAGGCTCATATGCCACAACCTTGAGGGTTGTTACATCCTCTTCGCAGTGGCTTGAGGAACCCGATGGTCAGCGGTTCAAATCCGCTAGGGCCCACTTTAATATAAACTCGAGATTGTTCTGGATCAAAACATCAAAAATATATACTGAAAATGCCTTCTATCCTATGGATTGGGAACCGCATGGAATTAGAGTCTTGGCATAAAGCTGCGATAACAAGCGGGGTTATCATAGCATTAATTGCTGTGGCACTCACAACACCTTGGTGGCACTGGGAGATTGAAAACAAATCTTCCAATAAAACGATTGTGGAATTCACGTTCACCGGCGTAACTACGAAATCTGTGGGCAATACAAGCGATAAAAATCGCGACACATCTACGTCTTGGGACTCTCTGACAAAAACAAGCCCCCAGATTATACCACTGAAAAATGTATTTATGATAGACTATACCATTGTCGTAATTTCTCTCATGATGGGTATCGTGTCGCTAGTCGCCATCGTATTCTCCGGAATTAAAGGGTACGGTCTCGGCTGGATTTACATGTTTTGCATATTCGCAATTGCAATTCTTATTATTGCTCCGCTGTATATGTTTTTCGCAGCGCCAATGGCCGAGAAACAAGCTATGTCGTCGCCAGACGTGGAGGGTGATTCCCCGGCAAAATCATTCATCGGCTCCACAGAAGTCGAGGGGGGTAAAATATCTTGGTATCCGGGCATAGGTTGGATACTTGCGATAGTTGCTGTTGTTGTATTAGCTATTATGGTTTTCACAATTGTAAATGAGATGAGTTTTGAGACAAGAGAGATAGTGAGTTTCGACTCGAAAAAGGCAATCGCTGCAGTTTTCATTTCTATTATGATATTAGCCCCCGTAGTAAACATTGGGTTGAACGCTCCCCTCGCCGAGAAAAATGCTGGTGAGGCGCAACAAACGACAAAAGTGTACGTTGTAACATGGAGTGAAACACAAGGAAAAAATTATTCGATGGACGGAGAAGATGACGATAGGGCGTCATACACAGTGTCCCCAAATAGTACGTGTGTTGTTGGAACAGTGACTTTCACTTTGACGTGGACAGACGACTGGGAATACTTAGAAAAGAATAAGGACAAACTACACCTTAAAGTTACTGGACCAACTGGTGAGGGGTCCGAGCATGAAGATACCACTGGAAGTATTACTCTGAGTATAAAAGTCGCAGATAAACCACCGACAACCAATGTTAATGCGACGTCCACTGATGACGCGCGGAGTATTGCTATTAGCAAGTACCAGAGCACAAAGGGGATGGGCACATGGTTTGGGGACGTGACTGTCACGCCAGAAGGAGTGGCGGATAATGGGAACGATTGGCAGATAGAGGCAAAATATACATATTACTACATCTCAGCTGTAACTTTGAAGACATAGCACAGAAATCACAATTTTATGTGAAAATGAAGATAAATTGAATACCCTTAAGTTTATAAGAGGATATGTAATTCCCTTTCTAAGAAATCATAGGAAAAGAAAGTATATTATATCATAATGACATAACGAGAAGACTATAAAATAATATTTGATGTTAGGGGTATATGTATGGTGTTTGGGAGAATAAGCAGCGTATCGATACTTATACTACTTATAATGGCATCTATAATAATAATGCCAAATACGACAGAAAAAGTGTCCGCACAGCTACACTATGGTGTGACCGTAGAATCGCTCCCGGATGAGCGCCCAGGCGATTCTACAGCGAAGGTTGGTCCAGGGGAAGCTGCATTTGCTAGATTGAGATTCAAGGTTACGAATACGGGTCTTGCAAATATATTTGAATCGATAACTATGAGCACGGTTTATGGCGCGGGAACTCAATCGGTCACTATTTCACCTTCGATGTTTACTCTCTCACGTAGTAAGAGTTTAACGGTAATGGCGTATATAACCGTAGATCGAAATTCGGAAGCGCCGAGGAACATACCCGTAGAGGTAACGGCTAGAATTGTGAATGACCCAACCTCAAAGGCGGGCAGCGCGTCTGGTGTAGTGATAGTAAATCAATTTAGTTTCTTAGTCATAGACCCAGGCGCTGATGCTTACAAGGAGATTCCTCCCGGCACTAAATTTATAGACACTTTCAAGATTTTGAATCAAGGCAACGGTGTGGATCCCGTAAGGTTTGAAGTCACTAACAAAGACGAACTTGAAAAAGAGGGCTGGTCGATAACTATACCGCCATCGCAACAAATTCAAATGCAAAAATACATAGCAGTTAGCCTTTCGGGCACAACGCCGAGGATGTGGGGATGGAAATCAGAGTTCAGGACAATAACATTCAAGGTGATATCGGACCTAAGAGATACACAAACAGGCGTGAGGGTAAACTATAGCCAAGAGTATCCTGTAACCGTATTCCTCAGGGGTTTCTTTGTTCCTGCTTTTGACCCGGCATTTACAATAATGGCAATCTCAATGGTAGCCGCTGGATTATATTCTAGAGGCAACAAAAAACCAGAGATAGATGCCACCACAGACGGTACACCAAAATCTGATGACAACGCTGTGAATGTTGAGAACAAAGAAACGACGGACACCTTCAACATTTGTGCACAAAACGACTGTGACAGAAACCGCTCGTAGTAACGATCATTGGTGGAAATAGCATATGCAAACAAAAAGCATCATCTCGATTTTGCTGTTAGTGCTTACTGTAATTTTGATAGTTTGTATCGCATTTGTGTTTTTCAAAAGCAGCGGCGAAGTAAAAGAGATTCAAATGTCTCTCAACGAGAATCCTACGGCAGGTTTGAATATAACAATATTTACAAAAACCGATGATTTTGGGACCGCCGTAAATTGTGATGTAAATGTTTCTATAACATATAACAATCAAACTGTTTATAATTCCACTGTACGTGTAAAAAACAACATATGCACAACTTCCATAAAATATGAAGACTTCTACCGATTAAATGGAGATTATACTATTACAGCAAAATATAAAGACAAATCGGCGGAAAAAAAGATACAGTTGGTTAAAACCATAGATTACATAGGCATATCCGCAACAAAGAATGATGACGGTCAATTTTATGATATGTCCCTTTCGTTTAGCTCTAATATGAGTTCTCAACCATATCGTTTGGTTGTGACCAAAGGTTATGGGGTACTTTCTATCTTTTACAACGCATCGGGTTCAAATGAAACTAAATTAGCGTATGCTTCTAACTATACATTAGATAATTATGAGCTGAATTTCGGTTCTAAGAAATATAGTATAACCACTGGGAGCGTCAAAATAAACTATAGCGAATTTGTTAGCATGAATAATAACGGGACGTACCTAGTATGTGTAAACTTTACGAATAACTTAGGTTCAAAAACAGATATAATAAGTTATGACTTACAGCGAGATGAGTGGGACGAAATCGAGTTGCTACCGGATGGGAAGAATATTTGAAGATTATATCAATTATTTATATTCAATTTTCTTCAGTTCATCATCATTCCAGACAAATTTAATTCTTTTTCTATTCTTGTAAAGCTTCTTCTGGAGAACATAGCCAACAATTAGCGGCAGTCCTATCGTCGCCTCTATGTTCACAGTCGCCTTTGTTGCCTCCTTTGAGATTTTTCCCCAAGATTGGGCTTCTTGAAGCGTAGAACCGCTTAATCCACCCCATTGTGGAATGTCTGTTGTTATCTGGAAACCATAGTGATGCCCGCGTAAGGGGTAACCTATGTTGATGACCGTACAATCGTTAATGTAATTCTTAGGAACTCCCCCGCCCACATATACCGCTGCCGTCTTTTTCGATTTTGCGATTATTTGTGTCAGTTCGTAGGTATCCCGTATGGGGTCTATCATAAATTGCATCTTCTTTCCACTCTTCTTCATCTTCCCGTAAAGCTCTGTTAATCCGATGCCTATGGAGCTATCGTTTAGAGCTGGGCAAAATACTGGCACGTTGTTTTTCCATGCGGTATATAGTATAGAATTTTCATCTTTTGCCTGTTTCCCGGCGATGGCAAGGAATGTTCTGGTGGAATATATGCCCGGTTTCAATTTGGCGCCCATGTCACTGAACGCTTTATCCGTATTTCTGACCTTTTCTTCATCTATCAAAGTATCGTATATCCTATCTATTGCCAGTTCGTTCAATTTTACGTCGTCCATGTCAGGCGAGCCAATGTAATGTCCGAATCCTTTCGACTGGTAAAAATCCTGGAATAATACGGCACCGGTGGATACCACACAATCCACCATGCCATATTTAATCATGTCTCGGATAACCTTTCTCAATCCTCCCGCGATCAAAGCACCGGAAAGCCCCAGGATAATTGTTGGCCGTGACTTATCAGTAAGCATATTTTCATATACCGCAGCGCAGCGTCCCAGGTTCCTGCTTTGAATGGAACTGGATTTGAAACTCTCGACAAGCTCCTGAACGGTCTGTATTTTTTCTAGATCTATTTGCCTAACTTCTTTCGACATAAATTTACTTTTTAATTTTCTATCAATTGGTTTCGTCATATCCATGCACCACTATTCTCGTCGTATTGCACTTATTCTATATTTATTTTTAGATGGATGTCAAGTTATTTTAATCGTAAATTTTCTTAATTTTTTTTTTGAGAGCAAGAGCTCCAAATATGATTTTCTTTCATACTTGCATAAATTCAAACTCGCTAAGAATTGTATTATGGAATCCCTGCATTTCTCTATGTCTTTCCCACGGGATTCTACTTCTACAAAATTACCAAGGTTCTTTACCTTATCCAGCGTTATCTCGAATTTTCTATATGCGTATTTCCTTCTTGTTTTCTCTACCGTATATGCGTGAGTGAATCCGAGTTTTTTTATTAGTTTCTCCATAGAATTGTTATCACAGATCTCCAACTCTATCTCTTCTCTGGTTTTGCTTTTTGCATCTATCTTTGGTCCCTTATATGTTATAAAAACGCCTTTATTTGTTTTTCTGATTCTGAACGCCTCGTCACTTTTTGCAAAATCACGAACTGGCGAGTTAAAGTATTTATCAACTTCCACAAAATTTCCCATATAGCGAGCATTGAGTTTTTTCAATCTTTTTTCTATTCTGGATAAATTATCAGCGTACGCCTTCACTTCTATCTCTAATGGCATACAACAAGTATCTCTATTCCTGTATTTAAAACTCGTTTCGGTGTTATTCTAAAATTTATCCAAACGGCGAACGTTTCGCGTTTCTATTCGCGCATGTGAAGGAGATTCATTCAATCTTTTCGGAGTGCTTTCGTTCCCCCCATAAAGTTTAAATGCCAACGACGCATTTGTTTTGAAAAAGGTTTGTGAATCAAATGTTAGCAAAAGATATTATGACAAAAGATGTTAAAACACTTACATCGGATGCTACGGTGGAGGACGCTGTAGAATTATTTGCAAAAAATGGGATAACCGGTGCTCCGGTGGTCGATGGTGAAAATCATATAACCGGAATATTAACCGACGTCGATATAATGAAGAGCCTGAGAATTCGATACCCCAAGCTATCCATGGTTTTCCCTTCATCTCATGCATTGGGAGTGTCCTTTACTGAAACAATTGAGTATCGGGAACTCATCGATGCGTTCTCTGAGGTCTGTCACACAAAAATTTCCGACATAATGAATTCAGATGTTGTTACTGTAAATCTCGACACTGATGTCGGCGAGTTGATCCACATCATGGTTACCAAAAAGATAAATCGATTGCCAGTCGTAAAGAACGGCACGGTTGTCGGAATCATATCGAGAATGGACGTAACAAAGAAGCTATCGGAGATTGTAAAAGAACAAAACGATAAACAACATCACAAACATTGAAACTAGAGATATAATCGCCAAAAAGATCGCAGTTCTTTTATCTGCGCTTATTATTATTGGTATCGGTCCGATGAACATAATGCCACCGCCTGCAATCTTCGTTTTTTTGATGGTTTGTGGTTGATACGCGTAATCATTTCGTCTCTCTCCAGCGGGTACTATAGTCCGCATAATCGAACCTATCATCGCTAGGAAGATGGCTGTCACTAGACAGATTGCGCCAACCATAAAATAAACACCATTACCATAAAAGACGGGCACAAAAATAACCAATAATATTTTTCCATTTCCGAGAAGTACATCGTACCCAATCAAAATAATGCTCGCGAAAAACAAAGGAATTCCTAAGAGAAAATATTTATTCATGGAACTTTCCTATCAAATTCTACCGAAGATATTGATGAAATATATTGTGATGTACCCATTCCGTTTTCCTTTGCAAGTTTTTTTATCAGATTCATTGTACCCGAACCGTATTGGGCTGCTTTTTTTGCCCTTGTTACTATCTCTTCGTTAATTCCAATAGATCTCCCAACCTCTCTCAATATGTACTTTCGCACACCTTCGTATATCTTATACTCTACTGGAATTTTCATGGCAGTGGATACGACAAAAGTAGACAGAAAAGGAGTGCGCAATTCCTTTTTAAAACATCGTGCGATTTTTCTCTCTCGAGGCACGCCAACGTTCTGGACCAGTTCAACGTCTTTTTGTAAAGTTTCATGTAGTTTCGAGCGCTCTACGGATATGTATTTCGCATATCCCCCAAACAACTCGTCCGCCCCCTGTCCGCTAACTAACACTTGTTCTCTTGATTCTTTTGCCACGAAATATAATGGCAGCTCAAAAGAAATTTCGACTGCATTTACTGAGCCGGCGATTTTCATCAGCCGAGGCACTGCTTCCTCTATGTCTTTTTTGTTTATTTCAATTTTCGTCAATTCCAGCCCAAGTGCTTTTGAAGCGGTATCTGCCATTTTAAGATCGTATGCACCATCTACTCCTACCGAGTACAACACGGCATCCGTATTTCTACTCGCCAACAGAGCGATAATAGAACTGTCTATGCCTCCGGAAAACGGTATGGCTATGCGTTCCTCGTTTTTGGTGCAGTCTAGAACCGCGTTTTTTATGGCGTTCTCTAATTCTGCTGTAAATCTCCCTATACTTCCATTATTGACGCGCATGGTTATCTTCTAACAACACATGTTTTTGCTGCAATGTCTCCGACTCTCCGACTCCTCAGTAATATAAAAATTATGTCCAGTATAAAGAATATCCCGCCGATAGAGAATGGCAGGAACCACAGCAGTCTGAATAGGTTTCTAAAAGAGGCGGTAGTGTAATCTGTCGGCGTACCGTTTTCCCTGATTACGCGGATATTGCATATCTTCTTTCCGATAGTGGCTTGCATCCTGCCTTCCAATAATATAAAATACAACAAAGTTACGATGGCGATGGCTCCGCTGAGCGCATTGGCGTCGGCCGTCATGCCGGCCATAGTTTCTGGACTAAATGGCATGCCCGTTGTGCTGTTCGTCGCATTTAGAAATTCACTCTTGTATTTTCCGAAAATAAAAATTATCCATACTATAAAAATAGGAACGGATACAATCAAGATGTCTATTATAAACGCGCATCCGCGAAGGGCCAGTCCCGCATAGCGTATTGGCGGTGCAGGTTGTGATTGTTGAACGGTTTGCGCCACTTGCTGATTTTGAGGCTGTGTGGAAGAAACCTCCGCCCCGCATACATCGCAGCGGGCCATGCCAACAGGCACTATATTTTTACAATTTTGACATATTGACATATTGTTCACCCATAAAGAGCGGTCTTGAAACCATTATATCTAGCATTTTTTAGTTATATGCATGACATATATCGACTTTTGATATTTGTATTTTTTCCACATAGGCAAATTTATCTATGAAAATTACCATTTGGTTCCTAGAGGAGGGGAAATTTATATGGTAGAAATTATTGAGTCCGATCTTCCGACTGTCGGAAAAAAGTTTTCTATGAAATTGGCAAATGACGGGATGTTAACCATTATTGTTTACCTTACTGGAAAGCGTGACATATATTATGAGAATCAAAAAACAGGCGAGCGCGTGGTTTTCCCGCTTACCGATGAAGAGGCCAGAAAGATAAGCCCGATAATAGGTGGGACTTACTTCAGGCCGACCTTGATAGATCAGTTGCAGGCTTCGCTCACAAAAGGCATGAACATAGAATGGGTCAAAGTGCCCAAGACGTCCGACATAGCTGGTAAGGTGATAAAAGACCTAGACATAAGAAAGAAGACAGATGCTTCTATAATTGCGATAATCCATGGCGACGCCACGATACCGAACCCGAACCCCTCAACCACGATAAACGCGGACGATACGCTGGTCGTAATAGGCACCGCCGATAACATCGCCAAGCTCAAGGGACTGATTGGGCTTAATTGAGGGCGGGCTATTTTGGTCGTAGGTAAGATGGGGTAAGGATGCTGCCACAGGAACTGATAAAAGAACTCGCGATAATAACGCTGTTTGGTTTTACAGCCGCGCTTTTCATGAACAGGCTACGGCAGTCGACGATGATCGCCTTCATATTCGCCGGCGTAGCTCTCAACTACTTTCACATAGTTTCCGGCAACGAATTCATAGATGGGTTCGCACAAATCGGGCTTATCATGCTCATGTTCTTTATGGGGCTGGAGTTCCCCCTCACCGAACTGAAGAAGGTGGGCAAGCCTGCGATGATACTTGCATTGATTGACATGGGGATTATCTATTTCGTTACATTCTATATCGGAATGCTGATGGGCTGGGGTACAATTGATACATTCTTCTTGGCCTCCGTACTTGCCATGAGCAGTGCGGTTATAACTGGTAAGATTCTTTCCGACCTTAACAGACTCGCGGAACCAAACGCCGAGATAATACTCACGGTGATGATCGTCGAGGATATCGTGGGCGTAGTCATATTCACGCTGGCGGTGGCGCTCTTCATGGGCGAGAGCGGTACCGTGACCGATTTACCCTCCATCGCAATGCTCTTGGGGAGTGTTGCGGGGCTCTATATGTTCTTCATCCTTCTGGCAACATACGTGATTCCTAGAGTATATAAGTATATAAACAAGATAGAGGGGGGCGAGCTGTTCGTCCTGTTCTCTCTGGCAGTTATATTCCTCACCGCCACACTAACGCAGTACTTGCACGTGTCGATAATAATCGGCGCGTTCTTCATAGGAGTCTGCTTTTCGGAAACAGAGCTCCCAAAAAGGTTCAAGTCCGAACTGCTGCCTTTCAGACACGCGTTCGTGGCGATATTTTTCGTTTCGTTCGGAATGATGATAAACCCTGTATCATTCTTTGAATCTACCGAGGTGTTGATACTGGTGATTGTAGGGATTGTGGTGCTGCTCGTCTGCGAAGTGCTCATCCTGTCGCTTGCTGTCTGGCTGATTGGCTATCCTGGAAAAACAGCTATTCCAGTGGGCCTCGGTGCGCTGGGCCGTGGCGAAGAAGCGGTCCTTTTCGCGAGCGTGGGAAACAAGACAGCATCTGTCACAAAAGCGTCGACGCTCTCGTCGTTCACGGGCGTGTTCTGCCTGGTTGCATGCGTCATAGAAAGCTTTCTGCTCAAGCACTCCGGGAAGATTGTCGCGATGGCCGAGCGGGGAACTCCAAGGTCGGTACTGTTCAGCGGTTCGATACTCTCAAGGGCGCTTCATGAATACACCACCGGGAAGCATACGGATATGAAGGTGGCGGCGATGTTTGTGGTATTTTTGAGTATCGTAATCGGGATGATATTCACGGACGGTGTCCTCCACCTTGTGTTTGCGTGCACCGCGGCATTAGTCACATTGGCTATCATGCTGAACCTTCACAAAAAGTTCGAAAACACAGTGCCTCCGATATTCTCTACGTCGGTAGACGCGATCGGCCAGCAGCACATCGTCAGATTCGTGACGCACGCGGTAAGCGGTGCTTTGTTCACCATAATACTGATCGCGGCGGTATGGCGATATTACCCGCAAGCGACGATGTTCGTGTTTGCCGGGTTCTTCTTGTATCTTTATGCGCTGATGTATCGGCTTCACGCCAAACTCTCAAAGGCTGGCGGCATGTATTAGCGTTTCATGACAGTCTGCCACCGATACTAATATATACCGCTCCCGAGATACTGTCGAAATGGGACTTTTTTTATGGCTCCTGACACTAAAAAAAAGCCACAACTGGAAGAGTTTTTCTCGGACAGAGCAAAGGCCATGAAGGCGTCAGTAATACGAGAACTTTTAAAATTAACGCAGCAGCCAAACATGATATCCTTTGCTGGTGGATTGCCGAACCCGGTAACATTTCCGGTCGAGAACATCAAAGAAATCTGTTTAGAAGTGCTTCAGAGGGATGGCAACGCGGCCCTACAATACGAAACTACTGAGGGATATTCCAAATTTAGAAATGCGATTATGGAGAGGTGTCGCAAAAAATACTGCTTTAAGATAGAAGTAAGCAATTTACTTGTTACCAGTGGCTCACAGCAAGGTCTTGATTTACTAAGCAGAATATTGATAAACGCCGGTGACACAATAATAACTACCGCCCCTACTTATCTTGGAGGGTTGTCAGCGTTTTTAGGGTACCGAGGGGAGATCGAAATTGTGCCCATGGATGAATTCGGCATGCAGACAGATGTCTTGGAGGAGAAATTAAAAAGGATGCATGCCCACGATGCATATGGCAAGAAGCTGAAGTTTGTATATGTCGTACCCACTTTTGATAACCCGACAGGCGCTACGATGCCAGAGAAAAGAAGAAAGCATTTGTATAATCTAGCCTCCGAATACAATTTTCTCATCATCGAGGATGACCCGTATGGCGAACTGAGGTTCGAGGGCGAAGACGTAAAACCCATAAAATATCACGATGATGAGGGGCGTGTAATATACCTCGGAACATTCTCCAAAATATTTGTACCTGGCTTCAGACTGGCATGGGCCATAGGCTCGGAGGAAATCATTAGAAAAATAGCTATCGCAAAGCAATCTACAGACTTATGCACAAACACATTTACACAATATTTAACCTATAATTTTATGGAGAGAGGTCTTCTCGATAAATGTATAGAAAAGAGCAGAAAACTGTACAAAGGAAAAAGGGACCTGATGCTAGCATGTATGAAGGAGAATTTTCCTGAGGGGACAGAATGGACAAAACCACAAGGTGGCTTATTTACCTGGGTTACATTGCCTCCTTCAATAGACACCAGAGATATGTTTATGCACGCAGTCCAAGAAAAAGTTGCGTATGTTATAGGTTCGGCATTCTATCCAAACGACGGGGGGCATAATACAATGAGATTGAACTTCAGCTACTCCTCCGATGGCGATATAGTAGAAGGGATTAAAAGACTTGGAAATGTTATTCGAAAAGAGATGACCGTAAAAGAGGAGACGGCGTACACATACGGTCCAAAGGACAGTTTAGTATAGCCGCACAATTGTTTTGCCATCATGCCATAATTTGTAAAAAAAATGATGAATACAAAATGCGATGTTTCATTGCAAATATTTTTATATAACCAGAGTATTGAGTGGATAGTGAAATTATGGCTATATGGCAAGGACGCTCCAAACGAAAACCCAGTGGCGGCATCTTAAGATCTCATCGCAAAAAAAGAAAGTTTGAGATAGGTCGCGAAAAAATCGAAACCACAATCGGCAAAGAAAAACATAAAAAAATTCGTATAAAGGGCGGCAATCAAAAAATTCGGATAATGGTAGCGGAATATGCTAATGTTATTGATAAAAAAACAAACAAAACTATTCGCACGAAGATTTCCAGCGTATTAGAAAACCCCGCAAATCCACACTATGTGCGAAGAAGCATAATTACAAAAGGTGCAATTGTCCAAACTGAGATTGGGCGAGCAAAGATAACCTCAAGACCAGGGCAAGATGGGGCTCTAAACGCTATACTTGTAGAAGGAACGAAAGAGGAGCCGCAGGTACTAAAAGAAGCTTAATTTTAACGTATTAACAATTTGCAGAATATCTCGAGTGGAATGTTAGTGCCCGATATCTCGGAATTATCCCAGTGTTCCGTGCCTTGAGTGCATCGTCTTTTCAGTTTCATTTAGTTTTTCCATCATTGCGGCTATCAGACCGTCCAAGAGTATTAGGCAGCTATCTTCGAATAACGTACCCAGCGGTGCAAATTTATTTCTCTCTCTGTCCTGTGGTCCGAAAAGAACTAAGGACACCGTGGAGAGTTTTATCAGCGGAGATTTTTTGTTTGCAGTTATCACGATTGTATTAGCTCCGAGTTTCTTTGCGGCGAGTGCTATCCTATTGGAGGATATGGTTCTCCCACTACCAGAAACAATGATTAGGATGTCTCCCCTCGCGGTGGGTGGAGTAATTGTCTCGCCAATTACGTTGACGTTTAAACCCAGATGCCCTAAACGCATGGCGAAGGCTTTTCCGACTAGTCCAGACCTACCAACGCCATAGATAAAAATTCTCTCGGAAGAAAGTATTAGTTCTAGCATCTTATTCAACGTTTCGTTGTCTACGTTATTGATTATTTTCGGTATTTGTTTTTGTATGTAGTCAACTGCGTTTCTAAAAGTCACTTCTTTCCCTTCTTTTCCGTCCCCTTTCTTAATTCCTTGACTTCTCTTTTCATCTTGACTCTCTCCAAGATTACTTTCATATACATTGCATCGTGCTCTAACAGAGGAGAGGAGGAGATTATTGTCATGTTATAGTTGTTATCCAATACACAATCTACCAGTGCTTCGAATTTTAGGTCTCCTTTTTTTATCGGGGTCGCCCGTAACTCGTTTCCATTTTTGTACTCAACTCCGGAGAATGTGACATAGAAGTTTTTAGATTTTGTTACGGCCTTCACTTTATCGAACACCGTTTGGAAATCTTCTTTTTTATGAAAGAGTCCGTCTTCTCTTGCATGGATGTGGTGAAAGCTGAGTACAGGTATTGTGTTTGACACTCTCTTGACGATGCTCAAAATCTCATCCAAGGAGCCGAACAGTTCTCTTCTTCCAGACGGCTCTATTCCGAGTTTTGTCTTAAATCCTTCTTTCTCAAAGTAATCGCGAACCCGTCGCACATTCTCGACAGCTCTTTCCAATGCAGTTTTTGATGTAAATTGCCAGTATGGCCCGATGCTCGTAACCACGGTTTTCGCACCAATTTGATCTGCAATCTCAGCACACCATGTTATCTTTTCCATACTTCTTGCCACGGATTCTTTGTTGCCTACCAAATCTATGTAATATGGCGCATGGGCTGATAACCGAACCCCTAATTTCTTAGCAAAATCCCTAACTTCGTCTAGGCCCTGGACGTCTGAACCTATGTTTCTGACGAGCTGTATCTCCATAGCGTTCAATCCAAGCATATTAATGTCTTCGATGCCGTCCAAAAACGTTCTTCCTTTGCACGAGAGAGGTATACCGGCAGGCCCAAAATAAAGTTCCATCAATTCACCTTACAACACCTGGACAAATTATTCATAAAGTCGAGGATTGTCCACATTCCATATTACTACACTGCATGTATCGTAGATGCTATATAATAAATTTGCTCGATGGTTGTCCCATGGAATTCAATGGGCAAGAAGCAGTTAATTTAAATAGCCACAGATTATTAAGAGTTTTATGCCATATAAAATACCATCTGATATGGAGGTTCTCGAAGCGATATTGAGTGTAAAACAATATGTGGGCATGGTAGGGACTCAAGAAAAATTTAGGGAACTTGTTCAAAAAGAGTTAAAAGACATAAATCCAGCATATACAATTACCGGCGAGCGCCTGAGGAAAATCGCCATTTCTTCTGGTTTGGTGGATATTCACTCCCATGTGCGGGAAAGCGGTACTACCGGAACGATGCGGGTTTGCCCTGTTTGTGGTTCGAAGGTTACTGCCGTAAAAAATATGACGATAGGCGGCGGAAAGATAACTTCCGGTTTTGTATGTAACCGATGTAAATATTGGACCGGTAGATCAAAAAGAACACCTACCAAGCATGTATTCACATTTAGAAAATCAGATAGAAAATTAAAAAAGGAGTTTTTTGAATACGATAATAAGTGAATAACATTCGGAAATAGAGGATTGAATGATAGGAATCATCTCTTCGACCCAAGATATAGCTAGCATGACGATAAAAGAAGAGTTGTTAAAACTAAAAAACTGGAAGGAACATGATAAGTTTGAAGGCGCATCGACCTATGCCTTCGACAATTTTTTGTTGATAACTATTAGTAGCATTCATATATTTTCCGAGAATATCGATGCAAAAATTCGAGAGGAAACGGGTGTCGAGTTCGAGTGCCTAGTTTTTATATCGAGGCATAAAAGCCAAACAAATATGCGGACTTTAACAGTACATCCGATCGGGAATTTTTCTAGCGCTCTGATGGGGGGAACTCCGAAAAAACTTGTACTGACTTCGCCGCAATTAATGACCAGCGCCCTTCGGGTATTGTCAATGGAAAGCAAGGGTTTGGATTATTCGGTATCGTTCGAATCCACTCATCACGGTCCATTTTTGACTACACCTACATTTTACATTGAAGTTGGAAGCGATGAAGGCACATGGAAGGACAAGAGCGCCTGTAAAGCAATAGCAAAAACAGTACTCAAAATTGAAGATACGAAATACCCAGTGGCTATCGGTATAGGCGGTGGGCACTACTCGCCAAGGATTACAGACGCCGCATTAAGTAAGAAAATTGCATTTGGCCACATTTTACCGACATATGCAATAAAAGAAGTATCGGAAGATACTATCCAAGAGATGATAACAGCGACACCCGGTGCAACCATGGTGTATTTTCATAGAAATGCAATAACTGGCGAAGAATATGGAAAAATAGTTAAATGGCTTGACAAATATGGTGTCAGCGAGGTTAAAAAGGATAACCTAAGTAATATCTAATCTTGAGCGAGGCGCATCAAAAGCATAAAATACAGAGCAACACAATATATTGGAGGATGTCTTATGAAAACCCATGTGAAAATATACTTTAGTCCAGAAGGGAAGGACTTACGCACCATCTTAAAAATAATGGAGAGTTTGGGATTTAACCCCGAACCAGGCGATTTTGACTTCGTAGTAGAGTGGAAGAGCTATGAAGAGTATCTAACCCTATTCACTAAGATGCACAACCTATTAAAAGGGACTGGAGTAATGTATAGAATCACAACAAAATAATTTAGATGGCAAAGACATGAAGATAAAACCTATCCCCTAATCGCGGCCATAAGTACCGCTAGTTTGTGTTCCGTCTCTTCCCATTCCTTTTCTGGTCTGGAATCTGCTACTATGCCTGCACCCGCCTGGAGATTGATTCTTTTTTCGTCCGCTATTATGGTCCGTATTGTGATTGCGGAATCCATGTTTCCATTCAGCGAGAAATATCCGACCGCGCCAGCGTAGGGGCCTCTATTAGTGGGTTCCAGCTCATCTATAATTTCCATTGCCCTGATCTTAGGTGCACCGCTAACAGTGCCTGCGGGAAAGATTGCACCAAAAACATCTAGCGCATCGCACTTCTTTTTCAACCTTCCCGTGACCTTGGAAACTATATGTTGAACGTGGCTATATCGCTCTACAGTCATGTATTCTGGCACACTCACAGTTCCAAACTCTGCTATTTTGCCTATATCATTTCTAGCCAGATCGACAAGCATGTTGTGCTCTGCCCGTTCCTTTTCATCATTTAGAAGGTCCTTCTCATATCTCTTAGTCTCTGCCTTTGTCTTTCCGATATGCCCCGTGCCCGCGATCGGGAAGGTTTCCACCCGGTTTTTATGTACTCTTCCAAGCATTTCCGGGCTTGAACCGATAATCTTGTGCTTTCCAAAATCCACGTAATACATGTATGGGCTGGGATTTATTCTCCTGAGTTTTTCGTAAACGTGGAACAAATCACCAGTATACCCTGCCGTTTTTCTTTTAGAGAGCACCACTTGGAAAATATCGCCATCGTAGATGTATTCTTTCGCTTTTTTCACATTATTTTCAAATGTTTTTTTAGTAACGTTGTATGAAAAGTTTCCGATTCTTAGTTTTTCTACCTTGCGTTTGTCATCCTTTTTCTTGCTTTTTTTGACAAGTTTCTCGATATCCCTACTCCTGTCTGTGCCATGAGAGAAGTACAGAACTTTTCCTTTCGCATGTTCGTAGAGGATACCGTCGAAAAACAAGCCAAACTCTAGATCTGGAAAATCCAGGTCGTCTGTTGTCGTGCTTGGTATTTTTTCTATGTATTTTATGTAATCGTAAGAAACATAACCTACCAGACCGCCGATATATTTGTGCGTATGATTGTTTATTCTCACATTTTTCAAAATTTTGCTTAAAAAAACAAGTGGATTGGCAACCTGTCTATTAGTCACCTCATCCACTTTGCCTTTTTTGCCTATCGTTTCCAAACTGCCGCGAACAGTCATTATCCGGTTTTTTAACGTAATTGTTGCCTGGGGTTCGAAGCCGATCATAGAATGCAGTATAAATCGCTGTGGACCACCAGCACTCTCGAGTAGAAACGTATGTTTGTATTGTTTTCTTATCTCATCATAAAGCGCAGACGGTTCTATTCTCCATTTCAATTCTTTTATTATCATTTTTCAACAACCGCTACCTTTAGATAGGGTGTATCTTATTATAAGATTTAGGGTGAAAAACATCAAATTTACGGTAATATTAGCAGAGCCGAAACATGATGGAAACGTCGGTGCTATAGCACGAGCCATGAAGAACTTTGGCTTAAATCATCTTATCTTAATAAATCCCTGCGAGATTACGGATGATGGTTACAAGCGGGCCATGCATGCAATCGATGTTTTGGAGAATGCGAAAATTACTAGAACTATGGACGAAGCTCTCGATGGAATAGATTTTCTTGTTGGAACTACTGGTGTTGTAAATCTAAACGAGAAACGATCTATCCGCAACCCCATGTCTCCGAAGGAATTTGCAGAACGCATAAAGGAAGTCGATGGCAATATCGGCATATTGTTTGGCAGAGAGGATTATGGTTTATTTAACGACGAGTTGGAAAAATGCGATATGCTTGTTACCATTCCAACGGATAGCCAGTACCAAATAATGAACATATCGCATGCTGTCGTTGTAATACTCTATGAATTGTTCTCTAATAAAAATGCACTGACAAAACCAAGAAAAACCACGAAATTCGAAAAAGATAAGATGTATGAGTATTTCTCTAAGCTTCTTGATGCGGTTGATTACCCTGATTTCAAAAAAGAAAAAGCGAAAATCACATTTCGAAGGCTCATGGGCCGGGCATTGCCGTCAAAATGGGAATTCTATGTCGTGATGGGAGTTTTCAGCAGGGCTATTAAGAAGATAAAGAGGGGGTCGAATCGATGATAGTAATACCCGCAATAGACCTAATGGCTGGCAAATGCGTTCAGTTAGTTGGTGGAAAACCAGGTACTGAACAGGTCGTATTAGATAATCCGGCTGATGTCGCCTTAAAATGGCAGGATGCGGGCGCAGAACGGTTGCATGTCATAGATTTGGATAGGGCGCTGGGAGATGGGGACAATACAGATGAAATCTCCGAAATAATAGAAGCAGTGAACATACCAGTACAAGTAGGTGGTGGCGTCAGAGACGAGGCGAGAGTAGAGAATCTTTTTTCAATAGGTGCGGAGAACGTGATAGTTGGAACGAGGGCTATAAAAGATAGGGAATGGCTTGAGTATATAGTAGATAAATATCCGAAAAGGATAATTGTTGCGATTGATGCCAAAAATGACGAGATACTCGTAAAGGGATGGCAAGAATGTTCAGGGGAGCGAGTAACTGGTTTTGTTAAGGGATTAGACGGATTAAAACTCGCCGGAATTTTATACACAAATGTAGGTGTGGAAGGAAGACTGTCTGGCATTGAAATAATACCCATAAAAAAGATACTGTCAAGCACCTCCACGCCGTTGATTGTATCGGGTGGCATAACCACTCTCGATAATTTAAAAAGTTTAAATAAACTGAATATCTATGCTTGTGTAGTTGGTTTGTCGCTTTACAAAGGCAAAATCAAACTTCGGGAAGCGATAAAACTGATGAAAAGAAAAGTACGGTGACACCATGGGTACAAACATCGCAAGGGAAACGAAAGAAACAAAGATTACTGCAGACATAAATATTTACGGAGAGGGCAGTTATAAAATCGATATAGAAGACAATTTCTTGAAACATATGGTAGAGACGCTTGCGAAATATGGGAACTTCGATCTGAAACTAAAGGCGAGCGGTGATAATTTTCACCACTTGCTGGAGGATGTAGCGATCACATTGGGCAAAGCTATCCAAGATGCAATAAAAGGAAAGAAAATAAACAGGATAGGCCAAGCTACTGTTGCCATGGATGATGCGCTTGTGATGGCCGTAGTTGACCTTATAGACAGACCATATGTAGACGTACAATTACCTGATGAATTATATAATCATTTTATGCGCTCATTTGCATTGGAAGCGAGGATAACGTTACATGTACATATTATAAAAGGCAAGGAACCACACCATATAATCGAGGCGTCGTTTAAGGCGCTCGGCACTGCACTCAAAGTTGCGATGGTTTCAAGAGAACATTTACTGAGCACAAAAGATTCTGTGAAATGGAAGAGATGAGCACCGACGTTTTTTCGCTTTTAATTCCCTTAAAACCCCCTAAAGCAATAAAATTAGAGTGATATCAAAGGTAAAGTTCAATTTCATAACTAAAAAATAAAGATATCACGATATTTATGTGTTCTGGCTATGTTCTACTTCATAATCAACAATTCGACAATATTTAAATATAAACCACAATCTACGCACTCATGATATGGGGCACATACTTGTAGCGCATGATGGCTCGGAGGCCGGTGCAAAAGCACTTTTTCACGCAAGCAGTATGATGGAACCCTTAGATGAAATGATTGTCGTGTATGTCATACCCTCTGTCGGATTACAAGAGTTCGCCGAAATCGATGCTAGTGAGACAATTCAAAGTGCGAACGAGATAGTTAATAAAGCGATTGGGGAATTGCGTGCCAAAAATATAAAGGTAATCGGGATTGTGACACGCGGGGATGTGGCTGACGAGATAGTTAAAATAGGATCTGAAATGAATTGTGACCTAATAGTTCTCGGATATAGGGGCGTAAGCAAGGTAGGGCCGTTTAAGTTGGGCAATGTTGCGGAGAAGGTAACAAAAACCGCGAAACGACCAGTGCTGGTAGTAAGATAGCACGATCGATCAAATTTCGCGAACTAATGGTCTCTAGCACGTGACTCATGAAAGTTCCAAGAATCCCCATAATCTCCATAGAGTTTGTAAACCAAAAGGTTTATTTTAATGAACAGTGTTTGTCTGCATCAGTAGAATTTAAGGGGAATAAAAAATGAAGACGTATATAACTATGACATTCAACAGCGAAGGATCGAAACCTTCGCAGGTTGCGGAAATATTGAGTGGGATTGGATTTAAACCACTGCACGGCATATATGACTTTGCATATACGTGGGGCAACAAGAGAGAAGTCAGTGAAACTCTTTCTTTCATGGACCAGGTCCATGAGAAACTAAAAGGATGCAATGTGCAATACCAAGTGACTACAATATAATCGGTTGCCACCTGTTCCCGCCTCATAATCGTGTCCTGGATTTTTCAATTATTTAATTCCAGAACCGCTTAGTCCTTGCATAATTAGCTTCGGCTGATAAGATGTCTTTTAGAAAATCATATTCATTACCATGCCATCTAAATAATATCCTCGACGCAGTTTCTGGGCCAACTCCCCGGGCAGCGAGCGCGATCAGTGCGCGTTTACCATGCGACATAACGAGGTTGGCAGTAACATATATTTTTTGAACCGCTTTTTGCTCGCTTTCCGACAGTTCTTTTTTCTTAAGAAGAGCAATAGAACGCTCATCACTTGGATAAAGCGGCGCGATAAGCACAGATCCACATCGGATACACTTGATTTTTTCCTCCACATTTTTCACAATCACTTTTTTAGAATGCTTGCATCGCACACACACCAAGCGAACGTAAGTGTTTTCCAATCTATTTTTTAAAATTGTTAGGAGGGACAACTGGGCTTTCATTGGGAGTGTAACGCCTTCAGTACGTTCATAACCGAACAGCCCAATAGGGGAAAGCCGTGTGACCAGAATTTCTATCTTTTTTTCTCTGACATGTTGAAATATATGTATTGTTTTTTCTACATCCATCCGTTCCCACATTATCCTTTCAATTGTTTCATCATAGAGCGAAGTGTTCTCGAACACCTCTAAAATTCTAGGAACGCTTATACATTTACTGTCCACATTTTTTGCTAAAACACCGAATTTGTGTGCCGTATGCACTAAATGCCACCTCACATATCGGGAATTTTTCAATATAAGTTTCAGAAGAGGTTTTAATGTATCTAGGTTCGTTTTTGTCAGAACTTCCAATATATCATCTGGTCGAATTATAATGGGCGCCTCCAATATTATCCGGTAAGCATCGGTTTTGGCGCTAATGGCTGCGCCATACTTTGACGACAGTAGTGCGGATAGTATGGTGCCGATAGTCTCATTTACCTTGTTGCCGAAGCATGTATTTAAAATGATTATTTTATTTCCACCTTCAATCGTAACCAATTTATCAGTAGGCACTGGATATTTCTCATTTTGTGCACGAATGTAATCCACCATCACCCCAAGCGCTTGCTCGTCCATGGCGTATTCTCTCATCAATTCCATCTTTCCATTTTTGTTATACTCGGCATCCTCGCACTTGTTCATTTTCAAAATTTTCTCCCTAAGTACGCCAACATCTTGAGCAACGCTGAATGAGACCGGGATATCTTCACCAATCCAACTTGGCACGGCACCAGCTGTGGCGGAAGGCTCGACAGTTATCTCTTCGTCGTTAACATCTACAACGTTCCATGCACGCCCGCTCACAATGAATTTGAAGTTTGGATTTATATAGCTCATCACAAAGCTCTCATCCAATGTCCCTATGTTCTTCCTTGTTGTAATGTCGACAACAGCATATTTTCGCTCATCAGGAATCATAGATATATTTTCATAAAAATATGTCATTGAGCTGTGTCGTTTTCCAAATGACTCACTATCTATCCAGATAAGACCGATGCTATGCAATTGTTTAAGGACATCCATAAAAACATCTTTTGAAAGGTTTCGAAAGGGGTATGCTCGGCGGACAATATGCAAAACTTCGGGCATGTTGCATTTTTTCTTATACAATGTGAACGCGATTATTTGGTTTGCCAATACCGTAAGTGGATTTTCTCTAATTTTTATCGGCTCCAGTTTCCCAACGACTGTTCTCTCCACAATCACTGCACTTTCAAAAATTTCATCCGGAGAAGTTGCTATTACTGTTCCGGACGCTGTGCCCTTCTCTGTGTGCCCAGATCTACCTATGCGCTGGACGAGTCTTGTCGTATCTCGTGGAGAATTATATTGGATTATGAAATCAGTAGAACCGACATCAATTCCCAATTCGAGCGAGGAAGTACAGATAAGTGATTTTAATTTCCCACTCTTAAACGCATCTTCCATCTCGATCCTTATGTCCTTAGACAATGAGCCATGGTGTATGCCCACCGGATAATTTTTATCCAATCGCTTAAAGCATGTTGCTAGTATCTCGGCCCCATCTCTTGTATTTATAAACAATAATGTAGAGTTATGTTTTTCTATTATTTCTCTGCATCTCCTTACGCTTCTCGCTAAATCTAATCCTATCTCTAAATCCTCCGACACCTTGGAGTCATCTTTATTCTTATGAGGGCATTCCACTGTTATCTTTATGTCTTTCTGCATTGGTACCTTTACTATGGCAACATTTCTACCAGCGCCCCCCATGAACCTCGCAACATCATCGGGGTTGTTTATAGTAGCCGACAGCCCGACTCTTTGAAATTCGCAGCGTGAAAGGTCGTACAGTCGTTCGAGTGCTATGGATAATTGGGCACCGCGCTCATCGTTAGCGAGCTCGTGTATTTCATCTATAATTACCCACCGTATTGTTTTTAGATGCTCCCTCAGATTTGTTCCTAGAAACATTATCTGAAACGTTTCGGGAGTAGTGATTAATATGTCGGGTGGATTTTTTGATTGATAAATCCTCTCTTTTGTCGGCGTGTCACCGTGTCTTACGGCAATGTTGATGTTTAGTGTTGTGCACCACGATTTCAGTCTAGCAAGCATATCTCGGTTTAGTGCCCTAAGTGGTGTGATATACAGGATGCTTACGCCTCTTGCCTTCTTTTTTGCCATATCTTTTAAAAACATATCAAATATAGGCAGTATGGCCGCCTCTGTTTTTCCCATGCCCGTAGGTGCAACCAACAAGATATTTTCTCCAGAAAGAATACGCGGGATTGCGTGCTCCTGTGGCTTGGTGGGTGATGTAAAACCAGATTCTATCAGTATCTTCTGGATGTTTGGACTAAGCAGTTTAAAGACCGTCATAATTCTAAGTATCTCTATGGAGAAATAACAATTTAATGATAATGTTTGAACAGATTGTTCTTCCACACCAAAGCAATAACGTCTCTGATGATTTTCGCTGCGAGTATCGAAGTGCTTCCGTTATCATACGGAGGACAAACTTCGACTATATCAAATCCAACCGATAATTTTGCAAATTCTATCAGCATTTCTCTAACGTCCAAGTGCGTCAAGCCATATGGCTCGGGTGTTCCAGTACCCGGTGCATATGCCGGATCAATAACGTCGATATCGAGTGTGATATACGTTTCTTTAATCCCATGTTTTTCATATAGGTGTCTGTGTATTGTTTTTATAGTGTTTTTGATACCCCGTCTTCTAACCTCGTCAGCAGTTATATATTTCAATCCTTTATTCTTAGCGTCATTCTTCTCTTCTTTTGTAAACGATCTAACTCCAACGACTATAACTCTTTTAGGATCTATAATTTCACAGATTCGTTTTGTTGTACACGCATGGCTGCCCTTTACTCCAAGGTATTCGTTTCTAAAATCTAGGTGTGCATCCATCACGATGACAGCGCTTGGTTTAATTGCTTTAACAGCCGGTACTGTAATCGAGTGTTCCCCGCCGATCAATATCGGAAATGATTTTTTACTCAAAACCTCTCGTGTAGTATGTCCTACATTCTTCCACATCTCTTCAACGACAGCGCATTCTTCTATGTTGCCAATGTCGTGTATCTTGAGGTCTCTTAGATCCACATCGTGCTCGTTTATGTAGGTCTCGAGATTATAGGACGCCTCCCTTATCTTATTCGGTGCTAATTTAGAACCATTTCGATATGAAGAAGTAACATCAAATGGTACGCCTGTCAATACGAATTGCGCGTCTTCGAACGAGCTGCTTGCATCCGCAAATAATGGGGGATACCCTAACGTCAATGCTTTCACCAACTATCAGAAATATGACTAGGAACATCTAAACGCGTGTTATCTTTCTCTTGCCTAGTGTCTCGATGTATTGAATATCTTCGCCCGGCTTTACCTTATCTTTGTATTCCTCCGGGATCGGTATCTCGAAAGTAGCATATGTAACTACATCCATTAGTTGAACAGTATCGCCGCTTACCGAGAGTATCTGGGCATTGCGCTTGTCGATCATTGGTATGCCGATTTTGTGTTTTACGGGGTGCACTACGCTCCTTTTTTTATTGTCAAATATCCCAGTAGCGTCTATTCTCGCCTTCGCTTCTCCATGTTTGCCTGGTTTGGATATAGAAATGTTCAATACCTTACAAGGCTCCTCGTCAATAATTATGTAACTTCCCTCTCGTAGCTGCCCTACCTCTTCTAATGTTTTGCTCATACAAACACCGACTTGTAATGGAAGCAGGTATAAATATAGGTTATTATCAACTGTCATCAGAAATATTTTAATACCAGATAACCAATAAGGTAGATGAAATAGAGAATAAGAAGGCAGTGTATAAAAGAACAAATTATAAAATCACGTTCAATTTCACTTCATTCATATGAGGGTTTTTTCCTCAATCACTGATTAAATTAAATGCGTGAATGATGGGGCAGGTCTAAGTTAGGTAACGATGATTTGCCTACTATCCAGAAAACTGAAAATGATTTATATTTTGTTTTTTGCTTGCCTTTTTCTTCAAAGATAAATAGAAAAATAAGGAGAGTAAAAATATGAACATAGATCCAAGTACTACTAAATACTTAGTACGGATAAAAATAACAGCAGACGGAGTTATTGAAAAACCAGATGTTGTAGGTGCCATATTTGGGCAGACGGAAGGACTGTTAGGCGAGGAACTCGATCTTAGGGATCTTCAAAAAAGCGGAAGGATGGGCAGAATCGAAGTAGAAACAACCTCAACCAAAGGAAAGACGGAAGGCGAAGTATTACTGCCATCTAGCCTAGATCAAGTGGAGACTGCTATTTTAGCATCTGCACTCGAAACAATAGACAGAGTCGGGCCTTGCAAAGCAAAACTTGAAATCGTAAGCATAGAAGACGTTCGCGAAGTAAAAAAACAGAAAATCGTCGAGAGAGCAAAGGTGTTGTTAAATCGCCTCATGGAAGAATCTAAAACTGCGGGTACCGGATTAATAGACTCCGTAAGGCAAGCTGTTCAAGTTGAGGAGATTACGACTTATGGTCCAGACAAGTGTCCAGCAGGGCCAAACATATCAGATTCAGACGCTATAATCATCGTTGAAGGCCGATCGGATGTGTTAAATCTGTTGAAATATGGAATAAAAAATGCGATTGCAGTAGAGGGTACAAATGTACCAAAAACAATACAAACCCTTTCGAAAGATAAAACAGTAACCGCGTTTGTAGATGGTGATCGTGGTGGCGAATTGATACTTAGGGAATTATTACAAGTTGCGGAAGTGGACTTCATCACAAGGGCACCGAGAGCACAAGAAGTAGAGGAGCTTAGCCAGAAACAGATAATGAAATGCCTAAAGAACAAGGTATCCGCAGAGCAATTTGTAGAATTATATGGGGTGGGTGGCGATGGAAATAGCCACGGGCCGCCCAGAGGCGAAGACAGCGATAAAGCAGACCAGAAAGGCGAGATAAAACCAAGGAAATTCCCTTTCCTACCAAAACCAAAATTTGAGCAGCCAGAGAGGGTTAAAAAAGAGAATGTGCCTCATATTGTTGCTAGGGGCGATTCCAGATACGTTGATTCTCAGGTCATCACTGCAAGTCAACGGCCTCCAAAGAACCTATCCCCCCAACAGGTAAAATACAGAGAAACACTCACGCAATTGGCCGGAACGTCAAAAGGCAAATTGTTAGATGATAATGGTGCGGTTATACGAGAGGCGCAGGTTAGGGAATTGGTCGACGTACTAAAAACCCAGCCTCGAGAGGGTTTGGCGGCTGTTGTATTTGATGGCATGATCACGCAGCGTCTGTTAGATGTCGCGGCAGAAAGCAACATAAAGACAATAGTTGGGATAAAAACTGTAAACGTGTCGAAGCTGCCAACTTCTGTAGAGGTAATCACTAAAGCCGACCTCGAGTGACATTACTAGTAACCTTTGTCGTCGCGTTGCTATCTTATTTGCGTTTCGCTACACACTACGTTCCCTTACTTTTTCCATGCCGAACATGTTGGGGCAGTTAGTTTACTAGAGAATCAAACCGTGAAGATTATAAACAACGTAGTGAATCCCTAGCTGATAGTTGATGAAACCAAACAGCAAAGAACTTAGAGATTTCATTATTAGCATTGCTGGCAAAGAAGGCTTATATCTCATTCGAATCTTGAAGAAGAAAGAATCCACTGTAGAGGATATCGCTAAAAAACTCGAGAAAAAACCAGTTGCAATTAGAAGGATATTATATAAATTGTACGACTACGGTGTTGTAACGAGCAATGAAGAGGCAAGCAAAGAGCATAAGGGATGGATGAAATTTACTTGGGCATTTTCTGAAGAAACAGCCGAGCAAGCACTCAATAAACACAAAACAAAGCAATGTTCTGAAATAAAGTCGAAGATAGAGTTTGAAAAAACCCATGTGTTCTATAGGTGTTGTAAGTGTAGCGCTAGATACTCATATGAGGATGCTATGAACTGTACATTCAAATGCAAATTGTGTGGTTCAGTCATAGAATATGACGACAATAAAAACATGGTGTCCCAACTAGAGAAAGATTTTAGAAAATTCAAAGTAGAAAATTGAACACCGTTACTTCTACACGGATTATAAGTTGAGAATCGCTCTTGCTATCACCATTCTCTGAATTTCAGATGTGCCTTCGTATATCTCTGTAATCTTCGCGTCTCTAAAAAACCTTTCTACAGGATAGTCCTTTGTGTACCCGTAACCGCCGTGTACCTGTATCGCTTTT
>JBBABA010000001.1:0-458766 GCA_041657955.1 Thermoplasmata archaeon | reverse complement strand
AACATCCAACGATAGAATACATATTCAACGCTACGTTTTATTCCCAGAGTGGGCTTGTAAAAGTGCATGACGGTTATATCTCAAGTGAAAACCGTCGTGTAGAACGGATACATTATGCGGGTGAATTCTATGCAGGTGGGGAGAAAAACGTACTGGTAAGACGACATGGAGACATTATAGATTGGATAAGGGTAGATCACAGGAACTACTATTTTGATTATCTTATGCATTATGATCCTAAAACAAGTTCTATAAACACTACAAATGTTATGCCTGGTTTGAAACAGTGGTTCACCACAACTCCATCATATCACCCCGCGATATGGATGAGTGTTTACAGACCTGATGGGGATGCTATAGCAAGATTATGGATAAACGACTATAAAAACTGGACATTTACTGAGTTACAGTATTCTCGAGATATGACTGCTCCTCCACCACACGACACACCACCAGGCATTATGGCGATTGGTACACCAGTGGTCCCAACTACTAAGAGCGACAGGGGCGGCACCGACACGACCACTAATTCGTGGTATACATTAGAAATCTACCCCTACTTCGCCCAATCCTCGGGTGCCAACATCTATAGAATACTTCCAAAGAACACAGAGGTGGCAGCGAATTATTATTTCTGGGTCCATAAAGGCGAAAACAACTCTGCCGAAGAGACGAAGAGCGTGACCGACCTGTATACTGCGGTCACTAAGCCGATGACTATCAGGAATTATTCAGCCTCACCCATATATAAAATCGCGATCAAAGGTGTAGAGGCGGAGACCACTCAGGCCGTGAGCGTTGACCCGAGCAGTGTTGTCCCGTATCCACTTAGTATAGAAGTAATCGATTACAGAACCTACAATCCGGATTTTGAAATAAACAATAGCGGTTATGCTCACCAGGATTCCTCCTCAGGCGATAAGAGCTTCGCATGGGATTCCAACAAAAAGCACAGCGGGAACTATGCAGTAAAAATAACGGATAACGACAACACGGGCAAAGGCATGTGGTATACTGACCCGTTGATACCTGGAGTCGTCGCAGACCAAAACTACAGCGTAAGTGTTTGGATATACCTCGAAGGCAACGGTCCGGGCGGAGCGTCGTTGGTCGGTGAGTGGTACTCGGGTTCTGGAATAGAGGAGAAGAACAGGACGAAGACCGGAATAACATCCCCTGTTGTGAATACAACAGGCGAGTGGGTAGAGCTAACGGCAATCGGCACCGCCCCAAAAGGTGCTACGGACCTCAGGATTAATCTGACGATAGAAAATTGGAACGGCTCTGTATGGTTCGATGATTTAGAAGTAGACAGACGGGTGCAGAGGGATTGTGTTGTGATAAACCCCCAAATCGCAGATCCGCCGCCAGCTAATGATGACATGACTGCAAGAAACGGCTATGCACACCTGCAGTCAGACGGGATAAACACAGTCTACAACCGAAATACTTCGATCGGGCGCGGCGATTCGAAATCACTGGAGATAGTTTCCTTCGACGGCTCAAAAGCAGTATGGTATACCATGCCGCAGGTTTCCAACACAATCCCGGGGAGAAACTACACGATAGGTGCATGGGTATATCTTGAGGGTGGTGGCGCTGGCGGCGCCTACATTTATGGGGAATGGTACAACGGCTCCAAGACGGAGAACTACACGGGATTCGCGGGCAAATCAGAGACGGCCAATACTGTTGGAGAGTGGATACTACTCACCGCTTATGGCATAGCACCATTGAATGCCATGGAATTGAGGGTAAACCTTGCGATAGAGAACTGGGTTGGGAGAGTGCTTTTCGATGGTTTGAGTGTCCGGGTGCTCGACGACGGCGAGAGTGTTACCATATCCATGCCTACGATGCCGAACAATTGGAACATTTCCGTGGTATATAATGGAACCGAGATAACGAAAAACGGCACGTCCCTGACGAATGTCACATTCTACAATATAGATGATTCTGGTGTCGCTCTGTTGGTCAGAGCGCCCCAGATAGGGGACAACGGCACTGTGAACGCGACAGTAAATTTCACGTTGAACGCCCTCAATTTGACCCAATCGTATAACTTCAGATTCTTTGTGGACATCAGATACAGCGTAAACCTTTCCTGCAACGATGTGGTGCGGTTTGTCAGGAAAGGAGACAACACGACGTTTGTTGTTATAGTAACCAACGCGGGCAACGTGAACGATACGTACAACATTACGCCCGCGCAGATAGTGCAAAAAGAAGGCTGGAATATAACAGCAGACAAATCAAATGTTACATTGGCGCCTGGGGAGTCCGAGACAGTAAATATCGTTGTAACACCGCCGTTCAACATACCGCCTGATGACGAGATGATAATCGACATCATAGCCCAATCTAGGAAAAACGCCGGTGCCGTGAAAAGACTTCCTGTCATAGTTTACGGAAACACGATGAAGAATATATCCGTTGTATGCATAGATAGAGTTCATTATGTATATCCGGGGAACAAGACGGCGTATACGATCTATGTGATAAACAACGGATACAATGGAGATACCATCACCTTTGACGAACTGATAACAAGCCCCGGCTGGAATGCCACTCTGGACAAGATGAGCGTTACGCTCGGGAACGAGACAGGAAACAACTCTGCTACAATCACCCTGGAGGTGACAGTGTCTGAAAATTACAGCCTCGCCAAGGCAGGATATGAAGAGCGCACGCGCGTGATCGGAAAATCGACGCTGATGAAGGGCCTCCGTGACATCACCGACGCTACTACGATAGTCAACCGGGTTTTCGACATCAGGATACTTAACATAACCAATAACACCAAGCCGGATGTGAATGCCACAGTCGGTTATTCCGTGGCAGTGTATAATGCAGGGAACGGCGAAGATTTCGTGAATGTTACCGTGTATATCCCGCACCTTCTCAGGGATTACACCGGTGTGGATAAGGACTTCATAGAGTATATCCCGCAGGTGAAGATCGAGCAGGATGAGATTAAGTTGGTGAACTTCTTGATATGTATACCGCCATGGGCTGCCGAAGGCAGATATAGAGGCGTTGTAAATGCTTCGAACGGACATCCAAGTGACATCGTACACCCTGAGGATAATTACAGTTTTAGCATCACAATAAAAAGAAAATATATTGGAGTTATCGGTGCCAGCAGATACACTGATGAAGAAAACAAGATTATAGAGTTCAATAGAACCCCTGCTCAGTCCATTACGCTTCCGGACCCATCTACGACTGTTACAATCACCAACAAGGGAAACGGTCCAGATATCATCAATGTTAAAGTAGTTGATCATCCTGATTGGATTACGTTTGATGAAAATTCCACCCTGCTCGGTCCAGGCGGTTCGAAGGTTCTTGGTATGAAGATAAACATACCTGAGAACGTGCCTGCCGGCATATACAACATAACTGCATTGTGTTGGTCATCAAACGACACCATAGCAAACGCCTCGTTCATAACGTTCAGAATAAATGTCAGGTTTATCGACCTCCTGCTTCCGAGCGATGGTGTTTCCATCTCCCCGCAGAAACTCAGCACGGGAGACGTTGTTACAATCACAGCAAAGGTTGTCAATAATGGGACTATCGATGCGACTGACGTACGGGTTTTATTAATGGACAATGGGAAAGTGTTTGACAACGTCAGTATAGGTAAAATCTCGCCGAACGGAAGTAGCGACGCTAACTTCATTTGGAAAGCCCAGGACGGATCGCACAATATACAGATCAAAGTTAATCCTGATAACTTGCCAAGGGAATATAACACCACAAACAATAACTTCGCAACTTCCGTGTTTGTGGTGGGTGCGACCTATCTGTGGTGGACATTGCCGCTGATACTCATATCCATTATTGTAGTGCTGTTCATCTACATTACTTGGAAAAAGAGGTCGAAGGAAGAAGAGTTTTAGCGCAGCTTGTGAAAAATTCTTTAGTTGTTATTAGAATATTTTTGCGGGCGCTTTTTCATATGTTTGATGCCACGCCCATAGTCGCAAACATCCACCAAAGGGCACATCTCGCACAACGGTTTTTTATTCTTGCAGTAATTCTTTCCAAGTGCAACTATAAGCGCATGGTATTCGTTGTATAACTTCACTTTTTTAGAAATGCTCTTTTCGTTTTTAGAAAGATTCTTCTCGAAAAACCGTTGAACTTCCTCGTAATCGTCGCCTATTTTTATGCCCAATCGTTTACACACTCGGATAGTGTATGCATCTACAACGAAAATAGGCAGATTGCCAGCGTAAAGCAGGATCGAATCCGCAGTCTCCGGCCCTATGCCGTTCATATCAAGCAGTTCGTTTCTTATAGCTTTAATGTCCCTATCGAAAAAAGTGTCCAAATTAGCATCATATTTCTTTAGAAGATATTTACATACGTTCTTTATCCTTTTTGATTTTTGATTATAGTAACCAGCCGGCCTCACCAACTTTTGTAATAGAGCGATATCGGCGTTTGCGATCCCTTCTACAGTCAGCAATTTCTCTTTTTTGAGATTTAAAATTGCTTTTTCTACATTCTTCCAGGCAGTTTGTTGTGTTAGAATAGCCCCAATTATTACCTCGGAAGGCGAGTCGCCAGGCCACCAATGCTGGGAACCGAAATGGTTTAAAAGTTTATGATATAATTCTAAGAGATTCGGAATACGCATCGAAGGTAGATAATTCTCAGATATAATTTTGTTTGTGTTTTAACCGCGGGCGCTCCGATTAAGAAGTTTCTTGTTTTTTAACATGCCGAATAAAAACCCTAAACACCACATACGCCGCAATGCTCATAATGACTGCGAAATACATTGTTGCCCTGTAATCGTAAATTTCCGAGATGAGCCCGCCCATAAAAGGGCCTATAACCGCAGACAAACTAGCAACCGAATTTAGCGTTCCCGCTGATGTGGCCATCCCTTCGGCACCCTCCATGCTGAACTGTACACAGCCGACATAGAGGCATGACCAGGCCGCAGCGAGAAGGATTTGCAGTGGTACGAGCTGCCGGAAATCAGTAACTAAGGCAAAACTTGTGAATGTGATTATGGAAAGGATTAGGCCGGTCGAGATTAGTGAGATAGTTTTGTATTTGTCCAGGGATCGCATGATAAAAAATTGCCCAAACATATTTATCATGCTTATCAATCCAATCCAGAATTTTCCACCCAATGAAAAATTATTGCCGTAAAAATCTATGGACAAAATGGTCTTGTCGGCGCCGAGAGACAGTATGTATAGCGGAAATATCATCCAAACAGCATTGGCGCCCGTATGCCGTATCAGGAACGGCAGATATACCGGTATGTTCTTTTTAAAGCCCCCAACATCAAAAGTAAAAATCCCCTTGGCAGAAGAATTGCTCCGAGGGACATCCATCCTTAGTGCGACAAAGAAGGATGCAAAGAGCAACACAGAACTTAGGATAAATATCTCCAGATAACTTGCAATAATGCCTGCAATGAAATAACCAACAGCCCAACCCAGAGAGCCGTAGGCCGTAAATTTCGCTACTTTTTTCGTCGTTTCATAAACATGCGCTACCAAGGTTGCTGGAAAAATTCCGGCACAAAAACCGACAACCCACCTCACCATTGCCAATGTTAGCGGTGTGCTGGCAATCATGTGCATTGGTATGGTTACTCCAGTGAGCAGGAGACCAGCATAAAGAAAAATCCTCCTTCCATAGATGTCCGATGCCCTTCCGAAAACATAGGAAGAAATGAAAATGGCGATACCGTATGCTGTACCGATTATGCCAATCTCGTAATCGCTAGCGCCCTTCTCTTGTGCCAAGATGGGTATGAATACAGCACTGGCGACAAGGCCTGCGTTTGAAAGAAATTGTATGGTATTCGATCTCATTCGTTTAAGCGATATAATATCGAGAAATAAAGATTTGGGGGCTAGTAATCAGCTATTTTTCAATTACTATCTTTACGTCGCCGACTTTCAGAACTTCAATATCCTTGCCATCGGACGTCTCTTTCTTCTCCGCCTGGAAATAATCTTTTGTGAGTTTTATCTTCTCCCCGCGTTTTAGTTTGATTTCGAGAATATCGTTTTTTAAAGAACTCCCTATTTTTTCAGGTGTCAATGCTTTTAATATGGTAACGATCTCTCCCGCGTCCTTCTTGAACTTGGGCCCGATCGCGGCAAGCACCGGCTTTATTCCGACAATTTTTTCTTCAATCTTTTTGGATTCCGAGATTAAAAGTTGTTTTACCCGCATCGTTTCTTTTATGTCATCCTTACACTCTTCGACAGCTTTCCTGAGCCCGCCCGCGATTATTTCAACGGTTTTTAATTCTGTGTTCACGGATAGGCCGTTCTCTACCTTCCATTTTCTTATTTCGCTTATTATGTCTTTTGCAAACCCGCCCTTCTTTTCTGAATCTTCGTCGATAAGCACTGGCGACGGCCATTGCGAAACGTGGATGCTCGCATAACCATCCGCGTCCTTGAAATACAAGTCATAAACCTCTTCGGAGGCATGCGGCAGGAACGGCGCGATTAATTTCGCTATGCCCAAGCCGATTGTTCTAAGTGTTGCTACTGCGGCTTTATCAGTAATGCGCTCGGGATGGTCGGGGTTTTTCCGCACCCTGTATTTTACCATTTCGAGATAGTGATCCGCTAACTCATGCCAGATGAAATATTCGACTTCTTTCATTGCCTTTTCAAAACGATAGCTGTCGAATGCCTCGGTTGCATTTTTCACCACTTTGCTGTATTTGCTCAGTATCCACCTGTCGACAACTCTTAGTTTTTCTGTATTCAGCTCTGCGTTTTCATCCTTAATCGCTTGTCCGATGAACTTCTCTATGTTGAAGAACTTCGTAACCAGCCGGATGCCACGCGTCAAGTCCTTCCACCTAAAGGCGTTGTCCTCCCCGAGGGCGCATGTAGAGGCGTAATACCTGAACGCTTCAGTGCCGTATTTATCCAATACTTCGAGCGGGTCTATGACGTTCCCCAAATGTGTGTGCATGGGCTTTCCGTCTACGGCCAGGATGAACCCGCCCATCATTATGTCATTAAAGGGTTTTTTACCTGTAAGGAAGAGGCTTCTTGTAATCGTATAAAATGCCCATGTGCGTATGATGTCGTGCGATTGCGGGCGCAGGGACATGGGGAACAGTTTTTTGAACAGTTTCTCGTCCCTCTGCCAGAACGAATTATACAGCGGGCTAATGCTGGAATCCATCCAGGTGTCAAATACGTCCTCACAAGCTTTCAGTTTGCCTCCGCATTTTGGGCAGGATTTGACAGGGGGATGCTCGATGGTCGGGTCCATATAACACGACTCTTCCTTAGCAACAACCGCTTCCCCGCATGTTACACATTCCCAAACCGGGATGGGCGTGGCAAAATACCTCTGCCTCGATATTACCCAATCCCACTTGAGCGAGTTTACCCATTCCACAAGCCGGATTTTCATGTATTCCGGGTTCCATTTGATTTCGTCCGCAGTCTTGAGAATGTCGTTGCGGTAGTCCATGAGCTTTAAGAACCATTGAGGAGTGTCCAAGAACTCTACCGGGGTGCTGCACCTCCAACACGTGCCGACGCTTTGCACTGTTTTTTCCTGCTTGACAAGGAGTTTTTCTTTTTTCATGTCCGCTATTATGGCGGCCCTCGCTTCTGCGATCGGCTTTCCGGCGTAATTTCCGGCAATGCCTGCCATCTTCCCCTCGTCGGTGATCGCGTTCTCTATCGGAAGATTGTATTTGAATATCCATTCCAGATCTTCTTTGTCGCCGATCGTACATACCATGACGATGCCTGTGCCAAAATTCGGGTCAACCGCTTCGTCCTTGTAAATCGGAACTTCCTTGTTGAAGATCGGCGTCCGCATTCGTTTTCCAACAAATTTTTCAGCCCGTTTGTCGTCTGGATGTATGAGCACCGCCTGGCAAGCTGGAAGCAGTTCCGGCCTCGTAGTGGCGATTATTATATCTTCGTTCGTGTCGCCCAGCTTGAACTTGATATAATTCAGCATGGTGTCCCTGTCCTTATACTCCACTTCGGCATCCGCCAGTGCTGTTATGCACCTGGGGCACCAATTTATCGGGTGCTTCCCTTTGTATATCATTCCCTTTTTGTAGAGTTTAATAAAAGATATCTGCGTCAATCTCCTATAATAATCGGCGTCTGTTTGATAGTAGATGCTCGGGTCCATAGATTCCCCAAGAATCTTGAACTGGCGTGTCATCTCCCCGATGTTTTGGTCTGCAAACTCCCTGCACAATTTTATAAATTCATGCCTGTCGATGTTCTTTCGCGTTATCCCGAGCTTTCGTTCTACGCGCTCCTCGATCGGTATTCCGTTAACATCGAAGCACAGCGGAAAGAACACGTTGTGGCCGCACATCCGCTTATATCTTGCTACAAAATCAATATGGGTGTAATGAACCGCGTGCCCGACATGAAGCGCTCCAGAAGCATATCTTGGCGGAACGTCTATGCTGTACACTGGCTTTTCAGAGTTTGGGTCAAATTTGTATATCTTCGTCTCTTCCCATTTGTCCTGCCATTTTTTTTCGAGTTCTTTTTGATTGCGTATAATTGCGTCATCTGCGGTTGATTCGTCTGCCATAATAATATCAGTTGGTATTACCTGAAGGATTTTAAATGTTTCATCTATTTTCGTTTCCGTCCACGATTTCAACGTTATTTCGTTTCTTCTTCCGCTTCTTCCGTGTTTTTCTCGTTTTCAGTGTCGCCTGGAAACTCTTTTTTAATCTCTTCGGACTCTTTTTCGATGTCTTCCTCATCCTCAATTTCTTCCTCAGACTTTTCAACTTCGACTACGGAGAGATATTTGGGCGGGATTTCATCCACTAAGTACACAGTTTTACCCGCTCGCATTATTATAATATTGTCTTTAATTGCTTCCTTAGCATCGATTTTTAATATTACTGGATTCTCTACTCGCCGCGTTCCTGCTTCTAATGCCTTCTCGTAAGTTTTACTCAGGTGAACCTTTTTTCTATCTGCAGGTTTTATGCCGGTTTCAAGCACGATCTCCACTTCTTCGTTGGTAGTCGGATAAAATAACTCGCCTGGAATGTCATCCGTTGGTAAATCCAGCGATATATTGACAGTATGGCCGTAAGTGGCGCGAATTTTGCCGTCCTCCAGCTGATACCTGCCCTTCTCGTCCGTATCTACTATTGCCTCGAGGTAGTGCGGCCTCAGCCAATGAAATCCCTGTCGTTTTGCCTGGACAGCGTTGATAAACTCCATTAGGTCCACCCACCCGTGCTCATCCATTTTGAGGTCGAATTTCTCTGGAAAATGCCGCAGTACGCCTGCCATTATTCTTCCGATCTGGTCGAGTTCCTGATCGTTCATTAGAAATTTCCCAGTGCTGCCGCAAACAGGGCATTCGGAGCCCCTGAAGTAATTATGTTCTTTACATTCCTTTAACATTATCTCACTCGCTGTCCCCATAAACAGGCATCTTCATAAATTTTTGTATTGAGGCGAAAAAAGCAGTTCAAATCAACATATTTATTAATATCGCAGCACATGCAACGGGTAGCGGGGAATTGTTATGGTGAGAGTCGTTTTTGATGAATGCCATAAGGATAGCTTAAAAATAAAAGGTACGGGCAAGAGCGGGTTAGCCATACTTGCAAATTCGCTAGGCAACAATGGTTTTTCTGTCTCTGCAACAACCCAGCCATTGGAAACAGCGATAAAAAATGCAGATGTGCTTGTTATATCGTTTCCATGTAATAATTTCAATGCGGGCGAGATAGCCACCATCAAAACCTTCGTGAAAAATGGCGGGGGATTGCTCGTATTAGGCGAGTGGAGCTCTACAGACATTGCGGCTACAGACGCTATCATAAAACTAGCTAACGAATTTGGAGTGAGATTCAATACTGATAGAATCATAACGAGTTCAGACATAAGCGGGGGGTCTAAAACGGATTATATTAAAGTAGATAAGTTCACCAATCACCCGATTACAAAGAACCTAAGAATGATAGCGTGCGCCGCTGCCTGCTCGCTCAAAATGCCGGATACACAAATTCTCGCCTGGACACCGGAACTGAGTTTCGGGGATTTGAACCTCAATTTAGAATGGGATATGAGTGAAGAGGTTGGAAGACTGGGCGTAGCCTGTTTCTTGGAGTCCGGAAAAGGTCGAATCGTCGCGGTTGGCGATACGAGTTTTGCAACAAACGAGCATATCGAGACTGGCGATAACAAGAAATTCTTGGTTAATATCATGCAGTGGCTGGGCAAAAAGATTTAGAATCCTAACCGACCTTCTTCAATTGATGCCTATACATTTCCATAATCTCTCTTGTGGTCGTAGCGTCCTCGGGGGTTTTATCGTTTCTCCACTTTCCCGTGAACCTGGGGAATCTTATAGCAAGTCCCGCACCCTCTTTGATCCTGCCATAGGCGCACGTGTGTATGGGGCTCAGGGTTATCTCGGCTCCGCGCACTTCCATAACATGCTTCGGCCTGAACCAGTAATCTGGCTCCATCTCGCTTTTAACGCTAGAATGTCTCTTTTCGATCTTGCATTCCTTGAACATTTCGGTCATACCCGCAAGAGTCTTATCGTCAAATCCCGTCCCTAGCTTTGATACTGTTTCAAACTCACCGCCCTCTGAATCGTATGACGCCATCAACAATGCGCCGTATGTGCCCGTGCGCTTTCCCTGTCCTGCAAAAGCACCGACCACGACCAGATCAACAGTGTCTGTCATCTCCGACTTGTAATCCCGCTTATATTTTATCCACTGCCAGCCGCGTGCGCCCGCACGATATGTGGAGTCGTCCGCAATGGATTTCGCTATTATGCCTTCGCAACCATCGCCGATCGCTCTTTCAAAAAATCGTTCAAGGTCGTTCACGTTTTTAGCAAGCAGGGATTCGGAGATCCTTATACTATCAGTTTCCTTGATGACTTCTTTCAACTTTTTCCTTCTTTCAAGGTATTTCATATCGAGGAGGGATTCTCCGTCCGCGTAAAGGCAGTCGAACAAAAACAGGACAACTGGGTACTCTCCGATCGCACCGGTCATTTCATATTTCCTGCCCCTTCTGTGAGATATCTGCTGAAACGGCAGAAGCTCGTTGGTGTTTGGGTTTATGGGGACGCATTCGCCGTCGAGTATGCATTCCCTGCCGGTAAATGCAGTCCGGAGTGCTTCCTGCACATCAGGGAACTGCTCGGTCGTATTCTCGAGGTTTCTGGAGAACAAAAGGATTTTCTCTTTTGAAACATGCGCCTGAACTCGCAGGCCGTCATACTTATATTCCACGGAGCATGCGTTATTCAGCTTTTCAAAAATTTCCTGGATAGAAGGCAGGCGTTCGGCCAGCATGGATCTTACCGGGATGCCACTGGCGAGCTTTATTTTTTTGATGCCGCGAATTCCGTCTTTGTTCAGTATGCTGGCGATCCTGCCCATGTCAGGGTAGATGTTGTACGTTCTCTCGACGATGTCCCTGTCCTTTTTGAACTCGTCTCTGAGAGTTTCGTCCTCTTCTGCCCCTCTTTTTCCCTTTCCAAAAGTCAACGCAAGCGCGTCTAGCAAGGTCATGTCTGCAATGCCCAAGCGAAGTTTGCCTGTAAGGAATCTCGCGATATACTTGGCCTCGACAGGCGTAGAGTCGTGGATTATATCCGCTATTAATTTTAATTTCAAATCTTGGGAGCGCGCCCCGGATGATGTAGCTATCCTGTTAAGACTTTCATACACCCGCTCTACGCTCAACGGTTGCGTGAACAGGGACGTTTGTTTTTTTCTTTTCACTGCCTCAAATGCTACTTCCCCGACGTCGCCTCGCTCTATCAGCGACTTGTTCAGATCGTCCTCGTCAATACCAGTGGCCATTGCTATCGCCTTAATTGTGAGCCTCTCGGCGACCCCCAATTCGATCCCGACAAACCCAGGGTACAGCCCGCCCTGCGTTAGGTAAACCACCTTACCTATGATGTCAGGAGGCGTATCTTGAAACAGCTCTACAAGATAATCCGTCATCTGCAACCGCTTTGTTGTAGATTCAATCTGCTCATAGATGCGTACGAGTTTTGAAAATTCCATTTGTTCACCGATTTGCTATCTAAACGCGCGTAATATGTTTCATACAGTATTATAATATCGTTTATTATTTTTATGTCATGCGTCCATAGTGTCTCCAAAATTAAAAGGAAATCTTAAATACGGCTATTCGCATAAGTGCCAGAAGGGTGTGTAAATTGGAGAAAACGTCAAAAATAGAGGGTTTCTACAAACTGCCCATGGAAAAGAGGTTAAAGTTTGTAAAAGATTTTGCTGGTTTGACTGATGAAGAGGTTAAGACAATAAACAATACTGGTGCCCTGAAATTCGAGCAGGTAGACCGAATGATCGAGAACGTAGTTGGCACAATACCTGTGCCGCTTGGCATAGCTGTTAATTTTCTCATAAATGGAAAGGACTATCTTATTCCGATGGCAATCGAAGAGCCTTCCGTTGTGGCTGCAGCCTCGTACATGGCTAAGTTGGTGAGAAACAACGGCGGTTTCCACACAAACAGCACGCTGCCCCTGATGATAGGCCAAATTCAATTGGTAGATATAGAAGACCCTTTTGCCGCAAAAATGAGAATACTGTCGAAAAAAGAAGAGATATTGAAGTTGTGTAACGAGCAGGATCCGTTACTGGTCAAGTTTGGCGGCGGCGCCAGGGATATTGATGTAAGAATAATAGACACAATTAAAGGGCAAATGATAGTGATACATCTTATAGTCGATGTGAGGGACGCAATGGGTGCTAACGCCGTCAATACAATGGCCGAAGCTTCAGCGCCGCTCATAGAGAAGATAACTGGTGGCAGGGTACACCTTAAAATTATTTCCAACCTCGCGGTACATAGGCTAGCCAGGGCATGGTGTATTGTTAAGAAAGAAGCGATCGGCGGAGAGGACGTTGTTGACCGCATTATCCAGGCGTATGCATTCGCGGCGGCAGACCCGTATAGAGCTGCGACGCACAATAAGGGAATAATGAATGGAATTACCGCAGCTGTACTGGCGACAGGCAACGACACCAGAGCAGTAGAGGCGGGAGCGCACGCCTATGCTGCGCATACCGGAAGATATACTTCGCTCACCAAATGGGAAAAGAACAAGGACGGCGACCTCGTTGGTTCCATAGAACTCCCGATGGCTGTCGGATTGATAGGCGGTGCGACCAAGGTGCACCCAACTGCACAGGTAAACATAAAAATTCTGGGCGTAAAAAGTGCATCCGAACTCGGAGAAGTTATGGCCGCTGTCGGCCTAGCCCAAAATTTAGCGGCATTGAGGGCATTAACTACGGAAGGCATTCAAAAAGGCCACATGGGGCTTCATGCAAGGAACATTGCAATTACTGCAGGCGCGACACCAGACATTGTTGATACAGTAGTGGAAAAACTCATTAAAGAAAAGAAGATAAGAATGGATAGAGCGAAAGAGATTATAGATGAGTTAAAGAAATAGTGTAAGGTAAACATTGATTACCGATACTCATCAATTTTGGAAAATGGATAATGAACACTCGCTCCAGCGTGGGCGGCTATGCTCGCCCACGCTGTCGCTATGTTGAGAAAAAAGATGATACCCTTCTATTATATCCTTTTGAAAAATCCGTGTAAAGCGTGAGGTTCGAATTGGGATAGTCGCATAATAGTGCGGGGGTAGTATATAGAACGCCGTTTTGACACCCCCCAATAGTATTGGAGGTATAAATGCTAATTGTCTATATTGGATATTTTCGTTTTAACAACCAAACGCCCATCAGAATAACTAGAGGTATTGCTACATACATGGGTACTACCCATAAAAAATCATATGATGTGGTGGGAATAGTATATAATAAACCGATTGTAGAGACAGTCAATAACAACACGGGCGGGATACTATATAAAAAAGCATTCCTGATTTTCTTTGATGATAATGAAATTGCACAGAAGGCAGTTGATAATCCCGACATAAAACAAACTAACCCAAAACTTGTACCTATCACATACCCCATAGCATTTGAACGATAGGTTACTATAGGCGTACTGAGAGAGATAAGTGCATAGATTACACTCATCATGAATAGAAAGTTGCAATACAGTATTGATAGAGTTACCATAGTGTATAGAAAAATTTTCGGAATTTTTTCCTTAGTATTGTCCATGCACATCGACCTACGATTTACATTTAGACATTGGTTTAAAGGTATATATCTGTTTATCAGGAGACTATAACATTTTGCTGAAACTTTATACTCGTCACAATCTCACCGTATCCAGCATCCCCACTTAAACCATATTGATTCAAACCCCGCCCTCAATTATTTCCCATATTGATCGAGAATGCTAGAATGCCCACACATCAAGATATTTAGCGGCGCGAACGGGCAGTCTGGCGGAGCCGACTGCCCGTGAGCGTTGATGCATTCCATTTTAGCCAATATGAAACGATTTACAAAACTATGGCTATATTCAAATGTTAATGACACCACTTTACTCTACAAATAGCAAACATTTAAAGCATTTCTGACATATTAGCGATTTTGAGGAGACATATATATGAAAGTTAAAGTGGCAATTAATGGATATGGCACAATTGGTAAAAGGGTTGCGGACGCTGTGAAGGCACAGGACGATATGGAGGTTGTCGGAGTTACAAAAACAAGACCGACCTTCGAAGCAAGGGAAGCAATAGAAGCAGGTTTTCCGTTGTATATATCAAAACCGGAAAACATACAACTGTTCAAAGATGCTGGAATACCTATAAGCGGAACATTAGACGAACTCCTTGATAAAGCACAGATAGTCGTAGATTGCGCGCCTGGAAAAATGGGCGCGGACAACAAGGCATTATACGAAAAGAAAAAAATCAAAGCAATATTCCAGGGAGGGGAGAAGCACAAGACCGCAGGCACTTCCTTCAACGCCATGGCGAACTATAAGGAAGCCATCGGCAAACAATTCGTCAGAGTAGTTTCGTGCAATACGACAGGGTTATGCAGGACATTATACCCGCTGGACGTGAACTTCGGCATAGAGGAAGTAAATGCTGCAATGATCAGAAGGGCTGTAGATCCAAACGATTCCACAAACGGGCCTGTAAATGCAATCGAACCAGTATTAAAAGTCCCATCTCATCACGGCCCAGATGTTCAGACAATCATGCCGCACCTCAATATTTCTACGATGGCGGTAGCAGTGCCTACAACGCTGATGCACGTGCACTGTGTAACTGTAAATCTCAAGAAAGAGGCAACTGCGGAGCAGATAATCAATGTGTGGAAGAAAACGCCGAGAGTGAAGATGTTCAAAGGCTCTGACGGCTTTGAGTCCACTGCCCAAATAATGGAAAGTGCCAGGGACGCGAAGAGACCACGATCTGATTTGAATGAAATCGCAGTCTGGGAAGACGGCACTCATGTAGTCGGCAAGAAACTATACTACTACCAAGCGATCCACCAGGAATCCGATGTTGTTCCAGAGAACATAGATTGCATAAGGGCGATGATGGGTCTAGAAAAGGACAATATGAAGTCCATTATGAAGACGAATAAGGCGCTGAACATCCACTAAGGTGCCTTATATCTTTTTCTTTTTTATTTGCGAGTAATCGCAAAGTTTGCGTCTAGGTTCGCACTTTCTATCTAAGCATTCTCAGGATAATCACAAAGTCTGTGTTTGTATTTTGCATAAAGTTTGCGCGCGGTTTGCATAAATACAAAGTTGATGAGTTCTTACTATTGTTCGATAATGTGGCGAGTGACATTTTATCATCCGAAAACCGAACAGCACTTAAAAAAAGAGAAATTTTTATAAAGCTGAATGCGTATTTGACAGCCATGACACATAGAAGGTTATTGATTTTAAGCACATTAAGTTTTATTGTTTTTTGTTTGTTTCTCGTGTATATCGGGCTAAACGCCTCCGCTAATTCAGCACCAGTATTAAAAGATGGACAAGTCTCTCCACAATACTACAGCAACCCGTCTTCAGTGTTCTATTTTAATGTTACATACACTCAAGCAGACGGCATAGACCCTAAATCAACAAATCTTTATTTTTCTTATTACGATTCTGGTTATTATGATTCTTATTATGGTCACACTCATTGGGTCAATTATGTAATGACTTATTCCGATGGCTCTGCGTCTACAGGCGAATTGTATACATACTCGACATCATCACTCCCATCGAGTTCTCAGTACCAGTATTACTTCTCTTTTACAGCAAACATCAGCGGGCAAACACAAACGGTCCGCTTACCTACATCCGGTGCATTCAGCGGGCCAATTATAGACACGACCGCACCAGCGTCTTCGGTAAGTTCGCTATCCCCATACACAAACACATCGTCGTTCACTGTAAGTTGGTCTGGCAGTGATGGTTCTGGGTCGAGTATAAAGTCGTATGATGTCCAATATAAAATCGGCTCTGGAGGGACATGGTCCAATTGGCTCACAGGCACCACCGTAACGTCGGCTACCTTTGGCCCAACAACTCCTGTAGCAGTTCAAGATACAGTAATCTATTACTTCAGATGCAGGGCAACAGATAACGCGGGTAATCAAGGAACATACAGCAACGGTGACACATCAACGCAGATAGACCTTGTAGGCAGGGTTGCAGACACGACAGCACCAACATCTTCAGTAAGTTCACTACCTCCATACACAAACACATCGTCGTTCACTGTAATTTGGTCGGGTAACGATGCTGTGTCGGGTATAAAGTCGTATGATGTCCAATATAAAATCGGCTCTGGGGGGACGTGGTCCAATTGGCTCACAGGCACCACCGTAACGTCGGCTACCTTTGGTCCAACAACTCCTGTAGCAGTTCAAGATACAGCAATCTATTACTTCAGATGCAGGGCAACAGATAACGCGGGTAACCAGGGGACATACAGCAACGGCGACACATCAACACAGATAGACCTTGTAGGGACGCCAGGTCAGATGTCGCCTACGTTGACAAAAGGTCAGGTGTCGCCTTCAGCCGGTGCAATAGGTTCTACCATTTTTTACTTCAATGTCACATATACCCAGAAAAACGGCATAAGACCCACATCGGCGGAACTTTATCTTTCTACCTATAATTCGTATTATCACCAGTGGTGGCGCAGTACGTGTACGCATAATTATGCAATGACTTACTCCGATGGCTCCGCGTCTACGGGTGAGTTATACACGTATTCGACAACGTCACTCCCATCGAGTAATAACAACCAGTACCAGTATTACTTCTCTTTCGCAACAAGCATCAGCGGACAAACACTAACGGCCCGCTTACCTGCATCCGACGCATTCAGCGGGCCGATTATAGACACGACCGCACCAACGTCTTCCGTAGATCCATTACCGTCCACTACAATTACAAACTCATTTACGGTGAGTTGGAACGGTTCAGACAACTCCGACGGCTCAGGAGTAAAATGGTATGATGTTCAATATAAAGAAGGTGCAACGGGGACATGGAAAGATTGGAAAACACAAACAACATTGACTAGCGCGGTGTTTGATGGTAGTTCCGGTAAAACATATTACTTTCAATGCAGAGGCCAGGACAACGCAGGTAACTGGGGAAGTTACCCCAACGGGAATGGAAACACATACACGACGGTAAGCAACACCACAAACACACCGACAAGCAACACCACAAACACACCGACAAGCAACACCACAAATACAGCGACAAGCAACACTAGTGCTAACGGAAATCAAACAAATATCAACATCACCAATACTAATAAAAGCACCGGTTTTCTTCCAGGATTCGAGACTTTGACTGTTGCCGGCGTAGTCTGGATTTGCGTGTTCTTGTTGAGAAAGCGCCGATAGGCCTATTCCTCATCAATGTGTTGATAGTCGTGTTCTATACTTCAATGCTGATAAACTCAAATTTTATGTAAAAATGGTGCATAAACGCAAACTTTGTGATTATATTGGGGGTGTTGTTCAGTTGACGGGTGATAGCGATTGTGGATGGCAATCCAGCATCGAATGATAATATGAAAATTAGGTAAATCACCCGACTATTGAACAGAACCTCTCAACCAATCATTTTTATAACCACTTGCAATTTTCTCTTCAGTGGAATTTCATGCGACTCTCCTTCTTTTTTCGATGGGGAGGGTGACTATCTCTGTTTTTGTTTTATCTTTGTCTTGTAAAAATAAACAAAAGTTATAGATGACACGATAAGTAGAATTATAACGCTTGATATCGATACATCTGGTGAAAAAATTGTGGTTGTTGGTTTTTCTGCATTATTCAAACTGATCCATTCGTTTTTGAGATATGTAACTGAGTCCGGCGTTCCGCAATTGTTTTTATATACACTTAAACGAACAACACCACCAACACTACTGTCGACAAAATTGTTCCAATCCAAGACGTCATAAATTTGTTTTGTTCCATTATCTGCAGTAATGTTTGTCGCATAAAAAAATCCAAACCGATCTCCGATAGATTCACAAATAGAGAGAGACAGTTTTTTGTCATTGCCTGTCGTTATTTCAAAATTTTCTAGAGATCTATTTATTCTTACAGTATCTGAAACACCTATGTTCGTTTTTAGATCAAAAAGTGCCACTAGTTTGATCGTGTTTGTAAGGTTATCCATATCAGTTATAATCATATTATATTCGCCAGATGCGTTGCCCGTTATTTCCAATGTCAATGCTAAGTCGCTCGGCAAGAAGTAATCTGTTGTATCCGCCAGCTGGTAAACTTCCACGCCATGAATTTCACTTACCAATACACCATTGGTATAACTACATCGCCGGTTATACTGATCTGTTATCATGACGTTTACGGGACAAAGAACGTGCAAATATCTGCCAGTTCTAATGATACCCGCAGCCGCGCCCCCCACCACATTAGTAACCCCCTCACCAAAGGCAGCGCTACACAAACTTGCAAATTCGGTGACTTTGGAAAGATGCTGAGGCTTTTGGGCTTCAAATGCCGTATATATGTACCTGACCTTGTTGTCATCTGTAAACGCGTAATATGAAAACGCCCTGTTGTTCTTATCATATACTGCCCATCTGTATGATACCAGATTATAATAGGGGCTATCTCCAATTTTGTATGGAAAATTCGAATCATAAACACATAGATATGCTTTTTGACCGTATTCTACTGCTTTATAAACTACAATCGCATGATCATTCCGAAGTCCCATACCAGTAAGAGCCAACACTGCAGGGTGATCGTCCTTTATCCAAGTTTTAACTTCATCGTAATTATTCGGGTAAGACAAATAGTGTTGCGTTCTAAACATTTGACTGTATTGATACGGCACCAACATTTCATAAACTTCACCCTCAGGAGATGCATAGAATGATGATGCTGGCATGGTTGGATTTGTTTTCCGATCCTCGTAACGTAGTACGCTCGTACAACTCATGCCATAACAATAAGGAAGAGCGAAACCAGTAACATCGTGACCCCAGGTACGAGCGAAATTTGCGAAACTATAACCATCGACATGAACATCGAAGTTCGTAGAATATATAGAAACGTCATCAAGAATAGTAAACATTATTGTTTTAGCTAGCACATCGTTTATATAAATGTACACTTTATACTCTGCACCAGGCACAACATTCAGAACGAAAGATACACTTTCTTCTGCGAGTGGAGACACCCTGAGTGTAGAGAGACAGTAGGAGTTCAGTATTAGTCTGCCCATGGGTATAAGATGTACTGATGTAGTTTTCTGGCCTCTGTTTTTAAGAACAATTTTTCCCGCAAATACTGCCGAATCGTCTCCAGTGTCCAAACTATATATTCTTGGAAGAGCGCTGTCAGTTTTATAGATTGGACACGAGGAGGTCGTAAATAATGCATCTTTTGTGCAGTTGACACTCACATCAATCATCGAAACGGATATAGGTTCTTGTACTGGTGATGTATTTTCAAGTGATACATTATCCGGTTCTATATTGAACGGTGCAATCGCACATGGCAAGAAATTCGCTGACACCTCGTCTGTGATGTTATCTCCTGTACCGCTCGGGTTTGCCGTTACATTGTAAGGTCCGCTTGCACTACCCCACCAGTTGTTAATTACCGTGTTGTCCGTGCCAGGGTCATCCATATCTATAAGTAAGCCATATTTTTTGTTTCCATATATGTTATTGTGTGTTATATTATTATTTGAACTGCCCCAAAAAAGATATATGGCGGATTCACAGTCAGTTAATGTGTTTGAGATTATGTTATTGTACGAACTATGAAAAAGAAATATGCCATAACTGCTATTCGTAATAACGTTAAGTGTGATGTTATTATCTGAACCAGCGATATCTATGCTTTCATTGTTGTTGTTGAATATATTTGATGCAACGATATTGTTTGAATCCGCTAAGTAAATTGCAGATAAACAATTCGTGAATGTATTGAAAATTATGTTCTGGCGAGGGCTGTTTGAGGCACTGATACCGCGCCCACATTTCATAATGATATTACGCTCAATTATATTGTCTGCAGCATACTCTAACTTGATACAATGTGCGTTATTTTTTATTATGTTGAATGCTATGTAAACATTAGAAGCATTCACATATACGCCAGAGTCTTTAGTAGATATCGAGTCTTCATTGATTGGGTAACTACCACTGTTCTCTACAGTGAAATTCGTCATGCTTACATAATCTGATGCTATAGAAACCACGGTTTCTTTACTCTCGCCGTCTATTATGGTAGTTGTTTGGTTTTCACCTATAAGGTCTATAGCTTTTGGGATTGTTAGGTGTTCGTTGTATATACCATTGTAAACATACACCGTGTCCCCGTCGCTTGCGGCGTCTACCGCCGCCTGAATGGTCGTGTACTGCTGCCCGCCACCCGCGCTCACCATGAGCGTCGCCGCCTTCGCACCCCCAGCCGCGAAAACCAATGCCAATATCCCAATAATCCCCACCAACAGGACAAATGCAGCCAGATATACATGCTTCGTTCCTTTATTCATAAAACACGCCCCTCATTGCACGTTGTTATGCGTAACGGCATATAAATCACTTTTGGAAAGAGTTTGACAGTAAATAAAGTTAGCATGAAAACGATTTGATTGCAGAACAACCAGCCGAAGAACGAACAACACGCGTGCGCTGGATATATCGGATGTGCATATTACGTTTGTGTTCCACACAATGTTGTTTGAGCACGTCTATATCGGAAGATGGGGCGGCGTATGAGCCTGCGACATCTTCCAAGTGCAAACTTTATGCGTCTAAACGCAAAGTTTGTCGTTTCTCACATTTTTATTTTTATAATTTCTGCGTCCTGTATCTATCTTTCAGCTCTCCTCTTTTTCCCTTATTCCAACTGCTTACCTTTGAGAAGAAACCAGTTACCCTTGTGATGCCCTCTACGTTTGCAGATCCGCACTTTGGACATTTTTCGTGCAACCCTCGGGTTGTAGCGCTGCAACTCATGCAAGATGTGAATTCCGGGCTAAACGCTATCTGTGCATTCTGCGTGTTCCTGAATGTCTTTATAACAAAGTTGGATATGCCTTCGGCCGGCGGTCTGGATTCCCCTAGCCAAACATGAGTTAGTGCGCCTGCCTCTATCAGGGGGTGAAACATTCCCTCGGTTTTCACACGCTCTATCGGGTTAATTGGTGCAGAGACATTTAGGTATGTAGAGTTGGTATAGTATATCTCGCCCGTGTTCTTTGCACCCTTAATTACAGTGGCTGATTGCAGCGGGAAGTGTTTCGTATCTAATTTTGCCATTCGATATGCTGTTGACTCTGCGGGTGTTTGTTCCAATGGCATATGTACGCCTTCCCTTTCTCCGACTTCCTCTGATTTTTTCTTCAAATATGCGATGACTTTTAATCCGAATTTTAAAGCATCAATAGATTCGTGCATCTGCTGGCCTGTATGGAACTGCACCATCTCGTTTAATCCGAGCATTCCGAGAAGGAACGACGCCCGGTGCAGCCGATAGTATGGCTCGCCGTCCAAATCCATGGCGAGCAGTGCTAACGGACCGTCTTGTTTCATATTCAAAAGTTTAGTGATAAACGCCTTTTTTTGAAGGTGTGCCTTCGCAACCAATTCTATTCGTTTATCAAGCATCTCGAATAGTTTTGCATCATCTCCATTTGCTTCGTAGGCTATCCTTGGCAGGTTTATTGTAACGTTCTGCATAGCGGAGTAGCGCATCTTCCATGGCGTAAGAGCATCATCGAAATCGCTTTTTTCTAGTTTAAAGGAGAGCCTGCAGCACTCGCTGATTTTTGCTGTCCCGCCCCTGTCGAATACATAATATGTATTCCCCTTATCAGAAGAAACGTCAGCAATATTATAAAGGAAATCTTCATGACCTTCTGTTTGGAAGAAGCGCTCGGTCATATGGACGTTTGGTTTTGGGAAGAAGAACGGCCTTCCGATAGCGTCGCCGTCTTTGTATACCTGGAACAATGCGTTTACAAATTTTTGAGATTCTGGTAAATAATCTTCATAGGTGTTTCCGGTCATCTTTCCCTGTGGCCCAATGGCCGGTACTTCCTTAAAATGATCAGGGATCTCCCAATACAAATTCAGGTCGCTGAAAATGGATTGTCCTCCACGCGCTACTGCTTGTTGCGCAAATTCATATATCAATATCTGCGCGAGTTGTTTCATCCGTTCATCGTCAACACCAACAAGATAGGGGGCAAGGAATATGTTTACTGCGTCCCACCCTATGGCCCCCGCGAAGTTCCCCTGTAGTGCTGCGGAGAATTTTATTAACTGCTCGATTAAGACTTCCGGGTGTTTTGCGGGCTTCGCTATGGAAAGCGCTCCGGGTAAGTTCAAACCGAATTTTTTCACATATTCTATCGACTGCCCGCTGCAGTATGGCCTGTCAATCATTCCGAGATTGTGCAGGTGAATATCTCCTTTCATGTGAGCGTCCGCTACGTCCCTGGAAAATACTTCCAAAAGTGCAAATTCCTGCTTTATGCTTTCGGCAAGGGTTAAATTCGTAGCTTCTGGACCATGCGGTACATTTGAATTTGCTTTATTTGGGTTAAACATGATTGCTTTTACATCATAGAGAGGAACACCAAGCCGGGTATGCTGTCTTCTAATATGTTCTAGCCCGTATTCCACAAGCTTAGCGTTCGTTAGTTCGCGGATGAGAGGTGCAGTGATGTCTGTTATCTTCAGTTCCAGTATCATCTTTTCTATTTCTCTTGCAATAATCGTCGCGGCATCAGGGCTTATGTCCGTCTCTCGAACTAAAGCATCGTAAATCCTCGTCTTGTCCCATTTTATTATGTCCGCGCTAGACGTTCTTACAAATAATGTAGCATCCGTCGATTCTTTTTGCAATACTGGTGCATCTACTACGTCTCCCTCGTTTTCTTTTGGCAACCTATACCCCAAATCCTTTGCTTTCATTTAAAACCCCCTTGAACGATTTAATTTGTTGAAAGTAGGCGGACTTAATTAGCAAACTCCTTTATTTATATTTCTTAACTAGGTTTGTTATCAAAGATTTTGTGTCGATAAGTTTATTTATTACCAAGTTTGTTACCAACTAATATGAAAGAGTTTGTACCAGATAAACAAATGAAGAATATAATCATGGAGTCGCTTAAAGATGCGGAAAAATCCATTAGCAGCCTGTCTCGGGAACTGAAGAATAACGGATTTGACATACATAGATTAATGATAACCGGATACTTGAGGGCGTTAAGGGACACTGGCTACCTCAAGGAAAAGGACATACCGCCTTCGAAAGTATATTCCATCTCGCAGACATATAAAAGGGATATTTATTCGACAATCGGCGAGAAGGTCCGCCTGTTTGAAGACGACCCAAAGAAACAGATAAACATAGCATTGTACATATTGCAAAAAATATTTCGAAGACCAATATCTTCAGAAGAACTGAGAAGATGCGGTTTTTCTGGAAATATAGACGCCCCTCTTGCGAACGAGGAGGAAACAAAAGACACGAAACGCCTTTTAACAAAAGCAGGATTTAAATTGCCGAAGAACGACAAGATACACAAAACATCAGAGAAATGGAACGAAGAATTCCAGGCGATTGTTATGGAGATGCTGATAGAAAATTTTGAGATTGAGCAATTTGTTCTAGAAGCAAAGCAGACAAAATTGGGTGCGTTGTGATGTTTAGAGGATTTATCGCAGTAGAAGTGAAGGTTCCTGCAAGCATTGTTGAGCTCTATGGAAAGATTAAAGCGCTTGAAACAAGCCTCAAGATTGTCGAGCTGCAAAACCTTCATCTGACTCTGAAATTCCTGGGAGATACCGAGGAGAAACACATAGGCGAGATGAAAAAAATCATCGAAAAAGCGGTGGATGGCATAGCACCGTTTAATATCGCTTTCGAGGGTGCTGGTGCATTTCCGAACTTAAATTACATGAACGTCATGTGGATAGGCATAAAAGATTCGGGTATTCTCGCTAAAATCGCTGAAAAAGTAGACGCGGATGCTGAGTCCTTGGGTTATGGGCGCGAGAGAAGGAAATTCTCTCCGCATCTTACAATTGCTAGGGTGAAGGATCAAAAGGGCAAAGAGCTACTTCGAAAACGGATTATGGAATATGAAAACTTTAAATTCGGAGAACAAAAAGTGGATGCTATTTGCCTAAAAAAGAGCACGCTTACTCCCAACGGCCCAATATATTCCACATTGGAAAAAATAATTATTGGAAACTAGAGATATGCATGAAAGAAAATTTCAATATTACCGGAGGAATATGTTTGCAATCAAAATAAATATTATTAAAGTCGCATATGAGCAATAACGACAGTGGGCGTGTGGCCTAGACTGGACATGGCACTTGTCTCCTAAGCAAGTGGTCGAGGGTTCGAATCCCTCCACGCCCGCTCTAATACAGCAAGCGAAAATTCCTAACTGTCCAGAGTTTTGAAACTTTTTCTGTGAAAAATTTTGAAATGACCATATAAATTTACTCAACGACTGCAATAATCCTTCTCCCAATCTCCGCTATCTCCTTATCGTCGAAACCTATCAACGGATAAAAGATCGGAAGGCCAGTAGGTTTGATATCAGCGATATCTTTCATCGTGGCTGGGCTCAATATTGCCTCCGCGTTGAGACTCTTTCCGATTTTCTCCAGTGCACTATATTTATTCGATTTTGCCTCCGATAAAATATTTTCGTCAGAGGCTATGTGTAACTTTACGGAGATATCCCATAATGTCAGTATATCGATTAGTTTCAGAACTTTCCCTTTATTTTTATTATAGTTGAAAAACACAGGTATTGATTTACATCCTCTTTTCATTAATAACCACATTGCAATAACTGAATTCATATCTGAAATCTCGGCGATTACTTTTCCTTGAGAGCCTACTGGCATTCCACCCGCACATTGTACCTTCTCAGAAAAGAGGTATGCCTTATTGTTCCTGATTTCTACAAAAATCTCTACGTCCGGGTTCGTTAAATCTACGGATATTTTTTTATGTTCGTTGGCGAGATAAACCGCATCTCCTGTTTCTTTTGCGGCTTCTTGGCTTGTATATTTGTGTGTGCCAGTGCGCCTGCATCGTATAGCAAAACTCTGTCCTTTCTTTATCAGCACTTTAGAAAATTCCGCTGCGGTTTTGCAAATATCTTCTATCTTGGACGTTGTCTCTATTGCCTCGCTGACAGAGACTATCCCGAGCACCCGTTTCAACAAATTGATGCCTTTCCCGGCGTCGCCAGTATAAACGAATATTCTCCCCCATTGGCGTTCAATGATGCAATCTAAATTGTTTATTAAAAACACATCTTCAATATTTTTTATAAGAATGTTCTCAAACCTGCTTCGAACTCTTTTGCTTTTTATCCCGATTTCGCCGTAACGCAGGAGGATTGCAACCATGAAGCGAGAAAGGAAGTGAGTGGATTAAAAGGTTGGGTTGGGGCGTTTTGTTTGCGGGACAAAAGGTTATTTATTTCAACCGCGATGTAGTAGTGGTTAAATGGCCCAACTCAAAGATATGGGAAGGATATTCGTTCTCATATGCGGAATGATGCTCATTGTAATGGGTATAACCACGGTAATAGAAACTTCGTTCTATGGGAAGACAGCATCGACTATTTCCTCATTCATCACATTACTCGCCGTATTTATTATACCGGGCACAATCATAGTAAGGCATGTGTTCAGAAAAGAAGCGGAGGCCACTGCACGCCAACTACAACAACAGGTGCAGGTTCAACAGCAAAGTCAAGTGCAGGTTCAACCACAAAAAATGTATGATTACGCCTCCCCGCCATACGAGGCGACCGGTATTTTTAAGGGTTTTTACAAAAAAAGGACTAACGACATCTATGCCCCGCCGAGTACGCCTACATATCCGGAGCAAGCAACTCGGGTGCATCCCCTTGTGGGTGCCCGCTCTACTTTGGATATTCCTGGCGTCAAGGTTCTGTTTTCGATATTTATTCTAGCGGTAGTTCTCGGCGCCCTTTGTCTGTATAAAGGGGGCGTCTTTTCCTTTCTCTTTCCAATCTCGTTTGTAGTTGCCTTTACTTTTCCATCGTTGATGTGGATTTCATACGTATATCACAAGGATATATACGAGCCAGAGCCAAGAAGAGCTATCCTTACCATATTGGCGTGGGGAATGTTTTCTGTAGTTCCAGCCCTCTTTTTTGAAGTGTTGATAGCTAACGTTATAATGAGTAGATTCGCCACAATTTTATCTATAACTGTTCTTTCCATTGTGTACGGTGCCATATTTGTGCCGATTATAGAGGAATTTTGGAAGATTGCTGGCGTACCTGCAGTAAAAAAGGAGATTGATGGCGAGTTGGATGGTATCATATACGGTATAACTGCAGGTATGGGTTTTGCAATGGTAGAGAACATGTTGTATGAACTTAGTTTCCTGTTCGACCCAACGACGTCTGCTGCTGAACTCTGGACAATGGGTTCTCTGGCAAGAGGTCTAGGAAGCACGGCCATACACGCGGTAGCCTCAGGATTGATTGGATATGGTTATGCGCGCTACCTATACAAAGAGCCGAAAAGCATTACGCCCCTTATCTCTATGTACATAGTCGCTGTCTTTATTCATGGATTATGGAATGGAAGTCTCACCACATTAAATGCGTTAGGCGCCGAGTGGACATCATTGGTATTTATTGTAGCATTTCCAATATTGGTATTCTTGATATTAAGACAGTTTGTGACTAAGAGTGTAGACTTGGACCGCGAAAGATACAAAGTTCCTTACACTGCTCCCAACCCAACCCCACAACCGTCTCCCCCGCCACCACAGCCCCAGGCACAGCAACAAGACGCCCCACCGCCATTCGAATTTCAGAGAGAGATATAATTCAGTTATACCAAATTTTTATATATCGTATTCGCCTTAGTTTCTTCAAAAGAATTTTATTAGTCAAAACGGTGAGATAATGATACCGGGCGGCAGAGGCATAAATCCAAGACAGTTACAGCGAATGATGAAGCAGATGGGCATAAATACCGAGGAACTGACTGCAGAAGAGGTAATAATACGTACACACGACAAGGAATATAGATTTGAGAAACCCGACGTCACAATAGTTACGGCACAAGGACAAAAGACTTTTCAAATAATTGGAAAACACGACGTAACTTCAAGAACTGACGGTGAAATCAAAGAAAAAACCATCACGATACCTGATGAAGACGTAAAACTCGTTGCACAGCAAGCAAACGTTTCTGAAGAGTTGGCGAGAAAAACTCTAGAAGAATGCAGGGGCAATCCTGCTGAGGCGATTGTTAAACTTACGAACCAATAATTTATTCCCACTCAATCGTAGCCGGCGGTTTATTTGTAATGTCGTACACTACACGATTTATCGTTTTGCCTAAAACATTTGTAATCCTTGCGGATATTCGTTCTAGTACGTCGTGTGGGATCTTGGCATAACCAGCGCTCATGCCGTCTATCGAGTGCACCGCTCGGATTGCGATCGTGTAACCGTATGCCCTTACGTCGCCGTGAACGCCCACTGTTTTTGTTGGCAATAGTACTGCAAAATACTGCCACGGCTTCTCCATTTTTCCGGTATTGACCGCCTTTTCTATTTCTTCTTCGGCTATGGCGTTGGCTTCTCTGGCAATTTCAGTAAGTTCCGGCGTCGCTTCTCCCATGACCCGTATCGCCAAACCAGGACCGGGGAACGGTTGTTTCTTGGCAACCGGAACAGCAAGATATTCTGCAACCTTTCTTACTTCGTCTTTATACAAGTCTCTGAGCGGTTCCGCGAGTTTCAATTTCATATGAGCCGGGAGTCCGCCGACATTGTGATGGGATTTTATCGTATCCCTGAGTGCCCCTCCGCTTTCTATCCAGTCTGGCGCTATTGTGCCCTGAACCAGATAGTTCGCACTCACCTTTTTCGCTACTCTCTCAAATATTTCTATGAATTTGTTGCCTATAATTTTTCGTTTCTCTTCGGGATCTATAACGCCAGCTAGAGCGGCATAATACTCATCCTTTGCATCTATAAAATGGAGATTTAATCCCAGTGATTCGAGCATTTTTTTCGTTTCTTCGGGTTCGCTCTTCCGCATATAGCCAGTATCTACGAAAACAGCGATGAGTTTTTTCCCTATCGCCCTGCTTACCAAAACTGCGGCTACGGTGCTGTCTACGCCCCCGGAAGCGGCTATTATGGCATTGCCATCTATTACTTTTTTAATCGCCTCGATTTGTTCCTCAATGAATTTTTTTGAGTCGAACATAATGCATTCACAACTTTGTTATCTCTTCTGCATCGCTTGTAATCTTGTCTTTCATCTTCTTTCTATAGAACTGCAGTTTTTTCTTTAAGTTTTCATCAGATACCGACAATATCTCTATAGCGAGTATGGCGGCATTTTCACCCATATCGAGACCAACTGCACCGACGGGTATGCCCGGAGGCATCTGTACAATCGACAAAATCGAATCTAAATTCACTTTGCCACTGACAGGAACGCCGATTACGGGCTTAATCGTATGGGAAGCGACAACCCCAGGAAGTGCAGCCGACAAACCCGCTATCGCTATAAAAATGTCTGCTCCGCTGTTTTCCACAAAATCTAAAACGCGTTCAGGCGTCCTATGCGCAGAGGCGACAGTCATTTCAAAAGGTACGTCAAATTCCTTTAATGCCTCTATCGCTTTTTTCGCAATAGGAAAGTCAGATTTGCTTCCGAGTATTATTCCAACCAACATAAACAAACGCAAAACAGTATTCCTACTATTTAAAGTTTAAAATCAGGCGCATACAAAACATTTTTATCCATTTACATCTAATCCGTTTTTATGCCCGAGGAGTTTCTACCTATCGGCCCGTCGTATGCAAATCGACCGTTCATCACTAAGCCGATAAAAATAAAACCGCTAGAAATTAAAGAAAAAATACCGTTGAAAACAAAAATAAAGATTGTTTCAGTCCTGGTGGTAGTAAGCATCATCCTGGGTTTCCTTTTCCTCCCACAGGCACAAGGGTACAAACAAGAGATAAAAAACAATATCCAAGACGTGTTAATGCCAAAATCGTACCGCCCTTTCCCGCTTACGGCAGATTTTAAGCTCCAGAGAAATATCACAATGCAAAACCGCGGCGGTACTGTAAATTATGTTTTAAATATTCCATACCCGTCGAATATATCGCAACCGCAGAACCTTCAGACAATCATCAATGTCACTACAGAAACAATGCCAACAAACGGAAAACCGCAGCCCGATACAAATATGACGTGGAACGGACCCCTGGCCTCTGGCAATACGCGAATTGTCGTAAACTATCATATAGTCGCCAATACTTATAAATGGGACATAAAAACCGAGAATTCCGGAAGCATAAGCGATATACCAAAATCAGCTGGTGGCTTGGAAAACCTAACAAAATACATTTACAGCAAAAACAACGGAGATACGTGGCAGCAGAAAGATGGGCGATGGAAAATAGAACCTACGAACCCAGCAATAAAAACCCTGGCACTCAATATTACGCAAAACAAAACAAATGTTTTGGATGCTATTAAATCAATTTATGGCTTCATGGCATTATCTGGACAATTTAATTATAGTGTCGCATCCGGCGAATTGAAGTGCGCTGTCCAAACACTGAATGATAAGAATGGGGATTGTGATGACCAGTCTGCACTGTTCGTTTCATTACTTCGCGCCCTTGAGATACCCGCATGGCTGGAACTCGGAGCGCTCTATAATGAAAAAACTGGTGCGTGGATTGGGCACGGATGGATAAATGTCTATATTCCCCTTAAAGATAAAAGTGCGGTAATCGCCCAAATAGATGTTGTAAACAAGGAGTACCTGTTCAGAGATGCTTACAGGTTTACGGATTACATAGATGACGGCAGCGAAAATGGCCTGGAAAACTATTATTTTGCGATCAGGGTCAATTACACAGGCAGTGTACCAGTAACAACGGATGATTATAGCCCTGTAAATTGGACATCCAGTGGCACCTATAAATTGATAGATAGCGAAGAGAGTGGGTTTATGCCGGCGATTAACCCTGGAATTCTATTGACCTTTATCGGAATTGTAGCTGTTATTTTTAGAACGAAGAGAAAAAAGACAGTGTTGTAGCAAAATATATAAATCATAGCCAGGTTGTTGACTGTATGGAAGAGATTTGGGTAGAAAAGTATAGACCGCAAACGCTCGACAAAATCATAGGCCAGAAAGATATCGTAGATAGATTAAAAGCGTATGTGCATACAAAAAATCTTCCACATCTCCTTTTTGCAGGTGGTGCAGGCACAGGAAAAACTACCTCGGCAATCGCTTTAGCCCGGGAATTATTCGGCGAAAACTGGAGGCAAGTATTCCAAGAACTGAATGCATCAGATGAAAGAGGGATACAGGTCGTTCGTACAAAGATCAAGGATTTTGCAAGAACTGCGCCAATGGGGGATACATCTTTTAAAATTATATTTCTCGATGAGGCGGATGCCCTTACGTCAGATGCTCAGTCGGCACTCAGGAGGACCATGGAGAGTTATAGCCATACCTGCAGATTCATCTTATCCTGCAACTACTCGTCCAGGATTATAACGCCCATTCAATCAAGATGCGCTGTTTTTAGATTCCGCCCGCTAAAAAATGAGGACCTAATAAAATACTTGAAGATTATCTCTGAGGAAGAGGGTTTAAATATCACCCAAGATGCATTAAATGCGATAGTATACATCGCCGCGGGAGACATGCGGAAAGCTATAAACAGCCTGCAAGTAGCCGCAGCAATGGGTAAAAAAATAGATGCCGAATCGGTGTACAAAACGACAGCTACCGCGAGACCGGAAGAAGTTCGGAAACTGCTCGCCATCGCAATAGAAGGCGATTTTTTAAAAGCAAGGGATCACCTCGATGTCCTGCTTATAAACTATGGCCTCTCTGGCGAAGACATATTGAAGCAGATACATAGAGAGGTATATGAACTGGGTATCAAAGACGAACTGAAGATTCAATTAGTCAACCAGATCGGGGAGGTAGAATTTAGACTAAGCGAAGGAAGCAATGATAGAATTCAGCTAGAATCATTACTGGCGTATATCACAAACGCTGCAAAAACAGCGAGATAAAAAACTTTATAACACCCAGTTTATTATAGAAGGGCTTACTGGAGGAGTCAATCTGAGTAAAGATACAGGCGAAAAAAACAAGGAAAAGACTGCAGAGACAGAGCCACCTACACCTACCGAAGATAAAAAACCTAAAAAAGGCGATCAAAAAAAGGAAAAGAAAGAAGGGAAGGAAGGGGCAAAAGAGACAAAAAAAGAAGTAGTTCCGAAAAAGCAGCATAGTGAGGGATTCAAGTACATTGTTAGAATCGTGAACACCGATTTAAACGGCGAAAAAAGCGTAGAGTTGGCACTAACCGAAATAAGTGGCATCGGTGCACGGGTTGCCGCAATTCTAGCAGATACTACAGGCATTCCGAAAACGAAGGAAATCGGGGATTGTACCGACGAGGAGATCGATATATTGGAAAAGGCCACAACGGAATTTAAAGGCGTCGCACCGCCCTGGTTATTAAATCGCCAGAAAGATTATGAAACAGGTGAGAACTATCATTTGTTTTCCACAGACGTACAACTTAAAGTCAGAGATGATATAAATTTGATGAAGAAGATCAGATGTTATAAAGGCATAAGACATGAACAGGGCCAAAAAGTCCGTGGCCAGCGCACACGCACAAATGGTAGAACCGGCTTAGCGGTTGGAGTTACAAAGGCAATGGTTGCTCAGGCTGCGGCACAACAAAAAGCTGCGGAGAATGAGAAGGGCGGCGAGAAAGGCGGCAAGGTGGCAGCACCTGCAGCAGCACCTGAAAAAGCTGCAGCAACCCCGGCTCCTGAAAAGAAGAAGTAGAGGCAGACATATGGGCGACCCAAAGTTTAGCAGAAAAATGTATTCCACACCTTCACACCCGTGGAGGATTAACAGGATAAAGGAAGAGAATGAACTCGCCAAAAAATACGGACTGGTGAATAAAACAGAAGTTTGGAAAGCAAAAAGCACGCTGCGGAACTTTAGGGCTCAGGCAAGAACCCTTCAAGCTAGACGCAGAACCGGCAACCTGCAAGCAGAAAAAGAGACGAAACAACTTTTGGAAAAACTCTCAACCCTCGGGGTACTTCCCAGTCGGGCAACATTAGACGACGTACTGGCGTTAGACGTCAACGCGATCCTTTCGAGAAGATTACAGACCATAGTGTATATGAAAGGGTTGGCGCACACGTCAAAGCAAGCGAGACAGTTTATAGTACATGGACACACAGTAGTGAACAATAGAAAAGTAACTGTGCCCGGATATTTAGTCAGGAAGATCGAGGAGGACAAAATCGAGTACTACCTGTCTTCACCCCTAAAGAACGAACTACATCCGATGAGGTTAAAACTAGAACAGGTAACGCAACAACAACCAACAACTCAACCCGTGGAGAAGGTGGAAAAACCTGCAGAAACTGAGAAGGGAGAAGAAAAAGAGCCGGAAGACAAGACCGTAGAAAAAGTCGATTCTGTTGAAACTCCTAAAAAGGAAGAAGGAGAAATGAAAAAATGACGGATAAATGGGGCGTTGCACACATATATGCATCGTATAACAATATCATCATTACAATTACAGATGTAACCGGTGCTGAAACAATTGCAAAGTGTTCTGGTGGCATGGTAGTAAAACAGGATAAGGATGAGGGCTCACCATACGCAGCTATGAAAGCGGCCCAAAAAGCCGCAGATGCGGCGATAGAAAAGGGTGTGAACAGCATACACATCAAGATAAGGGCACCGGGAGGCAACGGGCCGGCATCGCCAGGCCCTGGAGCACAATCGGCAATAAGGGCGTTATCTAGAGCCGGGATGAAGATCGGGAGGATAGAAGATGTAACGCCGATACCTCACGACGGCACTAAAAAACCAGGCGGCAGGAGGGGAAGACGGGTATGAACATTAAGGTATTGGAATTAACAGATATCTCCGGAAAGTTTCTGATAAGTGGCACTACGCCGTTCTTTGTGAACGCCCTGAGAAGAACGATAATAGCAGATGTGCCAAAGATGGCAATAGAAGACGTGACGTTTCATATGGGATCGTTACACGGCGAGGCGAGCAAAGAATGCGAAAGCATAACACCGCTTTTTGATGAGATAATAGCACATAGACTTGGTTTACTTCCGATTCCAACGGATCTAAAGTTATATACATTCAGGGACAAATGCACGTGCAAGGGCGAGGGTTGCCCAAACTGCACTATAATGTACCTCATAAATAAGAAAGGCCCGTGCACAGTTTTCTCAGGCGACCTTGAACCGATTGGGGACCCAAAACTCAAGATAAAGGATGGCACCATACCGATTTTAAAACTTAACGAGGGGCAGGCAATACTGGCGTATCCGACAGCGATACTTGGAACAGGCTTGCAACATGCAAAATGGCAGACGGCTACTGCAGTCGGTTACAAATACTATCCCGTAATAAAGGTAGATAACAGAAAGTGCGATGACAAGGGGTGCTGTGCCGACAAGTGCCCGAGGAATATTTTAAAAGTGAAAAACAAGAAACTGATTATAGAGAACGTCGAAGAGTGCACGATGTGCGGGGCATGTGAAGATGCTTGCAGTTCGGGTGCGATAAAGATAGACGGCGACGATACAAAATTCATATTTAAATTCGAAACGGACGGCTCTCTTACTGTAAAGGACGTTTTAGAAAAAGCGCTTTCCATATTGGAAGAAAAATTTACAGAAATCGAACATATTGTTGAAAAATTGAAAGAGGAATCGGATAAAAAATAAGGAATTATTTCTGCGGTTTCCTTCCGATAATGTATCCTGCGGGGTCTATCTCGGTTCTCAACAGTCGCAATTCTTCATCGGTTGGTTCTGTCGTGATCCCTACCATGTCGTGAACGATGAGCTTGAAACCGGTGTTTTCTATAACCTCTTCCACGGTGACGCCTGGATGAGTTGATATCAACCTCATTAATTTCGTTTTCTCATCAAAATCGAGGAGAGCCTTGTCAGTAATTACCCGATATGGCCCCGTTCCTTTCGGAAGGCCTGCTTTCTCTCGTGCACCCGGACCGTCCAGATAGCCGGGTGTCGTGATGAAGTCCACCTTTTCTATAAACCGCCTTTTTTCGTGAGTGGAGATGATCAAGGTCCGCCAGCAGTTTGAACCCAAGTCGTTTGCGCCGCCGCTGCCAGGGAGGCGAACTTTCGGTCTGCTGTAATCCGTTCCAATCATAGTGGCGTTGAGATTTCCATATTTGTCTATTTGGGCACCGCCGAGAAACGCATAATCTATTACTCCGGTTTGTGCCGCTTCCATGACGCCTGCAAGATTTCCAACAGCCAATGCCTTGTGCATTATCCTCGAATCGCCAACAGACATGGGCAGTGTCGGGATGATCGGGGCCAGCGACCCGGATTCAAAGAACATCACGAGGTTTGGCGCATGAGTTTTCTGGGCAAGGGTGGCCGCTATCAAAGGCAAGCCCGTACCAACAGCGACTGTTCTTCCATCCTCTAGTTGTCTCGATGCTATGCAAGCCATTAATTCAATTGGCGAATATTTTTCAGTCTTCATGATTTTACCTCTTCTTTTGGCGGAATCAAATCCTTGACTCTTAGCTGCTCCAATTTTTTTAGATAATATAACCTTTTAAACCCTATAATTCCCAGATACTCATCATAATCCTCGACGCTGTATATGTATCGATGCAGATACGCCTGCACCTTCTCGGGGTCCTCGCTCGCTTTTAGATAATCTGCGATGTGCTCTTCGTCGAAATAATAAATAAACGGCATGTTTCCCGGATGAGAACCCCACGGCGCTTCTACAACCGCGTCTACGCAGTAATATGGTATTACAGTTCTTTCAGGATTTTTACGGATGTCCTCTGTGGGTATTATTTCCTCAGTAGTTAGTATAAGTCTCTTGGCCGCCCTTGCCAAGTCGTTATCCTTTACCAGTACGCCATCTATCTGTGCATTTCCGTATATGTCGCAGCGATGTACGTGTATAAATGCCACATCCGGATAAAGGGCGGGTACGAGGCACAGTTTCTCACCAGTAAACGGACATTCCACAACTTTTGCGGCACTTCGCTTGAACGTATCCGTACCCATCATAACCCTTGTCGGCATGTATGGTATGCCCATGGCTGCTGCCTTATATCTCCACGAGAGTGCGCCGTTCGTCCACTCCACTGTTTTGATTTTTCCGCTTTCCACCATCCTTCTGGAATTTGTAGAAAGTCCGCGCACTTCGTAGCCGATTATATATGCAACATCTACTGCGTCTACGCAACCACCGGCCACAAGAACGTCGAAGTCGTGGACAGCGGTGTGGCCTGCGCATTTTAGGTTCTTTTTGCCCTGCCGAAGCATCTCGTGTATTATGGGCATAGAAATTCTTACCTGGCCAAAGCCGCCGATAGAAACATAATCACCATCATGGATGAACCTTTTTACTGCCTCCTTTGCAGTCATGGTCTTGTCTACCAATTTCTTTTCCTTTTTTTCTTTCATCCATATTCTTGCCTCGTCTGGTGTAGTTTTACACAGCAATTCTCCGAGTCCTGATTCTATAACGTTCATAATTCACATCTCCACTAGATAATCTTAGTAACCAATCCTAGCTGCCTTTAGACAACAAGCGTATATACGTCCAAATACAAAATGATATATTAAACCTTTGGAAAATACTCTGGATTAATCAAAAAGGCGGCAGAAAGCATATATAATCTCGAGCAATATAGTTCTCCAACTTTGGTTGTGATATTCATGGTCACTGTTTTTAAAAAAATAGACCTCGAAAAGGAAGAAGAGCTTGAAAAAGCAATCGCCGAAGACCCTGGCATCATCGAAGAAGGTTTAACTGCGTTGATGGATAAAATCCGCATAGAAAAAGGGCAGTTGGATGTTTTATGCATAGATAACGAAAATACACTTACTCTGATAGATATAGAAATAAAGGAGAACGATGCCGCATTGTTTAACGCATTAAAATATTATGATTGGATGGCTACAAATATAGAAACAGTAAAACAACTGCTTAAAAACGAAGATATAGACGTTACGAAAACTCCGAGGCTGATATTACTCGCCCCCACATTTTCACAAAGCATGTTGAAGACTATCAAACATGGAATGCCGAAATTGGAATTGTTTGAATATACATACCTGAAAACAGAGTCTGGCGAAGAGGGGATCCACCTTGAGAAGATCACCAAGGGAAAAATAGTGAAAGATATATTGTTACATAAAGAATCCAAAGAAGATATGGAACAAGAGAGTATGGAATCAGATGCGGATCATCCTGTAAAAATCAGGAGATGAGGATGGAAAATAGAGATGGCGATGGATGATAGACTAGAAACTTCAACAAAAATCGGAAACGTTGTTTTGAAAATAGTTTGCTGCGACATTACCAAGATGCGCGTAGATGCCATAGTAAACGCCGCAAACAACTCGCTTCTTGGCGGCGGGGGCGTGGACGGTGCGATCCACCGCGCTGCCGGGCATGGTCTTTTGGAGGAGTGCAGAAAATTGAACGGGTGCCCTACAGGAGAGGCGAAAATCACCAAGGGATACAACCTGCCTGCAAAACACGTAATACATACTGTCGGACCGATATGGCACGGCGGAAAGAGTGGGGAAGATGAAACACTGGCAAGGTGCTATAAAAATTCCCTCAAACTCGCAGAGACGCATAAAATCCAATCGATTGCATTTCCTTCGATAAGCACTGGGATGTATGGATTTCCGATGGAGAGGGCGGCGAGGATTGCGCTGGATACAATAAAAGAACACATCGAGGGCAGGAGTTCGTTAGATGAAATCACGATCGCACTGCTGCATAATGATGCATATGAGATATTCGCTAATGAGATAAAGAAAATTAATGAGATAGAGAAGATAAATGATTAGAAAGAATAAAACATGAAGAAATTATTAAATTTAGGAGAATAGAATATGAAAAAATCAGTAAATTTTAAAGATTTGACGTCTGAAAACCCAAAAATAAAATATGGCTGTGTAAAAAAGCTTTTAGCGCTCTCCAAAAACAATCCAAGCGAGCTTTACCCCCACATTGACTTTTTCGTTGAACTTTTGGACAGCGAGAACAACATTATGAAGTGGACAGCAATCGATATAATAGGCCGGCTGTCGAAGGTTGATAGTGAGAATAAAATAGACAAACTGATGGATAAATTATTTCGATTGTTAAACAGCGGCGCGATGATTACTGCAAATCATGCAGTCGCAGCGCTGACTGATATCGCTTTAGCCAGGCCCAGATATCAAGAAAAAATCACAGAGGAACTTCTAAAAGTCGAGCACTATAATTATGACACTAGCGAGTGCAGAAACATCGCGCTTGGAAAGGTTATTTTGGCAATAAACGAATATTTCGATCAGTTAAAAGACAAAAAAGCAGTGGTTGAATTTGTCGAACGGCAAACTAAGAACACCCGCAATGCCACTAAGAAAAAAGCAGAACAGTTTTTGAAGAAATGGGATAAAAAATGAGTACATGGATAAATAAATTTTATCTGAATTCAAAATAACACTCTAAATTTTATTGTTAATTATGCAGTTTTGGTTAGCGGTTCAGTATAACAACAACATCAATAAGAACACGGAACAACATCTAGATACGGTCTAGGAATACGGCATCTAAATAAGTATTGGATGCGGTGGAGAATACGGTATAAAGGATATATACATGTACCATCTTTAATAATAGATATGAACGCGGAAGGTAACGTTGGTAATGGTAATCTAGAGGAGAACACAAAGTGTGTATCTTTGTTTTTAGAGATTGCTAAAGTAGATTTTAGAGCCGCGAAATTGTTGTATGGTGACAGATTATACACGCAAGCTCTTTTTTATTTACAACAGAGTTCCGAGAAGGCAACAAAATCATTCTGCCTGATGTCACGACTTTTGGATACTGGTGAGGTTAAAAATGTGAGACATGATGCAATCAAGATTTTTAACAAAGCATTTGTAAAGTTCAAAAAAGAGTATGATGAGAATATGTTATCTTGCGCAAAAGATTTGACTAAAAAAATGAAAGTATTGGAATTTATAAATAAATTTAACAATTGTTATATAAAAAATTTTGATGAGCGAGAATATGAACCCGACAAGGAAACTATAGATATATTTATTAAAAAACTGGATGAGATATGGAGTGATGCACAAGCCAGCGATACACAGAGAGAATCTGCTGCAAAAATCTTTCGTGAACTTTCGTATATTGTGGAAGAAAAAAAGAAGGAAGCTTTGAAGTTAAGTGCCGAACTTTCATCTGCGCCTTTTAATTTAGAGTATATCATTTCTTCTTTATTTGTTCTTTCTGTCGTAATGCATAATGTTGCCGTTAGGGCGAGATACCCCCTAATAAAAAGCGACTCCCCCCTCACAAAGTTTGGATACAACCCCATCCGATATTACGATGAAGAAAATGACATTATCAAATCCTTTGAATCACTAATGGGCATATTGGAACGCACCCTGAAGTCTCTAGACGATACACTTAAGAATAAGAAAATTGAAGATTACCCTTCAGATGTCGCTTTGACCAATATCGTGATAAATTCTGGAAAATTTGAATGGTTTGTAGAGTGGCTTAACAACAAGAGCAATAAATAATACAAAAATTCACATCATTTCTTTCTTCGATTTCTTGCGCATTTGGGGCACCATGTACCATCCCTTATGTCGTGTGGTGTAGCTTTCCATTTATGTCCTGTGGAACACATCCATTCCAATTTTGTTTCCACGTTGACATACTTTTTAGAAAGGCATTTCCCGCCTTTTGATTTGGCGATTTTTTGCATCTCTTTAATAGTCAGTCGCTGCACGCTTGCTCTTCTTGCAACACCGCATTTCCAGCACCAGTGACCGTTCTTTACACTGTACGGCATAGCTTCCCACACATGGCCTTTTTTGCATCGCCACCTCAGTTTGGTGTGAGTGTCGACATATCGCTTAGATAAACATGTGCCACCATTCGCTTTTGCGAGATTTTGCATCTCTTTAATCGTTAATTTTTGCATCCCTGCGCATTTGGGACACCAGTGACCAGTTTTTATATTGCTAGGTGCAGCCATCCATATGTGGCTTTTTTTACATTTCCATTCAAGTTTTGTTTGAGTGTTGACATATCTATCGGATAAACAAATTCCACCTCTAGATCTCGCGATTTTTTGCATTTCTTCAATGGTTAATTTCTGTGATCCGCTACATTTAAGACACCAACTGCCTCTTTTAATGGGATCGGGCGCAGCCATCCATATATGCCCTTTTTCACATTGCCATTCGAGTTTAGTTTTGCTGTCAATATACGCGGTGGATAGGCATTTGCCTCCTCTTGACTTTGCCAATTCCTGCATCTCGTTCAGCATTTCTGGCGAATACACATTAAACAACTTGTAATTTAGAGATTTTGTCATTTTAGGTACTCGAATTTTTCTTCCCCTACATTTCTCGATAATGTAATCGGCCATTTTCTCGAACTTTACAGTATATGGAATTTTGATGAGTGTTACACTATTATTCCTACAAAGGCGTGTTTTGATCTGGTCGTATTCTTTTTGCAATTTAAGTTTTCTAATGAAAAAATCAATTTTTTTATAATGCTGTGCACCCTGATACTCGAATGCTAGTTTTAACTTTTCACAATAACCATCTAGCTCTAATCTCGTACCACGAAACATCAACCATCGGGGTTTCTTCTTCGGAAATTTCTCGTCAAATATTATCTCGAAATGTTTTCTACAAATCTTCTCACTTCTACCTATGCCACCTAAACAAAAAGGGCACCATTTTCCACTTTTGATTTTGTGTGATGTTGCTTCCCACTCATGCCCATATTTACAACACCACTTTAGTTTTGTATCGTTGCCGATGTATTCCTTAGATAGACATTTTCCGCCTCTTGTTTTTGCGACATTGCGCATCTCCTCGATTGTTAATTTTTGTACCCCCGCGCATTTCGGGCACCAATGCCCAGTTTTGACGTCGCGGGGTGCAGCCTCCCAGATATGTCCTTCGCTACATTGCCATCTGAGTTTCGTATTGCTATTGATATATTTTAGAGATAGACACTCTCCCCCTTTTGTTCTTGCCATTCTTTGCATTTCTATTATGGTTGAACGTAAGGCATCCGCTCTCCTTGAAACGCCGCATTTCGGACACCAATGACCCCCGTTAATATCAGTAGGCGTAGCTTCCCAAACGTGCCCCGCTTTACATTTCCATTCAAGTTTCGTATGATTGTTGATATATTTCGAAGAAAGACATTTCCCTTCTCTATCTCTCGCGATTTTGCGCATTTTTTCTATAGTGGACTTCTGTGCATCCCCACAGATGGGACACCAGTGTCTTCTTTTGATATCGCTTGGTATCGCTTTCCATACATGACCTTCTTTACACTGCCATTTCAGTTTAGTTTTTGAATCAAGATATTTTTTGGATAGGCACTTCCCATTTTTAGATTTTGCAAGTTTTTGCATTTCTTCTATGGTTAGTCGTTCAGGCACAAGATAACAAAAGAACTATGCAATAATAAAGATTGTCTGTTCTTTTACCGTATTTCTGTGGGAGGGGGTGTCAAAATGGGCTATCTATATACTACCCCCAATAAATAGTAGCCCCGAGCAGATTCGAACTGAAAATGGCCGAGGTCACTTATCGTTAAGATCTATACCCGCCCTTCCTTCACCGCCAACTCCGCAGTTAATATCGACGTTCCAGCCGCACCCCTTATCGTGTTGTGCGAAAGAAGGAACATTCTTATGCATCCGTCAACTTCTTTTATCCTGCCTACTGTCGTTGCCATGCCTCTTGCCCGTTCTGGCTCGCCAGCGTATGCGTCTATCCTCGGCTGAGGCCTATCTTCCTCCTCAGTGACAATTATCGGCTCTCTCGGGGCAGTCGGAAGTCCTAGTTTTTGCGGCACGCCTCTGAAATTTCTCATTACACTTTTCACCTGTTCAACCGACGGCGTCTTTTTAAATCTGACAGTAACCGCCTCAAGGTGGCCGTCCCTCACAGGAACCCTTGCACAGCTCGCAATGATGCTGAAGTCCGCGTATTTTATTCCCTGTTTGCTTAATTTGCCAAATATCTTCTTTGCCTCGATCTCCATCTTTTCCTCTTCATTTCTTATGAACGGAACCACGTTGCCTGTTATGTCGAGTGAAGCGACACCCGGGTAACCTGCACCTGAGAGGGCTTGATAAGTCGCGACGTTTATTCTCTCGATACCGAATTTGTCATTCAGTGGCTTGAGTCCGAGCACCAATCCCGTAGTCGAGCAGTTTGCATTTGTAACAATATATCCGTCAGTTTTCTGCTGTTCAACAAGTGCTAGATGCTCTGGATTGACCTCAGGGATTACGATAGGCACGTTCTTCTCCATCCGGTATGTGTGTGCATTCGTGAATATCTTTATTCCCTCCTCTGCGAATTTCTTTTCAACGTCCTTTGCAACGTCTCCGGGCAGGGCACTGAACGCGATTTCTACTTTATTTTTCTTGAGCGGTGCAATCGTTATCGTGCTTATCGGTATTCCTGCGGCGTCCTTTGGGATATGGCCTTCGATGAACCACTTCACGGATTCGCCGTACTTCTTTCCTTCGCGCTGCTCGGAAGCGCATATTACCTTCAGCTCGAAATAAGGATGGTTCTCCAACATCTGGATAAATCTCTGCCCCACCATTCCTGTTCCGCCCAATACTGCAACCGGAATTTTTTTCATACTCTTTCACCTCTTTTTTATAAATTTATATGTTTATTATAACATATAATATCATTTAATTTTTCTTTTTCCCTCAATTGTTGTTTATTTTATGGGTTTTCTCATTTTCTTCTACCTCTGAAATAATGCCGCCCATTCATTATAATTTTTATAAACTTTTCCATATCCTTATTCGATATGTCCCTCTTTAATTCATCGAACGACTTCTGCATGATCTCAAGCAGTTCTGGTGTATGCCTGTTCATAGCCTGGATTTCATAATATAATTCAGGGTTATCATTGGCGACGTCCCGGGCGACCTCTATTTGATTGTTAAACGTGGTTCCGCCCACGTTCTTTAAAGTTTCAAAACTTATTCCGCTGTTTTTGAGTGCATTAAAGAATAATATATTGTTAAGGTGCGCCAAGCCCAAAACATAACTCATTAATTTGTCATGCTCGTCCAATTTTATTTCTATGACTTTTGCGTTCGTGCCTTTGAAAAGATTTTTTGCTTTTTTAACACTGTTCTTATCTCCGCAGTTACAGACAAGCACGTTTTTGTCTGTCAATAACTCGGTGTCCGGGCCAAACATGGGGTGAACGCTTGCAATTCTTTTGCCCAAACGCCTGCCTTTCTTGATTGTTTCCAGTATCGGAGTTTTCAAACTGCATATATCCAGTATGGTCGCTTTTGTTTCACAGGCGATTATCTTTTTGTAAACAATGTTTGTTTTTCCAAGCGGCGTCGCAAGAATTATTATGTCCGAATTTCCGCATCCTTTCTCAAGGTTTTTTTCAAACTTGAATCCAATTAACCTGCCTTTAACATCATTTACGGTTACGTCGTGCCCTTGGGAACTGCAGAACTCTGCAAACCATCTGCCCATTCTTCCTTTTCCGCCGATGATAAATATTTTCATTTTTCATCCTCCAGTTGTGCCTTAACAGAATATTTTATCAGGACTTTTGCCATCTCCTCTCCGAGCGGGGCTTCCAAACCCAATTCTCTGCAGTTTTTATGAAATCCCTGGACGACCTCTTTCTCGACCTTAAAATCTCTCACAGGCATTTTTCTCTTTCTTTTTATTTTACCGATTTCCTTGGCGGTTGACACTCTTTTACGAACTAATCGAACGATATCCTTGTCTGTTTTCTTTATTTCCTTTCGTAGATTCTCTAGCTTGTCTATGTTTTCACCACACCAAAAATATGATTACAGTCTGGAGTCCCTCAGGAGCAGGTCGGTCATGACAATTGCCGCTCCAGCCTCGACTACTGGCACTGCCCTGGGAACGATACATGGATCGTGCCTTCCCTCGATAGATAACGACTCAATCTTCAGATCTTTGTATCTCACGGTCTGCTGTTTCTTCGCAATCGATGCTGTCGGTTTGACTGCAACCCTAAACACTATCGGCATGCCGTTCGATATTCCGCCGAGTATGCCGCCGCTGTAATTGGTTTTAGTTCTGATTGTCTTCTTGAAAACGCAGAACTGGTCGTTTGAACGGCTGCCTTTCATCTCGCCGACCTTAAATCCTGCGCCAAACTCGATGCCTTTTACCGCAGGTATTGCAAACATCATCTTGGCTATTTCTCCCTCGAGCGTATCGAAATATGGCTCGCCGGCGCCCACTGGAACGTTCCTGACAATACATTCGATTACACCGCCGACACTGTCGCCTTCCTTCTTCGCGTTTAATATCTCGGAGACCATTTTTCTAGCAACAGCAGAATCAGCGCACGACACCTCGTTCTTTTCTCTGTTTGCCTTAATCATTTTAATGAGGCTGTCGTATTCTTCCAATCCAAGGTCTGGCTTAAAGATAATTTTATTGTTTTTTACGTTTCCTACCTGGATTGTATGTGCTGTAATTTCAATGCCTTTTTTTGAGAGTATTTTCTTACCAACTGCACCTCCCATCACCAATGAGGCAGTAGATCTTCCCGAGAACATGCCTCCGCCGCGAAAATCCCCGCAACCATGATATTTTTCATGTACCGTAAAGTCGGCGTGGCCAGGGCGTGGCATATATTTCAGAAAATCATACTTTGAAGAATCGGTATCCTTATTCTCGACGATCATTGCTATTGGTGCACCAGTGGTCTTACCATCGAAGACTCCGCCTAATATCTTTACGCGGTCTTCTTCCTTTCTCTGAGTAGCGATTGCGCTCTTGCCGGGTTTTCGCCTGTCCAATTCAGTCTGTATATCCCCTTCGTTTAGCGCCAAGCCAGGCGGGCACCCCTTCACTAATGTGCCGATGCAATGCCCATGGCTCTCGCCGAATACAGATATACGGAATGATGTTCCATAGGTATTCATATCTGTTCAACTCAAAAGTAAATAGATGTCAAATATAGATAAAGGTTTACCAATCATTAGTAGGTGAGGTAAATGCAGTGACAAAATTTGCCCCTTCGTGGTTTGGCTCGTAGGGGTTAAACGCAGGATCGCCGTAGATTGTGAACTGGTTGAACGTATCGTCGCTTGATCCACCATTATCCAAACCTTCTGAAGCTACAAATTTGTTTTTCGCATCCATCAGGGCAACTCCGACTGTAGTATTCTCTATCGAGTTTTTGATTACAAGTCCACCGTGTTTGTCATAGAGGTACCCGGTGAGTGCAGCGTAGAAACGCATTCCGAGCAAATCCCCAAGTTCTTCGCCTTCATACATATCGGGTATAGGTAAGCCGCTTCCCCATGCAGAGCGTGTCGCTCCGATGTATGTATTCATTCCAGCATGTAAAAATGCTTGAGACAGAGTGTTATAGGGATGCAAGTCGTCTATCCTGCCTGTTACGCATGAGAGCCCAAAAATAACAGACGGACCAAACGCCATGTCCTTTACATGGCTAACATCATATGCCCCGCCGCCTGATGTTTTAGGCAGCGCCCCATACTTTCCTTCCCATGCCGTAGGCACATACCAGTAATAGAACCCGTGAGCTGCAAAATATATAAAATTGCTGGACGTATACGAATCCTGGGAAAACTGCCTTCTGGAAAGTTCAAATTTTTTGGACTCGTCTGTTTGAAATCCTGCCATTGAAAACATCTCGCCTAGTTTCTCAGCTGTAACTGCTGACGCGCCCACAGGAGACTCTGTACCAGTAGTTGTAAGTGTGCTGTCCTTCCAATAAGATGCCAATGTTACACCGTTGTTGTTGGGCCCCTTATGGGAATTTATGATGTCCGCATAAAAGAACGTCCTTGCCAGCAGTGCGCTTACGTCCTGAGAATCCCAGCCGGTTATTCTTCCGACAGGTACCTCAAAGGTTGGTTGTTTGTTGCCGATATCAAAAGGCGGGTTGGCTGGGTCCATATCGATATCCATGTAGGCATTATCGCTCGGCATCCCGAATCCTTCTGTTGCGCCGCCTTGTTTTGTCTTGTAGTAATACTGCGGAACCATGTTTGTGTCCGCAATAATGCCTATGTACGGCCTTTTTTCTATGTTAATATTGTTGAATGTGCTTGCCAAAGAAACCCATGCGTTCTTGTCTTTAACACTTGTGTTTACCAATGTACCAAGTAGTTTGTTGAGGTCGTTTTTGACCTCTAGTGTCTTGTTATTCAAATTATAAGCTGCATTTTCACTCGATGATGGCATGCCAGGTGTGCCACCACACACGCAACCCGGTACGACCCCCTCACTGTGAACTTGGTATTCGGGTTTGGCGAGGACGATTCCGTATCTATATGCAGCGAGATACGAAGCTAAAGAAGAAAGGTCCGGCATTAACGGATATGTAGTAGTAGCTAGTTTTTCTACAGTAATGTCAACAGTGTAAGTAGTCGTATATGTAGGGTAACTTGTTGGAAGTTTTGCTAATAACTGAATGGTGACGTTTGTAGTGTCATTATAGAATGGCAATTCAGTGTAAAACCACGCATAAATCGGTCTTCCACCTGGACCGTCGCGGACAAAGTCATAACCGGGACTTCCCCCAAAGAAGCGCAAATCGTCGTTTCCGCCAAACTTTCCATCCTTGTCCTTATCCATCCCCACGTAGACATAAACCCTTTCTCCCGAAGCGTCCGCATCGTTTCCCACACCGGGCACGCCACTCGCTTCTGAAACGTCCATTTTAACATCCACTTTTACATTCGCATATTTATAGTCCTTTGGAATACCGAATGCATGGGACGGCCCATCCGCACCAGTTGGTGCAGCACCAGGATAGGAAGTAGCGCCCGAGTCGGATATCTTTCCGCTGAAATGGTATGATTTGGCATCAAGAACCTCTAGTTTGTATGTATCCATCGGGTTTGCCAAAGTAATATAAGATACCTCCTCTCCAAGTCTTTCTTTTATTAGCTGTGTTGTAATCTTTGTTATAGAGTCCACGTCCGATAAGTGCTTTGTCAGCTTATAGCCGCCCACATCACCAACAACGAGCGTATATTTTACCTTCAATTTGTTTAATGTGTCCACCACCGCCCGATCTATGCTGTCTGTAACAATCACTGGAATGTCGAGGTAAGATGCCAGGACAGTAGCTGCGACTCCGAGGTTATATCCGCCTCTGTCTTCCTTGATTATTAAAGCGCCATCGGAAACGTTCCAGAAATACCTTGCAGCTTTCAGCGATGTTTCCTTCAGGTTTTCCTCGTCGATTCTGTAGTTAACCTTTGATGCCCCGAGATAGCCGTTTTCATCTCCAACATCGCCAATGGCTATAACATCTGGATTTCCATATAATGCTAGAAAGTTTGTAACTGCAGCAGAAGGTTTTTCTTTGTGTGCAACTAACAGCGGTGCAACGCTTTTTTTCGCGTTTTTCGAGTAATGGAGGGCGATTGGCGTGCCGATAAGCGAGTAATATGGTGACGAATCCGATGCCGCAACCGCAGTCGCCTCATTTTTTCGTGTTGAGTTCGTGTTAATCAATGCAGCCATGTCGAGTTCCCCTGTTTCGAGAGTTCTTTTTATATCCGGTGCCGCATAGAATATCGCCCATATTCCCGTCAATACTAACAGAAATACTATTAGAAGAGAGAACACTTTTTCATTCTTACTGATTGGAAATTGCGGCTCCTTTGCCATAAATTTCAATATGTAAAAGGGAGGATATATAGTTTTAGATTTATGTGGATGCCTGGCAAAAATTTTCCTTTGAACAGAGCATAGGAAAGAAATAAATGTTTGAAGTGTGGTTAACAGTGGTTAATACGGTGTTTCAGAATGAAACGATGGGCATTATCTACACTTTTACTGATATTCGTTATCTCGATTTTTATGCGCCTGTATCCGCTCGCCCACTACACAATCTGGGGATCAGACACCGGAGAATATTATTATCTGACTCAAAGGCTGGTTAATGACGGGGCGATTTCCTTTAGTTACAACGGCTGGGGCTTTGGATACCCGTATTTTCAGGGCATGTTTATTCTGGTAGGCGGCTTCCAACTCATTTCCGGCATCGATCTGTTAAACCTAATGCTTTATCTTACGCCGATAATTGCCTCTATGATAATTTTCCCGATTTTTTTAATTTCTAAAAAAATGTTCGCAGACGATCGGGCAGCGCTCATAGCCGCAGGTATCCTCGGACTGACTTTTCCGCACGTGTTTCCAACCTCACATCCCATGCCTGGTGCGATAGGAGACCTGATCGCCCTAGTTTGCCTGTGGTTGTTCATAGAAGCCCGTGACAATCGGAAATATGTACTGCCGTTAATTTTTCTAACATTCGTTTTAATAATAACCCATCATTTGTCGACATACTTCCTGCTCATCTCCGTTATCTTCATAGTGTTCCTTAGAGAGGTTCTACAAAGACACAGTGATATGAAAACTACAAATCTAGATTCGTTTTACGTACTATTTCTTTTGACATCAACCATACTTTATTGGACACTGATAGCAATACCATTTAGGGACAAAATAATGAGCACCGCGTTTGATATAGAATTTTCGTATATTATTCTTCTAATTTACGTTTGCATTTTATTTATTCCGATTATTGTCTGGACAAGAAGAAAAATGCTATGTCAATACCTGCCAAAATTTCCGACACACAGTGTTGTTTTAGCACTGTTTGGAGTAGCACTTGTGGGAATATTCTCGGCAGTGTTTGCGTTAACATTCACTAAAGTACCGAGTACCGACATAGCCATAGACAAAAGTGTTTTGGTTCTTTTATCGCCCATATTCTTCGTTATGGCATTTACAATTGTTGGTACAAAATTCTCGAGGTTCTACAAAAACGGCATTTATATATACGCATGGCTAGGTGCTATTGCCCTCTCGTTTATTTTTATGTCCGTGATAAACAACCGCGTGATTATGCCTTACCGGCATTTTCAATATATGTTCGAGCCTATGGCGATCTTAATCGGCTTGGGTATAGTGAAATTCTATGAATATTGGAGCCGGGATTGCTCTAGTCTGAAGAAGGCCGCAGCTATTGCTGGCATGGTCTTGCTCATCACCGTTTCGACGTTTTCAGCATATCCTGCTCGGGGTGTAATGGGTGGCTTTGAAGAGGGGACAACTGAAACCGAGCTTTATTCGGTTTATTGGGCAAAAATAAACATCGAGAAACCCGCTACGGTTGCCACAGATCATAGAATGAGTTCCATGATATTCGGGTTCGCAGATATTAACGCGAGTTGGGACTATGCCGATAGAGTTCTGCATGGGAAAAATTTTACTGAGGCCGAGGGGCAGATTGACTCGTGCAAAGCCCCATCCGGTGTTAAAAGCATCGATTATGTACTGTTGAGCAACGCAATAAAAGAGGGCGTAGCCCTTTTGCAATGGGAACCCGCAGAACAACTAAGCAGCGACGCCGTAGAGAAATTCAACAACGAACCATTCATAAAAATATACGATAGCGGAGAAGTGCAGATATACCGAGTATAACACCTACACGATTCGCACAGCCTTGCCACCCTTGCACAAAAGTTCTGCACTGTTTTTTGGAAGTGATACCACGTCTTCCTTCGTTAGTGAATATACCCTTTCGTTGCTTCCTAAAAAGGTCGGGATATCCTCGGTTATACGAACAAACACTGTTTCGCAATCATTCTTGCTTTCATCCGTTGTTACCTGCTTGTTGGCGTATTGATCTGCAGTTGTGAATCCCTTCTCGACTTCCATTACCATATTTTGTGCCATTTCATCTTTTTTCATGTTTTTTTGGCTTTCCTCAGTTGTAGCAACGGGTGTTATCGCAATTTCCTTAGGCGTCTCTGGTTTCTGTGGGTGCCCGTGAAATGTCTGCCCCCTACCGCCCTTTAACACATCCAGGATACCATGGTATGTCTCCTTTTCATTTTTTGTTAAAGCTGTTGTATCCTGGGCAACACCTACGACCTCAGACAGTGCCAGTAACACTATCTTCCTCTCCCTTCGCTCGTAGATCTCCTTCGCGGCTTGTTTTGCCCGCCTGAGTTCTTCACTGAGTAGTACTGTTTTAGAGGATGAGGGGTTATCTTGATGCTCTTTTTCATACTCTTTTTGAAGGTTTTTTAAATGCGTATCTAAATTTTCGTAAAAATTAGCGTCTAATTTTGTTAGTTGTGGCTCTCGCCGCTCCAATTGCTGGATTTGTATAATCTTGTTAGTTACTAATTCTTCTTTCGACGACATTGCGTGGTGGTATCTATTGTTCCTCTATTAAGTTTTTCTTCTTCAACTCCTCGATACTTGAGTGGAAAAGGCACGAAGTCGACATCTTATCAGCATAGAAAACTATAAATTTAAGAGAGTAATATTTGCCGTCGGTAACTCATGGACCTACTCGAAGCGATAAGAACAAGGCGAAGCATAAGGAAATATAAATCGACCCCCATTCCAGAAGAAATATTAATGAATGTTTTTAAGGCGGTCAGGCTGTCTCCGTCCGCAAAGAACGTTCAACCGTGGAAGTTCATATTGGTGAGAGATGAAGAGAAAAAACGCCAACTCATTCAGGCGTGTAACAATCAAAAATTCATTGCTGAAGCGCCCATAATAATTGTAGCATGTGCCCATAGTGATGAGGCTTTTGCTGTGATGGGTGGATATATGAGCAGCTTCCCGGTAGACCTTGCCGTTGCATTAGACCACTTAATGCTTACCGCGACAACTTATGGATTGGGGACTTGCTGGATCGGCTCATTTAAGGAAGATAAAGTGAAAGAGGTTTTGGATATCCCTGCCCATGTGCGTGTGGTGGCATTAACCCCGTTGGGATACCCGAACGAAACTCCGAGTGCCAGCGGAAGAAAACCGCTCGGCGAGATAATTTGCTATGATAAATATCCATGAAATGAGAAAAAGTTAGATACTCATACAAAGGTTAGTGTTTAAATGCCAGAAGAAGAATATTTATGCCCGTCCTGTGGCGCACCGATTAACCTAGAAGCAAAAAAATGCGAGAACTGCGGGATAGAGTTTGAAGAGGAGTACGAGTGCCCGAAATGCGGTGCGAGCATCAGCGCCAGCGATAAAGTATGTAAAAAGTGCGGGACTAGATTTGCCAAAGAAACAGAGACAAAAACACCACCCGCCGAGACCTCGCGTACCCAGAAAAAGGTAACGACAACAGTGGATAAAGTTAAAACAGAACCTGTCATGATAGAGTTGACGAAAAAGGACGCACTCGAAAGTTCCGAAGAATGGAAAGAATTAACGCCAGAAGAACAAAACCAGATAAGAGAAGAGAGAAAGAAATTAATTCCGAAGGTCGAGGAGATAATAAGAAAGGGCGATAAGAGTGAAAAATTATGGGAATATGAACTGATACATAAGATAACGGGCCTAAAGATGTGCAGTGGCGGCAAAAATATTGTAGCTGCTGCTGAAAAAAGGATTTATTTTTTAAACAATAAGGGAAATTCAATCACCAATTTTGAGGCGGAAGAAGAAGTAACCTGCATAGGAATCGCCAGCACTGGCCAATATGTCGTAGCTGGCTCCGAAGATAAACACGTCTACCTATTTGACAATAAAGGAAGTTTGCTATGGAAGCGGAAAACTCTCGCTACCGTAGATGCCGTGTCCGTTGCCACTACCGGCGATGTTGCAGTATCGTCGAATATGAACATTTATCACTTCGACAAAACTGGAAAGGTGCTCTGGGGTTTCAAAAGAGGCGACGAAATCCGATGTATTACCATATCGGGCTCAGGAAAATACGTAGCTGCCGGTGTAGAGAACGAAATATACCTGTTTGACGACAAGGGCAAAACCCTGTGGCAGTACAAGACCGGGGACATGGTCGTTAAAACCTCTTCCGTAATCACAAAGATAGCCATATCCACCACCGGAGACAGCGTCCTAGCCTGTTCAAGCGACAATCACGTTTACCTTCTAAACAAGGGAATGCTGGTACTGGGGGAGCACGAAAGTAAAACGCCGATAGACGACATTTCATTATCCGGACTGGGAGATTGTGTTGCACTGGCAACCGATGGGGACGCCGTGTTCTTTAGCAGCACTGGTAGGGTATTGTGGAGATACGAAGGAGAGCACTTCAAACACGTATCGATATCCGGAAACAGCGAATACACCGCAGTATCACAAGATGAAACAGTATACCTTTTCAATAACATAGATAAATGCAATACAATAATCTCCCTTTGTAAAAAGGGCATAGTAGAAGCCAAAGAATTGGGCACTTATGTTTCCAGGGGCGAAAAACTGCTGGAGGAGTCTAAAAAACTCCTTGAAAAGAAAAAATATGGCGACTGCTATATAATCGCCAGAGAAGCACTCCTCGATATCGAAGACTCGAAATCCCAGTACAACAAAGCCATCCATTCTATCGAAGACGCGAAGAAGCTTATTGCGTCTATTGAGAAGGTCACCGACGTCTCGGAGGCGAGGCGCAAACTTGAAGAGGCCGAGAAAAACAGGGCGAGTAAAAAATACATCAGCGCGAGAAAAAACGCAGACGAGGCGAAACTGCTTGCGGAACAGGCAGGAAGGATAAACAGGCCGAAGATTTTTGTTCAATTCAAGCTCCCTGACAAAATCAAGGTTAAGGAATGGTACCCGCTGAAGGTCGTCGTTTACAACAACGGGAGCGCGGACGCGGAGAACATATTCATAACATCCGGCGAAGACATAATCCTGGAGGGAGTGAAAACCATAGACAAATTGGCAATAGGCGAAGAACGTGAAATCGAACTTAAAATAAAATTAAAGGCCGATGCCAAGCCGATATTCAGCATGGAAACATTCTACACGTCCAAACTGAGCGGCGAGCAGTACAGGTCGTACGACGAAAAACCGTGCACTGTAGTCAAGCCGACGGCGGAAGGCGATAAAAAACCGGTTGCCCTTCTGGTTGAGACAAGCATAGACCAAAAAAAGAACAAAATCATGTACAACGTCAGCATCACGAACAATCTTGACATAGTTATCACAAATGTTTCCGTGAAACCGTACATACCCGCGGATATATTTTCCAAAAGAGACGACGTTCCTCTTGCCGCGGTTACAGAGGAGATCTCCATATCAAGCATAAAACCAAAAAAGACGAAGAGATTATCCTTCAAATACATAGCCCGCGGCGTAATAAAAGATGTAAATATTGCGGGCGAGATCACATATTATACCGGAAAAGGTAAGGAATACAGCGAGTTTGAGATACCGCCGAGAACTATTAGCTACGGTACGTAGGACAATCATCGCCGATTAAAACTTGTAACTATTTATTTAAAAACTTCCCCGGTTTCTTTAGACCATAGCAACAAGTCAAGATGACTTATGGGTATGTGTATTTTCCTTGCAAATTCCAGCATCTTGTCTTCTATCTCAAGGTATTTTCGCTTGGATAAGGAATCGGGAATTTTTTCTATCACTTTCAACAGTTTTAAATTTTTTAGTATGTGCCTGTCGAGGATTGCCAAATTTTCTCCTTTCCCGATATTTCTCAGAAAATGACTTGCTTCTTTGTATCCAATACCTTTTACGTTATGAACTAACCAGTCTCTCGCATCATATGTGTTTCTAAACGTCTTGAATTTGGATTTAATAACGAATTTTCCGTTCTCCAAAAAGAGTTTTCTAGCTTCAACAATGTATTCTGCTTTATTATTTTTAAACCGAACTCCGTTCAATTCCCTGGCTATCTGGTTTTTATTCCCTTTCAGCAGCAGCTTCTTGTTTCGAAGATTCTCAACAGCGCGCCAGCAGATTTTTGCTTTGGACTGCGGAGTCAGTATACAAAACACAAGCTCTGCAAAAATCTCGTCATCGCTTCCTGTTTTCCAGGTTTTTTTAAACTCTTTCAGTCTTGAATTTATTATGTTGTGTTTAACAGTATAAAAATCTTTGATATGATCGGTGATATTTTTGTAATCTTTATTATTCAATGGGTTTTTCAACATTAAACTGCGCACCTCGCAATTCTTTCAGTCGTATAATTTCAATATTTATATCTTGAAATGATTTTTTTAACCCGTCGATGTGCCCATCGCCCACGACCGCTATGATGTTTTGATGGAGTTTATTCAACTCCCTTAAGGCATTAGCCATATATGTATTCCTGTCATCGAGTAATAGTCGTTTAAGTGTGGGGAATTCCTTGCCTAAAGCGTCTATATAGTCTTCACTATTTTCCTCGAATCTTTTCACTTCCCTCTCCACCTGTTCCTTTCTTACAAAAAACGCTTGAAATGCTCCCAGCAAAAACTTTACCCTCTCACCCATACTCATCGAATTCCAAACCTTCGCTATGACGAATGTGGAATCCATATCGATAGAGTATATCCTTGCATTAACATTTTTTGCACCCTCGATTGCTCCGAGCATTTCGCTGCCGACAGTTATGCCGTATTCGTCAGCGACTTTTTGCTGGAATTTTGAGAGTATTTTATATATTATCGAGCCGCCTGCGCCCCTTCTCCTGTTAGATAGGAGGGCATTATAACGTGCAATATCCAGTTCGAGGCAGACAGCATCGGGCTTCTTTTCGATTATTATATCCTTTACTTTCTGTTTGATGTCGAATACATGCCCTACGCCGATTAGAGTGATCACAAACATCCTCATTTATTTCTGTGATTTCCAAAAGGAGAACTCTCGTTAATGAAGCTTCGCACTATCAAATCTCTTGTAGATGTAGAATAAAAAAAAAGAGAAGAGCGGGGTGATTATTGCTGCGTCGCCGCACTCTTTTCCTGGCCGTAGTACCTTGCCCACCTTTTATCGACCCATGCCTGCAGTTCTTTTATCTTATCTTCAGTCATGTGCTTGAATCTTCCCTGTGGTTTGATGTAGTCGTTTACCGGGATCTTCTGTTTCGGTTTGTAGGTGACTCTCTCTACGCCGTTCTCGACTTCATACAACGTCCACATGCCGCTGTCTACGGCCATCTTGCACATTTTTACAGTTAAAGCGGTGTCGAACTTCCAGCCTGTCGGGCAGGGAGCGAACACCTGAAGGTATCTGAATCCTTTTGCGTTCTTCGCCTTCTCCAGCTTGGCAAGCAAGTCCATTGGATGACCGACTGATGCTGTGGCGAGATACGGGATTTCATGGTCCGCGATTAATCGTGGGATGTCCTTTTTAAATTCCCTCTTGCCAGCACGGACTGTACCAACGGGTGTTGTTGTTGTCCATGCGCCATAAGGTGTAGAACCGCTTCTTTGAATTCCGGTATTCATGTACGCCTCGTTGTCGTACATTATGTATATTGTATCGTCGTTGCGCTCGGCCGCACCGGACAGTGCCTGAAAGCCGATGTCAGCTGTACCGCCATCTCCGGCTATTCCAACCACATTAATGCCCTCCCTGCCCTGGGCTTTGAAGCCCGCTCTCATGCCCGCTATAACTGCAGCTGTGTTCTCAAACGCCACATGGAAGTATGGAACCTTCCACGAAGAAAGAGGATATGTCGAACCGAATACCAGCAGGCAGCATGCCGGCGAATACACTGCAGTATTCTTTCCGAAAACCTTCATTGCCGTCCTTGCCAGCATTGAACCGCCGCAGCCAGCGCATGCGGTATGTCCTTTTGTGAATAGTTCTTCGATTGGCAGGTCCTTTATTGTCAATCTCTTTGGTTTTGCTACGTCCACCATGTTTAGCACCCCCTCGTTGCAATCCAGTTAATAGGCTTGACCGATTTCGGGTCCTTTGCCGCCTTCATAGTTATGTCCAACATTTTCTTTATGTCTGTTGTTGGTATGTCCCTTCCGCCAAGACCGGCCATGAAGTCCACTATCGGAACGTTGTAGCCATAAAGTGCAGCCCTCATGTCTTGGTAGATGTTGCCACCAGATACGAATGAAACGGATTTGTCAATTACGCCAAAGGCTTTGACCTTCTCCGCGACTTTTCTTACCTCTTCAACCGGGAATGGCCTGAAGTACCTCAACTTGAGAAGCCCGACCTTCTTGCCTTCCTTTCTGTAATCATCTATAACTTCTCTTGACGTGCTTGTGACTGAGCCGACTGTTACCAGCGCCACCTCGGCGTCGTCCAGCCGATATTCTTCCACAAGTCCCTGATAATTTCTGCCGAATGTTTTTGCAAAGTCCTTTGTAACCTCGCGGATGACCTTCTTTGAGTTCTCCATCGCTGTGTCTGTCTGTTTCCTGAATTCCATTATGTACTCGGGCGGCGTGAATGAGCCGACCATCATCGGGTCGTCCGGGTCTATCTTGCCGAACTTAGCCTTGAACTTTGGCAGGAACTTGTCCACTATGTCCTGGTCGGGTACATCAACAGGCTCAACAGTGTGCGAAAGTATGAACGCATCCAAACCAGTCATCATCGGTAGGAGGACATTATCGTTCTCTGCTACCTTGTAGCCTTCGATTGCCATGTCCAGTACCTCTTGGTTGTTCTCCGCATAGGACTGGATCCATCCGCTGTCCCGTTCGGGCATTGTGTCATTGAACTCGTTCCATATCGCAATCGGTGCCGCCAGCGTCCTGTTGACAACTGCCATATATATAGGAAGCCTCAAAGGCGCCGCTATGAATAACAGCTCGTGCATATATGCCAGGCCCTGCGAGGATGTGGCAGTATACGATCTTGCACCCGTTACCTGGGAACCCATGCACATGCTCATCGCACTGTGCTCCGATTCGGCGCGAATGTATTCCGCATCAAGTTCCCCATTGTCAACGAACTCTGATATGTGCTCTACAATAAGCGTCTGCGGCGTAATAGGATACGCTGCAATGACTTGTGCCCTAGTAACCTTGGCAGACAGTGCTGCCGCATAATCGCCTGTCATCACTTTGAAAACCATATTATCACCTCTCCATCTTTATTGCGTCTGCTGGACATTCTTCTGCACATATTCCACAACCCTTACAGTACTCCAAGTCCACTTTCATTCCTTCGGCGGAGCGTTCTATGCACCCCTCTGGGCAATAATACCAGCAGAATAAACAGTTTGTACATTTGCCTTGGTCTAGGATTGGTTTAAATGTTTTCCAGCCACCGGTTTTGTTCTCTATAAAACTGCCAGGACCCACCAGGCCAGCATCGGTTTTCGTTGTTCTAAGCGCCCCGCCGACAGGTAGTTCCTGCCAAGTGGGAAGCCACACCTTTTTTGGAATAAAGCATTTTTCTGCCTTTACCGTAGTTATTGTAGTAAGTTCATACGCCTTCTTGGCGGACTGGTAGTTCTTTTCCGCGGCTTTCTCGCCGAATTTCGGTGCAAATCTAGTGTATATCGCCTTTTTTATCGATTCCATCGAAACTTTCCCAGTTCCCTTTGCAAAGGCGCCAAGTATCGCAGTATTCACAATAGAACTTCCCAGAATTTCAAGCGCCACTCCAGTAGCATCTACCGTAGCGACTTTTACATCTGAAACAGTGTCGCCGCATTTCCCCAGTTCAAGTTCTGTTGGTTTTTTTCGCGTGTTTATTATTACGACACCGCCTTTTTTTAGACCTTGTGTGATATTGATTGTTTCAAGCAGGGAGTCGTCCAAAACCACGACGTAATCCGGGTCGTAAATCATTGTTTTTCTGTAGATTTTATTTTTGTCTGCCCTCATAAATGCGAGGATAGGGGCGCCTCTTCGCTCGGCGCCAAAAAACGGAAAACCTACGGCATAATTTCCCTCTATAAATGCGGCTTCCGCGAGCGTTTGTGCAGCCATCTGGCCGCCTTGTCCACCTCTTCCATGAAAACGAACTTCAAACATTTATTCACCTTCTTAAGAAAGTCCTATGTAAGTCGGGCAACAGTTTCCTCATTCATAAAGATTACGGTTAATTGTGTTGATCATCTCGATTACAGCACATTAAGATAAGACTTGTAGAAGCAAGTTTAAATAAACATCCAATGTATTCTATATTGTGGCCGATAAACAACTTAGACAGATTGGCGAAAGAAAGGCAATAAATATTATAGAAAGCATTCTTTCTAACGAGAAGAAAAAAACAGAATCATCGAAATATAACTTGGCCGTCGGCATCGGCGACGATTGCGCCGCATTGGATTTTGGCAACGATTACTTGTTAATCACCACCGATATGATAAACGTTGAGACGCACATACCAAAAGGCGCAACTCCCTGGCAGATAGGCTGGCACATTATAGCAATAAATCTCAGCGACATAGCTGCAAAAGGTGGAAATCCTGTAGCAATCGTGGTTTCGCTGGGTTTGCCTAAAGATTATGCAGTTTCTTCGTTTAGAAACCTCGCCGAAGGAATGAGAGCGTGCACTAGAAAATACAATGTCGTGCTAGCAGGTGGAGACACGAAAGAGAATAAACAACTGACAATGTGTGGCACAGCAATAGGCGTTGTTCCAAAAGAGAATTTTATGCCGAGACGCGGTGCCAAAATCGGAGATATCGTTGCGGTAACTGGTAAAATCGGGAGTGCAGCTGCTGGTTATTATATGCAAAAGAGAAATATTGCTATTAAATGGAAAACCTCAAGCGAACTTCTGCTAGAAAAGCATCCGAGAATAAAAGAAGGAGTTGTGCTTGGAAAAACTATGAGCGTAACGTCGAGTATCGATATGTCTGATGGCTTAGCGTCTTCCATATATCAATTGTCTGCCATTAACGGCGTTGGTTTCGAGATAGATAGCGAAAAAATTCCAGCATCGAAAGAAGCTAGAATAGTTGCCAAGAAGAGCGGGGTGTCATTGCAAGAGCTGACATTATACTTCGGTGGCGACTACGAGTTGCTAGTTACCGTGAAAAAAGATAGATTTGAAAAGGTGAAAAAGGAAGTAGAAAACTGTAAAACAAAATTTACACCCATTGGACGAGTCGTAAGAGGAAAAAAGAATACCATCATAATCAATGGTAAAAGAACAACATTGAAGAATAAAGGATATGAGCATTTTAAGAAGTGATGGGCAATTACTAATTTAAGGTAGGAGAGTGCCGCTCTGTTTAAAAACAAAACTATTGTAGCCAAGAATCAAGAAAGAGAGGCGATGTTTTGGCACTCGCTTTCAGGTAAAAGCGTTCAGTGTGAACTGTGCCTACACGAATGTAAAATATTGGATGGGAAAATAGGAATATGCGGTGTTCGCAAGAATATAGATGGAAAATTGCATACGTTAATATATGGAATGTGCTCCTCGACGCACCCTGATCCGATAGAAAAAAAGCCACTATATCATTTTTATCCGGGCACTTATGTGTTTTCTCTCGGAACGATAGGTTGCAATTTCAGATGTCCGTTTTGTCAGAATTCTGAGATATCTCAGGAATATGAAAATATCAGTCAGAGAAAGATAACTCCTGAAGAAGCCATAAAAGACGCGAAAAGATATTCCTGCAACGGTATCGCCTGGACATACAATGAACCAACTATATGGTTCGAATACACCTACGATTCTGCCATCTTGGCAAAGAAGAATAAGTTATACACGGTTTATGTTACAAATGGTTATATCAACGAAGAGCCGCTTAAGAAGATTGCACCATATTTAGACGCGATGAACATAGATATTAAAGCATTTTCAGAAAATTTTTATCAAAAACTTTGTAAAGCAAAACTTAAGAATGTTCTATCTACCTGCAAACTCGCAAAGAAGTTGAATATACATGTTGAATTGACGTATTTGATCGTGCCTACGCAAAACGACAATCCTGATGAAATAAAGAATTTCTGCAGGTGGGTGGCCGATGAGCTGGGGAAGGAGACGCCGTGCCATTTCTCCAGATTTCATCCCGATTACAAGATGACTGAAACATACCCAACACCAATGGAGACGCTTGTCACCGCATACAAAATTGCAAAAGAGGAAGGTTTGCAGAACGTTTACCTCGGCAATATCGTTGATGAAAAATATGAAAGCACATATTGCCCAAAATGTGGAAATGCCGTAATCAACAGAACGGGTTACGATATTGAAACTAAATACACTGTGGAAAACAGATGTGAAAAATGTAACGAAATATTGCCGATTGTGACGAACGATTTGAAAAAGATGTGAATGTTTGGATTTATAAGTTAGTTGTTTAAAAAAAATAAAAGAGAGAGGATTTAATCCTCTTCTCCGCCATATCCGCCGGGTGGCATTCCGCCACCGCCCCTGCCGCCGCCCGGACCGCCGGACGATCTCGAAGCAATCACGTCGTCGATTCTCAATATCATTATTGCCGCATCTGTCGCGGATTGAATCGCCTGAGTTCCGACTCTGAGTGGCTCGAGTACGTTCATTTCTTTGGCGTCTTCTATCTTGCCGGTGAATACGTTTATGCCTGCGTGCTTGTTTCCCTTCTTGTGAGCCTTTCTAAGTTCTATTATCATGTTTATCGGGTCTAAGCCTGCATTCTCTGCAAGGGTTCTAGGTACAACCTCCAAAGCCTCTGCAAACGCGTCAATTGCCATCTGCTCCCTACCACCAACCGAGGATGCATAGTCCTTCAGTGCCAGGGAAATCTCTGTAGCTGCGGCGCCTGCTCCGACAATAATCTTGCCGTCTTCAATTGCAACCGCTACAACGCTTAGCGCATCGTGCAGAGATCTTTCCATTTCGTCTACTACGTGTTCAGTGCCGCCTCTGATGAGTATAGAAACTGCTTTTGCATTCTTGCAACCAGTCACAAAGGTCATCTCGTCGTTTGCAATCTTCTTCTCTTCAACAAGGTCTGCATTGCCGAGTTCTTTTGAAGTTAAATCCTCCAACCTCGTTACAATTCTTCCACCAGTGGCTTTGGCAAGTTTCTCCATGTCGGATTTCTTTGCTCTTCTGGCAGCGAATATCCCCGCCTTTGCCAAATAGTGTTGTGCAAGGTCATCTACACCCTTCTGACAGAACACTACGTTTGCACCGGACGCTTTAATTTTTTCAACCATGCTTTTCAGCGTATTCTCTTCCTCTGCCAAGAACGCCTGAAGCTGGCTCGGATCAGTGATTTCGATTTTTGCTTCTACCTCAGTTTTCTTGATTTCCAATGCTGAGTCTATCAACGCTATCTTCGCCTTTTCAATTCGCTTTGGCATGCCTGGATGAACTGCTTCCTTATCTATGATAACGCCTTCGATCAACTGGCTGTCCGTTATTGCTCCGCCTTGCTTCTTTACTACTTGGATGTTATCTATATCTGCAATCAGTTTATCGTCTCTTTTTTCTACGATGGACGTTACAGCCCTGACCGCAATATCTGCAAGCAGTTCCTTGGAAGTGCTAGCGCTCTTGCTCATCATTGCCGTCTTTGCGATCTTTTTCAGCGTTTCTGTGTCCTTTAAGTCGACCTTTTCTGCTACATTTTTAAGAACGCTAGTTGCTTTTTCTGCTGCCAGCCTATAACCGCCAGCTATAATTGTCGGATGGACGTTTCGCTCTATCAGCTCTTCAGATTTCTTTAATAATTCTCCCGCCAATATCACAGACGTGGTTGTTCCATCGCCGCATTCTTCATCCTGTGTCTTGGCAACTTCGACCAGCATCTTTGCAGCCGGGTGTTCTATGTCCATTTCTTTTAGTATGGTCACGCCATCGTTTGTTATTACAACGTCGCCCATACTGTCTACCAGCATCTTGTCCATACCTCTCGGACCAAGCGTGCTTCTCACAGCATCAGCCACTGCTTTTGCAGCGTTGATGTTGTTGTTCTGTGCCCCTTTCCCTTTTTCTCTTGTTGTGCCTTCTTTTAAAACAAAGATTGGTGTTTGGCCTCCTAACATATTTTTACCTCCTATAAACTAAATAGTAAGATAGATATATTAGTACTTCTATATAAAAATTACTATAATGATTTTAAAGTTTATGAAATAGGAAAGGAACCAGTGAACATATATTAGGATAGCATTCCTCTCGCGCCGCAATTTGTACACTGGATCATCAAGGGTCGTTCCAATACTTCGACAGTTATTATGCTCCCGCACTTATAGCATTTGGTATACACTAAGGTGGGTATTTTAGGTGGTTTAGGCGATTGTGGTGCCTGTTTCTGTGGTTGTGCCGCTTGTGGTTTTTGAGGTGTTAGGGGTGTCGGTGCTTTGATCGGTGGTGTTGGTGGTTGTGGCTGTGGTGGCCCTGCCTGCGGCCTTGGTGATGTTTGTTGTTGTGGTTGCGGAGGCATAGGCGGTGTTGGTCCCACGGTCGTCGGCGGCTGCGATTGCGGCGGTGCTGGTGCCTGTGTAGGTGGTGCCTGCGGTGACGATGGTCGCGGTCCTGGAGGTGTTTGTTGTGGTTGCGGAGGCATAGGTGGTGCGGCAGGCGTCGGTCCTACAGATGGTGGCATTGGTGATTGTGGTCGTGGTGACATAGGTGCTTGGACTTGTGGCTGTTGGGGGAATATGGGTTGTTGTGCTTGCATCGGTGGTGCTTGTGGTGTGGCAACTTGTGGAAAAGGTTGCTGATATCCCTGTCTTCCGAACATCTTTTGTCTTGCTTTTTCATCCTTCATCCTCTGCTTCTCTAGTCTTTGCTGTTCTTTTAATTTTAATTTTTCTTGTTTTGCTCTCTCTTTTTCTAATCTCCTTTGCTCTCTTGGATCGACAAACTGTTGGGGTGGGTATTGTTGTGGCATCATACCGGGTTGCTGTGGAGGATATTGGCCGGGCTGGAATTGTTGAGGCTGCTGCGGGGCGACCGGTGACGGCGTCTGTTGCATCGCCGGTTGTTGTTGAAATTGAGGTTGCGTGGAATATTGTTGTGGCGGGCGTTGGCCTGGCTGGAATTGTTGGGGTTGCTGCTGGGGTGCCTGTGGCTGTGGTTGTTGTGTTGCAGGTTGTTGCTGGAACTGAGGTTGAACGGGATATTGCTGGGGCGGTGTCGCGACTGGTTGTTGCGGAGGGTATTGGCCAGGTTGATATTGTGGTGATGGTTGCGGATATTGAGGTTGTAGTTGTTGCATCATTGGTTGTTGTGGGTTCTGCTGTTGGAACTGTGGCTGTGGCTGGACGGTCGGCTGTTGTTGTGGTTGAGGTTGAAAACTCTGGCCCTGATACATAAAGCCACATTTTTGGCAGCTATTGCCTATCATTTGCATTCCACAGTTTGGACAAAATGCCATAAATTATACCTCGGTAACTACATCCTCTCCTCTTTTAAAAAACTATCGACATATGTATGGCAAAAGTGTTAATGCCACCTAAAAAAAAGTTGCAAAACCTTTAATATGTTATACCTTCTTTCAACAAACAATTCGACGAATAAAAAACAGATGGGGTGTTATGAAACTATTTGGTTCTTCTGGAATAAGGGGTGTTGTGAATAAAGAGATAACCCCGGCACTCGCAATCAAAATAGGTCGCGCTGTCGGCTCTGCTCATAAGAAGGTCGTAGTTGGCTGGGATCCAAGAACTTCCAATGAATTGTTTGCTAACGCAGTGACTTCGGGCTTGCTCTCGATGGGTGCTGATGTTTTCTCTGTCGGAATGGTGAGCACCCCGACGTTAGCACATGCTGGAAGAAAATTCGACTGCGGTCTGATGATTACTGCTTCTCACAACCCATCAGAATACAATGGCTTCAAATTATGGAACCCTGACGGGTTAGCATTTAACACCGAACAGATGATGGAGATAGAAGATATAATTCTTAACAAAGAGACAAACCACAGTAATTGGAATGCGATAGGCAGACGCCGTAAATATACAAGTGCGATACAAGAGCATAAAGATTTCATTCTGAAACATGTAAAAAATACTGATTTGAAGGTGGTCGTAGATTGCGGTTCTGGCGCTGCTTCCACCATAACGCCGTACTTGCTTAGGGAGATGGGTTGCGAAGTTATAACAATAAATTCCCAACCTGATGGTTATTTTCCAGGCAGGGACCCAGAACCAATAGAAAAAAACCTCGATGTCTTAAAACGGACTGTCGTTTCCTGCAATGCGAATCTTGGCATAGCCCACGACGGCGATGCGGACAGAGTTATGGCGGTAGACGAGAATGGCAAATTTGTATCTGGAGATCTGCTGCTCGCAATCTTCGCATCCGAAGTTGCAGAAAAAAGCATAGTAGTGCCTGTCGATACCTCGATGATAATAGATGACGTGCTGCCAAATATAAAAATAATAAGAACTAAGGTGGGGGATGTGTTTATAGGCGAGTGTATGAAGAAGCATAATTCGGAGTTCGGTGGCGAACCCTCCGGTACCTGGATATTCCCGAAAATCACATATTGCCCGGACGCTATTTATGCAGCCGCAAAAGTCGTAGAGATTGCTGCAGAGAAGCCACTCTCAGAAAGAGTTTCTGAATTGCCAACATATCCAATCACCAGGAGAAGTATTCCGTACACCGGCATTAAAAAAGAAGAATTGATGGAAAGACTGGGGAAAGAACTCGGTGCTATAAAATGTTCCGACGTTAATACAACAGACGGCACGAGGCTTGGCTTTGAGGATGGCTGGACATTAGTCAGGGTATCGGGTACAGAGCCGAAAGTAAGAATAACTGTCGAAGCTAGAAAAGAGAAAAGAATGAAAGAATTATATGAACATATGAACTCTTTGGTTACGAGGTGTATAAAATGAAGGCGTTAATACTTGCAGCTGGTGATGGCACACGAATGCGGCCGCTGACTGTTAACATTCCAAAACCGCTCCTGTTGGTTGCTGGCAAACCGCTTCTGCAGCACACACTCTCAGCATTAAAAAAAGTCGGGATCAACGAGATATTCGTAGTAGTGGGTCCGAAGACAAAAGAGATTTGCAAATATTTTGGGAACGGAAAGAATGTCGGAGTCAAGATAAAATACCTGGAACAGAAGAAACCTCTTGGCACTGCCGATGCAATTGGCAAGGCGAGGAATGCGATCGATTCCGATTTCTTGTGCATAAACGGCGATATAATTACAACATATCAAGCGATTAGGGACGTGCTTTCGTTCTACAAAAAACATAAAAAAATAATTATCACTGCAACAAGAACAAAAAACCCAAGCGAGTATGGCGTTTTAAAAATAAAGGATAAAAAAGTGCTCGGACTTGTAGAAAAATCCCCGAACCCCCCGAGTGATTTGATAAATGCTGGCATTTACATATTCACACCAGGAATATTCGATGCTATCAAAAAAACAAAACTCTCGAAACGCGGCGAGTATGAAATCACGGATTCGCTGCAGGAGTTCATAGAACGAAGGGAAGTATATGCGCATACTATGAAAGAGCAGTGGCTGGACGTCAGCCGTCCATGGGACCTGTTGATTGTTAACGCGTTTCTTATGAAGAACCTGAAGAAAAAAATAAACGGAGAAGTGGAGCCGCACGCAACAATAAAAGGGGAAGTGACAATAGGAAAAGGCACGGTAGTCAGAAACGGCTCTTATATCGTAGGTCCGGTAATCATAGGCAACGACTGCGACATAGGGCCAAATTGCTTCATACGCCCATACACTATGATAGGAAACAATTGTAAGGTCGGAAACGGTGTAGAAATTAAGAATTCCATAATAATGAACAGTACTCATGTACCGCACCTTAACTATGTGGGCGACAGTATCATCGGGGAAAGGTGCAACCTCGGTGCAGGAACGAAGGTTGCGAACCTGCGATTGGACGAAAAGAATATTTCCAGTTATGTCAAAGGCAATCTTGTTGAAACCCCCTTAAGAAAACTCGGCACCATAATAGGGGACGATGTAAAAACCGGAATAAACGTATCAATCAATGTCGGCACAGTGATAGGCGAGTCTTCGTTCATTGCCCCCGGAGAAGTAGTTCATGGAAATATCCCTCCAAAATCAAAAATCATAACTAAGATAAAATCATAAATAAAATCATAACTAAACTAGATGCAAGATGATATCTTATGAAAATAATACAGGTAACGCCGTATTTCTATCCTCACGTCGGCGGCGTGGAATCCCATGTTCTTTCTTTGTCTAGAGAACTCGCCAAGATGGGGCATGAGCTAAAGATCGTAACATCACTTGTAAAAGATTCTCAACCTCATGAATATTTTGATTCGCTCGAAATATTTAGAGTCAAGCCGATGCTTAATGCATACAATACACCCATAATGCCAAGTATGACCAAGATACTTAGTAAAACAGATTGTGATGTATTACATACTCACACGCCTCCACCATTCACTTCATATTATGCCGCAAAAGCATCCAAGAAAAAGAGTGTGCCTTTAGTATTAACCTATCACTGCGATATGGAAATTCCAGGCATATTTGGTAATTTTATCGTTGGTGTTTACAGAACGATTTTCGAGCATTATACCCTGAAACAAACCGATAACATTATAGTTCATACAAAAACGTACGGCTCTACGTCCAGGGCGATATGGAGGTACGATCCTGTGGTAATACCCTCCGCAGTAAACGCCTCGCTGTTTAATATGAATACCAAAGGCGAGCGGATAAAAGAATTATACAATCTGTCCAACTTTAATGTGGTTCTGTATGTCGGGAGATTGAGGCACCACAAAGGATTGGAGTATCTTATAGAATCCGCGAAACATACACCTGAAAACGTGAAGTATCTGATTGTCGGCGGCGGGGACTTTGAAACATACCTGAAGAACCTTGCGAAAAAGATAGGCGTTTCCCACAAAATAATATTCGCAGGCGAGGTTCCAAACGAGAAACTTCCAGAGTATTACGCCGCCTGCGATATTCTCCTGCTGCCTTCAGTGTCCAGGTTGGAGGCGTTTGGCCTTGTTATTCTTGAGGCGATGGCTTCAGGCAAGCCTGTCATAGTATCCGATATTCCGGGCGTGAGGGAAGTAATTGAAAATAACGTAGAGGGATTACTCGCTGAGCCTTTGAATTCGAAGGACATTGCAGAAAAGATCAATTTCCTGCTCGCAGACAAAGAGTTAAGAGAAAAAATGGGAAGGAACGGAAGAAAGAAGGTGGAAGAGAATTATCAGATATCAACCATAGCCAGGCAGGTTGAGAAGGTATATAGGGATGTTTTGAATAAACAGTAGACTAGTGTGCTATAGGCAAAATTAATACTCTAATTTTATCCTATCGTGGAAACAATGCAGTGTATTAACAATATTAAGATTTGCGAGCATCCTGATGTTTACAGTCCTTGTGATGACACCTATTTATTAATGGGAAGCATACAAATAAATCCAAATGAAGAAGTGCTCGAAATTGGCACTGGAACCGGGATTATCGGAATCAGGTGTGCACTGCTTGGCGGGAAAGTTACTACCACAGATATAAATCCGCACGCTATAGCGTGCGCAAAAGAAAATGTGAGTTTAAACAACGTGAAGATGAAAATAATAAAAAGCGATCTTTTCAAGAATGTCCGAGGCACTTTTAATGTCATAATTTTCAACCCACCATACCTGCCGACAGCGAAAGGAGATCACTGTGGCGGCTGGATAGACAAGGCGCTTGACGGTGGAAAGAAGGGAGATAAAGTTATTGTTAAATTTCTAAAGAATTTTGATAAACATCTAAAACCTGGTGGACGCGTATACTTGATTGTTTCCTCGTTGAACGACCCAGAAAAGTGCTTCGAGCTAATAAAAAAGAAGAAAATGTCGATAAGGAAGATTGCTGAAAAGAAGTTGGATTTTGAGACTCTGTTTGTTTTTGAAATTAAGGTTTCTTGATCATTTTGATTTCTATGGATATTACCGACATAATAAAAAAGTCTATATCTATAAACCACTATCCGAAGCCACATTGCAATATGGCCGGAATGGGGTAGCCTGGTATCCTTCGGGACTGTGGATCCTGTGACCCGAGTTCAAATCTCGGTTCCGGCCCTACACCCACCGAAGGTGGGTGTGGGTCTGAAAGACCCAACGAGACTATGGTTTTTCGTGAAGATTTTTGCTCGCATAAACTGTATGTTGCAAAAAGGTTCGTTCAAATCTCGTTCCGCCTCCCCCCCTCCGATAATGTTTTAAAAATAATTGTATAAAATTACACATTACATATCGCCCCTCAGAAAGATTTTTACATATTGAATTGATTCTAGTCTCGTGGCGAAACAAAAATTCCCAGAGCCGACTGCTGGAGGATTGATATTTAATCCAGAAGGCAAGATTTTCTTAATGAAATCCCACAAATGGAGCGATAAATATACGGTTCCGGGTGGCCACATCGAACTGGGAGAAAGAATCGAAGACGCTTTAAAGCGGGAAATAAAGGAAGAGACTAACTTGGATATTTATGACATTGAATTTGTCTGCGTTCAGGAGTTTATTTTTGGCGAGTCGTTCTGGAAAAAGGCGCACTTCATATTTTTCGACTATGCGTGCAAGACGAAATCCACGGAAGTGAAACTAAACGATGAAGCCCAGGAATATGTCTGGACCACATTAGACGAGGCGTTTAAACTGCCGATTGATGTGTATACAAAATATATGATCGAAGAATATATACGTAAAAAGAAAATTAAAAAATAAATCTAAATTTATTATTCCGTATTTATTATTTCATAGATATGTAATATTTATTTAATTTCCACCGACGTTTTGTTAGAAACCCTAAATGATTTTATGATGAACCCTCGCTCTTTTCCACTATCTTCACACCAAGCACCCTCTCCAGTCTTCTCGCCAAAGCAATGCTCGGCTCCATATTCCCAGATTCTATCTTTGCGATTACTGATTTTTTCTCGTTGACCTTCTTGCCGATATCTTCCTGCGACCATCCTTTTTTGTCTCTGGCATTCTTTAGTATCGATGAGTAATTTTCTGCCATGGCGTCCGTGCTTTCCTCGGAGAATATGTCCCTGAACCCTTGGCGCTGGCTCCTCATCTGTAGTCTTTGCGTGATCTCTACTGGCGTAGGCGCTATTCCGGGTTTTTCGACATTTCTCCCGAATTTAGCACATACTGGGCACACGCTAAGCGTTGATTTTTCTATAAATACCGGAACTAGTGTCGACACTTCCTTGCCACATATTTCACAAATCACTTTATTCACCAACTAAGGCATCTAACCTATAACATCCCTCACCTATATTTTAATTTTTTATCAGCTTTAAATCATTATTTATCATTATCTGTTTTTTTATGAGTTTTAGATGATAGTTTATTATGTTTTTATTTTTCTATTAACTTTAGGTAATCGCTCATCTTTTTACTTTTTTGCGATTTTTAGATAGTCTACTATCGGCTCCATATGATCAAATGCTAATTCTGGTAATTTGTTTAATGGGAAAAATTTTGCCTCTGAGGCGTCGCTTCTTGGCGACGCTTTTGTGCTCTTTGGTGTAAGCTCATAAACTACAGTAACTATGTGCCCGCGCGGGTCCCTACCCATTTTTGAATAAACTCCTATCAACCGCTTTACCTTTGCGTTTAAAGAAGTTTCCTCTTTTATCTCTCTCACAACTGCATCCTCAGTGCTTTCCCCATATTCCACGAATCCACCAGGCAACGCGTAATAGCCCTTAAATGGGGGGTTTTTTCTCTTGATCAAAAGAATTTTTCCTTTATTTATGATGATGCCGTCGGTAGTGAGGGCGGGTTTTCTTCCGTATTTTAGTGTCTGTTCTATAACATCGGTTTTCTCCTCGAATTTTCGTACTAAATCTTTTCCTGTCTTCGTCAATATGGTTTTTCCGCCCTTGCTGCCACCGCGTACGGTCTTTACTATCTTTCTGCCCGTAGCTTTACTGGTCTCCTGAACCATTCCCCACGCGTGCCTGTATGATATGTGCATCTTCTTCGCCGCCTTTCTCAGGGAACCTTCTTTGTCTATGAGCTTGAGCAATTTCTTGCGCCCGTCGCCCATAATAAATTTGCCACTCTTTTCTATCCGCGTCTTCACTTTGAATTTATACATAAACCAGAATTTGTTTGAACATATTTACAGTTTTCGATTAGAATTCGATGTTCCTATCGCTTGTGATGCTGGCACTCGGGGTTTATCGGAACCTCGAATATTTCGGAAATGCACCGCATTCCATCATAATAGAAGATCCCATTGGATATTTTCTGTTCAATTTTTTGTGCTGCTTTCACCGACGCGCAATCCGACCCGCTTGCTAGACCGTTTTTTATCTCCAGGAAGCGGCTGGCATAGCAGTTGCCTTGCGCCTTTCAAGCTCCGAAATGATATCCTTGCGGATATTGCCGGGGATGTTCGCGAAATTCTTCTCGCTCCCGTCTTTAAATCTTATTATCCAGCTAGAACTTTTTCCATGTCTGACAAGACGAATGCTTTCTATATCGTTCCATCGCAGTAAAGTCATAAGAGACATGTTCAATCTGTCATCAGCATACCTAAACCGCACGCCGTCGTCGTAAAATTCCACTTGTGTTGATGACTGCCAAATATAAAAGTACACAAATAACATAAGAGACGCCACGACGAACACTTCAAGGGAGAAGCCGATAATGAATGCGTTATACAATATCTGGGACGAATAAGCAAGAAACAAGTACGCCCCTATGCCTGCAAATATTGTTGAGATAACCAGAACGAGACGCAAATACAAGAGCCTTCTGCGATTTTCAATGATGGTTATGGCACCGATACCGCTAAACTCTCCCTCAGTCTGCCGGTACGTGGTTCCACCAAGAATCTTTCCATTATGTCTTATTTGTCTTGAACCCCCCCTAAGCGATAGGATCGCAAAAGGCAGTATGACTATGGTAGATAGTATATACGAAAAGAGCATGTTCCAAGCCGCATCATTGACAAGCACCTTATCGTACGGCGCCACGGCGTTTGCTGCGATTGCCAGATTGCCTGATGTATCTGCTTTTACAGTCCCGATAACCCAGACATAATCGTCAGGAAGATATACCCATCCAACCACATTATGCTCGGTTAAGATAGGATTTTTGGATTTGTAAATTGTTATGGGGTTTCCTCGAGTTACAACTATCACATCCGTTCCATTCTGAAGGTAGAATGCCTTGAACTCGGGAGAGAAGCTGTAGCTTTTAGTTCCGTGTTTATCCGTCGATACATGTTCGCTGCCGCTCATCTGCCACCCTGTTGTCATATTTATGGTTCCGTACACCTTAACAAGACCGCCCTCTTTTAGGTCCGATATATTACTAGGCTCTAGGGTGCTCCACATCTCGGCTTTCTTGCCTTCGATGAAAAGTCCTGCCGCAACTGGTAGGATGAACGCAATAATGAGTAAGACAACAAGCCAATTGGATGGAAGGCTGAGAGGCATGGCCCTATTTATCCGGGCAAAAGAGTCTTTCTCGCTCTCATCAGTATGACTACCATCGGCGAAATAACACCGTCCGCAACGATATGTATTCGATTGTTTGTGCCATCGCAAGTACAACCAGTAAAATCTGCCGAAATCTTTGCCGCAGGAGGAACAATTCATTTGAACCAATGATAGATGGGTTTCCAATAATTAATTGTTATTCCCGTTTACCACCCAAAAGAAGGGTTTCTTTAACCAACGTCAAAGCATAGTTCATTGCTTGTGGTGCTGGCACTCTGGATTTATCGGAATCTCCAGCATCTCCGAAATGCATTGCAGTCCGTCATAATAGAAAATCCTGTTTTTTAAACCGCTGTCTATCCCACTACATATCTTTAAAGCTTCACGAACCTGGATGGCCGCAATTACGCTGGTTGTAGTGATCTCTCCCGCCAATTTCGTCTCGTAAAAAGTTGTATCCGATCCAGTGCAGCTGAACCGCTTCTCCAAAATCTTTGCATGTGTGTCATTCATGCCGCATTCAATACAGCTTGTGCGGGGCGGAATGACTACGCGTACCCTACCAATCAACCCATCTGTCCCGCCGTCAATGTACGGAATGTTGTGCGTATAGCAGTGCGCGTTTATGTGTAATCTTGCAGCGATGTTGTCTACACAGCCGAACACTATGTCGAAAGATGCGATAAACTTCTCGGGCAAATCCTGGATTTTCACGATTTGATATTTAGCGTTTACATTATTGTCGCTCATGTTCAATTTTTTTGCGAGCACTTCTGCTTTTTTTCTCTTTTTCTCCGCATCATCTTCCGAAAAATATACGCAGCGGTTTAAATTGGACTTCACTATATGATCCATATCGACGACTGTTATGTTTCTATAGCCAGATAGTACCAAGTTTTTTCCAACCTCGTTTCCCAGGGCACCTGCCCCGATCAGCAAAACATTAGCGTTGTGTATGCGGTTCAAGTCTAGTTGTTTTATCCGCTTTGATCTCTCGAATTTGTCATCATCTCGTATATCCAAAGTGTTCATTCGACTCATGAAGATGCGCGATCCTTGTGGCTTCTTCAATATCCAAGTGTGTTATATAAGTTTTTATTTTTGAAATCTTTATCTAAATTTAAATAGTGACACATAATTTAGCTCTTCTGATGATATGTTTGAAATGCAATACAGAGACGCTGCGGGCAGGATAGGAAAAATAGCAACCTCCCACGGAATTATTAACACACCAGTGCTGTTGCCAGTAATTAATCCAAACATTATACTCATAAGCCCTTCGGAAATGGAAAAAAAGTTCGGGGCAGAGGCGGTAATCACAAATTCGTATATTATTTACAAGAGCGAAAAACATAGAAAAAAAGCACTAAAAGAAGGCCTTCACAAACTTTTGGACTTCGATAAACCAATAATGACGGATTCTGGCACGTTCCAATCATATGTGTACGGCGACATAGATGTAAAATCGCTGGAGATCGTAATGTTCCAGCGGGACATCGGTTCGGATATAGGAACAGTTCTCGATGTTTTTACTACGCCTGAAAAAAATCATTCAGTGGCGGAAAAGGACGTTAACGAAACGATAAGTAGGGTCAAAGAAGCAGTCCCGCAAAAGGGAAAGATGGCTCTTGCGTGCACGGTGCAGGGAGGACTACATTTAGACCTCAGAAAAAGATGTGCAGAAGAACTGTCTAAACTGGACTGCGACATACACCCCATCGGCGGCGTGGTGCCGCTTATGGAATCATACAGATATCAAGAGCTGGTTGACGTTATAATGGCGAGCAAGCAAGGGCTTTTGCCATCCCGTCCAGTTCATTTATTCGGCGCGGGCCATCCAATGATTTTTGCGCTTGCAGTAGCGCTCGGATGCGACATTTTCGACTCGTCTTCGTATGCCAAATACGCTGACGGCGATCGATTGATGTATGTGGACGGCACAAGAAGGCTTAATGAACTCATAGAATCTCCGTGTTCATGTCCAGTTTGCAATAAATATCCCGTTGAAGAATTGAAAAAAATGGGAGATGATGCAAGGAAAAAAATAATCGCCGAGCATAATTTGTACGCAAGCTTTTCCGAAATCAAGGCGATAAAAGAAGCGATATACGAAGGGCGTTTGTGGGAGTTGGTAGAGCAAAGATGCAGATGCCATCCTGCGCTTTTATCTGCACTTAAGAGATTGGGCAGCTATACCGATCTCCTTGAGAGATTCGAGCCGATAAGCAAATCCTCTGCTTTTTTTTATACAGGACCGGAATCGATGCACCGTCCGTCAGTTCTCCGATATCAAAAGAGATTTTTTGAACGATATCAGCACCCGCCAGCAGACGTTTTGATATGTTTCCAGGAAGGCGCGAAACCTTACGGCAGACATTACAAAAAAGAGATTGAAAAAGTTTCTGCAATTGCATCTGCGCACGTCATAATAAATTCATTTTTTGGGCCGGTGCCTATCGAGTTGGACGAGATGTACCCTATCGCCCAATCCGTTTTACCAAATGAGTTAGATAAGGAAACAATTGAATCTATGAATGAAATTATGAAAAAGTTTTCTCATGAGTCGCCGTATAAAATTTCCATTATGTGGGACGGCGAGAAAACTTTAGAAAGTCTTGAGAAATGTTCTCCTCCGCGTTCTAAAAAAGATAATTTTGACATAGACACCCTTAGAATAAAAGCAGTATCTGATGTGCAATTCGGCAAGGGCGCGTCGAATGCTTTATTTAATGGGGAGATAAAACTAATAAAATCCAAAACTACTGGCAAGATAAGAAACGTATTCTGTAATAACGAGCATATATTATCCATGCGCGCGGAGGACGGTTTGTTTACGCTGAAAATTCCAGGCGCAGTGCGTTTGCATAAAAATCTAAAATATCCATCTATGCGGGTAGCCATCCATGACGAGGACGTTATGAAATTTATTCAGGAAGGAAAGAACGTGTTCGCAAAATTTGTGGTAGACTGCGATAATGAAATACGGCCCGGAGATGAGGTTTTAATCGTAGATAAAAAAGACAAATTGATAGGGGTCGGAAGAGCATTAATGAACAGAGAGGAAATGCTGTCGTTTAAGAGGGGAGTTGCAGTTAAGACAAGGGAAGGCGTCAAAAAATGAAAATCGGCGTTCTTGCAATCCAGGGCGCGGTCTCCGAGCACATAACGGCTGTTAAAAAAACTATTAGCGAGTGTAAAATGAGCGGCACCGCCATTTATGCAAAAGAGAAAAAAGATATTGAAAACGTAGATGCATTGATTATCCCCGGTGGGGAGAGCACAACAATCTCTAAATTTATTTCAAATAAAAAAATGAGTGACATCATTATCAAAAGAGCATCGGAAGGCATGCCGATATTGGGAACATGCGCCGGCAGCATTGTGCTGGCAAAAGAGGTTTCCCGATCGGAAAACATGACGGTGCAGCCGCATCTTCTAAAGCTAATAGATGTGCAAATTGCTAGAAATGCCTTTGGCAGGCAGCGGGAATCCTTCGAGTCTGATGTGGAGATCAAAGGATTCGACAAACCGTTTCATGCTGTATTTATCAGGGCGCCTGCGATCACGAAAACATGGGGAAACTGCGAGGTTTTGGCTAAGCTGGGCGACAAAATTGTGATGGCAAGACAGGGGAATGTATTGGCAGTTGCGTTTCATCCAGAACTTACAGATGATTCGAGGATTCATGAAATGTTTCTAAGAATGATTGAATAGGCCCCTCATTTTATTTTTCTCCGGATTTTGATGCACAGCATAGTATGGAAATGATTGCGACCGCAAGGAATATTGTTTCATAACCTGATATAAATCCATTTGTTTTTGTTTTTTCTTTGGCTATTTCCAAAACACTTACCTCCACGGCAGTCGTGTTTGTGCTTCCGTCATCATCAGTTATTGTGAGATTCGCCTTGAATTTCCCTGATGTTGAGTATGTATGGTTTACTGTCTTTCCATATCCCACATTTCCATCACCAAATTCCCAAGTATAATTAACAATATCTCCGCATGCATCAGTGGAATTCGAGGCATCGAAAGCAACGGCATCATTTTCCTTGATGGTTTGATTGCTTACAATAAAGCTCGCCGTCGGTTTGACACCTGGGCCAAAACAATATATGAATCCGTTGTCTGATGCGACGAACAGTTTATTGTCCGCTATAACAGGCGAACCGAGTATGTAATTTTCAGGTTTTGGTGTACTTTTCCATAGAAGGTTACCGTTTGCGTCTATAGAATAGATTGTACCATTTTGTGTGTTGGTAGCGAAGAATAATTTTCCATTGCCCACCGTAATTGAAGATTGTACACCACCGTTAGGCACGAATTCCCATAACTTGTTACCATTTTCGTCGAATGCCCGTATCTTGCCAGATGGTCCAAATGTGCCCGAGCCGACGTATATCGTATTATTCACTATCGCTGGAGAGGATGTGCTAGTTCCGATCTCCTTTCTCCATATCTCGGTTCCATTCATATCTACCCGATATAAACCGCCGTCCTTTGAAGTGAAGTAGACGCTATTGGCGTACACCGCAGGCGACGAGGCAACGGAACCGTTTGTCTGGAAAACCCATACTAAAGAGCCGTTATCTGTATTGAGGCACAAAACGCCGTATGGCGGAGCCCATGAAAAACTTGTGGTGTTAAAAATACCCATCAAACCAATAAATAATTTGTTCTCGCTGATTGATGCTGTAGAAAGATATACCGAGGACGTGGTGTAATTCCATATAATTGTCCCGTTGTCTGCATAAATAGCATATATTTTTCCGCTCCCTCCAGTTTCGTTAGAGGTTCCTATGAAAATTTTATCGTTCAGAATCTTGGGCGACGAAGAAATACCAGTATACACCACATCCTGCTGGAGCGTTATATTCCACAGAATTTCACCAGTGATTGCATTTAGAGAGTACAATTTGCCGTCCGTACTTCCCACAAACACCTTGCCGTCATAAATTGCAGGAGAAGAAATGCCCTTTATCGTGGATGTGTTCCACACAACACTGCCATTGTTTTCGTTAAGGCAATAGAAGCCGGTCCATGTTGTGATATACACATTTCCATAAGCAACTGCGGGTGAAGCATCTACCTCGTAACTCGTGGTGTTAAACTTCCACATCACATCATTGGTTATTATTGACGATAATTCCGAACTCCCAGTGTTGTATATATTATTCCGAAAACTTACAGATGAATATTTATTGGTGGGTGTTGGTATTGGTTTTGTTAGTGGTGTAAACTTCTCATCGTCCCCTACACACGACCAAGCGATTACACTGTTGTTATCTAAAATAACACTGCTTGCACCGAGATGAGAATATTCCCAATCATTTAGCATGGAATTCCATAACCAAAAGTGCCACCATGCACCTGGCCACATGTTTTGTTTGTTCCCGACTTGATATAAGGATGCCCCATAATCGCTCCAACTGATGCCGGTTGTCAACTCCAATTCCTTACACGCCTTTTCTGTGGCGTTGATGGCGGTGTAATTCTCAGTAAGCCCGACTTCTCTCCATTTTATTACTCCGTCTCCAAAGTCGATCAAAACGTCCACAGTTTTTTTATCTGCATCTGCGGATGCATTGGTCGTAATGCTTAACCCTATTGCACCCATAACCAACAAAAAACTGAATATTATTATACTGGCTTTGTTCATATGTCACCACGTTGGATGTATCGTCCAACTACTATTTAAATCTTTAACTTGTGTATTTCGAGCAACACTTCGGGCATCAAAGATGAGTTTTAAATATTGAAACCAAATATCCTTCATGGAAAAGCAGGATGTAGTAATCGTTGGTGCTGGAGTAATTGGGCTCGCGATTGCCTATCATATTATGATGGAAAATCCTGGCAAAAAAATCTTGGTCCTTGAAAAATCCGGCACCTGTGGACAAGGCAACACAGCAAAGAGTGCAGGAGCCTATCGAAATGTATTCTGCTCTAAAACCAACCTTCTGCTTGCAAATACCAGCATAGAATTTTACACCAATATCCAAAGAAACCTAAAACACGACATAGGTATGGAGATGGGCGGATACCTATGGCTAATGAGCCTTTCCCAATTTGATAAAAACAAAACAGCATTCGACAGAATGCAAAAAAACGATGTAGCACTCAAATTCTTTGAGTCGAAAGATGTTCAGAAGATACTGCCTGATTTTGAACTCGCCCCCCATGATGATGAGTCGCAGATGATGCATCTGGAAACTATCGAAAAAGGGATTTTTGGCCCAAAATGCGGTTTCATTGACGCAGATAAACTAACGAGATTCTATGAGCAGAGTTTTAAAAAGAAGGGTGGTAAGATAGTATACAACGCAAAAGTAGAAAAACTGCTCCTGGAACCGCACGAAAAACTAGGATTAGAGATCGAACCGCTTATATGGCAGGATGCGGGCATGGTCGGCGTCAAACTGCAGAACGCTCATGAAATTCGTGCGGATAAAATTGTTATTGCTGCAAATTCATGGACACCGTTCCTTTTAGATCCGATAGGCATAGACTGCATGATAAAATCCGTAAAAAGGCAGATGTTTGTCCTTGGCGGCCCAAAAATAGCACCACTTCTGAATATAGTTGGATTCAGCGAGACGAAAATGCTGCCATTTACAGTCCTTCCGAAGGGCTCGGTATACATACGAATGAACAGAGGTGAAAAGAGCGCATGGGTATCGGGTGATGAGCCGTTTGGCGCCCAATACCACTTTGAGGAGGAACCAAAGGCGCACGATGACTATTATAACTACAACATTTACCAGATATTAAGAAAATACGTGCCATTGTTTGAGGGTTTGAAGCCTACGAATAAATGGGCGGGACTGTATGACATGAATACCATAGATGCGAACCCGTACATATTTGAAAGCCATAATGTCATATCTGCGGTAGGGACAAGCGGTTCCGGAATCATGAAGGCGGATGCTATTGGCAGAATTACCGCAGCACTCTATGCTGGCAAAGAATACGCGGATCTGTACGGAGGGAAGAAATTCAAGGTAACCGATTTGGGAATTCACCAGAGAAATGTTGAGAAGGAGAGGTTCATACTATAATGGTAGTCATTTAAAACAGTTCAAACGCAGCGGCTAGTGCTCCTTCCTCGGCTTTTTCGTAATTGTCGGCAGTACCGATGATAACGGCGTCGTTGTTTTCCAGTTTAAATTTTTCTCGGAGTATTCTCGCAATAGAAGGATAGCTAACGTCTACATTGAGTGCCTTTGCCAATATCAACTCCCCATTGGAGACTACGATAGTTGTAGCACCGCTTGCGCCCGCTTTAATGGCGTCGTCCCTCTGTTTCAACCCATCAGTAATGAGGCGTTCAGTGTTTTTTATATGGATAGCAACATTACACTCGCATATCGCCAACTCAGTCTTCGGGATTCTGTCCTTTTTTATTGGTATGGAGAAGAAAAGTTCGCGTCCTTTTCTTGTTAGCGATACCCCGTTTTGTTTGATGGTTACTAATCCGTGTTTTTTTAAGATGCTTAAAATACTGCGAATGCTTCCCTCGCCAACGTTGACTTTTTCACACAGTTTTTTCCTGCCGATCAGTTGATGTTTATCGATCACTTCTAGCGCCATCCATATGTGCACGACGTTAAATCTGGGCGTTGGTCCGGTTTTGTGTAATTTGAAGAACTCCGTCAGGTTCATAATATTCTCTACAAATATAGGCGATGGATTATTTAAAACGTGCTAAAAAAAAGAGTGCCAAATGTTTGCTTTATTTTGTTTTTATCTTTTCTATGTCGTCTACTGTCAACCAATACTTATTTAGCTCAAACATCTTTTCATTTACGCTGAAGGGGCGGATTTCCTGTATGTCATCAAGCCAAACGAAGGTAGCATATTTTGAATATATCTTTGTCTCATACATATCCGTAGTGGGTGCAATCTCATTTTTATACTCATTTAATAACTCAACTACCTTCTTTGGAGTCAGATTATCAAAATTCTCCACCCTAGCGGCATTAGCTTTAGCTACTGCATAACCACCATATGCTCTTAGATAGATTGTGTCGTTAACGTTCACTACTTTGTACGGTGGCTGCGGATCTTTAGTAAATATTGTCTCAATTTTTTTTAAGCCGCCCAGAATATTCTCCAAAGGTCGTCTAGGCAGCACTACTATGTGCTCCATTTTATATCACACCTTAAGTCAGATACTATATCTATTCCTCACTATTTATAATTTGTTTAAACTTTGTTTTAACGGTCATCCAGATATAAATATTATAGTCCATATATAAAAATAAAGATCACGCTGGTGTTGTGTATATAGGAATTTTTATTTCCATTAACCGTCTTCACGTCCCTGGGCTCAAATTATGCGAATTGCTGTTCTTCTCAAGGATAGGTGCCAACCAAAGAAGTGTTCCGACGAGTGTTTTAAGTACTGCCCTAAAGTGAGGACGGGAGACGAGACAATAGTAAAGGGCGAGTTAGGAAGACCAAAAATCTCAGAGGAATTGTGCGTCGGATGCGGCATCTGCATACATAAATGCCCGTTCGAGGCGATAAAAATTATCGGCTTGCCCGAAGATTTAAAAGAAGACATTGTCCACCAATTTGGAAAAAACGGTTTTAGATTGTTCAGGCTTCCAACACCTCAAAAAGGTATTGTTATTGGTATATTGGGACCAAACGGAATAGGAAAGACCACTGCCATTAACATATTGGCGGGCATAACAATCCCCAACATCGGCAGATACAATAAGCGCGTTACATGGGATGACGTTTTGCCGAAATTTGCAGGCACTGAACTTTATTCTTACTTAGAAAAGATTGCAAACAAGGAAGTGAAAACCGCATTAAAACCGCAGTATGTGGATAAGATACCGCAAGAAGCGAAGGGGGATGTGAAAACACTATTGAAGAAAGTGGACGAAAATGAAAACATAGACAAAGTATCAGACGATTTATACCTCAAAGAAATCCTCAACAGGGACATTAAAACACTATCCGGCGGTGAACTGCAGAGGGTGGCGATCGCCGCCACTATGCTGAAGGATGCAGACATTTACTTTTTCGACGAGCCTTCATCATACCTCGATATATTCCAAAGATTAAAAACCGCGTTAGTAATCCGCGCACTGGCGGAAAAGAGGCAGGTCGTCATAATAGAGCACGACTTAGCGGTTTTGGACTTTCTTGCAGACAACTTGTACCTGATGTATGGTTCAGAGGGCGCCTACGGAGTGTTCGCACATCCAAGAGTCGCAAGAAATGCAGTTAACACATACCTGTCAGGTTTTTTGAAAGAGGAGAATATCAGATTCAGGGATTGGGAAATCAAATTTGAAGCAAGACCGCCGAGAAAAGAGTGGGAGACAGGAAAACTTTTGGAGTTTAATAATCTAAAGAAAGAATATGAAGAGTTTAAATTGGAAACCGGAAAAGGCAATATTCATGTCGGCGAGGTTGTAGGTGTTGTCGGGCCAAACGCTACAGGCAAGACCACTTTTGTAAAGATGCTTGCGGGAGTAGAGAAGCCGACAGTCGGAAAGGTAGCGGCTAAGATAAAGGTGAGCTACAAGCCACAATATATAAAAACGGAGTATGACGGAGTAGTACGCGAACTGTTCTCCTCAACAATTAAACAAAAATTCGAGTCGAGCTTTTTCAAGGCAGAGATAGAGCGTGGATTAAGCCTCAAAACATTGTATGAAAAGAGCATAGACGCGCTTTCCGGCGGTGAGCTTCAAAGGGTTGCAGTCGGCTTGTCGCTTTCACAGGACGCGGATTTATACCTGATAGACGAGCCGTCCGCATACCTGGATTCCAATCAGAGGATGGAGACAGCAAAAACAATCAGGCGCGTAATGGAAAAACTCGGAAAATCAGCGATGATTGTAGACCACGACGTCTATTTCATAGACCTGGTGAGCGATTCCATAATGGTATTCGGCGGCGAACCTTCAAAGCACGGCTTTGCTGAAGGCCCTTTTGAACTGCGGGAAGGCATGAACAGGTTTTTGAAAAGCGTGAATATCACGTTCAGGCGGGACAACGATACGAAACGGCCTAGGATAAACAAGCTGGATTCTGCGCTGGACCGGGAGCAGAAGGCGATTGGGGAATATTATTATCAATCCCAGTAGTTGTATGTTTTTATGAGAAAGATTTTTAGAGAAAAATATACGATTTAGATTCTACATTTTCTTCGCTTTTTTGAGAACGTCTTTCGTAATTCGTTTTTCGATTATATGGCTACAGCGAGGGCATGAAACGGTTGTGGTTTTGGCGCCTTTTTCGAATATGAAAGAGGCTGTGAATTCATATTCGCAGGATGGGCAGAGTTCGGAAGGATTGGAAAATTCGTAAAGAACTTCCAGAACTTGAGATGGTTGCTTTCCTAACTTCTGCTTAACTTCGGGGCGGTTTAGTTCTCGGCTTCTCTTATCTCCATCGCCTCTGACATCTTCGATTCCACGCCCCACTTTTATCCATTCAGAAAAATTTCGGCGATAATAACGCCTATATGTTCCGTTCATGAGTATTTCCCCGATCAGAAAGACGCAAAGACCACAGACTATAGCGAACGCATCTACAGAACCAAGCACCCCAATAAAAAAAGCTACGATACATACTATAATCGCTGTTAAGAGGATGATGCAAAGAGAGATGAACATTAGACGGGCAATCACAATGTCTTTTTCAAGTTTATCTGGAGACCCATATTCAATATAATCTCTTGACGTATTACGAGGATTCTTCTCAATGTTTTTTTGAATTGCATCCTCATATTCTTGTTCGTCGCTTTCATTTTTACTTTTACGCCATTTTTCATATGCGTTATGGGCTTTTTTTATCGAATCCATATCGGGTCTTTTGTTCGCTGGCAGGAATCGTTTTGCCAATATCTCAGAAAGTATGATATATCCCCCTATGTCCGTAGGTCTATATCCAGTAGGCAGTATGATTTTAGCGGGAGGTTTCAAATATATTATGCAGAAACTAGCATAATCGACAAAACTGACGGACTCAACTTCTGAGAATTTCACAAAACGCCTTTCTTTTTTTATAATTTGCGTAAGCGAGCGCGTCGGAGAGTAAAAACCGTTTTCATATATCTCAAGTTTGTCTGTAATGCCACGTTCTACTGCCAAGATGGCGAAAAGAGTTATGCAAAATATCGCAAGTATAAGGAGGAACGGGGCGGAGAAAAAATCACCTGTATAACCTCCAATGAACGTAGATAGTAAGAAGACAAAAAAAACAACATCCATATAAACCCAGCTACCAGCATCAAGACGAGTAGATTTCAATTGAGCTCTATAGATTTCGTCGGATACCTCGTACAATTTTTTTCCAGTGTTAATTTATCTCACCCCGAAGCAGCACTATAACATACTTGTAAAGTAATAATTTATCTTAATTGTTTTTAATTACTTCCCTACATTTTTCATTATACGCGATATCCTACGTCACAATCTTTATCACATCCCCATCCAGCAGCACATATCCCGCCCCTATGGTCCGCTTCGTTCTCACGTTGATCGCCCTGATAAAATTCTTCCCGAGGTCTGTATGAACCTTGTATGCGAGATCTCTTGCAGTGCTGCCTCTCTTTATCAGATGGGCATCCGGCAGCACCCTGCCGTCTTTGTCCGTAAGTTTGCTCTCGTCCTCCACAGGATATACGACTATAAGGTCTAGCAATTTATACGCCACTTTTTCAATGCATTTTTGAACGCCTGTGTCTCCGAACTTTTTGATGCAGTCTCTCATCTGCTCCAATCCCTGCAGTTGTTTTTCTGTGAGTTTGCTTTTATCGGCAATCTCAAAATCAGAATCGCCGGCGGTATATTTTATCAGCCCCGCTTTCGCAGCCCTTCTTAAGGCAAGTTCGGATTCCGCGCTTGTCGGTATAGCTTCTATTCCAACATCCGATAGTTTGTCGATGTTCTCTTTCGGGGCAATCTCGCACTTGTTCGCGGCGATTATCATGGGCTTGCTGATTTTTCGTATTTGATCGATTAAGTCCAGAAACTCCTCTTCCGACCATTTGGATGGCTTGTCTATCGGTGCTATGGAGTTATGGAATGCCAGGCGTATTTGATTCTCGGTTATTCCGAGGCCCGCAAGCCTTTCGGCAAGCACTATCTCAAGTTTTCCAACTCCCTGCTCCGCCTGTTTCGATATCTTGTTCCATCCCTTCTCGATTATGCCCTTGATCCAAAATGATATTTCGCGGTTCAGGAATTGAACATCATCAACCGGATCTCGCGCCCCTATCGCACATATGTTGCCCTTTTCGTCAGTGCCGCCGCTTGCGTCTATTATATGGATCAGCGCGGATGCCTGCCGCAGGTCGTCCAAAAATTTGTTTCCGAGGCCTTTTCCCTTATGTGCGTCCGGAACCAGGCCAGCAACATCTATTATCTCTATCGGAACATAGCGGATACCGTTCTCACAAATAGAGTTTCTCGGGTTGCATTTTACGCCAAACTCTTCATGCGGGCATTTTGTTTTCAGGTATGTAACGCCCCGATTAGGCTCTATTGTCGTAAACGGGTAGTTTGCGATCTCCGCCTTGATCAGCGTAATCGCGGAAAAGAAAGTAGTTTTGCCGACGTTTGGTTTTCCTACAAGTCCTATCTCCATCATTGTTGCACTATGATGTGTAGGCAGTATATAGTAAAAAAACTTCCTGAGGTATTAATATAAAATAAAACAGAATCCATCATAACATATCCTGGAAAAGCCCTCTTTTTGTCTTATCGTGATTACAGTCACCCGAAAGTGTCAAGATAAGCAGACGCTTAATTGCACTGGCAGAATGCACAAATCGCCTTAACTTGAAATTCACATTCACCCCATCGAATATATTTTATTCCATAATCACACTACCTTCTTCGATGCCCGACGAAAACACCTCAAATATCGATAAAGATTCACTTTACGTCGTAACTTCATCCACGCGTATTCAAATTTTAAAATTACTGATCGAAAAAAAGCAGCTTACTGCAACAGATATTGCAAAAAAACTCGGCCTGAGCAAATCTACGGTTCATGAGCACATAGAAAAATTAGCAGCTGCTGGGCTCATAACCAAAAGTGAATATAGCGGGAAAAAGTGGGTGTATTATAAGCCCACATGGCGCGGGCGCGATTTGTTCCCGCAAAAAGACAGAATGCAGATAAACGTTGTTCTTGGCTTGGTTTTAATGATAGGTGTTTCTATTGCATTGAGCGCAGTGTTCTATGTCTGGTCTGCAGGATTGGCAAGCACTGGTGGAAGCGCGCCACCAGCATTCTCGGCATCTGTAAGTGATGCGCCAGATAATATAACTATATATTCATCAAGTGCCGTTAAAAATTTAGCAATAAAAACAGGAGCGCAAGCAGGCATAACGATCACATCTGGCGTTATTGTTGCGCCAAGACCGTATATGGTTAATGGCATAGCGAAAGCGTTTGCTATAATCTACTACAACACATCTGGCGGCAGTTTGAACACGGATACTGTCGTTACGGTAACGTATGAAAACGAAGCTGGAAAATTAAGCACGGCAGGAACTGTTACATTTCCAGGCGGTGCACAAACAGGTTATGTATTAAATGCTACTTTGGCTACTGGCGATCTTGGCGTAAGGAAGGTAACCAGCACATCGTTAAATGCGACTACGCTAAGCAGTTCGGATATGTTCTATGTAAATACGTCTGCTTACGATACAATTGTTAAAATTACTGCGGACAACGGCAAACCGGGCGACATAACAAAATTGACGTTCTACATCAAGGTTGGTGCTACTGGAAACTGGGTAAAAATTATCCCAGACGATACACATTCATATAAAATTGGTGCAATCGTTCTAGATAATACGGCAACAGACCTTTCATGGGATGTCGGAGAATCCGTGTATCTGTCAGAAACCTATGCTACCGGCGATCTTGCGCCAGATACAACCAACCCGGTGTTTGTAAAGGTTATCCACGAACCTTCCTCGTCAACGATATATGAGTGCAAAACTGGTGTAAACATACTATAACTATGAATGACGGAGTGTTTTTGTATATAAATTGTTTGAAATCGTTCGGTGAAAACCTGTCATTTTCGCTTGTTTTAATACAAAAACTGAACATAGTACACTCGGTGATTTATATGTCAAAGAATGTAATTTGTGTTAAAAACCGCAGTTTCAAGGGAATGGCATGCGATCGCGGGGTTTCACCTGTGATAGGGGTAATCCTGATGGTGGCGATAACCGTTGTACTTGCATCGGTTCTCTATGTGTGGGCTATACAACTCGTTGACCAAAAGCCAAAAAACGAAAATAGAACAATTGTAGCAAACGTCTATACCGCTTCAGACGCGGATTGGATTCTAACCGCTGTTACAACCACCGGAACTTTAAAAATAAACGACTTGGAATTTGTTGTATTGAACACGTACGGCATAGAAGTGGCAAGAAATGCAGCAAGTGAGAACAATACGCCTGCCACGCTCGGCAAACAAAAAATTTATGCCTACACATCTTCCACAAACATGTCGGCGGCAATATCCATCTCGACGGATTTGGGGAAATTAGCAAACGTAAGCTTTGTCCTTATGGATTCCAACGGGAACAACGAGTTAGATGCAGGGGACGCTCTTAGGATCTATGATGACACAAACAACGACGCTCTCAAAGAAGTTCAAAGCGGGTATACGATTAAGATATTCGAGAGAGATTCGGGAGTTGTTTTTGAGAAGCATCTCCCATAACAAAATTCAAGCACGATCAACATAAGCTAAATTTCCGCTTTTCCCAATTGTTTTCCTATTATATTTTCAAAAAGATTTAGAAATTCGTTTTCTTTGCCTTTTGGTATCGATCCGCCTGCCGCAACATTGTGCCCTCCCCCAATGCCGCCGACGCCTTCGCAGGCTTGTTTCATGGCTATCGAAAGATCCAATCCATTTTTTATGAGCCTTCGGTGACAGCGCGTAGATATTTTTATGGTTTTTCCATCTTCCATTTCTGCAAATCCGACAAGGGGTAAATCGTCACTTACCAGTTTAGAATTCAATGCCATCCCAGTCAATGTGCCCGCTATACTGTCTAACACCTTATTTCCCGCATGAAAATACCTAATGTGTTTCATTTCGTTTATTCCAATATCCTTTAGCAACCGCATTGCGTCTACCAAAACTTCCCTGTGCCCCTGAAGAAGCTTTCTCGCTTTTTTAAGCATTTCGTTTCTATTTCCCATGCAGACTTCATACCCGACTTCTGGAGAGCCGTATCGCCCGCAGGCATTAAGGAGCGTGGCAAACTCCTTTGCCTCATGAAGTTCTGTGCCGGCCTCTTCCTTCACGAGATAATATGTTTCCCCAACTAAGCGTTTTGCAGCAACGTGATTGGATCCTTTACTTAGCATAAGTGCGGCTAGTTCGGAAAGAATTGTTCTTTTCTCCTCTACATCAAGATCGGACCACTTTCGCCATTTCTCCTCGGTTTTTTGTTTGATTCCGATATCTCGAAGGAAATCTATGCAGTTCTCCCCCTCGCCACTCAATCCCGAAATAGATGGATCATTCGAATATTGAAGTAGTTTGTATATAGGTCTCGTTTCTTTTCCGAAAAATCGTATGTCTATCTTTGGTTCTACAATTCCCGCTTTTACGGCATCATCCAGTATCTCTCTGTTCGTGCCCGTGAGTCTGCATAAATTTCCGTCTTGGATGTCACCGACGGCGCCGATGATTGCTAATGCAGAGAGGTCGATGTTTTTGCTGTCGATCTCTTTTGCTACAAGGTACGCCACTCCGGCCCCGCTGATGTCCGTGGCGCCGTTCTTCCCAAACAGGTGCGGATTAAGATGGTAAGCTGTTTTAGTGGATTCCATGACCCTGCTAAATTTTAACAGATCCGTTCTGCTTTCTACGTCAAGTGCCGGCGTGGTTTCTGTTGAGTTTGGAGCGTGATGGTCCGTAATCACCATCTCAAAACCATTCATGCAGTCGATCGCCCCGCTGCCGAGGTCCGTAAACCAAACGAGCGGCGGGTTTTCATTCTTTAATTGCTCGATTACTGCTTTGTCCAACTGTTTTACAAACATGACGCTGTGTTTTATTCCTGCGCGCTTTAACGACATGGACGCGATGCTTCCTGCGCATATTCCATCTGCATCTATGTGTGATACGATTTTGATATTATCATATTTAAGGATTTTTGCGGCGATATCTTTCGCGGTTTCTCGCATTAAGTCACAGCGATACAGAACTGCTAACGGAGATTAAAAAGTTTGTTTTAATCGTTTGTTAAATTTTGGTATGATAAAACAGCAGAATCTCGTAAGATGTTTTCTAATTTAGTTATCGTTTGTGATTGCGTGCCCGCAAAGTTGACAAGTAATGCTTCCGGCACCAGGTTTTATTTTATTTTCGAACCCGCATAATTGGCACGTAACGACCGTGACCTTTTCCGTGGTGCGCTGTGCCTTGCCTTCTGCGCCTTTACCGCCTGTTTTTTGTTTTACTACCATCTTCTTAGACGGTTTGAGCAGTTCCCCGCCTTCTTCCGCAACCCTGTCCGTTGTCTGCGGTGGCTGCTCTGCAGTAGCGGGTACGGTTTGTTTGCGCACAGTTTTTCTCTCGCCTTTTCGAGTGTTGGTTTTTCGTAACGCATCTCCGCCATCGCCATGTTGAGGCGGATAACCCGTTTGAGCGGTGTCAGGATATTGGGGCTGGGGCGCGGGTGGGTAGTATTGCCTTCTATCCGGTTCTGGTGGGTATTGGGGTGGATAATAGGCTTGAGCGGGTGGTTGAGGTTGTGGCAGTCCGTGAAGTGGTGTATATGCATAGCCCGGTACCTGAGGTTGTTTCTCCTGAGCACCTGCTCCCGGTGATTTTACACCCACGGAAAGCTTCTTCAGTTCCGCTGCTATTGATTTTTTAACTACAGATGCACGGAACAGTAACACAAACGTCACAATTATAACGATCAAACAGAGGAGTATGATGTAGGGATATAACGATGCGAGAAAACCGATGCTTATAACATAATGAACCTGGACAGATTGGTTATGAAGATCTATTTCGTCCCCTGCTGGTCCATCAGTGATGTTTTCAACGACCAGATAGTATTTTCCAGATTCCATGTTCATAGAAAGGGAATACTTGTTCGGCTTTCCTTTAAAGCTATCTTTGCTTGACTGCAGTGTCGTATTTTCCCCGTCGGCCAACCTAAAATCTGCGCGTAAACTACCATTTACAAGATTGACTTGTACGTCAATGCGTGAAGGAAAGAACGGCATCGAGTTGACTTCAAAACCCACCGCATTAGTTGACTGATCTATGCGTTCTATGCGATCGTCTTTCAATGGAGTTACAGCAAAGATGGAAAATATTAGGAACGTGCCTATGAATATTGTGCAAAGCAGTATGAAGGTAGATTGCAATTTTTGCAACGTTTTTAATTGATTTTTTATTGCACCCTCGTTTTTACTTATACGATTATCGAATAGTATCTTAAACATTCTCTCCTCGCAAATTCCTTAATTGATTGATAGGGATAGGCAAAGATTAAAATTTAATGGTTTACACACATCTAGAAATATAACATATGTGGGGTTTTCCATTCCTTAGATTATTTTCTTCGTATGACTGTTTTAGTGCCACACAGACCGCATACTACTTCTTTCGGGCATTCGTCTATGTGTGCCGTCAACTCCAAACTGCACATCGGGCAAATCATACGAACCGTTCCTTTTTCGCTCTTTGACGGTGTGTCCAGGCTCCGCCTTTCAGTCGGTGTTTCTTCTTTTGGCGATTCCAACGACTCCGATGATGGTTCTAATACTTCTTCCTCCATCTCTTCCGCGGGTTCAAGCTCTGCATCCACTTCCTCCGCTCCTGCTTCTGGTGGGTTTAACAGATCGTAAGGCTCTTCTGCGATTACGTCAAATTCCTCAGCACCCTTTTCTGCTTCATATGGACTCTCGGGCAAGCCGTCTTTTTGTTCTGGATGTTGTTGTGGCGGGTACCGTGACTGCATAGGAGGCGACTGTCTTGGTGGATACTGGGATTGCGGGTAAGGTTGTTGAGGTGGGTATCTTGAAAGTGGCGGGGGTTGTTGTCTCGGTGGGTATTGGGGTTGTGTATAGGGTTGTGAGGATTGGTACCCTGAAGGTGGCGGAGACTGCGGTCTGGGTGGATACTGGGATTGCGGATAAGGTTGTTGAGGCGGATAGCCCATTGGCGGTGCCATAGCCGCAGGAGCACTTTGGTATTGTGTCGGCGCTGTAGGTGGCACACTCATGCCCATACCCTGTGGTGGGCTTGCCTGCGTCGTTTTTATCGTGACTGTTGGTTCTGGTTCGGGTTCTTCTTTTTTCTCCTTTTTCGGTTTTGGTTCAATGATAAGTTTTTGTTGATATAGGTGCACAAAATAGATGATTTCCAATGTAAGCAAGATACCGCACACAACAACAATATATGGGACGATGGGCCCGATTGGATTTTGGCTTATCCTATATTTAACGGTTGTCTTGAAATCGTTTGTGTAGTTAGACAAGATGATGTAATAGTCTCCTGGCTGGATGTTTGCATCGAAGGTTAAATCTCTCTGCTGCTTATTTGTCTTCAAAACCACTGCATCTGGAGTTGTAGTCTGTATGAATTGTAGTCGAAATGTTATGCTTTTATCAATGTCATCTAGTGTTTTATCAACAAATGTGGTTTTTTTGAGTATGGATATGTTTGCAGAGTTTCTGACACTCATGTCGTCTACACGGTATAGGTTTATTACTACATGGACAGAGCTGCCAACACCGAAGGATGTCACGCTAAATGGTATTTTTTCGATGATTTTCGTCTTCTCTTGGACCGGAGGGTCATAATCTGTAGAGTCATCCATTGGGGGCACGAACGAGATGCTAGTGAATACCAAAAAAATTACTAAAACAATTATCACAGCAACAGTTCCAAAGGTCAGGTTTATCTGAGTTTTTTTAATGTTTGCAAGTTTTAGATTTTTTTCTTCTTGTGTCATCTCTCCTGGTTGTTTTTTCTCCCCCTCAGGTCCTTTTGACTCAGCTTCACTTATAACAAATTCTTCTGGTGACATCCAAAATCTAAACAACAATCTTACTGCCAATATTTAAAAGTATCCGAGTTCACAATGATTGTTGTGCGACTAAAAACAGTTCAATCGTCCCGTATATTGAATTGAGAGCCTCACTCAACAAGTTTAGTGCGTAAGTCATGAGTGTGGTAGCCCCGCCTGGATTCGAACCAACTGTGGCTGAAGCCACTTATGGTTACGAACTAGATTTTGCCTTCGGCAACAATGAATGGAATACGACAGTTATATATTTATTGGCTCAAATCATTTCTGGCTACGAAATAGTTTGGATTGATAGATTTATAAACTACTATTTTGTTATCTTTTTTGTTCGGTAGCCATAAATAAATAGTCGATGTGAAATGGGAATAGTTCTCAGTATCTTATTCCCTATGACCAAAAGTCATACCGACAATAAGATGTTGTGGCTACCGAAGGGTCATTAAGGAATAAGTGAGAACGATGCGAGTCTGTACAAACTGCGGAGGGTACAATCAAGACGATGTAACAATCTGTTCGTTTTGTGGGCAAAACATTGCAACAGAACAACAAACACATCATCAACCACAACAAACAACACAGCAACCCTACTATCCATACCAACAACCTACCCAATATCCAATACCACCAAATCCGCCCTATCAACAACATTCACAACAACAAAATATCCCAACTACTGTATCCAAACCACCCATAAAATTAAGTTTCATAGATGAAATAATGTTATTGGACAAAAAAACATTATTGATTTTAGCAACCGTCATAATAATATCAGTGATAATAATTGCTATTTTTGTAAGCCCTAGCACTAGTCCAATCTCATCTATCAAGGACACAGATAACGACGGAGTGCCAGATGATAAAGATACCTTCCCTACTAATTCTACCGAAACTAAAGATTCCGATAAGGACGGGATAGGCGACAACAACGACGCATTTCCCAACGACCCCGCCGCAAGTATTGACACAGATAGAGATGGATTCCCTAATTCATGGAATAAAGGCAAAACACAATCTGATTCAACATCTAATTTACGCATCGATGCGTTTCCCAACGACCCTGCGGCAAGTGTTGATACAGACAGTGATGGATATCCTGATGCTTGGAATACTGGCAAAACACAATCTGACTCACCTACAGGTTTAATCTTGGACGCATTTCCCAACGACCCAACTGAAACAAAGGATACTGATGGAGACAAAGTTGGAGACAGTAAAGATAAATTTCCAAACGATTCGACAGAATGGGACGATTCTGACAATGATGGTGTAGGGAACAATAAAGATGCATTTCCCAACGACCCAACTGAAACAAAGGATACTGATGGAGACAAAGTTGGAGACAGTAAAGATAAATTTCCAAACGATTCGACAGAATGGGACGATTCTGACAATGATGGTGTAGGGAACAATAAAGATGCATTTCCCAACGACCCAACTGAAACAAAGGATACTGATAAGGATGGGGTTGGCGATAATGCAGATATATACGACAATGGAAATGGCGGAATAAAAATTTCTATTGTTTCTTATAAAGGAGATGGTGGTAGCGATGAAGCGGGCGATTATGATATTTATTTTGTTATAAAACTAGACACAAATGGCGATGATGTATATGATGAAATCAAGACGAGCACTACCACAAACAATGTAAATTCTTTATCTAATCCATACGCTATAACAAAGGACATAGCAGATGGCGCAAAAAAGATTAAGTTTACTATATGCGTTTATGATGCTGATGACTGGTCGGCTGATGATGTTGTAGATTATACGCCAGATGCGGGTATTGCTTATGAACATACAGTATATCCACCATTTACTGACTCTTGGAAAGATGATGGGAATAGCACGCCAGGATGTACTTTACAATATAAAATCGAGGTAGTACCAATATCGTAGAGTGTTGTTAAATGCAATCTTATTACATAATTTATTCAATTTTGTTTTTTGTCGATATTTACATCTCAAAATTTACCTCACATAATCGTTTTGTCTTTCCCTATAATCCGACCAAATACGCCAGATAATTAAGATTATTATCAATATCGCTAAACCGATTAGGAGATATTTTAAAAGTTTCTTATCTTCGATTATTCCCACTACCGCTAAAGAACCCGCAACCGCAATTTGTTTTATTTGAGTATCTTCGTTTATTTGAGGTTTAACCTCATTTGTTGTATCTTTGATTGTCGTTGTTTTATCCGTATTGTTTACGGTCTGATGTTTTAATTTAAATTGTTTAACGGTTCTTGCACCTTTTTGATGCTCTCTGGTTACGGTGATGTTATAATCCCCTTCACCGTATTTTTCCATAACTGTTCTTTCATCGGGCATTTCGGTTGCCGTATCCAGATGTTTTAATTTACCGTATTCATTTCGCTTGTTTATGTGATATTTCTCCACACTTTATTATATAACAATGTAGATGTATTAACATTACGGACATAAATCGATGTTTAAGAAATTTCTTTGTAAAAATCACTCATCTTAAGTGCTTTATGAATAGCGTTTCTTTCGAGATTATCTAAATCCCCTTTTACAGTAATGACAACCGTTGGCAACTCCACAATATTGCGGATAAGTGCATCTAGATTGTTTAAAATCTTTTTAGCATGTGAATTTAATTCATTCAAAAAATCATCCTTGTTTTCAGGTCTTGTAACAATCGGAATAAGTTCATTATACTCTCCCTCATATTCATAATATTTCTTATAATAGTCTTTATCGAGTTTTTCTAGAATATGCGAAAATCCAAATTGGTATTTATTATCTAAATAATCAAGAATATCACACTTGGTTTTTAATTTTATTTTCTTAGAAGTTAAGAATTTTTTAAAAAGGTTTCTAAATTCATTCTTGTGTGCACGTACATAAAGAGATTTAAGTTTACAATATATTTCTTTGAACTTCCAATCAATATTATAAAGCCGAGCATCGTCTTCAATATCTAGCCCGTAATATGTACAGTTATATGCCCATTTAATTTGACTCGGTTTCGCACTTTCAATTTTTAAGACTTCAAAAGACCTTGCCCCTAGCATCCCCCAATCCGTAGGTAGGTAATATCCTACATCTCCCTTTCGATGTCCAGTTTTTACGATAATGTCTGAATCGCATAATATTTTCAGATATCTAACTAACGCTTTTTCATTTGGGAGTTTATGTGTATCTACCAATCCCTTTTTTAATTTCCCAAAGGTTACATAGCAATCCCCAAATCTTTTAGAAACGCCATCTTCCACTTCTTTTATATTTCTTAAGTAAGTAATTATTTTTTTTGCTTGTGGTTTTTCTAACAACTCATCTATGCTAAGTTTTTTAGCCATATTCTCACCGACTCACTTACAGACATTATGTCCGTAATCTCTTTATATGTTCTCCGATATTTATACTTGTTGATGAAAAACACACGATGATATTATGCAGAGATGAGTTAAATGAGTTTGATAGACGCACTTAAACAAAACATCAGTAAAAGAGTTGTGGTAATCCATTATGAAGGGGAAAAAACACACAGTATAGTAGGAACTGTAGAAAACGTTTCTAGTGATATTGTTACTGTCTGTTCAGATTACAATGTTCGTTCTTGGATTAGATTGGATACGATTTTGAAGGTGAAGGAAGCAAAATAGAGAGTGAGTTTGTGTTTTATGTTGAGTTCTTAGCAAAAAACAGGGCGGGAAAAGTTATTGATAAACCAAAGATAATACCCGCAACCATTGAAGCGATAGAACGGGGCAGAGATTATTATGGAAATGATGTTGTCCTTCTTCTTAGTATATGGGAATATGAGAATGAGAATATTGAAAATCTAAATACAAAAATTATCGCTCCTCTGTATTTTGACCTCGATTCTAAAGACGATTTAGAAACAGCCCGCCGAGAAGCAATAGAATTAATAAAAACTTTTGAAAATCCTTTTAATATACCAAACAACCAGATTTATATATATTTTAGCGGTTACAAAGGTTTCCATATAGAGATTCCAGCAGTATGTTTTGGTGCAGAACCGCATCATAATCAACATTTAATCTACAAATCAATGGTACAGAAAATCATTGAAAGATTAAAGTTAAAAACTGTTGGGGCGGTTTATGACCGCAGACGCAAGTGGCGGCTCCCTAATTCTATTAATGAAAAAAGTGGTTTGCATAAGATACCACTAACATTTGCAGAATTACAGAATTTAACAATAGAACAAATTAAAGAACTAGCAACAAAACAAAGAAATATAGAAACAGCCCCCGCCACACTCTCAGAAGATGCGGGAAAGTTTTATCTAAAGTATAAAGAGAACGTAGAGGAAGGACAAAAAACAAAAACATCTTTCGAGAACCTAAATGTAAACATTAATTCTATCGCTTCTTTTCCTTGTATCCAGACTATTTTAAACGGTGTTACGGAAGGTGAGCGAGACGATGCTTGCTTTGAACTTGCAAATCACTTTAAAGAGAACGGAAAGGGCATAGAGGAAACTCTGAGAGAAGTTCAAAAATGGAATCCAAGAAACAGCCCGCCCCTGAATCAATACGATATAGAAAAGTGCGTGAACAGTGCGTATAAGGGGAATTATAAAATTGGTTGCAGTAGACCATTGCTTCAAAAATATTGTAATGAGAGTTGTATATTAAAAAAGCAACGAACTAGAGGAGAGAACCCAAATGGAAAATCTGTGAAAGATAAATATTTTCAAGATGGGAAATTCGTTCCTAAACTTCTCGCCGATGAGATAATGGATGATTACAGATTCATAACTACCAGAGACAACAATGAGATTTTTTATTATAACGATGGAATTTACCATCCAAACGCTGAATCGTCGATAAAAGAGGAAACGAAAAAGAGATTAAAAGAGGAGACGACAGAACACAGGGCGAATGAGATATTGTTTCAAATTAATGTATCAACGTATGTAGAAAGAGATAGAATCAACAACCACCCGATGCTTGTCCATCTCCAAAATGGAATTTTCGATTTGGATAAAATGAAGATTGTTCCCTTTTCAGAAGATATTATTAGTACCATAAAACTACCAATAAAATACGATGCGTCCGCCGACTGTCCAAAGATAAAAAAATTCCTTTCGGAAGTCTTAACAGAAGGCGATATACCGAATATTCAAGAATTGTTTGGCTACACACTCTTAAAAGATTATCAATTTCAAACAGCAGTTATGCTCGTTGGCGAAGGGAATAACGGTAAAAGCACCCTTCTATCGTTGTTTAAACACTTTCTCGGAATGGAAAACATTTCTGGAGTCTCACTACAGGATTTGGAGACAAGGTTTGCGAAGGCGGAATTATACGGAAAACTGGCGAATATACATGCCGACCTATCTGATAAGGCGTTATACTCTACAGGTATGTTCAAAATGCTAACTGGCGGGGATATCATATCCGCCGAACAAAAATTTAAAGGGCGATTTAATTTCATAAACCACGCTAAGTTATTATTTAGTGCAAATAAACTTCCAGAAAGTAGAGACGATACTTCTGCATTTTTTAGGAGATGGATAATAATCAAGTTTCTAAACACATTTGATAGAGATAAAACAGACCCCAAAATATTAGAGAAAATTACCACAAACGAAGAACTTTCTGGTTTATTCAATTGGGCTGTAGAGGGTCTAAAAAGATTGCTAACGCAGGGCGGGTTCTCATATAGAGAAACAACCGAAGAAATAAGAGATAAATATGAAAGAATGTCAAATCCCCTTTCGGCTTTTATCAAAGACAAAATCGAGATTGACCCTAACTCTTATGTTTCAAAAGATGAGTTTTATGCTGAGTTTGTAAAATATTGTCAAGAAAACAAACTGCTCACAAAAGCGAAAAATGTAGTTGGACGAGATTTGCCTTCCCACATCCCCACCGTTTGCACCGAAAGACCTAGAATAAGGGGAGATAGAATACAGGTGTGGAAAGGCATCAAATTAACAAACAAAGACGGAGAGCATGTCAAGGATGTCAATGATATTTCTTATTTTAATTCTATATCTAATCCCGTAGAGAACAATATGAATAATAATATAGAAGAAAACCCTGACATCCCTGACCGCCCTGACCAAGGGGGGGCTGTTTCCTTAGATGCCAAAGAGACAATAGATAAAATCGCATCAGAGGAAGGAACGGATAAGAGTGTAGCAACAGGGGACGCTTTAGAGCATCAAAAAACGAAAAACGAAGAGGGTGATAAGGTTTGATACCTCTACATCCTAAAAATCGCTTTAAAACGCTATATCTCAATACTTTACAAAACTGCTATTTTGTAAAGAAAACAGGGGGCTTTCCAATGTTTTCGATGTGTTTTAGTTGTGCATATTTAACAAAAGTGGGGGAATGTAAAGAATGAAGGACTTTAGGGACTACTTAAAACCCGAAGAAATAGAGAAGATTCTCGACAACACAAAGAATCCAAGAGATTACCTTATAATGCGGTTGTTGTGGCGAACAGGCATGAGAGTATCCGAATTAGTGAATATGGAAGTTAATTGGATAGATTTTGAAGAAAGGATGCTGAATATACTGGGAAAAGGGAACAAATGGCGAAGGGTGCCGATAGACAGGGATAGTGTAATGCTACTCCAGAACTATCTGAAAAACAAAGACATCAAGGCGGGGCGGTGTTTTGATATCACAAGACAAAGGGTTTTCCAGATAGTAAAGGCAATCGCTAAAAACGTGGCAATAGAAAAACCGATACACCCGCATACTTTGAGACATTCTTACGCTGTAAATTACATCAAAAAGGGGGGCAATTTAAGGAATTTACAGTTAAATCTAGGACACACGAAACTAGACACTACTGCGATATACCTTCAAGTAACCGCACTAGATAGAAAGGAAGAATACGATAAAATAATGGTGGAATAGCATGGTTGGAAAAATTCTTGTTGATGTAATGGAACCCGAACATCTTGAAAAAACGCTTTCAATGTTGTGTTCAAAAAAAGATGTTTTTGTTGAAAGACTGGAGTTAAGAAGGCATCCTAACGCAAAACCAGAAACTATTGCGAACAATCCGTTTATGGGTGCAAGTGCCGATTATATTGTTTGCGATTCTCAGGAAAAAGTATTGTTGGGCGTTGAAAGGAAAACCTACAAAGACGCTGTATTGTCGATAATGCAAAAAGAAGAAAAAAATAGGGGACACATCTTTAAGCAACTGGATAACCTAAAGAAGTTCCCAAATCGTATCTTTATATTAGAAGGTTCCATGCCCGCTAACTATAGCCGTTTGGAATCGAACATTTACGGTATCCAATTCTGGTGTTATCGAAATCAGATTGGCGTGGTTCATACCTCTGGAATTGAGGGTTCGGCGAAAGCGATTTATGTTCTAGCAAAGAAGGTTCTTGGTATTGATTAGGCGGGGCTGTTTGTAACGGTGCATATCTTTGATAAACATCGTTTAGAGACTGCTCTACGATGTGGGCATATCGCAGTGTCGTTTTGAAAGTCCTGTGTCGCATTAATCGCTGTGTGTATGGTAACGGACAGCCGTTTAAAGTTAACAGCGTCGCAAATGTATGCCGTAGTGTATAAGCATGCACTCTTTTGTTTATACCTGCTTTTTTAGCGATTCTTTGCACCAATCGGTTTATGCAGTGTGTGTTTTCAGAACGAGGGTTGCCGAATTGATTCAAAAACAACACATCGCTTTCTACATCCTTTCGCCTTTCGATTGATGTGTAGTGGTTTAAGGCATCCATTAGTTCTTTCGGCATCGGTATCTCCCACACACTTTTCGTCTTTGTTGTATTTACCTTAACGATTCCCCTATCGAAATCTAAATCGTTAATTCTCAATCGGACAACTTCACAAGGTCGTAAACCGCACAAAGCCATTATCTGAATTATCGCTTGGTCTCTACTGTTACTACACGCAAAAAGCATCTGTTTTAGTTCGTGTTCTGTTATGTAATCAGGCATTTCTTCGTGTGTTTCAGGGGGATATTTGGGCTTTAGCGGAACACCAATAAATTTCCCATAATTTCTTATTGCCTTTACGATGTTTGCCACATAGTTGGCTTTACTGCCTTTAGCAAAAAATGCGTCCCTATATTCCTTTACCTGTGCGTCTGTAGGTATCAAGGTGTCGTATTTTTTCAAAAGGTTTCGTATCATCCGTCCGTACATTACTGCGGTCGCTTTGCCTATTTGCCTCTCTTCCAAGAGCCATCTTACAAAATCCGCTATCTGTTTTTCCAAGATTTTTTCTCTTAACTCACTCACCACTTAATTCACTCCTACCTAAGCAAAAGTTCGTTAAAGTGGCGTAGCCAAAAAGTTGGCGAAGCCAAGACGGTTCACATCATTTCGCATATCGTAAGTTTTATAACCACCAGTTAGTTTGCTGGCGATAGCCAGTAAAGAGGTAGCCCCGCCTGGATTCGAACCAGGGTCGCAGGATCCAGAGTCCCGCATGATTGGCCGCTACACTACGGGGCTATTTCTATTATCTTGTAAACTACCATGGGCTAAAGCCCCATGGCGTTCGACGATTGGCTTTAGGCGGACGCCGCCTAGGAGTTCGGATATGTGTCTGCCGAACACACCATGGGATTCGCTCATCCGCCTCTTCAAAGAGACGGCGTTCGCGATCTACGAAGTTTGCCAGAGCAAACTTCGTACGAACGTATGAAATCCTGATGAGGATTTCATGATACTCATGGTAGTTTAGTAAAGTGAACCGACTTTAAAAACTTTGTATTAGAGCACGATTACATATGTGTAGAGATATAACCCCCATAAATGTTCAAAAATACCAAGAGTAATAAGGCAAAGTAATACGGAGTGGAAATAGGAAAAAGAAATAAATAGGAGGAATATTATAGGTGTGTAATCATACACATCATACTGATGTAACAAAATATGGAGGAGTAAAAACATGGCTGAAAAACCACATATGAACCTTGTATTTATAGGACACGTAGATGCTGGAAAATCTACAACTGTGGGAAGAATGTTAATGGACACTGGGAACGTAGACCCACATATAGTTGAAAAGTATCGAAAAGAAGCTGAATCTATCGGTAAGGCCACATTCGAATTCGCGTGGGTAATGGATGGGTTGAAGGAGGAGAGAGAGCGCGGATTAACGATAGATGTAGCGCACAAGAGATTTGATACGCAAAAATATTACTTCACTATCATCGATGCTCCAGGACACAGAGACTTTGTTAAAAACATGATTACGGGTACAAGCCAGGCGGATGCGGCTGTGCTCGTAGTAGCGGCACCAAATGGTGTCGAGGCCCAAACGAAAGAGCATGTGTTCCTTGCCAAAACACTAGGCGTACAACAAATCATAATTGCCTTAAACAAGATGGATGCCACTACACCAGCGTATAGTGAAAATAAATACAATGAAGTAAAGAACGAAGTCACTGCACTGCTTAAAATGGTTGGATACAAACCAGAGAACGTCCTGTTCATCCCGATTAGTGCGTATAAGGGAGATAATACATCAAAGCCCTCATCGAATATCCCATGGTATAAGGGAAATACATTGCTCCAAGCACTCGATACACTCACTATCCCACAGAAACCGACAACACTGCCTCTTAGAATCCCGATACAAGATGTCTATACAATTACCGGCGTTGGAACTGTTCCCGTAGGAAGAATTGAAACAGGTATTATGAAACCAAACGATAAAATAATATTCCAACCGTCTGACAAGGTCGGAGAAATCAAGAGCATAGAGATGCATCATGAGTCGATACTACAAGCGGTACCTGGAGACAATGTTGGTTTCAATGTCAGAGGCATCTCAAAAGACGACGTAAGACGAGGAGATGTCGGCGGACCGGTGGATCACCCCCCTACCGTAGCAAAAACCTTTATCGCGCAAATCGCCGTACTGCAGCACCCGAGCGCCATAACAGTCGGATATACCCCGGTATTCCACTGCCACACGGCACAGGTCGCGTGTACGTTTGAGGAACTGCAGAGAACACTTGATCCGAAAACAGGGCAAACAAAACAAGAGAAACCCGACTTTATAAAAACAGGCGACATCGCTGTAGTGAAGATAAGACCGACAAGGCCGATGGTTGTAGAAAGGGCGAAAGAATTCCCGCAATTGGGAAGGTTTGCAATCAGAGACATGGGCACGACAGTAGCAGCTGGACTATGCCTCGACGTGGAAAAGGTTGAGAAGAAATGAGCACACCTTTTTCTTTTTTATTTTTATGAGATTTTTTGTTATGTAGAGGTTTTTTATGGCACAAATCGCTCGAATTTCCCTGACAGGCACCGACCCAAAAAGGGTAGAAAGCGTGTGCACGCAGATCAAAACAATTTCCGAGCGCACGGGCGTAAAGATGAGCGGCCCCATTCCATTGCCGACTAAACACCTTGTAGTTCCGGTAAGAAAAAGCCCAGACGGAGAAGGCTCGGCCACATGGGACCATTGGGAGATGCGGGTTCATAAGAGAATCATAGATTTGGATGCCGACGAGAGAGCCCTTCGCCAGCTGATGCGCATACAGGTGCCGGACGGCGTGAACATAGAGATAGTTTTGAAGTCGTAGACAGGAATCTATAAACGCAAAAACAAATTGAAGGAGAATTATAACCTTTAATGCCAGACAGTATTGAAATTGTGGTGTCATAATATGACGGATTATACCAAGGCTGCATCGACAAAAATTGAGACTGCGAAAAAAATAAAGTTGGTGACCTTTCCAGTAAGGGATCACAGGCCAGTTATCGAATGGGAGTACCCGGAATTCCAGTGTTTGTGCCCCATATCCGAAAGGCATGACAGCGGCACAGTTGTGATAAGATACCAGCCAAATGAGAAGATTTTGGAAAGCAAATCCGTGAGGGATTATCTGGCGTCATGGCGAAATAAGAAGATCTGGCAGGAATATGTCACCGAAGAAATAGCAGACGTATTTTACGAGAGCTGCAGCCCGAAGTGGCTGACCTTAGAGATCGAGTGGTCGCCGCGCGGAGGCATCTTTGCCAGGACAGTTTCGAAAAGAGGCGAATTTTCAAAAACAGAATAGATTCCGCAGATTCGTAATTGTAGAAAGAAGATCGGGGCGTTTTTATTCTTGATTTACGTTCGTTTTCATTAAAATTTAGATGTGAATGAGTATTTTTAAGATGCGCTTATTATCGGTATAGATCATATGAAAAATATTAAATGGAGCATTACCTGATTCGCTGTCAATAGATATGAAAGAAAAAGACGTTGATCTCTCTGCCCGCGCCGCCGAACTTTACTACACATTATGTGGGCGTTTCGTCCCGACATCGAAAATAAACGTGGAATACTGTCCATATTCTTCGTTAAAAGGCACTGGCAAGATGCGGGGCAACCATATAGACATAAGAATATCGGACGCGTTCAAGGATTCGCCGCAGGACGTAAAAAACGCCCTTGTCGCAATACTTCTATGCAAGATCGCAAAAAAGCCCTGCCCGCCATCTTACACTACTGCGTTCAGGGATTATGTGAACAGCTCGTATATGACCTGCCTGCAAAAGGAACTCAGAAAGTTCAGGGGCAAGGAATTATTGGTGGAACCGAAAGGAGAGGTATATAATTTAAATGATAGTTTTGAAAGAATAAATAAAAAATATTTTAATAATGAACTTGAAAATCCTAAAATTGCGTGGAGCGTTAGCAGAGCAAGAAATAGATTGGGGTATCTAGATTCTACCACAGATATAATCAGAATAAGTAGGATACTGGACGATAAAAATGTCCCGATCTCTGTTTTGGATTACATAGTTTACCACGAACTTTTGCATATAAAACACGAAATAGTTTATAGAAACTGCAGACGCACAGTGCACACGAGGGAGTTCAAGAAGGATGAAAGGAAGTATGAAGAATACGAATCTGCGAATAGGTGGTTAAAATCGAGTATATGGAGATGTAGTAGATCTAAGCATAAATGATTTCAAAACCACCATCCTAAAAACATTCATGAATATGTCAACTTATTTTTAAAAATATTTACATATGATTTTAACTAAAAATGTTGGAGAGGCGGGAGAAGACAACCAAATATCAGATAAGGATTACTCTATTTGTTTTCTAACCCAGCTAATGAATTTAATGACGCCTTTAATTAGATATTCCGTATCCTCTCGCGAGACACTTTTTCCAAGGTATCCATATTCAGATCTCATATCAAGTGCTTGCTTCACAAAATTTCGTTGTGAACTGTCTCCGACGATCTTTATAACTTCGATATGGAACTGGACCGCTTCCCTGTGGTCTGCCGATGCTCTTTTTTCCAAGAAATGAATAGTCAGCGCATCGTTAGCATTAATTATCGCCTGTATTGCATCGAATCCGCTAGCGTTTAAGCGATCTGCAATCAAATTGTTCCTAGCAGAGTCTAAGAATTCCTCTGCCTGTGCCAAGTAATTTTTTGCCTCATGTTTTTTTACAATTCTAACCATTTTTTATCACCATACAAGATTTTTCCCTCAGACAAGACTGTAACAATAAAACTGTCCAATTTTTTCAATCGTTCTTTTACTTCGTCTACGGATAGAAAGATTGGCACAAGATTGGCATCATATTTTTTTAATAAAATGTCAATGGCGCCCTCGATAGTGTTTTCAGGCTTTTTCCCAGTGTAAATGACTAGAATATCTATGTCGCTGTGCTCATTGAACTCGCCCCTTGCACTAGAGCCGAACAATACTATATTTTTGATGTTGGTTTTACAGAGGACCGCTGTGAACTCTTTTGCAATATCCAATGGGACAGTAACCTCCTTATGAAAAAGTGCCTTTATTTCTCCAAAAAGTATGTGCTGTTCATTTATACGGTATAACTGAGATCTCCCGACCTTTCTGGACAATATGGTTCTCGCTTCAACCATGCCGTGCAAGGCAGGGAAAGCGGTTCCAAGCGAGATTTGTGTCATCCGCGCAATTTCCTCTATCGTATATTCCCTTGCCGGATTTGCGATAAGCATTCTCAGGATTGCTATTTTTGATTTAGAACTCAAGATATTTTCGAGCACGAATATAGAATAAATCGGCCATTATTAAATGTTTCGATTTTTAGAAACCGATTTCTAAAATTAGAAACTGACATGCAATAGTTGCGCTTCCACAGAGGCGTTACCGTTTTTTAGATTTTTGATCGTTTTTTATTTACCAGTGGGGTTCGAATTGTGACGGGGCAACATATAGAATGGGGTATATTATAGACAATGCGATTTGACACCCCCTCTCTCCGTGAGATACGATGGGATACGGCAAAGGGTTTATTAGCAGTCAAATATATTTGTCAGTATGAATAAAATCGTGATTGTTGGTTTGTGCTTGGTTCTTGTTGTTACGTTTTCGGGATGTATAGGAACACCCTCATTCCAAGAAAAGAAAATTGACAATCTCCGAGTTGAAATAAACATAGATGCAAACGAGACCAAGAACACATCTATTTCTACAGTGAAATTGATTATGGAACAGAAAGGATATGTCGTAGAGGAGCATTATGTAAACTCGACTCTTGTTGGTGTATACGGTAATAAACTTGATCCGTATCACATATTTGTTTCCGTCTTAACGAATACGAGTAGTCCCTCCATATTTTACCATCAGACTTATACTATCAATGAAACCCAGTTAGAACAAGAAAAACAAAAAATAAAGACAGAAATCGAAGACATTGGAGCCCATGCAAATCTAACGATTGATTGGAACAAAGCTACATGGGAGATAGGCTATAGGACGAGTTGAGGTTAGCTCTATCCGTTGTGTTTGGATGTGAGGAGAGAAAAATTTGGAGGAAAAATAATGTGTTTAGACATAATAACACAAATCTTTCTGGACAACTGGCAATGGATTGCTGTATTCATACTCGCTACACTCATCCCCACAATATACATAATTCTCAACTATAGCCAGGAACATATAAAACATCTCAAACCAACTCTTAAGGAAACTACAATCCGCGAAATAAAATACGAACACGGAAAAGCATACCAAGAAGATGCCGAAATCAAAGAAACAAATGTAATCGTACTTTATGCTACAAATGAATACAAAACACCCATAAATATCAATTCATATAAAATTACATACTGTACCACTCGCTATTTTTCTAAAGAAAAATTTATAAAAACTAAAGAGATTTTCTCATATAATATACTAACAAAGACTGAAGAACATAGCACAAAACTATCAACCAAACTAGAACAAGGCGACTCCTGCAAAACTGTTGTTAAAAAAGAAGAGATAATAAAAGAAATTAAATTAGACAAAATATCAAACAACAAAATCTATCTAAGAGGCATTTATATAGACACAGCAGAAAAAAAATACCCCTCAAAACGGCTCGAAATAGACATTAACGAGCCCAACTCAGAACAAATCAAAGCCCCATTACATTAACCGTATCCAGCATCCCGCCTAAACCGTATTCTTTACCGCATCAAGCGCCCATAGCCGCTATCATTTGTCCAATGAAATAACTTGTAGGTATGACAACGACGGCGATCCCGACATGTTCGAAAATAGCACGGTATGGGCTCGTTTTTTGGTTAATCGCTATCTTGTAGCTCAATATTGAAAGAACCGCCAGTCCGATGATCACCGAAGATATCATAGCATACTGCAGCGGCAGGGATAATACCAATAAAAGAAAGACTATGGTTACTGCGAATCTTGTTAAAAAATTACTGAGCGTAGTAATTATCGTTTTATGTTTTGGGCGTGCATTACTGTCCTGATCCTTGTATTGCGGTCCTGACTCCTGATATATGTGAATGCTGAGCGAATCGGTCATATTGTCTGCGATTGCCAATACCAGGAGTGTGCTTATCAATAATATCTTTGTGCTGTGCGCCGCACCCAGACCGACAATGAGAGCCAGACTGGTCGTGATTGCGGCCGTAACTCCGAAACTAAACCTACATAGGTCCACGACATATCACCTTCACTTATTGTAAACTACCATGGGCTAAAGCCCCATGGCGTTCGACGATTGGCTTTAGGCGAACGCCACACCTAGGGACACTCAGATATACGTCTGCCGAACACGCCATGTGGTTCGCTCATCCACCCCTTCAAAGGGGTGGCGTTCGCGAACCCATGGTAGTTTAGTAATATATTGTTATTTGAATACATCCATTCTCAAGACACTCTTCGTTTCGTAATGCAATCCCCTACTTTCCCATGCATTTTAAACGGCTTATCCGATTCAGCATTACGTTTTGTATTCCCCAATCCCCGTATTTACTCTCGCTTTCCACACATAATATTGTAATATATTAAACAATCTATCGATCAAAAACCAGCTATTTACTTGCTTTTGTATCCGAACTTTTTATCATATTTCTTATGATCCAATACATCTAAGACAAAGGCGATTATTTCTATCTCTGTCTCTCCGTTTGTGAGCGTGTACAGCATACGCCAAAAGTTTGGAAGCTCTACCCTAAACAAGTTCGTTATTCCGTATTTCTCATGGTATTCTTCGGGAATCAACTTTTTCGCTATCGGATCACCATAGTGAGGATTCGCTTTTATGAGTTCTATCTTCTTATGAAGTGCGTTTAAAATTGTTTTTTCGATTTTTGAAGTTGCAGCACAAGCGTTTAGATGTTTGTAAACCTCTTCTGCCTCGGGTGAGAATATTATCCTCGTAGTCTTCATAATTCGAGACCTTCCCTAATCGCAGTTCTTAGGTTTGGATTGGCGTTGTGAATCCATGTTATGCCCTTTAAGGTTACCGCTATCTTATTGCTCCTCTCCAAATATTCGAGGATAATCATAAGCGTGTTATGATTGACTTGTTTGGGCAGCTTTCTTTTGAGTTCTGCGATTGTTATAATACTGCCCTCCATATTTTTTAGGGCCCCCTCTACCATCAAGACCGTGTTTAAGGTTGGCGAATGAACATACTCAATCTTTTGCTGTGCCGATATTGCCATAGTAATCACCTATAGTTATTAGTTGATAACTATTATGTATTAACTTATAAATAAATGTTGTGTCTAAAAAAACATTTTATATCAAGTCTTGTACTCCGCGATCTCCTTGCTCAATTTTGTTCGCCACACCTCATTTGGTTTTAGTTTGAACTTCCAATTCGGAAACACCACTGAGCTTTGATAATTCTTTTCATATCCGCTCTCCGATTGGGAAATAGTGTATATCGGGAAGTGCCAGACAGTTGCGGGGTTATCTAAATTCAATTTCACATTAATTCCAACATGTCTATCCACTAACTGAATATTATTACATTTATCGATGTGTTCTATATTAGCGAGACTGTTTTTCCTGCCCCGAACTTCGTAATAAGCATTCTCCGACGTGCCCGACAGCATGGCGAAGTTGAACTCCACACCGAACCATAAATCCAATGTTTTATCCGAGCGGTTCGTTATTTCGTAGTCCGCATTGATTTTGGATTCTCCTTTGTTTACGGACAGGATTTTTTTGACTTCTATCGGAAATCTCGCGCCGTCTCGCCATATTCCACCATTTCGCTCAAGTTTTATTGTAATTTTATCTCCAGTCTTTTTGGTTTCAAACGTATATGGCTGGTTAACGAAGTCCCCATGCTCTCCGTATCTACATTTGCTGAAGCTTTCCAAATTCGTTTTTTCGTCCAAAAAATGGTCGATGAACGAGAGCCGCCTGTACCAGTCATATATCAGATGGTTTTCGAGGTCTGGATCAATTGCCCTCTGCAAGTCGTGTATGCTCGGCGCAGCATCGCTGCCCACATCCGAAATCGTCTTTTTTGCCTTTGCCGCCAAGATCTTCCTGTGATATGCTTCCTTTCTTCGGGCCAGTGTGTTCAATAGGTTGCAGGATTTCGGCTTATAATCAAGCTCGAATAACGTACCGCCGATGCTGTGGAAGTATAGGTTCATTGCTTCTGTATTTACCAGTATCTCATCCCTTCCGTCCTTGTCGAAATCTGTTGTTTCCAGATCTAGCCATTCCTTGGTTTTATGCAGTTTTTTATCAACTTCGAACTCCGCGTTTATGAGATGCTGGTAAATTGCAGACCGAAGGTGCGGAAGATACAAGCCCCCGAAAACTCCGTGCCAGTAGGCGCAGTTGCACTGCCCCTGCCACAACTCGTCTTTTGCCTTTTTTATTAACGAGCTTTCGAATTTTTCAGTTTCTAAAAGATGTACTTTGTCGCTCACGTACAGCATTTTCTTGTACATGTTGCTGCTCTCCGGATATTTTGCCAAGAAATTTCTCCAGAATCCGCCTTTCAGGAACCCTTCGTATTTTTCGTATTCGCCTTTGTTTCTCACTTCTTCTAACAGATCTTCAAATTTTATAGACGCCTCTGTAGGAAGCGCCCACTCGGTTAATTCCAGATAGGACGCTGTCGGCAGATATGCAGTGCCTATCGCATTATGCCTGCAGATAAAGTCCGAGAACGTGATTATGTTAATCCAACTTCTGTTTTCCTCCAATGCTTCGAAGAATCTTTCCAGCCACTTCTTTTTATAAACCCATTCGTATGTATTTGGCCAAGAGCCGAACTTCTCGCCATCGTCACCGAACACCAATACCCTGTCGCCGCCTTCGGTAGCGACCTCCCGCAGGTAGTCTATCGTTTCTTCAGGCTGCCTGAACGGTATGAGGTATCTGAGTTTCATACTGATTGGAAATATCCTGAGCAATGCTCCCTGTTCTTCTGTGGTGTAATACCCGTATAATTCGTTCTCAGTTAAGCCCGCACTTTTAAAATGGTTGTCGTCTACAAGTGTATATTCTACGCCTGTATCCGCTATTGGTTTTGCCAAATGCGGCTCCCAAACCCGCTCCGGAAGCCACATGCCCGTCGGTGCATAGTTCAGATTCTTTTTTATAAAAGCGGTCAGGGCTTTTATCTGTTCGAGCTTGTCCCTGTCGTAGAGTATTGGCATTATCGGCTCATACAGGCCGCCAGTCAATATCTCGAGCTGTTCCCTGTCCACCATCTTTTTGACTTTCGAGATATATTCCGGATGCTCTTTTATCAGCCACTTTAAAATTATGCCGCTCCAGTGCATGCTCATCTTGATTTTTGGATGATGTTCTAGTATCTCTACAAACGGCATGTACGCGGTCTTATACGCCTTCTCCAGGACAAAATCGAAGTTCCCGACAGGTTGGTGGTTGTGTATCCCGATTATGAAATTTATCGTTTTGGTCATTATAACACGTCCGATTGAGAATATTGATGTGTGAATAACCTCTTGTCTTATTTATTTTTACTATTATTAATCATAGTATCGTGATTTGAATATCCATACAATGTTGAAAGTATTAATACCTCGTAATTATTTAGGATAGATTGCATGGTTTCAAATAAAACGAAAACCAAGCCGAATAAAACGGGCAAAAAACTGAAACTTATCGCTATTGCAGTTTTGGTTCTCATAGTACTGGCTGCGATAGCGGTATTCTCATTACAGGTAGGTAGCAAGACATTTATTGTTTCCGCGGACGGAAAAAGCAAATATACGAGCATACAGCAGGCTATAAACGAGGCGTCTGGTGGCGACATTATATATGTAAAAAGAGGGGTTTACGCTGAAAGATTGACGATAAACAAAAACATAATTTTGATGGGTGAAGACAGAAACGGCGTCGTATTGAAAGGCAACGGAAGCAAGGAACTGGATTATAATGGCATATATGCGGATGCGGGCAAGGTTACGATCGACGGTTTCAACGTTACAGGCTTCGGCAACGGAATATACATAAACGGCAATCAAACGAAAATAACAAACTGCGTGATATCAAACGCATCCAGAGGGGTTTCCTCTTTTGCCTCGGATATCGAGGTGTCGAACAATGTTTTCACGATGATCGCCCAATATGCAGTATACACCTCAGCTGGGAAAAACATCAAGATTGTTGATAACATCGTTACAAACCCGGTTCCCGGTACTCAATACAGCGTATATCTGCTCGGCTACGAGAACGCGCTCGTAAAGAACAATATATTGGATGCTGGCAAAATTGGCATTTATTCCGTGAGTTCCAACGCGACTATCTCCAACAACAGCATAACGAATAACTCGCTATATGGAATCTACAGTTTTCTGTCAACAAGCATCATCCAACAAAATAATCTGGCTGGAAACATAGAAGGCGTGCACATTCAGGCGTCGTCCAAATGTATCGTTTCGGAGAACAATATAATAAAAAGCAATCATGGAGTTGTGTTTCTTTCAGTTTCCAGAATAGATTATACAAACAGAGAAAACAGGATAACCAAGAATATAATCTCCAACGGCACAGGGTACGGAGTATACCTGGATGGCGCCAATGAGAATAACATTATAGAGGGCAACTTAATCGACAACAATGTCGCGGGTATAGTCATCGAAGGGCTTTATGACAGTTATCAGTACTACCGCATAAACACTAACAATCAGATAACTAAAAATATAATTACTGGAAACGGCGCAGGAATAATGGTCCAAGGTTTTGATACCAATAGCAATGAAATAAAAAATAACAACATCAACAAAAACAAGAATTATGGGATGGATGCGCTGGATGCGAAAAACGTGATTACCGCCAAAGAAAATTTCTGGGGTTCGGCTTCGGGACCGCAGAGCGTAACCAATCCTATAAGTGATGGAGATAAGGCAACCATAAACGTGAATTTCCTTAATTGGCTAAAAAGTGAGGAAAAGATAGATACTCCGAAAATACCGATTCCCACAATATCAAATTACCCCATAACCAGAAACTTCCAATCTAACTTCACAAACGGGTTTGATGTTCCTTTTGTATTATTCACTGTTTGCATCAGCGTGTTTATAATAACAAGAACGCACAGGAAAAAATCTCAAATTTAAAGAATAAAGGCAATATTTATCTAAATTATCGCTTATTGACGTTTGGTGTGTACTTGAATCCAAAGCAGATAGCTGCCGAAAAAGCAGTAGAGTATGTAAAGGACGGCATGGTTATAGGACTGGGTACGGGCTCGACTGCGGAGTTTGCTGTAAAAAAGATAGGCCAGCTTGTCAATGACGGGCTTGATATTATTGGGATATCCACGTCCAGACAGACGGAAAAACTTGCGAAAGAGTGCGGCATCAAACTCTCGACCCTTGACGAACACGGAAAAATAGACGTTACTATCGATGGTGCAGACGAAGTGGATCCTGATTTTAACCTGATAAAAGGAATGGGCGGCGCGCTCTTGTGGGAAAAAATAGTGGCATCCAATTCCAGGATAGAGATAATCGTTACAGATAACACAAAAAATGTAAACATGATAGGAACAAAATCGCCGCTCCCGGTCGAAGTAGTAAAATTTGGCTGGAAAACAACATCCAACAAACTAAAAAAACTGGGATGCGCGCCAAGCATCAGGATGTTTGGAAACACCACATACACAACAGACAGTGGGAACTACATCCTGGATTGCTCGTTTAAGCCAAATGGCATAAAGAACGCAAATGATACCGAGCAGCGAATAAACAACACCCCCGGCGTTGTGGAGAATGGGTTGTTTATCGATCTTACAGACATTGTTATAATCGGTTCAGAGAAAGGCACAGAAATCAAGAAGAAATGATTCGGGCAAATATTTAAATCAGTGGATTTAGTATTCTATAGTTTACCGTTCTGCAATTTTATACGATGTATGTTGGATGTTGAGAAATATGACGAAACTCTTCGGAACAAATGGCATAAGAGGCGTTACCAATAAGGAGTTGACGCCCGAATTTGCATCGGATATCGGATTGGCTATAGGAACATTTTTCGCAGGCGGCGAAGTGATAATAGGAACAGACACGAGAACTTCAAACCAGATGCTGAAGAGTGCTGTGATTTCTGGCTTGCTCGCTTCCGGCTGCGGTGTTGTAGATGTCGGGGTGGTGCCGACGCCGTCGCTGCAGTATGCAGTAAAAATGTATAAATCGGCCGGCGGAGTAGTAATAACCGCGTCCCATAACCCGCCGGAATTCAACGGCATAAAATGCATAGATTCCGACGGCACTGAACTGCCGAAAGAAAAAGAAGAAAAAATCGAAGAAATCTACTTTTCAAAGAAATTCAACCTGGCCAAGTGGTCCAACATAAAACCCGTAAAAATCGATGAAAATGTCAACGAGATGTATATCAACGGCGTTATGAAGTGCACTGATGTAAACAGCATAAAAAACAGGGGTTTGAAAGTGGTATTGGACTGTGCAAACGGTGCTGGCTGTTTGGTTTCCCCGTACCTGCTAGAACGACTTGGTTGTAAAGTTATCACACTAAACTCACATCCAGATGGGACGTTTCCCGGACATCCCTCAGAACCGACACCAGAAAACGCTGCGGATTTAATCAAAACCGTCAAGGATTTGGGTGCTGATTTAGGAATACTGCACGACGGCGACGCGGACAGAACAGTGTTCGTTGACGAGAACGGCACCTATCTTCCAGGGGAAAAAACTCTGGCATTCGTGGGAAAGGAGATGCTTGTGAAAAACGGTGGAGGAATAATCGTTACCCCAGTTGCTACATCCAGTTGTGTGGAGGATCTTGCAAAGAGGCATAATGGCCGGGTGATATATACAAGGGTGGGGTCCCCGGTAGTAGCAAGGGTGATGATGGAAAAAAAGGCATTGTTTGGAGGAGAGGAAAACGGCGGCCTGATATTCCCGGAACATCAATATTGCAGGGACGGCGCAATGTCCGCAGCGAGAATCATAGAAATAATGGCGCAGAGAAAAAAGAAACTCTCTGAATTGATTAAAGAGGTCCCGAACTACTTTGTCATTAAAGCTAAGATTAAATGTCCGGACGATAAGAAAGAGTACATCCTGAAAAAGATGGCGGAATATGCAAAGAGCACTGGAAACAAATACGACACCACGGACGGCACGAAGATATTTACAAAGGACGGCTGGGTGCTTATACGGCCTTCCGGAACTGAGCCTCTCTGTAGGATATACGGAGAAACGAAAGACCTGGATAAATCGAAGAAGATTGTCGAAGAATATACGAAGGTGGTTGAAAAGTTAATCAAGTGAGGATAAATCGGACATTAACGTCGTTTGTTTTAGGCAAAAATCTTCATATCCCTTGGCATATACCCCAGTGCAATGAAAGACCAAGCGTCTGCTTTTGATGTCGCCGCGATAGTAAAGGATATGCAGATCCTCGTCGGCGGCTTTATAGACAACATATATCAACTCTCGCCCACTGACATAATGCTGAAGGTCAATGTTCCAGACATAGGCAAAAAAAACCTGATTGTAAAGAACGGTAAATTTGTGTGGTTTGCTGGGCAGGAGCACGAGCCGTCAAAAGAACCTTCTTCATTTGTCATGCTTTTGAGAAAACATCTGGACAACGGATATATTGAAGATATCACTCAATACAATTTTGACAGAATCATAGAGATTACCATACGAAAGAAGGAAGAATACAAACTCATCATAGAACTCTTTGGAGAAGGGAATATAATATTGGTTATGAACTCCATAATAATCCAGCCGCTGAGCACGCAAGTCTGGAGAGCGAGAGAGATCAAGGCTGGAAAGGAGTACAAGCATCCGCCGGCTAAAATAAACCCGTTTATGTTGAGCATAGAAATGTTTCTTGAAGTTTTGAAAAAATCGAACAAAGACATTGTAAGAACGCTTGCCAGCACCCTGTCGCTGCCCGGAACATATGCGGAAGAGATATGCGAGATCGCAGGCATAGAAAAAGATGCAGACATGAAAGATGTATCTGCTGATGAGCTGGGAAGGGCCTACAATGTGCTGCATGGCATGATGAGCACTGCCCCGGAGCCGATGACTGTAACCAAGGACGGCTCGCTCATAGATGTTGTTCCCTTCAGGCTCAAAAAATACAGCGACTGCGAAGTAAAATTATTCCAGACGTTCAGTGAAGCGGTTTATGATTATGCATCTAATATGAAAAACTCGAAAGAAAAAGAGGTAGCAAACGAGGAAACCGAGAGAAGCCAGCGGCAGTATCAACAGCAATTAAAGAGTGTAGAGGAATTAAAACATGAGATCGAAGAGAACAGGAAGAGCGGGGAAAGAATTTACCTGCATTACACCGAGTGCGAAGAAGTATTGAAGATGATACTGCGCGCAAAGGAAACATACAAAAATTGGGATAGTGTCATAGACAGCCTGAAAAACAACAGATCCATTGTCGAGATAAACCCGGGCGAGATGTATGTAATCGTACGCGTTTCGCACATACTGGATATAAAAGACAACGAGAAAGTGGAGGAGGGGGAGATAAAACTCGATTTTCAAAAAACGGTCCGGGAAAACGCTAACTACCACTATGAATTGTCCAAAAAGGCAAAGAGCAGATTAAAAGGCGCAGAGAATGCAGCAAAACGCACCCTCGAAACTTTAAAGGAAATCTCCGCAAGAGAAATAACTGAAGAAAAGAAATCTCCGAAGAAGGCGAGAATGAAGACGTTCTGGTTTGAAAAATACAGATGGTTTATTTCCGGTGACGGGTACCTTATTATCGGGGGGAAGGATGCCAAAAGTAACGAGCAGGTTGTTAAAAAACACCTGAACAACGATGATGTATATGTTCACGCAGATGTCCATGGTGCGCCAAGTGTCGTGATAAAGCGCGTAAGCGAGGTTAAAGTTTCGAATTTGCCAGATAAGAGCGATAGATTACCAGATGAGGAGAGCGAAGAGAAGAAAGCGATACCCCCCTCAACTCTAAACGAGGCCGCAGAATTTTCGCTGGCGTTTTCAAAATCATGGAACACGAAAATAGGATCGGGCGATGCCTACTGGGTATTGCCCGACCAAGTCAGCAAAACCCCGCCGACTGGGGAGTTCTTGGCGAGAGGCGCATTTGCCATCAGAGGCAAACGAAACATTATACACGACGTAAAAATTCGATGCACTATCGGCGAGATGGAAATTGATGGCGTAAAAAAAATGATGTGCGGACCTGTTGAGGCTGTAAAAGCGCGTTGTAAAAGGTATATCGTATTCGAACCTGGTGAAACAAAAAAGACGGATTTTGCGAATGAAGTAAGGAAGATTTTCGATGTAGAAGTGTGTGAAGTTTTGAAAGTTCTGCCGCCAGGCGATGTTAAGATTGCAGAGAAACACATATCTGCTGAGTAAAAGCATATTATCACCAGAAGTAAACTACCATGGGCTAAAGCCCCATCTACGAACTTTGCACGTGCAAAGTTCGTACGATCGTACAAAATTCCACCAAAGAATTTTGTAGATGGCGTTACGCAGAGAGGCTTTAGGCGAACGCCACAGACAGACATTCACACACCTCCAACACATTCACATACATCACAGGAACGCCATGGGGTTCGCTCATCCACCCTTTGAAAAGGGTGGCGTTCGCGATCTACGAAATTTGCTAAAGCAAATTTCGTACGAACGTATGGAATTCCAGCAGAATTCCATAGTACCCATGGTAGTTTAGTAAAATTGAGTTATATAAAACATCAAGAGGTATAAAGATATAAATACAGATATGACTTTTAACCTTTAAATCTAACCAGACATTTGCTCCCGTAGTGTAGTCCGGTCAATCATTTCGGCCTTTCGAGTCGACGACTCGGGTTCAAATCCCGGCGGGAGCACATTACACTATTTTGCAGATGAACAGTCCGTCGGGATTTGAGAGTGCAACTGGGTAAACAGTGTAGAGTTGCACGAATCTGAAAAATTTTGATGCGTATCTTAGAAAATTTTTCCCCCTGGAAGGGAAATCCCGGCGGGAGCATTAACCAATTTTGCTAACTAATCAGGGGAAGGGGTGTTGAACCTTTATATACCACGTTGCGTATTATTTCTCGAAAGCAAATAACATAAGGCGGAACATGGTAGAAAAAGAACTAGACAAGGAATTGTTGAAGGAAATTCAGGATGCCTTCAAAAACAAGGATTATGCGAAAGCGGAAGCGTTGATCTCCACTAAGGAACTGAAAGACCACCCCAAACTCGACCCTGTGAGAAAGCTGGTTGCGGACAGGAACGAAATCAGGATCAGGGAGAATTCCATAGAAAAAATTCTTCACATTCAGGGCGACCTTAACGATATTGGAGCGCACCTTAGTGTGATTTCTTCCGGGGCGGCGTCGGAAAGCCAGAAAGCGTGCCAAAGCACAACGCAGGCTGCAGAGGATCTGGAGAAGATAATCCCGGAATACAAAAAGATAAACGCTGAATTTATAGAGTACATAAAACGCAAGCATGCCCAATTCAAAAACAGCTTCATGTTCAAAATGGAGCTCGAGCACAATATACTCGAAACAAGGCACTGCGAGTCTATCGATAATAAAATTAAGAATTTTGAGGCGTCTATTTCCACGTTAAAGAGCCTGTGCAAAACAGGGGACGCTGTGAAAATAAAAAGCCAGATATCTTCGATAAATACCAGTCTTACGGATTTCCTTAAAGATTTGTTGCAGCAGCTGAATATGTCCGCTGTCGCGAACAAGATGATCAGGGCGGACGACTGGAGCAGTATTTTCAGCGGAATACTCCAGACTGAAGCCATAAACCAGAAGACGGAACTGGAGAAACAGATGGCGGCGATAAAGGAGTCCCTCGAAAAGGAGAAGGTGGAAAGAGCGAAGCTCAACCGGGAGATCCAGGGATTCACAAAACAGCTTCAGGATGCCAAGAGCGCATTTGAGAAGGAAAAGGCGGACAAGGAATGGCATCTAAAGGATAAGGAAGAGCTGAAGAAAAAACTGGATGAGATAAAGACAAAGCACGACAAGGAAAAAAGCGACAAGACTTCGGTGGAGATGGCGAAGACAGAGGCGGAACGCACTCTTGCCGAGTTAAAAGAAACTTACGCTCATGAAAAGTCACTTTTTGAGAAAGAGAGAGAGGAAACGAAGAAGAAAGTCTCGGAAGCAAGGAGCGGATATTCCAAAGAAATGGAGACAATCGCAAAGGAGAAGGAAGAAATCGAGAAATCTCTTTCCGAGCTGAAACAGACGACAGAAGTTGAAAAAAGCGAGAAGCGGAAATTCCAGAGGGAAAGCGAAGAACTGAAAAAGGAACTGGCGTCGCTCAAGTCCGACACTGAAAAGGAAAAGGGTAAAAGGGGCGTAGGCCAGGAAGTGTTTGAGAAGACTGTTTCCGAATTAAAGGACAAGCACTCGAAGGAAAAATTGAAGCTGCAGAAGGAGAGAGAGGAAGTCGATAAAAAAATCATTCAACTCACTGAAAATCTTGACATAGAGCAAAGCCAGAAAGAGAAGTTTTCAAAGGAACTTGAAGAGAAGAAAAAAATCCTTTCCGAAATGACAGGCGAGCTAGGAATAGAGAAGGGAAAAGTGGACAAGGACAAGGACCGCCTTGAGAAGGATCTCGCAGATTCGAAAAATAACCTAAACAATGAGAAAATCGAAAAGAGCAGGGCTATTCGCGAAAAGAACGAGATGGAAAAATACATGCTTGAGATGAAGGAAAAGTATGACAAAGCCATGCACTCGTATTTCCCTGTCGGCACCAGATTGGTTTCGACATCGGATGATAAAAGCATAAGGATATGGGACGTCCAGAGCGGCACGACGCTGAAGATCCTTACAGGGCATTATATGGCAGTCCTTACCGCGGCTTTTTCTCATGATGGTTCGAGACTTGCGTCCGGCGGCGACGACAAGACCATAAACCTATGGGATCCAAAAACAGGAAAGCTTGTTTTCACGTTTTCCGGGCATTCGCAGGCTGTCTGGGGTGTGGTTTTTTCGCCGGACGGGACAAAGATAGCGTCCTGTTCGAGCGACGGGAAGGTAAAGCTATGGGACGTAAAAACAGGCGAGTGCCTAAAAACGCTGGCAGGGCATACGGACGGCGTCTACTGTGTTGATTTCTCTGCTGACGGCAAAAAGCTGGTTTCAGGTTCAAAGGATAACAAGATCAGGGTGTGGGACTCGCAGACTGGAGAATGCCTCACTACGCTGACAGGACACCAGGGGCTTGTGAGAAGCGTGGCGTTCTCTCCGTTCGGCTCAAAACTCGCGTCCGGTTCGGAAGATAAAACCATAAAAGTCTGGGACATAGACACCGGCGCCTGCCTGAAAACAATAACAGGCCACGGCGACTGGATAAGGGGCGTTGGGTTTTCAAGCGACGGGAAAAAGGTTGCCTCGGGCTCAAGAGACGGCGCCATAAAGATATGGGACGTAGACAGCGGAAAGTGCCTGACAACGATCCAGGGCAACAGCCCGTTCGTGTTCACGGTAGCGTTTTCACCAGACGGAAAGAAGGTCGCGTCCGGCGGGAAAGACAATACAGTGCGAGTCTGGAACATTGATTCCGGCGAATGCCTGAAAACACTTACTGGGCACAGGCATTGGATAGAGTGCGTTGCGTTTTCGCAGAGATAGGCATAATACGAAAAGATAAAGTAAAGTGACATCGATGACAATTTTACGAGAGATACAGAATGCGTCAATGCTCCCTCAAGGGGCGGTTCCACTCGCCCCTTTCGGTCGCATGCCAGAATAATCTCGATAGGTGGCATTCTGGCATTCAAAAATTAATAATGGTAGCTATCGCCTTTTTTATAAAGTGTAGCGAACGAGCACTTGAACTGGGTCGAGTGCGAGTGAGCGAATACACATTATCCACCTCTCAGAAATTATACGCATTAACAATCATGATTTACTTTACAGAAAAGATAACATAATATATATCAAAAACTATCTATAATCATTATGATAAAAATGAAAAGACGAATTTTATTCATTTTGTTGATAGCTCTTGTAGGATTAATGTTATTGTCGATTTTTGCGGTTGCACAATCCGCAAAGGCGAGGACGATTAACGTTGATGATAACGGCGGTGCAAATTACACAAAAATACAGGATGCGATAAATGCCGCGTCCCCAGGCGATACTGTTTATGTTTACAACGGCATTTATAATGAGCAAATTACAATAAACAAAGCAATAAATTTGACTGGGGAAAACAGCGACGGGACGATAATTAAAGGAGACGGAAGTGAATACAGTATCGGAATAAAAATAACACGCAATTCCACTATACGTTGTTTTTGGATAGATAGATTTGGTAGCTGCATCGCGATCTTGGGTGGCTCAGAGACCACGGTGAGCGATAATAAAATTACAAATGGGACTGATAGCGGCATATCTGTTGGCTATACAAAAACCGGGGGGTTCTTTGGTTCGAATTTTGTGAATACTAGCACCAACAGCAATACGATTTTACGTAACACTATAACAAATACGATAGACAGCGTGCACATATACAAAAGTCAGTACAACGTCGTTTCAAACAACATTTTTATGAACAATACAAGTCGCAGCGACTATGAGCGTGGGCATGCCGTCCTTTTGGAGAGCTGTTCATACAACGAAGTTTCTTTAAATGTCGTACGTAACATAAATTGCTCCGTGCATCTCAAATCTGGTTCGAACAACAGAATCATCGGAAATAGTATTGAAAACGGGCACGACGGCATCCATCTAGAAGGATGCACTTATAATTTAATCTCAGAAAACACGATAATGAATCAACAGGGGCTTCTGCGGGGTTATGGCATTTATTTGACTAATTCGGACAACAACACAGTCACATCAAACAATATAACGAACAGCCATATGAACGGCATCTATCTCGAATATTCTTCGAACAACCTCGTGGCGTATAACAATATAAAAAATTGCGGCCGTGAAGGAATCTGTATGTATGGCTGTCGCTATGGCAACACGATTCGTGATAATACCATAAAACAAGACGAGCAGAGGGTTCCTGGTTTTGAGTTTGCATGGTTATATGTATCGACGATTACTGTAACGATATTATTTTCAAAGAGAAAGAGAGTAAAATAGTCGCAAAAGAAAGCGCTAATAACTTCAAACCCCAACTCTCCCATTCCCCATCTGGTCAGGCGGATACGGCTCACAAACCTTATCGATTCTTCTTCCCAGCATAGTCTCCGAAAATCCCGTGAATTTCAGGAATGGTTTTAGTATCTTCGAACCGTGCCTTACCGCATAATAGGGATATAAGAACATGGAAAAGAACGGAATTAACACCTTTGCTCCGTCCTTGCTGAATATATCAATATTGTGCCTCCAGCACGTAGATATAAGCTCCCACTGCAGGTCGTTGATATCTCCCAGCTCCGCGTGTTTCTCCTTCTTCAATAAACAATCTTCTTCTGCGGTAAATAAGAGAGGCACATAGAATAGGTTGCTCTTGCCTAGTCTGTCGACTAGATCAAGAGTTGCGCGCGTGTCGTCCTCGGTTTCTCCGGGCAGGCCTGTTACCAGCGTACCAAGCGGGTATATCCCGTTATCGTTGAATGTCCCTATTGCATCAACTACGACGTTGCACCAATCTTCGGGTTTGTAGGGGTACATCTTCCACCGCATGTACTCGGTCATTAATCGGGTGCTTCCAGTCTCCAGGCCAACCTCTACGGAAGCGAACCTCTTCCCCCGGCACACCCATCTTCCCTTTTCCACTAGTATGGGTCCGATTTCTTCGACGATTTTTGGCTCTACAACAACAGGTGCGAGCGCGGCATGGGCTATCTGTATATATTCTACATCTGGGATCTCACCTATGGAATGTATCAGTTTAACCAGCGCCTCCCTGTTCGGCATGAACTTTTTTCCTCGGTAATATAAGAATACGTCGTCTGTTTGAAGAGTGATCATCCTTGAACCATTGCTTGCGTTTAATCTCGCCTCTTCCAATATGTGTTCGAGCGGGAAGGAGGTAAGCTGTCGCATTGTAGGCGAGCAGAATTTGCAGCCCCTGCCGCAGCCCCGTGTAATCTCCACTATGCCGTACAGGGATGCACATTTTATCTTGGGAACGTCATCGAGAGACGGTTTTTCCGTGTTTATTACTGGAGGAAGTGTTTCTCCGTTCAACGCTTTTTTGAACACTTCTGTTACCGTGCGCTCTCCTTCTCCGATAATCACCGAATCTATGCCAAACGCATCCCTCATATTTGCTCTTTGTATTTGCCACGCCCCGGCTCCGCCGACCAAAATCTTAGAGCCGTATTTCTTGAATAATGGATTGTTCATGAACTGCCTGAATTCCAGGCCGCAAAGCGGTTCTCCGTGGATGCCCAGTATGGAAGTGTACGTCCTGCTTACGAAGCCTATGCCAGACGGGTCCATGGTGCTGATTCCTATAACTTTGGTGTTTGGACCGATGAATTTGCCCAGATTGTCCGGCCGGCTGACTACAACGTTCTCCTTACCAAATTCATCTACAAGCAGCGACTCGACCTTTCTCAAACCGTACGGCGCAAATTTTGCGCTGCCGTCCTCGTTGCACGGCGTAGGCGGATACCATCTTTTTCTTAGAACGCTTAGCGGAATGCCCATTCGCGGGAAGCCGCCCGTAAAAGCGACAAACTGATTTAATTTAAAATCGCTCATTTCTATCGGCGAAGCAGTCAATACTATTGGAACGCCTTCTTTCATTTTACCAGCACACCCATTATCCCCATCAAAGATATCGCATTATCTCTCGAATAATGTAGCGATATACGCATCTCGTCATATATGAAGTTTTTTGTTCATATGTATGAAAACGGAAATACATATATACTCGACGATTAATTCTATACCATGAGTAAAAAGTTCGTACGAAGGCACCTAGACATTACTAAAATTACGACAGAGATTTTTGGATTTGGGGAAACAGTTGCAGAGATACTTCGTGTAGTCAGTAAAAATAATGAGATGTTAATTTCAGATATCGCTGGAAAGATAAAAAAATCTGAAAGAAGCGTTAGAAAATACCTGAAAACACTTGTAGATAAGGGACTGTTGGAAAAGAGAGTGGATATCACCAGAAATAACAGATTGGCGTATAAGTATTCCATGTGTTCTCCGGAAAAAATCCTTGAGATATTAAAAATAGACATATCGGTTAAGCTCGACAAAATCGAGTCCTTAAAAACAAAATACTGGCAAAGCAAAAGGCTTTCAACCTAGCTATTACTTTTCCAATCAGACATACTTAAAAGTGAAAAAATGGGCCTGTGATTAAACGAAACATTGTATCAAAAGTTTTTTTAACACATACTAGCCTTGATTACTTCATATCGTTGTCTGTGAGATTATGCTGTCCTGTAAAAGTTTCCCTACTCGATGCGTTGAGCGCCGAAAAAACATGTTTTGCTGGCTATTGTTAATTCTATTCCTGTTTGCTTCGGCGCCATTTAATGCGGATACAAATTTGAGGGGTGGCAGCAATCAGCAAAATGCACTTTGCAACGCAGAAACTATTCGCAGCTCTTCGCGCCAGTTGCCAGAATGGACCGTAATGGTTTACATGGATGCTGATAACAACCTGAACCAGTTTGGGATAAATGATATCAACGAGATGGAAGCGGTCGGTTCGACTGCTAACCTCAGTATTATTGTGCTTTTTGACGGCAACGGGTACGGAGACTCGAAAATATACAAAATTGACAAGGACCAAGACGGATACAACGCCACGATAGTGTCTACGGTGGTAGATGATGGCGGAAAAGTAATCTCGAACTCCACAAAGGAAGCGAATATGGTGGATCCGAATACACTGCTGTCGTTTGGAAAATTCGTATTTGATAATTACCCCGCGCAACACTATTTATTGTCCATATGGGATCATGGAGAAAAACTATTTGGAGCATCATACGGATCAGATGGGCATGATGTAAACGGAAATTCGATACCGTACTATACAAACGGCCTTTCCATGATACAGATCGACGAAGTGCTCAAGAATCTCACAAAATACATCGATAGAAAAATAGACATAGTAGGCTTCGATGCCTGCTATCTCGGTTTTGTAGAAACATGCTACCAATTCAGCCAATATGCGGATTATTTCATAGGGGCAGAAGACGTCGAACCGGATAACGGCTGGAATTATACCTTCCTGTCGGCGATAGCTAACAACTCTCTTGTCGAACCGGCAGAGTTGGCGAAGGAGGCCGTAATCGCCTATGATAACGAATATAGATCCACGTTCAGTTACGAAAAATTCTCTGATAACTACACACTAGCCGCAGTCGACCTGTATTCGTTGATGAATTTCTTCATACCGCTGCTCGATAACTTTTCATCCGAACTCCAAAAATATATGCATGCATACCAGACAGAGTTGCGAAATTTACGAAATGTGACGGAAACATACAATAATGGCCCCCATTGGAGCGGGAACACGTATAATGCTGATCTGTATCATTTTGTCGAATTGGTGGCGACGGACACAACGTTACCAGAATCGTTGAGAAACAGCGCAATGTGTCTAACGGAGAACTACTCTAAAGTTATAATCGCCAACAGCAACAGCAGTTACGATAAAAACGCCCACGGCATCTCGATATATTTCCCGAAAGACACATATGATGAAGAATACGATACATTCAAATTTGCTAACGAGACTTGGGACGAGTTTATCTTGATGTACCTTAACCCCAGGGATATAACTAAGCCAGCGATAGTTCACGATCCGCTAAGCCGGCGGCAAACAATACATCCCTGTAATATCACTGCCGTGATTACAGATGAAGAATTGAACACAGACGGAGTTTTTGCCTGGTACAGCACAGACGGAAGCAATTATAGTAACATCCCTATGAACTCAACTTCTATTGCAGATACATATTATGCAGTGATTCCAGCCCAACCCGACAATACGACCGTATATTACTATATCGAAGCTATCGACAAAAACCAGAATGTTGCCACCTCGCCCGAGGACGCATCCGCAAGCAATACAAGCAGTGTGTATATTTTCCAGGTAGTCGTCGACGTACTTCCTCCAACGATTATACATACCGCGCTCAATAACGTAAGCGAAAACAGCGATTTCTATCCAATAGCCGCGAACATAACCGACGATTTCAGCGTTGATAAAAATAATATATCTGTCTACTGGAAACTTAATGAAAGTGCAGAGTATACAAAAGCGCGGATGACCGGTTACAACGAAAGCGAGTTCTTATATAAAATTCCAAAACAGAATGTTGGTTCTGCCATAAACTACTATATCGAGGCAAGAGATACGGCATCTGAACCAAACATCCAAAGATTTCCGACCACTGGCAATTTTACATTCTACATAGTCCCGACTGCGCCTTCTGTGTTAAACGCATCGATTAGATACAAAATCACGATTAACGAAAGTTACGTTGTTTATACTGCGGAAACTTCTCCGGGCACATATTCGGATTTGAAATATATATGGATTTTTGATGGTGAAATTTTCGGGTTTGGAAAAAATATAAACCACACATATCCTCGTCTTGGAGAACATACGACCAGCCTCAGCGCGGTGGATGATTATGGCAATGCTTTTGGCGCTGCTGTCGCAATATTCATCAGCAAAACGCCTGTTTTAAATTTCCCCATCACCATACTTGCGGAAGAGAACGAACTTCTTCTTTTCAACGCCACAAATTCCATAGACAGCGACGGAACTATAGTAAACTGGACATGGGATTTCGGAGACGGGACTATCAGTTACGGGCCTGTCGTGAACCATACCTACCTCGTCTGGGGCACATATCAAATGAGCTTAACAGTGACAGACAATTATGGTGCAGGAAATTCCAGCAATGCAGCAGTGACCGTGAACAAGAAACCTATTCCGCGGATTACAGGCCCGCAAAAAGCCAGTGTAGGCGAAACAGCCTCCTTTAGCGCGAATACATCCTATGATATAGACGGTACAATAGCCCATTGGTTGTGGGATTTCGGAGACGGCAATTATAGTTATGATGTGTTTTCATCCCACCGATACTCTAAGTCCGGTACTTATTATGTAAATTTAACAGTATGGGACAACAACAACGCACATAACACCACATTTACAACAATATTCGTGAACAACCCTCCGCAGGCGTCAATAATATCGCCCAACCTTCCCGAAGAAAAGAAATCTGTAACATTCGACGGTTCAAACTCCACGGACGAGAGTGGGAACATAGTGAACTGGACCTGGACGTTTGGAGACGGCTCGATTGGTTACGGCAGTACTACAACTCACACATATAGCGAGGCGGGCATGTATTATGTGAGCCTGATAGTGACGGATGACGCGGGCGGAAGAGATAGGGCAAATAAAACCATAATAGTGAGGAAATCAACGGCTGAAGGCGTAGAAGGAACTGTCGGCGAAAAAACATACATCTACAGCGGCGTGGATAATCAGAACGCCGTTATAATATATAGATGGGACTTTGGCGACGGAAATATCACGGACTGGAGCAACAACAATTATGCAAGCCACATATACCTAAAGGGCGGAACGTATACTGCAAGATTTCAGATAACGTACAACAATGTGACAAGCGAATGGGTGAACATTACCGTTGTCGTGAAAAACCTGCAGCCGAATGCGAAGATTAATGCAGTAAAGCAGGCAAAGGCCGGCGACAGCATATTATTTGACGCCAGCGAGTCGAGCGGCAGATATGCTTCCATTATTTCATACTACTGGAATTTTGACGACGGAGGATATGGAACAGGAACGTGGACGAATCACACATATTCGAAAGCAGGCGCATACACAGTCAATTTAACAGTAACCGATGATAACGGCATGCAGAACAGCACAACATTCGTAATCCAGATAGATAGGGGAGAAAATGTAAACGTTGCCATACCCGGATTCGATATTTCAAGTGTTGCGATTGCCGCGTTTATAATATTGTTGAGTTTGCAGATAATCGCGTCTAAGAGAAGAAGGCAATTAAAATAAATACCAATGTTATTATATGAAAACAGATAATTTACACAATAATACAGTATCATGTGTGCCGAGGTGGCTCAGCCCGGTAAGGCGAGAGCCTGGAAATAGAAAAAATTGCACAAAACCAGCAAGCTCTTGGGGATTCTTCCCCGCGGGAGTTCAAATCTCCCCCTCGGCGTATAAAATTCCTGCGGAATTTTATACAAAAGGTATTTTTCTAAAATTTACGAAGTAAAATTTAAAGGTCAGGTGAAGGTCGTAAGCCTCCTTCTGTTTCGCCTGCACGTTTACACAATGCAGACTAGATGACATTCGACTAAGCGCCTTACCTATTGTTCAGCGAGAGCATCATCCAATTGTTTAGGCTTGCTCCAGTGGGGTTGGCCGTTTCATCAAATTTATACAGAGCATCCCTGCCTTGCAGATCATCTTCCTGTATAACTGTGTCGTTTCTGCTCCATTGCCAGGATTCTCACCCTACGGTCTTGCAACCGTCCACTTTCTCGATGAGGGAGGACTTTCCTCAGCGGCAAATGCCACCGTCGGTCATCCACCTTCTCCTAACCGATGTAGAAAACAACTTCATCTGATATAAATATTCGTTTTTCAAAATTTCAAAAATTTTTGTTGACACAAAACGTTTATATTCCAGGAATTTATTATCTCTGCCCGGTGACATAAAAGTGTTGCAGATTCCGACGAAATTTTTTATAACCTCTGGAAAGGCCGTAAGCAAAGTTACGGATTTGAACGCATTCGACCTTGCGTTGTTGAACGCGGGAATAGGAGAGCAAAACCTTGTTTCGCTGTCGTCTATATTGCCTATAGGCGTGAAGGAAACTCGAAGACGGACTTTGCCGATGGGCGCCATTACGCCCTGCGTATTGGCACAGCAGCGCGGCAATGAGGGAGAAACAATCTCGGCAGGCATAGGATTTGGTTTCCGCACAGATGGTGAAGGTGGCTATGTAGTAGAAGGACATGGCCACATGAACAAAAAGGCCATGAGGGAAATTCTCGAATGGAAACTAAGAGAGATGGTAAAACTCAGAGGCGTAGAGATCAGGAGCATTGAATACAACATAGAAGAGCTTTCCATACCTATGGACCACTACGGCGTATGTCTGGCTGCACTTGTATTCTTGGACTGAGAATAAAGCACCGATATATTGACCGCATTTAGATTTTAGATTAAAATAAAGAAGGACGAATATCGCTGCTTACGAATTCGAGCGGGGGCGCAGGCGTATTTTAAGGTTGGTTGTAACTCAAATTCGTATGCGCACACCTTTAGGCGCGTGTGGTTTGCAATCTTTTCCATATCGGATATTATTTCTTCAGTAGAGCCAAGATAGCTTGCAGTATTCTGCAAGAAAATTATCCTTTGGCTCCGCAACGCCTGTCGCACGTTATTTTCTTTTTATCTCCTGAAACTGTGGTTGTTGTGCCTTTGTCCGTGTGAATTTTGCCTATGATGGAACTGTTCTCTTGCCCGCGGCCTATAGTTTCCGGGTTTTCCCGCGGGTATTTCTTTTACCTCGGGCGTATCCATGCTCTCAATCGAGAACGTTCGATATTCACTGCGGATCCTGTGGAAATAATCCCTGTCGCATTCGGATAAAAGGTTGATAACTTTTCCTTCCTCTCCGGCTCTGGCGGTCCGGCCTATCCTATGGATGTAATCGTTGGGGACTTTTGGGATTTCGTAGTTATAGATGTGGGAAACATTCGCAATGTCAAGTCCCCGCGATGCCACATCTGTGCACACCAATATGTTTACCCCGGCATCGTTAAATAAACCTATGGTTCTGGTCCTCTGGTTTTGAGACAGACCTCCGTGAATGGCAATCGCTTCGGTGCCGCTTCTTCGAAGACTCCTGACAACAAAATCAGTGCTTCTCCTCGTATTGCAGAAGACCATGGCAAGCCCCGAAGTTTCGCTCTGCAACAAGTGTACAAGTAATGATATTTTCATGTCTCTTGATATGTTGAAGTATACCTGTTTAAGTTTTGCTGGGTCAACCATGTTGTTGGCCAGGACTTCGACCGGCGTCTTCATGTGCCGGTTGGCCAGGCTTTTTATGCTAGGCAATATCGTCGCTGAGAAAAACAGCGTCTGCCGCTTAGCCGGGCACGCCCGGATAATTTGTTCAACGTCGTTTATGAACCCCATGTCAAGCATACGGTCCGCTTCGTCCAGAACTAGCAGTTTGATTCCTGAAATATTGACTGTCCTGCGCCGGAGATGGTCCAGCAGCCTGCCCGGAGTAGCGACTACCACATCTGCCCACGGCAAATTCTTGATCTGTGTATTTATCGAAACGCCCCCGTAAACAGCGATTATGTTCAGGGATTTCTGGTTTGCAAGCGCGCTCAGCGCGTCCTTTACCTGCTCCGCAAGTTCTCTTGTGGGGGTAAGGACTAATGCCTGTAAACCCTCTTTATGAATTACTTGCTCCATAATGCCGCATCCGAAAGCTAGTGTTTTACCCGAACCTGTTGCTGACTCCCCTATGACATCCTTGCCATTGATTATGTGCGGAATCGATTTTTCCTGGATTTCGGTTGGTTCCGTGAATCCTAATCTTGCTATTGCCGCAAGCAGCTGGCTATTTAGACCTAGATTTTCAAATGTGTTCATTCTCTTCTACCTCGTTTTCCTATATTCCCGTATTGTATTGTTTTTTCTACAAAATTCCTCGGAGGAATTTCATACGTACTGCGAAATTCTCTATGAGAATTTCGTACGGTATTGCCCCGCAATACCGTAGATCATACAGCATTGCATCGGCAATGCTGTAGACTGTATGGATTTTGCACGCGCAAAATCTATAGATGTTCAATCATTTATGTCCATTGTCGGCACTTCAGTGAAAAAGCGAAATGCCGTATAACGGGTCAAGTGCTCTCTCAAAATGTCCTAACTCTGGTCAATTTTGGGTAGTATGCAATGGCATTGCCTTGTATATAATAGTAACGATTTTTGTTTTTCGGGGGCTGGTGGCGTTTTATTCCTTCAAAAATCCCCTTTCACGACCCTCTCCGCATTTTCTATGATTTCTTCCGTCACTCCCAAATAGTTATTCGGATCAAGCGCCGCATCCAGCTCTTTTAATGTCATGTTTTTCTTGACTATTATGTTCTTCGCAAGGATGGTTCTGAACTCTGTTTTTTTCGCCTCGGCTTCCATTGCACAATCACGTATCAATTCGTGCGCATCCTGCCTTCCCAATCCCTTATTGACAAGCACTATCATCACTGATTCAGCCATCATTAATCCGCGCTCTTGATTTATGTTTTTGCACATATTCTCGGGATACACGACGAGGTTTTCGAACACGGTTGTCATGTTTTTGAGTATATCGTCGGTCAATATACAGACATGCGGCAATATAAACCGTTCTCCTGCCGAATTTGTCAGGTCCCGTTCATGCCACATAATTGCGTTCTCGTACGTCGGCGTCATGAATCCGCGTATTATTCGCGCAAGGCTGCATATATTCTCGCACTTTATCGGGTTGCGCTTGTGCGGCATTGTTGAACTGCCTACCTGCTTCTTTACGTCAAAACCCTCTGAAACTTCGGCTATTTCGCTCCTCTGAAGATTTCTTATTTCCGTGGCAAACTTTTCCGCCGAAGTTGCAATGTTGCAGAGTACGCTTATGAACTCGATGTACCTGTCCCTCTGAATTATCTGTGTGGATCCTTCTTCCACGCCCAAATTGAGTTGCTTCATGACAAGTTTCTGTATATTTAGGGCGTTCTTGCCCAGGGCCGCCCCGGTTCCAACAGCACCCATCATTTTGCCGACGCACAATCTTCTCCTGCATTCATCCAATCTTTCCAGGTGCCTGTGCATCTCCAGAAGATAAACCGTGAGTTTTAGGCCGAATGTTATCGGCACGCCTGCTTGGCCGTGGGTTCTGCCTAGCATTATTGTGTTCTTATGTTTTTTTGCGAGTTTTAAGAGCGTCTCCTCCAGCGAAACTATGTCCTTTCTCAGGATATCAATGGCACAAGACATCTGGAGTGCGGCCGCAGTGTCTGTGATATCATTGGAAGTGGCGCCGAGGTGTGTGTACTTGGCGGCATCCCTGGAGCATTGTTCGCTCAACGCTTTTACAACAGCCATAACGTCGTGTTTTATCTCGTTTTCGATCTCCTTCACTCTTTGAATCTTAACGTATTTTATGTCCGCTTTTCTGGAAATTTCATCCGCATATTTCTTTTGAATGTCGCCGGCAATCGCATGAGCTCTTGAAAGTGCAGCTTCTACATCCAATAATCTTTGGAGCCTTTGCTCCTCGTTGAATATTTCCTTCATCTCTTTTTTTCCATATCTGAATTCGATAGGACAGATTGCCATGTTATCACCCCGATATATTTGCAAACATAATTATCATGAGAACTATATCGCTTTACCGACACCAGTATAAATGAATCCTTCGCGATTGCACATATCTTTATCAAAGACATTTCTTCCATCTACGATAACCGGATTATCCATCAGTTTTTTCAATTCCTTTAGGTTTATGTTCTTGTAATCCCGATGCGCAGTCATTATCACGACGCAATTAGCTCCCTTCACTGCTTTTGTGAAATCACTTGTGATTTCAATATTTTCATACTTTTCTACAAACGGATCGTGCACCCTTACCACAGCGCCGCTCTTCTTCAATTTTTGAATTAATGGGAGTGCAGGTGTATTTCTCGTGTCGTCAGTGTTCTGGAGATATGCGAATCCCAGTACGGCAATTTTTGAATTTTTTATGTTCAGACCGGCCTGAGAAACCGCTTTCTTTACCAATTCGAACACGTGAATCGGCATAGTATCGTTTATATTTCTTGCCAATTTAATCAATTTTGGGTTATATTTTCCCTTTACGCCGTATGCTAAAAGCCAGGAATCCTTTGGAAGGCAGTGCCCGCCTACGCCTGCACCTGGAATGTGCAAATCCCGAAATGGACACTTGTTTACAAGTTCTCTTGTTTTATATGCATCCACACCAAGGGTTTCACAGATGATCGCGAATTCGTTAGCAAATGCAATTTGGACATCGCGATAGGCGTTCTCGACTGTTTTTACAACCTCTGCAGTAAGGCAGTCGGTTGGATACAGCTTGCCTTTTATGATGTGTTTGTATAGTTCCATGGCAACTTCGCAACTTTTCTTATCAATGCCGCCGACAGCTCGATCGTATTCTTCTATGTTGGCTAGCAGCCTGCCTGGCATTACTCTCTCCGGACAGTGCACTAGGTAGAATTCCTTGCCTGCTATTAGGTGTGAATGTTTTTCTAATAACGGTTTGACGACCTTGTACATGGTTGTGGGTGCGATCGTGGATTCCATGATAACTAGGGTCCCGCTTCTCAGATTTTTTCCTACTTCCGTCACAGCGGATCTAAGCTCTTTGTATAGCGGCTTCTTCAATTTCATGTTAAACGGCGTCTGGACCGCGACAATGATTGCGTCTGCGTTCTTACAAACAGAAAAATCCTGAGATGCTTTCAATTTTCCAATTTTTACAGTCTTTTCAACTAATTCCGCGAGTCTCGGTTCGTCACCCTTTATTGGGCAAATACCGCTATTTATGAGGTCTACTTTGCCCCTTGAACGATTGATGCCGATTACATCAAAACCAGCATTTGCAAATTCTACAGCAACAGGTATTCCAACATACCCCATTCCAACTACAACAATATTCTTCATGGACGTTTCCTTTAAGTACTATAATCCTTATTAACTTTCTGATGATGCCCAGGGTGCCAATAATCGTGACAATCCTACTCCTAATGGGGTTATCGGGTTGTATATCATCGCCGTTAGAATCCCCGCTTTCTTCGATGCCGGAGCTGACTGTATATTGCACAAATAATGAAACGAAAGTACTGGTGCGGAGTAACGGTTTCCACATATACGATTCAATTACGATAACTATAGACAACGAGACTATAGCGGAGAATAACACCGTTGCCGCCTCATCGAAGACTAATAAAACAGATTTTTCACTCAACGTCACGGTGAACGATACAACACTAGAGTCGATATTTCTTTATATCTACAATGCATCTGTTATAATAAACAAAAACTCCGCAGATAACTATGTATTCGAAATAAAAGAGGAGGGGAAGACCGCAACAGAAAAAATAACTTCGTCCTATCCCTATTATCAAAAAATGATAGATCTGTGGAAAGAGACAAAAATAAAAAGGCAGTGATATGAAACTTCCAGAACGCAAGATAAAGGTCCCGAGGATATATGTTGCTATAATGGTTATTATCCTCTGCATAGCCTTATTTATTGGTGGAAGTTGGCTCGGCATTATACCGATAGGGAACGTATTTTTATACACCCAGATGGCTGTGGTTTACTGGATCGGACTGATATTCTTTGCGATAGTGGGCGCGGTATTTCTTGGAATGCTCCTCAGCCACAGGCTTATTGCCACACAGAATTTTACACCGTTCGAGCAGATGATATTGGAAATGAAAAGGGAAGTCGGGGAGATCAATACACAGCTTGCGCAGATGGAGAAACATTTACATGACATTAGCAAAAAGGACAAATAACGAATAAAAGCGGCCACTCTTTTTGCTCTATAAAAACACTTTCACTCACCCCTCCAGGAAGAGTTTTTATATTTTATCAAACGTATTTTGCTTGTGATTGCAGATGTATAAAACAGGCGTAGCGAACCTCCCTCTTCATGGCGGGAGCGCACCTCGATGGTTATTTAGCAGGATGGTAAAACTTTCTAACGCTGTCGCCACGATAATAGTGGACGAATACGGCAGAGACGAATTGTTGAGGAGAGTATCTGATCCTTTCTGGTTTCAGGCATTTTCATGCGTCATAGGTTTTGATTGGCACAGCAGCGGAACGACCACAGTAACTTGCGGTGCGTTAAAAGAGGCATTAAAAGACGGAAGTTGCGGCGTAGTTGCAGTCGGTGGAAAGGGTGCAATATCCCGAAGAGTGCCGTCCGAGATAGAAGACGCGAGTGGGGCACTTTCGCTCTCTTCGGATAAGGTTGAAAAGCTGAAATACGCCAGTAAAATGAGCGCTAAGGTTGATAACGCATTAGTGCAAGACAGTTACCAATTATATCATCATGTAATGTTAATCACAAATGATGGGGGGTGGACAGTAATCCAGCAGGGAATGAATATGGAATCCAAATACGCCAGAAGGTATCATTGGCTGGGCGAAAATATAAAGAGTTTTGTTGTAGAGCCACATGCTGCCATTATGGGCAATGAGAAAATCAGCGCGGTTCTTGATATGACTGCGAAGCAAAGCGACGAGAGCAGGAAAATCTCGGTAGATGTGGCAAAAGAAGGCGATAAAAAGATTCAAAATTCAATTAGGATTTTAAAGGAACCGAAACAGAGAACGCTGGATTCATGGATAAGCCGGGAAAGCAAAATAGAGATACTGTACATGCCCTGGAAAATAAACTGGAAAGCCCTCAGGCAATGCTATGAGTTTCAACCAGAGAACTATGAAGAATTGATTTCCATAAAGGGTGTCGGTCCGACTACCGTACGCGCATTAGCGTTAATTTCAGAGGTGATTTACGGAGAAAAACCGTCCTGGAAAGATCCAGTGAAATATTCTTTCGCCATAGGCGGAAAGGACGGCGTGCCATACCCGATAGACAGAAAAATCGTAGACAAAACAATAGGGGTGTTGAAGAAAGGGATCGACGATGCAAAGGTCGGGAAAGAAGAAAAATTGGCAGCAATAAAAAGATTAAGGGTATTTGTGCCCCCAGACATAAAATATGAATAGTTGGAAATATATACAATATCGATATATAATATACAAACCATAAACTATTCTCATTTATAACACAGGGAATAATATGCATAAGAAAATAAAAAAGCAGAAGAAGCACATATCTCGGGCGGAGAGAAGTAAACGTGCGACCAAGCCTATAAAAATCCACGGCGCCCCTTATGTAAAAAAAAGCCGCGACACTGCTCGACCGAAGAAGGGTGGGCATGCTGGCAAATCGAAAAAGATTAAGAAACGTTCCCTGTCAAAAACCTCCAAAATCTGGAAAGAACTCTATAGAAAAAATGCAGATTTGAAAAAAGAAACGGAAACGAGAGGCACATCTAACAAAGATTGGAAAGAACTCTATACGAAAAACATTGATTTGGAGAAAAAGGCCACATCAGAGGATACGAGTAAAATAGGAAAGATGTTTGGGGAGGATAACGCAGAGGCCGGGGGTGTGGCTAACATTAAAAAAGAGGAGGGTGGTAAGGAAAAACTCAAAATACTGGTTATCGAAAATGATGATTGTTCTGTAGAGCAGACTAAATCGGCGATACTTGCCGCCAACCCGTCCTACGATGTAGAGGTTGGAAAGGATGATGCTGATGGTATGGAGAAGATCGCCTCAAAACAGTTTGATATTATACTCATAAATTACAGACTCCCGCATATTGGGGGGTTGGAATTCCTCGACAAAACAAAGGATGTACGCCGCGATACTCCTGTCATAATGGTCACTGATGAACATAACGAATCTATTGCGGCCGGGGCGTTTCACAGGGGCGTGTCTGAATATGTCGTTAAATCGAATGATTACTTCAAGAATTTGCCCTCGATCATAGAGAGTGTGATTGCTAAAAAGAGTTGGAATGTATTGTATTCCAAAAACGTAGAGATGGAAACTAAAATTGCAGACGTGACTACGGCGGAAGGCGCGATTGAAGTTGTAAAGGCGTTTCAAAAGGACTTGCTGGAAAGCGTTGGCAGACTGGACAATTCTGTGTTAGTAATAGAGCTTCACAACAACGAGGAATTCAATAAATTCTCCAAGATGGCCAGCGCATTAAAAAATGTAAAGATAAAGAACGTCCAGGTGCTGGGGAATACCTATCAGGTAACAATCTGGGCGATTCCTGAAAGTTTTAACATAATAAGATAATTCCCCGAATTTAAAACAGTACCCGAAACATAAAGACAGCTATCACTACCATTATAAGGCTGTGTTTGAATCCGTGAACGAGTTTTCCAGTGCTCAGCATACCGGCTACCAGTCCGCTTCCAAATCCCTGCACCAGCACAGCAAGATAATATATGTTAAGAATAGCCGTTGGATCGATTTTGCCGACGGATACGGGCATTCCTGCCCCCTGAGTAGCCGATGGCGCTGTCAGTGAGACTTGTGTGATTGCCGGAAGGAAAGACGTGACAAGAATCGATATAACCGCCAAAAAAACAAAGAAAGCTATGTAGATGACTGTTATGTACACGCTCATGTTGATGTTTCGCTCGTTTTCGAGCATCTTGATCTCCTTTGCGTCTTTAGACACCGCTGTTAAAACGTCCGCGATGTTGCCGCCGGAACGGCTGGCTTCGATGGTGAGAAGGACGGATCGTCTGACTAACGGCGTGCCGACGCGCTCTGCAAACTGTGTGAGCACGTCATTGACAAAAATGCCCCATGACAGCTGGTTCGCCATCTTTTTTATCTCCGGTGTCAGCAACCCGTAATTGCCGTAGGAAGCGGTGCGTATGGCATCCACCAATGTCATGCCCGCCCTGCTGCATTCCGCAGTGTCCCTCAAAAAATTCGGCAATTCTTCTTCCATTGCCCGGATTCTGTTCAACCGGTAAGCTTCGTATATGCTGATGGGTGCGATGGCAGATATCAGTGCAAACACCAGCAGGTCGATTATTATGTTAACCGGATAATCCAGAACTTTCATCAATACGAGCACGATGCTGATGATGAATATCGCAGTCAAAAACGCAGAAAACAGAAGAGTGACTATTTTATCTATATCCATCTCCGTCTTGGTTTTTTCAATTTTTTTGGCCTTCCCCCGGATCATATTCAGGGTGAATGCGATTACAATTCCGATAGTCGCGATTTCTACAGACAATAGAATGAAAAAAGCAATGTTTTGTTGTAAAGCGTTTGATATTATTTCTGCGCCGGTTTTCACGGCTATTATCATCATTGTGAATAAAAACAATACGACGAAACTGGCGCCTATCAGAATGATAAGCATTGCTGCGGGGCTTTTTCGTTTACTGTACTTCTCCCCTCCCTTTCCCCATATTTTACCGAGTTTTTTTATTATTTTGCTCTTCGGCGCATCCGCCGATTTCTTTTTTGCAATTTTTTTTATCAGTGTCATGCCTCCCTAGTCATGTTTTTCACTGCGAGTATAAAGCCGGCATGCACGATGGGCAGCATCACCAGCACTATGAGATAAAGCATAGACAAACTTCCCTGCACGTTTGAACTCAACATCGCCATCACGGATATGGTGACTATCAGAAAAAGCACGCCGCCTACGCCTATGGTTACAAAGCTCTCGGCGACTACGGCCAGAGATTCCAGGTAACTCTTTTGCTCTAACCTGTTTTCCGCCATGTATTGATCTGCCTTTGCCATAAAGTACGGCTTAAGCTCCCCGCCGGACGTAACTACTGTTACAATGCCCTGCAGGAAATCCCGGCATTTGCTTGACGGGCAGCGGGCATGGCCGTCCCGGATTGCGGTTATGATATCCTTGCCCAATACGCTGATATCCCGGTATATCCACAAGAACTCTTTCTGAACCTCCCCGTAAATCTCTTGTGCAGCCATTTCCTTAATGATTACATCCGGGTTTTTACCGCCGACGGACAGTGCGGCTATGAAATTTGCCACGTATGCGATCTTGGCATCTATGTCTTTTGCCCTTTCTTTAGCCCTTAAACTCGGAATTTTCATAAATCCAAAATATGCCGCCAATGCCAGTAAAACCGGACTTATGATAACTAGCCAAAATAATGACAGGAACACTGGAAAGAATCGAAGTGACATTATTACTAGCGTGCTAGTTAAGATTGCTACGACTAGGGAGTTCATCATAGCATAGGCAACATATTCCTCAGCTTGGATGGTTATGTGCGCCTGCGCCAAGCTTTTTCCGAACTTGGGGTGTGCCTTCACTTGTTCGGCGGCGAGAGGCCCGAATAATTTATAGCAAATCTTTTGGTAACTAGCTCTTTCCATATAGTTCCTTCCGGATGTTGTTTATTGTGTCCTCGGGCGATTTATAATAGGCAGAGATTATGCGCCCGACGTCGGTGTATTTTCTGATCTTCTTTTCCCTCATCCATTCTATAATTTCAATTCTCCGTTTTAACTCGTCCATCATCTGGCGTTTGCTGATGTTTGTCTGCGACATAATTTCTTCAAGAACGATGCTCTTACCGCTAAATTCAAATGCGCCTGTCGACGATACCCATCTGAATACGTCGTTTACCACTAACTCTTTGTTTTCAGGATTTATTCCTACAACTTCGATAACGTTCTTGACTACTCTCATGGGTTTATCCCTGAACTTCGTTTGAATTTGTATGACTATAATTTTTAAGGATTCCAATAATAATCGCGGGAGATTTATCGGCGGGTTTTCCAGCCGGTATACTATCGATGCCGCAGAATCGGCATGCATTGTCGAATACGTGGCAATGCCTGTCGCCATGGCCTGAAACAGGGTGAACGCCTCGCGTCCCCTGACCTCTCCCAACACGAGGTGTTGCGGCCTTTGCCTTAATGCGGCCTTAGTCAAGTCAAACATGTCTATTTCTGTCTTATCTTTTTCTCTTCCTTCCGCACCCCCGGCGCCGCCCCTTGTAACGCTGGAAATCCAATTTTTATGCGGAAGGTTGATTTCCCTGGTATCCTCTATCGTGACAATCTTCACCGCAGGCGGAACGAACAGCAGGACTGCATTCAATGTAGACGTTTTTCCGGAGCCGGTACCCCCGCAAAATAAAGCCGATTTTCCGTATTCGACTGCTAGCCAGAAATACGCCGCCATCTCTGCAGACATGGTGTTAACCTGCACCAAATCCGACGGCGTAAACGGATCTTCCCTGAATTTCCGTATGGTGAATGACGTGCCTCTGGGCGTAACTTCGTGCGCCAATGTCGCCTGCAGCCTTGAGCCGTCTGGCAGCGTAGCATCCAGTATCGGGTTCAGAATAGAAATCTGCTTGCCGCACCGCTGTGCGAGTATGTTTACGAAAGAGTCCAGCTCCCTGTCCGAAGAAAAGTCCACATTAGTCTCTATGGAACCGTACTCCCTGTGGAACACGAAAAGTGGTATGTTGGGGCCGTCGCACGAAATGTCTTCAATATCTGGATCGTTTAATATCGCATCAATTTTTCCATAACGCATGAAATCCCGTATCAGATAATAGAGGATTCTTTCTTTTGTTTTTTCATCTATCTTCTGTGTCTGGTTTGCGATTACGTCCTCAACCGCCTTTCTAAGGTATTCTTCTCCCCCCTTGGCATCTCTCTCCTCGAGCTTATAATCCAACATCGCTGCTAATTTGTTTTTTAGGCTGTCATATACCTTTTCATCGTTTGCAGATAGGGGGGGTTCCTCAACCAGATATCTATGCTCGTGTTGTTTGTGGTCATATATTATTCGTATAAATGCATACGGTTCTTTGACAACTCTTCTTTTTATTTCCTCGATGCCTTCTGCCCCGGCAAAATAAACCCTGCGCGATACCTGGGTTTCTGTCTTTTTGGTAGCTTCTTCAGCTTTTACCTCGTTGAAAATTTCATCTAGGGGAAATTTAGTTTCCGGCATTTCTCCCTTTTTTTCTGACATTTTTGCAATAGGTTCTGCTGGCAACATTTCTTCAGGCAAGACGTCCTTTAAGGCATCCCTGGCCAAAGACAATGTTATTTCCCGGCCTGTAAGCGAAGAATGTGCCAACACCTTATTCAGGCAGCCCTCAAGCTGCCTTACGTTCGATTTGACGTTTTTTGCAATCAAGGATAGAACGTCGTCGCCTACCTTAGCTTTTTTTTCTTCCGCTTTCTTTCTTAAAATTACGATTCTGGTCTCCAAATCGGGTGGTTGTATGTCCGTAATCAGCCCGCCTTCGAACCTGGATCTGAGTCTGTTTTCGAGTGTCGGGATGTCCTTTGGCGGCCTATCGCTCGAGATGACAATTTGACTGTGCGCATCGTATAGAGCATTAAACGTATGGAAGAATTCCTCTTGTGTCTGCTCCTTTCCCGCAAGGAACTGTATGTCATCTACCAGTAGAATATTTACCGCCCGATACTTCGCGTGAAACTCATCGATTCTACTATTCTGGATCGCTTCGAGTAATTCGTTTATGAAGCTTTCTGAAGTAACATATACTGATTTAACTTCTGGATTTTGCGTTTTAACAAATTCTACTATGGCTTTCATCAGGTGTGTTTTCCCCAGCCCTACACCGCCGTATATGAACAGCGGGTTGTATGACTTTCCCGGAGATTTAGCGACAGCCATCGCAGCAGCGTATGCAAGACGGTTGTTCGGCCCGACAACAAAGTTATCAAACGTAAACCGTTTTGTTTCTTCGTTTTCGTTGATTTTTCTCTTAATGACTTTCTTTGCAGGCATTGTCTCTCTTCCTAACCCCAATATATTGCTTAAGTGATTTTTGTGTCAATTATAACAAATTTCAGATTGAGTGTTTTGACGCCGGATACTACAATGTTTACCGTATTGCCTGAATTTGCAACTGTGAAATCTTTGTTCCATATCAGGTTGTTTTCGGTTTTGTTCAATTCTGTGTCAAACCACGTTTTCCATACGTTCGGATATTCTGTGGTAACATTTAATGATATATTTTCCCCTGCAACATCGCTCCAGGCATATGCATATTCCCAGGATAATAGTAATTTTGTCTGCACTTCCATGGTATCGGTGCCGCTTAAAGTATATTTTATGCTGTTTATGGATACTAATGTAGCCGAAATATTGATGTTTCCAGTACTGTTGCTTACAGCGAGCTGCGGACTGCTGGACACCGCTCCCCCATCGGGCTGATATAGAAGTAATGCACCGTTTTCATAGATATAAGACTGTTGAACATAGTACCTATTCAAAGGTGTTACTTTTATGTTACCGAAGCTTGTGAAGTTTACATTGCCACTGCTATTTTGAACATTAAACGAGTTGTCGAAAGAGTTAGCCGACAAAGTGCCGCTTGTTTTAGCCACATCGAAGAATGGCACGCCCTCGCTGCCCAGGGTTATTCTCGAGGACATTGTGGTGTTTTTGTCGCCAGTTTGTATCTGCATATCGACTACTGATTTTAAAGAGCGGATTTCGTTTGAAAGCTGTCTCATTTGATTTACCTCGTTGCCTTCTATCCAGACTGGAACATAATACACTGTTACAGTCGTGATTGTTATTGCAATCACGCCCATAATCATTATCGCGCCTATGACGCCCGCGACTGCATCGTCCGAATTTTTGAATTTGAACCTGAAACGCATCATCTCGCTTCCTCCCATCCTTAGCCGGTGAATGTAGATTTCACCCTCACGTAATCAAAGTATATGCTGACAGGTATCTTGTTGTTTGATGCCCCTACGAACATCACATAGACAGTATCGCCTATTATCTCGCTTGGAAGCAGGGCATAATTGTAAAGCGTCATTGTGCTGTCGGATACAGTCTTGCGAAGATTCCATATTGTCCCGTTAAAGACATAGACATAGAATGTACTGCCGTTTGGGTTTGCATTGAACTGCAGGAAATAAGAGTCCTGGTTCTGAGGAATGCTGGTGATGTTGAACTGCAGCGTCATGGGCGCCGTGGTGTTCGCGTTTGGGGTAACGCTGTTGTTCGTCCCTGCCGCTATCATGAACGGATGGCACATGGAGGGCTGGTTCGCGGTCGGTACATCGGTCTCAATCAGCATTCGGGCAGTCCAGTTTGCCGATGCTGTAATGCGACTCTCCCAGAAGTCGTCCAATGTGGACGCAGTATCCTCGAAAATGCCAGCGTACAGTATTCCACCTACGGTGCTCTTCAGATAGACCACGTCCGAGGCGTCGCTTTCCGCGAGCACGAAGCGCGTCCCCCACGCTGTTCCGTTCCACTGCACAGCATAGATAATCTGCTGCCCCGCGCCCTGGTTAGAGCCCCACATCAGCCATGCGCGCCCCGACCCGTTACCGGTGTACATGAACGCAATATCAAAGTTCCTTCCGCCGCTTGACTGGGTAGTGGCGTCGTGTCTTGGGTGCTGGACAATAGTATCCCAAGAAGAACCGCTCCATAATCTGGTGTCAAGCTCCCTTGAGCCGTCTTGGACGCCAAGTATCATTTTGTTTGATGTATGGTCCGGTTTCAGCATGAGCCAATCGGTCGTCTTGTTCTGCCATTGTATGGTGAGCAGTGTCTTGCTTGCCCCGACCCATGAGCCGGCGCTGCCGTTGTATAGCCAATAGTACACCTCTGTCGCATTCTCGCCCCAGGTGAACATCACCCTGCCCGAGAGGGCTTCGTAGGATACCCCTGTGGACTCTGCCTTATAGTTCCCGGTGGCTGTCGTCAGTATCTTGAGGTTTGTCCACGCGCTGCCGTTCCATATTATGCCTCTTGCGCCGCCCGTTGACGAGCTTGTCATGTTCATGGCAGTCATCGCCACCTCGTTAGACAAAGGGTTGGAGTCCATCCGTATCCAGCGTATTACATCTGCGGACGCAAGGTCTATAGTAGTCGGGCCGCTCCAGGATGAGGTGTTCCCGTTCCAGATGTATTGCATAGGGTTGCCTGTGTTGTTCTGCGACACCACGAGTGCCCTGCCGGAAATCGTTTCGTAGGCGATATCGAACCCGCGGCGTTCGTAATTTGAGCCGATTGCTGTCGCGATTATCTTAAGATTGCCCCAGGTGCATGTTGAGCCGTTGTACACCTGGGCGACCACCCTGCCATCCTTTCCCATAGTTGCTAAGAGAAATTCGTTTCGGACAGGGTTTCCCTTAAGGACTATCCATTCTATCACGTTTACCCCGCCCCCGATATCTAGCGCGGCAAGCGGCGCACTCCAGCTTGTGCCGTTCCAGGTGCGGTAGAAAGGTGTCTGGATCGCGGCTGACGCGTAAGCGAACATCGACTGGTTCGCGAGAGCAGATGTGCTGTAGTTCTCGGATATTGTCGAATAAGCCCCGCTGTCAGTCCAGTTTTGGGAACTCGAGAGAGAAGACAGCGTAGAATTTATGACGCTGTACGACGAAGCGGGCGTATATGTGGTTGTGGTCACCGGAATCGGCGAGGACGCGATTATCAGTACTGAACTTGTGGCGGATGATGCACCGCCCAATGCCGCGGTTATGTTTATTTGGTACATCCCAACAGGAACATTGAACGGGACAACAAGCAGTGCGCTTTCGTAGAGGCGGCTTGTAGCGTTGTATGTTAAAGTAACTGCATCACTGCCTCCGACCGAGGAAAGGTTCGCGGTGACGTTTGCGTTCGTTGAAATTCCATCACTTGTGTATGAAACGGATGCGTACACCCTGAACGTGGTCGTGTTGTCGGATGCGACCGTGGACGGGGTGATATATGATGACGATGTTATGGCGCGCGGCAGGACTGTAAGCGCCGAACTAGATACAGCCGTACTGCCAGACGCCGTTGCTGTCGTGTTTATCTTGTATGTTCCGGTGCTTACGTTCGTCGGTACAGTGAGCAGTGCGCATTCGTAGAGGCCGCTTGTTGCGTTGTATGTAAGGGCAACAGAGGAGTTTCCGCCAATCGCTGTTAAATCTGCAGTTACGTTTGCGTTGATTGGCGTGACGCCACCAGCATAAGTGACATAGACGCGCATTTTAAATGGAGTATTATTGTCTGCCGGGACAGAACTCGGATCGCTGTATACCGCGGCCATGAGTAGTGTTCTAACAGTCGATGCACCGGTTTGAATGGTGTCTGATATTAATAGTTCATTTGTCGATATGTCTATAATAGAAAACGCTACCGAAGAATTAGATGTTATATTCGCATTATAATACGACCAAGTTTGGCCGATTGACCACTTTGTAGAACCGTTTAAACCGTCCTTTATTGTTAATTTGTTGGATTTGTCATCTATAATAACATATATTATTGTAGTGCCGTCTTCTAACATTTCTCCGCCGTTGTGAACGATTTTCACGGTTGCGCCAGTATCAGTGGCGTTTAGATCGAGTTTACTTGTAAAGGCAACGTGCCTCTTACTCATTGGCGCGGGTGTCGATTGCACCCAGACTATCAGGATGGAGGCAATCACTACCGTGATAGTAACGAGCAAAATGGTGCCGATAATCTCCGATACACCTTCGTTGGTTAGTTTTTTGTTTTTAACGTAAAACTCATGCATCCCAATCATTCGCCCGATCACCGCACTATATTAATTCAGCTTATAGGATTTTTCATATATTTAAATATGGTTTTCGATAAATATCGTAGAAATAAACACACCGTCCAAAATTTACATCGAGCCATCCGACAGAGCACCGCTAGGAGGGGCGAAGGAATGTTTATATAACGCATTTCGCATAATATGGTTTGCCCATTATTCGTAAATGAGGTGAGTATATGGAAAAAAAGACAGGAAAACAAAAAATATCGATGCTAGTAGCGGCTCTCGTTTTCTTTGCTAGCATACTTGTAGTTGTAAATATTGGAGAAACGAATGCGACGGCAACAGCACTAAACGCCACAGACACTGCCTATCTCGTAGGGGATACGTTTACAATTAGACAAACGTACCTATATACTGGATTAACTACAAATTTCACATATACCGTCGTAGGAGAGGAGACTATTAATGGCGTATTATGCAGCAAAATTACCGTAGAATCATCGGATGCTTCAGATAACCAGCAAACATCAGATCACACATCTACAAAAACCATCTGGATTTCAAAAAGTTCTATAGTTAAATCGGAGATAAAATCTGAAACTATAACGTCGGGTACCGATCTGAGCGATAACACAACAAAATATTTGAATAAAGCTGTAATGATTGTTAATATTACTGGTACGCGCACGAGCATAAGTACTAACGATACTTGGAGCGAAACAATCTCCAAAAAGAGCGAGTCGACCAACACATATGGTAACGCCACAACCAACAATACATATTATGACAATTATACCCAAAATTATACGGTTATCTCTGACTCCAGGGGCGTCGTCGTTCCTGCAGGCACGTTTAGTTGTTATGCAATAAACGCATCGATGAGCAGCACTAACACCAGCTACGAGGTTTTTTATATAACAGATAAATGGCCCGTGAAAAGAGAAGATTACGTCCTGAATGATACTACACATATGTTTGAAAAATTTTTGATAGAGGAACTGGTTTCATACAAGAGTGCTCCTGGTGGCACTGGTGCGGTCACTGCCAAGAAAGGATTTGTGCCTGGTTTCGAATTCGCCTTGCTAGCATTGGCGAGTGTTTCAGCAGTGTGTCTGAAGAGAAAGAGATAGTTCCCTTCTTTTCACAAAATATATTTACGCCGCACATCTAAGTGTTCCAATAATTGCCGAGAGTTTTATGAAGCGAAAACTCGAACCGATAAAAGACATAAAGATAGGCGAAACTGCAAAGCTAAGAGAACTTGTCCGGCAGATGCGCGACTCTGGAGGCTTTACAGCAAAGAAGGTAGGAGTTGCCGCGGATGTTCTCGATAAAATGCAGAAGGACAAGAATTGCACAATATTTTTTTCATTCCCTGCCTGCATTGTCGCCACGGGCACAAGGGGAATAATAAGGGACATGGTAAAGAACAGATTAGTTGATGTGATAATCACTACATGCGGCATGCTCGACCACGATTTGGCAAGAGTTTGGGCAGATTATTATCATGGTAATTTTTTAATGGATGACGTTCGGTTACACAAAGACGGGATAAACCGCCTGGGCAATATTCTGATTCCCAACGAGAGCTATGGGATAGTACTCGAAAAAAAGCTGCAACCCCTCTTTAGACAGTTGTGGCAAGATGGGAAAAGAAATTTATCTACCAAGGAGCTGGTCTGGGAACTTGGGGAGAGGATTGCCAGGGAAAAACCCAAAGGCAGGGCCGAAAAATCGATTGTTTACTGGGCTGCAAAAAACAGGATACCCATATTCGTTCCCGGCATAACTGACGGGGCGGTTGGCTTTCAACTCTGGATGTTTACACAGGAACACAAGGATTTTAAGATCGACCTCTTTAAAGACGAGGGCGACTTGGCTGATATCGTATTTAAGGCCAAAAAGACTGGCGCGCTAATGATTGGCGGCGGGATATCAAAGCATCACACGATATGGTGGAACCAGTTTAAAGGCGGGCTGGATTACGCAGTCTATATAACAACTGCAGAAGAGTACGATGGCAGCCTTAGCGGTGCAAGAATGCGCGAAGCGGTATCCTGGGGAAAGGTACGTGAAGACGCAAAATACATCACCGTAGAAGGGGATGCCACTGTAATGCTGCCTTTGATACTCGGGGGCGTAAATTTTATAAAGAGAAAGCCGCCGGTTTACTAAAAGATATATACCTGCAACAGCATACTAACTTAGTGTTGTATAGTGTGGTATCGAAACTAAAAAGCAGGAAAACCTTATGAAATCTTCTCGCATAGACCAATTGTTAGAAGTCGTAGAAAACCCGCTCCGGAGAGAGATATTACTAAAACTTTCTAGGGAAAGCCACTATCCTCTCCAGTTGTCAAAGGAATTGAGGGTAAGCCAGCAGGCTATAATGAAGCACCTGAAGATACTCGAGGAAAGCGGGCTGGTTTCCTGTAAAGAGAAAAAAAGTGACATCGGAGGGCCGCCTAGAAAGCTGTATACTTCTACAAAGCAGTTTTCGATAAGAATTGACGTCGGCCCGAATATATTTAGGAACGAACTTTATACGCTGGATGATGAGAAGAGCGACGAAGAGTTTTTCCCGCAATTCGTAGAGGAATACTCGGAAATACATGATGTTGAAAAAATAGATAAAAAACTCATGAAGACATGTACGTTGATGAGAAAAATAGATAAAGAAATCGATAACGTAGAACAACAAAGAAATTCGCTTATCAGGCTTAAAGAACATATTCTGGAAGAGGCGAACGACATCATCGCGAATATGTGTGATGATTATAGCGAGAGACAACGCCTATACTTGTTGATAGATCCGATTGATGAAGACGTTTTCAATAGTATATCAAACATACATCCAAACGACGATTTCCATGAGCTGGAAACCATATTCGAAAAAATAATAAAGAATAAACTACTGATATAATACGATGAGTGTGGATAGACAGACATAAGATAAACACGTCAGAAAGATTTTCTCATTTTTTTATTTTTGTTAGAAATCTATAAAACCCCCTATCTTTTACCTTAGATTATGGACGTATCAAAAGTGCGGCTTGGCTATATCCTCGTTCTAATCGCCAGTGTCCTGCTCGGATTGTCTACCGCCGTAAACAAGCTGGTTTTAGATAGGGGCGTGCATCCGTTTCTCGTAAATTTTTGCACGTATTTTATACTGGCTTGCACACTACTTCCCTTCGTTTACACCAAAAGAAACAAGAAAAACGAGGAGGACGGCGATGTAAAAGACAAGAATGAAAACAAACGCACCTACTCCAATTTCAAAATAACACTTGCGATCATAGCCTCCGGCATGCTGGGCATAGGCACGGGCGGAGCCTTCTTTTTCTATGGGTTGAGCCGGACCACAGCGGTAAACGCCTCGTTGTTGATAAACACCGAAGTTTTGTTCTCTGTGATCATTGCATACATATTCCTGAAAGAGAGGGGCAAAACAAAGGATTACATAGCAATATTATTGCTGCTCATATGCGCAGTCATAGTCACCACCAACCTTGAGTTTTCTTCCCTTTCGCTGGCAGAGAAATTCATGGGAAACATATTCATAATCATTACCTGCCTGATTTGGGGCGTAGACAACAATGTCAGCAAGATCATTGTCGGCAGGTACAGCGTCATTAAGATGACTGCGGTAAAGATGCTGTTTGCGAGTTTGTCTGTTATTGTGATTGGAACACTGGCCGGAATGAATTTTAACATGGACCTTGTTTCGTTTTTGTACATAGTTTTCAACGGAGCATTCAGCATGGCAGTCGGGTTCCTGTTTTATTACATCGGATTGAAGAATATAGGTTCCATGAGGACTAATGCTGTCTATGCCACGCAAGCGATTTTTGGGCTGGTTTTTGCGTATTTGATTCTAAACGAGCCTGTCTCTCCGCTTCAAATATTTACCGGAGCCCTAATGATGGTCGGGGTGTATATACTCAGCAAGGATTTTAAGAAAATAGCAGAGACATAATGTGAATATAGTTTTATTTCTTCGTTTTCCAAATTGTTCCAGTGAACATAATCAATGCGATGAGAGAAGTTACGGCAGACAAAAGGAATGCCGCTTGTACGTTGATATATTGCCACAGCATGCCGGCGATCAAACTCGCCGGGAATATAACTATGCCGACTGTGGTGTTGAACAAACCGATTGCCGTAGCCCTGACCTCTGGTTCAACAATGTCAGTTACATAAGCACGCTGCACTCCCTCATTAATTCCCATAAAAAACCCATAAATGATGAACAATCCGATAATGTGAGCTGATGATGTCGCAAATGCGAAACCCGTGCCTATGATTCCGAGGAGGGCGTAGCCCGTTATAATTACTGGTTTTCTTCCCATAGTATCGGACAACATGCCCGCAGGGATGGCAGTTATGGCATATACGACGTTGAACAACAGATATAAAAGAATCACATCCGATGGCGATATGCCTATGTCGTTTGCCCGCACTATGAAGAACGCATAACTAAAATTGCCGAACGAAAATATTAAGGAGATTACGATGAACATCTTGAACTCGGCGCTCATCGACTTAAAGGCGTTTCTTAGATTTTGAGTTTTGAAGCTTATTTTATCTTGATTTTTGATACCTGGTGCCTTTGTTGCCATCGGCTCTTTAACCATGAGCAGAACAACAACTACCGCAGCAAAAGCCGGGATTACGGACAAGAGAAATATCAGTCTCATTGTTTGTTCTGTTGGTGTCGAAACGAGAACGAGCAGCGCATAACCTATAAGCGGCCCGATTATTGCGCCTGTGGTATCCATTGCCCTGTGCAGCCCAAAAGCTTTTCCACGATCACATTTCTCGCAAGATTCTGCGATCAACGCGTCCCTCGGGGCGTTTCTTATGCCTTTTCCTACCCTATCGAATACACGGATTATCAGGATATGGGACCAGGACGTAGCCGCAGCCAAAAACGGCTTTACAAAAGTTGAGAGCGAATAGCCGAACAATATCAACGGCTTCCTTCTTTGGTACTTATCCGAGAACCAGCCTGAAAAAACTTTTAACATGCTTGCGATGCTGTCGGCCAGGCCTTCTATCAGGCCGAGTATCGCCATATTTGCGCCGAGGACAGTAATCAAAAATATAGGAAGTATCGGGAGTATCATCTCGCTACTGATGTCGGTGAGTAAGCTCACCAATCCCAGAACAATTATATTGAGGGTGAGGCCTTTGAAGAGTCTGTTTTTAAAATGCTCGCTCGCGCCCATTGGATTATAATTCCGAGGTATGTTCTTTAATCTTTCCCTATGTGTTGCATAACAAGATATAGAAAAGAACCTTTCCAGGTTATGTTGTTCATACTATTGTAATATTCTTCAATTTGAAAAATGTCTACTACTGATAGTTTGATTGCCAATTAGTTTTTATCTGACGACCATCTCTTTTCTATCGTATCCTGCCAATTCAAATTCTTTAGTCAGTTCGATAGAGTCGGTCGGGCAAACCTCTTCGCATTGGGCGCAGAATAAGCACCTGTCCAGCATGAATATCGGTTTCGGTTTCTCGGCTTCGCTTCTTTTTACCATTTCTATTGCCTTCGCAGGGCATGCCCTGAAACAGAGTGTGCAGCTATTGCATTTTTCCTGATGGAACGCTATCTTTCCCCTGAATTTTTCCGGAATCTTCAATCGCTCATAAGGATAAAGCACGGTGTTTGGCTTCTTTATCAGGTGTCTTAATATCTCTGACAGCATCGCTCCTGGTTTTCCCATTAGAACCACCCCCATCCGCTTCCGTATGCCTTGATTAACACTACTACTAACAATTGGATAATGGCTAAGGGTGCAAGGTATTTCCAGCAGAAGACTGTCATCTGGTCTATGCGTATCCTCGCAAACAGCGCTCGAAGGCATGCCAGGATAAATACAATTATAAGAGTATAAACAAAGAAGAACACGATTCCTGGTACTGGTCCATATTGCATAAAACCGCCAAGGAACAATACTGATATTAGGGAGGCCACGACAACCATCTCCATATCGAATACCAGCCTGAATATGGCAAGTTTTCTTCCGGTAAATTCGACGAGCGGTCCTCCTACGATTTCTGTTTCCGCTTCAGGCAAATCGAACGGGATTCTTTCCAGTTTTCCCTGGAGCGCTACAAGGGCAACCATAAATCCGAGCGGTTGTGTTGCAAGAACAACCCATGGGTGCGCCACTTGGTAGTTTATAATATCTGTAATCGACCAGCTGCCTGCAAGGATTGCGGGGCCTAGCATGACAAGGAGCAGCGGCACTTCGTAAGAAAACAGTTGAGTCATGCACCTCATTGCGCCTATCGTGCCGAATAAATTCTTTGAATACCACCCTGCAATAAATAATGCCAGTGTAGGAATAGTTAGGAGATATAAAACAACAATTAGGTCTCCTTGGAAAGATGATAGCGCTGTCGAGCCGATAATGGGTATATACATAAATGCGGTTATTGCGGCCGCGAATGCAATTAAAGGTACGGTTGCCATTATGCTAGGGTTTACGCTTTCCGGAGTTATGTCGTCCTTTGCCATCAGTTTAATAAAATCAGCAAATGGCTGGTATATGGGCGGGCCGACCCTGTTCTGGAATCTTGCATAGAGCTTCCTGTCTACCCACTCGCAGAATATGCTGTATAGTAACAGGAATATCAACCCTGGAAACACCAGGAGATAGAGTAATATTATCAGTATGCTCATAAATTCACCTCTTACTGTTCATAGTGTTAACCTTGGAGTTGCGGCAGTTTCCCAGTTTTCTCAATTCGTCCATTGTTACCACTTTTTTAGTCCACTCGTTAACGTCAGCCACAATCATCCTGTCTGTGCAGGACATGCACGGGTCTATGGCAGCTATAACCAGCGGGACATCTGCGATGTTTCCGCCCTTTAGGCATTCTGCTATCGATGTGAAGTTTGCAAGCGTCGGGGCCCTTATCTTGACCCTCTCGGGCTTGTTGGTTCCGTTGCTCTTGATGTAGTGTATGTCCTCTCCCCTCGGTGCCTCATAATAACTCACCACTTCCCCTGTCGGAACTTTCGGAGGAACCTTGCTCGGTGATTTCTCTGCTATGTATGGACCGGACGGCAGGTGCTCCAGCATATATTTTATCATCTTGCAGCTTTCGACAGTTTCCATTACGCGCACGTATGCCCTCCCGAGCACGTCGCACATATCAGTAGTAATGACTTCGAAAGGTATCTCGCCATATGCTGCGTATTTATCGTCTCTGCGGGCGTCTATATCAACACCGGAGCCTCTGGCAGTCGGTCCTACCGCACACAGTTGCTTTGCAACCTCTTTTCTGAGATATCCGACTCCGCTTGCCCTGGCTAAAAACGTAGACTCTGATGTAGCCACCTTTAGATAATATTTTGTCCTTTCCTCCAGTTTCTTGACGCCCCGCAATATTGTGGAAATCTGTGCATCGGATATATCGCGCCTGACTCCGCCGATCGTGTTCATGGCATAGTTAACGCGGTTGCCGGAAATCATTTCTAAAATGTCCTGGACTATTTCCCTGTCTCTCCAAGCATACATGAATAAAGTGTCAAAACCGACCTCATGCCCGGCCACTCCGACCCATAGGAGGTGGCTGTGCACCCTCTCCAGTTCTCCGACAAGCGTTCGTATGTAAAGCCCTCTTTTCGGCACCTCAAGGTGCATTAACTCTTCCACGCCTTGAACAAATGCAGTAGTATGCGAGTGAGAGCAGATGCCGCAAACTCTTTCGATGAGATATATATTCTGGATATAATCCCGGGATTCTGCAGCCTTCTCTATCCCCCTATGCGCATAACCCAATCGCACGTCTACATCCACTATCGTTTCACCGTCTACTTTTAGCGTGAAATATTCGGGCTCTTTTAATGCAGGATGCTGCGGGCCTATCGGGATTGTAACTTCTACCATTTTGCTCATGCCTCCTTGTTCGCTTTTTGCCCTGTTTTCCTAGATGTTTTTCGGGCGGCAGGAGGAGCGGGTGAAGGTGTTTGAGGTATCTCTGGTTTCTCTTTAACAGCAACTATTGCAACTGCCTCGTTTTGGACTATGCTCTCCTTTTTCTCTACTTTTTCTGTTTTTGTTTCTTTGGCAGGTTCTTCGGGAGACCACCACATCTCCTTTGGGAGCATAGATTCCGCTTTCCAATCCTTTCTAAGCGGGAATGTGTTATCCGGCCAGTCTTCCGGGAGGATCAATCTCCTCGGGTCCGGATGCCCTTCGATCTTTACTCCGAACATATCCTGAAGCTCCCGTTCATACCAGTTAGCACCGGGTATTATCGCTGTTATGGTTTTGACTGTTGGATCGCTCTTCGGCACCCTTGTTTTTAAACCTAAAAATGTCCCGCCTCCCGCCAAGTGGTATACGAATTCTATCTCCGTGCCAATATCTGCACCACTGATTGTGGATAAGTGTGTAAATTTGAACTCATCATAAAGGAATTTGAGGACTTCATGTAATGTCTCGCTGTCCACCCGTACAAACATCCTTCGCACTCTGGGAATTGTTACTTCTTGGATACGGGTATTGAATTTCTCTGTCAGTTTTTCTTTTATCTTATTCTCTGTGTCTGTCATGCTATACCTCTATTCTTTATTTTCAGTAGTATCTTTTTTCTGCAGCAAACTTAGTAATTTAACAACCCCGTAAATTATCGCGTCTGGCCTGGGAGGGCATCCTGGAACATATACGGTGACAGGAATAGTGGAGTCGATTCCTCCGTGCATATTGTAGCAACCTTTGAATACGCCGCCGGAAGCCGCGCAAGAACCTACAGCCATTACAAACTTGGGCTCGGGTATCTGCTCATAAATGCGGAGAATCCTGTTTTTTATCTGCTTTGTTACTGGACCTGTGCAGACGAGTGCGTCTGCATGCCTCGGAGATCCCCTTAACAATATCCCGAACCTCTCGACGTCGAAGCGCGGTGTGAGTGCGGCGAGAACTTCTATGTCACATGCGTTGCATCCACCGCTGTTGAAGTGGCATATCCATGGAGATTTTATCCTTGACCAATTTACCAGATTGTCCAGCAATATATCACCTTCGCATCAATACATATATAGATACCAGGAGCATAAGAAGATAGGCAACACCGATAACCGCCAAATTGCCGTTTGGAACAGTAGCGACTACAAGCGCTGAAACATGAAGTATGGTAAAGAAGAAGGCGACGTGGAATAACTGATAGGTCGGTTGAACAAATTTTCCAGGTATGTCTTCGCCGCATGCATATGCCTTTAATTTGCCGCCAACAGTTTTAGTTTTTGGAGATAGTAGTCCGCCAAATCTATAGATGGCGTACGCTATTAACAAGAATATAATGAAGACTAACAGAGGAGAAACTATTATGTCTTTCAATGTATCAATAAATTCGCTTATCATCTATTTTCCTCCCACAAGTTTAATGATGAAGTCAACCGCAGGTTCGATATTCTTAAGCACCAAGTCGGGATAAATGCCAATTATAATTGTTATGAATGCCATGATACCGATAGCAGCCAGCATGAGAATGGGGGCTTCCTTGGCGTTTTTCGCTTTCTCCGATATGTCTGAGGAGAACATCGTATTTATTGCAGGCAAATAATAACCGAGCGAGAGCACGCTGTTTGCAACCGCAAATGCGGTAAATACGACGAGTGTGAGGTTGTTGGTCGCAACTGCCGCGTCAACGCCTGCCTTGTAAATGATCCACTTGCTCATGAATCCGCTGAGCGGCGGGACGCCCGCAAGCGCCAAACCTGCGATAGCGAATGCTACGGCAGTAAACGGCATCGTTCTCCCGATGCCTCTCATTTCCTCGATGTTTCTGGTTGATATTCTGTAAATTATTGCTCCGGCGCATAAGAATGCCAACCCCTTCATGAATGCGTGTGTGAATATATGGAAAAGCCCGCCTTCAAATCCGGCTCTCGCTCCATACTCAAAGCCCAAGCCAATTCCAAGCACAATATAGCCCATCTGCGTTACGCTTGAATACGCAAGCATTCTCTTTATGTCTGTTTGAGCAAGCGCCAGCAGGTTGCCGACTGTCATAGTAATTACTGCGAATATTGCGAGTATTAAGCCAAAACCGATATCTGTAGAGAACATGAGCAGTACCCGTATCATGGCAAAGAATCCTGCTTCTATGACTATCCCGGAAAGCATGGCGCTTATGCCGCTCGGCGCGGCAGCGTGTGCGTCCGGCAACCATGTATGCAGAGGTACAATGGCAGCCTTTACGCCAAACCCAACAATAAATAAGATAATGGAAACGTTCACTGCCCCGTTGTTAGAAACGGATGTCATGGCAATCTGAATGCTGGCAAAATCGAGTTTGCCTGTTTGGGAGAATATTATGGAAATCCCAAACAGAACAAGTATAGAACCTGTGACGCTCATTACGATGTATTTGAAGCCTGCTTCTATTGGCTCCCACTTATCCTTTCTAAATGCAACAAGTGCGTAAGAGGATATGCACATCAGTTCGAAGAAGACATACAAGCTAAATACGTCGGATACAAACGCCAATCCGACTATGGCACCGACAAGCATGAGCAGCAGTGAATAATATCTGTCCAACCCCCTGTCCTTTTCCATGTATGTAATGGAGTACAGAGATACTATAGTACCCATCAGTGCTGCAACTGTTGCTATGAGCAGGCCCAAGGAATCTACTTTTAAATTAAGGAATATGCTTGTAGAATCTACAGGTGTCGGGTACTCTAACGGCAGCTCGGAGATAGGCGGTGAAAGTTTTGTATATAGCCAGTAAATCGAGAGAAGGGATAAAAGCATGAATAATAGGGAAACCACACCGATTAGTTTTGGTACCCCCTCATTATAGCAAATCCTTCCAATAAGATAGGTAAGAAATGCACCGATGAATAGGCACAGCATAGGCAGCAGAATCAGTGTTTGAAGCGTAAGAGAGAACTCCATTTACCAACCTCCCAGTATTCCCCTGAACAAGCCCAGGGCGTTCCTGATGAAACCAGTCACCAGCGTAGGCACGATACCTATAATCACGCACAACAATACTAGAACTGCAAGTACGAGTGAAATCTTTAACGAAGTTTCTTTTGTTGATTCCAAATTCTTCGGCAGTTCTCCGAAGAATATTTCTTTCACGAATCTAAGCGAGTATGCCATCGTGAAAATGCTTGCAATAACGGCAAGAATAGCTAAAACAGTATATGCTGTACCGAATCCGCCAGCAAGTATCATCCACTCGCTCACGAATCCATTCATCGGCGGAATTCCAGCAAGCGCTAAAGCGCCGACCACGCCGGCAAATGCGGTAAAGGGCATCTTGCCTGCCAAGCCGCCAAGTTGGTCCGTATATCTGATACCGGTCATCAAAATAACTGCACCAACCACCATGAACAGAAGGGCTTTTATCAACCCGTTATTAACGGCGTGAAGAATCGATCCCCCCACACCGATAGAAACTGCTGTGCCTATTCCGAACAAAATATAGCCCGCCTGGCTAATGCTGGAGTACGCGAGTATCCGTTTTATGTTCTTCTCGACGAGCGCCATGATTGCGCCGTAGAACTGCGTGATAACCGCTACTATCAATAATATGTATGTGAAACTCATCAAGATGTCGTGCGTAAAGAGTGTAAATAGGAATCGTATTAAACCATAAACACCGATACTGCTCATCGCGCCCGCAAGCATCACCGAGATTGGAAGCGGTGCGTTGGAATATGTGTCCGGCAGCCATGAATGGAACGGGAACACTGCCATTTTTATCCCAAATCCGATGATGAACAGGGACGCTGTAATTTTTACTAGATTGGCATCCTTTGTGCCGAGGAACGCTCCCGCAGTTTCCATGTCAGTCTTGCCAGTCAGTGTAAAGGTGAATAATATTCCGATAAGAATCAGCACCGCGCCGATATGAGTATAGATGAAGTATTTTAGACCGATCTTTTGCGAGTGTTTTTTATCCTCCCCCCAATAGGTAACAAGGAGATAGGAAGGTATGAGCATAAGTTCCCAGAACAGATAAAACTGAATCATATCCGTGGAGAAAAGAACTCCGAACATGCCAGCGGCAAACAACAGCATGCACGCATAATAGCTGTTTGAGTTTTCGATCTCCCTCTTTTTGTGGTATTGCATGGAGAACAGCATGGCGAGCGTAGTAACCAGGGAGGTAAGCAGCAATACGATTAAACTTAAACTGTCTATTCGCATGTCCATCGAAATCGTCTGAGAACCGTCTTTTCCGAGGTGCGCAATCGGCTCAGCGCCGCTATAAGAAACCTTGTATATGTTGTAATCTTGTACTGCAGGTATAAGCATAATAGCAAGGACGAACACGAAAATCATTGTCAGAACTGCAGCGTACTTAAGGTCGGTTTTTGTTTTAACTCCCACGCAGTAAACAAGGACACTAGACATTATCGGAAGCATTATTATCGAAAGCATCAGTGGTTCGTAAGGATACAGCATTTTTTACCTCCTATTTAACGTACAGCAGTATGACCAGCATGATAAGAACTCCGAGTACTATCCCAAACAAGTTCACATTCAGATTGCCTGTGTGCGTCCTTCTAAAGCTTGCGGAAAACCTCTTGCTCCCATAGGCAACACCGTAATTGAATTTGTCAAAAATCCCCTCTACGTGATGCACGAATATTCGGCCAAGAGACAGGATTCGTCTTACGATCCAGAGATATAATCCGTCGAATCCGAAGCCGATCTTAACAAAATCGTATATTACTCTGTATCTTGTCAGCATCGCTCTAGCAATTTCTTTTCTATATACGAACGCCGTTAAACCGAGACAGATTGCTATGAGAGTCAAAAGAATCGGTATACTCGTAAACGTCTCGGTAACAAGTTCAAGAACATTCATTTCTTCGATATGCACCATTGGATTGTAGTCTATGATCAATCTGCTGAAATATCCGACAGACAGCCAAGACACAACGGACGCAAAACACAGTATGAGCAATGGCGCAGTCATGCATGAGGGTGCTTCGTGAACGTACTTTTTTTGCTCTTTCCTTTTTCCAAATACCAGCCAATACGCCTTAAACGAATAAGCGACAGTGAATGCTGCAGCGATTACGATAATGATGAGCGGAAGATACGCCATGTAAAATCCAATATCCGCGTAGCCATATGCAGATGCTGCGTCCCCTGCATGTGTGTATGCAGACGCCAGTACCATGTCTTTACTCCAAAAACCGTTGAATATCGGGATCCCGGACAGGGCGAATACGCCTATCAAAAATGTGGTCCTGGTTATCTTCATGCTCCTTGCAGAGCCGTCGATTTCATACATGTTCCTTGTGCCAACCTCATGAATAACTGCACCAGCGCACAGGAATAGGAGCGCTTTAAATATCGCATGGCTCATTAAATGGAATTGACTTGCGAAATATCCGCCGACGCCCAAGGCAAACATCATAAATCCGAGCTGGCTGACGGTAGAGTATGCCAAAACCCTCTTGATGTCCGGCTCCACCACAGCCATTACGGCGGCAAGGAGCGCTGTGATTACGCCGATCCACATTATCGCATCCAGCCAACCGCCTACGTTGTGGAATAACGGATACATCCTCGCTATCAGATATATGCCCGCGTTCACCATTGTCGCTGCGTGTATGAGCGCGCTTATTGTGGTAGGCGCCTCCATTGCATCTGGCAGCCATACATGGAGAGGCACCTGGGCGGATTTACCAATCGCACCGATTATGAAACAAAATGCCGCGAGGGATAGTTTATCAGCGGGTATGGTAGAAGCGGCACCCATAATGTCTCTTATGCTGAAAGTGTTTGTCGCCCAGTATAATGTCAATATGCCAACGAGCAGGAAAACATCACCGACTCGGGTTGTGAGGAACGCCTTCATTCCAGCTCTTGCGGCTTTCGGATCTTTATAATAGAATCCTATCAAAGCATAAGAACACAATCCTACCAGTTCCCAGAAGAAATATAATATCAATAAGTTGTCCGTCAATACGAGCCCTATCATCGCGCCGATGAATAACAGAGTAAGCGCGTAATATCTGGGCAAACCTTCCTGCCCTTCCATGTATTTTACAGAAAAGAGGACTACCAGCGAGCCGATAGTTCCTGCTATGATTGCCATAAACACGCTTATTGCGTCCAGCGAGAAGGTGTATGTTATCAGGCCTGGAATCCATTCAAACGTTACCGGTTTCTCGGTGATGTTGGGTATCAAGAGTAATGTAAAGAATGCTGTGAGGAAACCGCATAAAACAGCGAACCATACCCTGATTTTTGAATCTGGCTTACCAATATATGGAATAAGTGCGGCACCGATTATCGGCGTCACGATTGCCAATATATAGGAGTATGGCAGTATCATTATCCTCTCAACCTCGTTAGACTATTGATTTTCAGCGTGCCGTAATGTTTGTATGCATTTACGATAAGCGATAGGGCCAGTGCGACTATCACTACGTCTATTACAATCACGGTTATGACTAGTGCCTGGGCGAGTCCAGTATTATTCTGCAGATAACCCGACATCACGAAGTTGAGCATAACACCCTTTGCCATAATTTCTATGCCTATGATCATCTTTATCATGTTGCCTTTAGAGAGGAGGCAGTATAGGCCGATACCGACCAAGAGCAACACAACGATTGTATCCGCTTTCCAGATCTCGTCGATTATCAGTCCCATTCTTCGCCCCCTTTTCTAAAAAGCGCCATCACGCCTAGCACGCCGGCAAATATTATCAGTATCTGTCCGAAAACATCCAGCGACCTATCCTTCCACAATGCCTCGCCGAATGACGCATCGGTACCGGGTTTAACGGTCGGTGCATTACCAGTTAAAAGTAAATTGCCTATCAATGCAACGCAGATAAGCAATATAATGCCGCTAAGGGCGATTACGTTCATTCTGATGTCAATTCTGTTGTTCATTGCTGTCACCCTCGCCCTTCTCTTTCTCTGATGTTAGGCTTATTGTACTCATAAAGAGTACGGTTATCAGCCCAGCCACAACACTTATTTCGAATACCGCCGCAAACGGAGAAGACAGTTGATAAAAAATCATTCCCAAAATAACACTCGCGATTGCAAGGGATATTGCGGATTTCATAAGGTCCTTTAATTCAACCGCCATGATGACGAATACCACCACTGCAATTAACAGCAGGTAATGAATAATCGTCTCAAACACTAAATACCCCCCAATTGCCCGATATAGTGTAGCATAATATAAAGGTTAGGTTTTTATGCACTAAATCCAACAGGTTATTGAGTGCTCTTCCAGCACAACCAAATTATTTATGTAGTGCACAGTTATACTCTAAATCGGTGATAGTATAGAAGTTATTCCCGCAATATCCATCTTAAACGGCAATGTTGTGATCTGTGAAAATAACAGGTATAGGAAAGCCACGAACAAAGACGGAAAAATTATTGAAATAGATGAACTAGCGTCTCACTTCTCCAAGAAATTTGAAAAACTCTTGATCATCGATGTCAACGGCGTCCTAAAGAACAAACCTCAGATAAAATTGTTGAAATCCCTTGCGGAAGATAATACCATATGGCTCGATGCGGGCATTAGGGATATCGAGGGGATCATAGATGCCTTGTTAACTGGTGCGGACAATGTAATATTGCCTACAAAAATCATAGACGACTGCGGAGATTTAAAGACGGCATATGAATTCTCGGAGAACATAATACCGAGCATTGAATACAACGGGAAAATTGTTAGCAATTGCAAAGGTATTAAGGACGTGGACGTCCAGACCGCCGTCAATAAAATTAAACAGTTTGGCTACCAAAGGGTTATGTTTACAGACCACCAAAAAGAGCCCATGAACGGAGTCCATAGAGATACGCTAGCGTGGATCGCACAGAACATAACACTATATTTGAGTGGGGCAAGAATAACAGATATTGACAAGAATGAATTAGAGAATATTGGAGCCGCCGGCATAATGTTCGATTTCTCCGCACTGCCAGAGGCGAATCAGATTTAGGAGAAGTGGATGTTTTGGAAGAACTGAAACGCATTCTTTCGTTTGTGTTCAATATAAAAGGGAAGAAGACTCTGCTAACTGAGGATTTTATCAACATAGTTTCGTACGACCTTCACTGGTTTTCACCTACCGAGGCGGGACAGTTGCTGACGCTCTGTAAAGAATTGAATCTTATCACTACCGAAAATAATGAAGCTGTCCCAACCTTTGACGTAAGTAAAATAGAAACGGCCGTAGATTTCAAACCGGATAAAAACGTCCTTGCGTATAAATCGAGAAGGAATGTTTTTATGAATATAGTTGAGAAGATAAGCAAGGATACGAAGATTAACGAAAGTGATGTTGTATCAGAAATAAACAAAATAAAGGCCGAATTTCCGGCTACAAATGAAGCAATCGCTTTACTTGTGGCAAGAAGACATAACGTGGGCATCAACGAATTTTTTGATATTGTAGAGAACGAAATTAAAAAAATGTAGAATGATTGGGCGACCTGCCCAACCAAGATTTGTTGCCTAGCCAAATTCGTAAGGCCTATAGTCTTTAGTGTTGTAGGAATGTCTTTACGTGAACATCCCTTTTTCGCCGCATTTTGGGCACGTAACTATCAATGGCCTTTCTTTGGATGTTATCTCGATTTCATTGCTGCATTTGAAGCATTTGACTAGTGTTTTTGGTGCTGGTGTTGCTGGTGCTTGTACTTGCTGGGTTGCTGGTGGCTGCGGTTGCGATTGGGTTGCAGGAGGCGTTGGTTGTGCGGGTGGAGCTGGGCGCATCGGTTCGAAGGTTCCGGTGTGCGACTTGGGTGGAACTCCGCCAACGTGGTGTTCTCCGCTTCCGCCACCGATCTTTATGATACCGAACAGTTTAAGCACAGCAAGGATGCCGATTATGAGTGCGATCACGGATATGCTTAGCACAGTAACATCGAACGCTCCGCTTCCCATAACATCGCTTATGGCTGGTGATTTCTTAACCTGGAGTGCTGTAAACGCTGTAGTTAATGGAGTGCCACCAGAATTAGAAGACGATACTGTAAGCAATACTGCGCTATCGCTAAGGCTTTCAGGCACTGCATATGTTATAGTTCCAACAGGTTCATCCACCACAAATGTAGAGGTCTGCGTTGCACCGACAACTGTCACTACTAATGTGAACGGCCCCTTGAGTTCTTTCCCTTCCCTAGAGGACAAAGCATATGATATTTTTGTGTTGTCGCCGGGTTTAACGGCTTGATCTTGGAATTTTATGGATAGCTCATAGCCGGTTACTTTCTTTATTGTTATTGTCTTATCCACTAGTTGCCCTTTCTCGCTTGCGTATATTGTTATCTGATAGGCGCTATCTGGTGCAGTGGGAATATCGAAAGAGAACGAGCCGCTTTTTGTTGTTGTGTTTATGGACTGCTGGACTATGGTGGCAGTTCCACTACCGCATTCTTTTATTTTATAGTATAGGGTCGGACTGCTCATCAATTCGCTTTGAATATCGTAACTTACAACTATCGTGTCTCCAGCTCTGAACTCGTCTGGTGCTACTAGTTTGACTATGGCGTAAGGAACATTCACATTAATCGAGTCCATAGCGCACTTTCCTTCTGATGAGAATATTACAATGCCACATGTAAGCGCACCTATCTGTGTTTTCGGAATTTCGTATTCGAATGTGTCTTTGTCCGCTGTAGTCTGGCTCAAAACACTACCCGCATTATTCGTAATGGTGTAAATGTATTTGTTTGTTGTAGATTTCTGCACAACATTATTTTTTACTAACGAAGCAATCGCAGTCAATTTTATTTTCTCCCCTGGGCGATACTCGATTTTATCGCTCTGTATGTCTGCAGAGAATATCTGACTCGGCTGGTTTATTTTGAATGTGGTACTCGCATCAGAAGAGCCTGACTTCACAGAAACTTTGTATGTATCATCAGCTCTTGCATCGTCCTCCAATTTAAATGTGTACTTTGCCCTTCCCTGAGAATCGGTTTTGACGTCTAGGTTCGATTTGCTGTATTTGGAGAGTGTTTGGTCAAAAGCTACCCCTGTTTTCACTTCTATGCTATTTATCTGTGTATTTGGAACATTGGATGTAATAGTCAATGTCACTATGTCGCCGGGGGAATATGATGACTTGTCAGCGCTTATGCCTATGCCTAAATTAACTGCATTGAATGAGAAACTGCTGCTCGCACTTCTTATAGGAGTTGTGCCAGAAACCGTGTCGTTAAACCATATACTCACTCTGTGCGATGCACCGACTTGTGTTTGCCCTGCAAGTAGAAAAGTAAACTTCCCGGATGCTTCTGTATACGTTTCGTCGAGGAATGTGAGGTTTCCTCCAGTAGCAGTTCTTCTCCCATACCCAGATGGCGCCAATTCACCGGTTTTTAGCAGATTTATAGTATATGTTGTATTTACTTGCTCTCCGGGCATATAGGATGTTCTTTCGGGTGCCATGTTGATAAAGTACTTCTGGACTGCAATATATGTTGAATCCATAGTAGCGCTCGTGTTTAGATTCACCAATTCGATGGTATACCCTCCATCAGGCATCAAAGAACTATCGGGGATAGTATACAGATACGTCGCCCTGCCCGCTGCATCGGTTATCACAGTATCATTTGCTTTCTCCGTAGTCCCTATCTTTATTCGAACTTTATAGTTCGTGCTTGCAGTCGCATCCGTAACTTTTATGCTCAGCGTTTCTCCAGGAACGTGTACGCCGTAAATCCTGGCAAGGTCGTAGGTGCTAGCCTCGACGTCGATAGAAGGCCCGACCGCTTTAACTGTTGGCACCAACATCAAAAATCCAGCTGTCAATAAGACTGCTGCTATAGACCAAACTAACAATTTTCTCATTTTGCATCCCTCTTGCCCATCCCTGGGTAGTGAAGAGTATATGGAAATTAACATATATAAGTGTTTATGATATAAAGTTAGGCAGCTAAATTTTCAAAAATTTTAGACAACGCCTCATTGTTTTGGAAATGTTACGAGTTTCAAGAAAACTATGTGATATCCTCCGAAAATCAACGGTTTGGGGCGATATCGTTGAACATATCAATGTTTTTTAATCTCGACCAATAAACTTTATAGTCTCGACATAATTCTCATCCCGATGAAAAGGTTCATTGAAATAATTCGCCCGCTCAATTGTCTAATGGCTAGCATCGGTGTGCTCATCGGCGCCCTAGCGGAGGTTGGACTTTACGGCATTACATACTACCTTGCCCCGGCTATCTTGGGCATGACTACGGCATTCTTGTTTATCGGCGCAGGCAATGCCCTGAACGACTACGTGGACAGGGAAACGGACAAAATCAATCACCCCGACAGGCCGGTGCCTTCGGGCAGGATGCGTCCAAAAACTGCCTTGCTATTTTCCATAATATTATTCGGTGTCGGTGCGGTTACAGCATCCTACATCAATTCCCTCGCATTTGGAATTGCCATGATCAACGCCGCAGCCCTGATCGCGTACGAAATCAATTTGAAGAGGCGAGGAGTCGTCGGAAACTTGAACATCGGTTACCTTGTAGCAAGCATATTCCTGTTCGGAGGCGCCGTTGTTAACAGCATCGAAGTAAGCGGAATCCTTGCGCTCCTAGCGTTCCTTGCTACGTTTGGCAGGGAAGTTGTCAAAAGTATAGAAGACGTGGAAGGAGATGTGGACCGACGCACGCTCCCAAAGGTTGTTGGAAAGAGGAATGCAGGTATAGTTGGTTCAATTTCATTTGCTTCTGCAATTGTCTTGAGCCCTCTGCCTTACTGCCTTGGCATATTCGGAAACTGGCTCTACTTGGCAATCGTTGCGGCGGCAGACGTGGTATTTATCTACTGTATCGTCATTCTATTTAAACATCCGAGGCAGGCATCGAAAAGAGCTAAACTTGCTATGTTTGTCGCCTTGATTGCATTCCTTATCGGAGGTTTATCGTGAGTGTTTATGCATCCCTTATAAAAAAATTGAAATCACAAAAACTTCACATGACGCTATTAGATCCGGACAAACAGAGTCCCGAGCGTGCAGGCGAGATTGCTTCGAATGCATACAGTGTAGGCACTGACGCGATAATGATAGGCGGCTCCACGGGTGTTACCACACAACTCCTCGACGAAACCGTGCAGGCAATTAAGAAGAGGGTGGATATCCCAGTAATCTTGTTCCCAACGAATGTAAAAACCATTAGTAAATTTGCTGATGCCATCTACTTTATGAGCATGCTAAATTCAAGGGATATTAGGTTTATAGTGCGGGAACAGATGAAGGGTGCGCCAATAATAAAGAAGCTGAACATAGAGCCAATCTCCCTGGGATACATAATAGTAGAGCCGGGCATGAAAGCAGGCGAAGTCGGCAATGCGGAGGCAGTGAAACGAAATGATATGGACACAGCCGTCGGCTATGCACTTTCCGCCGAATACCTCGGAATGAAACTTGTATATTTGGAAGCCGGTTCCGGTGCTCCAGAGCCCGTGCCGAAGGACATGATAAAGGCTGTAAAAAATAGCATTTCGATACCACTTATTGTCGGTGGTGGCATAAGAACTAAAGAGAGCGCGGAAGGTGTAATAAGCGCCGGTGCGGATATAATCGTGACAGGCACGCTCGTAGAGAATCATGACGATGCTTTGCCTACCCTGAAGGACATTATAAAAATCGTAAAACGGAAATAAGTATGACACAAGAGGTATGAATCTAAGGAAAGAGGTTGTTGTTAAAGTGTATAAATTTTCTTTGACCCGAAAACTTTTTGCGCCATCAGTGCGCCTAGTTAATTTTATTCAAATAGCCCTTGATTCAATCGAACCCGGTAAAGGTATGAAATATAAAAGCGTAGAAAGCATAAGTCATGCCCAGAAAAATATAGAGAAAACCGCAAATATAGCACGATATATGTTCTCTGCACCGAATCCGCTGTGGATGATCGCCCCTATATTCCTTGTTTCCATATTGTTTGGCCTTGTGCTCGGATATTCTCAAAACGAGTTACGAAACGGTTCCACCATAGATTTGACTTCAAGTATGATATACAGTACAATTTTGTTGGCACTCCCCGCCTTCATTTCTGGCATTATCACTACGCCGCTTGCTAAGGCACTTGATGGGATATTTTATAGCAGGCGCTCTATGTTATTGGCATTTATATCGCTGACTGTTATTGGCGCCGTAATATTGGTTGGCAAGGTTCTTCAATATTTCATATACCTCGAAACATACTATATCATCATATTTGGCTATGCGATGATAATATGGCTGCGGCACATGGTGATGGTGACTGTTTCAAATGCCAGCAATCTTCGTTCCCTGTTGGCAAGTTCGAATCAATCTGTTCTTGGGTTTCTAGCAATTCTATATCTCTACCCCTTAGGGAAACCCGATGTCCTAGTTAGCGTCATATTGTTCTCGATATTCTTATTCTCCACGATTCTGTTTATGAAAGCTGTCACGTCTCCGTTTAGAAGAAACTTTGAAAATAGCGGTTTAGACATAGTTAACCATACCCTTGCCAACTTTACGGAACCAACAGGCAACGAGGGAAAGGGGTTGGAAAAATTCTTCCATTCGTTTTCTGAAACAATAGATGCTAACGTAGGTATTGTCGCTTTTAAGGCAGAGGGTGAAATAAAGTCGCTCGTAATAGTTCCATCGGTACATCCTGGACCATTCGGGCACATAGGTGGAAGCAATCTACCAACAAAGATTGCAAGTGGATTAAGCGAGCTTACCGAGCATGTATTGTTGTTTCATGGATCTGCAACGCACGATCAAAACCCTGCGACTTCTGAAGAATGCAATAAAATTATAGAAGAGGTAAAAAGAAGCGTCGGAGAACTCCAATATTCTAATCATGCCAGTAAATTTGTAAGATGCAGGAACACATTTGATGTTTGCGCTCAATCTTTCAATGACTTTGCATTGTTGGTGCATACATCCTCGCCGCTGCCTACTGATGATATCGACTACCCTACAGGATATGCTGCTGCCCTGACTGCCAAAAACAAAGGTGCTACCGACGCGGCGTTTATTGATGCTCATAATTGCATCGAACCGGGCAGCGGTTCGATATTTTTCGGATCGAAAGATTCCTTCGAAGTTCTATCGCTCGTTGAAAAATGTGTAGGAGAGTGCAAGAAGAAAACATTTGAGAAAATAAGAGCGGGCGTCGCCCAGGACAAAACCCTGACGCTAAAGGAAGGCGTCGCAAAACAGGGGATTCAGGCATTGGTTGTGGAGGTCAACAATCAAAAAACAGCGTACATACTGTTTGATGGGAACAACATGGTGCCCTCGCTGAGAGAAAGGCTCCTCGAGAGCATTAAAGACATAGTTGATGAGGCGGAAGTGTTTACCAGCGACAATCATGTGATACATGTAACACTCGGCGCCCATCACCCGGTTGGCTTCAATACCGACTTAGACCGCATCGTTAAGATTACTAGAAGCACTGTGCTTAATGCGGTTGATAATCTTGAAGAAGTTGAAGTTGGTGCAAAATCAACAATAGTGCATGATTTGAGGGTATTCGGCTTTGAGAATACAACGCGGCTGAGTGCGGTTATAAATTCCACTACGTCGATACTTAGAAGCAGTGCGGCGTATTCCCTGTTGACATCCATACTGCTTTCAATTCTAACTATAATAGTGTTTAGGACGATATAACGCATATAACAAAAGTTTACAAATTCCATGAGAGTGCACGAATATGACAGGCGAGCCCTTCAAGGAGAAAGACAAAAATCTAACTGCTGAGCCCCGACAAGCCGCCGTAGAAGGCAGGGCAGGTGGTGAAAAAGTTATCGAAGGCCAATACGATATAGACCGCCTAAAATCCATGACGTTTGTAGTTATTGTATTTACTATAATTATAATAGCAAACATAGTTTCGGTAATCGATATGCGATTTAGGTATGAAAAACTGCAGAAGGAGTTCTCAGAGATGGATGAAAGTTTTTACAATTATAGAAAAAATATAGAGGTTCGTTGGGGACTGGGGAAGGACGCCATGCTGTTTGTAACGCCCAGTGATCCAACAGTTGTGAATAAAACTAAAGAAATTCTAAAATCTAGTTACGACAGGGCGCTAACAACGGATGATGTTCGTGCGCTATACATGTGGGTGCGCGACAGGATACAAAATCACAGCGGCTATAATAACGACACCCCCATTGTAAGCCCTCCTTTCTATGACCCGATAACAAAAGAATACGTAAGCGGAAACATACGCTGGGACAATTTCCTTTATCCGAACGAAACGCTTGAGCGGGGGAAGGGGGATTGCGAAGACTGGGCAAACCTTTTGTTAAGCATGTTCCATGCAGAGCAGAACGACAGCAAAGCAGTCAATTTTGAAATAGAATTTACAGACAAAAGCGGGCACGTAAGCACGGTTGTAAAAAACGAATTTGGGAATGCAAGCATACTTGACCCGACAGGTGATTACATCTCAGATACATACCGCCGGATCGATTCAGAAATCGGAATATACAAAGATCAATGGCAGAGGACCAGCAGGTTGGAAATCGCCAAGATATACGCGGCATATTCGGATAGGTCATATAGGGAATTTAACAATACGCAGGAATTTTTTATATGGTTTAATGCGGAATTGTGACGCCTCCAACATCTTGTCGTAGCAACATTATGTCGTATGTCCGCACAAAAATTTCGAAAAGAACGATAAAATTATTAAAAATTGTTCGGTAAGACGGCGGAAGAACGCCGCCAGATTCGAGAGTACTCGCTCCGAGTGATTTCTTTTTTCGTCGTCCGCTTGAGCGGCATTTGCGGATTGAGATTTGGAGCATATTTCACCATGTTTGATTTTTTGTTCTACTGTTCTAGTTGAGGAATGGGGCGGATGTGCTGCTAACCTACAGACCATCACAAATATCGTCCATCCTTATTATGATGCGCCTCCATTATATGTTGTATTGTACGCCCCCCAGCCGCGTGTTAAACTTGCATGGAGAGTAGTTGTGTTGAAATAACTGCGACCAATTTCTTGATGCATTTTGATGGAAATGTTTCCACCATGGACCACAGTACTGTTGAAAAATATCCAGTACATATTGCTGTTTGTCTGATTCTTTCCTGCAAACATGCCGAGGTAATGTATGTTTTTTTCAATATAATCCGTTCTTTTACCATTCCAACCGTATGTCAACTTGATTGTGCCATTTGCTGTAATTATAAGTGCATTTCCTCTTTCAGATATGTGTGATAAATTCAGAGATGATAATTGCCTATCCATTCTAAATTCATTGTTTATCATCGATACCGTACCATTCCCAACTTCAACAGCGGGTATGTAAATACTGTATTCGCCATCACCATCAGGCATTATTTCGATAGACACCTCGATAACTTTTCTGTCCGAATCGTAGAACCAGACAGTATTGAGCCCATAAAAAACAAGAGCGGACCAAATAGTGGATATTATGAGAATAATCGATACCAAAAGCAACACGATCTTAAGTTTTTTCATTAGCATCCTTTAATCACCATCGTTCAAACCTGCGAAATTAAGTGCAGCCCATTCATTTTGATGATAGTCAAGATATAGTGTTTGCGTTATCATTTGTATCCAGTTTTCAGTTGTCCACATTGCCGATTTTGCTTCATTGGGGTTATCGGGGACATTATCGTTACTGTCTATGTGCAACAAACCCAAAGCATGCCCCAACTCGTGCATGAAAACAACTGCCTGAAGGAATTCTGGAGAATCAAATGGTCTAAGTGGATATACGACACTTCGGATATTATCATCACCGATACCGAAATCGTCACCAGGGATGTCCTCTGCCCATCCCGTGCTATCCGCGCCATTCATACATATTCGATGTACGAAGAGACAATAGTAGAATATACCGTTTCTTGTTGTTGCAAAATTATTAGATTTATACACTGTGTAAAATGTTCCACCGTTTTCTAGGCCTACATTATAGTTGTGGGGAGATACAATTGTTCCACCTCCCATATTTCCATCATCAATGTGTAATATTATTCCGTGTTGTGCAAACACCGTAATTACTTTATTCACGGCATCGGTCCTCATCCTGTGATCGCCATAGTATACACAACCACCCATCCAATCAACTTCCACGAATATGTCCTTTGTCCATGGGTCCCCCATATAAATCGCCTGGCTCGGAGAAACAAACGTACTTGTGGTTATTGGTGAGGTGGGTACTGGTTTGTCGAGGTAGAACTCCTCTACGTTAGTTAAGCCGTCGCTGTCGTAATCTCCGTTCGCATTGTTTGTTTCCAAATCCATCCACATCTTTCTTTCCCACCAGTCGGGGATTTTATCGTTGTTGACATCGTAGTCCGGGCGTGTTGGATCCAATATTGTCGGATATGATGACACTTCGGTCCAGTATGGTATATAGTCATCGTCGTTGTCGTTCATGTACATGTTGAAATATATTTCCGCATCGTTTCCGATGAGGTGGCCGGTTCCGCTGGGGTCGGGACTGTAGCCGTTGTAACCATCGTCTCCACACCAGTTGCCTCTCCACGTATGGCTGCCGGATGCAATGGAGGCGCCTACCACTATAAGCGCACTCATACACGCAGCGACAATGGTGAACGCAGGCATTATGTCTGATATCACGATTTCCTGCGGCAGGAGCGAGATATATACAGAGTATTGCCTCTCCTGAAATGCTGATACCGGCGGCATTACGAACAATAGTGTAACAAATGCCGCTACTATGGTGCTAACCGAGTGATTCCTCGTCTTTCGAACAAAATTAATATGTTCTGTCATTTTTCATCTCCGCTTTAACATAAAAATATGATTTTGAGTCGGGAGAATGCATAACAATATAATAGTATAAAAAATATTTGTATAAAATTGAAGGGAAATTGATGGTGCTTGATATCGGAAACATCTGGCTGTAGTTTTGGATTTTACATTTGTCGTATATGATATCGCATTCAGTTCGTATGAGTTTGGGTTTTATCGGGCGAATAACGGTACGGGCGCACCGCAGAAAACGAAGGAGAATAAGGGGTTTGTGCCTGATTTCGATGGTTGAATAAGTATTTCGATATGGGGGCGATATACATTACTTTAAAAACGTACAAAATAAAGATTGACTGAGAACTGATGATTTTCGCATATCTGATTTGAATTTTTGATTTATATTGATGAAGTTTTTTATAAGGCGATGGCTTTTTGGAAAGTATTTTAAGCGAGCGCATGTATTAGTCACGCAATGGTTAGATAATACCGAGTGGTATTGAAACGTATAAAAGGTAAAATTATGAAATCGGGAGAGTTTTTTTGTTTATTTTTAAATAAGTTCTTTCCGAAAAAGAAGGTGGCGGGCAGGGAATCTCCACAGGCTTATTCTGAAGCGGAGCATAGTTGGGCTAAAGATGGCTTAGCGTTATACGCCCCGTATATCGACCTGAAAGACAAAATGGTCCTAGATGCCGGTTGCGGACTTGGCGGAAAAACGATCTTTTACGCCGAAAACGGATGTAAGTTGATTACAGGGATAGATATCGATGAAGAGCACATAAAATATGCAAAAGAATTTGCCGAGAAGAAAGGGGTGTCGAACGCAGAATTCCGTGTTGGAAGCCTGGATATGTTGCCTTTTGAATCAGATAAGTTTGATATTATCTTCATGAACGACGTAATAGAACACATTAAAAGACCGATACTGCCCAAAGTACTGGAGGAGTGCAAAAGAGTTATTAAAGAAAATGGCAGGATATGCCTTGAGTTCCCGCCATGGACAGATGCGTACGCGGCACACCTGTACGATTACATTTACATCCCCTGGTGTCAGCTGCTTTTTTCCTCGGAAACCCTTATCCGCGTGATAAAAAGAATGGATCCCCAACCGAGACACGGTAAGTTGTCGGTTATTGAGCACTTTCAGGAATTAAACCGCATTTCAATCGAAGAATTTGAGGATATTGTTAAGATGCGGGATTTTAAAGTTGTTAGTTTTGAACGCCGTACAATAAAGAACATTAAATTTTTAAGGCACATTCCGTTCTTTAACAAATATTTAATCACGCGTGTCGTCGCCGTTCTTTCAAAATAAAGCAAAACACCCAATGTTGCGTTTGCCGAACTGTTTCCTATTTTCTCTTTTTCCACATTGATGGGTATGTGCCGGGCGTCATCAATACTCGCCGCATATCTATAGCAAATCCATCGTTCTTTTCCATAATCTCTTCCGAAGACAATACTGCATTTCCGAGCGCTACTGCCTCGCCCTTTAATGTCATTATCGCAACCAGACTGCCATTCGAGATATTTTCGTCTAATTCAAGTATTCCTGGAAGTGCCAATTTTGCTCCATGGCATAATGCATCTACAGCGCTGTCCTTCACAACAACCTTCGGAATGTGCTCCACTATCGCTTCCATAGGATGGATAATCTTGTCTAACTCCTCTTCGTTATGCTCTTCCTTCCATGCAACAAAAGCGTCCTTGAGTTCGTGAAGGGTGACAGCATCTTCTTCTGTGAATAGTACGACTCTTGTCCTTCTAAGCTCCTGCATATGGGCGCCATTTCCATATATCAGTCCGATATCGTTTACCAGCGTTCGTATATATGTTCCGGCCTGGCAACCCACCCTGAACAGGACGTCCCTGTTCTCGATTTCTAAGATGTCGAGATAGTATATCCACCGTTTCCTTAACTCTCTTTTTACCGCAGAACGCACAGGAGGTGTTTGATAAATCTCTCCGACAAATTTTGCGAAGATATTTCGAATCTTTTTTTCTTCAACGTCCTTATGAAAACGTGCAATACCTACATACTCCTTGCTGCCGTAGTTGAAAGTCCCGATTGCCTTCACGGCATCGTTAAGCGCGATCGGAAGCACACCCGTGACGTTTGGATCCAGTGTGCCGCTGTGCCCCGCCTTCTCGATGCCCAAAATATTCTTTACCCATGCGGAAATTTGATGGCTTGTGGGACCGGAAGGTTTGTCGATGATGATTACCCCTGACTTTATCTTCTCTGTGAGCGAGCGCTCACTGGGGGGTTTCCCGTAATCATGGTTTGTCGTGTCCTTTTTTTTAATCAATCTTTTATTTTCACTTTTAAAAAGATGCGGTTTCATCCATTGGCCTCACAAATTCACAGAACGAATGTTTGGATATTGCCTCGCCGTTTTGATCTTTCAACAGCATTCATTTATTGGTTTTTATCTGGTTCTTAATTCCTTCCTCGAACGACAGTGTGTGCCGATCTTCGATAGAGGCAACTTCATCCAGTATTAGTTTGCATATCTCTTCCGGTGTCTTTTTATTGGCGTCTACAATCATATTGTAAATGAGCGAGTTACTCATGTTCACATTGTACAACTTCTCATAACGCTCTCTTTCGCAATCTTCTCTTCGTTTTATATCCCTCATGGATACTTCCATATCTATGTTTTCCCTTTTAGCTATACGTTCCGCACGTGTTTTGAGCGGGGCGTTCAGCCATATTTTTAACGCTTTGATGTTATTGGTTTTCGCTAGCCATCCACTGAGTCTCCCGTCCATTACTGCGTTTCCGTCCTTGGCCATTTCAAGTTGCGCTTGATCTATTTCCCGGTCTACTTCGGGATGTGCCTTCGAATACTCTCCAAAATCCAAAAGCGACATATTCTTTTGCTCTGCCATTTTTCTAAATGATTCTCCCGCAGAAACATATCTCAGAAGGAGTTTTTGTGATAGGAGTTTAGCGACAGTTGTTTTCCCGCATCCGGGTAAACCGCTTATTGTTATCAGCATAATTCCCTTATTGATGCTGAGGATTATTAATTTATGCTTTTATCCCCTAATCCAAACGTCTTCTGGAAGCGTACTTTCCTCAGAAAACAATTCATCATAAATTGTCGATGTTTCCGCTTCTCTTTTTGCTCTTTTCATAGCACCCTCTAACAACCCATCTATGATGTTCCTCTGAAATAACCAATAATGTATTCTCCATTCCCTGCCATCGTACAGAGTCGTCTCTTCGCGTTCCGTAACCAAAATACCGGAGTCCTCAAGCATATAGAATACGTCCCTATCTTCTGGCTCTAAAATATTGTCTATAATCCTGTCGCTATATCCGAAAAAGTTCATCACGTGCTCGGCCATCTTTTTCGCGTCTTTTTCTTCTATTTTTTTTCCTTCTACACTATTCTGGATAGCCTTTGCTAGATCGTCAACACTCAATACAGCCATATTATTTTCCACCAGCATAGATGAGCCGTGCCAATTATCGTGTGGGTATATATAAGAAGTGGGGGCGTAAACAACCATAATAGCGGGACACCTATACTAAACTTTCCATAAACGCCTCTGGTGCCAAGACTGTCGGATGTAAGCGGGATCGCCTTCATAAAACACCTCTTTGGCACACATATAACTTCGAAGATTACTGATTCTGTCCCAAGCGGAGGTACACTCATTCATTTTCTACCAGTTTCTGGATATGGTCGACGCTTTTCCTATAATTCTCTGCAGCGATTTTTACGTATGCTTCCGTGAAGTTCCAAGCTTTTGAAAGATCACCGTATTTTAGTTTGTACAGCTTCTTCGGAGGCGTAGACTCGTCTAACAGGAGTTTATCCAGGATGCCAAACCCTTCTATTCTTTTCAAATGCCTGTAGATTGTCGGCTTAGTGGTTTTTAGCAGTGTTGCCATCTCGCCAACGCTCCAAGACTTATCGCCCCGCTTCAAAAAGCAATCGACAAACAATCTGTACGACGCTTCTTTTTTTATTGCGCTTATGTTGACGTTATTTTCATTTGTGGGTATGTAACCTGTCAATTTAAGAAAGTCTGCAGCAACAATCTCAAATTTTCCTGATGCGTTTATGTGTTCATTTGAAAGCTGGATCTCAAATTGTGCATCCCCTGCAGTGTCCTTTCTTAATTTTGCGCTTTCGTCTGCGTTTGCGCGGAGGAGGCCTTCGTCGCCTAGCGACTTGGATATGCTGCTGACGATGTTTCTGTAATATTTCAGTGTAGCGTTGATGTTTGTTTCCGTAAAACTCCAGGCAGTAGAGAAATTGCCGTAGCGTATGCGGTATTCCTTCCGCCCGTCCTCTGAAGCGCTGGATTCTATGAAATTCTCCTCCAATACATCAAGCAGTTTCAATTTATTTAAATGCCTGTAAACGGTAGGGCGGGAAGTCTTGAGAGTTTTCGCGAGCTCCTCGACGCTCCAGCCCTTCTCCCTCTGTTTCAAAAGACAATCTACGAACAACCTATATGGAACGCTGTTTTCGATCTCTGTAGCATTTGTTTTCGGCTCATAATCGGAACGCAGATACCCGACCTGAAAAAGAAACGTGCGCACGGCTGTTTCCATGTCTTCGACAGAAGCGAGGGGAGTATTGCAGACAACATTTAACTGGAAAGTCATTCTTCACATCTATACATAAAGAAATAATGAGAGCAGTTATAAAGATATCGTAGAATGTTTATTTTTGTTTCAAACACTTTAATCGTTCTCTTCCCCAATCAATCTTTCGATAAAGTCCGACCAATTTGAAATTGAGCGATGTGCTCCAACTTTCTTCTTTTCGCATTCCTCGCCTATTATCTCTTCACACTGTTTGCACTGTATATGTTGTCTCCCAAATATTCTAACTGCACATTACCGCATTCTGGGCATTTCAAACGTTTCACCCGTGTTTGCTAGTTTCAAACAAAACTAACATAATTTTATATGTATTATTTACCCTTCTAACTCCTTAAATTGTGTTATTCCTCAGAATGGAAATCTCGCTGAGATTACAACACGATTTTGTGTTTGTGCGCAATATCTCTATCTGGTTTGAGAATGTGCAATACACTCTTTAATCTCCGGGTTATTCGATCTTCTCATCCCTGAGCTCTTTGAGCATCTCTACCTTCCTGACTATTTTCTTAGCTTTATTGGAATCTCCTAAGATTTTCGTCAACTCCTCCGGGGTAGCTTCCTCTAATTTTTCCAGGGTGTCGTATCCTGCCTCAAATAATCTATTTGCAACCTTTCCAGACAAGGATAAATTCGCCTTTAGTGTTCTTCTCTCGCTCTCGTCATCCTCGACTTCCCTGAGGTCTTGTTCACTGGTGATTTTTCCGTCCCTTATCGTGATTACGTTCTCGCACATTCTTGCTACACTGTTTGAGTGCGTTACAATCACCACAGTCGTACCTCTATTTTTTCGTATATCGTCCATTAATCGAATTATTTTTGCACCGGTTATCGAATCCAAGTTCCCGGTCGGTTCGTCTGCCAGGATTATGGTCGGGTTGTTGGCTAATGCCCTCGCGATTGCAACCCTCTGCTGCTCCCCGCCACTTATTTTTAGAGGCTTATAGTCGCTCCGATCTATCATTCCAACTGCGGTTAAAAGTTTAAGAGACTTTTTTCTTCTCTCCTGTTTGGGTACATTCAATGCCTCCATCGGAAGCTCCACGTTTTCTATGACAGTTAAATCTGGCAGCAGATTGAATGATTGGAATACGAAACCAAGTGTTTTCGCCCTATACTCTGTCAAATACTTCTCGTCCATCTTCGACAGTTCCTTTCCATTTACTTTAACTGAGCCAGACGTAGGTATGTCAAGGGCACCTATCATCTGGAGGAGTGTTGTCTTGCCGCTTCCACTCGCCCCTTTTATTGCAACCATGGCCCCTGACGGAATCCTCAGGTTCACCCCTCGCAATGCAGGCACGGGAACAGACCTTCCTTTTACCCGGTATTCCTTTTTGACGTCTTTCAAAACTATGATGCCGTCCTTTGCATCACTCGTATCACTCATACCCGAGGTCCTCCACTGCACTTTTCTTGGATGCGCTCCAGGCGGGATATAAACTCCCAAACGCTCCCAAAAGCATAGTCAGGCCAAGCGCGACCAGTGTTGTTTGTAAAGTTGGGAGCGAAACCTGGAATTCCGCGCTGCGAATCAGAGCCCCGGATAAGGTCGGTCCTGCCACTATGGCAATTATAATCCCCGCGAGCCCTCCGAGAAAACCAATTACAGTACCTTCGATAACGAACTGCGCCGTGATGTTTGACCTTGTGAACCCCAGCGCCTTGTATACTCCTATCTCCCTGGTTCTCTCCTTTACTGTGTAAAACATCATGAAAAGGACTATCATACTGGCGGTGACTGCAGATATGATGCCGATCAGGCTTCCGATTGTTTCAAGGACGAGTTTGTCGCCCTCAAGCTGGCTGACTTGTTTGCTCTGGTCCGCGTTGGACTGTGCGACCTGTTTTGCCAGGTCTAATTCATACTGGTTCACTTGTTTATTCTGGTCCGCCTTGAACTGTGCAGTCTGGTTAACGAGGCTTTCTTTCAATTGTACAATCTGATTGTCCCTGGCCGCCTCCAGCTGTTTTGTCTGATTTTCCGCATCCGAAGTTAGCTGTGCAGTTTGATTATCCCCTGCCGCCTCCAGCTGTTTTGTCTGATTTTCCGCATCCGAAGTTAACTGTGCGATCTGATTGTCCCTGTCTTCTGTCAACGCTTTTGTCATGTTCGCCGCATCCAAGCTCAGCACCGAAACCTGCTTGTCCCTAGCCGCCTCCAGCTGGGCTATCTGATTTGCCGCCGAGGCGTTTAGTTGTGCAGTCTGGTTGTACATATCGGCCTCAAGCCGCTGTATCTGGTTTTCAGCATCACTTTTCATGCGTTCAATTTGCATACTCTGCACCCTCTGCGTATATTCGGCGGATGAGGTAAACGAGTCCTTGTAGGGGGTGACCGTGAAGTTTGAATAATAATAACTTATGTCGCTGGACACATTGTCCACTACCGAGGCATTTATCGTATACACATCAAGCACGTTCGCATCGCTCTCGCTCATGTTAAGCAAACTCCTGGCAGCGTCGATGCTCATATAGACGGAGGTGTTCTGGAGGGATGTATAGTATATTCCCTTCACCGTGAAGTTTGTGCCCCCTATGGTTATCGTATCTCCGACGCTGGCGTTAAAATAAGTAACCTGATCCTTGTGAATAAGAACGCTCGAGTTGTCAATTTCATTAAGCGTGGTGCCGTTTATTATGATTGACGGCAGTATGTGGTATTTTTCGTTTAACGTATCGTTGAGCGGGACGCCTTCTATTGTGTAATCACTTGTAAATCTCGTGATTGTCCCTCCCTGTCCTGGCCTTGTAGGCCGGCTGCCACCAGGGGTTTGGTTAAATGAGCCGTTTCCAGAGGGCGGATTCATTGTAATGTTTGTCTGAGTGCCGTATGTTTTTTCGACTCTGGACACAATATCTTGAACGCCCTCTATCAGCGACATGTCAGCTATGATGTCGCCTGAAATAGCCGAGTATGACTGAAAAGGCGAAAAACTCATGCCGCCGCCAGGGCCACCGCTAGGGAATCCTGACTGCCTCGTCGAGTTGGCTACCGTTATCTTCGTCATTTGTATCTGGGTATTGTTTGCCGTCTCGTTAAAACTCTGCTCCGCAAGAGCGACCGTTGCCTGGGTGTCAGCCATTGTCTTATTGATACTTGCCTGAGCTTGGGCTACGGTTTGGTTTATCATTTCTTGGGTGGTAGCGTTTACCTTGTCTATCGCGGCCTGCGTACTTAAAATTGTTTTATTGACCAGGTCCTGCTGGGTACTCGAATTTGCACTGTCGAGCATAGCTTGTGTATCTGAAATTGTTCTGTTAATAGAGGCGTTGGTGCTCGAAGTTACATTGTCAATCGTGCTCTGCGTACTTGAAATTGTTGTATTGATGGAAGCATTGGTGCTCGAAGTTACATTGTCGAGCGTGCTCTGCGTACTTGAAATTGTTTTGTTGACAGAGGCCTGGGTGTTTGAATTTGCGGTATCTATCATCTGTTGGGTGCTTGCATTCACGTTAGCAACCAATTGTTGAGTGCTTAACGTCGCATTGTCGATCATTGCCTGTGTGTTGGCGTTTGTTTTGTTAATCATGTCCGTGGTATTGGCGTTCGTCGCATCTATGCCCGAATAGACCGACACTATCAACGCAATCGACATGCCTAGTGCGAAAACTACTAGCAGTGTCCTGCTCTTTCTCAGGATGTTTCGAAATGCCATGTTTATCAAATCTGTCAGCAATGTATCACCTCTGATTTTTTATATCACATATGGGAATCTGAAATGTACCGGTCGTTTTTGAAATCTTTCCGTCTTCCATGCGTATTGTCTTTTTTGTAAGCCGTGCCATTTTGTCATCATGGGTTACTACTACAACCGTAGTCCCCATTTTGTTGAGCTCTCCCAAAAGATTCATGATGCGTTCACCGGTTTTAGAATCGAGGTTCCCGGTAGGTTCATCTGCCAATATCACTAGGGGTTTATTCGCGAGCGCTCTAGCTATCGCGACCCTTTGCTGTTCTCCGGCGCTGAGTTCATACGGCGTATGACGTACTCTCTCCGATAACCCGACCAGATTTAGCAGTTCGCGGGCTCTCTTTTTCCTCTCGTTTTTTGGTACTTTCGTGTTTACCATGGGAAGTTCTACATTTTCGATGGCATTGAATATCGGTATCAGATTAAACGATTGAAAAATAAAGCCGATTTTATTGCTTCTTAATTTGGCGAGCTCTTTCTCATTCATTGTCGATACGTCGGTTCCCTCGATAGTCACCTTGCCAGATGTAGGGCGGTCAAGGCATCCGAGTATGTTAAGCAGTGTTGTTTTGCCCGAGCCTGACGGCCCCTGAAGCGCTATGTAATCTCCTCTTTTTATGCTGAGACATATTTCAGAGAGAGCGCGGACTTTATCTCCTTTTTTTTCAAAGACTTTGCTCAATTTTTCGATTGCTATAATGTCCCTGCTGTCGTTTTTATCGCTTCCGGGTGGTCCCGCAGGTTTGGGCTGCACCGGTTGTTTAACAACTTTGGCATCACTCATATCTTAACGCCTCCGCGGGTTTCAGTTTCATTGCTTTCATTATTGGATACAATGCACCAAGGACCCCTAGCAACACTGCCGCTAGGAAAGCATAAATCAATATTTCCGGAGTTAAGGAATAGTTTATGTTAGCTAGAAATCCGCCGCCAAACTGTCTACCGCCAGACGGCATACCACCAGACTCTCCACCACGTGACACTACAAAACCACCAGACGATCCAGAAGTAGTGGATTGCCCCAGCAATATCTCTGAAATAGTCCCGCCGCCCACAAGAGCCACTACAACACCCACGATAAATCCAAAGGTGGCCAGGGTTATCGACTCTGTAAGGAACTGGGCAATTATCTTGGAGTTTTTGAAGCCGATAGCCTTGAGGACGCCGATCTCTCGAATCCTTTCTCTGGTAATCACGGCCATAATGAAGAATAGGATTGCTCCCCCAGTCATTAGCGCGGCATAAGAGCCGATTTGGCTGTTGTTCGCTATTTGGGTAATGGAATTCTGCAGCGATGCCCCCTGAGAGGATGCAGAGACCACATCGTAATCCGCTCCCAGCGTGGCGTTAAGCGCGCTCACGACAGAATCTATATTTCCGGCATAATCCACAGTCGCATATATGATGTTCGGTCCGCTTACATTGAGTATCTTTTTGACGGTTTCATAAGGCATCAAAATTGAGCGATCGCCGAAGCGCGTACCTGTTGTATATATCCCTATCACCGTCACCGTGACATCTGTTTGGTTTATGCTGATAATGTCGTTCAAATTCACGCTTGTCCCATCTTCTTTGGTGTAACTTGCTCCGACTATCGCTACGTTTGATTGGCTATCGAAGGAATTCATGGTTCTTCCTGATGTTATCGTTACCGTGCCCCCGCCGAACAGAACCAGCTCCTGAGTGGGATCCAAACCCTCTAAAATCGTTGGCATTTGGCGGCTGTTAAAAACTCTGGGGCCACCAGACTCAGGTGGGCCACCAAACCCAGATGGGAAACCTCCCTGGTCGCCCCCGGTATTGTTGACCAGATTGTGTTGTATGATTTTCTGGACAGCCACGACATGTTCTGCCGATTGGATGATTGGAACGACGGACTCATTCATCGCGGTCGTAGAGCCGAATCCGCCAAAACTGCCAGCCGGCCGAATCGTGACGGTTTTTTCGAGGTTTTGGGAAACGTTCCTAACATTTTGAGATATGTTGGCATTCACTATCGTCATCGTGAGAAAGACTGCCAAACTGAATCCGACTATCATCACGACGCCGGTAGTTCTGAGTTTCTTAGCCAGAACATTTTTAAAACCTCTGATGACAGCAGACATAATATATTCACCCGTTCATGTAATTGCATTTGCTAGCTAGATGGTTGAATGTAGGGACAGTATATCTCATTTAACCAAACTTATACCCAAATCATGCCCAAATCCGGCATATCAACAATTATTCCATGCTTATGTAAAGCAGGACAATTAATGCCAGTGTTGCGAATATGTCCGGAATCATAAGGAACGGCCCCATCCCATAACCTCTATACCCAAACACCATAGGTAAAAGTGGGTTTGATGTGAGTGCATATGTCAATAAAGCGAAAGTAATTATGATAAGCCCGATGGTAAAGTTGGATTTTACCTTTCGGTATATGCCAGCGTATTGTGCGATTAGGATAATGCAGATTACAGCGTTTATCGTCGTTACTGCAATCTTGAGTGCGTTGAATTGCTCAAAAAGGCCAGGACCCTCTCTCTGTGGAAACGCACCGGGGGGTGCCCCTGGAGGGGGTGCAGTCGTATTGTTTTGATAAAAAATACCCCGATCTCGATCTAGATGTGTGTTATATGTTGCTCCAATAACCGCACCGATAATTCCGGTGGCCAATATCAATCCGATGATTAGCCCGATCTTAACCTGTTTTTTCATTCTTGTCCTCTCCTTTATTTTCTGTTGACTTTATTTGTTTTTGCCCAACTTCAACCCAAATTTCTTCGAAGTCAGAATAATTCTCCTCAAGCAGGTTTGACAAAAAGTAGACTTTGCCGTGTTTAATGCCCGTAGATGTTGTCAAATTATTTTTTTCCAGAACATCTAGATGATGCCTAATAGTTTTGTAATCCAGGTTCAATTTTAACGAAAGCTGATTTGCGTTGCATGGCGTCTCCTTGAGCGTCGTGATTATACGCGCCCTATTAAAGCCGCCCTCGCTGGCAGCAACTAACCACCACAGCAATCGCCTGACTGCGTTCATTTTAACCACACTATAAGGCATTGTTCTAATAAAACTTATTAGAAATAGAAAAAGAAGAGATAAAAAAAATAAAAAAGGGAGAAGGTTAGGCTTGTCTAACCTTTATCACTACTTCCTGTGTTTGCCCGCCCTTGAGTCCTATGAAAATTTGCCCGACTAAGCGGACCTTTTGGGCACCAGTTGTAACAATTGCCTCGCTATAGACCTGATATGCGCCGTTCGGAAGGGTTGCTTCAAACGTGCCATTTTCTCCGGTATTGATTGTCTTTGATATACCGTTAGCGCCCTTGATTATAACTATAGCCTTCAGCGGCTTTAATTCTCCTCCCCTGCCCTCATACACGATTTTTCCTTTCAGCAGGTTGTTGACAGTGACCACTGGGGCAAGCTTGAAGTTCAATGCTATTTTTCCGTTCAATATGTCCGCACTAAGCAGTCCTGCTCCCTTGCCGGAAATGGCAATGCTGTTTGTGGAATTGGCGAAGGTTACTGCACCTTGGGCTATAGCCAATTGGCCATCCATTTCAATGGATCCTTCTTCCCTTTCCATAACTATGTGCCCCTTTGCAGTTAACACCACTAACCCGGTGACGTTTGCATCGCTGGAAACGTTGCCTATGATGGTAATACTCACTGTGCCGCTTACATGTATCTCCCCGCCGGTTATGCTTATGGTGGTGTTGCCTGAGTAGTTGACAAACAACGCGCCCACTTGCGAGAGTCTCGGAACCGCTATGCCCCAAGCGCTTGGGAGAACGCTGTTGACTTTCGATATTTCCGTGCTATTCGTTTTGTCTATCATCATATTGAATGCTCCACCAGCCAGTTCGTTGCTGGATAGGAGAGCGTATGTTTTGTTCGTCTTTCTATCATATACCACTCCCAAGTCCATATCCTGGACTGCGTAATTCGTTTTGCCCACTTTTAATATGTACACTCCTTCTGAAATATTAGCAAATACATATGAGCCGGTTGTGTTCGTCTGTGCTCCGTTTCCAAAACCGAATCCGCGGAGGTCTAAGACGGCATTTGATACCGGGGCGTTGGTCTCGTTTGAAATTGTTCCCTCTATTGTAATCTTCTGCTTCTCGGGCACTTTCTTCAGCATAATTTTCAAGGTAAACGTCCTCTTCCCGACAACATTTACCACATCGATCTTTGAGATATAGCCAGGTGCAGATGTTTCTACTATATATTCGCCGTTAGTGACGTCCTTTATCGCAAACGTACCGTTTCCAACAGTCTCTGCTTTATAGGCGTTCACATTATTTCGCAGTATGATCTTTGCTCCACTAATGGGCGCTCCGTTCTCATTTATCACTATGCCGCCGAAGGTTCCTTTTGGTAATTCTGCCGGCTTAACGAGTTTGAAATTTTCGACTGTAGCGAGCTTTACCTCGACTATCCTTTTATCAGGTATGTAGCCACTTTTTACTACCATTGCCACTGCCTTACCAACCGGGATGTTTGATATATCGTAGTTCCCAAGAGAATCTGTTGTATCTTTCGCAGTGTAACCGAACCCCTCAACTATCACCGTAGCGTTTGAAATCGGAGTATTTTGGTTATCTACGACATTGCCAGAAAGCATTCCCTCTAGGATTTCTACTTCTTTTTCAGCAAGCTTAAAGTTGAGCGCCATTACGTTATTCTCCAATTTGGTTTTGATTCTAGAGTGTCCGATTCCGTGCGCTTTTACGACAACGTTATCGGCAGAAACGCCCAATTTCCCTTTTCCGCCATCGAATATAAGTTCGCCTTTAAGCGAGATTGCGTTCTGCTTCTTCTTGATAACGATGTCGCCGATAGAATGTATCTCCATTTTGCCTTCTGCAGATATTCCTTCGGTGCCGTTGGTAACATTTCCCTTTATCGTAATTGTCGTTTCACCGGTAACAGTAACATTCTCGCGTACTCCAGCTCTCAGGGTTCCAATAACCTTTATAGTAACGCTGCCGTTTACTTCGTCTGGAATTATATTGACAACAGAAACAGTGGCGCCTGGTAGAAACGCAAAGTCGATATTGGCTAGCGGCAGGCCTTTTTGAATGTCTTCTACTACTTTTTCGTATATCTTGATGATCGTATATATCGCATTTATCTCTTTTTCTTTCAACGCTTTTGCTGTTGCCTTATTTGCGACGTTCTTCTTACCGCTCTCGATTTCTTTTATTTCCATCGTCTTTTTACCAATAATTTCCTTTGCTGTTTCGATCTCTTTTTTAAATTCGTTTACGTTGCCCAGGTCTCTTTCAAACAACCAGCCCCGGTATAAAAATGCATCCAATCCTCCTGCGTCGTTTGCCATCACATCGAGGGCAACGTCCTGTTCTATTAAGTCTGGATTAGAAATCTTCAAAACCGCCCTTCCCTCCGGGATATCCACCACATCGTATTGCCCGTTCTCATCCGTGGTCGATTCGTTGGCAAATGCAGGGGCTCTTAAAAAGACTGTGGTATTTTCCACAACCGTGCCGTTGCCTATCACACTACCTTGGATAGTGTATGATTTCAATTCACCGATTGATTTCATTGTAAGAGTGTTTGTTATCGTAGTGTTCGCAGTTACATTTACCTTTATTTTAGCAGGCAAAAACCCCCTCTTTAATGCTAGCAACTCATGAGTACCCTCGATGATGCTATCGAACGAGAAATATCCATTGGAATTTGTTTTTGTGGTCCTGTGGGTTTTCATTCCCTGTATTGAAACATCGGCAGAAGATATCGGAACGCCTGTTTCATTGCGTATGTACCCATCAACTTTGCCTACACCGATAGAGGCAACATATTTTAGGATAAAATCTCGTGTTATTGATTGGGCCTTTCTAATCGTGAAAACCTGTGTCTGCGGCATGTAGCCGTCCTTGAATACGACAACCAGATATGTTCCGACTTCGAGGTCTTCAAATGCAAATGATCCGTTCTCGTCTGTCAATGTCTTGGTCTGTTTTCCGTCTATAGTGTACAACACCACAATCGCACTATCCAACGGCTTATCCTTGGAGCCGTTATACACGGCACCGCTAATCTTCTGTTCGATTTCGGTAGTTGTGGTGTTGGTTGAATTTGTATTTTGATCTGTGGTTTGGCTTGTACTTCCTACAACATTATCCACGCATACCGTTACCCCGCTCAAAACTACGAGCATGGCCAATACAATCGCCGTAAAAATCGTGTTTTTGCTGTTTTTCATTATCTCATTCCTCTGATTGCCCTCAATGTTACATAGATACCCGAGGGACGTAGATACTCTATGCCCTATTCGGTATATAATATTTCTTATGATGTTTTGTGACAGCTGGAACAAGAATTGATGGTCAATTCTACTTTGGAGGCAGATGCAATGACCACAACTATAAAACGTTAAGGTAATAGTGGAATCCGGGGGCGTTTGGGAAATCACCTACAATAAAATCCACATCTACAAAATTCATCCAATGAATTTTGTACGAACTACGAAATTCTTCTGGAGAATTTCGTACGTTCGTATGGAATTTTTATGAAAAATTCCATAAATCGTACAATATTGTACCGACAATGTTGTAGAACAAGCAACAAAATAACAAATATATAATATTAGATAAGCATTTTCTGAGTTCAAAAGATCGGGTGTATTTATCGATTGCAATTGACATTGGGCCGGTGGTCTAGTCGGTTATGACGTCGCTCTTACACAGCGGAGATCGGCGGTTCGAATCCGCCTCGGCCCACATATTATTATCTATATTGAGGCACAATTACGGTTCGAATGCGAATAAAAGCGAAAGGTTTGATTTTGCTACCCGCATACAATGCGGAAGATACTATTGAAAATGCGATTTCGAAAATACTTCGTGGATTAGATAGACTAAATGAAGCGTATGATATTCTTGCAATAAACGACGGCAGCAACGATGAAACTTCTAAAATTCTAAAAAGATTGTCTCGCAAAAATCCAAAGATTATTATAAAAAATCATTCTAAAAACATAGGATTGGCCGGAACGTTAAGGGAAGGGTATACCTATGCCATAAGGAAGAAATATAGATACGTCATACGAACGGATGCGGATAATGATCAAGACCAGCGTGAAATCGTAATTAAAATCGCAAAAAAGATGTCACTCGCAGATGTTGTTGTGGCAAGAAGAAAATTCCCAAATCCGCAAGCCTCACCAGAATCGCACATTAAAGCAGAGATCACACCATTAATCAACGAATTATTTGACTTGAAATTTTACGAGCCGGCTTCTGGAAACCTAGGGGTTTCAAAAGACGCGCTTAAGCGAATTATGGCCATAAGCTTTCTGAAAAATTACAAGCGAAGATGGGCGTTCGATGCGTCGACGATAATAATCGCGAAAAAAATGGGATTCGACGTCGATTATGTAAACGTGAAAGGGTTCTATGATGAAAAGCGCAGACCTGTCGAAAAAATAGTTGAACAATACGAGACATATCTTGCAGTAATAAAGGAATTGCATGATTCGTTTATAAGAAGATATAGAACATAATACACATGACCAGACTTAGAAAATATCTGGATAATTGTCTAAATCCAAATCGATTTACTGGTTCAGCATTGAAACAACCGATTATAAAAACATAAATCACGGTTTCGGCGCAATTCTTATTACATTATTCCCTCGAAGGACTATCGTTCCAAGTCTGCGGACCTTGTCCTCGACTGTTTCTTCACTGTCGTCTAAAATTATGTTCATATATTCATCAAAACCGGAAAGCTTTCCTTCCAATGTTCTTCCGTCTTTCAATAAAACAGAGATCTTTTGATTTATCGACTTTTCAAGTACATTCAATGGCATTGTCATAACGAACAGCAAAGATAACATCACGATTGGATTTAAAGTTTATTATCACAATCTTGGTAATTGCCGAGTTAACGGTGGTTGTGTGCTCCACCAACACAGCTTGGGTGCGGGCGTGTTTATCTTGACGATCTCACGTATTTTTCTCATTCTTATTCTTTTTTATTTTCTCTTCTATTTTTTTTCGCAGAATAGAATTTATTGTCTTTCCATCGGCCTTGCCGCGAAGTTTTGCCATGGCATCGCCCATTAGCGGCCCGATAGCGTCCGTTCCTTTAGAATCTATTAAGGCAGCATTACTTTCTACAATTTCTGAAATCGTACCCGCTACATCAACTGTTGATTTGGAGATTATGCCGAGTTTTGATGCGGCTTTTTCTGCGGTTAGATTCTCTTTGACCATATCTTGTAAAACTGGTTGTATTCCTTCTCTTGAGATTTTACCGTCCCCATATAGATCATGCACTTGTGTAATTTGTTCGGGTTTTACTTCCTTTCCCAGAACACTTTCGATTTCTGTTACGGTATTTACCAATGTTCTACAACACACTGACGACGCAGTGGATACAACTACACCCTTGCCGATCAAACGATCGTCTTCTAAAATAAACTTCTCCCTTAAGTCTTTTGATATAATTAATTCCGCAGACGCAAGAGGGAACTCATACTTCCTACTCAACTCTGCAGCCTGTTCTGCAACCTGTTCTTCATCAGATTTCGGGGGATTTGCTCTCAAATAATCTATTAAATAATCTATTTTTTCCTTGCGAACTTTATAGGGCGGTATATCGGTCTCCGGATACATCCTAGCAGCACCGGGTATTGGACGCATATATTCGGTGCCGTTTAAGAGTGCTTTCCTTACTTCTTCGGGAATACCGTTGCAAGCGAGTCTTGCTCGGGTAATAGCATTTTGGATTGCGCCTCTGCTGTTTTTTTCTTTGCCCGCGACAAGTATGAACGCATCGTTCTCCTTGCAGTGCAACGCCGCCCTTATTGCAGAAACCTCCTCTTTTGTTATCCCATATGCAGGGAGTTCGTCTGAGTGCAGTATCCCGCTCACCCCGCAAACCTTGGCATATTGGGAAAGCTCCTGTCCCAATCTTTTCTCTTCAAGTTTTTCGGATGCCGCATATTTACTAAATCTGTGTAAATTATTTTGGAAAATCTCCCCGCCGATCACGCCCGCAAAACCACCAAGTCTTGCACCGAGAACTACGCCCTTGTCGTCGATAATTTTACGAAGCAACTTGGATTTCGTATTCTTTACAACAGGCAAGATATCAACTATCTGGATGCCGATATCATCACTGCTGACGCCTCTTTTCTTTAATTCGTCGGCTACATTAATGAGAGTGAGCTGCCGGACTATTTCGTCACATATTATAGATGGTATCAAATTGAGCTCTTGAAAACCCTTTATCTCGATGCGAGCTCCGCCCCCTATCGAGACGTTTATGTCTTGGCGTACAGTGCCTATACCTCGCTTTACTTTGCGGGTATCGCGAAGCATGTTTCCTATCTTTTCCGCTACTGCCTTTGCCTCCGCAGGTGTTCTTATATCCGGTTTTGTTGTTATTTCGACAAGCGGTATTCCCAGCCGGTCAAGCGCGTAAACTACACAGTCTTCCCTATCTTCTAACTTTCTTGCGGCGTCCTCTTCCAAGCAGATACTTGCAATGCCTATCTTTTTACCATCAACTTCGATGAAGCCATTCGTGGCAATAAGTGCAGTGCGCTGGAAGCCTGCGGTGTTCGAGCCGTCTATCACGATCTTTCGCATAAAATGGATTTCGTCGACAATATTGGCGTTGAACAAAAGTGCGATAGTAAGAACGGTATCTAGTGCTTCAGGGTTTACTTCGTGCGGCGGCTCTTCGTCTGTCTCTACTAAGCATACGTTCGGTGCCACTTTATAGATAAATTTATGTTTCTTTTTGACTTCTTCAATCGCAGCTATGTCGATCTTTCCCAATTCGCTCTGGGTTGGCCTCAACATTCGTATAAATTCACCGTGAAAATTCTCGGTCAACTCAGAAGAGCAGTTGCAAAACAATTTATTCGTATCTAGTTGGCGGTGTATTTCTAACCCTATCCTTAAATCCAGCTCCGTAAATTTATCCGCTTCATCGTCTCTGCCCATAAAATAGTGAATGAAACATATATTTATGAAATCTTCTATTGAAGTATTGAAGGCAATGTATCCAGAAATTAAAGAGATGGTTGTGTAAAAATGGTAAAAGGCGTGTCTAAAACAACAACGTTAAAAAATGTTTTCAATGAACTTGACCCGAAGTTGACGTCTGTATTTTTACCCTGGGCTATGCGCCACCCGCATTATTTGAGAACTTTTGTCCGCCTCATCAGTTCATACAAACATGCGAATCGATCACGAAAAAATGCGGTGTTAGAAGGTTTAACGGTGCCTCCGTTTTTGATACTTAGCATTACATCATTATGCAATCTTCGCTGCACTGGATGCTATGCTACTGTGACTGCGCCTTCCAAAAATTCGACAACACACGAACGAACAATACACCCACTCAACGTAGAACAGTGGCGGACAATCATCGCCGAGGCGTGTACGCTTGGAGTGTTCGGCTTTATAATTGCTGGCGGCGAGCCTTTTTTGTTCCCAGGATTATTGGGATTATGTGAAGAATTTAAAGACAGATTCTTCCTGATAGTCACGAACGGTACTGCTCTTACTGAAACGGATTTTAAGCGTTTGAAGCGTTTGTCGAACGTTACCATTATAGTAAGCGTCGAAGGTGGGCGAGACGCCACAGAAACACGACGGGGGAAGGGTGTTTACGAATCAGCTTCAGATACATTACAGCGTCTTAACAGATTAGGGGTGCTCACAGGCATTTCAGTCACAATTAATCGCCTGAACTATAATTATTGGATGAGCCCCGGACATCTCGACAACCTGATCGCCCAAGGTGTGCGCATAGGGATTTTTATCGAATATATCCCGATAGCGTTACCTATGGATGAACTTGAGAAGAGAGCGAGTGTTCCGAAACTGTCCGCGTCATCCTGTTCCAGCGTGTTGGACTTTATAGATGCAGCAAACAACGCAAAAAAGCTATTTGAGGGAGACGAAAACGCACTTATGCTTACAAAAGAAGAAAGAAAGAAGTTTCGGGCACAAATATTAAACTACCGCGCTACAAAATCAATATACCTCGTTCATTCGCCAGGTGACGAGGAATATTTCGGTGGATGCGTATCCGCAGGCAGGGGGTTTGCCCACATTACTTCGTCTGGTGATCTGACGCCCTGCCCGATATCAAACGTGGCAACGCATAATCTTGCGATATCAACGTTGCGTGAAGGCCTCGCTAGTCCTCTATTTAAAAAAATCCGTGAGAGCGAGCGTCTCCTCGAGGGTGGTGATGTCCCTTGCGCGTTGTTCGCACATCCAAAAGAATTGGATGAACTTGCAAGAGAGGTGGGTGCATATCATACAAAATCATAGAGAACTACGGTATATGCCACTGGAGTTGTTTAAGATTTGTGGTGGCCGGACAAAATTCGGCCCGCTGCTTCTCAAAATTGTGGTTTGCACTGCAATTTAAGAATTCGTAACAACAAGGTATTCGTTGGTAGGTATTACAGCATTAACATTAACCGTAGCATTTTTTTTAATGACAAACTCACTTAAACCTATTTCAGATTGCGGGTTTCCCCAATCATATGTATAACCCAGCCTCGTCCATGGAAACTGTTTAGCATAATAGGAATAAATGATGTTATCGTTAAACCATGTTGTGTAATTTAAATCTGCAGACGCCGGGAAATTTAACTCCGCAATCGTGTCGTTAATCTCGTTATCCGGTGTCGGCCTGAAAAGGTCGCTTGTTTTTACCCACATCTCTATGAAGTACAGGTTGCCTTTATCTTTTGGCAGCCCCAAAAGCTGTTCTGCCCTCAATGTACGATTTTCGCTGATATTTGCGCGTTTTTGGAAAAATATTTTAATTTCGGGTACAGCCGTAACCCATGTTTCGCCCCACCAAGTAGTTACATTGGTTCCAACTGGATAACTAGAATTGTATTTTGTCCATGTAACGACCAAAACGGTTTTGTTGCCGCCGCTGCCCTGCCAAATCAAATTTGGGTTTGTGTCAGTAATCGCAGTAAGATTGTTGTAAATTTCACTTTGTTCTGCTACCATTGCATCCCTTACTGCATTTTGATACATTTGGTCCAAAGTTAATTGGGGAGTCGGTGTTTGTGTCGCTTGATTTGTACTACCAACAAACGATGTTTGACGGATAGTAATTTCGCAAAGGCCAAAGCCGATAACGAGTCCGGCCATAAAAAATGCCGCTAACATCGGATAATTTTTATTCACTTTCATCTCAGATTAGTATGCGATTTTAGTACATATAGTTTGTATGCTGCGATAGTGTGTTGTTATACATAGTATATTGTATATGGTTGCATAGCAGCATAGAAATTTTTAATAACGATATACAGTATATTCAACTAGCATTGAAATATGGTCAGTTATAGGAAGATTGCTATGGTTGTACTGAAAAGACCTGTCTTGGCACTTATAGTCACATTAATGATATTAATAATATCATCTGTTTTGAATTCAAACATAGCCGAAGGGGAAATCCACGCAGAAATTGTTACCAAAAATAAAGTGATGATTGGTGAAGCAGTTTTCTTTGACGGAAGCCATTCCTCCAGTTCAACCACCGACACTATGAATTACAGCTGGGATGTAGACGGCGACGGTAAAGCGGACGCTTATGACAAGTACTTTACCGGCGTGTACTCAAATTCCGGAACATATAGTATTACGCTTACTGTTACTGCAGGAAATGTAAGTGATATTGCCACCGCAACCATAGTAGTCGAGAGCGCCTTTACATCACTATTGCCATACTTCGGACTTACCGCAATAGCAATCGCGTTCCTTGTCCTCTTAGGCGCATATTGGAGAAAAAAGGATATCGATAACTTACAACTCTTGAAGAAAGAGAAAGCCGCTGTACCGATTAATAGGAAGATTAAAAAAATCGTAAAGAAAAAGGCCGCGGAGAGACCACAAAAATCTCTGTCTAGTGTAGCAAGACCGGTACTAAAAAAGAAAAAAATAAAAACCGAGGCGAAACCTGCCCAGGCCGTGGCGCAACCGCAGACGCCGCAAAAAGAGGAGAAACCTGCCGGGGAAACCGTCGCATGCCCGTCATGCGGAAAGACAATAGGTGCCTTCGCAGTCATATGCGAAAGCTGTGGTGCTATGTTTAGTGATGAGTACGTGTGCACGTCCTGCGGAGCCACTGTACTCGAAGACTGGGACACCTGCCCGAAGTGCGGGGCCAAATTGACGTGATTTTTTACAGCATAGAATTCAATCAATATTTCGCACATCAGCTATGATTGTGCGTTGACCGAGCATGGTAAAAGTTTGTTCATTTTTCGCAATTACCAGGATGACAGGTAAAGGTTTAAATATTCTGAAACTATAGCGGCAAAACAATAAATATTACAAAAAGAGGGGTAAAAATGGAAAAGGAAAGAATTTATGATGAGTTTGAAACGAACATAATTCCACAAAGCTGGAAAGACAAAAGTTGGAAGAAAGAAGATTTTAAGAAATTCTATAAGGGCACCACCCAAAACAAGCAGGCGATGGAAAAGTGGTGGAAGAAATGGGCCGACGAAATTTTCTGGTTTAAAAAATGTAAGAAGATTCTAGATGACAGCAATCCTCCATTTTACAAGTGGTTTGTCGGCGGCGAGACGAATCTCGCATACCTGGACACAGACTGGCAGATCGAGCAGGGCAGAAAGAACAAGATAGCCCTGATCTGGGAAGGAGAGCCCTGGGACGAACGCACACAGCAGCCGAAAGAGGTCAGAAAGTTCACTTACTACGATCTCCACAGGGAGTCGAATGTTTATGCTTCCGCGCTGAGGGAGAAATTAAACATAAAGAAGGGAGAGATATTGACCTTCTACCTGCCGATGATTCCGGAGCTTCCGCTCTATATGCTGGCAGTCCAGAGGCTAGGGGCAAAGCACAGCATTGTTTACAGCGGATTCAGCGCCGAGGCGCTGGCTCAAAGAGCGCTGGACGCAGGCTCGCGCGTAATCATTGCGGCTGACGGCGTATATCGGAGAGGCAAAGTCATCAACTTCAAGCCAATAGTCGACGAGGCTGTCAAGATATGCGCAAAGAACGGGCACACAATAGAAAAAGTGATAGTTGTAAAAAGAACAGGCCACGAGATTCCCTGGGATAATGCAAAAGATGTCTGGCACACCGATTTCATAAAAGGCATATCGAAGAACGCAAAGGTAGAGGCTGTCGGACTTGGATCCGATGACTTCTCATACATACTGTACACTTCAGGCACAACCGCGGCCCCGAAAGGCGCCCAGCACTCAGTCGGCGGCTATGCAGTAGGCTTATACGCGACTACAAAGACCATATTCGACATACACGAGGACGACATCTACTGGTGCACGGCAGACATCGGCTGGGTTACGGGACACTCTTACATAGTATACGGTCCGCTGATGACAGGCGCAACATCCATAATGTACGAAGGGTCGCCTGACTTCCCCGGACCTGACAGATGGTGGGACATGATCGAGAGATACGGCGTCACCATATTCTACACCGCGCCCACGGCAATCAGGATGCTTATGAAGTTCCCTGAAGAGAACGTCAAGAAGCACGACCTCTCGACTCTAAGAATCGTCCACTCTGTAGGCGAGCCAATCAACCCCGAAGCGTTCAGGTGGTACTTCAAAAATCTAGGCAATGAAAACATCGTTGCTTCCAGCACTTGGTGGATGACGGAAACAGGCCACATGCTGACAGGGCATTATCCTGGCCTGGGCAAGATATTCCCGCTGAAACCCGGAACAAACGGCTATCCGTTCCCGGGAGTCACGATGGAAGTCCTGGACGATGATGGAAAAGTCGTACCGTCGGGAACAAGAGGATATTGGGCGATAACATCACCGTATCCGGGTATGCTTATGACACTGTATAAGGACCCGCAGCGATATATCGAAACCTACTGGTCAAGATTCAAAGGCAAGATGTATTTCTATACCGGAGACTTTGCAGTGAAGGATTCGGACGGCTACGTATGGGTACTTGGAAGAGCTGACGACGTATTGAAGGTCGCAGGACACCGCATAGGCACCGCAGAAGTCGAGTCCGCGATGGTCAAAAACAAAGCAGTGGCTGAGGCGGCCTGTGTTGGTAAAACCGATTCCATAAAGGGAGAGATACCGTTCATATTTACGGTGCTCAAGCACGGACAGATACCGTCCCAAGATCTGAACAAAGAGCTGAAAACCCATTTAAGAACCACAATCGGCCCCCTCGTAGCTTCCGATGCAGTCATCGGCTTCGTGGACATGGTCCCGAAAACAAGAAGCGGCAAAATCATGCGCAGGCTGCTCAGAGCAGTAGTCAACGGTGCAACACTGGGAGACGTAACTACATTAGAGGACGGCGTTGCAATCGAAGAAGCAAAGAAAGCGTATGATGTGGTCAAGCTTGCGCTGGAGCAGAAGTAAAACACATAGTAAAGCCACACTTTAGCAAAAGAGAGGATTTTCCCTCTCATCTTTTATTTTTTTAATTTTTCTTTTAATCTATATATATAACACAAATAATGATAAACATAAAAAAAAAAATTTATTTTTTTATTTATCTACATAATCTACAAATTATATACAAGAGATCTTAAAACATACAATATTTATTTTATTTATTTAAACATTAATAGTGTATACAGAGAAGATTTTGAAAATACACAAAGATTTATATTATGCCAAGCCAATATTAGCATTCGGTGATTTTTAGATGCAAATCAGTATTTGCGGCTATGCCTGCGGCGAGTGCAACATGCTGGCGGATAAGATCTGTCCGGGCTGTTCAGACAGCGTAAAACTGGTAAGGAACTGCAAGGCAGTAAAATGCGCAAAAGAGAAGGGACTGAAGAATTGTTTGAAATGCTCTACGCGGATCATATTCGGAAGGCCGGACATGGGCGTCTGCAAGACATATTCGGATGCCACGCGGCACTGCCCGCTGAGAATCTCGATGTTATGTAAATTTGCGGAGAAAGAGAAAAAGGCGTAGATCGACCCGTATCGAAATACCAGCATCCATTGACATTTCATATCCTTTCTATGTCATAAAGAGATTTGTTTTTATATTGTATTAGTATTATCAAGATATTACGCATAATCTAGAATTGTTGCAGAGGTAGCTAAGCGGCCTACAGCGCCGGCCTTGAGAGCCGGTGATGCATACGCATCTCGGGAGTTCAAATCTCCCCCTCTGCGTTAAGCCTTTTTCCAAAACGCTTAAGCGAAAAATGAGGGATATTTATTACCAAGGACAAGCATAGTTGTTGTAATCAAATTTTTAAAGACCTGACGATATATGGTAAATAGAAGATAGGCGGGTAAATAGGAGGCAGGTGGACAGATATGGCTTTCTTCGCGTGGACTCAGGAATACAGTGTGGGCGTAAAAGAATTGGACGACCACCACAAAAGAATGTTTGGCATGATTAACGACGTGCATAATTGCATTAAGTCTGACAGGGGGGACGAGGAGATAGGGAAGGTTATCAAAGAACTCGTAGAATACGCAAAGTACCACTTTATAGCCGAGGAAAAACTCATGCAGGAATGCAAATATGCGGGTTACAAAGAGCACGAGAAAGAGCACAAGGATTTTATGAAAAAAGTTACGGTGCTTTCCAAGGAATACATGGGAGATGTGGAAAAAAGAATGTTTTTATCCCTGAAAACCGCAGAGTTTCTCAAAGACTGGCTGTCCACTCACGTACTGGGCACGGACAGGAAATACGGTTCGTTTTTCAACGAGAAAGGGATACGGTGATCCTGCTTTGTTTAAAATTGAAAATCGTATAAATATTAATATAAAAACAGCTCGGTTTATTTTTTATCAATTCCTCTCAAAAATATCTAAAGGATATCGAATTTTCACGCCATCAATTGTTATTTGCATCTTCTCGCTATAGTAGTCAGAATATTCTGATGCAGTTCCATCTCCCAAATTCTCTCCGCCAATTTTCTTTCGATTCTTTTGCATATATTGACATCCGTATCAAACTCAAAATCGTATATCGTGTCCATCAATATCAGCGGTTCGGGCGGCGCAACACCAAAATCATAAATCGTATCAGTGTCCAGAGCTTTTTTTATTGCCGTTATCGAGATCTCTCCTTTTCCCGCCTTTTTCAGCGCTTCAACTATCCGCCGTACCATGTTCCACAGAAAGTTTTCTGCGCGGACGTCTATCAAAATGAATTTTCCCGACTTCTTTATCATGATGGAATCTATTGTTCGTATCGGCGACCTCTCGTCCATCCTGGCAAAATTTCTGAAGTCGTGCGTTCCGATAAAATATTTACTGCATCTTTTCATAATACTAATATTGTAACTATTGATATTGTGATTCTTCATAAGACCAGTATTGTAATTTTTCATAAGATCTGCATCATAATTTCTGTCAAACAAAAAGTAGCGGTACCATCTTTGTCTGGCGTATCTCGGATTGAAATCCGATTGGACCTTTTTTATCCCATAGAACCAGCAGTCCTCTATTTTGGCGTTTAATAATGACAAAATTCCCGCGTCTTTGAACTTTGTGTTGAAAGCTATTACGTTTCCAATCGCCGACACTCCCCTATCAGTCCTTCCAGCGCTCCGAAATATTGACTCCGCGGTGTTTCTGATTATATTGTTTTCCGTTAATGCGCGTACGATCTCTCCTTCCACTGTTTTTTTGTCTTTCTGTCGCTGGTAACCGAAGAAATTCGTGCCGTCGTAGGCGAACTTTACAGCTATTCTCGTATCTAACACCAACATCACCCAATACGGTACCAAAACATATATAAAAGAATATCCCTTTTAAACCGTACTATTATTACATACAGGATGTTATCAGATATATCCGATAAGTGATTGTATGAAAGTCCAGGTAAACAGATTGTTGATTGTGGTGTTGTTTGCTCTTTTACTTGTTCTATCTACAGTTTGTCTCCACGATGCATCTGCTAACCGCGCGGATACGGAAGAATCTCGCTCGAAGATACCAGTATCTGCCCTCCCCGCCATATTCCTCTACCATAATATAACATCCGTTCCTACTGTGGTAAGCGGGGAATACCTTGACGTATGGGGTGTATTGGTAGAGGATGGCGGCACGACTGGGGTGCTTGATAATGAGGCGATGGATTTAAGATTGGCAGATAGAACCATAAAAATATATTGGGATGGTACCCCACTCGTAGATGTGCAGACAGGCGCTGATGGAATATTCACATTTAGCACAGGTGTGAACAAGGATGTTGGTGTGTATGTACTAATTGCCGAGTTTGTGCCGACAGCGTTGGATCCGCCTGACTACATAACTGCCAGGGATTATAGAAATATAACCGTAAAACAGCGTGTAACCATATCTGCGGTCCTAAACACAACAACAGTTATAGTAGGCGAAAACATTCTTTTAAGAAACGGCGAGATAAGGGTTAACAGCACAAGTGCGAATTATACGCTTGGCATGCTTCCTATAACCATCAGGTTGGATGAGTATGGCGAGGTGCTCCGCACACTAAACGTAACGAACGGCGTATTTTCTTCAGAAGTAACGATTCCAAACGGGACAAGCCCCTACACTCACACCATAACCATCACGACGCCTGAGACAACATATTATGCTGGTGCTACATACACACTACAAACTCCGATTGTTGTTAGCCGAAAAACGTTCGTTAATGTAGCATCGAAGATCGCGTTCAGAGGGAATGTTGTAATAATTAACGGCACGCTCGTTGATAATACGAATGCACCAGTAGTTTTTGATACTACCAATAAACTTTCCGAGGGGTTAAGAATTGAGTTTGGAGGTTCAGAAATCGGCGTTATAAGGAAGTCGGGCAGCAACGGCGGATTTACGTTTAATTACTCTGTCAATCTCTCACATCCTGTTGGCAATGTTTCCGTTGTTGTCTCATTTACTGGAACGTCCACTTCTCCATATTATGTCGGCACATCGAGTGCGACTGTATTTACTGTCAAAGCATATACCAAGTTTCTGCTCGGCGAGGCGAGTGGATTCAGTGATGTATTGGTGAGGGGGAGGACCACGTACGTAAGCGGCAAGTTATATGATATCGGGAATCCTTCTGAACCGCTTCCCAATAAAAGTGTATTTATAAAAATTGGCGACGGTGCAGATCAAGAGGGGAAAACAAATGTTAGGGGCGAATTCTCTGTTTTCTGCAACATTGAAAAAGGCCAGCAACTAGGACGGGTCAACGTAACAGTGACATATTATGGAGAATACCTCTACATTGGAAACACATCCGTATTTCCATTCTTCATAATTTCAGAGGCGGTAATAAAATTAGACGCGCTTGACAAGGTTATAAAAGGCGAGGACGTCACCGTAAGCGGTAAAATTGAGGACGACAGCGGAGAGCCCATCAGTTACGGGCTTATAAATTTGTACTGGATGCAGAATGGAAAGCAGCAATTAAACAGGGAACTAGACACAGACGGTATCAAATATCTCCCGCTCTCTGCGAATGCAGATGGATCGTTCACACTTAGGTTTGAGGCGTATGAACTCGGCGGCGAGGTTATTAGCGGAGGTGAGGCAAACATTACCGCAGAGTTTGTAGGCATCTATGTCTATACATACAAAGACAACCGAACTAACGAGACGACTTATACGTATGATGCCCTTACAGACAGCAACAAAACATTGATTGAAAAGAAGAACTATACATTTGAAGATAGAAAAAGTGGATTATACGTTCCATATACCCAAGGCAGCAAAACGATTAATTGCACGGTTTTTACAAACACCATATTTGAAATCACTAACTGCCCCACCGAAGTGGTCCGGGACCTGGGTGCCGTATCATTCAATGTTGATGGAAGGCTTCTTGAATATTATGGCAGCAAGCATAAAACAACACCGATAACACCCGTTAAATCTCAAATTGTAAAAGGATTTTTTTGGGACATCTATAGAACCAACCTCACAAACCAGAACGGCAGCTTTTCGATATCGCTTTTATCAATTATATCAGAGAGCGCCTTGGGCAATACCACACTTTCCATAGCATATAACGGCAGCAGTACTGATTATCTCCTTCCGACAACAATCTCAAGGAACATAACCGTCAAATCAAAAACAAAACTCACGCTGATAGGTCTTCCCACGGGGATAATAAAAGGTGAAGAATTCGGTGGAACGGCGCTTTTGACAGATGACAAACTTGCACCGCTTAATAACAAAACTGTAACCATAGTATTCGAAGAAAATGACACGATTATAGGCAATACAAACAACAATGGAAATTTCATTTTTAAGAAGAAGTTTATTAGAGACCCGAAACAAGACGAAAAAATCGTAATTCGAGTATTGTTTGATGAAGGCGATGCGCCGTTATACGTTTCTACAAACACAAGTATTGCAATTCCATACGGAGTCCAATCCATACGACCGCCGGAGATTGCCCCCTACATTATTGGTACGTGTATTGGCATTATAATAATTCTTTTTTATGTGTCACATTGGAGAAAAAAGCACCAGTTACAAGAGATGCAGAGGATAATCAAAAGAATCACCAAACAGTTAATCGCCGGGAATGAATATATAGCGACCATATTCAAGGCATATAGGAAATTTGAAACTCTTTTGAAAAGGCACGGCCAATTGAGGCAGGAGTGGGAAACGTTTAGAGAATTTGAGAAGGCGCTTAAGCAAACAATTCCCATAAACGCGGAAGAATTAGGGCGTCTTTTAACTATTCTAGAAGAGGCGAGGTACAGCGAACACGAAATTGGAGAAGACCAGCGAAATGCCACCATCGATTGCCTCCAGCGCATCGAGGCAGACATAAGTAGATATCTCCAATCGGATGACTATCGAAAAAAGATGCTGGAAGAAGAGAAGGTCAGATTGGAAGCGAAGAGACGAGAACGTGCAAAGATATTCAAAAAGATAACGAAGATTGGCAAAAAACCCACAGCAGAAGAGGTAGAAGTGGAAGATGTCGAGATATTGATTGATAAAAAAACAAAATAGGAATAGATATTGTAGAAAAGGGGCGGAATAATGGCAAAAGGGTTGGTAATCAGTTGTATTGGCATCGCAATTGTAACTCTTTACTTTCTTTATCCACTAACATCGTCAATTGCGCAATCACCAGCTGGCCAATTATCTGCATACCAGTCGGGGCAGAATTCCCTATATGACTTTGGAAAAGATATATCAGACAGCGGCAAAGAAACCCTATATATAGTATTAAACACCGCATCTTCTCCGTTGTTGTTAGATACTATCCAAAACCCAGAGAAGAAACTTATGATCGTTGTTGGTGTAGAAAGAGGGTATAACTCTGCAGAGATAGATAGTATAGAGGGTTTTGTCCGCCGCGGTGGGAAAGTCATAATCGCCGAAGATTCCGAAAGAGTTAACCCGCTTTCTAGTAGGTTCTTCGTAAATTTTATAGGGAGAACGGTTTGGGATCGCCATTACGAAAAGAGTGCCGACTTTATAGTGGAGAATGCTGCACTTTCCAACATGCCATCAAATGTCAAATCCATAACAAAAGATGATTCGAACGTGTGGGTTGGTACGTTTGGCAGAGGTGTATACCGCTATGATATGAAACTGAATCTGTGGACAAATTACGCAACGTTTGGAGACACTCTAAAGGAAGGCATAATCAGCGATTATATACTCTCTGTAGCAAAAGATGCAAAAGATTACAATATAACTTGGTTTGGTGCGACAGAAGGCGCATGCAAGTACAACAGCGATACAAATGAGTGGGAGAGGTTCACGGTCTCCGATGGGTTGGTAAGCAATCGTGTCCAAGCGATAGGATGTTCGGATGATTCTGTTTGGTTTGGAACGAACGGCGGCGTAGGTAGATATAAACAGTCAACCGGCGAATGGTATTCCTACACAACCAAGCACGGCTTGGCGCATAACGACGTGCGCGCAATAGCAATTGATGGAAAGGATATTTGGTTCGGAACGATAAACGGCACCAGCAGATACAACACAGAAAATGATGTGTGGACGACGTACACTGTTTCGAACGGATTAGCAAACAACTACGTATATGGCGTTGCAGTGGATTATGATACTGTGTGGTTTGGAACTGGATACGGTGTTTCGGCGTATAATAAGAACAGGAACGTGTGGACAAATTACACAATCAGCGAATCGGGGTGCACCGCTTACACGATTGCAGTGGATGGCAATATGATCTGGTTTGGCACAAATAACGGCATGAGCAGATATAACAAACAGAGCGGCAGATGGGACAGCTACACCGTTAAAGACGGTTTGCCATACCGCATTGTTCACTCTATCGCCGCAAAGGCGGGGGATGTCTGGATTGGCGGCGGTTATGGCTTGAGCAGATATGATGCAGGCAGCAATAAATGGACGAATTACCCACTATCCGATGGGGCAATGAACGCGGCATATGAGGTTTTATTGTACAAACCAACCGGTTTGTTTTACACGGAAGGAAGAGCGAGGGCGCTTAGCCAAACCACCAATGAGAGCTATTTGGATCGCAATCCCAATAACAAAGTTGATGCGAGCGACAGGCGCGGCAGTGTTCCGTTGATGGCAGAGGTGTCCTTTGGGAAAGGAAAAGTAGTGTTTGTATCGGATGTAGACATGTTTACCAGCAATATGATAGACCAATACGACAACGGAGCATTCTTAAATGCACTCGTACGGTATTTGCTTCCTTCAGGTGGAGAAATTATTTTCGAAGAGAGCAGGCATAGGTACAATCCATTTCTGGAGAGTGAGTGTAGAAGTGCATCTTTCATAATTAATTTAGTGTCTGGTAAAGAGAATAATTTTGGGGCGGGTGCTGACCGTACATTAATCTACCCGATCGTTCTAACTATCACGGCGTCGTTGCTGATACTTATTGTGATAACTATCGAGACTGGGGATGCCGATAGTTGGATACATAAGTTTGATGTAAAAACTTTTAAACCAAGACGTAATCTACCCATTACAAGAAAGGATAAGATATCATCTCTCTTAAGGGTAATAAAAGAAAAAGCCCGCGCTATGTCAGGCATATCCTTTGAGGACGCAAGAACATACACTGAGAAGCAAATTATAGACCTTATCGAAGATCCAGTAATCCGTAATTTCGTGGTCAACCCCGAGAAGAAATATACTGAGGAAGAACTTAAGAAAATTGTTGTTAAACTGGAGGAATGGAAAAAATGAATTCTGGAGAACGTACGATGTATGCACCAAGACCACCGCCAATGGGCGGGCCAGCGCCGTATCCTGGAATGCCGCCGACAAGGCCGCAACAGCAATATAGGCCGCCCGGTGCACCAGGCATGCCACCGATGCGCCCCCGGGAAGGTGCGGAAGAGATACGAAAGATATCTGCAACTTGCGCCGCTCTTGTAAATGAGGTTTCAAAGGCTATAATTGGAAAAAGAATTGTGCTCAATGCTGTGATGGTAGATATCCTATCAAACGGCAACTTGCTTTTCGAGGACTTTCCAGGCCTTGCAAAAACACTGATGGCGAATTCTTTTGCCGTAGCGCTGGGTTGCAAATTCAAGAGAATTCAGTTTACACCCGACCTACTACCATCAGATATTACAGGCACGTATATTTTCGATGAGAAATCCAACGAGTTCAAGTTTAGACCCGGACCGATATTCACAAATATATTGCTCGCAGATGAGATAAATCGTGCTCCACCAAAAACTCAGGCGGCACTGCTTGAGGCCATGCAGGAGCATCAAGTGACGATAGAAGGCATTACACATAAATTACCAAAGCCTTTCCTTGTCCTGGCAACCCAGAACCCTGTTGAACAGGAAGGGACATATCCACTGCCAGAGGCACAGTTAGACAGATTCTTAATGAAAATGTCTGTAGGGTATCCAAATCGAGAGGAAGAGAGAGAAATACTGATGCGAAGGGACAGAAGAGGAAAGGACGAAGTGGATTTGGATGTGATAACGAATGCAGAGAAGATTGTAGAAATGCAACTTGGAATCGAGAAGGTATACGTTGATCCTGCAATTATGGCGTACATTGTTGAAATCGTCCAAAGAACAAGAGAGGATCCACGAGTATATGTGGGCTCCAGCCCAAGAGGTGCGCAGGCACTGTTTAAATTGTCCAGGTCACTCGCAGCCCTAAACGGCAGGGATTATGTAACCCCAGACGATGTGAAAAGTGTTGCACCGGCCGGCTTAAAGCACAGGTTGATTTTGAAACCAGAACCCAAGATACGAGGCGTCACTGGAGACGATATACTTACGAAGATTCTGAAAGAAGTTCCAGTTCCAGCAGTTTAAAACCCGAAAGATTTACATGTGGACCAAAAAAAGTATATTGTTAGTTGGCACAGCGATACTACTAGCCCTTACGTCAATCACACTGAACAGTCTTCAGCTGTTAACAACTAGCTGCCTTATTCTCGCCCTACTTGTTGTTAGCATCTTTTCGAGCCGCAGAGTCAATATAACCGCTAGAAGGCAACTTTCCAACGAGAAGATATTCGAGGAAGGAGAGATAGAAATCAAATTGGAGGTCTTGAACAAAGGAAAGAAAACAGGATTCTTGGAGCTAAGAGACACCATTCCAAAACAATTAATGATAAAAGACGGCAGCAATTATAACTTTATAAACCTGCAGAAAAACGAGAAGATGTTATTGAAATATAATGTAAAATGCCCTCTCACTGGATTGTATTCGATAGGTCCCATATCGCTGCGGCCGCAGGATGTATGTTCCAATTTCTACAGAAGAATAGATATAGACATTAAAAATCCGCTGTCGGTTTATCCGAGGATAGAAGATTTGAAGGGCATAACATTCCGCTCGAAATCTCAAAAGATGTATCCGGGCATGATGCCAATCCGCGCACCTGGTCCGGGTTCGGAATTCTTCGCGATTAGAGAATATGTTCCCGGCGACCCATTCAAGGACATAAACTGGAAGGCGTATGGCAAAACGGGCCAATTACTTGTGAACGAGCACCAGAGAGAGGTTGTTTCTGATGTAACGATAATATTGGATGCAAGGGAATCCTCCGCAGTAGGAATAGAGTCTAAATGCCCGCTCAAATTTGGCGTAAGGGCGGCCGCCAGCCTTTCATCCTTCTTCCTGAAGAGGAGAGACAGCGTCGGTTTGGTTGTGTATAACGATAGCGTAAAGACGATAAAGCCCGGAAGCGGGGAGAGGACGTTATACGAGATATTGACAGCCCTGGCGGGCGCGCAGCCGCAGGGAAATCTACTGCTGAAAGGAGTATTGGAAATATTCCTTCCATATATACCGCCGAGGACTCCGATATTATTAATATCCACGTTGGAAGGCGATCCGACAATCCCGGAGGCCATAAGCCACATCCGCGCGCTCGGATTCGACGTGACCATATTGTCCCCGTCGTCCGTCGAGTTTGAACTGTCGGGGCGGAAAGAAAAAGCGGAACAGCTGGGAAAGAAACTCGAGATAGACCAAACGCCCTACGACATCCTCAAAGTGGAGAGGTCAGTAGTAATATCCGACGTCCGGGGATTCGGTGCTACGGTCGTTGATTGGAAACCGAATATGTCATTAATGACAGCGTTAGTAGAATCGGCCATGAGGTGAAATGAAATGCCAGAGATAGATAGTGAGCAGAATAGGCAGATAAAGAATATACAGATCCTTGCAATGGTATTCCTCATCCTTTCAGTGGTATTAGATATCGTTCTAAATAACAATGTTATGGGGTATGTAGGTGCGATTGCGGGCACAGCTATCGGCGTTGTTGGCATCTTCTCGAAAAACACTGGAAAACTCGGTCTTTTAAAAGCATATCTATTTATTATATCTGGTAGTGCCCTATTGATAGCAACAATCTCCACGCAGCAGGGCGAAATTATGAGATATGGTGAAATTCCGATTCTCGTAAATCCAACCCTATTCGTAGAAACAATATTGTTTGGGATATTCTTCATATGCTATGTCGAAACTGCATATGCGTCGCTCAAGTTCTCCAAGTTGATCGAAGGGGCAGAGGTCATAAAGGGCTTTGATGTGTTGCCGGTATTAAGAAGGTTCTCTTCATCGCTTCTTACGTCGTTGGCCATTAGCGCAGTAATTTGCATAGCCGTGTTAAATTCAGTGTTCGTAATCGTAATGTTTTTACCCGAGCAATTGGCAAAAAGCATAGAAATGAACTCCATATTCGGAATGATGGTTTCGATGGGCATAATATTCTTTGTAGTTGCATTCGTTCTTGCATTTATGTTCAGAAAAGACCAGGCAGTGCAGATGCGCGGCGACGAGGAAAAGAAATAGTTTTTTGCCGTTTATTTTTTTCTTCTTAAAAGAAGTGCAATAACGCCTACTGCAATCACTGCCGATACTCCTTCCATCCCCGGCAAAAAGAAGCTCTCTGTACCGCCCTCGCCTGCTTCTTCTTTTGCAATAGCAGTAGTAGTTAGCGTAACATAGTCTTCAACGTGTGGAGAACTGAGGGAGAAAGCAATAACTCGGATTGTGAAAACATCATCGTTTTTTGAATTTAAAGGCGGAGTAACTGTAAGATTAATAGTGGTGTTTTTTCCTGATGAAATAGACACTTTATTGCTACTAAAAGCCACAGCCCAACTGGTAGTGGTATTAGTATTATTTGTAAAAGCCAATAATTCGTACCTCAAACTGATGTCGTCATCGACATTTCCAAGGTTTTTTATTTTGACGAGATATGTCGTAGATTCGCCTACCGTTACATTCTTATTTGTCGCATCGACATCTATCGAAACTTTGTATACATTCTTGGTTTTTACATTTATCTGGACACTGGCCACATTGTTAGACTTGTCTTTTTCACTAATCATGTTGTCTGGATCGATTTTTACGATAATCGAATGCGCCCCCGGCCTAGAAGTTGTTATTGATGTTGTGATTTTGAACGACTCGTTGTATAGAAACTTCGTAGTGTATGTATAAATTTCCGTTTGATTATCGTATAACTTCACCACCAAATTATAAGTCGGAAATCTGTTCTTGTCGTGTATGGTGGCAGTTATGTCTATCTTGTCTCCTTCCGTAGGATTGTTGGGGGTTACTTGAATATCGCCTGCAGACACATACAAATCTCTTGGAACAGGGAGTTGCGGTAATTGTGGTAGTTGTGGAAGCGATGGCAACTCAATCTCTCCGGGAGTTAAGTTGGTATAATTCTGAGTGTTGTTCTGGATATTGGAGCTGGAATTGTCCGGACTGCCTTCGTTATTTACTTGAACATCGGCCGGTAAAACTGGAAAAGAAGACAATAAAATAAACATAATCGTGAATACTAGGATTGCATTAATTCTAATTTTAAATCGTCCAGCCGTATGTATCCCTCTCTTGTCTGCGAGTATTAAACTGCCTCTTTGTCGAATATAACCATAATAGTATATAATTGTATTTTTAACTTATAATCCAGTTATTATAATATTTATGGGTTGAGTTCAAACAGTATAAACTCATCTTTGACGCCAGAAAAATGATAGCTAGTATATATGATTCTAAAAATTTCCATCTCGACGCGTGGGGAGGCGGGAGACCAGCAGATAACCCGTCAAAGATGAGTTTTTATATAAACATTCTATCATCTAAAGTGTGAACAGTTTATTTCCATATAAGTACAGGAAATACCAAAAGGAGATCGTAGAGTTATTCAAAAGAACACGTATTGCCAAAGGGCATACCGCAATGGAGGCAGGCACTGGTTCTGGCAAAACTGTCTGCGCCATAGTGCCGGCCCTTGAGTTCGCCATTGAACATAAAAAAAGGGTTCTTTACCTTACAAGAACGAATTCTCAACAGCGCCAGGTTATGCAGGAATTGAGAAGTATTTCAAAAATCCAGAAGGTATTTGGAATAGCGTTGCAGGGACGGCGAAACATGTGCCCCCTGACAAAATCAAATGAAGTTTTTGCAGAGAGTACGTCAGATGAGTTATCGAGATTGTGTTCAGACAAGAAGAGAGTAACGGCAAACGAGATGATAGGCGGGAAGTTATCGAACGACTCCTGCCAATATTATGCGAACATTTGCACCATTGATATAGACAACATTAAGAAAAAAATAAAGGAAGAGCTGCTGACCGCAGAGGAAGTGATCTCCTATTGTGAGGGCGAAAAGATATGCCCGTATGAAATGAATAAACGTTTAATCAACGATGCTTTGCTTGTTGTTGCACCCTATGTTTATTTTTTCGATCCGGCAATCAGAAGAAATTTGCTAGAATGGATGGGCTGCAATATTAATGATATAATAATGATAATTGACGAGGCCCACAATCTGCCAGAATATGCGCGGGAATTCAGTTCGGCGGAACTTGGTTGTAAAACACTGGAATTAGCGAAGAAGGAGACTGAAGAATTTGGAGATTCTAATGTTGCCGAGAATGTTAAAATCTCCGGCTTTTGCACGCAACTGGCAGATGTCATAAGGATGTTGTCCGATGAATATGTGCAGGAGGAGGATAGTTTGGTCCCTCCAAATGACGTAGAAGCGGAACTGATGCACAGATTTACAATGACCAGCAGCGAGCTGCAAAAACTGTCAAAAAACCTGGCGATATACGGAGAAGTCGTCAGAGAAACGAAGAGAAAGAACAGGAAACTCCCGAGGTCGTATGTTCATGCTGTCGGAATTTTCATAATGTTTTGGATGAACTCTGATGTTGAAACATATGTAAAACTTGTAAAAAATACGGAAAACCCGACCCTAGAAATATTTTGCCTGGACCCGTCGGTTACAACAAAAGTCATTAACGAATGCCATTCAAGCGTTCATATGTCCGGAACGCTTTCACCTCTTGAAGAATATCGCGATTCCGTTGGCTTGCCGCAAACGGCACAACTGGCAAAATATCCCTCGCCGTTCCCGTCTGAGAATCGGGCTATATTCTATGATGTCCGGCTTACTACAAGATACGAAGAGATAACAAGGGACGAGCGTTTTATTCGGGAATTAGAGGATGAAGTTGTGAAACTTGCAAATAGTTTTGACAAAAATACCGTGCTGTTTTTTCCAAGCTTTAACCTTATGAACCGGTTTATGCTGGATGGCACAGTAGCAAGGATTAACAGAAGCACGTATATCGAACAGCAGGGCATGGGGCAGGACGAACTGATGTTGACCGTAGAGAAGTTCAAATCTATGAAGGGCGGCGTATTTTTTTCGGTTGCCGGAGGAAGGATAAGCGAGGGTTTGGATTTCCCGGCGGAACAGCTTGAGATTGTTGCCGTTATAGGCATCCCGTACCCAAAACCAACTGCCAGACAACGTGCATTGGAGTATTACTATGATATGAAGTTCGGAAAAGGATGGGAATACACTGTAAAGGCGCCCACCGTGAGAAAAGTGCTTCAATGTATAGGCCGCCTAATACGAAGCGAAACAGACCGGGGAGTTGCGGTCATCTTCGATAAACGGGCAGTTCATTTTAAGGAATATATCGAAGGGCTCAAACCAACCGAGGACGCCGTGAGAGACACGAAGAGATTCTTCGAAAATGGCTAACTCGATAAAATATCACAAAACCTGACGGGCAGCCTCATATTAAAAATCATCAAATACTCCTCATTCCATTACCTCTAAAGAGGCGAAAAATATGCTTGCTACAAGGGTAAGACAAAAGGAAGGAATGTTTTATTTGGTAAATTATAAAGCCAGAGACCTTTTAGACAGGGTAAGGTTCATCAGCAGATTCTATTTTGAAGGAGAGGAATTGGAAGGACAGGGAACGGAAGGCGAGGACGATATAGTTAAATTTATAGCGAAAATAGAAAAGAATGACAGGGCGTTCCAGCGCGGTTTGATCAAAAGGAAGGTAAAGGATATTGTCAATTTCTACGAGACCACACATACCCAGCCGTTAATTCCCGGCACAGTCCTGTTGTTCACTGACGAAAAATTGAATTTTGAGCCGATTGGCAAATACGAAACCATCGGAAACCTTCAGGAGCCGAAGGAAAAGTTCCATATAATTGATGGACAACACAGACTGGCGGGCCTATATTTCTTCCGTCAGCATCATCCGGAAGAGATAGACCGCATCGAAGTTCCAGCAATCATATTCGATAAGCAGACCTCTGACTTTGCGGCAGAAATGTTTGTTATAATCAACTCCACACATACAAAGATCAGCAAATCCCATTTGGTTGACCTGATGGAAAAAGTTACCTGGGAGACGCCGGAGAAGAAATTTGCGGCGAAGATAGTAAAGTATCTGTACGAGGATCAGCGCTCTCCGCTTCAGTATAAAATCAACAAATTGGGCGGAAGAAGCAGGCAGGAGAAGTGGATACTCCAGTCGGAACTTTTCAACGAGATATATAAGCTTGTGATGCCTAATAAAAAGAAAAAGGAACTGGAAATCGAAGACGAGGAATCGCTGCGTTCCTTCTTTATGAGAGAGTTCGACTTAAGAGCAGACCGGGCGTACAACCTTATCATCGATTTTTTAAAAGCAGTTCAAAACACGATGGGCGGCGTTTGGGGAAGAAAGGGATATATGTTTACGAGTGCGGTAACAATTAAAGCCCTTATACGCGTGCTTGGGGATCTCCTCCAAGATAAGGAATTAAGAAAGGAGTGGAGAGAGAATAAGAATGAGAAACCATTCGAGCATAGAATCGCAAAATGGAAAGAGCTTGAACCCATGTTCCGGGCAGAAGGTTTCTATGAAAGATTCCCTGCAAAAGGGCAGATAGAAAGAGTGAGAAGGATACACACAGAGCTAAAGAGAGCTATAGGTTTGTCTTGAATATATAGGGAATCGTATGAATCCAAAAGCACTTCATAAGATTAGCTACGGGATGTATATTGTCAGCTCGAAAAAAGATGGGAAGTTCAACGGGCAGATTGCCAACACTGTGTTTCAGATAACATCAGATCCCCCAACAATAGCAGTGAGCATAAACAAACAGAACTTGACCCATGAATTTATCCAGAAAAACAAGATTTTCGCTGTATCGATTTTGTCAAAAGAAACGCCGATGAAATTTATAGGAAATTTTGGCTTCAAATCCGGCAGGGAATTGGAGAAATTCAAAGATGTAAAATATAAACTCGGTGTAACTGGCGCACCCGTAATTTTAGATAACGCTATAGGTTATCTTGAGGCAGAAGTTGTTGATAGTTTAGATGCTGGAACTCATACTATTTTTATCGGAAAGGTGGTGGATGCCGAGATAATTAATGAGAACGAACCGATGACCTATGCATATTACCATGAGGTAAAACGCGGCACATCTCCAAGTACGGCACCGACATATATCGGGGTAGAGAAACAACAGATGTCTGATAAAACTGAGAAGAGCTCAATAGAAAAAATGGACAGGTATAAAAACACAATAGAAAAAGTGGACAAATACAAATGCAAAATTTGTAATTATATATACGATCCTGAAAAGGGCGATCCTGATTCCAGCATAAAAGCCGGGACACCATTTGAAGCGTTACCAGATGATTGGGTTTGCCCGGTATGCGGGGCGGATAAGTCGGAATTTGAGAAAATTGTTTGAAAATATATCTATCTGCACCCGTTTATAAATCTATATCCTATTTCCAGGAGATATGTCCTATGCATAGGATTCACCTAACTTTTTCCAGATTTTCTGTTTTTCCTTTTCTGCTTTTTTACAGCCGCATCCAAATTCAATTCGCCTTTTGCTACCTTGTTTGCCAGTGTAGCTGATATCGTCACAGTGCCGTCGACTAGCCTGCTCCTTCTCTGTATCTCTTTTATTTCACCTCTTGTCGGGTTAATCTCGTATCTGCGCTTCACAGCATAGCCCTGCATTTTGGCGATGTTTAATGCGGCATCTATGTCCGGATTTCTAACGTGCTTGCGCGTAGTGGAGGTTTCGTCGACTATTTCTATCGGGATCCCAAGACCGAATAGGGCGTTCACTATCCTGTTTCTCTGGGTCGGGTCGCCGCACCCTATTTTTATTCGTATATCTTCGCACGTATATGACTTGATGCTTTGTTTTACAAATTTAGCAACGCCTTCCGGCGAATCTATATTTAATGCGTTTATAACCCTACCGTCCCCGATTACAACCACGCCGGGTTTCTGTCCTGGATCGATGCCTATGATCAATTGTGAGTATGACTCTTTTCCGCTCGCAATTTGCACAGCTTTGATTATGGTTTCCTGGATGCTTGAAAAAATAACTTTTTTTGGAAATCGAATTTTTGATTCTTCTTCTTTCGTAGTGATAACTACCCCCATGTTGTTCGGGATTTTTGCACCGAGAGGGAGTGCAGTAAAGGATATGTTCATCTCCTTCAAACCCCTGCTTAATTCATAATAGATCGAGAATTTTTCCGTTACTATGCAGATGGTTTTCATGTAAATTATCATGCACAATATTCCTTGCATAATATAAGACTTTGGCGATTAGTTAATTTCTCATCTTCACTTCGTATTCCATAAAATCCTCGGCGACGAACGCCCGTTTGAATATGCTTCTGACTTCTTTTTTTATTTCCGAGCCGTCCGTATATCTCGGGCTTATGTGTGTAAGGAAAAGCGTTTGGGCGCCGCATTTCTTCGCGATAACGCCGGCCTGCCTAAACGACGAGTGCCCGTACTTATTCGCCTTTTTCTCCAATTTCGTGCTTGCGGTGCCGTCATGGATCAGTACGTCGCAGTCTTTTGCAAAATTTATAAAACTCTTGAACGGCTTGGTGTCGCCAGAATATACCACCTTTCTCCCCTTTCTTTTTCCGCCGAGGACCATTTCGGGTGTTATCTTCTTGCCGTTTACGACTATAGACTCTCCAGATTGAAGCTTACTGAACAATGGACCCTCTGGAATTCCGAGTTTTTTTGCCTTCTTTAGGTTGAACTTTCCTTCCCTGTCGTGCTCCTGGATACAATAAGCCAGTGCAGGAACAACGTGTGCTGTCTCTATGGCTTTCAAATCATATTTCGGGTAATGCACAACTTGGTTATTTTTAAGTTCGTGTATGTTTATCTCAAATGTCGGCGAGAAGTAACCGATATGCAACAGCGATTCTATGGTTTTTCTTATTCCAACCGGGCCATAGATGTCCAGATTTTTCACTCTGTTGTTTAATGACATTGTTTGAATGAGTCCTGGAAATCCGAGAAAATGGTCGCCGTGCAGGTGCGTTATGAGTATCTTGCTAACACCCATAAAACTTAGGCTGGAATGCATAAACTGTCTTTGAGTGCCCTCGCCGCAATCGAAAAGTATGATTTCACCGTCTAGTTTAAGCGCGATTGCGGGAACGTTCCTCTCTTTAGTAGGCCAACTTCCGCTTGTTCCCAAGAATGTAATTTGCATAAAAGCGTCAATACCTTGTTTTTATATAGATTTTAGCATTGCTGCTGTTCGCATCTAAATATAAAAAATTTTCACCTGACGAGATTTAGTGCCTAAACCGCCAACACACCTTTTTTAATTTCTTAGGAGGTGATCCATCTGCAGGTTCCCCTACAGATACCTTGTTACGACTTAACCCTCCTTGCCGAACATGAGTTTGAATATCTCACAAAAAGATACCCTCACTCAAACCCGACTCGGATGGTTTGACGGGCGGTGTGTGCAAGGAGCAGGGGCATATTCACCGCGGAATGTTGATTCGCGATTACTACGGATTCCAGCTTCATGAGGGTGAGTTACAACCCTCAATCCGAACTATGACTGGGTTTCGGGTTTACCTTCACCTTTCGGTGTTGGGACTCATTGTCCCAGCCTTTGTAGCGCGCGTGTAGCCCGGGGGATTCGGGGCATACTGACCTACCGTTGCCCCCTCCTTCCTCTGACTTAGCGCCAGCGGTCCCCACAATGTGCCCAACCCCCGGAGGGATTGGTAGCAATTGGGGGTGGGGATCTTGTTCGTTATCTGACTTAACAGAACGCCTTACGGTACGAACTGACGGCGGCCATGCACCACCTCTCGGCAAATTTGGTAAAGTCGTTAGCTTGACCTTCATGTAGCCGTCGCCCCCGGTGAGTTGTCCGGCGTTGAATCCAATTAAACCGCACGCTCCACCCGTTGCAGTGCTCCCCCGCCAATTCCTTTAAGTTTCAGTCTTGCGACCGTACTCCCCAGGCAGCGAGCTAAACAACTTCTCTCCGGCACCGGGCACCCTCGTAGGATCCCCGACACCAAGCCCGCAGCGTTTACGCCCTGGACTACCGGGGTATCTAATCCCGTTTGCGCCCCAGGGTCTCGTCCCTCACCGTCGGACATGTTCTGGTCAGACGTCTTCACCACCGGTGGTCCTCATGGGATTACAGGATTTCACCCCTACCCCAGGAGTACCTCTGACCTCTCCCATTCCCTAGCCTAGCAGTCTCCTCGGAGTTCGAATTGTTAAGCAATTCGATTTACCCAAGGGTTTACTAGACCGGCTACGGACGTTTTAGGCCCAATAATAACGACCACCACTTGGGCCGCGGGTATTACCGCGGCGGCTGGCACCCGTCTTACCCGGCCCTTACTTCTCTTGTTTTTTAGACAAAAGAACAGCTAATACAAAAAGTACTAGCACTTGGAATTCCCCCGTCGTGCGTTGGCACATTGCGGAGTTTTCGCGCCTGCTGCGCCCCGTAAGGCCTGGAATCGTGTCTCAGATTCCATCTCCGGGCAACCTCTCTCAAGGCCCGTATCCGTCGTAGGCTAGCAAGTACGTTAAACTTGCTACAACCTGATAGACCGTAGACCCATCCTTAGGCGATGAATCTTTCAATATGAAAGCATTCCAACATATCATATCTATGGGGTATTAGTCTCAGTTTCCCGAGGTTATCCCCCACCTAAGGGCAGGTTATCCACGTGTTACTGAGCGGTCAGCCGAGGGCTTACCCCTCTCGACTCGCATGGCTTAAGCGTATTCCAATAGCGGTGGCCTCCGGCAGGATCAACCGGAGTTATTTATTTGGAAGTATATTATTATATTATGAATTGGCGGTTTAAGTTTCACCATATTCTCGTCAAGTGTCAGATCTAAGAGAGCACGATTACTCGGGTTTCTTAAATCTCCATCGCAATAATTTATTGTACCCACAGCATAGAATTCGGTTGGTCACAGATAGATGTAATCTAAATCTCGCAACTGACGCCAAACAGCTGTGGTTATGCCTGTCTGCAATGTAATCACACATATATATTCTTTATGCCAACCTATTCCTTTGTTGTTTATGATGTGGCAATGATTTTATATCATATTTGTTATTTATATATCATTTCTTTCGATAATATTCGTGCCATCCTGGCAATTCTTGACAGGGTTTAACCAATAGTAGTCGATAGTTTAGATTCATTTGCGAAATTTTTATAATCAGAAGAACCATGATAGTCGAGTTTAGAAAATATTTCGAAGTATTGTGGGGTAATTTGATGAAAAAGATATTTGGTAGTGGATTCGGGAAAGTGATTCTCTTTAACGAGCATTTTGTTGTGTACGGCATACCTGCCATAGCCTCGGCTATAGATTCGAAGACTGAGGCAGTTATAGAACGGGTTTTTGATCCTGCGCTGTTGAAACCGTCAAATAATGAGGGGGCGATAGCCGGAGACGGCTGGGTGCTGGAAGATTCCCGCCCTGCAAATCCTGGATATAAGGTCAAGAAGATAGAGCAGCAAAAAAAATCCATAGACCTGGTCCTGAAAGCCATGGGCTTCGATGCGGGAAAGAACAACATCAAGATTATGTTGGCAGGTGACCTGAAGGCAGTAGGGGGCGTAGGCGCCAGTGCGGCAGTCTGCGTATCCATAGCCAGGGCATTAAACAACGAGTTCGAACTCGGTTTGGAAGACAGACGCATCAATGAGATTGCATACGAGGGCGAGACTGCATACGCAGGTACGCCTTCAGGCATAGACAATACTGCATCCACTTACGGCGGCCTGCTATGGTTCGTGAAGAACACAGCTGGTGGAGAAAACACAATGGAACTGATCAAAATAAAAAAGCCGTTGCGGATAGTCATGGGAAATACGTATGTAACGACAGATACGGAAGCCGCTGTAGCAGGCGTGAGGAGACGCAAACAGGAGAATCCAAAAAAATACGAAGAGATTTTCAACAGGGCAAAGGAGCTAGCCATCGAAGCTAGAAAAGCTGTCGGGGCTTACAGCATTGAAAAAATCGGCACACTGATGAACGAGAACCACAAGCTGCTCCAGCAGATAGAAGTGTCCCATCCTAAACTGGATCAGTTAGTAACGATTGCACTTGAGAACTGTGCTGTCGGTGCAAAGATGACAGGCGGCGGGCTAGGAGGATATATGGTGGCCCTTACGCCCGAAAAAGAAGTACAAGACAAGGTCGCTAAAGCGATGGAAGCGGCAGGATTCGAGGCACTTAGAACCAAGATAGGAGTTAAAAACAAGTAACATATTATTATGATTATCGATATAATCAAATTGTAATATTAGAGTGTAATATTGTGGGAGGAATAGTATGAAAATGCGGGAATTCGTAAATTTGTTAGATAAGAAAGGGCTCTTGGTGAAGATCAAAAAACCAGTGAGCACAAAGTATGAGATGTCTACGATAATGAAAAAACTAGACGGCAAACCGATATTATTCGAGAAGGTCAAAGACCACAATATACCTGTTGTGGCAAACGTATGCAGCAGCAAAGACCTTGTTGTTATGGGCCTGGGCATAGAGAAGCGCCAATGGATAGACAGATTGGCGGGCGCGATAGATAACCCGAAGAAGGCCAAATTAATCCCGACTAAAGATTACGCAGAAATGGAGACGGACCTTACGAAAATCCCTATTTTGACGTATTACCCGTTTGACGGCGGCCCCTATATAGCATCCGCAGTAATTGTCGCTACAGATAAAGAACTCGGGCAGAATGTTTCGTATCACCGAATAATGGTAATAGGCAAAGACAAGATCGTACTGCGAATACTTCAGAGGCACTTCGACGAATTCTTAAAGAGAGGGAACAAAGAGTTTGCAATATGCATAGGCAACCCGATATCAATAATGGTCAGCGGTGCGATATCTGTCGAGCTGGGTAAGAGCGAGATCGACATTGCAAACGCACTGTATGAAACCCATGTCGTGGAGCTTGGCGGGCACAAAGTTCCTGAGGCGGAAATAGTTATGATTGCAGAAATGACTGGCGAAATGCATGACGAAGGCCCGTTCCTGGACTTGACAGAAACAGCAGATATAGTAAGGTCGCAGAGAGTTGCGAAAATAAAAAAGATATTTGTCAGAAAAAATCCGATTTACCATGCACTGCTTCCGGGAGGGCTCGAACACAAGACGCTGATGGGACTGCCGAAGGAGCCGACAATTTTCAGGGCAGTAAGCAAGGTTTGCGAGTGCAAGGATGTGCTGATAACACCTGGCGGATGCTCGTGGCTCCACGCAGTCGTCAGCATAAAGAAAAAGAACCCGGATGACGGGGTGAAGGCGATAGAGGCGGCATTCGAAGGCCACAAGTCGCTAAAACACACATACATCGTCGATGATGACATCAACATATACGATCCAAACGACGTCGAATGGGCCATGGCAACACGTTTCCAGGGCGATAAAAACCTTGTAATCAAGACAAAGCAAAAAGGCTCGTCGCTCGATCCGTCATCAGATCTGGAAAAGGGCGAGACCACAAAAGTCGGATTTGACCTGACGATCCCGATGAGCGGGGGGAAGAAGACGTTTAGAAGGCCAGGCTTGCCTATGGAACTGAAGGTTGAGGATTACTTGAAATAATCAGAACAATGATGTGACGGCGAGAATAGAATAGTAACATAAAATAGCGATATAACAGATAATGAAAATAAATAACAAAATAATCGGAAAGATAATAGAAGAAGATGGAAAGAAGTGATGATATGTATCTGACAAAAGAAGAAGAAAAGATATTGAACGGAGAACACGGAGAAGTTCTTGGAAGAAATTTCAGACTGCTAGTGAGATTGGGGGAAATCTACGGTGCAGACAAGATGATCCCTGTCGGCTCTGTGCAGGTCGCAGGAGTGTCGTTCAAATCGCTCGGAGAACCCGGCCTGGAGTTTTTGGAAGATTATGTAAAAATGGGCGCGAAGGTAAAGGTATTGACCTACCTGAACCCCGCAGGCATGGATATGGAAAACTGGAAAGAGCTTGGATTTCCTGAGAAATTTGCCAAGATGCAGATCAGAGTAATGGAAGCGTATAAAAAAATGGGTATAGTCGCAACCGCTACCTGCACCCCATATCTCGCGGGAAACCTGCCGAGGTTCAGGGAGCATATCGCATGGTCAGAGTCGTCTGCGGTTTCCTTTGCCAATTCAGTAATAGGCGCGAGAACGAATAGGGAAGGCGGGCCGTCCGCACTTGCAGCCGCAATCTGCGGCGTAACTCCTAATTATGGCTTGCATCTTGACGAAAACAGGAAGCCGAACTTTCTTGTAAATGTTGATGCGAAGCTAAATTCCAGTTCTGACTTCGGGGCGCTCGGCTCCTATGTCGGAAAGCAGGTAAAAAACAAGATCCCGTATTTCAGGGGTATAAAGAATGCGAATACAGATCAACTAAAAGCATTGGGCGCGGCAATGGCAGCATCGGGCGCAGTTGCAGTTTATCATATAGAAGACATAACACCAGAGGCGTGTTTGATGGATACAAAAGGCCTCGAAACGTTTTCGGTAGGGGAGAAAGAATTAAAAGATACCTACAAAAGTTTGACAAGCGGCGAGAATCCAGATCTCGTAGTGTTCGGATGCCCGCATGCATCTTTAAACGAAATAAGGATATTGGCGGAAAAATTAAAGGGGAAGAAACTGAAAAGACCGCTCTGGATATGCACGTCGCAGCTTATGAAAGAAGAGGCGAAGCAGATGGGTTTCAATGACATCATAGAAAAAGCAGGCGGCAAGATAGTAGTCGATACGTGCATGGTTGTCTCGCCCATAGAAGATATGGGATACAAAACGACGGGAGTAAATTCCGGTAAAGCGGCAAATTACCTGCCTGGCTTCTGCAAACAGAAGGTCGTCTTCGATGATGTTGACAATTTAATAAATGCACAATTAAAATGAGGTCGTTTGACGTTATTGGCATAATTGACAAAAGATGCGATGTACACAATGTGTGATCAGGGAAGTCAAAAAGCGAAGTTATAACAATATATGGGTAATAACATGGATATGATAAAGAAAACGAAGATGAATTGTCGGGGACTACGCAATGGATGAAGCGCAGGACGAAGAGGATATGAGAAAAGAAGAGACGCACGTAAAAATTAGAAAGGGGCGTCTATAAATGTACGAAGACCTGCCAAAAATTATCAAATGCACAAAATGCGGTTGTCATTATGTCCACAACAAAAGTACTTATCTTTTTCCTAGATTGGGGGTAAATGGTCTAGCTAGGCAAGGTGAATTCAGCAGATGTCCAAACTGCCATAATTTTCGTGCGTACCATCACGGCGTAATAACATTTGGTATTGCCGGGTTCGAGTTGAAATGGCTGTATTTAGCGGAGTCCGTTTCGATAGGGTTGTTGTTATTTGTCATGTTCCGCGGAGAAATAAACGAGGCTTCCATTGTCGTATTGACCTTCTGGTTTTGTGTCTCTTCGTTTTTCTTATACGGGAACTATTTTCGCGGAGTGTACACATTCAGAAAATACACATACAGGCAGATGCTTGCTATACTGATCGAATTGAATATAAATCCGAAAAATAATAAGACTCTTGAGAAATATCTGCTCATCAAGAAAGAGAAAGAAGAGAAGAAGCATCCGCGCTAAAAGATGTATCATTGGAAAATCCGACCGACTCAAGATTGTGGGTGAATTGTCGAAGGTGAAATTATAATAATATATGAATATGATGTGAACATGAACAATTATATAATATAGTATGATAAATAATAGTGTGATAGAGAGATGATAAATAATATAAATGGACAGAGAGGATGATAAAATGAAGGGAAGAACAATTAATCCAGGAAAAGTAAAAGGCGAAGCTATCGTATCAAAAACACCGATAGGTTTCTACGGCGGCATAGACGCAAAAACAGGCATCGTGATAGAAAAAGGCCACGAACTCGAAGGAAAATCCGTGAAGGACAAGATATTGGTATTCCCCTGCGGAAAAGGTTCTACTGTAGGATCATATGTCGTCTACGGCCTGAAAAAGAACAATGTGTCGCCAAAAGCCATAATCAACAAAGAGACAGAGACCATCGTGGCAACAGGAGTTATTTTGGCAGATATACCTTGTGTTGACGGAATAGAGATAGAGAAAATCAAAAGCGGGGACAAAATAACTGTTGATGCGGATAACGGGGTTGTGGAGATCGGGTAGTAAATACCTGCGAGTTGCTCTCATATGATTCCTGGGAAAGTAACTATTGATGGAGTAGATTTTGGAATATACAATTTTAATATCGGTGGGCGAACATTCTCATTATTTGATTTTGGTAAATCGATGAATGAACAGTTTTTAACCTTTTATGTCGATTATTTTTATCAAAATATATTTGCGAAACATTTATTGGATAATTTCGAAAAACAGATGTTGGATACCCTTACTGAAATTAACAAAGATGAATCTGTTTCAGTAGTTAAGCAAAATAGACTCTTTGAGAACTTTATGGACATGTGGGAAGATTTAATATTTCAAAGACGTTTTAAAGATGCAGAGAAGCTATGGAGATATGTACTGGAAATTGCAACAAAATGGGAAGATCAGCATCCAGACGCCGCTAAGATTCACAAGGGAACTCCATTTTACTGGTGGGCCGGAACCTGTATTTTAAATGGTGAATTAGAAGATGGTTTTCTGCTCATGCACAAAGCATTAGAGGAAGATAGGGGGCCATATGATAAAGAGAATAATCGATACACTGGTTCGTACGCAGATTGTATTGAAAAAAGTCCAGCGTTTAAGTTTGTAACTTTGGACTATGAAAGTTCATATCAGTATTTTAGAGATGAAGTTAGAAGAATTAGAGATTTTGTAAATGAAAAACTATTGAGCGAGTACAATAAACAATCGCCAGATTACAAAATAGACACACTAAGAAATAATTTTTTGGGCAAAAGTGATTTCTTCAAAGATGAGAAATTGCTGGGGGTAATTTTTTATTTTGTTTTTGAAATGTTCGTCCTGGATAAGCTATTTAAGGACACAGGTAAAAGGATGAAAGATAGCCACTTTGGCAACTTGATGGAAACAACAATACTATTCGATTTGTGCTTTCTTATAGAGAATGTAATCCGCATGCAGAAGAAATATCCAAAAAATACCGAGGTCCAAGAAAGCATAGGTCCCTTAATAGAATTCATATCAGCGAAGAAGGAGTTGTGTCTTGGAAAAGACAGTACTTATAGTTATATTGATAAAAAAGATGGCAAGAAGAAACTGAAAAAAATACTATACGCGATAGGTATAGAGTTTAATGATGATTTATCGAGTATTGTAGAAAAGTTGCTAGATACAAAATACAAATTTAAATATGTTGATGACCAGTTGAATGTTTTTGAGAGGAACTTAGCACTCGTTTATTATATACGGAATTTTGGAGGGCATAGAATAGAGAAAAAAGATATTATCAACAAAAAATTCGACGATATACTGAATGGTGTTTTATGTGTAATGTTTTACGGTATAGAAAATTTGTATTAAGCTACTTTACACATCCTCCATCTCCCATACCCTATAACTACCTTCCAAAACCCTTTGAATTTCTTATCTAAATTTCTATCACCAGTATCTACCCTCAATGTGTCGATCTTCTTCAACTTATTCGGCGTCGCAATTACTATGATATTTTCTATTCCTACCTTTTTTATTACATCCGCGCTCAACTGCTGATTTCCCCGCCCGAATATGAATCCCTGGTTGCCTATCGGACTTATGATGATTTTTATTTTGTTTTTATTTTTCATTTTGTTTATTATAGTTAAGATATTTTTCTCATTGACGTCGTCCGCGATGAGTTTTCCCTCCTTGATTATTGAAACGCCGATAAGGGATTTTTTGATTCCCAGCAATTCGGTTACTTTCTCCGTGGTAGTGCCTGGCCCTAAAATAAAAAATGTGTCCTTTTCCTTTTCCATCATTTCTATAATGTGCTCGCCAATCTCCGCCTTTTTATCTTCCTCGCTCTCTGCATCAATTATTCCTTTTGTAACCTGAATGATGTTTTTATCGCAGATTGTTTTTGCCTTGCCGTAAATGGCCAGTCTTAGATTTCCTTTTCTATATTCGTTCTCATCTATGTCCACGATTTCCACTTCTTCCGTTTCTATTGTTTCTGCCTCTTTTGTTGAAACTGCAAAGTTTGCATAATCAACTACCGCCAGGCCAGCCTTACTCGGCGTTTCTGCGAATATTCCTGAATACATCTTTACGCCTGCGGGTATGCCTATAATCGGCACGCGCTCGCCAACTACAGAAACAACGTCTCTTGCAGTCCCGTCTCCGCCGCAGAACAATATGAGATCGATATTTTCTTTCGTTTCTTTCAAAAATTTCTCGCACGCCTTCTTTGTGTCCTTCGCAGTTGTTTTAGTTCCCGTCTCCTTTGTATATTTCGCAATTGTCTTTTTCCCTGACTTGTAAACGATTTCATAATCTTTTTTTGAGAAACCAGATCGTTTTAATTCGTTCTCCCCCATGTCGCCGGAGCATGTTAGGAATTTGATATTTTTGCGATTGCTTTTAATTATATCTAGTGATTCTATTGCTTTTTTCGGTGCGATTGGTTTTCCTCCGAGTTTTGTGGCTTTTCCCAACGTTTTTTCGCCATCCGTACCTTTCAAGCCTACCTTGCCGCCGATCCCTGCTATTGGATTTACCAAAAAGCCAATTAATACCATTACGCATAAAATGAAGATTGAGGGTATATAGGTTTCTATCTTCCGAATAATTTTACCCTATGGCACAGGCCTGTAAACTTTTCTTCTCAGATCGCTTGGCTCTGGCTCTTCGATTATCAGATCCGCTCCCCGAAGTTTTTCCAGCGCAGACTGCACAGTCCGCCTTGGAAGATTGGATACTCGGATAAGCTCCTCCTGGCCGATCGGGCTTCTTGTGCTTATGAGGAAATAAACAAATTTCGCAGCGGGACCGCCGAGTAGGGTTTTCGATCTTTTCACAAGCCCGAAAGTTTCTCCAGACATGATGCCCAGGCGCTGTGTTTCCAGTGCGGGGACTTCGCCCAAAGAGATGCCCCCTATATTTGCGTCTGCCCCGAGGCGGAAAATAAGCGCTCCCCGCTGGTGCCTGAGGGGCGCTTCGAAAATTACGCGCTCCGATTCTATAGTTGAATGTAGGAGATCGAGCGTTTCCGGTTTTAACTGCCCGTCCTCTCCGAATAAGGCAACCCCGAAACCCTCGCCCGCTTCTATCACTATTTTCCACGCATCCAGTGCGGCCGCTTCATCCAGCTTTTTCTTTAGTTCAAGCGAATTTAACTGTTCCTTCGGATTTTTACGTCCTATTTTCACAGCTACGTCAAGATTGCAACTTTTTGCAGAAAGTATCGCTTTTTTCTTTTCGGAGAGAGAAAGGTTAAGCCTGCTCTCGCTGATTTCCACAACATCGAATTTTGCCGCAGACAGTTCGTTTAAGTATTTTTCAAAATGTTTTTTCATCATCGCATATTCTGTCAATGTCCCGCCGCTCGATACTTTAACTTCGAATTTGTGATATGCAGCAATTCTCTGTTTTAGATTTTCCATGTCCAAAAGCGCAGGCAACCCCCAGCCTATTTTGACCACATCTACAAACTCAAAAGTGTTCGGGCCGTACGACTCGGGCGGTATTTCCATGTGATCTACAGCGTGCGTGAGGCCGGTTACCCTTGGTTTTTTCTGCCTTTTTGATACGATTTCATGCAAAAAATTCGTCATATAATCAATATATATGCAAAATAAGCATAAAAACATATCTAAATATGCCTTAAATTAGTATTATATTGAACGATACAATACCGAATTGTATGAGTGCAAAAAGCAAGAGTAAACTGAAGACCGACATATTGATAATCGCGGTGTTTCTGGCAGTAGTTTTGGTTGTGACTGGAGTACTTATCTTAAGCCGCCCACCGCCCTCATCGAACACCAAGTTAAGACTGGGCTATTTCCCAAACATGACGCATGGTCCTGCGCTCTATGGCGTCTACACTGGTATATTCCAGCAGTATATCGGCAATAATACCACGCTTGAAACAAAGACGTTCAATGCGGGACCGACAGCCATCACTGCCCTTCTCGCAAACGATGTAGATATAATATATGTGGGGCCGTCGCCGACTATAAGCGGCCTTGCAGCAAGTGGTTCGGACGTTCTAAGAATTATCTCCGGAGCCGCAAGCGGGGGGGCGCTGTTTGTAGTGCATCCCAATATTGACCTCAATTCTTCGGCGAACTATTCAGGCAAGAAATTTGCAACTCCGCAATTAGGCAATACCCAGGATGTTGCACTCAAGCATTATCTCCTTAGTATAGGGCACAACACAAAGGACAAGGGTGGCGATGTTGACGTCATTAATGCTCAAAATTCAGACATCCTGACATTGTTTAAGCAGCACCAAATAGACGGGGCATGGGTCCCTGAGCCGTGGGCAACGCGCCTGGTTTTGGAGGGTGGCGGAAAAGTTGTATTCGATGAACGCACGCTTTGGCCAAACGGGGAATTCGTTACAACGCATATAGTCACCACGAAATCCTACCTTGAAAATCATCAAGATATAGTCAAAAAATTCTTAGATGCCAATATAGAAGCGATAAACCAGATAAACTCTAACCCCGCTCATGCAACATCTGTGATAAATGACGCCATCTTTACCATCACGGGAAGCAGATTGGCGAACAACACGATTACCGTGTCGTTCAATAATCTGAATTTTACATATGATCCGCTGAAGACGTCCTTTGAAACGCAAATGCAGTGGTCAAAGGACCTGGGCTTCATAAATGCATTACAAGATACGAACACGGCCTATGATCTTAGGTGCCTAAACGAGATTTTGAGTAAAAGAAATTTGCCTGTGGTGAAGTGATGTCTGGTGCATCTGTTCGAATTTCGGGTGTTGTAAAAAGTTTTACAGGAGAAAGCGGAACCGTCCAAGCACTCGACAAAATGTCCCTGGAGGTTGCGGCTGGCGAGTTTGTAACGCTTGTCGGCCCATCCGGCTGCGGAAAGTCCACGCTCCTAAACATTGTCGCCGGCCTTGAAGAACCAACATCTGGTCTTGTAGAAATAGACGGCAAGGAAGTTGAAGATCCAAGCTCGGACCGCATAGTAGTATTTCAGGACGGCGCCCTATTTCCATGGCTCGATGTCAGCGGCAATGTGGAGTTCGGCGTAAAAGAGGCAGGGATACCAAAAGAGAAACGCAGTCAAGAAGTTACAAAGTACCTGAAGATGGTCCAACTTGATAAATTTGCAAAATCCAGAATCCACGAATTGTCCGGAGGGATGAAACAGCGCGTTGCTTTGGCAAGAGCGTTGATTCTTAAACCAAAAATATTGCTTATGGACGAGCCCTTTGCCGCACTTGACGCGCAATCCCGCGACGACCTGCAGGCGAAAATTCAGGAGCTGTGGCTTGAAACCGGAACGACTATAATGTTCGTAACGCACAACGTGCGCGAGGCTGCTTGTCTTGGCGACCGCGTCGTAGTTCTAACGCGCAGGCCCGGAACAGTAAAAACGATTTTCGACAACCAGGCACCGAGGCCTAGAAGAATCGAAGACGAAGATGTCATAGAAAAAGTAAGAGAGATAAATAAAGTCATAGAGAGGCAGACGGATGATTGATGCGAAAAAAACTGATTCCTTACAACCAAGCATAGGTGTCAGAAGTATGCATTACTTGATAAAAAACATACTTCCGGTAATCGTAGTTTTCTTTGCGATATTTATCGTGTGGGCCATTTTGTTTCGCTTAAATTTGTGGCCGCAATACCTTTTCCCGTCGCCACTCCAGGTTTTGGACAAATTGGTTGCTCTTTGGAACCAGGGATTATTAGCCAGGGGGGTAGGCATAACAATACAGCGCCTGATGGTGGCGTTCTCCCTGTCACTGATGTTGGGGATCGCTCTTGCATTTTTGATGGCGAACTTTCCAACATTGGGCCGCGGTACCCAGCCGTACATCCTGGGACTTCAGACGCTTCCGTCAATAGCGTGGGTGCCTCTCGGCATATTGTGGTTCGGCTACTCGGAAAGTGCGCTTTTATTCGTTACCATAGTGGGTTCGGTTTTTTCGATAACGATTTCGTTTACGGACGCCATAAAAACCGTTCCGCCGACGTACATCAGGGCGGCGCGAAACATGGGTTGTGACGGCATAGAACTTCTGTACCGCGTAAGCATCCCCGCGAGCTTGCCGAATCTTATTTCGGGAACAAAACAGGGATGGTCGTTCGCTTGGCGCTCCTTGTTGGGCGCAGAGATCATCTTTGCTACAGCAGGACTTGGCTTCCTACTTAACGTCGGCAGGGAATTTCTTGACATCTCGCAGGTCGTAGCGATGATGGTTACAGTCCTATTCTTGGGAATTTTGTTCGAGCGCATTATATTCAATAAGATTCAAGAGTGGGTGAATCGCCGCTGGGGTTTGTCGCCGCATACATAATGACAGATTAGGATTGCAAATAAAGTGCTTGCCTCGAAATTATTTTCGCTAACTTTTAGAGTTTGTTTCAAACACTACACTGTTTTAAATAGTAGAAATTCTAATCTTTATTTTCTATATAGATGAGTTAACAAATCCTCTCAATATTCGTAGGTGGTTGTTTGCAAAACGCTCCAAAAAAGATTGTAGTCGTCGGCCTGGGAGTCGGCGGCTTTTATGCCGCAAAATCCGCGTTAGCCGCCAATAGAGAGGCGGAAGTCACGCTCATAGATAAAAAGGATTTTGAATTGTTCTCGCCTTGCGGCATGCCGTTCGTTATAGAGGGGACAGTAAAAAGTTTTGAACATCTGATTCATGCAATGCCAGAGCAGTCGAAAAGATTGACAAAACTGCTGAAGCATGAAGTTACGGATATTGATGTGAAAAATAGAACTGTGAACGTAAGAAATATTGCAACCGGTGAAATAAAAAAATTAGGTTGGGACTCACTTATTATAGATACTGGTTCAAAGCCTATTATCCTGCCGATTCCGGGCGCCAAGGAACTTCTGAACAAGGGCGTATTTACTATTGATTGCTTGGAGAACGCGAAAAAGATTGATGAATTTGCAAATAACGCGAAAAAAGCAGTAGTCGTCGGGGCGGGTGCCATAGGTTTGGAAGTTGCCGTAGCACTGAAGGAGAGGGGGCTGGAAGTCGTCGTGGTAGAGAAGCTGGGCCATCCGCTTCCCAGGATCCTGGATGAAGACATAGGCGAAACTTTAAAAGAATCTTTCACGAAGAACGGGATTAAAACAATCTTCAGATGCAGCGTTGAACGCATCGACGGTAGCAACACCGTAGAATCCGTTTTAGTAAACGGCGAGGCGATAAAAACGGATTTGGTGGTTATGGCTGCAGGAGTGAAGGCGAATACCGACCTTGTAAAAAATACCGGGATAAAAATCGGGCAATTTGGGATAGCCACCACGTCAAAAATGGAAACAAGTGTTGGTGATATATACGCAGTGGGCGACTGCGCGGAAACCCTGAATCTTATAACCAAGAGGCCGGCTGGCGTACATCTTGCTACTACGGCATACAAACAGGGCATTGTAGCCGGAATTAATGCCGCAGGCGGGTCTATGGAATATCCTGGCAGTTTGGGCACGTTCGGAGCAGTAATCGGCGAACTAGAGGTTGCTGGTACAGGGCTTACAAGCGAATCTGCAAAAGCGCTCGGCTATGATATCACAGTCGGTAAAGGCAAAACAAGAACAAGGCCAGAATGGATGCCGGAAAGCACCGATATCACTGTAAAAATTATCGTAGACGCGAGCAACTGTAAAATCCTAGGAGGGCAATCTATCGGCGGGAGCGGGGCTGCTAGCAGGATAAATATAATATCTGCCGCGATAAGAAGCAGCATGAATATTTTTGATATGAGCAGCGTGGAATTGGCATATTGCCCGAAAATCTCTGAAATGTACGATGCACTTTCTGCTGCCGTAGATGTTGCAGTAAAAAAACTGAACGCGAAAGGAAGTTTTAAATAGAAACTATAAAACGATAAGATGATAAATGAAATGATAATCTATATATTGCACATGAAATATCGTGGTTGGGTGAAAGCATGATAATGTCCGAGGCGCCGCAGAGTGGAGCAACATCAACCTAGCCCGAATTGCAAACCCAGGATAATGGAGGAAAGTAATGAAATCCAAAAAGTTGGTTATTGTAATAATCATTTTTGCCATTTTAGGTACAGGGTGTATTAGTTCTCAAACCAATTCACCAATTGTTGCTGACAAATTTAAGGTTCATTTAGACATTAGTAATCAAGGCGACCTTTCACCTGCGAATATCACAATAAAAATCGACAATGAAACCGTATACTGTAACCAAACACCACCCATTAAGGGAAATACCAGCGAGAACTATGTGTTTATTGATTTGGTGCTTAATACCGGCACACACCAAATCATTGCTTTGGAAAACAATACACTTACAGTGAACGAAACAACAGTATACGTAGATCGAGAACTTTGGGTGGGAATCAGTTTTTATGCACCAAACTATACAGCCGAGCACTTTTTCGATTTTGATGTTCAGAATTCACCAATTGTTGCTGACAAATTTAAGGTTCATTTAGACATTAGTAATCAAGGCGACCTTTCACCTGCGAATATCACAATAAAAATCGACAATGAAACCGTATACTGTAACCAAACACCACCCATTAAGGGAAATACCAGCGAGAACTATGTGTTTATTGATTTGGTGCTTAATACCGGCACACACCAAATCATTGCTTTGGAAAACAATACACTTACAGTGAACGAAACAACAGTATACGTAGATCGAGAACTTTGGGTGGGAATCAGTTTTTATGCACCAAACTATACAGCCGAGCACTTTTTCGATTTTGATGTTCAGGACACAAAGATCGGACTAACATAAAACGGCTTTAATAGCATTGTACGGTAACAGGGTGTAGGGGGTTGCAATACATCACCCCATCGCCCAATAGGCGAAGCAAAAAGGAAAGAACAGTGAGAATAAATGCACCCCATCTCAATCCGCAAATGCCGCGCAAGCGGACGCCGAAAGAAAAGAGCACTCGGAATGAGCACTCTCGAAACAGGCGTAGTTCCTCTACTGTCCAACCGACCAATTTTTAATAATATTAATATCCATTTCAATGTTCTGAACCGTAAGTAACATATATTCGGAGACCGATAGAAAGTATAAGATGATAATCTATATATCGCACATGAAATATTGTGGTTGTGTGAAAGCATGATAATGTCCGAGGCGCCGCAGATACAGCAACAATCGCAACCTGCGATAGAACAATCACAACCTGTGATAATGCAATCACAGCAAGTTGCACAGAGCGCCGCCCAGAGCGAAAGAAAGGCAAAGGAATACGTGATAATCACTGACCTGAACGGCACGCTGATAGATTCCGACCAGATAATGTTCGACCTGATAGTCGGCCTTCTCAGGGGTTTTGGATACGAGAAGAAGGTTAAAATTGTATTAGAAGAGGCGTTGCGAGGTACGAGTGAAGAAGAGGCGATGAGGCAGATAGGCGTAGATGATGAGAAACAAAAGGAACTTGAGAAAGTTCTTTACAAAGAACTGGAAGAGAAAAAAATCAACCTCCTGCCGAATGCGGGTAAAGCACTGGAAGACCTGCAGAACGAAGGATTCATTTTTGCCTTGGCTACCGATCTTCACCATAAATACATAATAAGATTGTTGAATGAGAATAACATACAGCGTTTCTTCCGTGAAGACCTGATCTTCGCACGCGACACGTTTGAATTTAGGAAACCTTCCAGAAACATTGTTGACGAGATATTCAAGAGGTCGGGGCGGGGCAAAGGCATTGTTATCGGAAACAGCTTAAAGGACGTAAAGATGGCAGCAAACGCCGAGATTCCAATGATATTCTTGGACTGCGATCAGGAGGCCTCAGAAACAAATAAAGAAGAGGAGATATTGACGTATTACCGAAAGATAAAACGCGAGAGGGGCGGGTATGAAAGGATTTCGGTCGTGAAGGACTGGATAGAAATACCCAAGATTATAGAAGGACTGACCTCGCATTAAAAATTTAAATTCAAAATTTATATTATGGCTTAATCGATAAACAGATTGAAAAAATGATATTTAAAAGCAGTATATCTGACGGGGAGGAAACTATATGAAAATAAAAGTTCCGTATGGCGGCGGAGAAGTCGCAATAGAGGTGGATAAGAAAAATGTGGTTGGAGTTGTAAACCTAAACAATGTAAAGTTAGGTGATGAGAGAAAGATCGTTGAAAGCGCACTCAAAAACCCTACAAACTCCAAACCGTTCGAGGAATTCATAGACGGCGCCGGCAATAAAGAGATATTAATAATAGTGAACGATGCCACCCGCCCTTCGTCAGCTTCAAAGATCATTCCAGTAATTTACGATAAGATAAAAACCAGAAACTTCAAATTTATCATAGCAACCGGCTCACATAGGGTTCCGAAAGATGATGAATTTCGATACATATTTGGGGAATATTACCCAAAATTGAGAGATAGGGTGTTCGTGCACGAATCGAAAAAAAGCAGTGACATGGTATGCATAGGAAAAGCAAAGGACGGCAGCGACGCATACGTAAACAAGATGGTTTTAGAGGCAGATAGGATCGTCGTCATAGGTTCTGTAGAGCCGCATTATTTTGCGGGGTACACTGGGGGAAGAAAGGCGTTCCTGCCGGGCGTTGCAAGCTATGAGACGATAACAGCAAACCACAAATATGCGCTCGATCCGAAAGCGGAAACGCTTGCCCTGAGAGGCAACCCTGTGCATGAAGGCATGGAGCACATAGCTAGACTTGTGAAAAAGGAGATCTTTGCGGTAATGGTGGTTCTGACAGAAAAGGAGGAGCTGTATGCGGCAACAGCAGGAAACATATTCGATTCATTTTATGCAGCCACAAAAAAAGCTGACGAGATATTCTCAGTAAAGATAGGGGAAAAAGCGGACATTGTAGTTAGTGTGGCTACACCACCGCAGGATAAGAATTTATATCAATCGCAAAAAGCTGCGGACAACGGCAAGCTCGCATTGAAAAAGGACGGCATACTCATACTTGTGGCAAAATGCAAGGACGGAATCGGCGAAGAAAGCTTCCTGCAGATGATGTCCAGGCACTCCTCGCCCCAGGAATTAATCGCAGGCATCTCCGGCGGCTACAAACTGGGAGATCACAAAGCAGTGAAACTTGCGGAAATATCCACGTGGGCGCAATTATGGGCTGTAACAGGTTTGAAAGATGAAGTTGTAAAGAACGCGTTCATGATGCCGTTCTCGGATGTTCGGGAAGCGATAGACGAAGCCATAAAGGAAAAAGGCGAGAATGCGAAGATACTGTTTTTGATGTGCGGATCTGTGAGCGTGCCGAAGGTTGAATAAGGATTTTTGATTTTGATATAACTAAATCGGTGTGGAGCCGTAAGATATAACATTTGAAAACACAACGTTCGCGCCACTGAAACTTTTATCTATAGAAAGGCTATTAGACAGCAATGGTTCCTATCCCGATAGATGTTCAATTAGTCCTCGCGCCAATCATCTTGGTCTCAGCCGCAGGACTTTTAGGATTGCTGCTGCAGAACAGGTACGGCCGCATCATAGACAGGATAAGATTCTTCGAGGTTGAGAGAAGGGCGCTTACAGGCGGGGAATTGAACGAGAAGCAAAAAAGAAGAATGGAAATTATCGAGCAGCAGTTAAAGATCCTTTTGAAGAGAGGCAGATATATCAAAAACTCATTGTTCTATATCCTCCTGTCCGCATTATTGGTAGTGCTGTTTTCGTTTACTGCTTTGATCTCGTCCGCAATAGGGAACGATGTTGGCCAGTATGTCTCTTTCGCACTCTTCGGCATAAGCCTGCTCGCGGTATTCGCCGGTGTGCTGTATGCGATTTTAGAAATTCAAATATCATATAAAGCAGTGCTTATTGATATAGATGCCTTGCAAGAAAATAAAAAATAAGAGAAATAGGCAAATCACCTGAATATTGAACAGAACCAATAAGCAAAAAATTTAAAAGAGATGCGATAGATTCCTCTTTGGTGCGCATATGACGTCAAATTGCGCGAAGGATTGGCTATTATGAACACAGAAGATCAAAGAAAGTACTTTGCAGAACTAGTCGGCACATTTGTGCTGGTTATGGTAGGTTGCGGAAGCGCCGTGTTTGCCGGCGGATACATAGGATTTTTGGGCATAGCGTTTGCCTTCGGGTTGTCTGTTTTGATTATGGTCTACTCCATAGGGCACATATCGGGCTGCCACATAAATCCGGCGATAACAATTGCCATGTGGGTAAACAAGAAGATAAAATCAAAAGATGCGGTGTTCTACATAATAATGCAGTGCCTCGGCGCGATATTTGCGGCGGCAGTTATATTCTATATAGCAACCGGGTTGCCTGGATATGATTTGGCAACCAAAGGCCTGGGGCAGAACGGCTATGGTGTGCACTCGCCCGCCGGCTATAATATGACTTCAGCTTTTATTGCCGAACTTGTCCTCACATTCGTATTCCTGTTTGTTATCTTTGGCGCTACCAGTAAGAAGGCACCGGCAGGATTTGCCGGAATAGCTATAGGCCTTGCGCTTACAGGCATACACCTTCTATCAATACCGATAACAGGAACGTCTGTAAACCCCGCAAGAAGCCTCGGGCCTGCATTACTGGTGGGTGGGGATGCCATATCACAACTATGGCTGTTCATTATCGCCCCTATAGCAGGTGCGATATTATCTGCACTTGTCTGGCGTTTTGTATTAAAAGACGAATAAAGACACTGTAATTTACTCTATTTTTTTATTTTTTCCCATTTTTACCTTAATGGTGTATTCTCCTCTATCTCCAAACATCAATCATCCTGGACAGGACCGATTTTTCCCTGTAGTCTGGTATTATCATCGGCGATTCTCTGTCTGTCTTTACTCCTTCATTGTCGAGTGTTTTTTCGTAATCTTTTACGTGCTCCAGTGTAAGCTTTCCTACGCTTGCTTTCTTCACGTGTTTTGCTACTGCGATCCCAGCCCTTCTTCCGAAGACGTTGTAATCCAGGACAGAATTTCCCATTAACCTGTTCTTGCCGTGCACTCCGCCGCTCGCCTCGCCTGCAACGAATAGGCCTGGAAGTTTTGTGGTTCCGTCAGCGTTTATCTCGATGCCTCCGTTCTGGTAGTGTAATGTCGGGTATACCAGGATCGGGTCTTTTGTCATATCAATTCCAAAGCGCGCGTACATTCTGTACATTGCAGACAGTTTCTTTTCGATAGTTCCCTTGCCGTGGATAATGTCTATCAACGGTGTGTCGAGCCATACTCCTTTCAATCCTGTGTGCGTCTCCACGCCTTTGTTGCGCTCATAGCATTCCCTGATGAATGCAGCAGATTCAACGTCCCTGGGCTCGAGCGGATTGACAAATAGTTCTCCGTCTATGTTTAACGGCTGGGCGCCCAGGCCTCTTACCTTCTCTGTAATCAACAGGCCGACGATCTGCTCTGGAAATATTGCGCCTGTCGGGTGGTACTGCACAGAATCCATGTCCCTCAGGTTCGCGCCTGCGCGGTATGCCATAACCAGTCCGTCCGCAGTAGCGCCGTAATGGTTGGTTGTCGGGAAGTTTTGGATGTGCAGCCTGCCGAATCCGCCTGTCGTAATTATGGTTGCCTTGGCGCGCACTACATAATATTGGTCTGTTTCCATGTTAAACAAAACAGCGCCTGCGACCTGCCCTTTATCGTCCTTAATCAGCTCTACTGCAGGTGCGAATTCCAATATCGGGATTTTTTTGTTCCGCATCTCGTCCCTTAGAACCCTGATTATCTCCATGCCAGTATAGTCCTTTGCGGAATGCATTCTTTTGCGGCTTGTTCCGCCGCCGTGGATCGTAACCATCGTGCCGTCTTTTTCCTTGTCGTACATTACGCCCAGGTCTTCGTGCCATTTTATTATCAGGGGAGCGTCGGATACGAGTGCTTCCACTAAGTCGGGCTTGTTTTCAAAATGCCCGCCGCCCATCACATCAAGATAATGTCGTGTAATAGAGTCGTTGGGTTTATCCGCTGCCTGAATTCCGCCCTGGGCCATCATGGAGTTGGAGTCGCCCAGTCTCAGCTTCGTGGCTATAAGGATGTTGTCGGCAGGAACACCTTCCTGGTTTGCCCATAGTGCAGCAACGATTCCCGCGCCACCGCCGCCGATAATCAATAAATCAACATCATAATCTATCTTGGAAAGGTCGATTTCGTCTGGAGATATAAGAGAGCGTGCCTCCAATAAGTCTGCGACCTCGTGCGGCATTTTATCGCCTTTGTTTACGCCGGCTTTGACTGTCCGTTTGGTGGCAGGATTATAGTCTGGATGATGGTGAGTCAACACTGCCTCGCGCTCGTCGAGCGTCATCATTTTGAGCGCTTTTTTAATTCTGTCCTGTCTGGTTTTTTCGACTGTGTGTATCATATCGCGCATGTATTCCGGATATCCGTTGATGAGTTCCATTTAATCACCTGTTTCGATGTCCCTATTTTTATACAGTGTTTTCAATTCCTCGAGTTTCATTGTCGTTAATTTTTTCATTTCCTTTTCGTATTTGCCGCTCTCTACCTCTTTCACAGTTTCGGCGAGATGCTTGGAGCGCGGTAAAATGTACTTTCCGTATAACCGCCTGTCCAGTTGAGCAACATGATAATGCGCTATCTCTGCGGGGCACCTGATAGTGCACAAGCCGCATTGGAGGCAGTCAAAGGAAAGTTGCGCCGCTTTTTCGATGTCTCCTCTCAACGATGCCTGAATAATGTCCATTACTTCCAAGTCCTGGGGGCACGCTTTAGCGCATGTATTGCAGCTTACGCAGCGGGCAATTTCCGGGTAATGGGATGTCATGACAGTGCCTGTCGGTTTTATCAGGTTTAAGTCGTAGAATTTTTTGTTTGCGGGTACAAACGGGAGTTGGACCAGATACATGCCTTCTTCCGCTGTTGTTTGGCATGCGAGCGCCGTGTATAGTTTGTAGTCATCCCTTTTTCTGTAAACGGTTGCGCATGCGCCGCAGAATCCTGCCCTGCAGCCAGCGCCCCTGATGTACCGGTATCCGGCGTGTTCGATTGCCTTCATTATTGTGAATCCTTCCGGGATGTCGTAGGATTTTCCCATTACGTATACCCTGATCGTTCGTATTTTCTTTTCAGACTTATCCATCTTGCTTTCCTGTGTTTTCGAAGACATAATATCTCACCTCACCAAACCTTTTCTTTTTAAAAGCGGTCTTGGATCTACATAGTGCTGTTCGAAGCCGCAAACACTTTCATCCAGCCCCAATGCTATTGCCAGTAATTGGGTAAAATAGAGCACGGGCATGTTCTTGAAATCCCTATGCGCTTTTTCAACATCCTTCTGCCTTGCATCGAGGTTGAATTCGCACAACGGACAGCTCAAGACAATCGCTTCACCGCCCATCTTCGCGGCAGATGTGATGATGTCGTAGGTGCGCATTGCCACCACATCGCGATTGTTCACCGTATGATAGGAGCCGCAGCATTCTATTTTATACGGCGTGTTCACAACTTCCGCGCCCAGCGTTTCCATGAATTTTTTAAGCACGATTGGTTCCTCGGCATCGTCAATAGCCACCTCTGCCGGGCGGGTTAGAAGACATCCATAGTAGGGTACGACTTTTAATCTGTTTAATGGTTTTTTTATCTTCTCTTTGATTTTTTCAAAGCTGTATTCGTCGCGGAAAATCTCGAGTGGGTGAAGGACTTTCACGTTGCCCTTGTACCCTTCCATGTCGTCCATGAACAAATTCAGGGTGTTGAGTTTGTCAGGATTTTTCTTCACAAGCAGGTTTGCCTGTTTGAGCGTGTTATAGCACATGGCGCACAGCGTTACTACCTTGTCCCCGTGGGCTTCCTGTATCCTGACAAGGTTGCGAATGGGTGCGATCTGATGCATCAGGTCGTCGCTAGCCAATGAATAGACAGTACCGCAGCAGTTCCATCTGGGCATCTCTTCCATCTCTATGCCAAGTTGCTTGGCGGATGCTATTGCGGAACTCTCGAAATTTTTAGCTGTTGTTTTTAGCGTACATCCCGGATAATATGGAATTTTCATTTATGATTCTCCTCGACTTCTAAATATCAATCGTCGGACACGTCTCGCCATTCTTTGATATGATACAGTTGGTTCATATTGCTCGCCATGTCCTCCTCTCAACCTGTAAATTTACGCAAGTTGCTCACCAATGCGACTTGGGGCAGTTCTTCTATATCCTCCAGTGTCATCTTCGATATCTGGACAATGTCAACATTGTTCCTTATCCTCGACTTAATGAGTCTCAACGCCTCCATTATTTTACAGAGGTCGACCCCTTTCGGGCATCTGGTAGTGCAGGTAAAGCAGGAGGCGCAGAGCCATATTGTTTTAGCGTCCAGTACCTCGTCCTGTCCCATTGTTACAAGCCGGATTATCTGGTGCGGACGCATATCCATCTCGCTAGCGATAGGACACCCTGCGGAACATTTCCCGCATTGATAGCATGCGAACAGGTTCTCCCCGCTTAACTCCTCGACCTTTGCAATAATTTTCTCGCTGTCCGTATCAATGCCCCCTTACGCTCTCCTTATTGTTTTGTGTATCTTGCCCAGATTGTCGTAAATAGTTATCTCCATAGGCATTTGTCCCGGTAATGAGTGTGTGGCGCATGCCAGGCACGGGTCATACGCCCTAAATGCCATCTCGACAGTATTTAGCAGTCCGTTGTTAACCTTCCAATTCTTTATCAAAGATGCGGCTGCCTTCTTAACGCTTATGCATATTCCCGCATTGTTGAATCCTGTCGCTACAATCAGATTGATGTTTTTTAACCTGCCTTTTTCGTCTGGCTCATAATGATGGATGAGTGTCCCCCTGGGAGCTTCTACTATTCCGATACCAGCACCCTTCGGATTCCCTGTTTTTATCCTGACATCCTTTTTCGTAATGTCCTTATTCTGCGAGAGCTCCAGCATCCGCTCTGATGCGTACATCATTTCCACAAGCCTTGCCCAATTAAACGCTAGTGTGTTGTGCGCGATCCTTTTTCCTTTCCCGACAAGAGCGTTATACATGGCATCATACGCCTCTTGTGCCAACGGCGTTGGCAATCCTGCAGAAGCATTCAATCTCGCAAGAGAGTTGACTCGTACAACTCCGCTGTTCGGACCGTCGACCAAGCCCTTCCAGCCAACTTTTTTCAGGTATGCAAATTTCATGTACGACCAATCTTCAACATGCTCCTCGATGTGGTCAAGATAGTCCTTCGGTTTGAACTTTGCAAATTCTTCGCCCTTAGGATTCACTATCCTGACGTCGCCGTCGTAAAGGTTCATCTGGTTATTCTTATCGACAACACTCATGTAATACGTTTCATTATAGAACGTATCGCCCATAATCATGTCTTTGTATTCCTTGTTTTTCAATACCGAGTCCTCGAAGAATTTTGTTGATTTCTTGCAAAACTCGATAACTTCCTTTCCTGCTTTTTCTATTTTCTTTCTTTCGTCCTCGTCTATCGCTTTTGAAACTCCGCCAGGCAGTGCGCACACCGGATATGTGGCACTTCCGCCTATCATTTCTTGAATTTTCTGCATGTTTCCTCTGTGTTTGATGGCTTCCAGCGCAAGTTCGGGTGCAACTCCTGCTATGCCCAATATGTTTCGCTTTGCGGGCTCTGCGTCCGAACCTATGATAAAATCAGGCATAGACAGCGCGAAGAAGTGTGCTATGTGGCTGTGAATTGTGTGCGCACAGTAGACCAGTTCACGAATCTTTTTCGCAGTCTCTGTCGGTTCAACTCCAAATGCAGAATCAAGGGCTTTTGCAGATGCCATGTGATGCGCCCAGGGGCATACGCCGCACAGCTTTGGTGTTATTACCGGCATCTCCTCGATAAGCCTGCCCTGGCAAAACCGTTCGAAGCCCCTGTGCTCGACTACCTGGAAGTAAGCATTATCCACATTGCCTTGCTCGTCCAAGAATATGGATATCTTTCCCTCTCCTTCCAGTCGAGTTATGGGGGAAATCGTAATCGTCCTTGTTTTGTTCTTCTGATGTTTTTCATCTGTTTCAGTCTTTATCGTCACCACCTCGCTTGTTAATTATTCCTATCGGCAGTGTAAATCTGTAGAAAGTGCCCAGTGGATCCTCTATGCTCTCCGCTATCTTCCTGAGTTCTTCCTCGCCTATCTTTGCTTCCTGATCTGCCTTAATCAGAGAAGCGATTGCACTGATCATCTTCGCCCCCTGGTCGGATATATTTGCAGTCGGGCCCATACAGCCTCTGCACGGCATATTCACATTAATGCATCTCCAGCCGCAGCCCGAGCGTGTTGCCGGCCCCATGCAGACCAGCCCCTGCTCCAACAGGCATTTCTTATCATCCGGTATTATCTCATGCACCCTATACACCCTGTCGATTGTTGCCTTCTCAGATTTTTCACGCTTGCACTCATCGCAAAGAGATTTGTCACCTGCGATTACCGTTCCTTTTGGCGGTAGGTTGCCAGATTTTGCAAACTCCGACAGTATTGGTATGAGCTTTTCGATTAACTCGACTGCGGGGGGGCAACCTGGCAGATAGTAGTCAACAGCGATAACCCTGTCCAAAGGTTTCCCAGTATCGTATAACTCGGGTAGTGTAAGATGATGTTTTTCATGTACTGTTTCAGTTTTTGGTACTGTGCCCTCGGGATTTTTCGTGCTAAATCTGTTGCCGTATGAGGTGTCGAGAATCTCTTTTTTGTTTGTGACATTGCACAGCCCGGGAACTCCCCCGAAACAAGCGCATGCACCGAATGACAGCACCCTCTTCGCCTTTGCTCTCAATAGTTTTGCAGTGTGTTCCTGCTCTGAGGTGCGGACTACACCATGATAGATTGCAAGGTCGATCTCGCCGTCCTTATAAGATTCCAAGTCACTTTCCTTAAAGTCCAAAGCAAGCGGCCAAAATACTATATCCGCCAGTGCGTGGATGTCCAATATCTTTTCATTGACATCCAGAATAGCGACATCGCAGCCCGAGCACGTTCCGCCGACTCCGACAGCTATCTTTAGTTTACTCGCAGCCATTATTGATCACCTTACCCTCTGTAGAATCGGTGTCTGCACTGCTGATGTTTGTCGGTCCTATTTCTTTGATTTCTTTGACAAAGTCCGTTATTACTTCTACGAATTTACCGCCTTCAGCTGCGGATATCCATTCCAAGCGCACTCTTCTTGGATCTACGCCTAGTTGAGAAATTAAATTTTTTAATATGACCATCCTCTTCAATGTCTTGTAATTCCCGCTCACGTAATGGCAGTCTCCAGGGTGGCATCCGGCTATCAACACACCGTCAGCGCCGTTCTTTAGTGCCCCGAGGATGAACTCTGGATCAACCCTGCCTGAGCACATTACCCTGATTGGGATGACATTTGGAGGATATTGCGACCTGCTTACGCCTGCCAAGTCTGCGCCAGCGTATGAGCACCAATTGCAGAGGAATCCTATTATTTTTGGTTCGAAGTTGGAATCTGTATCTATCATTCAGCACCCTCCAGCGCGGCTTTTATCATGTTGTATATCTGTTCTGATGCCAAGTTCTTGAGTGTGACAGCATTGGACGGGCATGCTGCTGCACAAGTCCCGCAACCCTCGCACAACACCTCGTTAACCTCGCTCACTCCCTTCGCCTGTTCGACCTTTATAGCACTATATGGGCATACTGAATTGCAGACGCCGCAACCACTGCATATGTCTTCATCAACTTTCGCGACAGTTGGTTCGTGATACAACTTATCTGCAGATACGATAGTTGCTGCTTTGCTAGCAGCTGCACTTCCCTGGGCTACGGCTTCCGGTATGTCCTTAGGCGCTTGGTTGGCTCCGGCCAGATAAATGCCGGCAGTTAAACTTTCTACAGGCCTAAGTTTCGGGTGGGCTTCGCTCAAGAATCCATAGGTGTCTGTGGATATCTTTAACATTTTAGCTATGTTGGATGTTTCAAGTGTTGGCACCATCGCCATAGCCAGTACAACCAAGTCTGCAGGTATCTCGATCTTCCTGTTTGTGAGCGTGTCCTCGCCCCATACCATAAGTTTATCTCCGTCTTGGAAAATCTTTGATACCCTTCCGCGATAGTACAAAACCTTCTCATTTTCGATGCAGTGCTGGACAAACTCCTCGTAATTCTTTCCTCCAGCACGGATGTCCATGTAGAACACAGACACTTTTCCGTCCGGAACGCGGTGTTTGTAGAGCAAAGCATGCTTGGCAGTGTACATACAGCATATCTTGGAGCAGTATGGCAAATGATGTTCCGGATCCCGGGAACCTACACACTGAACGAAAACTATGTTTTTAGGTTCTTTACCGTCAGACGGCCTGCGAATCTTTCCGCCCGTGGGACCGGATGCAGACAGCATCCTTTCGAATTGAAGCCCGTCAATAACATCTTCGTACTGGCCATAGCCATATTCCGCGATTTTTTCTTTAGGATACAGGTCGTATCCGGTAGCAACGATTATTGCTCCGACATTCTCTTCGATTACTTCGGGGCTCATGTCATAATCTATTGCACCTGCATCGCATGCACGCTTGCATTTATCGCACCTGAGCGGTACTAGCCCTAAACAGTACTTTGTATCGAGGGTATATGTCGAAGGCACTGCTTGGGGGAAGGGTATGTATATTGCCCTCCGCACATTCAATCCCACGTCAAATTCTTTAGGTACTACTACAGGGCATACTTTTTCGCAATCACCACAGAGATTACACTTATCCTCAATAACATATCTAGGTTTCTTCAATATCTTTACGCGAAAGTTGCCGACATAACCGGAAATTTCTAGTATCTCGCTGTACGCCAAAATCCTAATGTTTGAATGCTTGCTCACACTGACCATTTTTGGCGTCAGTATGCACTGTGAGCAGTCTAGCGTAGGGAAGGTTTCGGATAACTGCGCCATATGCCCGCCGATAGATGCATTCTTCTCTACGAGAATAACACTGTAACCCTTATCCGCAACATCCAGTGCAGCCTGGATGCCGCTGATGCCTCCGCCGATCACAAGGCATTTTTTATTGACCGGTACGCTGATTGGGAAGAGCTGTTCATTTAATTTGACCTTCTCGATAGTTGTTTTAATAATTTTTACTGCCTTTTTAGTGGCCTTATTCGTGTCGTTGTGCACCCAGGAGCACTGTTCCCGTATGTTTGCAATTTCACATAGATATGGGTTTAGGCCCGCGCGTTTACACGCGTCCCTAAACGTAGTTTCGTGCATGCTCGGGGAACATGCTGCTACGACTACTGCGTTTAGTTTTTGTTCTTTAATTGATGTCTGAATTAAGTTTTGTCCTGGGTCAGAACACAAGTACTTGTTGTCCTTGCATATCACGACGTTTGGATACTTTGATATTTCATCCATTACTTTTTGAATATCCACAGTACCTGCAATATTCAAGCCGCAATGGCATACGAAAACACCGATGCGATTTTCTTTTTCTGTCGATGTTTTTTTATTCAAGTTTTTTCCTCCCTAATTCTTCTCAGTTTTTTTGAAATTGTAACCGCTATTGAACGCCTTCATGTTCAAGTCCTCGGTTCCTTTAGGAACAGACGATAGTATTGCAGATTTCATTGCCTCGTATCCAACAGCGTTGGTAGCTGCCGTGAAAAAGCTGAGCATGACGATGTTTGCTACGATTTTTTTACCGAGTCCTTCCGCGAGTCTGGTTGTCGGAATGGATAATAACTTAATGTTTTTCTTTTGTATTTTCTTCATGCCCTCTGCCCCGATTTCGACTAAATCCTGGTCGATTATCATCAGCCCGTTCTCAGAAATATCAGAACTGTATGTGTTGTACGCCTCTTGAGACATAAGAACAAGAATCTCGGGGATAGATACATATGGATAATCTATTTCCGTACCTGAAATCACTACCTCCGCACTGCATGCACCACCGCGTGCTTCTGGTCCATAGGATTGGTTTAGTACTGCATTCTTTTTTTCGTATATAGTGGCAGCTTTCCCTATGATATATCCTGCCAGTATAATTCCCTGTCCGCCGAATCCGCCAATCCTAATTTCAGTCCTGCCCATTTACACGCCTCCTTTGGGTGCAAGGGCTTTTGAAAGACCTTCGCTTAATAAATCCGAGAATGTCGATCTCTCTACGTCCAAAAACTTTCCGACAACGATTTGAGTGCCGAGACCTATCTCAGCTTTTGACGGGTCTGCGCCATGTTTAATCACAGATTTTTCCTGGTAGTATTTCATTTCGTCTAAGCCGTCTCCAAGCTTGTTTCTCCGGCCATACGCGGTCGGACATGGGGATATGACTTCTATAAAGGTAAATCCGCGTTTGTTCAACGCTTCTTTTATGGAGTCTCTGAGTCTTCGCACGTGCAGTGTCGTCCACCTTGCAACGTAAACTGCTCCGCTTGCGATAGCGACGTGTGGTAAGTTAAACGGATGCTCAAAGTTGCCGTAGGGCGTTGTCGTTGTCCTGGCCTTGACCGGTGTGGTTGGGCCTGCCTGCCCTCCGGTCATCCCATAGTTGAAGTTATTCACACAAATTACATGTATATCTACATTTCTTCTTGCCGCATGTATAAAGTGGTTTCCACCTATCGCAAACAGGTCTCCGTCACCGCTGATTACCGACACATTCAAATTCGGATTTCCGAGCTTAAGCCCGGTTGCAAACGGTATAGGGCGGCCGTGCGTGGTATGGAACGAGTCTATATTGAGATAGCCGGCAATCCTGCCAGTACATCCGATTCCTGATACGACAACCGCATTTTTTAATGGAATTTTTGACTCTTCGAGGGCGTCTATAAAACAAGATGTGACAGTACCCAAACCGCATGTGGCGCACCATATGTGCGGTATCCTGCCCGGCCTGAGATACTTGTCCTTGGGATGTTCCCCGTGCTCATATTTTTCAGCTACCATTTTGTAATGATAATCGGGCGAGAACCAATCCCTGCTTGTATGAATATCTATAAATTCTTTGGAACTTGTCTTTTTATTCGTCATGCTATCTCCTTTATTCCGTTTAAAATCTCGTCGGGTGTATGTATGCTGCCGCCCATCTTGGGAATAAGAAGTGTTTGTGCTTTTCCTCCGGCACATCGTTCAACCTCGAAAGCGAACTGGCCGTAATTTATCTCAGGTACAACAAATCCTTTGATAGTGCTTGCAAGCTCCCGCAATCTTTTCTCGGGAGATGGCCAGATGGTTATCGGTCTTAAAAGCCCAACCTTCAAGCCCTCTGCCCGGGCCCTTCGCATAGCTTCCTTGGCGCATCTTGCTACACTGCCGTATGCAACTACAACCACATCCGCATCCTTTGTGTTTGTCTCCTCATATTCTATTATTGAATCCGCATTTTTTCTAATCTTGTTAACTAGTCTTGCGACTAATTTCTCTTGGGCTTCCGATGTTATGACCGGATACCCTCTCTCGTCGTGCGTTAGACCTGTAACATGGATATGATATCCATCACCGGCACAAGCCATAGGCGGAACCAAATCATCATCCGGTTCGAACGGCAGGTATTTCTCGGGCTTGACTTTCGGCTTTCTCCGGAGGTATATCGGCACTTCCTCTTTTTTCGGGATAACCACTCTCTCTGTAATGTGCCCCACAATTTCATCGGCCAATATTATTACTGGCTGTCTGAACTTCTCAGAGAGGTTGAATGCCTTGATCGTGTGATTGAAAAACTCCTGCGGCGTTGACGGTACCAGCGCAATAACGCCCATATCGCCGTGGGAACCCCATCTAGCCTGCATAACATCTCCTTGGCCAACCAGTGTCGGCAGTCCGGTAGACGGACCGCCCCTCATAACATCGACTATAACGCACGGCGTCTCCGTCATTATGCCCAGTCCGTAATTTTCCATCATAAGGCTAAATCCAGGTCCAGATGTCGCAGTCATAGCCCTTACCCCGCTCCACGAAGCGCCGAGAATTGCGCCTACAGATGCTATTTCATCTTCCATCTGGATATATGTGCCGCCAATCTCGGGTAGTCGCCTCGCCATCCTTTCGGCGATCTCGGTGGCTGGTGTAATAGGATACCCTGCAAAGAATCTGCAGCCTGCTGCAATAGCCCCTTCCGCGCAGGCTTCGTCCCCGTTCATGAAATGTGTGCCCGTTAAAATCTCCCTATTGCCGCCCATCTGTCTTACGCCTCCGTCTTTGCCTTTGTTTGCGGGGTCGCGTTTTGTTGGATATGTTCTTTTTCTCTCTCCTTGGATTTTACGTCATCTGTTAACTCTTCGATATATATCGAAAACTCGGGACAGATGTATTCACACAACTTGCAAGAAACGCAATCCTTTTCATTGACTATCTCTGGAAAATGGTAGCCCTTTAAGTTGAAGGTATCAGACCGCTTTAAAACCTTTTTCGGGCAGAATTCTATGCAGAACTGGCAGCCTTTGCATCTCTCTTTAATGATGTGAACCTTTCCTCGAGGGACCTTAGAATATGCCTCCGATTCTTTTAACCAATGTACCGTAAGTCTTCCCCCCTTACTCCGAGAGATAAAAATGAATGATACTAGCACGTATATATAGTTTATTCTCTTTTTTATATTCAAATTGCATTATATTTGTTAATATGGTAAAATTTATTGTAATATTTTAACATATTTATTTAAAAGGTCAATTTAAATTGTTTATTAGACATTCGCAAACGAAAGATATTTACATTTGAACGGCGTATAGAAATATGTGATGAGCGGCTGTCTCTCTGAGCGCGAAAAAATTGTTTTGTACGCCATAACAAGATTCCAAAACTGCAATAACCGCGAACTTTCCGAGAGATTGGGTATGAATTATTCTACGTTCACAACTATTAAAGAGAGATTAAGAAAGAACGGATATTTTAGAACTATTAAGGTGCCGTTTTTACAGAATCTGGGTTGCGAGATGCTGGCTGTGATTTATACTGATTTCAATCCTGCCGTGCCCATAGAGGTAAGAGTCGAGAAAACCAGAAAAACGATAGCCGTATTCGAAGAATTGTTCTTGTCCATAGGGGAAACAAGCACCGGATTTTCCCTTAGTTTTGCAAAGGACTATACCAGCGTGGCCAAGATAAACGATATAAGGATCCGGGTGTTTGTAGAGATGGGCATCCTAGAAAGTGATTACCCTTCCGAGGTGATATTTCCTTTCGATGTCAGTAAAATAAACAGATTTTTGGATATGTCCCCGCTTCTAAAACATGATTTTGGCATCGAGCTGGACGAGCGGTCTAAAAAAAATGATTCGCAACTCTTTGAAAAAAAAGATCCTGTGAAATTGAGCAACACAGAAAAACTTGTGTTCTATGCGTTAGTTAAGTATCCGGAGCTAAACAATATAGAGATTGGTAAAAAATTAAACGTCTCGCGGCACACGGTTTCCAACATACAAAATAAATTAGAAAAAAACGGCTTGATTAGGCAGATCAGTATGCCAAACCTGAAAAAAATTGGTTACGAGATACTTTCCTTCTGTCATTACAAATTCAATCCGCAGAAACCAATAACCCAACAGATATTCGAGACAGAGATAATACAGCCCTCGACCATATTCGCGGCCTCGCGAAATTTTGAGTGTGTCACACTGTCTGTATGCAAGAATTACGACGAATTCAAGAGCGAATCTGCAAGACAAACGAAATACCTGAAGGAAAATAATTACCTGGTTGATCTGCCGGTCATAAGACTGTACCGGATAAACAAACTAATCGTTATAAAAGATTATGTGTTCGCACCGTTTGTCAAGAAATTGCTGAATATAGAAACCGATGTTTGAAGCCAATATTTTTTTACTCTCTCTGCATCTCTAATTCTGGTGATTCGTTGAACATTGAACTCGCCCCTAAAGTTATTCAAAGAGCATTGAACAAAGGATGCGAATACTGTGATATTAGAATTGAAGACATCCACAGCACGTCATTGGAAGTTAAGGATAAGGAACTTAAAAAATCAATATCTGGAAAAGAATCCGGCACAAACATACGGGTTTTATGCAATGGTGCATGGGGTATCGCGTCCACGAACAGACTGGTTAAAAACGACGTTATGACTGCTTTGGAAGATGCCGTTAAACTGGCAAAAATATCCAAAGGGGGAAAAGTTCGGTTGTCGAACGTAAAAATCTCAAAGGACAGCGTGGTGTGGAAGCCGATAAAAAACCCTCTGAATTTTTCAATGGAAGAGAAAAAAAAGATGCTTTTGGAAATAGAAGCAAATGTAAAGAAAATAAAAGGGGTCCACACTGTCGCGCCTGGTTATACGGACATAAGGACAATAACCAGCTACTCGAGCTCTGAGGGCGCAGACATATATAGCGACGTGACCAGAACCATGTGCCAGGTGAACATCGTAGCAAAAAAGGGCAAAGATATAATTGGATACAGAACAAGGGTGGGCGGAACTGGCGGCATGGAGCTATTTGATATAGATCCCCCTATGCAGAAGGCGATAGATGCAGCTAAATCGGCAGTAAATATCCTCTCTGGAAAAAGCGCCCCGAGCGGGAGGTTTCCAATTATTACAAACTCCGATTTAACCGGCGTTTTCGTGCACGAAGCTGTCGGACATGCCACTGAGGGGGACCTGGTGATTGCCGGGGAGTCTATTCTGGAAAATAGAATCGGAGAGAAGATAGGCGCTCCCATTGTCAACATATTCGACGATCCGACATTAAAGAACGGATTCGGCTCTTTTCCCTATGATGATGAGGGCGTAAACGGCCAAAGAAAAGTTCTAGTAAAGAACGGCGTCTTGAATAGCTATATTTTGAACAGAGAGACCGCGTATAAACTGAATATGAAGCCAAACGGCGGTGCGAGGGCTGAATCCTACATGGTGAAACCTATAGTAAGGATGAGCAATACATTGATGGGGGCCGGAGATTGTGCTTTTGATGAATTGTTTGAGGGTGTTAAATTCGGGATCTATGCCAAAGGGAGCAGAGGGGGGCAGGTAGACACTACCAAAGGCTCGTTCCAGTTTAACGCTCAGGAATCATTTCTGATAGAGAACGGAGAGATCACCAAACCATTGAGGGACGTATCATTGTCCGGCTCTATACTTGAGATTTTGAAAAACATAGATGCTGTGGGCAAAGACATGTCATTTGGAGAGCCAGGATATTGCGGTAAAGGCCAAACAGTACCTGTAAGCGACGGTGGGCCGCATATAAGAATCAAAAACGTTATGATCGGGGGCGGTGCGTAATGAGGATGCTTGACATTGGAGAAAAAGTCGTAAATACTGCATTGAAATCGGGTGCAGACAGCGCGGAAGCTTTTCTGCTTTGGGAAAAGAGTACGGGGGTTGAAATAGAAAAGGATGAGATAAGCTCGTCCTCCAGCGGCGCAATCTTTGGGATGGGGATACGCATCATAAAGAGCGGCAAACTCGGATTTTCATATTGCACCGACGCCTCAAAAATAAAAGAAGCCATAGACGGCGCTTTATCGGTTTCTGTGCTGTCCAAGAAAACTAAATTTGAATTTCCGGAAGCTGCAAAGCAGAGAAAGATCGAGAAGACATGCAATAAAAAAATAATCGACCTGGAGCCCGAAGAAGCCGTAGAAAAAGTGCGCGAGATTATAGAATCCGCAAAGGAGATTCATAAAGATATCATTGTAACGTCTGGCGGAGTTGGATTCGGACACGGAGGTTTTGCTGTCGTCAATTCCAACGGCCTCCGCGTGCAAAATAATGATACCGGAATCGCCGGAGGCGCGAGTGTTGTCCTCAAGAACGGGGGCGTCAGCACCGGGTTTGACAGCTCTGTTTCCCGGATACTGAATATAGATTTTAAAGAGATAGGCAGGACTGCGGCAAAAATTGCGTTGAAAGGCTGCCGCCCAAAAAAGTTCGCATCCGGAAAAACTACGGTCTTGTTTACGCCGAATGCTATCGGGAGCTTGTTTGAATATGTAGTTATCCCGGCGTTCTATGCAGATGCTGCCAAAAAAGGAGAGTCTATTTTTTCAGACAAATTAAACAGGATTGTCATGCCAGAAGCATTCTCGATAATAGACGATGGAACGATACCAAACGGAGTAAATTCCGCATCCTGCGATGATGAAGGAGTGCCGTCCCGAAGATTAGAAATAATAAAGAACGGCGTATTGAAAAGTTATCTCTATGACAGAAGCGCGGCAACAGAATACGGCGAGAAAAGTACGAGCAGTGGAATACGAAGCGAGAGGCTGCTCTCTGGCAGGACGTTTAAGTCGATTCCTAAGACCGCTGGAAGAAATGTTACGATAATTGGAAAGCCATATGCAAATGTTGTGGCGAGGGGAAAACCATATGCAGATGCTGCGATAAGGGGAAAGCCGTATGCTTTGGAAAATATAATATCAGAAGTAAAGAACGGGATACTCGTATACGACATACTCGGAGGGCACACTGCAAATCCGGTCTCAGGAGATTTCTCCGTAAACTCCACGATCCTCTTTAAAATAGAGAACGGCGAGATAAAACACGGATTGAAACCTGTTATGCTGAGCGGCAACATGAAAGAGTGCCTGAAGAACATAACCATGCTCGGAGACGATTATAGAATGCTCGCGGGACAGCTTTCACCAGTCGGGATGATTTTGCCGACAATATGCGTTGAGGATGTTAGGGTGACTGCATAATTTCGCATCGTTTTCGATAGGTGACGTTTAATCTTCTGTGATAACTTTCTTACTTTGTCGTGAGTAGATGCGCTGCGCTACAAACAAGCGGCTTGCGCGCTCACTGCCTTCTTTTTCTGCCGCCATTGACAATCAACGCGCACAATCCCAGCGCCGCAAGCAGGGCGGCGGATTCGAGGCCGGGGGCGAACCCTTTCGACGTTTCTTTCGTCGGTTCGCTTGCTGCCGGTTTGTTTTCCACAGTGATTGTTACAGACTTCTCTTGGGAATATAGGGCGCCGTCGTATGCTCTAACAGTTACGGTGTGATTTCCGTCAGATAATGTTGCTGTATCTAAAGAGTGATTCCAGGATGTTTTGCCCGTAGCGTCTACCCAGCCAAGATTGTCTACCTTAATTTGAACCCGATCTATGGAAACATCGTCTGCTGCCGTGCCGGATATCGCTATTGTTCCCTTAACTTTGCTCGGAAACTGGGTGGTTATTGTTATGCTCGGCGCTTGGTTCACTGCCTGGTTTGTTTGTAAAGGTAAAGTGTTGTTCACGCTCAATATTGCGTTACATTCGGTGGATGTGCTCTTCGGAGTCGTGTGCTGCCAGTCGGTATCAAAAGCCCTTACACAAACACTATGATCTCCGTCTGTCAATGTAGATGTGTTGATTTCATAGCTCCACCTTGACCAATCTTCATCAAAATACTGTGATGTGTCTGTTGCATTTAACCATTCACCGTTATCTATCTTTACCTGTACTATCTGAACACTGTCGTCCGAATCGCTATCTATCGCGGTGCCGTTTATTGTATAAGCACCAGAGACACACGGTGGCAGGGATTCGATTGTAATATTGGGGGCGTGGTTCACCGTAACGACGGCCTGATAGTCGAGAGATTGCGCTTCATTGATCGTGTTTGTCCATACATATACTATATAGTCTCCTTTTGTCAAGGGTGTTGTATTCCATGCGTATTTCCATACGACTCTTCCCTGTGCGTCTTCTAGTTCAAGGACTATCTTATCGCCACTTATAGCGTCTGACGAAATTGTTTTGATTGTTTCGGGGGTACTACTAGACCAAGTCTCTACTGATCTTGTAATCTTGAGAGTTACGTTCGCGACTCCGTCGGTGGGCGCCTCGCCTTTTAGATAACCATTGATCATTGCAGTGCCCGATATATTAACGACCCCCGTAACCAAGTCGTTGTTTTTTACAGAAGTTATATTTATCGTTGGGACACGCCGTAAATTGACATTAACCAACGTTGTTGCCCACGGCGAGAAGATGACGCCACTCGAAACTTTGTCTCCTCCTCCGTTTAGATTTTCGTCGGTATTATAGGGACCAGTTGAACTGCCCCACCAATTATTGATGGCGGTGTTTCCCTCATCATAATACGAAGACGACAATTGCAATCCATAGTTTTGGTTGCCCGATATGTTATTAAACATAATTACGTTGCCAGTGTTTGAACTCGACGAACTTAGGTAAACCCCCACGTAGTTGTTTGTGATGGTGTTAAACATGATTGTATTGTTTATACCACCGAAATAAACACCATACTTGTTGTTTGTGATTGTGTTAGATGTGATTGTGTTACCGTCTGAGTAGAGTTCGATGCCGTTATGTTCGCTACTGTTTGTGATTGTGTTATACATAATCGTGTTGTATGAACTATGATAAAAACAGATGCCTTCCCAATGGCTGTTTATGATTGTGTTAGATGTAATATTGGTATACGATGCGTCTTCAACATAGATACCATGTGAAAACCCGTCTATTTTTATATTTGCTACTTTCACGTAACTTCTGGTTATGTGGACGCCTTTGGGCTCATTATCGATATAACTCATACTAGATGTCGCTTTGATTATTGTTCCTTGGTTGCTTTCACCTACCAAATTGATTTTCTTCGCAATCACGACCATTTCGTGATATGTTCCATTATAAACAAAAACCGTGTCGTCTGGGCTAGAGGCGTTTACTGCGGCCTGAATTGTCATGTATTGCTCTCCGCCCGAATCATCAACATATATCGTCGCCGCATTTGCCTTTCCTGCAGTGATGAACACCGCAGTCAAAATCACAACCCCCAAAAATAGGAGCAGTGATATCGTATAAGTTCTGTTTTTGTTCATAGATACACCTTCACTGATAATTTGAGATATATAATGCTCGAAGATGTATAAAACGGTGAGGGTGGTGTAGTGTCCACTAACATCTTCTCGTCAGATATAGTTAGCTATTCCATGATAGAGGCAATATTACCATATTGCGAACTATATCCTCTTCGCTAACAGGCAAAAGTTATGGGCAATGTGGGAATGTACTATCGCTCGTGGGCAGACGGCTTCGCCAGCCTGCCCACTCGCTAAGATAAAAATTAGGATGATATGCTCCCATTCCGTCATTCACTAAAAATACGTAAGATAATGTTGGCGATGTCGCTTTACTTTACAAGTGGGAGAGATAACGATTGAGAACTGGATAGTGCATTTTTTGAGCCGTTTTGACGGCTTTCACAATCTACTTCAAAGTCCAAGACAACGACGGCAATTGGTCGGATGAGGTTTCGACAACAATAGAGGTAAGAGAGAAGGAAAAGATTGATGATAAGAAGTGGTTTATCCCCTTCACAAGTTTTAACATCATCATACTCAACATTCTCATTTTAGCCGTTCTAATCGATTTGATGCGGCGAAGGAAGTAATCCAGCATCCGCTTTTCAACATCTATGAACTTTGCTCGATGCAAAGTTCATACGATCTACAACATTGCTCTGGCAATGTTGTACGAACGTATGGAATTCTCGTTAGAATTCCATAGTACGTACAAAATTCCACCATCTACAACATTCGCCACGGCGAATGTTGTACGATCGTATGAAATTCCTCGAGGAATTTCATAGAATGAATTTTGTAGTGCAAACACATTTAAACAGCCAAAACCATACAGAAATAATAGATTGGTGTGAACAATGATAAAACGATCGACAATCAATAAAATTGCGGAGAAAATCAAAAACCAGTACAAACCGGAAAAAATCATACTTTTCGGATCTTATGCCTGGGGAAAACCTACGGAGGAGAGCGATATCGATTTATTCATCATCAAAAGGACGAGAATGAGGCCTATCGACAGGCGCATTCAAGTGCGTCACATTGTTAATTTAAGGAGAATGATTGCATTTTCACCTGTGGTGTTTACGCCAAAGGAAATGAAATATCTGCTGGAGATAGGCGATCCTTTTATCAAAGAAATAATGGCAATGGGGAAAGTACTATATGCGAAATAAAGAATCCGTCTTATCCAAAGATTGGATAGAAAAAGCAAAAAGAGATTTGAAGCGCGTCGAAATCATGCTGAACGCATGATTACGGCGATGCCGGTTTTCACCTGCAGCAAACAATAGAAAAATGCCTGAAGGCTTATCTTCTGTCAAAAGGGTGGGAATTGGAGAGAACCCACGACTTGGTAAAACTCATCAACTATGCGATAAAGTATGATTCCACGTTTAAAAAATTCATCCCCTTGTGCGAAACGGCAACCGAATATTACATAGAAGAAAGGTATCCGTTCGTTGTTAGTTCTGATTTAACAAAGAAAGAAATAGAAAAGAGGTTGGAGCAGGCAAAAGAGATCGTCAAGATGATAACGAAGTAAATAACTGCAAGAGAATACATTAATAAAAGAAAATACACCAATATTTTTAATATCACCATAATCGATATTCTTATAATCGTTGCACTGCTAGAATTAATAAGGAGAAAGAGATGAACTCTATTCTTACTGGAATGAATGGAGGCTATCATATAAGATCAACCATCGTTTCGACTGTTGTCCTAATATATTTATATAATACTATATCGTTGAGATGGGGGGTAAGTGATACTAATGACGTGTATGAAAAAACTAACAATATTTATCCTGACAACGATCTTGATAATATCCAGCGTTTCCCAGTTTATCGCAGTGTTTGGTTGTGAGATTAACGATTTTGATAACAATATTCCCAGAATGTCCAGTTATAACAACGTGAAGTCGAATGGTGCGACCATCGGCGTAGATGCGCTTATAGTTTTATACCCTGACGCAGATGTTATAAACGCGGCATATGGGGAGTATTTACTGGTTTTGGGCAAACTTGTAGAGGACAGTAACGGAGATCGCACCCTGGATAGCAACGACACGCCGCTGTCGGATAAGACAATAAACATTTACTGGAACAGTAACCCGATTAATTCCACAACAACTAATGAAACCGGCATATTTGTTTCCAATCTTCCTATCGCTGTGAGCGATTTTGGTCCATACAATCTTACTGTAGAATTTGGAGGCGATACTATTCACAACCAAACACAAAAAACAGTGAATGTTATCGTCAAGCATAAGCCGATGTTAAATGCCACCATAGAAAGAGAAGCCGTTGCTTCTGGACAGATAATTATTCAAAACGCTGAGCTCAGAGTAGACTCCACAAATAATCTAACCCTCGGCAAAATGAGTGTTTCCATAGGTTTAGTGGACATCCCCGAAACTTGGAAACAAATAGAGGCAACAAATGGCAGTTTTTCAACAACGGTCGATGTACCAAGCAACATCTCCTTGCGAGACAACACCCTATACATATCCATATTGAATACTTCCTACTATGTAAATAAAAATTATACATTCGATATAAGAGTCTGTGCAAGTGCTGGAGATTCGTCTAAATACCAGGGTGTAGAAAGACGCCTAACAAACGGAACGGTATCAACATCCTTCCGCCAGTATCCGGACATATACGAAAATAAAATCGTGTGGATAGATTCAAGAAATTCAAGTCAAGAGGTTCATCTATACGACATATTTACGAGCTCTGAGCGCGCAATCGCGTCGTCGGATCAAACTATCTCTGACCTTCATATTTACGGCAATTATGTTGTCTGGAAAGATGTTTTGGATTTGAACAATCACACTATTCACCTGTATAATCTGTCAAACAACACTGAAACTACGATTTTTAACACACCGTTGCACACGATTTCGTCGATAGCAATCTATGAAAACATCATAGTTTGGTCTGAAGACGACTGGGGAGGCGATGGAACAGCCTCTTGTATATATAACATCACTAACAACACAAGATGGAAATTTGAACAGGGCCTTGCAACCGACTTTTCGATCTACGGGGACAAAATTGCATGGGTTGGGATAGACTACGCGCTGGGGGGTCGAAACATCTATATGTACAACATGACGACTGGCAGAAAAGAGATGATAACTAACGATACTGTGAATGAATATGGACCGAAAATTCATGATGGTAAAATGACCTGGATGGTTTTTGAAAATAATGTTTGGCACATCTATATTTACAGCATAACAACAAGAAATTCAAGGATACTCACAAACAGCACATGTAACCAAACATTCCCCGAGGTATATGGAAACACCATTGTTTGGGCGGATTACAGAAATGGAAACAACGAAATCTACCTGTGTGATTTAACGACAAACCGGGAAGTCCGCATAACGAACAACAGCGCGTATCAGGGATTCCCCAAGATATACGGAAGCAGGATAATATGGCTCGATAACAGAACCGGTAACTGGGACATCTATATGTATGATATGAACAATGCCCCGACTATCATTAATGTTGGGCCTTTAACAAACGATACGATAACGATTAAAGAAGGCGAAAAACAAGATTTCTACATGAAAGCAGAGGACGCAGATAATGATTTGTTGTGGATTACATGGCAGATAGACAATAGAACCGAATCTTCCAGCGCTATAGGCGCAACAAACACAACCTATGCATACGCCGCAAATTACAGCAGTGCAGGTTTGCATACAATTAAAGTGGAAATTTCGGATGGTGTCTATAGCGTGTCAAAAACATGGTCACTTAATGTCGTCACTGTGTTCTGCCCAATCAATAATGTTACACTGTTCCCTTTCTCAGACACAAGCTCCGTCAGAGAGGGCGAATCCCAGAAATATAACATATCCGGAAGCAGCGAGCTGCCCATCGCTTATAGCTGGTATGTGGACAATGTATCGCTTTCATTAAATTTGCCTGAGTACACATATAATGCAGGCTATACTTCTGCGGGAACGCATAAAATTAAGGCAGTAATCTCGAACGGGGAATCCAACTTCACTGCTGAATGGACGCTGGTTGTGACTAACGCCGATAGACCTCCGCAAATATCGATATTTGACCCGCTAATAAACCCAAGCATCAACGAAGGCGAAAAACAGAGATTTACGATAGATGCATACGATCCTGATGGAGATAAAATAGACGTTACTTGGTATTTGGATGGAGCTGCGATTTCGTCATCGAGCGCGTATATATTTTTAACAAATTACACGTCAGCGGGCATTCATGCTGTCAAGGTTGTCGTATCAAGCGGCGGATTTAGCGCAACCCATGAATGGCTGGTCATTGTTAATGACGTTCCTGAGCCTGAAAAGAAGCCAACACCGCCTCAAAAGGGATTCTTTATACCTGGATTTGAAACATATATTGCACTGGCCGGCATATTGATTATAGCAAGCAGAAGAAAATTGAAATAGAAACGATTTGAGTCTGTTTGTAAAATCTGTATCTTCTTTCTGGAAACCCAATCTGTTTTTGGCAAAATGCGTACCATAAAAAACATATATAAAAAAAACATAGGGTAGGCAACTACAAAACAGAGGTAATTCAATGAAACTTCTCGAGCATAAAGTGAAAGAGATATTCAACAAATATGGAATTCCCGCACCAAAGGGTGTGGCTGTTTCTAACGCGAACGACTTGGCAATCGTCACAAAAAACAACATTCCTTTTCCAGTAGCGATCAAAGCCCAGGTTTTGAGCGGTGGAAGGGGAAAAGCTGGCGGAATAAAATTTGCAAATAATTTAGAAGAAGCACGGCAAAAGACGAACGAGATTATCGGCATGAAGATCGGCGGATTTGAAGTAAAGCAAGTGCTGATAGAGAATAAATTAAGCGTCAGCAGGGAATTGTATCTCAGTATAACTGTGGATAGATCCACGAGAACCCCGGTTATCCTTGCCTCTGCGGAAGGCGGGGTGGATATTGAAAGCGTGGATGAAAAAAAGATGTTCAAAAATACAATCAATCCCTTTATTGGCATCCGGCCGTTTATTTTGCGAAACCTCTCGAAGAAATTAAACTTGAACAAGCAAGAGCAGACGCAGATCGCAAACGTCGCGAGTAAATTGTACGAAATATTTATGAAAGAGGATGCGGAACTCGTTGAGATTAACCCGCTGGTTGTAACGAACAATGGAGACATGATTGCGGCAGACGGGAAGATGATTATCGATGATGATGCAATATACCGCCATCCGGAGTATAAGACCGTAGATCTAGACCTTACCCCTTTGGAAAAAATAGCCAAGGAAAAGGGGATAGCGTTTGTTCAATTGGACGGCAATATCGGGGTTATCGCAAACGGCGCAGGATTGACTATGGCCACCCTCGACCACCTTACCCTCCACGGCGGTAATGCCGGTGTGTTTTTAGACCTCGGCGGCACGGACGACCCAGAGAAGGTAAAAGAAGCCCTTCGATTGATGAAGATGGCGGCCCCGAAAATAGTACTTATCAACATATTTGGAGGCATAACGCGCTGCGACACCGTGGCCACTGGCATTAAAAGCGTGCTGGAAAGCGAGGGCATGAACGTGCCCATCGTAGTCAGGATTAAGGGAAGCAGGGAAAACGAGGCGAAAGCCATCCTCAAAGATGCGGGATTGTTCGCCGCAACAACCTTAGAGGAAGCTGTAAAAAAGACTGTCGAACTTAGTAAATAATATATAATTAAAGTATTTATAGCTCTCTTACTACATCATAGTTGTTATAGGTTAGGCTGCTATAAGGCGAACAAGCATCAGGAAAGTTTACCATGAATAATACAAATACGTCATATTATTCGATGACTATTGAAGCATTACTTGATACCTTAAAAACTACAAAAAAAGGTTTAAGCAGCGAGGAAGCAAGTGCAAGACTCAAACAATATGGCCCAAATAAAATAGAGGATATGAAAAAAGAAAGTCTTGTAATAAAGTATCTGAAACAGTTTAAAGGGACGATGGTTATCATTCTTATAATTGCGTCAGCAATATCCATCTACCCACTCGGCCACATCAATGACGCTGCAGTTATCCTCCTCGCGGTTCTAATAAACACCATCATGGGATTCAGGCAGGAGTATAAAGCGGAAAAGGCAATGGATGCCCTAAAGAAATTAACTGTGTATAAGGCCACTGTGCTCAGGGACGGCGAAGAAAAGGAAATTCTAGCGACTGAGATAGTGCCGGGGGACGTTCTGTTTGTAAATGAAGGTACAAAAGTCCCCGCAGATGGCAGGGTTCTGTCTGAAATAGAATTAGAAGCCGATGAATCTATCTTAACTGGTGAATCCCTTCCGACAGTAAAAGACGTAGCTGAGTTGCCACCCGATGCCCCGATTGCTGCAAGAAAAAATATGGTTTTTACGGGCACTATAATCACACACGGCAAAGCGGAGATAGTGGTTACAGGCACTGGTATGAACACAGAGATAGGTAAGATAGCAACGATGATTAGAGAAGCTGTCAAAGGAGAGACACCCCTCCAGAAAAAGATAGACCAGTTGAGCAAACATATCGCAGTATTTGCATTAATCGTTTGTGTCGTTCTTTTCTCTTTCGAAATACTTAGAAATATCCTGATGGCAGTTGGGGTAACACGTGAGTTGATTTATAGTGCCTTTCTTACTACTGTGAGTCTTGCGGTAGCAATAGTGCCAGAAGGTTTACCTGTAGTGCTTGTAGTAACCCTTGCCATAGGCATGCAGATCATGGCGAAAAGGCATGCCCTGGTTAGAAAAATAGTATGCACCGAAACCCTTGGTTCTACGACAGTAATATGTTCAGATAAAACCGGAACACTGACAAAGAACGAGATGACTGTTCAAGAGGTCCATACGAGTGATGGTGTTTTCAGTGTTGGTGGTGAAGGTTACAAACCTACTGGAATGATTCTTAAAGATGGAAAACAGTTTAAACATGGTGACGACAAGAACCTCGACCTTCTGTTGATGTGCGCTGCGCTTTGCAACGATGCCCACCTCGTAGAAAAGGATGGCAGTACTTGGCAGGTTTTGGGGGACCCTATGGAAGGCTCACTGCTCACCCTCGGAGCAAAGGGTGGAATGAAGCTAAAATCAATATTGAACGAGCATCCCAGAACAGATGAAATACTTTTTGAAGCGAATAGAAGGATGATGACAACAGTACATTACTCTCCAAACGGTAAGATTGCGTTCTCAAAGGGTGCACCCGAAGTAATATTGAGCAAATGCGCAAAGGTTTACAATAATGGCGTCGTAAAAAAGATTGACGAAAGAATGAGAGAAGAGATTTTGAAGAAAAATAAAGAGATGGCTAGCAGGGCATATCGGATTCTCGCGTTCGCCTATAAAGAATTACCCGACACGACCCGTGAGAGAGGCGATATAGAGAAGGAGCTCACCTTCATTGGTTTGGTTGGGATAATAGACCCCCCGCGCGAAGAGGTGGCTGAAGCGATTCGCAAGTGCAGGAGTGCGGGGATAAAGGTAAAAATGGTCACCGGAGATCAAAAAGAAACTGCAGTAGCAATAGCGAAGAGAGTTGGCTTAACCTCCAGCGAACCAACAGTATTAACAGGCGATGAAATAGATAAGATGACTGATGAAGAGTTTAAAGAAAAGGTCGGCACGACTACGATTTTTGCGAGGGTTTCTCCGGAACATAAACTGAAAATAGTAAAAGCGTTGAAGGGGATGGGGGAAACAGTTGCAGTTACTGGTGACGGTGTAAACGATGCCCCGGCATTAAAATCAGCAGACATAGGCATAGCGATGGGTGTTTCGGGCACAGATGTGGCGAGAGAAGCAAGCGATATGATATTGTTAGACGACAACTTCGCTACAATCGTATCCGCAGTCGAGGAGGGCAGAAGGATTTTCGACAATATACGGAGGTTCATCCAGTATCAACTCTCCACAAATACCAGCGCCATATTATTGATATTTGCAGGATTATTGATAGGTTTGCCGCTTCCTCTGCTTCCAACGCAAATCTTGTGGGTAAACATAATGATGGACGGCCCGCCTGCGGTGGCGCTCGGCGTTGAACCTGCTACGGGAGATGTGATGGATAAACCGCCGAGAAAAAGGGAGGAAAAGATACTTTCGATGAACATATTTTGTAGGATACTGATACTCGGTGTGATCATGGGAGTAGGTGCTCTAATACTTTACAGTTACTATAATCCAGGATCTAGTCCAGCAAACCTGGAAAAGGCGCGTACAATGACGTTTACGACATTTGTCCTCTTCCAATTGGTTGATGTGTTCAACTGCAGGTCTTTAAGAGATTCTGTCTTTAAGATAGGCCTGTTCTCAAACAAGCCCATTATCCTTGCAATTATGGCCGCCTTTTTGCTCCAAGTTATGGTCGTTCATGTTCCGATTTTTCAACCATACTTTTATACAGTACCATTGAGCATATATGAGTGGTTGTTGGCCTTGATTATGGCGAGTAGCGTGTTCATAATAGAAGAGGCAAGAAAAATGCTGTTTAAAAGATATAACATTTGGCAGGAATAAACAACTACGACACTATGTCTTTTTATTGCATGAATAGACAATCTTTTATTAACCATAAATTCGATTGCCGGTGTATGAGTGTTGAAACAACTGTCCTTCGAATGATAATGCCGTCGAAGGATGAGCAAAAGAAAATAAGTAAAATTGTTTCGGAACTGACTGAAAAAACCCTCGCTGCCATAAAAAAATATCGACTTATCGCATCTCCGCTTTTAGTTGGGTCTGTTGCAAAGGGCACATACCTTAAGAATACGGATATCGACATTTTTATCGCATTCCCTATAACAACGCCGAAAGAGGAGTTGGAAAGGCGTGGCCTGCAGATAGGAAGATCCGTTGTTGATGGTGAAGAACGGTATGCAGAACATCCGTATATCCACGGAAAATTTAAGGGATACACAGTAGACATTGTTCCGTGTTACCAGATAAAAGAAATTTCGCAGAAGATGACTGCGGTGGATAGGACGCCGTTTCATACAAGTTATGTAATTGAACACATGAATGATGAAAAAAAGAATGATGTGAGAATCCTAAAACAATTTTTGAAAGGAGTCGGCATATATGGTGCAGAGGCAGAGGTTCAGGGGTTTTCAGGCTATCTTTGCGAACTGCTGATATTGCGATATGGATCTCTTAATAATCTGATGAAAAATGCAGTTAAATGGAAGATCGGAGAAGCAATATCACTGGATAACAATACAACTAAAAGATTTGAAGAGCCGTTTATATTTATCGATCCGGTAGATAAAAACAGAAATGTTGCTTCCGCGCTTTCGCTGCTCAATTTTTCTAAGTTCATTCATGCATGCGATAGATATATGGCGGCAAATGATGCAACGAAATTAAAATTCTTCTTTCCAAACGAAGTAAAAGCATACACGCCAACGAAGATCGTAAGGGAAATGGAAAAACGCGGGACTACATTCGTTGCAATTTCGTTTAAAAAACCCAATCTGGTTAACGATGTGTTGTACCCTCAATTGAGGAAGTTTGAAAGGGGGATAACCAAGAGTTGCGCTGAGGTGGACTTCTCTGTTATAAATTCCAACTTTTGCGTTTCTGCTGACAAAGTGATATTTGTTTTCGAGTTTGAGGTTTCGAACCTGCCTGTGATAAAAAAGCACCGCGGCCCGTTTGTCTGGCACCCAAGGAGCAGGGATTTTCTCAATAAATGGAAAATTTCAACGCTGGCAATCACTGGTCCATATGTTGAGAACGGATATTGGGTTGTAGATATTAAAAGGAGATACACAAAAGCAAGGGATTTCCTCAGGGAGCAATTGCCAAATTTAAGCCTTGGGAAGGATATTAACAAAATAATTGCGGCAAAGAATTTCAGGGTTCTGGAGAACGAAGAAATACTAAGTTTAAAGTGTAACGAGTTTTTGATGTGTTTTCTTTCCAAAAAGTTTTCGTGGGAGATTTAGTGCCAAAGTTAAGTATTGGTACCCATTTCTTGTACAATCTTCTTGCATTCGCAGCTCTCTTTTACCAGGGCCTTTGCTGCCCTCAAAAATGCATCTATCGGTTCTCCACTTTTTGTCTTTATGTATAGCTTGGGGTGGTCAACTAGTGGATGTTTTCTTGAGCAAGTAGCAAATTCCACTTTGTCGTCCTTGAGAAGTTTCTGAATTAGTGGATTCAGGAACGTTTTGCTAACATCGATCAGTTCGATTTCGATCGTGTTCTTTTCCTTAGACAATACCTTCATTTCCATGGGACCACTCCATTTTTAATGCGTGACTCAATAACTACTTATAATATTTAAAGATGGCGTCTTAAACTCGTATTCCTGCTCAGAGTATAAAAAGTTTTATAGTCGCTGTAGCCTTAAACCGTCATATAACTTCTACGAAAAATGGTGTGTATAAAATAATCGATAGAATTGTGATGTCATGAAAACTGTGGTTGTAGCGATAGGCGGCAACGCGATAATCAAGGAAGGCCAATTCGGCACTGTCGAAGAGCAATTTGCAAACTTCGACATGGTTTGCGAACAAATAGTGAAGATGGTGAAACTTAACTATAACGCCGTACTTACGCATGGAAACGGTCCCCAGGTAGGAAACTCGCTGATTAGGATGGAGGAGGCGGCCACAAAGGTACCTACAATGCCCCTGGATGTTTGCGATGCGGAAACCCAGGGAAGCATGGGTTATATGCTTCAACAGACCCTATTGAATAAACTAAAGAAGGCAAGAATAAAAAAACCCGTTATTTCTGTAATTACACAGGTGTTGGTAAGCGAAAAGGATCCGGCAATCAAAAATCCGACGAAACCCATCGGCCCTTTTTATACAAAAGAGAAGGCAGAGAAATATTCCAGGGAAAAGGGATGGAACATCGTAGAGGACAGCGGAAGAGGATACCGAAGAGTGGTGCCTTCACCCAAACCGATCGAGATAATTGAAAGAGAAATTATCAAAAAAATAATTGCGTCAAAGGGGATAGTGATTGCGTGCGGTGGTGGTGGCATACCTGTAATAAGAAAGAGAGACGGGGCGATAGCCGGGGTAGAGGCGGTAATCGACAAGGATATGGCTTCGAGCAAGCTGGCGTCGGAAATAGGTGCCGAATTGTTAGTAATTCTTACAGATGTAGAAAAGGTAGCAGTCAATTTCAAAAAGGAAGATCAAAGGGATTTAGACAGAATAACGATAAAGGAAGCTAAACGATATATCAAAGAGGGAGAGTTCCCCCCAGGGAGCATGGGGCCAAAGGTCATGGCATCTATCGTGTTTTTGGAGAGCGGCGGCAAAGAAGTAGTAATAACATCTACGGAAAGGTTGATAGATGCATTAAACGGAAAAACCGGAACGAGGATTACCAAATGAGCCGATTTTATGAGGAAATAATCGACGAACTGCTAAAAAAGAAACCAAAAACCAAAGACGAGTTGCAAAGAATAAAGATAAAATTTTGTAAAAAACATTCTCTAAAAAATGTACCCAGTGATGCAGATATCCTAGCTAATGTAGATGAGGATGATTATCCCGCACTGGTGTGTTTATTGAAAATTAAACCGATGCGCACGATTTCCGGCGTCGCACCGGTTGCAGTAATGACTTCCCCGGCAGATTGCCCGCACGGAAGGTGCATTTATTGTCCGGGCGGAGTGCGAAAAGGCACACCTCAGAGCTATACGGGCAGAGAGCCGGCTGCACTTCGGGCAAAATTCAACGACTTTGATTCACACAGGCAAGCAAAGGCAAGAATAGAACAGTTGGAAACTATAGGCCACCATACGGACAAGATAGACCTCATCGTAATGGGCGGCACATTTCCGGCAAGAGAAATGCAGTACCAAGATGATTTCATTAAAGGGTGTTTTGATGCCATGAATGGTTTTGTCTCCCCATCTCTTCAAGAATCACTGAAATTAAACGAAGAAAGCAAACACCGATGCATCGGCATGACGATTGAGACAAGGCCCGATTGGTCCAAAGAGGCACATATAGACCGCATGCTCGAACAGGGATGCACCAGAGTGGAGTTGGGCGTTCAAACTACTATAGACAGTGTTTTAAAATTCGTAGAGAGGGGCCATAATGTTAGTGACACTATTGAAGCCACACAACTTTCAAAAGACTCTGGGCTAAAAGTAGGTTATCATATGATGCCGTTCCTACCGAATACAACAAACGACGAAGATTTAGAGAATTTTAGAACAATATTTGAACACGATGCATTTAAGCCGGATATGCTCAAGATATACCCGACGCTAGTAATAGAAGGCACGAAACTGCATGATATGTGGAAGAGCGGCGAGTATGTGGCAAAAACTGTTCAGGATGCCGTAAAATTAATTGTGGAGATAAAAAAGATAGTTCCAAAATGGGTCAGGATTCAACGAATTCAGCGAGATATTCCGGTTCAGCTAATAGAGGGGGGTGTCGTCAACAGCAATCTAAGAGAAATCGTGCGCACTAAGCTCGACGATATGGGTGTGGGTTGCAAATGTATCCGGTGCAGAGAGGTTGGACATAGACTGCTGACAGGGGAAAAGATAGAAATTGATGACGTAAAACTCCTACATATATATTATAATGCATCGGGTGGCGAAGAGGCGTTCGTATCTTTTGAAGACACGAAAAAAGATGTATTAATCGGCTACGTTAGATTAAGAAAACCTTCCGATAAATCGCATAGAAAAGAGATAGGGGAAAAGAGTTGTGCGATAATTAGAGATTTGAAAATACTGGGCGCCATGGTGCCCATCGGTGAAGAATTTGATAAAGAAGTGAGCGGTCTTAAAGACGGGGTAAGCCTTCCTGAAAAATGGCAACATAGGGGCTATGGAACTATGCTCGTGAAAGAGTGCGAAAAAATCGCTAAAGAGCGGTGGGGCGTTAAAAGAATCTTGGTAAACAGCGGAGTGGGGGCAAGGAGCTACTACAGAAAAATAGGATATGAAAGATGTGGCGCATACATGGGAAAGGATCTTCAACCTGTGTAAAGATTTTGGTTTTTTAATCGCTGACTGGGGATAAAATTATATACAGACGTAATTATCTCGCTAATCAGGTAAAATAATGTCTTTTGCGGATTCCTGCGTGAGAATAAAAAAAGAACATAGTGTCAGTATAGTTTACATCGCCAGCAACGATGAGGAGTTTATTAAAGACGTTATAAAAAATTCATTTCCAACCAAAGTAATCGTTGCCGCTTCAGATAAACAGCTCCAAGACAGATTGGAAAAAATTGATGTAAACGTGAAGAAAATACCCCAGACGTATATGCCTACGATTAGCACACTCGCGCACATTGAGAACCTGATTGTGGATGCGGTTGTTAGCGATATAGTACAGGATAATGATAAAGTACTTTTTATTACTAAAGGCGATGAGTTTGAAGTAGTGATCGTTACTGACACAAAGGACATTGGTATCACAAAACTTAGAAAAAATATAGAGAACAGAATAGACGTGCATTTGATGGATATCGTCTTAAAGCTTTGTTTAGAGATTGTTGAGGAGGGCAGGGAAAACCGTAACATTGGCACCCTGTTTGTAATCGGCGACGTTGAAAATGTGATGAAACATTCCCGCCAACTAATTATAAACCCGTTCCACGGACACGATGAATCTGTAAGATCTGTCTTCGACAGCAATAGTTGGGAAACCCTCAAAGAATTTGCAAAACTGGACGGCGGTTTCATCGCAGATGAAAAAGGCACCGTAATCTCCGCAGGCCGCTATTTTACTACGGTAGATTTAGATGTGGACCTGCAAAGCGGCCTTGGGTCCAGACACCTAGCGGCGGCCTCGATTAGTAAAGTTACCAAAGCAATCTCCGTAGTAGTTTCAAGTTCAGGCATTATTCAGGTATTCATGGACGGCAAACCCATTTTCAAGATGAGGGCACATTGAATCGCGGACGTGACTCAATACTTCTGGGATATGTTAATAGACAAGGGGCGAAACAATGATAGAGTTCGAATGGAACGACGAGCACAAACTTATACCGGCGATAGCACAGGACGTGAAAACAAATAATGTTTTAATGCTGGCATATATGAGTGAAGAAAGCTTAGAGCTGACGAAAAAAACAGGATATATGCACTATTGGAGCAGGTCCAAAAACAGATTGTGGAAAAAGGGCGAGGAATCCGGAAATGTCCAAAAGGTTGTCAGTTTGAATTATGATTGCGATAAGGATACGATTCTGGCGCGGGTTCGGCAGACTGGCAACGCCTGTCACCTGGATAGATATTCGTGTTTTTCCGAAAATGTATTCGGAGATTCGCTTTCTGTTTTCTTAGAGTTATGGAGTGTTTTTGAGGATAGGAAAAAACATCATAAAGAGGGTTCCTACGTATGCAAACTCCTCAAAGATGAAAATTTAAGGATGAAGAAACTTGGGGAAGAACTTACAGAGTTTGTTATGGCGATTAAAGATAAGGATCGGGGTAAAGTCGTGACTGAAGCTGCTGACCTGATGTTTCATATCTTTGTAGTCCTGTTCTCAGAAGATGTTCATATAAACTCCGTGGCAGAGGAGCTGGGGAAAAGAAGAGAGTAGAGGTTTGAAACCAAGATGAGCGATACGGAAGAATTATTTTTCAAGCAACAAAAAATACTAATTCTAAATCGATTATGGTGAAATTGTGCCGTCTATTGAAGATCAGATAAAAGAGATTGAGGACGAAATTAAGAAAACGCAATATAACAAGGCAACCCAGCACCACATAGGCAAGTTAAAAGCCAAACTCGCGCGTCTAAAAGACGAGTCAGAGAAAAGAAGGTCTAGCGGCGGCGGGGCAGGGCGCAGCTACAGCGTAAAAAAATCCGGCGTCGCCACAGTCTGTCTAGTCGGATTTCCGAGCGTGGGGAAAAGCACACTTTTAAACAAGATAACAAACGCCCAAAGCAAGATAGGGGCATATGATTTCACTACTTTGGATATAGTACCTGGTGCAATGGACTATAAAGGGACAAAAATCCAGATTTTGGATATGCCTGGCTTGATAAAAGGCGCCTCCCGCGGCAAAGGCAGGGGGCGAGAGGTAATCTCCGTTGCACGGACTGTCGATCTCGTAATCCTTCTTGGAGATGTTTCCAAACCGGATGTAAATGTGTTGGTCGATGAACTGGAGGGTGTAGGAATAAGATTGAATAAAAAACGCCCGGACGTAGTATGCACTAAAAAAACAAGGGGCGGCATAGTTGTTAATCCAACCGTGAAACTGACAAAAATAGACGAGAAACTGATAAAATCCGTTTTAAACGAATACGGAATAATCAATGCTGACATTGTTATCAGAGAGAATATTTCCCTAGAACAACTTATTGACAGCATCTCTGCAAATAGGGTGTACATCACAGCATTTGCGGTTATAAATAAGATAGATCTTGTAGACAAAAATACTTTAAAAGAGATATCTAAAAAATTATCTGGATTGGACGTAATCTATATCTCTGCAGAGAAAAATACAAGAATAGATGAAGTGAGGGAAAAAATTTTCGCGTCACTGAATTTTATTCGATTGTACATGCGCCCGCAGGGCGGAGAAACCGACTACAAGGAGCCGATGATCATAAAGAAAGGCTCCACTGTAAGAACAGTCTGTGAAATTCTGCATAAAGACTTTATTAAAAAATTCAAAAATGCTCAGATATGGGGTAAAAGCGCAAGATTCCCCGGGCAAACGGTTGGACTGGAACACAAACTGATGGACGAGGATGTACTGACAATTGCTCTTCAGAGGTGACGCCTTCGTAGGCGAAATTATGAAAATCTCATTTTAATAGAGTCTGTCGTTTTTATCAAATCTCCATTTAAAGCATTATAGAAAACTTTTAAAGTCGCAGCATTGTTTACACCACTTAAACCATTACATAGAGGCAGAACATGGCAAGAAAATCTTCGCTTGTAAAAAAACTTCCGAAAAAAACAAAATCGTTGTGTCCAGAGTGCATAAAGCTGATAGAAGCAACCATATTCGAAGAGAATGGAAAAGTAATGATTGAGAAAACCTGCAAAGAACACGGAACGTTTAAGGATGTTTATTGGTCGGATGTCAATATGTATCTGATTGCCGAGGCGTTTGCAAACGACGGCAAAGGTGTATTGAATCCGAAAAAAACGAATAAGAAGGGCTGCCCGTTCGAGTGCGGCCTCTGCGACAAGCATCTGAGCCATACTGTTTTGGCACTTGTAGATTTGACGAACAGGTGCAACCTGAAGTGCCCGATATGCTTCGCGAACGCGAACGCCGCAGGATATGTTTATGAGCCGTCATTCGAGCAGATAACAGATATGATGAAAGTCGTAAGGGCGAATAAACCGGTCCCTGCTCCAAGCATTCAGTTCTCGGGCGGGGAGCCGACGATTTATCCAGATTTTTTCAAAGTATTGAGCAAGGCTAGAGACCTTGGTTTCAGCCAGATACAAATTGCTACAAACGGCATTACCCTTGGCAGCGATCCAACATTTGCTAAAAAATGCTCAGAAGCCGGCCTACACACAGTCTATCTTCAATTCGACGGCCTTACAGACGAAGTCTATAAAAAGGCCAGGGGGCAGAACTTATTAAAATTAAAGATGCAGGCGATAGAGAATTGCAGAAAGGTAAAACCGCATCCAGTTTCCATTGTCCTGGTGCCTACGATAGTGAACACGATAAACGACGACCAGGTTGGCGACATAGTGAAGTTCGCGCTAAAAAATCTTGACGTCATAAGGGGCGTGAATTTCCAGCCGGTATCTTTCTCGGGCAGAATATCCCAGGAAGAACGCAATAAACAAAGATTTACCCTGCCCGATCTTGTTGATAGATTGGAAAAACAGACTGATTTTATAAAACGCAACGACTTCTATGCAGTGCCTTGTGTTACCCCCATCTCTGAACTGGCAGAATTATTGACTGGGGTGCCGAAACCATCGTTTACAGTGCATCCACATTGCGGGATAGCTACATATCTTATTGTCGATAATGGTAATGTAACTCCAATAACGAGATTTGTAAACGTAGACGGCCTTTTCACGAGAATGGATGAGTTGACTGGAAAATTCGGGACAACCAGTATGAAAGTCCTGTTGAATATAGGCAAAAAAGTAGGCAAACTCAAATCGAAGGATAGCAGGAAAAGAGATTCGGAAAAACTTCTCGAGAAGTATTTCGGCGAGTTCTTCTACAAAGACAAGATGCCAAAAGGCTTTGATATCCAGAAGTACATTGTAGAAGTATTGACGCATGGCGATAAGAATTCTATGCGAGAATTCGCATGGAAGTCGCTGATGATAGGCGGCATGCACTTCCAAGATGGGTATAACTATGATGTGGAGCGGACGAGGCGGTGCGTGATCCATTATGCTACGCCGGATGGGGACATAATACCGTTCTGCTCGTATAACTGCGGTCCGTCCTATCGGGAGAGTGTTGAGAAGAAACATTCTATTCCTCTAAAAGAATGGAAAGAAAAGAAAAATGTCAAAGAGTGATTTTATGAAGGTCGATAGAAACAGCTGCATGTATTGCGGTACCTGCGTTGGAACGTGCAGGGAGAACGCCATAACGCTCTATGAAACAAGGATAGAGTTCGGCGATAAATGCACAAATTGCGGTGTCTGTGTGAGGGTTTGTCCTGTTGGTGCAATAACAAAGGACGAAAATAAAAAACATAAATAGTTACGGGGATTTTTTATGATGAAGTACGATGTTGTCGTTGTAGGCGCGGGTCCTGCTGGTAGCACTGCCGCAAAGTATGCGAGCATCGGCGGTGCAAAAGTTTTGATGATTGAGAAGAGGCAGGAAATCGGCTCGCCGGTTAGATGCGGGGAAGGTATAGCAAAGGATGTTTTGGAAAGGGCCGACATAAAACCGAACAGCAAATGGATAGCCAATGAAGTCAAGGGCGCCAGAGTAATATCCCCTGACGGCAGTATCATGCACCTTACGGAAAAGATGGCGGGAAACGAGGTAGGATATGTCCTCCATCGAGATACGTTCGATAAAGAATTAGCGAAAGAGGCTGCCCGAGCAGGGGTGGATATTATCGTAAAATGCAGTGCCACGGATGTAATAAGAGAAAACGGCGTCATAAAGGGCATAAAAGTAAATCATATGGGAGAAGAATTTGACGTAAAGGCGGACATTGTAATAGGCGCGGACGGTTTCGAATCCCAGATAGGCAGATGGGCAGGTATAGATACTGCCCTGGCTCCAAACGATGTGATGAGCTGCCTGGAATATGTTATGGTTGGCATAGATATAGATAAGAATTGCAACGACTTTTTCCTTGGCCCGTACTATGCGCCTGGCGGCTATATCTGGGTATTTCCAAAAGGTGAGGATACTGCCAATATAGGCATAGGCATGCAGCTTTCAAAAATAAAGAATAGGGGCGACGTTAAGAAATACCTGGACCTGTTCGTTAAGAGACATCCGAACATATCCAAAGGAAAGGTTGTTGAGCAGATTGCTGGCGGCGTTTCAGTCTGCGCGCCGATAGACCAAACCGTCGCAGATGGAATAATGCTTGTTGGTGATTCTGCAAGGCAGATCGATCCGCTTACGGGGGGTGGCATCGCCAATGCGTGCATCGCCGGAAGAATTGCTGGAAAAGTTGCCGCCGATGCGGTTAAAAAACGTGATTTCAGCAAAAACTTCTTTATGGCATATGAAACAGGCTGGAGGAAAGAGTTCGAAGACAGTATGTATAGAAACTATGTCGCAAAAGAAAAATTGATTGCCATGAACGATGACGTATTTAACAAGGTGATAAAAGCGCTGTCTGACGTAAAACTCGATAGGATAGGCACAAGAGAACTTTTAAGTGCCATAAAAGCGAAATACCCTCAACTGGTGAAAGAATTTGAAGATATGTTGTAAACTATTTGGGGGCCGAATATGAAGAATACCAACATAATATATCTTAGCGTGACGTGCTGACGATACTGTTGTCCGATATCATAACGGCGTTCGCTCTCCAATTACAACTATGAATGTTTTGATACCCAACGCAGTCGTCTTATCAGGTAATTCAGCATTCCTTTTATTCCAATTCTCACTCCGATAAAACATTTGCTTTTTAACTCGTGAAATGTAAAATTCAACATCATTTTGACATCGGCTGTTGCGGATCGTAACGTCATTTTTTCGACCTCGTTACTTTAAAGACTAGGGTTGAAAGTGCAAACACCAGGAATGTTAAAACACTACTTCTCTTTTATTTTCTTTTTTTAATGAAAAGTAATGCTGAAGCGAAGAGTACCCCGATGGCGTAAAGCGCTTCAAAGCCAGGTACTGCTTCATCTTTGACAGCGCTCATTATATTAACAGGTATTTCGAGCGTTGTTGTCCCACTGCTCTCAGAAAACAATATTACCTCGACATTGTATCTTTTTTGAGTGACGTTGGACGGAGCAGTGATGTCTATTTGGATAATCTCCGTTGTATTTTCCTTAACGATTATCGACGGTGTTTTTGGAAGTGATACATAGTGTTTTAATTCGCCGCCTATATCCAGAGATACGGCCTCCCTGTTGTTACCATCATTCGTTACACTGATATTTACGGCTCTCCGCTCGCCGGGTTTCATTGTGAGAGTACTAACATCTGAAGATACAACTATCTTCGGCTTTTGAATAATTGAAATTGTTAACAATGTAGATGGGCTCGAATATCTTTTCGACATATTTTGTATGAATGATGTAATTGTAAAATCATGTGTACCTGCTTTAGCAGTAACTGGTATCTCGATTGAAACTGCAATGTTGCATGTTTGCTTTACTCCCAAGGTTGTAGAGTTCGTTTCCAAATGTAACCAATCCTTAAAATAAGATTCCGCGCTTAGTGAAACATTTTCGTCTATCGTGCCGATGTTAGTTATTGCAATTTTTGTGGTTATAACGTCACCAGGCGCTGCCTCAATATTATTGCTCTCTGCAGACAGAGATATGCTGTGAAGATGCTTAACTGTGACATAGATTGTGTCTGTACTGCTAAAATATTTATCATAAACAGTAAGTGTAACCTTATATGTGCCTGGTGCAGTGTAGATGTGTGTAGCCTGTATCCCGTACCCGCTAGTGCCATCGCCAAAGCTCCATACATAATATTGTATTACATAACTGGGTCTGACGTCGTGCCCGCGCATCGGGTTGTCGTTTTTGTCATAGGAATTGCTACCGTCGAAATAAACTATGTCGTTTAATTCAACTGTTTGATTTACACCTGCAACAGCTATGGGCGGCATATTTATTTCTCTGACCGTGATTTTTACTGTGACTGAGCTGCTGTATTCCTTATCCCGCACAGTTAGTGTTGCATAGTATATCTCCCATTCCGTGTATGTGTGCGTCGTCTTCACGCCAGTCCCGGTTGTATTGTCACTATTGTCACCAAAATACCAAAAATAGCTAAGTGTATCGTTGTCTGGATCCGTGGATTTCGAACCGTCGAATCTTACTACATCATATGCGTTCACTACCTGATCGGGTCCAGCATTTGCAATGGGTGGGTGATTTACGCGTACAAAAGGAGTTACTGTTACATTCAGCGTGTCAGTGCTCATAGCGAACCCGTTGCTTACTATCAAAAGAACAGTAAAAACTCCAGTTGTGTTGTATATGTGCGTCGGTTTCATTTCGTGGGAATCTGGAGATGGAATCGGCGACGTTGGTAATGGGTAAGGGAGTGAAGGTATATCCGGTATCTGGGGGTTTCCAATAGGTATCTCGGGTATTTTTGGGGATACTGGAATTTCTGGGGCGTCAGGAGATTGTATCGAGGATTGATAGGAGAACGGTAATTTCGGCAAAGGGTTTTCGGGCAAAGTTATATTTGGTGTTACCGGCGTCGGTATGCCTGGCAACTTTGGAATTCCAGGTGTAGGTATGTTTGGCGGTGTGATTGGTTCTTTCGGTAATTGCGGTAGTTTGGGTATTGGATCTGTCCAGTTAAAGTACCACGAGCAATCTAGAGGCCTGTTGTTTGGGTCATAAGAAGCGGAGGCGTCAAATTGGACGACTTGACTAACCATCGCGACCTTATTGGGGCCAGCCTCTGCGACAGGGACTACAGCGTACGGATTTTCTGGGAGATTGATATCAGGGGGCATAGTTGGGATGCTCGGAACGTTCGGAATCTCAGGAAGGGAGGGGGTTGGCAACTCTGGAGGTATATTTGGAGTCGGGATATTCGGTATTTCTGGTGTTGGTATGGTAGGTGCAGACACATCAGGACCGTTCACGTCACCTATTGTTCTTATCGGAAGTATCAAAGAGATAACAAGCAGAAGAACTGTTATGATTTGAGTTTTTTTCATCCCACGCCTCATTTATATAATGGGACTTCGACCTTATAAAATTAATGTGTAAGTGTCAATCTTTCTTTCTTTTTCTCTTACCGTCTTTATCGTCTATAACAATAGCGTCTACTTCTTCGGTTAATGGTTTTAATGGAACTAATGGAACAGAGGATTGGGAAGGGATGTTGATAACTCCCTGTTTGATATTTATCACAACAGGCGCCGTGATGTTTTCGACGTGTTCTATCGGTTTAAGCGTTTGCATCTTTTTCGGTTCATATGTGGGAGTTACCGACTCTAATGCCGGTATTGGTTTGAGAACCGGTAATTCCTGAGAGTGTGTGCACAGATTCTCCGTTGGTTTACCGGAGGATGCTTCAGTGATTCCTGTAGAGATTTCACATGATTTTTCGGTGCTCAGCACATCGATTGATTTGCCTCCGTGTTTTGAGTGGCGGATTCTAAATTCTATGAATACTGGTGTTGCTATCGAGCCGCCGCACACGACCCCTATGCCTATCGGAAGTTTTTGTATCTCTTCCTCTAATCCAACAGTCAAGCCCTCGACGGAGTTCACAATCGCCTTTAAATCATTCGGATTCGTAACCTTTAGTATTATCTGGGTATTGCACTGGCTTATGATGTTTTTGTCTACCTTCGCGGGCCGCTGGCTCACCATGCAGATTCCCAGTCCGAATTTCCTGCCTTCAGATGCTATCGTTCTAAGCGTGCGGGAACATAAGGCAGTACCCTGTTGCGGGGCAAAATTATGGACTTCTTCCATCACGAGCATTAACGGCGGAATCTTTTCGATTTTACGAAGTTCGAAAAATTCGCTTGCGAGTTTTTTCACTGCGATTTCCTGTACGTTGGGAGGAACTCCCCGAAAATTTATGATTGTTGTCTGCCCGAATCTAGCCAACTCTTCAATCTTTGTAGATGGCTCCCCGAATAATCCTATAGAAGTTAGCATTTCCAACGCATTAATTACGTTCCACTTTCCGCCGTTTTTATCTTCTTTTAGGTAATCGATGACATTCTGCAATGTGTACTTATGTGTCATTGTCTTTAGTTCTTTTATTGCCTGGTATATCGTGCTGGCCTGTGTTCCGGCACCACCAGCGCCAATCAAATCTATTATTTCATTCGGTTCAAGGTTCGTCCAACTAAATTTCAATTGACGAGCGCTTTTGTTTACACTTGTGTCTGGAGAGTACTCTATGATTTGATCTGAAAAGCCAAGGGGCTTAACATCAAATCTGCCCATTAACTCGGCGTCTTTTTTATCGTCGTTTGGTTCTCGCATTGAGGAATACTCGCCGTGAGGATCTATTATTACGAGCGGAACCTTCTTTTTCATCAACTCTTCGATTATTACTCCCACAGCATAGGATTTTCCAGCGCCAGTCTTAGCCAATACGCTTACGTGCTTTTGTACCAATGTGTTTATGTCGAGGTAAACCTTGATTTCGTGTCCTTTCAAAAGGCCGACATAAGCGCCTGTCTCCGGCATGCCCTTTAATCCTAGCACACTCTTGATCAGTTGTTCTTCTGCCATATAAACTGGGGAGCCTGCTTTAAGCGGCGTTTGTGGTGTTTGTAAAAGCCCCCGCTCATCACGATAGCCGACTATCGAGACAGTAGCGAACAGCTTTCCCTCGTCTATTTTTGGTGTCGGCGTACTGCTTAGGTCTTGCTCTGTATTTTTATCTGCTTTTATATCGTGTGATGCCTCGCCAATCTGATGGGTTTCATCATTCGCTGATGACACATCGTGTTTTTCCATTCTAGAAACGAATTGAACTTTGTCAAAGGAAAGATCCGATGTTCGTTTAAGGTCTACAATCCTACCGAGTGTCGCTCCGCTATGTTCATGCTGGAACTGAACGTACTCGTCCTTCTTCACGTTTGGATTTGATACCGCAAAACTAAACCCTGTTATTCCAACATTCCCGTATATTGTGCCTAAATTTATCATACGCCCATCCAGTGCCATATCGATATTTGGGTGTTTAAAAGTTGCTATTGCTGTATACCCCCCGACACGGGAAAGAGAGTCATCCATACAACGTCCTCAGGTCCAGCCGTCGGGGGATTCCCCAAAACAGTATGTGTTTCGAGGAAATGTGGTATTGTCTTTAGTGATAATAAATTTGCCTTTACATAGCACAATGTTTATTAGTCCGGCAGATATACAGTAGCACGAAAATAAAAAAAGTGCTATGGAGACGATAAAATGTGGCTTATAACAACACTGATAGCCGCGATAGCGGTGACCGCGATATGGCTATTTGCCCCAAAAAAGTACCAGCTGACCTTCCTATGTGTTATGCTGTGGGGTTTGGCAGCGATGATATTGGTCGACCATATCCTGGGATACGAGGGCGGGGCGTTTATTGAAATGGAAACAGACGGATTAATAGAAAACGGGACCGTACTGGGTATTACGATGCTCATACCCGTGTTCGTTATATGGGAGATTTCTCTGTTTGTATCAAAATTAAAAGGAAAACAAGGAGAGCCGAACAGGGGGTGAAAAGAAATGGCGTGTTTTTTAGTGTCTATGTTTTTGGCAATACCGACAACTGCGTTTAGGAACAAAATACCGGAAAAATACCACATAAACTGGCTGAATATGCTACTGTGGGGCGGAGTGGTCGGACTAGCGTTAGAACATGTTGCTCACGGGGAGATAGTGCCGTATGCACCGTTCCTGTCGGCCATGAGCAGCCCCGCGGATACCGCGGTAATGCTCCAAGAGATGGCGACGATAGGCACGGCAATGATGGTTGCCTGTGTTGCAATCTGGGCTATAATGGTGGCAGTAACCACAATGATGGCAAACGCGAGAACGCAGCGTGCAGTGGCGCAGTAGATCGCTTGATCCAGAATAAAAGTGCAATGGCTTAACTTGGATTAAAGCGGTCTAATTCATTTTTTTTACATTTTTACGATAATGATTGGTGTTAAGGTTTAGACAATATCTTATATTTGTGTATTTTAATATTAATGCAAAACTAGATACTAAGGCATTAAATTATTTATAGATAGAGATACAATGCTTATGTGAAAACATGGAAGAACCCCCGCATGTAGAAGAATGGATAAAGACGCAGATTTTTGAAACAACTGCCGACATAAAAATCCCGCAAAGGTTAGTTGACCAAGTCATTGGCCAGGAACACGGCATAGAGATTGTTAAAAAGGCAGCTGAACAAAAACGGCACGTGATACTTATAGGCGACCCTGGAACTGGTAAATCCATGCTTGCCCGGGCTATGGCCGAGCTCCTGCCAAAAGGCGAATTGCAGGACATAATCGCCTATCCGAACCTAGAAGAGCCGAATATGCCAAAAATCAAAGTCGTACCGGCTGGGAAAGGCAAAGAAATTGTTAACGTCCAAAAAGCGGAGGCAAGGATTAGAAAGGAGGCAAAGGCAAGAGGCAGAATGACCATCATCTTTATGGTTGTCATGCTGGCTTTCATGGCATTCTGGTTTTACAAGGACCCGATGATACTGATATTTGGGATTATCGCTGCCGCGATGATATACATGGCGATGAGGCAGGTTGGCATTAAACAGGAAAGTGAGATTACACCAAAACTGATTTTATCGCACACTCCAGATGACCTCCCACCGTTTGTAGATGCTACTGGAGCTCACGCAGGTGCATTGCTCGGTGACGTCAAACACGACCCGTTCCAAAGCGGAGGATTGGAGACGCCAGCGCACGAGAGAGTGGAGATCGGCGCGATTCACAGAGCAAACAAAGGCGTACTATTCATAGACGAGATAAACGTATTGCGGATGGAATCCCAGCAGAGCTTGCTCAGCGCCATGCAGGAAAAAGAGTTTTCCATAGTTGGACAGAGCGAGCGCAGCGCTGGTGCGATGGTCAAGACCGAACCGGTACCATGTGATTTTATCCTAATTGCTGCTGGAAACGTAGATGCTGTGGAAGGGATGCACCCCGCCTTAAGATCGAGAATCAGGGGCTACGGATACGAGGTGTATGTAAAGAGCACAATGGATGACACAGTTGAAAATAGGGAAAAACTCATAAGATTCGTTACTCAAGAGGTTGCAAAGGATAAGAAGATACCTCACTTTGATAAACCTGCTGTTTTAGAAATCCTCTATGAAGCGCAAAGAAGAGCCGGGAGAAAGGGGAAACTCACATTAAGACTAAGGGAGCTGGGCGGTTTAATCCGGATTGCTGGAGACATAGCAACAGAGAAGAAGGTTCAGATTGTTACATTGGAGCATGTTATGGCCGCGAAAAAGATGGCACGCTCATTAGAGCAACAGATCGCTGACAGGTATATAGAGAACAAGAAGGAGTACAAATCATACCGGGCGGAAGGTGTAGAGATAGGAATGGTTAACGGGCTTGCAGTAATGGGTGCGGATAAGGGAATATCGGAATACTCTGGTGTCGTGCTGCCGATAGTTGCAGAAGTTACGCCCGCGTCCTCAAGGTCAGAGGGGAAAATTATCGCTACTGGTAAACTCGGAGATATAGCAAAGGAAGCCGTCCAAAACGTTTCTGCCCTTATCAAAAAATATACTGGGGAAGACATAAGCAACCATGACGTTCACATCCAGTTTATAGGAACATACGAAGGCGTAGAGGGGGATTCTGCATCAATAAGCGTAGCAACAGCGGTTGTATCTGCCATGGAGGAGATCGAAGTAGACCAAACCATAGCAATGACGGGCTCCTTGAGCATAAGGGGAGAGGTACTGCCGGTTGGTGGAATTAGTTCGAAGATAGAAGCCGCCATAGAGGCGGGCTTCAAAAAGGTGATAATACCAAAAGCGAATGCTAATGATATCATGCTCGACAAGAAATACCGCGACAAAATCGAGATAATCTATGCGGAGAATTTAAGAGAGGTCCTGAACTACGCTTTGACTGGGAGCAAGAAAGAGGGGTTGCTTAAAAAACTGGCGAGCATTGTTAAAAAGACGAAAGACCTGAGCCGCCACGATGATACGAAGCCCCCGAGACCCGTGGCTGCGTAGTTGAAACGCAATAAAAATTAAAAAACAGTTTTATCTGCATTTTTGTTGCTATAGAGTTTGTTGTGTTTAAAATGGGAAAGTTTTTGTCCGTGATTTTAATCATTTTGCCTACTACTTTATCCGCCACTCACTGGTGGAAACAATGCAATCTCGTCGCCGTTCTTTAGTTTTGTGGACAGGTTAGCAACCCTATGATTAAGAGAAACTATCGTATTTTCATGAAGTCCTTTTAATGCGGGAATCCTATTGTAAACTTCCTGAATTAGAGATTTAATGTCAATGTCATTCGTAATTTCCAACGTTATTTCTTCAGTTCCTGCAGTTTCTCTGTGAAGCGCAAAAAATTTTACAAGAATTTTCATGAATACCCTGTAAAAACAACATAAGATTTGACGGGATAAATAGTTAACTAATCGGAGTATAGTAAAATATGATTGTCGAGTTAAGACCGTTTGCATGGTTTACTAGCTTAACTACATGCTCACTTATCTTGATAACTACTGGTAAACTTGAATAACTTATTAATACTGTTTCTACAATATATGAAAATACAAAAATTTGGAAGAGAGTTCATGAGTCCAGAAATATCGCTCAGGGTTGCAGAGGCGCTGCAATCAGATGTCGGCCTCGGAAGGGCGAGAATTGACACAGCTACGAGAGAGAAACTGAATACTTCTCCCGGCGACATTATCGAGATACGTGGCACCAAAACAACGGCAGCGATTGTGTGGAGGACTCCGCTAGAGGACGAGGGGCGAGGAACTATCAGAATTGATGGCATGACAAGGAAAAATGCCGGCGTTTCCTTTGGTGACAAAGTGACAGTTACGAAGGTAAATCCACAACCGGCCACAACCATCACCATAGCACCGATCTTGGCTACAAATCATCAGATACAGTTCGGTAGCGGCATAGAAGTGTTTATAAAAAAGGGATTGCTCAGAAGGCCTGTAACAAAAGGTGACACGATAATAATCCCGGGAATAGCTCTTGTTGGTGATGCTTTGCCTTTTGGGATCATAAATACTATACCCAAGGGCATTGTTATAGTTACCGACGATTCAAAAATTCTCCTTAAAGAAACGCCCATTAAAGAAGGAGAGATAGTAGCAAAGCAAGTGACGTATGAAGATATCGGCGGATTAAGGGAAGAGTTGGAGAAGGTTAGGGAGATGATAGAACTTCCCCTAAAACATCCAGAACTGTTTGGACGCCTGGGGATAGACCCACCCAAGGGCGTACTTCTACATGGGCCTCCGGGCACAGGCAAAACACTCATAGCCAAAGCAGTAGCAAGCGAGTCGGGTGTTAATTTCTATTCGGTTCAAGGACCGGAGATTATGTCGAAATATTACGGGGAATCCGAAGCCCAGTTACGCCAAAAATTTGATGATGCTGAAAAGAACGCTCCTTCCATCGTTTTTATAGATGAAATAGATTCGATTGCACCAAAAAGAGAAGAAACCCACGGCGAAGTGGAACGTAGGGTCGTAGCACAATTACTAGCGTTGATGGATGGCTTAAAGAGCAGGGGCAAGGTAATAGTAATTGCAGCGACGAATAGGGTAGATGCTATTGACCCAGCCCTAAGAAGACCCGGAAGGTTCGATAGGGAGATAGAGCTCGGGGTTCCAGATAGAGATGGGAGAAGGGAAATACTTCAAGTCCATACCCGCGGAATGCCGTTAGGCAAAGGGTTTAACATAGATTACTTTGTAAACAATACACACGGTTTCGTGGGAGCCGATTTGATGGCGCTTGCAAGAGAATCTGCGATGAAAGCCCTGAGAAGATATTTGCCTGAGATCGACCTGGAGAAACCAATACCCCCGGAAATTCTCGAAAAAATGGAAATAACAACAGATGATTTTAAAAATGCTTTAAAAGAAATCGAACCGAGTGCCTTACGTGAGGTTATAATCGAAATTCCACATGTCAAATGGGAAGACGTTGGTGGATTAGAAGACGTTAAGCAGAGATTGAAGGAAGCGGTAGAGTGGCCCTTGAACAAACCAGAAGCATTCAAGAAGCTTGGCATCCGCCCCCCTAGAGGGATACTCCTCTATGGACCTCCAGGCACAGGAAAAACGCTGCTTGCAAAAGCCGTGGCTACGGAGTCCCAAGCAAACTTTATAGCAATAAAGGGTCCAGAGGTTTTATCCAAATGGGTAGGAGAGTCGGAGAGGGCGGTTCGAGAAATATTTAAAAAAGCCAAACAAGCGTCACCAGCGATAGTATTCCTAGACGAAATAGACTCCATTGCTCCAAGGAGAGGATACAGCGGCGACTCACATGTTATTGAGCGCGTGGTTAACCAGTTACTGACGTCCATTGACGGCCTTGAAACACTGGAAGGCGTAGTTGTTATCGGCGCCACAAATAGACCGGACATAATCGACCCTGCTTTACTTAGAACTGGACGGTTTGACCATCTAATATTGGTTCCTGCACCGGACAAGAAGACAAGACTCCAGATTCTCAAGATACACACTAGTAAGATGCCACTTAAGAATGTAAACCTAGAGGAGTTAGCAGAGAAGACCGAAGGTTATGCTGGTTCAGATATTGAAGGGCTGTGCGGAGAGGCAGGTATACTGGCACTTCGAGAAAACATCGATGCTAAAGAAGTTACGATGGGGCATTTTATAAAAGCAATGGAGTCTGTAAGACCTTCCGTGGATAATGATTCCATAAAATATTACGAATCTATAAAAAAAGATATGGAACATAGATTGGGGAAAAAGGGCGAGGATGTGACTGGTTACCGATAGGCTTTTATAAAATACTACTCGCGGCATAATCCGAAGCGTACTGGACAGCAGCACGATATAAAATAATATGAAAACATTTATATTCCACTATGCTTTTATTGCCCATACATAAACGTATGAGGATGAAAAAATGGTAGAATTCGAAACATTGGCAACAGAAAAAATAAAATTTGGCAGAAACAACTTCATCGAAGTTGCAAGAAAGAAAGCGACAGCTGAGAACGGACAGAACGAATTTATTTCGGTATCCAGGGGATACACGTTACCAGACGGAACCGACAGATTCAAAAAATCTCTGGCAATCCCAGATCAGGCAGACATAAAAGAATTTGTCTCGAAGAAGATCATAGAACTATAAACACACCTTTACTGGTCTGTTTTAATTTTATCATCTTCATTATTTTATTTATTTTATATTCTTTTTTTATTTTTCAATTTTCCTAGCGAACGTTAGGTATCCAGTATGCCCCAGCATATCAAAACTTGGTCTTGTTCCCCTCTCGCCGACAACAATTTCCCGTTCCAACAACTCTATTGTTTTTACCTCTATAAAACTGTATTTCCTTAACTCTTTAACCGTAAGCTCCACTTGGTTTACAGTCGGCGAATAACTCGCAAAATGGCCGCACACCTTTAGAGAATCATATACGCCTTTAACAGCATCCCACGGGTTCGGTATGTCGAGCACCGCAGCGTCTAACTCTTTTTCATCAATTTCTTTCGTAACATCCTTTATTTTTATTTCGACATATTCTCTAAAGCCCATGTTCTGGATGTTTTCGTACCCTATCTTCGCAAAATCTTCCCGATTCTCGTACACGATGACCTTGCCGTGTGGTTTCACTGCATTGGCGAGAGCTGCCGTCATCGCCCCAGAACCGATCCCGCTCTCCAAAACGATATTTCCTGACTCTATGTTGCTGTACATCAGTATAATTGCAGAGTCCTTGGGTAGGATTATTTGGGCCTTCCTTTTCAGAGTTTCTATTTTGTCAGTAATAGATGGCCACATTATTACATATTCTTTATTTCCTACTTGTATATTAGTACCATATCTTTTCCCGATTAGTTGACTTGTATTGTACACACCAACACCGGGAATCTTTTTGGCCTCATTCGTAACTCTTACAATGTGTTTCTTTTCCGGATTTATCAATACTACCATATCCCCTTCTTTTATCACTAGCTCACCGCCTTCATTTTTAATCAAAACCGTTGCCGATATATTTCAATATTGCTAGTAAATTCTTTTCCCTGACAACAAATTTTGCTTCTCTTTGCACGATCTCGTCAGCAGGATTGAACGCTATGCCAAAGCTTGCGACCTTAAACATGGGTACGTCTATATGGCTGTTGCCGACGGCCACAACTTCTTCCTTTTTTAATCCGATTTTTTGCATCAATTGTCGGAGTGGTTTTGCTTTGTCAAGCAATTCGACGTTACAAATTCCCTCGCCTGTCAAAATTCCGTGTTCGTCGATCTCCAAACCGTTGGAAATTACGTGTTTTATTTTAGCTTCCTTTGCAATTTTTTTTGCTACCACATCCAACCCGCCGGTTATCACCGCACTATCGATGTCTCGTCTAGTGAGAGCTCTGATTGTTTCTACTATTCCTGGCATTAATGGCGCGGCATCTGTAATTTTTTTAATATCTGCTAAAGAAAGCGATGGGTTTTTACTCAACCAAAGAGCGATGTCTCTCCTCATGAACTCCATATCATCTATCTTCTTCTCTAAGAACAGCTTGAGGGCCGCATCGTTGTTCACGCCGAAATGCTGGTGTACCCATACCCAAGTACTGATAGTGTCTACAAGCACACCGTCCATATCGAACACTACCAAGCTTGTTTTCATTTCTATCCGACACTGAAAAATGATTATTTCTAATAACTTACAACAATCTATTTCTTTTTTAAATATTTGCTGGTTATTTTAATGGCACAATGGTCGCCGCACATAGTGCATGTCTTTTTGTTCTTCGGTCTTGCTCTGTTCCGGTAATCTCTAGCCCTTTCGGGATCTATGGAGTACCTAAACTGTTCGTCCCATTTCAACGCTTTTCTGCTTTTAGCCATTGCAATATCCATGTCCATATCCCTTCCTCGTGCTATGTCTGCAGCGTGTGCGGCAATCCTAGAAGCGATTACGCCGTCCCTTACGTCCTCTATATTCGGCAGCGATAGGTGTTCCGATGGGGTTACATAACATAAGAAGTCCGCACCGTAATAAGCGGCAAGAGCGCCCCCGATAGCGCCTACGATGTGGTCGTAGCCAGGGGCTATATCGGTTACCAAAGGTCCGAGGACGTAGAACGGTGCACCCTTGCAGACTGTTTTTTCTATACGGACGTTTGCCTCAATCTGGTCTAATGGCACATGCCCGGGACCCTCTACGATTGCCTGAACTCCTTTTTCCCTTGCCCTGTCAACAAGTTCCCCCAGGATAATCAATTCCTGTATCTGCGGCCTGTCTGTTGCATCTATGACCGCGCCGGGTCTTAAACCATCACCAAGACTAATGGTAAACTCATACTCCTTTGCTAGTTCTAGTAGATAATCATAATTGGCATATAGTGGATTTTCCATTTTATTATGAATTATCCAGGCGGTCAGGAACGCTCCGCCACGGCTTACAATGTCTGCGACTCGCCCCTGATGCTTTATCCTTTCTACGCTCTCTTTTGTTACGCCGCAGTGTACGGTCATAAAATCCACGCCGTCTTTAGCATGAAGTTCTATGCTGTTGAACATGTCGTCTTCGTCCATATCCACTATAGCGCTTTTTTTTGTTTTTTCTATGCCTGCTTGGTATATGGGAACAGTGCCTATCGGCACGTTTACATTTTTCAGAATTTTCCTTCGGACAGCGTTGATATCCCCGCCAATGCTTAGATCCATTATCGCATCAGTGCCGTATTTCATTGCAATGTTTGCTTTGCATAGCTCTTCGTTGATATTCACATGATCTGGTGATGTACCGATATTCACGTTTATTTTCACCCTCAAACCCTCGCCTATGCCGAGTAGTTTCGGCGAGTGTATTGGATTGTTGGGCACAACCACCCTTCCGTTAGCGATTAACCTGGCAAGTTTTGTTGGGTCTATGCCTTCCGTTTTTGCTATATTTTTGATCTCTTTAGTGACCATTACCCCAGCGGTATCCATTATGCTCATGAATCTACCGAATAGGCTAAGAGATTAAAAAATTATGGATTTACAATCACTGCCCACAGATTAAGTTAGTGACATATATTGCCTACACCTTCAACATGACAGTATATATAAGACTCGGCCGCGTGGAGATTTTGCGGACCCGATGCCAGGCGTGGTTAGGGCCCTTCTACGATGGATAACCAAATTCAACGCAAAATCTAATAAGGAATAAGACAACTATAGTGGTGGTGGTTTATGCACGTAGTGATTCTTTGCGGTGGGCTTGGCACACGTCTTAGGGAAGAGACGGAATTTCGACCGAAACCCATGGTGAATATAGGCGACCACCCGATACTTTGGCATATTATGAAGATCTATGCCCATTATGGGTATAAGGATTTCGTACTCAGCCTGGGATATAAAGGCGAGATGATAAAAGAATATTTTTATCATTATGAATTAATGAATAACGATGTTATCGTTGAACTGGGTCGCCCCGAAAGAAACGACTTTGTCTACCATGGTTTTGAAGAAAAGGGCTGGCGGATTACGCTTGCAAATACTGGGGAGAAAGCACTAAAGGGGGCGCGCTTGAAAAAAGTAGAGAGATACATAATAGGTAATGAATTCATGATGACTTATGGAGACGGCCTAGCAGATATTGACATCAATGCTCTTTTGAAATTTCATCGAAAGCATGGAAAACTAGCAACGGTTACTGGAATAAATCCCGCTTCACGTTTTGGGGAGCTGTCGATTGATGGCGAGCGCGTTGTAGCTTTCAATGAGAAGCCCATGGTCGGTTCAGGCCATATCAATGGTGGTTTTTTCGTTTTCAATAAAAATATATTTGATTATATTACAACTGACGACGATTGCGACCTGGAGATCGGTCCCTTGGAAAAGATCGCTCGCGAGGGGCAGCTTATGGTTTATAAACATCGCGGGTCTTGGGCATGTATGGACACCCTGAGGGACATGGATTACCTGAATAAACTATGGAACGAGGGTAAAGCCTTCTGGAAAACGTGGTGAGGGTATGAGTAGCCTTTTTAGCAACGTCTACAAAGGAAGAACAGTTCTGGTTACTGGAGATACAGGCTTTAAAGGCTCCTGGATGGCGATATGGCTAAACCGTCTTGGTGCAAATGTAATCGGATATGCACTGCCACCCACAAATAAAAAAGATAATTACAATATCTGTGTATTGGAAAAAAGAATAACTCACATCAAGGGAGACGTAAGAGATTATAATGCATTATCTGATGTTTTTTCAAAGTATAAACCAGAGATTGCATTTCATTTTGCGGCCCAATCTCTAGTCTTGGATTCATACAAGGACCCGCATTACACATTCCATACGAATGTTTTGGGTACTGTAAATTTTCTTGAGGCTGTAAGAAATACACCTGCCGTGAAAACAGCGATAAATGTAACAAGCGACAAATGCTACGATAACAAGGAATGGACATACGGATACCGAGAGATAGATCCCATGGGCGGTAGAGACCCGTACAGCGCATCGAAAGGAGCTTCGGAGATTATTACTTCTTCGTACCAGCATTCTTTTTTTAGCCAAAACAATACGGCCAGCATTGCATCTGTACGGGCAGGAAACGTAATAGGCGGGGGCGATTGGTCTGCCAACCGAATTGTTCCAGATTGCATGCGTGCATTATATAAGAACAGCCCGATCATCATAAGAAATCCAGATGCTGTACGGCCCTGGCAACATGTGCTAGAGCCGTTATATGGCTATTTATTGCTAGGCGCGCTTTTATTCACGGAGGGGAAGAAGTATTCTGGAGCGTGGAACTTTGGCCCCGCATCCAAGAATATGATATCAGTGAAACAGTTAGTTGAGGAAGTCATTAAACAGTGGGGGAGTGGCAAATACATCGTTGAACAATCGACGGATAACCGTGAGTCGAATGTGCTATATTTGGATGTGTCAAAAGCGATTAACAAGTTAAATTGGCACCCAGTATTAGATTTTGGGCAGACCGTGAAATATACGATAGAGGAGTATAGAATTGACAATCTGTCTGCGGACGAGATATTCAAGCAACGAATAGAACACATTGAAGAATACAATAAGTTGAGGCGGAAAATCTAGAGGGGGTGGATATGCTTAAGTGCAGGGCTTGTGGTAATAATCTAGGAACGCCTTTTTTATCGCTTGGAAATTCCCCGCTATCCAACGCATATCTTTCAAAAGAGGATTTGCATAAGATGGAGCCGCATTATCCTTTGGAGGTATATGTTTGTGAGAATTGCTATTTGGTCCAGCTGGAGGAGTTTGAACTTGCGAAGAATATTTTTTCTGCGGATTATGCTTATTTTTCGTCCTACTCCCAAAGTTGGTTGGATCACTGCAAGAAATACACCGAAATGATGATAGGCCGTTTTGGTTTTGGTATGAATTCTTTTGTGATAGAAATCGCGAGCAATGACGGTTATCTATTACAGTACTTTAAGGGACATGGTGTTCGCGTTCTCGGAATCGAGCCAGCATCGAATACCGCAGAAGTGGCTATCAAGAAAGGCATACCCACGGATGTGACGTTCTTCGACACAAAGTATGCAAAGAAATTGATGGCGGATGGCAGCAAAGCAGATTTGATAATCGGAAATAACGTACTTGCACACAACCCAAACTTAAATGACTTTGTCGATGGTTTGAAAATAGCGCTTAAACCATCAGGCATAATCACCATGGAGTTCCCGCACGTACTGAATCTCATAAAACTCAATCAGTTCGACACAATATATCATGAGCATTTTTCGTACTTTTCATTTTATGCGGTGCAGAGATTGTTTGCATCCCATAAACTCGAAATCTTTGATGTTGATGAGATCGAAACGCATGGTGGTTCCTTGCGAATCTATGCGAAACATAAAGAGGATACTTCAAAGAAGGCAACGAAAAAAGTGGCAGCACTCTTAGAGAAGGAGAAGGCCGAGGGTTTGCTTGATCTTGGAACCTACCGTGCGTTCGGCGAGAAGGTGAAGTTGACGAAGAGAAGACTGCTCGAGTTCTTGATCCTAGCAAAGAATGACGGGAAGAAAGTAGTAGGATACGGCGCCCCGGCAAAAGGCAACACGCTCCTCAATTATTGCGGAATAAGGGCAGACTTCATTGAGTATACCGTAGACCTCAATCCGCACAAGCAAAATAAATTCCTGCCAGGAACTCAAATTCCTATAAAGCATCCAGATAAGATAAGAGAAGATAAGCCGGATTACGTTTTGATCTTGCCATGGAACATCAAAAATGAGATTATGGAGCAGATGCACTACATTAGAGAATGGGGCGGAAAGTTTGTCGTTCCGGTCCCGACAGTCGAGGTTTTATAGATGATATTCACCGAAACCAAGCTAAAAGGCGCCTTTATTATCGAGCCCCGGCCCTCGGAGGATGAGCGGGGATTCTTTGCGCGCACCTTTTGTCAAAAGGAGTTCGAATCTCGTGGATTAAACCCCAAATTAGCACAATGCAGTATTTCGTTTAATAAATACAAGGGGACGCTGCGAGGAATGCATTATCAGTTACCGCCCAAGGCTGAAACGAAACTTGTACGATGTACAAAGGGAAGGGCCCATGACGTTATAGTAGACCTCAGGCCGAGATCAAAAACATATTGCAAATGGATAGCTTGCGAGCTTAGCCCGGACAATCGCCTAATGTTGTATATTCCAGATGGGTTTGCGCATGGTTTTCAAACATTAGAGGATAACACTGAAGTGTTTTACCAAATCTCCGAGTTCTACGCGCCTGAACTTGCGAGCGGTGTACGATGGAGCGACCCGGCTTTTGGCATAAAATGGCCACTGGATAATCCCATAATGTCTGAGAGGGACAAAACATACGGAGATTTTAAGATATGAGACGAGTAATCGTCACCGGGGCAAAGGGGTTCATCGGAAGGCATTCGATACAATATTTGAGAGATAAGAATTTTGAAGTGCATTGTGTCACAACCAAAAATGCGAGCGTGAACGATGACAAGGGTGTAATGTGGCATCGCTTGGACCTCTTGAACGAAAAGGAATGTTACGACTTGTTTAGCACAGTAAGGCCATCGCACCTTTTACACTTTGCATGGTATACCGAGCACGGGAAATATTGGACATCAGATAGGAATCATGACTGGGTAAATGCAAGCATGTCGATGTTAAAACACTTTAAAGAATTCAATGGAAAACGAGCTACGTTTGCTGGAACATGTGCAGAGTATGACTGGGGTTTTGGACTCTGTTCCGAGGATACAACGCCAATCATGCCAAAAACGCGTTATGGGCGCTGTAAGAATAGTTTAAGACAGACTGCAGAATCGTTCTGCAAACAGTACGACATTAGTTTCTCCTGGGGCAGAATCTTCCATTTGTTTGGGCCAAACGAGCAGCCATCGAGGCTTGTTCCGTCTGTGATACTCTCCCTTTTGAACAATAATGAGGCGAAATGCACGGATGGAACACAGATAAGGGATTTCTTGTACTCTGAAGATGTTGCCTCGGCTTTCGTATCGTTGTTGGAAAGTAGTGTGGATGGTGCGGTCAATATTGCATCGGGCGAGCCTGTTTCGGTACATGATCTGGTAGGCAAGATCGGCCAAAAGATTGGTAAGGTTAAACTGATAAGGTTTGGGGCCCTCCCGCAACCAAAGGACGAACCGCCCTTAATCGTTGCGGATATCCGAAAGCTCAAGAGCGAAGTGTGCTGGAAACCGAAATATGATTTAGAGCAGGGGCTGGATAGGACGATAGAATGGTGGAGAGAGCACATAAAATAGAGCGCAAGTGCGATATAATGAATGTATAAGTGATATTCCCCCCCCAAATCTTAATTATACGGGGACAATATTTCCCTTCTAATCTAAAATGGCAGTGATCTTATGAAGTTAATACTCGACACAGAATCAAAAACCATCACGAAAGAAAAGGACGGTAAGCGCATAGTTGTCCCGTTATATTCCAAGGAATCTTTTGAATTTATCTCTGAACAATGGCTTAAAGTCGGCTGGAATGAGAAATATGTCTATAATTTCACGTGGTTGGGCCGCCCGATAATACAGTTACCCGAAGATATTGTTCGAATCCAAGAAACGATATACAAAATCAAACCGGATGTCATAATAGAAACCGGAATAGCCCATGGTGGGTCGTTGATATTGTATGCCAGTCTTTGCAAGGCCATTGGCAGAGGGCGGGTTATAGGGGTAGATATTGAAATTCGGCCACATAATAAAAAAGCGATAGAATCGCACGAACTATACCCGTACATAGAATTGATCGAAGGGAGCTCGACCGATCCTGCAGTAGTAAGAACGGTAAAAAGCCGCATCAAATCAAAAGAAACGGTATTGATAATATTAGATTCCGATCATACGAAAAAACACGTAATGGACGAGCTTGAAGCATACCACGGCATGGTAACCCCAGGTTCGTATATTGTTGCAACAGACGGGTCGATGAGGGATCTTTACGATGTGCCCCGCGGAAAGTCAGAATGGAAGCACGATAACCCGTGCGAAGCTGCCAAAGAGTTTGTAACAAAACATCCCGAATTTGTGATAGAGCGACCAAAATGGATATTCAGCGAGAGCAATTTGACTGAAAATATTACTCATTGGCCAAATGCGTTCATAAAGAGAATAAAATGAAAGTTCGAATCAACGCTAGAGATTGTTAACTTCAAGATATCCATTCTTTCGAGAATTTCGGCATTCTCACTGCCAATTATGGCTATCGCGCAATTAAACGATAATGGGAAACAATAATATGCAATACGATAAAAAGTATCAACCCCTAGTCAGTGTAGGAATACCTACATGTAATAGACCGGATAGCTTGCGAAGGACTTTAGAATGCGTCACGGGGCAGACCTACACGAACTTGGAAATAATCGTTTCTGACAATTGCTCGTCGTGTCCAGAAACAGAGATCGTCGTAAGAGAATTTATGGTAAAAGATGATCGCATTCGATATTTTAAACAAGAATGGAATAAAGGGCCTTTGAACAATTTCAAATTTGTATTAGAAACTGCGACAGGCGAGTATTTCATATGGGCCGCAGATGATGATGTGCTGGTTGAGAACTTTATAGAGCAGTGTGTTAGTGAATTAAATAAAAAAGGCACAGATTATGTCGCGGCCGTGATGGAGGCCCAATACTTTGATGAAAAACAGAGATTCGAATATTTCAGCGAAGGGGGAATGTTTTATAATTTTGCTTCAAATGATAAAATGGAAAGATTGCATTTCATGCTAAAATACAATTACGGTAACTTGTATTACAGTCTGTTCCGAAAAGATGCGCTTTTTGATTCTGGAAAAAGCTATTTTGAATGCGTTAACGTGAAATCGTTGAATGAAATATCATTGTTCCTGTTCGTGGCCCAAAACGGAAATTGGCTCGTAATCCCTCGCATCGGGATATACAAAAGAACGAGTTTGGAAACCTACGAGCAAGCCAGATGGGAGATAGAGGGTGGGCGGTTACCTAATGCGGCAGGACTGTCGCATTATAAAAAGATGCCTTATATATTTAAGTATCATTTATCGGCTTTGAACAGTGTTCTCTCAGCGATAAATCGTTTGAGAATGGGCGCTATGGGAAAAATAAAACTTAAATTGTTATCGCTCTATTATTTGGTAAGGCATTTTTGTTTTTTTATAGTTCGAAGAAAGAGAAGGGTGTCTTGAGGATATGATAAAAATATTTATTGGAATGCCGGTTTATAACGGTGCTCGTTTTATATCAGATGCTATCGAATCGGTTAGAAAGCAAACATTCACAGACTGGACATTGTTAATTTCAGATAATGCGTCGGAAGATGATACTGAAAGAATTTGTAAACAATTCTGCGATCGAGATAAACGCATTACATACTACCGGCACGACAAAAACATTGATGTCGTTGCAAATTTCAAGTTCCTGTTAGATAAGTCGGACTCTGAATATTTTGCGTGGTTTGCCGCAGACGATGTTTGGCATACCGATTTCTTGAAATCGTGCATAAGTATCCTCGATAATAACAAAAACTGCGGGATGGCGTTTTGCAATATTGTAAACATTGACTCGTTTGGACATATTATTCGAACTTACCCCGATTTTTCCAGAATGACTGGGAGCAATCGTTTATTAAACGTTTGCCGGTTTTTGTCTGACCCTGAAATACTAGGCAAAGCCAATATAATCTATAGCGTTTACAGGTTAGACTTATGTAGGGCCGCTTGGAGGGCTAGCCCGCTAACCCACAGGTGGGGGTCGGATATGTCTTTTGTATTGGCTGCCCTGACCCGTTCAAATCTTCTGGTTAATGATAAGGTTTTGTTCCAGAAACGGATTGCTGGACTGCATGACAAGATTGATGAAGTCCGAGAAATAAAAATCTCGAATAGAGATTACTATGTTTTCTCTCTAAAAAGTTATTTGGAATATTTTATGGATAACTTAAGAGTGATTCGAGGCACTCGATTCTATTGGGTCGCATTGATTGTTGTCGTATGTAGGATTCCGATGACAATAATCAACTTCTTGATAGGGTTGTTAAAATATCATAGGCGCGATGGCGACTGACATCGAATGACGATATGAGATAGAGCCAACAATCATGCATAGAAGAAAAAACATATTATGTATTATGATGTATGTAAGGCTGGAAATATATAATTGAGTGCATAGCTGAAAGGTGAACGTTAGATGCGCATTCTTTACGTGGCAATGAAATACGATTATGGTAAGCCTGAGCAAGGATACAGCTTTGAGCACTATAACTTCTTTGATAGTTTACTCCATATGGGTCATGATATCACATACTTTGATTTTATGAGCCTCATGCAAAGAGACGGGCGCAGGCAGATGAACGAACGGTTGCTTGAAACTGTAAAGACGGAAAAACCGGACGTGATGTTCACGGTTCTTTTCAGTTACGAACTCGATAAAAAGGTCATAAGCAGGATTTCTGAGAAAACAGACACAAAAACTGTTAATTGGTTCTGTGATGACCACTGGAGGTTCGATAACTATTCTCGGCACTGGACCCCATGTTTTGATTGGGTGGTTACTACTGCGGCCAGTGCGCTTCCAAAGTATGCCCGTATGGGATATAAGAACGTCATTAAGAGCCAATGGGGCTGCAATCACACCATATATCGCAAACTGAACCTTCCTCTCGAATATGATGCCACGTTTATCGGGCTGCCGCACGGTGATAGGCGCGAAACTGTCAGAACTATTCATGAAGCGGGGATTAATGTGCAGTGTTGGGGTAAGGGCTGGGAATCTGGTAGATTAACCCAGGATGAGATGATTCGTGTATTCAACCAGAGTCGCATCAATCTTAATCTGTCCAATGCTTCAGTGTACACTGAACCGAAAAGATGGAAAAATTTAGCTCGAACAGCCATCTCCGATTTGCTTGAAATCGTTCCGTTCGGTTCGCATATCAAAACAGTTGGCAAGGCACGGTTGTCAGGGCTCAGCAGCTCTAAATCCAATACCAAGGTTTCAGCAAAAGATAGTACAGTCTATGAGAAATGTCCTGACCAGATTAAGGGTCGCAACTTCGAAGTCCCGGGTTGCGGTGGATTTTTATTGACCAGTATGGTCGAGAATCTAGGGGATTATTACGAAATTGGCAAAGAGGTCGTATGTTTCGAGAACGTTGACGATGCTATAGAAAAGATACGATATTACTTGGAGCATGAAGAAGAAAGGGCATCAATTGCTCAGGCTGGCTATTTGCGGACTCTGCACGAGCACACATATGCGGCACGATTCAATGCGATCTTCCGAAAAATTGGATTGCCGTGTGAAGATAGCGAAATTCGGGAAGGTCGGGTAAAGGAAATATAACAAACGCTTAAGATGTTAAAAGAATAGAAATTATTTATGTGCTGAAATTTAAACAGATACCAACGAAAAACATTTATTAAAGATGGCTCATATGACCGGTAACCACAAAAATAACCAAAAGATAATTTATGCAGGGGCAATAGATAATGAAGTTTTGGAGCGGTAAGTCTGTTTTAGTAACTGGCGGGGCCGGTTTCTTGGGTAAACGTGTGGTAGAGAACTTGCAAAAGTTGGGATGCAAAAATATTTTTGTGCCGAGAAGCAAAGACTGGGATTTGAGGAGAGAAGAAATAGCAGAGGAACTTTTCAGACGGAATAAATTCGATTTGGTGATTCATCTCGCTGCTGTGGTGGGGGGGATTGGCGCAAACAGTGAGAACCCGGGAAAGTTCTTTTATGACAACATTATGATGGGCGTACTCATGATGGAGAAAGCAAGACTGGCAGATGTCAAGAAATTCGTCGCGCTTGGGACGATATGCGCATATCCAAAATTCACACCTGTTCCCTTCAAAGAGGGCGATCTATGGAATGGTTATCCGGAGGAGACGAATGCGCCGTATGGTCTCGCAAAAAAAATGTTATTGGTACAGGCACAGGCATACCGGCAACAGTATGGCTTTAATGCAGTATACTTACTCCCGGTAAACTTATACGGACCTGGCGATAATTTTGATCCAAGGTCGTCTCATGTTATCCCCGCTCTCATAAAGAAATGTATAGACGCCCGAGAATCCAACGCAGATGAAATAATAGTCTGGGGAGACGGGTCTGCTACACGAGAGTTCATTTATGTGGAAGATGCTGCCAAGGGAATAGTGCTTGCGGCCGAAAAGTATAACAAACCCGAGCCGGTCAACTTAGGCTCAGGATTCGAGATATCAATAAAAGATTTAGTGAGCACCATAGTACAGGAAACAGTATTTAAAGGGCGCATCGTATGGGACAGGACAAAACCCAATGGGCAACCAAGAAGGTGTTTGAATACTTCACGTGCATTTAAAGAATTTGGGTTTAAAGCAGAAACAAATTTCAGAACCGGTCTCAAGAAAACCATTGAATGGTACGAAAATAACAGGAAATTTCTCAAAAGAAATTCGTGAGAGGAGGTGTCAGCATGTCGCATGAGGAAAAAACAGCATTAATTACCGGGATTACCGGGCAGGATGGCTCGTATTTAACCGAGTTGCTTCTTTCCAAAGGATATAAAGTTTATGGAATCATCAGACGGTCGAGTTCGTTCAACACTGGACGAATTGATCACCTGTACAAAGACCCGCACCTTTCAAACGTAAGGTTGTTCCTAAAATATGGGGATCTTTCTGATGCCACTTCTCTCGCCAACATTATCTCCGAGATTGAACCCGATGAGATATATAATCTGGCAGCGCAGAGTCATGTACGGGTGAGTTTTGACATTCCAGAGTATACAAGCGAAACAACGGCTCTTGGAAATATCAGGATTCTTGAGGCTATTAGAAGATCCGATATTAACACAAGATTTTATCAGGCGTCGAGCAGCGAGATGTTTGGAAATGTAAAAGAAACGCCCCAAACCGAAAAGACTCATTTTCATCCCCGAAGTCCGTATGCTGTCGCGAAAGTTTTCGCACATTATATGACTATCAATTATCGAGAGGCGTACGGGTTATTCGCCTGCAGTGGGATTCTTTTTAATCATGAATCGCCACGGAGAGGGGAGACTTTTGTCACTAGAAAAATAACAAGAGGGCTTGCAAAGATAATGGCGGGTAAGGAAGAGTTTATCTACCTCGGAAATCTCGACGCGAAAAGAGACTGGGGTTTTGCAGGAGATTATGTAAGAGCCATGTGGCTTATGCTTCAACAGAACGAGCCTGACGACTATGTGATTGCTACAGGAGAACAGCATTCTGTAATGGAGTTCTTAGAAGAAGCTTTCAAATTGGTTGGACGCGATTGGCGCAATCACGTCAAGACAGACCCCCGATATCTTAGACCGAGCGAAGTTGATAGCCTTGTTGGTGATTATAAAAAGGCGATGAAAAAATTGGGTTGGAAACCAGAAGTATATTTTAAGGATTTAGTTAAAATGATGGTCGAAGCAGACCTAAAATCAATTGGGTACAAACCATAAGAGGAAAGATACCCATGATTCCTCATTTGAATTTATTCTACGTTTTACCTTTTCGCATCGCTGCCAGATAGGCACGCGCAAGAATTTTAAAATTTAAAAAATTATTGTTGGAAGGTGTTAAGAATAATAGCATAAGTTCTCTCGAAAAATACCAACAGAGCGATATTAGGAATTTTACCCTATTTTTTTTAATGTATTTTTTATAGAAGTATATCCGAGTAGGGATTTCTTCTTTGGTTCTCTCGAACCTGTTTATGGGGGATTCGAGATGGAGCACTTTTGCATTCGGGTCCAGGATTAACTTATACTTTCTTGAAACTGCGTATGTGAACATATAATCTTCTCCAAAAAACTTTCCAGGTATCCCCTCGTCGAATTTAAATTCAGTGAAAATTTTTCTTCTAAAACTCATGTTGGAACCGGACAATACGTCCACTCCGATTTTTTTATCAATCACGCCGAGCACATCTAAATATGCGGAGCCGCCCCACCCAGCACTAGTAATCTTGTAAGGACTCTTGGGCATTATTGAAAAAATAACATCTAGTTTTTTTGATATTTTTCCTACTGTTTGTCTGATGGGAGAGGCTTGCTCGGTTTTTATCACGCGAGGGATTCCCCCCACACCCACAATCTCTCCGTTTGGATCGCTTTCATAGGTTTCAATTATTGTTTTAAAATAGTTCGAGTCTAAAATAACGTCATCGTCCAAGAAAAAAACTATGTCCGTTTCGATATGTGGTATTGCCGAGTTTCTGGCGTTAGTGAGTCCGACTCCGGTTTGTATTATGTATCTAACCTTGATCTTGTTTTTTAATTTTTTCGAAGGTTTTGCAAGACATTCTATTGTGTCTTTCAATTCGTCGTTCGGATACTCTTTAGAGACAAAGATTATTTCGTCCGGAGGTATGTTTTGTTCAACTATCGACTCTAAACAGCCCAGCAGTTCGTTTTTTCTTTTAAACAATGTACAGATGACCGCACTAAAACTTGCTGTTGGTTTCAAGCAACCGCCCCACATCACTTCTCGATCTGTTTCTTTTTTACATATATTGTGGACATATAAAGATGTTGTTCCCGTTATACGAGCCTTTCAGCTTGAGAAGACTTTTTGGTGTACCATATCTATTGATTGTCGGAGGAGCTGCCAGAAAGAAGTTATGCTAATGTTAAGTTTAATGAGTTTGGGTCATAGATAGACGACTTTTATATATTTGAAACCCCAATCTTCATGCCTTGAATAATTGGATGCCTAATAAAAATGGATTAAGATTATGAAGATAGCAATAATTCTCGGAACCCGCCCAGAGATAATCAAGATGTCGCCGATAATAAGAGTTTGCGAAAAGAGGCGGTTAGATTACTTTGTACTTCATACCGGTCAGCATTATTCATACAAGCTGGATAAAATATTTTTCGAGGAACTGAACATTCCTGATGCGAAATACAATCTAGATGTAGGCTCTGGTAGTCACGCCGTGGAAGTTGCCAAAATGATGACAGGTATAGAGAAGATACTGTCTAAAGAAAAAGCGAATGTTGTTCTTGTGGAAGGCGATACAAATACAGTTTTTGCAGGAGCAATGACTGCGACCAAAATGCACATAAAGGTCGGACATGTCGAAGCTGGGTTGCGCAGTTACGATAGAACTATGCCTGAAGAAATAAACAGGATATTGACAGATCACTGCAGCGATTACCTATTCGCGCCAACAGACAAGAACAGGCGTAACCTCTTAAAAGAAGGTATCGATGATGGCAAGATATTTGTTACTGGAAATACGATTGTAGATGCAGTTTCTCAAAACCTCAAGATTGCGAAAAGAAAAGTGAATGTTCTAAAAGAATTACAACTAGAGGGGGGTGGATATTTTCTTATTACAGCCCATAGACAGGAGAATGTAGATGTAGCGGGGAGGTTGAAATCTATTTTAGAGGGGTTAAAACTGGTTTACGACAAATATGAAATACCGATCATATACCCCATCCACCCGAGAACTGCCAAAAGAATAAAAGAGTTTGGCTTAAGTATTCCACGAGGTGTTAGAATGATAGAACCTGTTGGGTTTTTGGAATTTTTACAGATAGAGTCAAACGCCAGATTGATACTGACAGATTCAGGCGGAGTGCAGGAGGAATCTTGCAACCTTAATGTGCCGTGCGTAACCCTTAGAGACAATACGGAAAGACAGGAGACACTAGAAATCGGGTGCAATATCCTGGTAGGTGTTAACAAAAAGAAGATACTCAATGGCGTTGATATCATGCTTAAGAAAGATAGAAATTGGGTAAATCCTTTCGGAGACGGGTGCGCAGGAGAGAAGATTCTAGATATCGTATTGGAAAATGGAGATTAGACTCAATAAAATCTGCGCACCGGTTATGGGGGTTTTTATCTTCCAATTCCAATGCCCCTAAATATAAAGCCATTATGGTTTTTTACAATATTTCTAGAATCCACTAATATGGGTTTCGGTGCCATGAGTTTTTTGACATCGCTCATATTCATGCGTTTAAATTCGTTATGATCAGTAACTACAATAAGTGCATCCGCACCTTTCACTGCCTTTGAAAAGTTATGTTCTATAGGGTATTCGTATTTTGTCACGTATGGGTCATAAATAACAACATGCTTGGTTCTCGCTTTGAGTAACTTGGCAACAATCGGCGTCGTCGGGCTTTCGCGTGTATCCTCGGCATTACCCTTGTATGCAGCACCTAGCACGACAACTTTCGATTTCTTGAGGCTCTTGCCTGCTTCTTTGAGCGCGTCTGTTAATAGATTTACAACGTGTTCTGGCATGCTCTCGTTTATAGTCAGAGCAAGAGGTATGAGTTTGGATGTTCCGCCCGCGGTTTCAACTACAAACCACGGATCTACAGGTATGCAATGCCCTCCGACCCCTGGACCCGGATTGTGAATATCCACGCGGGGATGCTTGTTGGCAAGATTTATCGCCTCCATTGCATTTATCCCAACTTTCTCGGCGATTAATGCTAATTCGTTTGCCAGAGCAATATTTACCGCCCTAAATGTGTTCTCGATCAACTTTACATATTCTGCGGTGGTATCATCCGTCAAGAATATTCTGCCTTTTACAAATTTTTTGTATATTTTTAGTGCCCTCAGAGTCGATTTTCTATCGACCCCGCCGATCACCCTATCGTTGTTTATCATTTCGTTGATTATGTTGCCAGGCATCACGCGTTCGGGGCAGTGGCATAACGATATGTCCCTGCCGACATGCAATCCACTTTTCTCCAATATCGGCCCAACAATATTTTTAGTAGTGAGTGGCGGAACTGTAGATTCCAATATGACCATGTTTCCTTTCTTAATTTTCGGCAGGATTGATTTGGTTGCGGAAACGACGTAGGTCAAATCGGCTTTTTTATTCTTCGTGAATGGCGTTGGAACACATATAAAGTATACATCGGCGTCGTGAATTTTAGTCTGCACAGTCAGATTCCCGGTTTTTACACTGCGCGTTACCAAATCATTAAGGCCTTTTTCTACAAAAGGCACCTTGCAAGAATTTATTTTATCGACTAACTCATTGTTAATGTCCATCCCATATACCTTGTATCCGCTATTTGCTAAAAAAGCGGCGGTTGGAAGTCCTATATACCCCAGGCCGATTACACAAATTCTTTCCACGCTCTTCCCCCGTTTCCATCAACACCCATCGGTGCTCTTTTTCTCCTCATTTGGTTCGAACTTTTTCTCTTTATGCATGGCATCATCTCTATTTGTCATTTTGTATATATTTTTTCCTATACACTGTTGAAAAGCAAGGTCATCGACTTAAGAATGTTTATACACCCACCAGCTCAACTGGACATTCACCTATCCGACACTCGCTACTGTTTCGTTGACCGTTTGAATAACAGACGTTATGTTGAATTCTATGTTAACTTTTTGTTTTCGACAAAATAAACAACTCGAATTTTATATTTAGAAAAACTGAACCGTCAAAGTGCATTTAACAGACATATTGTTCCAATATTCCTCTTTTTTAAATTTATCTAAATAAATTAAACTTATTATCCAGTAATCGGATTAATTGCATTCAGTAGCGATAATAGCGCGAATAGGTATTCTTGCTTTTCATGCCAAACAACGTTAACAAGCGCCTTACCTGGCTACTAGAGTAATGAACATCGTATCGTTTCTTTATTAAATCCTGAACATCGACAATAGTCCATCTGTTCCTTTTGGTAAGTACTGATGTCAAGTCGTTTTTTTGCACATCATGGAGTTTGGATGGCCTGCCGCCTCTAAAATTCGGTAGCAACCCATCATAGCCTTTCTCATTCCATCTACGCAACCACGCATACCCTGTGGCTTTTGTAATCTTGGTTTTTTTAACAGCTTTTTCGATATTGTTGCACTCATACAGCCACCGTATAAAATATAGCCTTTTTAAAATACGTGCTTCAAGTTCTTTTTCTTTTATCATCTTTTCTAGTCTGTCCAGAGAGATACATCTCGAAATCATATACCTTCTTTTTCTGCCCATAGAAAGAGATCGGACAATTTGTTTAAAAAGTTTTGGCAAATATCCAAGAACAACCCAGATGACAATACGTGGCCAGAACCAGTATCTTTTACAGAAACTATATAAAGAAACAAACGGTAATCACATCCACAAAAAGGTGGCATTTATGAAGGTACCTGCAGCAAAGATATGCTTTCCGAAGGAAGACAGGGAAGTCCTCTTAAAACAGATTGATGGAATACTGGAATCTGGACAGCTTACCCTGGGGAAATACACGAAAGAATTTGAAGAAAAGTTTGCCTCTACGATAGGAACAAAATACGCTGTAGCGGTGAATAGCGGAACAAGCTCTATAGAGATACCTATGCGTATTTTCGACGTGAGTGGCAAAGAAGTAATAGTACCAACCAACACGTTCGCAGCAACCGCATTCGGCGTAGTTCACGCAGGCGGCAAAGTAAAATTCGCAGACGTAGATCCGAACACTCATGCAATAAGTTTAGAAACAGTAAAGAAGCAAATAACCAAAAAAACAAAAGCGGTGGTGTCTGTCCATATCGGAGGAAATATTGCACCTGACACTGAAGAGCTCAAGGAATTCTGCGAAAAAAAAGGAATAATCTTCTTTGAGGATGCAGCACATGCCCACGGGAGTAAACTTAACGGCAAACACGCAGGAACGTTTGGATTAGCAGGTAGTTTTTCATTCTATCCAACGAAAGTCATGACATCTGCGGAAGGAGGAATGATAGTAACTAACGACAAGATAATTTATGACAGAGCGATGGTGTTTAGAGACCAAGGCAAATCTGGTTTCACAGCAAATCTCCATACTGAAATGGGATACAATTGGAGACTTTCAGAGGTTCATGCCGCCATCGGTGTTTCTCAACTCAAGAGACTGGAGAGTTTCATAGCAGACAGAAGAAGGGTTGCCAAGATATACGACGAGGGTTTAAAGAACGTTCCGCACATAACTTCATTAAAAATCCCATCAAACTCCCATACAAATTATTACAAATACATCGCTATCTTGGATAAGGGACTGGATAGAAAGGCGATTAAACAAAAATTGAGGGAACAGTATGAGGTCAGTTTGTCTGGTGAAGTCTATGAGCTTCCGTTGCACCTGCAACCGATATTTATGAAAATGGGATATAAACAGGGCGATTTTCCAGTGGCAGAAGACGTCTGTGCGAGGCAAGTATGCTTGCCGTTATTCCCGACAATGACTGATGAAATGGGCAATTTCGTCATAGATTCTTTGAAGAAGGTGTTAGCATGAAAGTTGGAGTAATAGGCGGTTCTGGATTTATCGGTACGCACGTTGTGGACAAGCTAGTCGCCCATGGACACGATGTCACGGTATTCGACATTATGAAACCGCACAGAGATGATGTCCGCCACATATACATAGATATCACTAATCTTTCTAAAACTACTGTTGCGTTGACTGGTGATTACGATGCTGTTTATCTTCTAGCCGCAATGGCGGATGTGAATGATGTTTATAAGAATCCGATCGAAGCGGGAGAGATAAACATAATGGGTGTGGCAAATGTGCTTGAGGCTGCAAAGAGGAACAACATAGGGCGGGTTGTGCTTGCCAGTACAGTATGGGTATACGGACTTGCTTCCGAGACAGATGTTGACGAGAGCACGCCGCTACACGTTGAAAAGGCAGATCATGTATATACATCGTCAAAAGTCGCAGCAGAACTATATTGCCATAGCTACCAGAAACTATACAACCAGAACTTCACTATCTTAAGATATGGCATTCCGTATGGGCCCAGAGCAAGAGGCGGAACCGTTTTGTCAATATTCGTAAAAAAGGCACTAAACGGCGAGTCGTTGACCATACAAGGCGATGGCTCCCAGTATAGAAATTTCATATACGTCGAGGATCTGGCAGAGGGAAACGTAGCTGCACTGAAGGATGCTGCAAAGAACAGGACGTACAATCTTGAAGGCATGAGGGGAGTAACTGTTAAAGAAGTTGCAGAAACAGTTAAGAAGTTGCTTGGCAATGTAAAAATAGAGTATAAAGAGGCAAGACCTGGAGACTATGGCGGAAAGAACGTATCCGGTAAAAGAGCAGAGAAAGAACTGGGATGGAAGCCAAAAGTAGACTTCGAGGAAGGGGCAAAGAGATATATCGAATGGTACAAGAAAAACGTCAAGTAGATGCTTTTGACGGGGCTAAAGATTTTGCAATAACACGTTTAATTTTATTATTTTGTAAATCAATAGTGCAGAGCGAAATACTAGGATCGTATGAAAACCAGAAGAGTTTTAAGTTGCAAGTAACTTCTGGTACATCTCTTCTAATTTTGCAAAATTCTTTTCCCAGTCGGCTCTTTCCTTTGCGATTTTCAGATTTTCTTCACCAAACTTTTTTCTTAATTCTTCATCATCTAAAAGTTTGCATACGCTTTCAAAAATTGCATGAGGATCCTTTTTCTGAATTACCAGACCATTTACCCCGTCCGTCACCCACTCCAACACAGGCGTATTGTCCGTGACTATTACTGGCAAACCGCAAGCCATTGCTTCGAGAAGTGAAACGGGCGTGCCGTCGCTTAAAGAGGGTGACGCCCAGACATCTGCAGTGCAAAGAAAGAGAGGGAGTTCTTCGTTCTTGACTGCACCCATTAGGAAAACCTTGCCAGATAGATTGTTGTTATTTATGAACTCGTTGCACACATTCTGTAGAGAACCGCCTCCACAGAATACGAATCTTGTGTTCGGATGCCTTTCCAGAACCTTTGGAATTGCGGTTAAGAGGTACTCTAAGCCATAGATTGGCTCAAGGCTCCTCGTTATCAGAACTATCTTTTCATCGCTGATGCCGAGTCTGTCTCTTATCGCTCGGCGGTCGTAATTCGGGTTGAATTTCTTTAGATCTATGCCCCAAGGAAAGACTATTATTTTGTCTGGGTCAAACGGCTGAAGCTCCATTATCCGTTTTTTCACGTATTCTGCATCGCATGTTATCATGTCTGCTTTGGCTATTGCGTATTTTACCTTTCGTTTGGCAATGCGCGATCTATTCGGGTGGATTAGTATATCCGAGCCCCATGGCATCAAAATAAAAGGGTGAAAACCGGTTGCGGCGCAAAAATACCCGTCGCGAAGCACCCAGCCGCCGTGGAGGACGTCGGGCTTTATCGTATCTATCTGCTTTTTTAAGAACCATATGTCAAGGAAATAAAACAGCTTCCAGATTATGCCGCGGATCCAGGGTATGTTCGCAAAACGCCTTGTCTTGTTTATGACAGTTGCCCCGGGTATATCGTCATACTTATCGTAGCCGAAGTTTATTATATATACTTCGTAGCCTTTCTCGATAAATTTGTTTATGAATCTATAGTTGTGGATGATCTTAGACTCGACGGTATATATGATTTTCATTGAATTCTCCGAATAATGCGTAATATACCTCTAAAAAGCTATATGTTTTAAAGTATTTTTAATATTCTCTGACTCACCCTTTCGCCAAATCCCACGAATACTCTATTATTTTTTATAATTTTGTTAAAAATCCTTCCTCTTCTTGAGCTTTCGCCACAACCACTCGTTTTCTACATACCAGTCGATAGTTTTATTCAAAGCATCCTCGAAACTGTATTTTGTTTTCCATCCCATTTTTTTAATTTTCGAACAGCCTATGGAATATCTCCTATCGTGCCCCGGCCTGTCCTTTACAAACATTATGAGTTTTTCTGGTTTGCCTAGCCGTTTTAATATACGATTAGTTATTTCCAAATTTGTTTTTTCGTTCCCGCCGCCGATATTGTAAATTCCCCCAATTTCTCCGGATTGTAACACTGCGTCTATCGCTTCACAATTGTCCGTAACATACAACCAGTCACGGACATTCATACCATCACCATACACTGGTAGAGGAAGGTTGTCAATAGCATTTGTAACGAACAATGGTATAAGTTTCTCGGGATATTGATATGGCCCGAAATTATTAGAGCTTCTAGTGATCAAAACTGGGAATTTGTAAGTTGCATAATAGGAACGAACGAGTAAGTCTGCACTGGCTTTACTTGCCGCATAAGGACTATTTGGGGAAAGTGGCGAAGATTCTAAAAACGAACCAGTATCAACGCTTCCATAGACTTCGTCTGTAGATATTTGGAGGAATTTTTTTATATTGTATCTTTTTGCAGATTCGAGGAGCGTGTAGGTACCTAAGACGTCTGTTTTTACAAATACACCAGCATCGAGGATTGATCGGTCTACATGGGTTTCTGCGGCAAAATTTATAACAATATCTGATTTTTTCATAAGAGTATCTACAATCTTTCTGTTACAAATGTCCCCTTTAACGAAGCGGTATCTTTTATCTTTGATATCTTTCAGATTGTCTAGATTGCCAGCATACGTGAGTTTGTCAAGATTTATAATTTTATAATCTTTATATTTGTTCAGAGCGCATCTTATGAAATTACTGCCGATGAACCCCATACCACCGGTTACTAAGATCGTCGTCATACTCTCACACCTAGGTTTTCATCTATATGATTGATAGTTTATTTATATTATTGTAGGGAATAGAATAGACAGTTAAATGATTTTTGGCAACATTAATTATATTTATGAGTAGACTAATATGGAATCAAAATGGTGTAATAATGGAAACAATATTGGTAACGGGTGGAAACGGTAAACTTGCTACTACCCTTAAACAGATGAAGAAGGGATTAATTTGTTTGGGGCGTCAGGAAATGGATATAACAAATGAAAAACACGTTAAAGAGGCGTTTTCAAAATATCAACCCACAATCTGTATCCACCTCGCTGCAAATACAAACTTAAATTACTGTGAGAAAAATCGCCAGGAAGTGTACAATGTGCATGTAACAGGCACGCAATACATCGCAGATGCTTGTCGTGAACACAACATCTATCTCATCTATACATCTACGGATTATGTATTTGATGGCGAGAAAGGGATGTATAGGGAAACAGACTTTCCAAATCCAAAAAATTTCTTCGCACTAACTAAATTATTGGGAGAATTTGAAGTTAAAAGAGCACCCCAACATCTAATAATTAGAGGTACGATGAAAGCACGAGGACCTTGGAAACATCCGGTTGCACCTATAGATATGTTTCAATCCCTTCTCTATTACGATGAGTTTGCCCAGATACTCTTAGCGTTAATAGAAAGAAAGGCTACTGGTATATACCACATCGGAAATGGAAAATTTAATATATATGAATGGGCTAAGAAATTGACACCAAATCTACAGGAGACCACATTAGACAAAATACCTCTTCCACTACCGAGGGATTGTAGTCTAGACTGTACAAAATTGAACTCGATAATTGATGTTAAAAAATTGCTTGGAGGAAGATAAGATGATAAAGGGAACTTTGATAAGACAGCTGAAAAAACATTGCGATGAGAGAGGGTATCTCTGCGAATTGATAAGATCGGACGGCGATTATTACTATCCGTTCGCTATGTGTTATTACTCTGTAACTCAAAAAGGCGTAATCCGCGCATGGCATCGCCATCCAAAAACCAAACAAACGGATACGTTTATAGTAATCCAGGGGATGGCAAAAGTGTGCGTCTATGATGAAAAAACCAAAGAATTAAACGAGCATTTCATAGGTGAGGACAACATGGTGGCCCTTACGATAGACGGCAGCAACTGGCATGGTTTCAAGGCAATAAGCGATAAGCCAGTAATCCTGTTGAATTTCCCAGATAAAGTGTATGATTATAAAAATCCAGATGAAGAAAGACTGGAATATAACACGAACAAAATACCATATAGCTGGGACATTAAAATAAACTGAAGCGGTTACTATGATGAAGGGAGTAATACTTTCCGGCGGCTCCGGCACGCGCTTGCGCCCATTAACACACACGGGCCCAAAACAACTAATCCCGATAGCAAATAAACCGAATATCTTGTATTGCTTAGAGGACCTGAGAGATGCAGGAATAAAAGATTTGTGCGTGATTCTCGGAGACAATATGCCAGGCAAAGTCAAGGAGCTTCTGAAAGACGGCTCAGATTTCGGAGTGGAAATTACCTACATGGAGCAAGGCGCCCCGAGAGGCATCGCCCATGCTGTTGCTTGTGCTAGACCATTCATCGGAAAAGATCCTTTCGTTGTTTATCTTGGTGACAATGTTCTGCGAGGCGGAATAAAGAAGATGGTTGAGGATTTTAAAAAAAATGGATATGATGGTGCTGTTGCCCTCTGTAAAGTAAAAGAGCCCCAGAGATTTGGTGTAGCGGAGTTGGATAAGAACGGAAAAATACTGTCCCTGGAGGAAAAACCAAAGAAACCGAAGAGTGATCTTGCGCTCACTGGTATATATTTCTTCACGCCGCTGATCTTTGAGATGATAAAAACATTAAAACCCTCATGGAGAGGCGAGTTGGAAATCACGGATGCCATCCACGAACTCGTTAAGAGAAAATACCGCGTTCACGCATACCTAGTAGAGGGTTGGTGGAAGGATACTGGAAAGCCAGAAGACATACTGGAAGCCAGCCATTTAGTTCTTGACGATTTGGTTCCATATAATAAAGGCAAAATTATGGATGGGGCAGTCATAAAAGGAAGGGTCGGCATCGGTGAAAATACTACTATATATGAAGGAAGTGTTGTCAGAGGTCCGGCAATCATAGGCAAAAATTGTAAAATCGGGCCTAACGCATATATCGGCCCATATACATCAATCGGTGACAACACTACAATTACAAATAGCGAAATAGAGGCAAGTATAATTATAGGCGACTGTAAGATAGAGTGCGGGAACAAGATAATTGATAGTTTGATCGGAAGGAATTCTGTGATCTCTTCTGTAAAAGGCAGCCTTCCGAGAGGGCACAGACTGGTGCTTGGGGAAAATTCGTTTATTCAGATTAATGGATAAATAGAGGCATAAAACAACATAATTGGGCTTAAGGAGGAAGTTATATAGAACGCAACGAATTATTTGATAGATTTAAAAAATTAGGATGGACAGATGATGCCCAGTCGATATCTATTTTTGAATTTCTTATGAATGCTAAAGAACAGATATCACGTGGGAGCATTTTACTCGATTTGGGGGCGGGGGAATGTCGTTATAACTTTTTCTTTGAGCACTGCAATTATTTATCAGCGGATTTTGGAAAAGGTGACGCTAAGTGGGAGTACTCCAAACTAGATTTTATGTGTGACATTACGAGAATTAATTTCATTAAGGATGGGGGTGTTGATTTTATTTTAAATACTACTACATTAGAACATATAGCAGAGCCTTTTCGCTTTTTTGGGGAAGTAAAAAGAGTCCTCAAACCGGGTGGAAAGCTCTTTCTATACGTCCCGTTTGTAATGTGTGAACACCAAGTACCTTATGATTTTTTCAGATATACTAGTTATGGATTGAAATATTTATGTGAGAAAAGTGGGTTGAAGGTTGTTTCGATACTCCCATCAAATAAACCACTCTATACCGGAATAAGATGGGCATATCAAGTACTTGGACAAACGAAATGTGATAGTCTCTTTGCTAAAATATTATTGAATGGTGTGAAGGGTGTTTTTAAATTCTTCCTGATACCTCTGTTCGATTATTTGGAAGTCTACTCTACGACAACTAATTTCCCCCAATGTTGGCTTCTCGTTGCAGAGAAGGAAGGACAGAGACACGATGTGGTATATAACAATAAACAAAAGGCAATTGAATCAATAATATGGTGTCCAAATTGTAAAGGTGGTTTTGTTTTTTCGACAAATTCGTATACCTGCTCAAAATGTAGAAGAGAGTATCCAATAAAGGGCAGTACAATCATATTTTTATAGCAATAAATTGACGATTCTCTGGGAAGTTATAAAACGCTCTACCTACTTTTTCGAATGTTATAAAATCGAAACGTTATGGCTAGAGTTATTTGATGCCATAAGTGACCGCTATGTTCGTACATAAAAGAAAATCAGATAAGTGTTTAGGTACAAAGAATACATAGAGAATAAGTGTGTGGATTTTTGGTACTTTCTAGCATTTAATTTATATACATGGAGTGGTTTTCGCTTATTATATCCAATCGGAGATGTATCTATGGTGTCTATGAAAAGTTTTTACAAGGATAAGAAAATTTTAATCACTGGTGGAGCAGGGTATATCGGCAGATTACTAATAGAAAAACTAATAAAATTTGAACCAAAAGTTATTAGAATTTTCGACGTACATGAAAACGGGCTTTTCGATTTACGCCAGAAATATCGTGACGAAACAGGGTGTTTAAGATTTTTATTAGGAGACGTTCGAAATTTAACTAGATTGCAATACGCGTTAAATGGCATAGACATTGTCTTTCACACGGCATCATATAAGCATGTCGAAGAGTGTGAATATAACCCATTAGACGCTATCGAAACAAATATAACTGGCACTGCGAATGTTATCCAGGCAGCAATAGAGAAAAAAGTAAAAAAAGTGGTATATACAAGTTCGGACAAGGCGGCAAACCCATCGAACACTATGGGAACGACAAAATTGCTCGCAGAAAAACTGATGATTGCGGGCAATGAATATGGTGGACGCACAACTATTTTTGCGTGTTGCAGATTTGGAAATGTAGCTGGCTCTACGGGCTCTGTTATTCCACTATTTAAAAAGCAGATATTAGAGAACAAAAAAATAACGATAACAGATCCAGAAATGACAAGGTTCATCATATCGAAAGATAAAGCGATCGAATTGGTTCTATTATCTGGCATCATGGCTAGGGGGGGAGAGATATTCATTTTTAAAATGCCACCGCTAAACATAAACGATTTAGCCGAGGCGATGATTGAGAAATATGGCAAAGCCTCAAAGGAAATCATTGGACGAAGAGCGGGCGAAAAAATGTATGAAGAGATTATGACTGAAGAAGAGATGTCAAGAGCATACGAAGGAGAGGATATCTATGTCGTATCTCCTCAAATAACAGACCCCGACTTGGAAAGTCTAAATGGTTTGAAGAAAGTAAAAAGTATCAAAAACTCGTGCGATATGAAGCTTTTGTCTAAAAATGAAATTTTGAAGATATTGAGTGATTTAGAATGAATATACTGGTAACCGGTAGTGCTGGGTTTATAGGGAGATGGGTAGTTAAATACCTATTAGATGAGGGGCATTACGTATGGGCATTGGACGACCTGTCGAATGGTAGGATTAGCAATGTTTCCGATTTTGACAAAATACCAAATTTTAAAGGTTTAACAAAAGGAAACATAAATGATAAAAAAACGATAAAAAAGCTATTCAAAAACGAATTGGACATCTGTTATCATCTAGCCGCCAAGATAAACGTACAAGATAGCATTGACGATCCACAAACAACATTTAACAATGACGTTATAGGCACTTTTAATGTATTGGAACATTGCAGAACGTATGATACAAAAATGGTATTCATGAGCACATGTATGGTTTATGATCGGTCAAAGGATGAGTCTGGGATAGATGAAAATCACCCAACAAAACCCGCATCGCCATATGCAGGTTCAAAGATTGCGGGAGAGAATGTGGTGCGATCGTACTGGTTTGCATATAAGTTGCCAGTAGTTGTCCTAAGGCCGTTTAATGTATATGGGCCGTTTCAAAAAACTACTGGAGAAGGCGGTGTGGTAGCAATATTTATTAAAAGAAATTTAAACAATCAAACATTGAATATATATGGCGACGGAACACAAACAAGAGATTTGATGTATGTTGAGGACTGTGCAAGGTTTGTGGTAGGTGCTGGTTATAGTGATAAAGTAAATGGCGAAATAATAAACGCGGGTATGGGAAAGGATATTTCTATTAACGATCTGGCGATGTTGATAGTAAATGATAAATCGAGGATTAAGCACGTCAAACACATACACCCCCAAAGCGAGATTCAAAAATTATTATGCAACTGCTCCAAAGCAAAAGAGCTGTTGAGCTGGGTGCCGAAAACGTCTTTAGAGGAAGGTACTAAACTAACAGAAACATGGATAAGGAACAATCCCAACTTGACATAGAATTGTGAAATTGGTGATACTTATGAAAAAATCGACAAACCATACGACTGTTAAAAAAACACTACCCTACGGGCAACAATGGATTAGTGATGATGATATTAATGAGGTGTTACGGACCTTAAAAAGTGATTTTATAACCCAGGGCCCGAAAGTAAGTGAGTTCGAGGGTTTGGTAGCGAACTATGTTGGTGCAAAATACGCTGTAGCGGTTTCTAGCGGCACTGCTGCGCTGCACACTGCCTGTTTTGCTGCAGGCATATCGGAAGGCGACGAGGTAATAACTTCACCCCTGACGTTCGTAGCATCGTCAAACAGTGTCCTCTACGTAGGCGGCAAACCTGTCTTTGCAGATATAGAATTAGGTACATACACTATAGATACCGCCGAAATTAAAAGAAATATAACCACAAAAACGAAGGCGATAATACCTGTTGATTTTGCTGGCCATCCGTGTGAATTGGACGAAATAATGAGAATTGCTAAGAAGAATAATTTATGTGTAATTGAAGATGCTGCCCATGCTTTGGGTGCAGAATACAAAGAGAGGAAGATAGGAAGCATTGCAGATATGACAGTACTTAGTTTCCATCCCGTTAAACACATAACTACTGGTGAAGGCGGAATGGTTCTGACCAATAATGAGAAGTTTTATCAAAAACTACTCCTCTTTAGGACGCATGGAATTACTAAAGATTCCAACAGATTCATAAACAAAGATCTGGCCTTTTCCCTCAATCCAAAAACCAAAAAGGTTGAGGTTAATCCTTGGTATTATGAAATGCAGGAGCTAGGCTATAATTATCGCATGACTGATTTTCAATGTGCTCTTGGAATAACCCAACTGAAGAAGTTAGATCTATTTGTCGAGCGCCGCCGTTGGATTGTAAGCCGATATAATGCGGCCTTTAAAAAACTGAAGAATGTAATCGTACCCATTGAGAAAGATGGTGCAAAATCATCTTACCACCTGTATGTAATCAGGATAGATTTTAGAAATATTGGAAAGAGCCGCGCTCAAGTAATGAGCGAATTAAAAGAACGGGGGGTTGGCTCACAGGTACATTATATTCCAGTACATCTACAACCATATTATCGAAGCCGTTTTGGGTATGTTGATAGCGACTTTCCGAATACCATGACATTTTATCAACAAGCTTTGAGTTTACCACTTTATCCAAAGATGGCGGATAACGACGTGGAAAGTGTTATACGGGCAGTAACTAACATAATCGGATAAGGAGGGGTTTGTATAAAGGATATAAGGATCGGCAATAAACTGATCGGCGAAGGAAATCCGACGTTCGTCATTGCTGAAGTTGGCTCAAATCATGATGGTAAATTGGAACAAGCAAAGAAACTAATCGATATCGCAGCTGAATCTGGTGCAGACGCCATAAAATTTCAAACGTGGATAGCCGAGAGATTGTTTAATGAAGTGAGGAATAAGGAGATTGTTGACAAACTGAATAAGATGGCACTTCGTAAGGAGTGGCACAAAGAACTTTTTGAATATGCAAATAAAAAAGGTTTAATCTTCCTCTCTACGGCTTTTGATGAAGAAAGTGCTGATTTATTAGAGTCCTTAGGAGTAACTGCATATAAGATTGCATCCTATGAACTATCACACCTCCCCCTTGTTGAGCATATCGCAAAGAAAAATAAACCCGTCATAATTTCGACGGGTATGGCTTACGAGGATGAAATTAGAGAGACTGTTAAGTGTGTGTACGCAACAGGGAACAAACAAATCGTTCTCCTTTACTGTGTTTCCCAATACCCGGCTAAAACGGATGATGTTAATCTGAATTCGTTGCTGGCTTTAAAACGGGTTTTTGGAGTCCCAGTGGGTTTTTCAGATCATACATCAACGATTTATGCGTCGATAGCCGCGGTTGCAATGGGCGCAAACGTAATAGAGAAACATTTTACCATAGACAAATCGCTTCCTGGACCTGATCATTCCTACGCGCTAAATCCAAACGAGTTAAAACAAATGATAACAGGGATAAGGGATGTAGAAAAAATGAAGAGGGCTAAGGAAGTTCGACCATCTGAGCATGAACTTACCGAAAGAGCATGGAGAAGGGCGATATATGCCAAATGCGAAATCCCAAAAGGAACAACCATAACCAAGGATATGTTGATGGTTGTAAGGCCATCGCCGGAAGGTTCGTTGCCACCGAAAGAGGTTTATAATCTGATCGGAAAAAAGACGACGTCTGAAATTAAAAAAGGAGAGTTCATTACATACAAGAAGGTCTCGAAATGAAGGTTGTTGCAATCATACAGGCAAGAATGAGCTCCACCCGTCTGCCAGGCAAGGTTTTAAAACCCATTCTCGGCAAGCCCATGCTGGTGCATATAGTAGAAAGATTGAGGAAAGTAAAGAAAATTAACGAAGTGGTTGTGGCCACCTCTGAAGAGAGGATTAATGATTCTATACGAAAAATATGCGAAGAAAACAAGATTAGTTGCTTTTCTGGTAGCGAGAACGATGTTTTGGATAGGTTCTACAAAGCGGCAAAAGAGCATAAGGCGGATGTTGTGATTAGAATTACAGCAGACTGCCCTCTGGTCGATCCCACATTAATAGACAAGGTTCTGACCTTATTTTTAAGATCGAAAAATTATGACTTTATCGGTGTTGCCACGGGCGCAGGAGTCGCTGATAAAAAATTTGACGGTTGCCGCTATCCGGATGGCCTTGACGCAGAGGTCTTCAGCTTTTCCGTGCTTGAAACCGCATGGAGAGAGGCAAAAGAACAACTGGAAAGAGAACACGTGACCCCGTTTATCTGGAAGAGGCCTGAAAGATTCAAAGTTAGTTCTTACAAGAGCGATGTTGACTATTCGAAAATGAGATGGACAGTAGATAACCAGGAAGATTTTGAGGTTGTAAGTACGATATACGCTGAATTGTATCCCAAAAAACCAGATTTCGATATGAAAGATGTGCTTAATTTCTTCAAAAAAAATCCAAAATTACTGAAGAAGAACGTTCATTTTATAGGTGAAGAGGGCTATGAGAAATTTTGGGAGGAGAAGTCATGAAGGGTCAGAAACTTTATAGGAAGGCGCGCAGGCTTATTCCCGGTGGCACTCAACTGCTTTCAAAGCGTTCTGAAATGTTTTTACCGGAATTATGGCCAGCATACTATAAAAAAGCAAAGGGAGTAAATGTTGTAGACTTAGATGGAAACGAGTACATAGACATGAGCATAATGGGTATAGGTGCGTGTATTCTCGGGTATGCGGACCGAGATGTAGACAATGCCGTTAAGAAAGCTATTGATAATGGAATTGCTTCGACGCTAAATTGCCCAGAGGAAGTAGAACTGGCTGAACTGTTGTGTAAACTTCACCCATGGGCGGAAATGGTACGCTACGCACGATCTGGTGGTGAGTCGGCATCCATGGCAATAAGGATAGCTAGGGCTGCAACTGGGAGGGATAAGGTTGCCTTTTGTGGATATCATGGTTGGTGTGACTGGTATCTGGCTGCAAACCTAGGAGAGAACAATGCCTTAGATGGTCAGCTTATGCCAGGATTAGAGCCTGCAGGCGTACCTCGCAGTTTAAAGGGTACTGCACTACCATTTCATTATAATAAAATAGAAGAGCTTGAAAGAATAGTTTCCGAAAATGAGAAAGAACTAGCGGCAATAATAATGGAGCCTTTAAGAGAAGCTACCCCGAAGAGCGGCTTTTTAGAGTCTATTAGAAAAATCGCTTCATCTACGGGTGCGGTTTTGATCTTCGATGAAATCACTTCTTGCTTTAGAATGAACACGGGTGGAATTCATTTGCGATTAGGGGTCAATCCAGATATGGCGGTTTTCGCAAAGGCTATGGCGAATGGATATCCCATGGCTGCGGTAATAGGCAAGGAAGAGATAATGGAAGCGGCACAGTCTACATTTATCAGCAGTACAAACTGGTCAGAGCGGATAGGACCCGTTGCAGCATTGGCAACAATCAAGAAGTTTAAACAAGAAAAAGTAGCAGAGCACCTTATAGATGTTGGCGAAAAAATTCAAAAGGGTTGGAAAGAGATTGCTGATGAAACTGGTTTGAAAATAGGTATCGAGGGGATTCCACCGTTAAGCCATTTTTCTTTCAAGTATGAAAATGATTTAGCAATATCCACACTATTCACCCAGGAGATGTTGAAAAGAGGCTTTCTGGCTTGGAACCAGTTCAAATCTTCTTATGCACATAAAGATGTCCACATCAAAAAATATTTAAAAGAGACAAAAGAGGTATTCTTTGGGATTGCTGAGGCTATCGAGAAGAACTATGTAGAGAAGATGCTTAAAGGACCAATAGCGCGAAGGGGATTTTATCGCCTAACAAAAGACTGATTATGATTGTGAGCAAAGGATTATGGAATACTCTAAATTAGGAAAAACAGGCGTTCAAATTTCTAGATTGTGTCTCGGCGCCGCGCAACTAGGAATGAATTATGGTATAAATAATATTACTGGCAAACCCAGTTTTGGAGAGAGCGCGTCCATAATCAAAAACGCAGTTGAAAATGGAATAAATACGTTTGATACCGCGCCCGAATATGGAGACAGCGAAAAAATATTGGGGGCGTGTCTTAAAGAATTTGACAGTGGGAAATTAGTATTCATATCAAAGGTTCCTCCCACTAACTGGGACAAAAACAAAGAAACTATTGTCGATAGCGTCAAAAAAAATGTCAAAAAAACTCTAGAAAACCTTGGGATTAAAACATTGTCCATATATCTGTTTCACAGATTTGAAGATGCCATAAAAGAGAATGGCCTTATCCTAAGGGAGTTGGAGAGATTAAAATTAGAAGGAATTATAGAAAAGATTGGTGTTTCAACATACGCACCAGATGAAGCGGAAAAGGCGTTGAATATCGAAGGTGTTGAAGTAATACAAGTGCCTTTCAACCTCATAGACAAAAGGCTGCTTGAAAATGGTTTTCTTAAAAAAGCAAAAAGAAAAGGAATTACTGTGCTTGCAAGAAGCGTGTTTTTACAAGGATTGTTTTTTAAAGACAACATTCCAGATAAACTAAAAGAATTTTGGCTATATCGCCAGAGGATATTGACAATATGTGAAGAGAATAATATAACGATAGGAGAGCTAGCATTAAGATATAATCTTAGTATCAATGAGTTGGATAGCGTTTTGATAGGTGTGGAAAAAACGGAGCAATTAATCGAAAATCTGAGAATATTAAAAAAAGGAAAACTTGCAAAAGAAACAATCCAAGAAATAAATAATCTGGGGAGCGCTCCTGAGAAGATAATTAATCCTAGTTTATGGGGTAAACCTTGATATATTGGGGACATCGTTTGTCTAGAAAAAGAGATATGCATAAAGGAGGGTGCTAGTTGTCTAGAACGTTCATTTTTTATTTTTTATCCAACGAACAGATAGGATTCGGTCATTTTTCTCGTTGTTTGTCAATAGCGGAAGAGGTTCATTGTTTGGAACCAGATTCGGCTATATACTTTTATACAGATACCCCGCTAGAACTTCAAAAGAAATGGATTCGATTAAATATCATTAACTCACATCCTGTTGACAATGTACTATCTGAAATAAAAGATAAAGCGCCGGATGTAGTTGTTCTGGATTTGAAGGAAATACCTAAACAGTTGGTAGATGGAATAAAAGGTACTGGATCAAAATTGGTAATTATAGATAACGCGTCCAAGATAGTAGAGAAGGCAGATATTGCCGTCTTCCCGTATTTGTATGAGCCGCCCGAGCTTAAGAGAATCCCACGCCATGTCACGGTGCTTCATGGCCCGGAATATGTGTTGTTGAATCCAAACATTATCAAAAAGGGGGGGAAACCTCTTTTCGATGTAAATTCAAACAGAGTCGTTGTTACTTTTGGAGGAAGTGACCCAAACGATATGTTGGGACATTTTATCGACTATTTGGCACGGTTACCAAAGTTCGATTTTACAGTTCTTATGGGCAAGAATTATAAATTTAAATCTGAAATTAGAGATATCTGCTCCGAATGTAACCACATTGAGGCACATGAGTTTAATTGGAAAATTGTCGATACCCTCGGTCCTTGGAAATTTGTAATCTGTGGCTTTGGTGTGAGTGTTTTCGAATTTTTGTATCTAGGTATTCCACCAGTCGTAATAAATCGTTATATTGACGACGACATTAAATACGCTAACGAGTTGGAACAAAAAGGACTGCTGGTATCATTAGGATACTATAAAAATCTTGATTTTACTACATTTAAAAGAAGGTTTGAAGGGATAGCCAACCGCAACGATTTTATAAAGAAAATTTCATCTAATGGAGTGGAATTGATTGATGGAAAAGGTGCAAAACGAGTGAGTCAGATAGTTGTAGGTGGTAGGTAAAAATGGAGGAAATAGAAACGAGAGAGATAAATTGTCCTATATGTAGTTCCAAGGATTACGAAGTGGTTTATAAAAAAGAGTATAGAGTATGGGGTAAAAATAAATTATTTATTTGGACAGCACAACAGGCAATCTGTACGACTTGTGGGATGATTTTTACCAATCCTCGACCAACAGATAAAACCTTAGAACATTTTTATAAATCAGATATGAGGTATGGTGAGAGATCCGACTTTTTCAGAAGGTCACAACTAGAGTTCATATACAACAATACCCCAAAAAATTGCAAATCGATATTTGATATCGGAGCTTTTGATGGGAGATTCCTAAATATTGCAAGGAGCAGAGGGTACGTTGTTTTTGGTATTGAACCTTCAGAAGAAGGAGTTCAAGAAGCTATGAACAAATATGGAATTAGAATAATCAAAGGGTTTTTTAATGAAAATTTTTTAAATTCATTTAGCGAAAAATTTGATATAATTACAATAATACACGTTCTGGAGCATATTCAAAATCCACTTGATTTTTTAAAATCAACTATTAAAATTACAAATCCAAATAAATATATTTATATAGAAGTTCCAGATACAAGTAGACCTTTCGTTAACAATATCGCTGATTTTTTTTCGAATCAACATATCATGCATTATACCGAGGGGTCCCTCAGAAATATTGCCAGCATTTTGGGTTTACATGTTGTAGCAGTTGAGAAATTACAAGAGATACCGATTATAAGAATATTACTGAAAAATGAAAAAGTCGAAAAGTGTACTTTAAAAAATGAGTATGAAATAAATAAAAATATAATGAAGGAGTATAAGCATCGAAGAACGAAGTTTATACAACATCTTAAATCCAAAATAAATCCCAACATAAAGAAAATAATTATATATGGTGCAGGTATGCATACAACTCAACTTCTTCAATCTGGATTACTCAATAATGTTAAAATTGATTGTATTGTCGACTTCAATCCAAAAAAACACGGAATGTTGTTCGAGGGATATGAAGTACAGAGTCCAGAGATTCTAAAAAATAAAAATATACCTGTGTTTATTTCATCGTATGATAGTCAGGAAGAGATTTCAGATTATCTTAAGGTTAATTTTCCACACATCACTCAGATAAAAATATATGATAAGATAATAAGTTTCGATACAGGAATATTCGTGGATGATGAAAATGTTAGGTGCTGAAAATATTGCTAAAACTTTAAAATCAATTGGTGTGAAGAGAGTATTTCTCTTCCCTGGGGGAACAGTCACCCCGTTGTTAGACGCATTGGTAAAGGTGGGGATAGATTATGTCTGCCCAGTATGTGACAAAAGCGCACAGTAAACAAATTATAAAACCAGATGAGGTTAATTTCAATGAAAAAGTATATTATGTCATTCAGGAAATAAGGGGCAATATAATTAAGTTAATATAGAACTGGACAAATATCCTTGCAAGTTTGGTGAGAAGCAGCATGAATATCGAGGTAGCGGAAGTATTGAGTGTGAAATTGTTACAAACAAAAGATAGTGACAGATGAGAAGGACATGGGGGGGAAGAAACATGAAAAAAGAAGGAAGAAAAAAAACTCTTTTGGATCTGCAAAAAATGAAAAAAGAAGGGGAAAAAGCGGTATTCATAACTTCGTATGATTACCCATTTGCCTTGTACGCCGATAGAGCTGGGGTTGACATGATTCTCGTGGGAGATTCGGGCGGAATGACAACTCTCGGTTATAAAACAACAAATCCGGTTACCATGGATGAAATGATAACAATGGCCTCAGCCGTATGTAGAGCAGTTGAATTCTCTTTTGTTATCGGAGATATGCCCTATATGTCTTACCAGCCTTCAGATAGGGATGCTGTGGTCAATGCCGGAAAATTCATAAAAGTGGGGTGTGACGCTGTGAAAATTGAAGGTGGAAAAGGAATGGCCCCAAGAGTTAAAGCAATGGTGGATTCGGGTATTATTGTGATGGGCCATTTAGGGTTGACCCCACAAAGTACAGCTTCTTTTGGCGGCTATAGAGTGCAGGGGAAAACACTGGATAGTTTCAAAATGATTCTAGAAGATGCTTTAGCTCTGCAGGAAGCGGGAATTTCATTCTTGTTACTTGAAGCAATGCCTGCCGAATCTGCTGGGTTAATAGCTAAAGCTTTATCTGTTCCCGTATATGGAATTGGAGCAGGAGATCAAGTAGATGGTACACTTGTTATAATTCATGACATTCTAGGAATGTTTGAGTGGTTTGTTCCAAAATTTATTAAAAGATATGCTGACATTGGAGAAAATATTACAGATGCTGTTGGAAGATATGCCGATGAAGTCAGAAAAAGGAAGTTCCCTCAAAAAGAGAACATATATCCTATCGAAAAAGAAAATTTACGTAAAATAGAAGAGTGGTATAATAACACAAGAAGGTTGAAACATAAGAAAGAGAGGTAGTGATGAAATTAACAGACTATGTTGCGGAATTTTTGGTAAAACACGGCGTGGAATATGTGTTTATCTTCACCGGAGGGGCAATATCCCATCTGGTAGATTCTGTATATAATCTCAACCTTCGTACCGGCAAGTTAACGCCCATCTGTGTAATGCATGAACAAGCTGGGGCAATAGCACTGGATGGGTACGCACGAGCAACTCATAAGATTGGCGCTATGGCTGTTACCAGTGGTCCAGGTGCTACCAATCTAGTGACAGGAATTGCCTGCTCCTATTATGATTCCATTCCTGCCATATATTTTACAGGGCAAGTTCAAACACACGATTACAAGGGTGAAAGCAAACAACGTCAGGTTGGCTTTCAGGAAACAGACATCGTGAGTGTTGTAAAACCTTTAACAAAGTATGCTGTTATGATTACAAATCCGCATGATATTCGCTATGAATTAGAGAAAGCACTTTGGATAGCGCAATCAGGTCGGCCGGGGCCTGTGTTGATTGATTTGCCAATGGACATACAGTGGGCAGAAATAGTGGCAAGGGAACTAAGAGCTTATGAACCAGACGAAACCCGTCCAGAGGACAACAACAGCATTCGAGAGAAAGTAACAGTCGTTGCTGACTGGATTCGAAAATCTAAGCGTCCGATGATCATCAGCGGAGGCGGAGTTCGTAATGCGAGAGCAACGGATGAAATCAAGGCTTTGGCAACACTAGGTGATATACCAGTCGCTGTAACCTTTGGTGGAGTGGACACGTTTGCTCATGATAGTCCTCTCTATTCTGGATTGATTGGCGTGATGGGTAATCGCGCAACGAATATTTCTCTTACCAAGAGTGACTTGGTTTTGGCAGTTGGAACTCGTTTAACCTTACGTCAGGTAAAAATGAAACCAAAGGACTTTGTACCGAATGGTAAATTGGTCCATGTTGACATCGATCCCGACGAATTAAATCAACGTGTGCCAACAGACCTATCACTTGCATGTGATGCTAAAGAGTTCTTGACCCTTCTTTTGAGTGAGTTGGAAAAAGATGGCTGCCCACAGTTCTCTGTTTGGCGAAAACAAACGAGGAATAGTTTTGAGGAAAATCCTTTTTGTAAACCAGAATATTATTCAGAAAAAGACGCGGTAAATCCCTACGTATTTATGAAAACATTATCTGAACAGATGGCCGATGATGATATATTGATTGCAGATGCAGGACAGAACGTGATGTGGGCTATGCAAGCAGTGGAAGTACGTGCTCAACAGAGACTTTTTACCGATACAGCGCACTCTACAATGGGCTATTCAATGCCAGCCGCGATTGGGGTTGCAGTCCATTACAGAGATGGTTCTCCACGGGTTATTTGTACCATTGGTGACGGCGCTATTCAGTTAAACATTCAAGAGTTGCAGACAATTCGTTCGTACAATCTGCCAGTTAAGATATTTGTTCTGAACAATCATTCATACGGTGCAATTATGGATTATCAGGATTCAAAGCTTGGGGGCCGCTATTTTGCATCATCCCCGAAGTATGGCTATTCAATTCCAGATATTTTGGCAATTGCCCGTGCGTACAAGATTGAGGCATCTAAAATCGCTTCACAAGATGGGTTAGCGCAAAAAATTAGGGCCGTTCTTGATACTAAGGGCCCGATCCTCTGTGAGGTGGAGATGGGCTTACGAACGCATGTTACTTTAGATCCCTAGGAGAGCATAAAATGTTGATGGAAGAGAGAACTGCTTTGGTAACCGGTGGGAGCCGTGGCATTGGAAGGGCAATAGCAATAGCTTTGGCCAAGGAAGGAATAAACGTTGCACTGACATATAACACCAACAAAGAAAAAGCCGTTGCTGTAGTTAAAGAGATAGAAAGTAAAGGCAGTAGAGCAATATGTATAAAACTTGACCAAAAAAGTAGGGGCGATATACACAAAGTTATTGAGGAAGTGCATAAAAATTTTGGTAAATTAAACATCCTAGTAAATAATGCTGCACTTACCCAGGAGAAACCATTCGAAACAATTAATGACGAAGATTGGGGCAATATGATGGCTGTAAATCTCCGGGGGCCGTTTATTTTTTGCCAGGAGGCAATACCCGATATGATAGGGCAAGGGTGGGGAAGAATTATCAATATTTGTTCAATAGGCGGACAGTGGGGGGGAGTGAACCAAGTTCATTATGCCATAGCAAAAGCGGGGTTGATTAATCTAACCAAATCTTTAGCTCGCATTTACAGTAAGAATGGGGTTACCTCAAATGCAGTTTCACCGGGATTAGTGGATACAGACATGATTGTCGCAGAGATGACAACTCCGGCTGGAAGAGAAAAAGTTAGAAGTATTCCCATAGGAAGAATTGCCACCGCTGAAGAGATAGCCAATGTTGTTGTATTTCTTGCAAGCGAGAAAGCTAGTTATATTACAGGTCAAACAATAAATGTAAACGGTGGCTTATATTTTGGATAAAATGAAAACTATAATGTTGCTAGGCGCTGGTATTGAGCAAGTAACTGCAATTCAAATTGCTAAAGAGATGGGTTTGAGGGTTATTGTAGTAGATCAAAATCCAAAAGCACCCGGCCTAAAAATTGCAGATGTGGGAATAAACGCGGATATTAAAGATGTGGACAAACTAATCGAGATCGGTAAAAAATACAAAATAGATGGGGTAATGACACATGGAGTAGAGATTCCTGTTGTTGTGGCTAAAGTAGCTCGCGCATTAAATTTGCCTGGAATTGACCCGGAAATAGCAGAACGAGCTACCAATAAACTGAAAAGAATCCAGTGTTTTAAGAAAAACAATGTACCTACATCTCGATTTTTTAGCGCATCTTCTATAGAGGAAGCAAAGATAGTTGCTGAAAATTTGGGATTTCCTGTTGTTTTTAAACCTATTGACAATTCTGGAGCAAGAGGTGTTGTAAAGATTTCATCGATTGCTGATATTGAAAAATATTACAAGTATTCATTGAGTTTTTCAAAGCAAAAAACCATTTTAGTGGAGGAGTACCTCCAGGGGTTTGAGATAAGTACCGAATCTGTGATATATAATGACAAAATTTATACGCCTTGCATCGCAGATAGGAATTATAGCGATAAGAAGTCTTTTGACCCATTTTTCATCGAAGATGGCGGTGAATTGCCAACAAGGTTGTCAAAAGAGGAGTTAGACAAAGTATTGCATGTAGTAGAGAAAGCCATTAAAGCGCTTGGATTAACATGGGGCGTGGCAAAAGGAGATATCCTAATAGACAGTGAAGGCCCCAAAGTAATTGAAATGGCTGCAAGAACCAGTGGTGGAAGATTTTGTTCCTTAAAAGTACCGTTATCTAATGGAGCTAATATACTATATCCTCTTATCGAAATGGCTGTAAATATCGAGCCTAATTTGGATTGGTTAGTACCTAAATTTACCAAGGGCGTAGCAGAAAGATTTATTTTCCCGGACCCCGGTAAAATTGTGAGCATTTCAGGCATATCAGAAGCGAGAAAAATCGAAGGTGTGTACGAATTAACAATCGATGATGTGATAAAAGTAGGAAATATAGTACCTAGAATCGAAAATCATACAGACAGACATGGATATGTGGTTGCTATTGGTAAAACACGCGAGCAGGCAATAAAAATTGCAGAAAAAGTCATTAAAAAAATAAAAATCGAAGTTGAACGGGTATAAATCATGAAAAAACTCCATCTATACGCGATCTTCCATCTAAATCTCGCATTCTCTTCGATTCCAGAGAAAGATTATCCTCAGGTAATAGAACGATGCTTCTGGCCACTTTTGAATATCTGTGAAGAAATGAAGACCCCACTGGGAATAGAATCCCCAGGATATACTTTAGAAAAGATTAATGAAATCTCTCCATCGTGGATAAAAAAACTAAAAGAGCTTTGGATGAATGATGCGTGTGAGTTCATAGGTTCGGGATACACCCAACTTATCGGCCCTCTAGTGCCATCTGAAGTAAATGCTTACAACTTGGAAATCGGTCATCGGGTGTATCAATCGTTCTTGGGACAAAAACCACAAATTGCCTGGGTGAATGAACAGGCATATTCTCCGGGATTAATAGAACATTACCTCGATGCGGGTTACAAAGCCATTGTAATGGAGTGGAACAATCCCTACAGGTACCACCCCGAATGGCCAAAGGAGTGGCAGTATTTCCCTCAAACAGCAATGGATTCAAATGGAAAAAATATACCAGTTATCTGGAATAATTCGATATTTTTTCAAAAGTTTCAAAGATATGCGCAAGGGGAAATCGAGTTAGATGAATATATGAACTACTTGCACTCTCATTTAGGGGAATCTGTTCGGTTTTTCCCCCTCTATGGCAACGATATTGAAATATTTGATTATAGGCCGGGGCGCTATGATACTGAGGTAGATATATGTAAGGATGGGGAATGGACTAGGATTACGAGATTGTTTAAAGAATTATCTGCGAATCCGAATTTTGAAATCGTCGCGCCGTCAAGAGTCCCTGGTCTTGCAGAAGGAGACAACTCGTTCAATCATATAAAACTGGAATCCCCAGAAGATCCTATCCCTGTCAAAAAACAGGAAAAATACAATATCACTCGATGGGCTCTAAGTGGCAGAGACAACATAGGTAATAATACAAAATGCTATAGAATTTACAAATGCTTAAAGCGCATCGAATCTGGTTACCGAGATGACAATACTCAAAATATAAAACGTGCTGATGAACGTAAATTAAATGATTTATGGAAGGAACTTTGCTTTCTGTGGAGCAGCGATTTTAGGACCCATATTGAAGAGAAAAGATATCTCGCGTTTCAAGAAAGATTAAATGATGCTCTCTCGGTTGTGTCGAATAGTGTAGGAAACATTGAAAACGGGCTACAGAGGGATACGGTATTCGAAAAATCGAAGGTAGAAATTCGACCAACAGTGACGCAACAAGGCAATATGGTTATCATTGAAACTGAGAAATTAAAAGTCGTTTTGAACAGCAGACGCGGATTATCTATCGACTCTGTAATATTTAAGGGCATATCGGAGCAACCGTTGATTGGCACGCTACCACATGGCTACTATGATGATATTTCACTCGGTGCGGATTATTATACCGGTCATACAATTATTGAAATCCCAGGCAAAAGTAAAATCGCAGATTTGGAGAGGGTGTCTCCAAAACTGCCTAACGATTATAATGAGTCCGATAAATTCGTTTCAATTAAAGGTGCAATTAACACACATATAGGCACGATATACAAGGATATACAGATTTACTTATTAGAGCAGCGATTGGATATTTCTTATTCTTTTGATTTTCATGAAAATCCACTTGCAACGTTTCGCACGGGAATTATCACTTTTATTCCGGATGCTTTCGATTGTGACTCGCTATTTTACGCCACGCATAATGGTGGAAAAATTGCAGAGACGCATGAATTAAAGGGCCACACCATATCACATGACGAACCTGCAAGTTCTATGGTGTCGTCTAAACATTGCTTGGGTGCCACCGAAGGATGGATCGAAGTAGGAGATAAAGATAAAAAGATCAAGGTATACTCAGATAAATCTAAATTATATAACGCCCCAATGATTAATTATCGCGAAGTTAAACATGGTGGATATTTCCTTAGATTATTACATTCTATTGGAGAGATAGATGATACAGTTAAAAACGCCAAGGCTCAAAGAAAAGATATTACATTCTCCATATATTGTGAGAAACAGAAGATTTAGTATAGAATGTAGAATAGAAATTATTGATGGCAACTAAACACCTAGCAACTGGTACTATCTGGTGATGAGGGGAAGCTCACAAATACTTATATATTATACCCACATAACTAGGTTTAATGGCACATATTTCGATTGTTGGTGCTGGTTATGTGGGACTTGTTACTGCGATAACCTTTACAAAACACAAACACACAGTTACTTGCATCGACATCTCTAAGGAAAAAGTTGTTTCTATAAATTCAAAAAAACCTCCGTTTTATGAGGAAAATTTAGAGAAGGCACTTGTTGCTGCTATCGAATCTAAAAGATTAACTGCGACTACGAGTTTCGATGCAATTCGTAAAACAGACCTCACTTTTATTTGTGTAGAAACCCCATCATTAAAAGACGGGGGACAAAATCTCTCCATTATTGGAAAAGCAACATCGGACGTGGGAAAGTCATTAAGAGAAAAGAAGGGTTATCATTTAGTCGTAGTAAAAAGTTCGGTAACCCCGACAACTACAAAAGAGCATTTGATACCGATATTGGAACGGAGTTCAGGTAAAACTGTTGGAAAAGATGTCGGTATTTGTGTCAATCCAGAATTCCTACGCGAAGGTTCGGCTCTCCAGGATAGCTTCAATCCCGATAGGATAGTTATTGGCGGGTTTGACAAGAAAAGCGGAAATTTGCTTAAGAATCTATATAAAAAATTCTCGTGTCCGAAGATTGTCGTGGACCTAGCTACAGCAGAAATGATAAAGTACGCATCCAACTCGTTTTTGGCACTTAAAATAACATATGCTAATGAGATTGCAAACATGTGTGAAAAGTTTGGTATAGACGCCGAAAAAGTATTAGATGCAGTCGCCCTTGATTCAAGAATTAACCCCCATTTTCTGAAGTTTGGTTGCGGATTCGGTGGTAGCTGTTTCCCGAAGGATTTGAAAGCCCTGATACATGCTTCTGAAAAATATGGATGTAAATCAGATATATTTAGGTCCGTCCTAAAATTAAATGAAAGGCAACCGCTTAGACTTGTAGAAATGTTAAAGAACGAAATCCCCAATTTAAAAAATTCTAAAGTCGCTGTCCTTGGCCTATCATTTAAAGGAAATACAAATGATGTAAGAGAGAGTAGAGCTATCCCAATAATTTCGGCCTTAATTAAAGAAGGCGCTCATGTGATTGCTTATGATCCTGTGGCTATGCCTAACATGAAAAAAATATTTAAAGAGATAAAATATGTAGACTCGATTGACGATGCCCTTGATGGTGCGGACGCTTGTATAGTTCAAAATGATTGGGAAATATTTGAAGAACTAAATTCTAAGAACTTTAATAAAATGGCCAAAAAAATAGTGATTGATGGAAGAAGGGTGTTGGACCGTAAAAAGATCGGGGAAGATGTGAAATATTATGCAATTGGTTTGCCTAACAAGTGATGTGTGGTTTTTATGAAGGCGATAATTCCTGCAGCGGGCATGGGAAGCAGATTCTTACCCATAACAAAGGCCCAACCCAAGGAGATGCTACCCGTAGTAGATAAACCAGTAATTCAATATGTTGTGGAGGAAGCCGTTGCTGCGGGTATAGATGATATAGTAATTGTTACTGGTAGAGGAAAAAGGGCTATCGAAGATCATTTCGACAGGTCCATCGAACTTGAGCTGGCACTGGTAGACAGAGACGAATATAAATATCTACAACAGCTTGAGGACCTCCTCAGCAAGGTAGACATATTTTATATAAGACAAAGTTCGCAGAGAGGCCTGGGCCACGCGGTCTGGTGTGCCAGAAAGCACATTGGAAATGAACCATTTGCCGTACTGCTCGGAGATGATATAATAATAAGTAAAACACCGTGCATAAAACAACTGATGACTGCCTCCGAACAATATGATTCCTCAGTAATCGGTGTTCAGAAGATTTTGAGAAAGAACATACCGAGGTACGGCATAATAGATGGGGAAAAGATGTCTTCCCGCATTTATAAGGTAAAGAACCTCGTGGAAAAACCACCTATTGAAAAAGCGCCATCGGATATAGGCATCATTGGAAGATATATATTCAAACCAGATATTTTCAGTTATATCGAAAAAACAAAACCGGGGATAAATAACGAAGTTCAACTTACGGATTCACTTAAATTATACAATAAACATCATGATATCTACGCACATCTGATTGAAGGTAAACGATATGATGTTGGGAACAAGGTTGATTGGCTACAGACAAATATAGAACTGCAAAAAATTTTAGAAAAATGACGGGGGCGATACTATTAAGTGTATAGTAACTGGTGCTGCAGGTTTCATTGGTTCGCACATCTCAGAAAAATTAATCGAGTCGAGCCATGAGGTAATAGGCATCGATTGTTTCACGGATTACTATGCGAGAGAATTAAAGATGAAAAATATAGAAAAACTGATGTCTCATAAAGCTTTTAAACTGATTGATAAGAACATCTTGGATTTGAATCTGAAAAAACTTATTTCGGATGCGGACTATATTTTCCATGAGGCTGCTCAGCCAGGCGTTAGAGCAAGTTGGGGCGAGAGCTTTGATATCTATCTTAGAGACAATGTTATGGCTACACAAAGGATTTTGGAGGCGTGTAAAAATACAAAAATTAAGAAATTAATATACGCTTCATCATCTTCAGTATATGGCGATTGCGAATTACCCATGCGGGAGCATTTACCTGTTAGACCTGTTTCACCATATGGTGTTTCAAAGCTTGCCGCAGAAAATCTGTGTTATCTTTATTGGAAAAACTATAACATTCCAATTACTGCTCTGCGGTATTTTACTGTTTATGGGCCGAGACAGCGCCCCGATATGGCGTTTAATCGGTTTATAAGATCAATAATTAAAAACGAAGAAATAGTTGTCTTTGGCGACGGAAAACAAACACGCGATTTCACATATGTTTCAGATGCAGTAAATGCGAATATGCTTGCCATGAAGTCTAAGGTAGATTGGGGTGTGTTTAATATCGGCGGAGGGTCGAGAATTACCTTGAAAGAGGTGATTCGAATTATGGAGGATACCGTAGGAAAAAAAGCCAAAGTACGGTATATTGAAAAGCAAAAAGGTGATGTTGAACATACTATCGCAGACGTTTCAAATGCCCAAGATATCTTAAATTATAAGACCAGTACCAATCTTGCAGATGGATTAAAGAAGGAATATGAGTGGATATTAGAAAACCGACGGTTCATGGGTGTGTAAACTGTTATGAAAACGTATCTGCTCGAAGCGTATGACCCGACTGTGAAATTTGACAAGGGCAGTATTATCGTCGCCCTGACCCCAGAAGTTTGCTATCAATTGGATAGGGTGGGGATAAAATACTCGATTATTGAAGACTATTATGATGAGGTTCAATTAGCCTCTACTGAAGATGAGTATCTTAAATCGATTCTCGAGTGGTTGAGTAAATTAGATGCATTCCTTCAAAACCATGTACCCGAACTAAAGAAATTCGATCTGAAATTAGGAATAATGTATTTTCAGTTTCTATTCGCAGTATTAGGCCCTTTGATTCTCAGATGTCTTACATTAAGGATGTTGTTCGATAAAATAAAACCATCAAATATAGTGTTTGTTTCACACCCACCACGTAAGAGAACCCTTGATTTCAGACTGTGGGATGATAGTAGAAGTTTATACTCCCAAATTATTCCGATCCTCTGTAACGAAAGGAATACATCATTAGAGTCAATTCACATACCAGCGATAGGTAAACACACTAGGATAAGTAAAAAATATAGTTATAATATAAAATATTTAAAGATGCATATAAAAAGAATGTTGGGTAAATATCAATTTGCAAGGAACATATATTTCTTCTTAAATTACGGAAAGGAGTACCCCCCAACCGGGAAAAATAAAGATTGTTTAAATATATTGTTGTTGGTACCGATCTCGAATTATAATTTATTCGAAATAGTAAAAAGTGTTTTAAAAAAGGGCCATAACCTTTATTCCCTATCATATGATGGCGATCGAATACTGAAATGCTCTAGGTTTGGTGCAAAAACGTATTTGGATATTCATACTGGAAATAAAAACGAACATAGTAATGATTGGAAAAACGCAGCCGATGTTTTAGAGAAAGATGAGTTGATTTCCTGGATTGATGAAAAATGTCAAATGGAAGTTTCGCAAATAATTTTACCAAACCTAAAATATTTTGTTTCGAAGGTGTGTCCAGAGATTTTTGCCTATTTCAAATTTTTCATTGAATTTTATGAAAAAGAAAATATTCATTTTGTTATTACACCATATGAGTGGTTGTCGGCTCATTTCGCGGCCATTGCCGCCGCAAACTACTATGATAAAACTGTAAGCGTCAGTTATTTCCACGGCGATGGTGCTTTTGATGCGAAGGGATGGGTGGCTACAGAACTGGTCCCCTATAGAAATTATATATGCTCCAACAAAGAGCACAAAGAATATTTTGAATGTCTGTGTAAACTATACAATCTTCCAACTAAACTTTTTTACAGCCCACATAGATTGTTAAATGTGGTGAAAATAAAAAATCTGAGGGATGATAGAAGAAATAAACATAGCGGTAGTAAAACGAGAGAGAGAATAATATACCTACCCCTTTTCTTTTTAGGGGATCATCGCCCGATTGGCGGTGCAGAATATCCTGATGTCTGGTACTATAAATTTCAAAAAGCACTCATAGAGTATTTCTCAACTAAAAAGGAGTATGTATTTGTTTGGAAAGGCATACCATCTGCCGATGTATCGTATAACCCCATCCCAGATTTTATAAAAGATAAAAACTTTGAAAATATTGAGATAGCCACGAATCCATTTGTTGAACATCTGTACACAGTTGATAGGGTAATTTGTGATTGCCCCTCTACAGGATTCTATGAATCTGTTGTTGCAGGCGTGCCGACCATATCGTTATATCACAAAGCAACCAAGATTCGAAAGACGGCACTTGAACAATTTGGGAATATGCTACAAATGTTTTCCAATGACAAAGATGCTGTAAAAATCATCGAGAAATTTCTAAATGATGATCCAGAATTGTATAAAAGAACTATAGATATGGGAGATAAAGGCATAATTGAGATAATAGAGTCTCTAAGAAAAGTGTAAAAGAAAGTACCTTAAATGAAATGATGTAAGAGACTATAATTATGCGTCATCGGTATCTTCATCATACGCATTATTTATGATTTTTGCAATCTTCTCGCTTGCATTTCCGTTACCAAAAACATTTCTCTGCCTTCCTTCCGGTTCGAATTCATTCACCATTTTGATAATCGTTTTCTTGTCTGAACCGACCAAAACATTCCACCCATCTTCCACAGTTTCAATCCACTCCGTATTCTCTCTTAAAGTGATGCATGGTACCTTTAGTATGTATGCCTCTTTCTGAACGCCGCCGGAATCGGTTAAAATTTTCTTAGCGTTTTTTTCCAATCTAAGCATGTCTAAATATCCTACTGGCGTTATCACGTTTACATACCCAATCAGTTTCTTCCACAAACCATACTTTCTCAAATATTTTTCTGTTCTTGGATGGCAGGAAAAAACTAGATTTTCAATCTCACAAAAAGCGCCTACAACACTCTTCAATCTATTAAAGTCATCAGTATTTTCTGCTCTGTGAATCGTTGCTAAATGATATCCGTTCTTCTTTAAGCCCAGTTCACTCAATATCTTCGATTTCCGCTCGGCGATTATAATATTTTCTTTTAAGGCGTCTACCATAACGTCCCCTGTGAGATATACGCCTTTTTTAATTCCTTCTATTTTTAAATTCTCGACAGCAGTTTTAGTCGGACAGAATAAAAAATCAGAGCAATGATCCGTTAAAACCCTATTGGTCTCTTCAGGCATTCTCCTGTCAAAACTTCTCAAGCCGGCTTCAACGTGTGCTATCTTTATGTGCAACTTAGCAGCGGACAAAGCACCAGCAATAGTAGTGTTAGTGTCGCCAAAAACCAAAACTAAATTCGGACGTTCTTCTATCAAAACCTCCTCTATTTTTTTCAACATTTTTCCTGTTTGTTCTCCGTGGGGACCAGATCCAACGCCCAAATGATAATCTGGTTTTGGAAGAGTTAGTTCATCAAAAAATATTTTGCTCATTTCATAATCATAGTGCTGCCCCGTATGGATTAGAATCTCCTCGTGCTGCTTTCCTATTTTCCTTAAAACTGGTGCTACCTTGATAAATTGTGGCCGTGCGCCTACTATTAATGTTATTTTCATATTGCCGCTCTACCTTAATCGTAATTCATTATTTTGTCGCATAGTTTTATGGTGGTGATACACAGATAATCAAACTTTAGATACATGAAGATTTCCTCTTGATTGTTATATGATGAAATTAATACAATATTTTTTTATTTCTTAAAAGTGTTAGAAGTGGCTGGTCTTTTTCGTTTTGTTGATCACAATGTTTCCTTCTTTATTAACAACAGATATATGTTTTTAATTTCCACAATTAATTTTTTACCCTCAAACCCATACAAAAACAGAAGATAAATGAGAAGTCCAAATGCTCCGGTGAGTACTAGCATTATAAAATTCATGTTAACGAATAGTGTAATTACATAAATAATTATCCCCGCCCCCAAGGCACTTAAAAATGCAGGATACATGTTGCGATAAATCTTAAAGTCAATTATTTTTTTCATCTCATCATATTGATACTTCCAGATTAGTGCATTAAATAAATTTGCTAAAGGTAAGCCGATAAATCCAAAATATAATATCAAGGGTATTCCTGCTGCCCAAGTTATTATGGCCATAGCGGTTGTTATACTCAATACAATTCCCGGTTTGCCTGCCACGAAGAACATACTATTGCTGGGGACTATCATTGGATATATCATAAGATAGACTAGCGAAATATAAATAACTGGTAAGGCAGGCATCCATTTGTTTCCAAATATTATGGGTATAAAAAATGATGCTGTTGTTAGGATTATGAAAAAGAGAGGATACAAAAAATATGATGCATATCTTATAGATTTTTCAATTGCCTTTCTATAAGTTTCTTTGTTGTCTTTTAAATAGGAAAAAGTTGGGAAAGTGACGCGTTGATAAGCATACACAAATATGAGTGGGAACTGGATTGTGGCATCTGCAAACACCACATAACCTAATCCTGTCGCCCCGGCTAATACCCCAACGAGGACGGGTGTGACTGAAGTGTACACTAAACTTACTACTACACCAGCTTGAAAAACTACTCCAAAACTAAGCATTTCTTTCAAACTTTTTTTATCTATGCCAATAGAAATATGCCATGGAGATATTATAAATAACGAAATAGTGCCCAAGATACTGCTAACAAAAGCGCCTAAAATAAAACTCCAGACACCATAACCCGAATATGCGAGAATTACCGATGTGAACGTATATGATACTGATCTCAAAACGTCAGATACCACTAACTTATTATATTTTAATTCTCTCTCCAATTGAATCGTAGGTACTACACCAAGAGAGTTAATGAAAAAAGAAATTACCATTATCCTAACAAGCCATTCTATTGTAGTGGATGTTTTCCATATCAAATTAAAAAGTGGTGCAATGACGATAATAATTATACAAACTGTTCCTGTCAATATTTGTTGAGTTGTAAAAGCTGTAGTCAGCTCCTTGTTCGTGACGGTGCTTTTTCTTATTAGAGATGCCCCAAGACCAGCATTGGTAAAGGTCCCGAAAAACGTCACTATGAAACTAACTATCGCATAAATACCAAAATCCGCGGGTATAAGTAACCTAGCGAGGATGATGCTGCCGATGAATGATATTATTTTCAATATTCCAGTTCTTAATATGAGAGACATGACTCCGATAGACGCTCTTTTTTTAATGGTACCTTCATCCATTTTTGTTCAACTCTTTTGTTTTTGTATAATATTTTGAAATTATTTATTGATGCATATGAACTTGGTGCGTATGTAGTGGTGTTTTTTATGGTACTTTATCTAGATTACTGCCTTATTTTCTTAATATCATCAAGAATAACCTGGGCTCTATGTTTATAAGTATGTTTTTTCTTGACTGCATCCATGCCTCTTTCTGCAATCTTTTTTCTTTCGTCTTCGTTCTCTATATAATACCCCACCTTCTCTAATAAATCATCTTCGTTTTTATAATAAACCATTTCCTTCTCTACATTAAACAGCTCCTCCAGTTTTTTCTTATAATCCACTAACTGGAATCCGCCTGCACCCATTATCTCAAAGACTCTCGGATTTAAACCCTCCTTCAGTTGGGGATGGTGGGTATTTAAGCATATCTTTGATGTATTGTAGATTTTATTAACTTCCCGAGGATAGATCCCATGATTATGAAGGTGCATCCTGAGGTCTCTTTGCGTAATTAGATATTCATATAATGAAAACGGATAGTATATGCTCCAGGTGGGCCCCCATACCTCTATATTCAACTCATTATACCGTGAAATGATCTCGCCTAATACCCTCCTTCTCTGAGGGTAATTGATCAAAGTACCCACAAAACAAACATCTCTAACAACAGTTTTGTCTTCTAATCTGAAGTATGTATGGGGGTCATAGGCCATTGGTAGAAATTTTGCCCGAATACCATATTTTTGTAGTTCTGGAATGTCGCTTGGTTCACAGGTGTAGAAAAGATGGTAATATTTTCCACCATTTAGAATATTCCTAAAGCGGACGGCGCTATCATAACACCAAAGAACAAGAGGGATATTGGAGTTCTCTCTGAGCTTTTTTATGGTGTCGGGCAACAAAGCGTCCCCTTTTAATGCTAGAAGCACGTCTGGTTTAGTTGCATTCACTGTTTGTAGTAATTTTTTATTGTATTCCATTATCATATCTCTTTGGAACTCCCCTACCATTATTCCTGGTTTGGCGAATGATTCAACAATTGAACTAATCTGGGAACAAAAAAACAGTTTTGTCCTACTAAGGAAGGTATACGACTCCGACCAGGTTGAGATATCGGTCTCGCAACCAAAATCAACAAAAGCTCGTATAATGGCGCTGTTAACTCCATATGACTGATGTGAGGGGCACGCAATCAATATTTTCATAATCAGCCTTAATTCGATATACGGTATATTTAGATTTCCAATCGATTAGTATCCCTACCAATAAGGATAATAACTAAAATTTTAGTCCCATAGACGGTTGTATACCGCCCCGCAGTATATTATCACGGTGGTATGAAAAATCATCATAGGGGCTGTGTAAACCAAGGAGATATGTCACCCCCTTGCGTAATTACTGCTAATGCTAATGGCATTCTCTGGAGAACGAAATCTTGTTCTTCTTTGCCAAACAACATGACTACAGCAAAAACTACAATGGTAGGGGCACCCTCCGTTACTAAGCATAAACGTAATCCTTACTCAATTATCTTTATGCTTGTTGTATATTTCTTTCGTTCTTTATCGCTTTCTCTTGAAGAATACCGGGTCTATTTGACTACTGATTGATAAATTTCAATTTCTTTTTGAACCGTGACATTCCAATCAAATTTTAAGGCCCTCCTTCTTAATAAATCACGGTCCCATTTCATATTTACCGCCTTAATGACTGCATCCGCAAATCTTTCCTCAAATTGCATACCCTCTTTGACAATTATACCGGCATCACCAATGGCTTCTGGCACTCCCCCATTACCACTTCCTACGATGGGTACGCCACATGCTTGCGCTTCCAAAACAACACAAGGAAAACCTTCATTTCTTGACGGAAGAATTAAGACATCCATCGCATTCATACACTTAGGAACCAATGGTGTTTCGACAAATCCCATAAATTTGGCTCGTATACCTAATATTTTACATTTATCGGCAATCGACTTCTTAAATTCACCATCACCCACGATTAAGAATTCTACATTTTTCTGTGTTTCCTGAATCTGTTTGAATATGGCTGGAAACATGTCGGCTCGTTTTACTCTTATCAGGTTACCTACAAAACCTACCACTTTGCCCGACAAGCCCAGTTCCCGTTTGTTGGACTCGCGCTCCTGGATAGTGAAGGTAGTTAAATCTACTCCATTCGGTATCACAACAGCGTTCTCGCCAGAATAACCTAATTTTTGGGCGGTATCTAATAGGGAATTGCTTACGAAAATGACCTTGTTGGCTTTTGTCATCGCCGCCACTGTCAACTCCCTGATTACTGGGTTCAACTGTGGTCGAGTATGTATATCTGAACCGATACATGTTATTACCAGCGGCAGTCCAGTTTTTTGGCTTAATAAAGTCCCGACATAGCCCTCGGGGTATGGACTATAACAGTGAATCATGTCGTAGTTAGTAAAGTCGGTGCTCGATAGTATATCGCGAGCGATTTTCTCACACGACTGTCGCTCGAATTTGTTTTTATTAATTTTCCTTTGAATTAATTCTTTAAATCCAAATTTATATACTACCCCGTTCCATTTGATTCCGTCCCTGATAACTGGCAAATGTTGATTTTGGTAATCGGTCTTGCCCAACATTTTTCGTAAGAATGCACAACCTGATCCGTATTTCTTTTCCAGAAAATATAGATCGGGATCTTGCCTTTGAGCGTTTAATACTTTTACCCTGTATGTGATAAATATTTGACTTATTGGGTTGTTAGGAAGAGGGTGTTCTTGTGAAAGGTAAAATATTTTAACCATTATCTGTCACCTAATAATTGTTTCTTAGATTCTTTGGATAATGAACATGGCGGTGCTCTTAATTTTTCAATCGTAGTGATGTAATGATTGCACACTCCATTCTCGTCAAAGGTGATGTCTGGATCCGATGTATCCATGATACATCGTGTACACGTTTGATGCTGCATATCTTTATTCTCCCAATATATTCTTAAGTACATCATAGCTTGGATAAGTTATAAGAACTGCCCTATGGGGTCCGTTGAAAACAAACATGGCGCCCGCTCCAACCGCACTCGCACCCGACTCGACCGCTTTTTTAAAATCTTCAAGATTTGATGCCCCACCTACTACAATAACCGGTACAGAAACTGATTGCGTTATCTCATTAATAATCTTTAGGTCGTAACCTGACAGTGTGCCGTCGCGATCAATCGAGTTGATAACAATTTCTCCCGCACCAATCTCCTGTGCTTTTTTGACTAATTCAACAGGGGATTCCTTAGTTTTTTGCGTTCCAGACATAATGTATGATGCATAATTCCCCGATAACGATTTTTTTACATCTATGCAAACAACAACACTTTGAGAGCCAAAAACAGAGGCGATCTCAGTTATAATACCTGGATTGTGTGCAAAGGACGTATTGACTATAATCTTTTCTATACCGAGATTAAAAAGTTTTCGTGCTTGTTCAAGGGTTTTTACCCCTCCACCATAAGAGATAGGCATAAACGCCTCACTCACAATATCTTTTATGAGGGAGTAATTTGGTTCTTTGTTTTCCAATGAAGTCGTAATATCAAGCAATGCAAGTTCGTCGACCTCTTTCTCGTTAAATATCTTCACCGTGTTGATTGGATCGCCGACATATTTATGATCTTTGAAATTTATCCCTTTGTAAAGACCACTGTTCCTTAATAACAAAAACGGTATAACCCTTGTTCGCAGCATATTATAACTCCGCAAAATTTTTGAGTAACTGCATACCAAACTTATGGCTTTTTTCTGGATGGAATTGTACACCAAAGATATTACCATTTCGTACAACACATGTAAATTCGTACCCATATGAGGTTACAGCTAGGATATTCTCTGGTTTGGCACACACTGCATGATACGAGTGGGTAAAATAAAACCGCATCTCTTTATGAGGCATATGGAAAAAGAGGGGGTCGGTTTTTGTCGGTGTAACAACATTCCATCCCATGTGAGGAATTTTTAGTTTCTGTTCCATCTGACTAAAATCAAACCGTTTAATTTCTCCACTCACTAACCCTAGGCCGTCCTCTTTGCCCTCCTCGCTTTTATTAAAAAGTAACTGCATACCCAAGCAAATACCAAGTAAAGGGACTTGTTCATCAAGAACTTTTACCTTAATAGCGTCCCATAATGAAGTAGCTTTCAGGTTACTAGCTCCGGCATCAAATGAGCCAACGCCAGGTAAAATTATTTTTTTTATGCCTTTCAACTCTTCGGGGTTTGAGACAAGCATACATGGTGCCCTGATTTTTTTTAGCATATTGACAATTGAACCGATATTGCCCAATCCATAGTCGATGATTCCTATCATAAGGATTTCCTCTCACTGAGAATTTCTGTTATAAAAGAGACACAATTTTCTTTACTATCGTTTGTCCAAATATCGTCTACGTTTATTTGAACATTCTTTTGAGTTCGAGTAAGTTCTGCTGATTCCACAGAGTCGCTAAACTGTATGATGTCGCTCATTTTTTTATTTGAAATAAATTTGGAGATTATCATGCTTTCCCCGCCAGGGGTAATCAGTCCATCTATGTTTTCTACGTCCTTCTTCTCTTTTAAACAACACGTAGTACCGTTTACCCCACACTTGTTCATAGTCATTTTAACCATCGCTATGTGCTCGGAGACAGCACCCCGAATTGCAAGAACGCCGATCTTCATTTCTTTTACTTCCGCACCCTATAACAACTGTATCTTCTTTTCATCTTGCGCAAAAAATCAAACAAACGCATTTCGCTTCCATAAAGTAAGTGCGATTTTTCTGGCCTACTTAGATATTCTTCTAAATCTGTTTTATTCCAGCGCATTTTTTTAAGAAAATACGTTATGTCTTCATCCAGATCGCTTTGAGAAGGATAGGGGATATTTTCCATCATTTTAATGGCTTCTTCTCGCAACATTTGTCCAGAAATAATCAAGGTTGATAAGTGTAATTTTCGTTTATCAACACCAAATTTTTGAGGGAGAATGTAACCTTGATAAAATCTTGTAAATACTGATTCGTAATGTTTATAGGGGTAAGGTTTGTAATTGTACTGAGATTGCAGTATTTTCAAAGCTTCGAATTTATTGTATTCAAAATAATCTAAAAAGCTAATCCACTTTATCTTTCGAATATAGCTATAATATAGCTTTTCTCTGTGCGCAATGGCGGGAAACGACTTGATTTTAATATCTCCAAATTGTTTTGCTATGGCGTAGATATTTTTTTTATCAAATTTAAACCAATTCCAGTTCGGAGGTATACTCATACCCTCTGTCATTGTATTGGACCCGGCAAGTATATACTCGATTCCGTATTTTTTTGCCATCATATGGACGACCGCACTCAGGGCATTATCATACAATAATTCGACATCGATCACATCAGCATCAAAAAACGCTTGCATAAGACTTCTGTATTCATCCCAATCAATGACATAGGTATACAAATCAACACCGAGACCCTTGACCAGATGTTCTATATTTTGCTGAGCAAGTTCAGAATCCCATCCGTTATCCATGTGAACTGCTAAAGGTCGTAAACCGAATTTTTTTGTTATGTGTAACGCATAAGAACTATCAACGCCACCACTAACACCAACTATACAATCATATGGTTTGTTCCGACCATCTCTTTTTACTTTTTCAATCAACAAAGATAGCTTTTTTTGTTGCATCTCTCTTGATAAAGGTTTGTATTTTTTTAGCAAGTTTAGGAATTTTGTACAGTAGTTGCACTGACCTTTATCGTCAAAAACGATACCTTCAGCTGTTGTATCCATGATGCAACGAAGGCACACCTTTCTTTTAATTATCATGCAATGTTTGAGTGTTTGTGTGATATTAAAACGTTTCGTCCCATCGGCTTTGTAGAAACCCTAATCTGGAGACAAATCCCCCACCCATCTGTTTGAGGTGGATGGGATGCGAGCCTCGTTGGTTATACAATATGGTTTAGGAATACTTAAAAGAAACGGCATACCGGAACACACAAGCAAATACTCGATATCTACAAACTTTGCCAGAAGCAAAGTTTGTACGACTATGGAGTTTTTCGTAAAAACTCTATACAAACGTATGAAATCTCGCTGGAGATTTCATAGTACGTACAAAATTCTGAAACGAATTTTGTAGTATTGGAAACTCCGTGATAAAAAGGATGTTCGGCGAGTATGTTCCTAGCAAAGGAATAAGAGCACAGAAGAGATATCTGATGACAAAGTTCTTGGCATACAACTTCTATGTATTATGTAGGATGAGTTGATTGTTGTTTTATTAGCTGTGAAGGGTTTCTACACAAGCCAGAGAGTAAGTATTCGGGCGAGGCAGATAACTGTTGGTTCGAGAAATTCGTCAAAGGACTTAAATTGGAGAATGACCGTAACAGTAACTGCGCAAGGGGTGACATATCTCCTTGATTTACACAGTTTGAGTAATAATGGTGGTAGAAAAATGAAGCTAGATAATAAAGTAGCTATAGTGACTGGTGGTTCGAGAGGTATTGGCCAAACTATCGCCTTAACCCTGGCTAAGGAAGGGGCAGATGTTGTAGTCAACTATAAGCAAGATAGGCAAGCCGCAGAGAACGTTGCAAATTCTATCAAAGATATGGGCAGACGCGCAATCGTTATAGGGGCGGATGTATCGAGTTATGAGCAAGTAAAAAAGATGGTGGACGTAACTTTAAAGGAGTTTGCAAGAATCGATATACTTGTCAACAATGCGGGGATATTCAAGGATAGTACGATTGCAAAAATGACGGACGAGACATGGGACGAAGTAATAAGCACAAATCTAACGGGAACTTTCAATTGCACAAAATCAGTAATCGATATCATGCGTAACCAAAAAAGTGGCAGAATAATCAATATAACGTCGGTGGTCGGTCAAATCGGCGTAGCAGGTGCCGCAAACTATGCTGCATCTAAAGCAGGAGTTATCGGCTTTACAAAAGCAACAGCAAAAGAAGTTGCAAAAAAAGGAATAACTGTCAATGCAATCGCGCTTGGATATATTTATGAAGGTATGCTCAAACGGTTGCCACAAGAAATGCAAGACTCGATATTATCTCAAATACCCCTTGGTCGTTTTGGAAAACCTGAAGAAGTAGGTAGTTTGGTTGCATATCTCGCTTCTGACGACGCGGGTTACATAACTGGTCAGGTGATTAATCTGAATGGTGGATATTATATGTGAGGTTCATTAAGAAAAAACTAAAATACTATTGAGAATTCCTATGGGGCATTAAGATAGCGCCGAATGTGAAAAGTGAGATATTTAATTTAATGGTTAGCCGCGAACAATACGTGGCGATGGCCACGGTTGAAATCTACAACAATGTTATACTTTCAATGAGTGATTTTTTATAGAGGTAATAACCATAGAGGACAAATATGTCAATTATTAAAAAAATGTATCACAAACTTCCAATAAACGCAAAAAAAAGAGTGATAAAAATTGTTAAGCGTCTAAGAGGGGATTATAAAACCTTTTCAAATAGACCAATATCGAAATCTGAGATTGCAGATGATTTAAAGGATATGGGGGTTCGTTCTGGGGACATTCTTTTTGTTCAGAGTTCTCTTAGAAGCATTGGTAATGTCGAGGGTGGTGCAGATACCATAATAAATGCGTTAATCGAAGTTATTGGGCATGATGGAACTTTGGCAATGCCTGCATTTTCAATGCCCGTGGGGGGGAGGATGGTTGATACCCTCGAAAAAAATGAAGTCTTCGACCCAAACATAGCTCCATCAACACTTGGTTTAATCCCAGAAACATTTAGAAAAAGAAGCGGAGTATTCAGAAGCATTCATCCTACAAGTTCGGTATGTGCTCTCGGCGCAAAAGCTAAAATAATTACTGCGGGACATAATGAGTGTTCTTCAAATTTTGGAGCCGGAACACCCATGTACAACATTATGGAGTACGGAGGAAAGGTTCTTGGAATTGGGATAGGATTTGATAAATTAAGTTTATATCACATAGCTGAAGATGTGATTAAACCATTTCCCATCAATGTCTATATGGATAAAGTATATAATGCAAAAGTAATTGATAATGGAAAAATAAAAATTATGAATGTAACGCCACTGGATCCCAAGGTGGCTCGAACAAGGATCGAGAAGAGACCGGGGGGGGACTGGATTAGAAATTTTGTTACAGATTTTTTAACCGATAGAGGAGTTGTTAAATTTGGGTATGTCGGAGATGCAAGGTCCTGGATTATGAACATAAAAGAATTCTTCGATGCGTATAAAGAGCTTCTTGAAAGAAAGATAACAATATATACTACCGAAGATGAGTACAAAGCTACTGACCAAAAATTGATACATTATATTACAAATTACCATTCTATGTATTCTGACACTCGACATAATTATTTGGAAGAGCAAGTGTTGCACATTAAAAAAGGATACAAACAGAAAGGGTTTTGGGACCCGGATCGCCAGAACTGGATTAGGCAACTGAATTGGACTGGAACTGATTGGTCTGGTTATGTACCACACGACTGGAAATACGCTGTAGAATTGCAGGAAGGAGGCACACACTATGCAATAGTAACAGGTGATGCGTCACTTGATGAAAATCTCAAAAATGAATTGAGATATATTCATTCAAAAATAAATCAGGAAGGTAAAATAGATGGTGTCCCGGATGGGCATGCACATACTAGCGAAGAATATGAATGTGGGGCAACTTTATCATCTTTAGCATTGGGATACCTGTATTTCAAAGACAAAGATCCTAAACTGACTGAGCAGATTCTTCATGATATAAATAAATTATATAATTTTACTTCATCTAAATTTACTCCGATGTTCGAAGACCATCATTCTGTGATTCTGCGTGCGTATGCAAATCTTTTGTTAGTCTATAAACTGTTAGATGATACGGAGCACATAAGTAAACTGCAAACAGAGATACACAATTATGCTATGGAATTCATTAACCATCAACTAAAAGATGGACTATTCCCATTCAAACCAAGAGAATATAGAACCGCGATTCAGAATCAATTGAAAGCGGATATAGCCCTTCTATTGGCAAATAAGGCAACGGGTTCTGATGAATACCTTCTTTCAGCGAAGAAAAATTTTGATTGGGTAATCAGAAATCTGCTTCTTCCAAATGGAGGCTTGAAATGGAATACTAAAAATACTGAAACCTTCTTTGAAATTCATCAGATGCTTTTTCTTATATGCTCCAGATATTTGTACATCCTATCCGGTGGCAGATATGACTATACACCCAATGCCATATCGGCTTGGAAATTTCTCGTAGATCACAATTCCGCAGAAATTGATATGTATGTTCACAATTATAATTCAACAGGGGCATTCTTTTCCTATAGGTGTGTTGACAATAAAGGTAACGTGCAATCTAAAGACGGGTTCGGCGCATTTAAAGGTTCATATGAAATAGGTTATACGCTCTGGGCATTAGCACTAAATAAAGATTTGGCACTTTGAGTTAATACCTATATTACTGTAGTTTCAAGTTGCAAGTAACTTCCTGTACATCTCTTCCAATTTAGCGAAGTTTTTCCCCAGTCGGCCCTTTCCTTGGCAATTATGTGGTGTTTCTCTCACAATTTGGTTTGAATTATGTATTAGTTGTGCCTCTAAACGATAGCATAACAAGTCCTGTTATTTTTATATTTGTGTCAGTATCAGCTACATTACTGGTTTAATGCGTTTTTGCACAACTCTTCGACGCCCCCGGTAATACATTTCCAGCTGTATTTTTCTTCAATGACTCTCCCTCCATTTCTACTCGTTTGGTCTCGGAGTTTATCGTTAGTAATGAAATTATTTGCCAACCATCCGTCTTAATCCCTCTTTAACGCTCACATTTGGCACCCACCCCAGCAATCTCTTTGCTTTCGAAATGTCAGCAACTGTATCCATAATCTCGCCCTTTCTTCTTTTGTTAAGATATGTAACCTCGATCGTTCTATTATAACAACTAACTATTATATCCACGATCTCTCTTACGCTGTAACTTTTTCCGTATCCTATATTTATAATCTCGAATTTCGATTTGTCATATTCTCCCGCTTTGATATAGGCATTCACCATATCATCGATATGCAAAAAATCTCTTTTAGGATTTGAATTGTCTAAAACAATTTTGCCATTCTCTTCGATTTGCTTTATTATATGCGGGATTAGAAACCTATCGTCCTGTCCTTCACCGTAGATATTAAACGGCCTTAAGATTGTACAACTAATACCATAGTCGTCATGATAGGATTTGCATAACTCTTCGCAGACGACCTTGCTTACCATATATGGATTTGTAGGATTAATCGGACAACTTTCATTGATTGACACACCACTTAGATCTCCGTAAACATAGGAGCTTGCAAGAATCATTCTTGCGTTGTTGTTTCTACATAATTCTAACATGTTTATTGTGCTTCCGATATTTGTAAAATAAGTTTCTCTTGGGTGTTGAAACGAATATGGTACATACATTATCGCGGCTAAGTGGTAAATGATGTCAACACCATCTGTTTTTGGGATTGTTTTCCATTCAGTAAGATCGATTTTATTTTTTATATCAAATTCTATAACCTCTGCTCCTTCTTCTTTCAACTTAACTACAACACGACTCCCTATGAATCCCGCACTTCCAGTAACTACTATTTTTTTCCCTTTAAGATCCATTCAATCAATTCCTGTGGGTTCTTTTCCTCAACCGCTTTTTTATAGTCTTCTGGTCTACCAATATCCAACCAATACCCATCATATAGATACCCTTTTACAATCTTATTGTTATTGATTAAATCTCTTATTAGTTCCGGCAAATCATAGGGCTGATTTTGAGGCACATAGTCTAAAACCTCCGGCTCAAGAACGTATACCCCCATGCTGACATTATAACTAATCTTCGGTTTTTCTTTCCATTCATGTATGTTTTGTTTAGAATCTACCTCGACCACACCATAATCTATGTTTACGTCTCTTTTATTTAACGCAACCGTAGCTGCCGCCTTATTTTTCTGATGATAATGGACTAAGGCGGAGAAATCTAGTGTTGTTAGAATGTCACCATTCATCATAATGAACGTTTCATTCAACTTATCCCTAATTTTCAGAATGGGGGCTGCTGTGCCCAGTGGCTTATCCTCCTTAGAATATTCTATCTTTATGCCGTACTTGCTCCCGTCCCCAAAAAAAGCTTGAATCAGCTCCGCGAGATGACCTACCGCGAGTATAATCTCATCGAAACCGTTCTTTGCTAGTTGTCGAATAAGAATTTCGAGTATAGGTCTATCGCCTATCGGAACCAACGGTTTAGGATAAACTGTAGTATATGGAAGCAGTCTAGTTCCTTTACCCCCCGCCAGTATTACTACCTTCATTTAGATCACCCTCATACAACATATCGATCTATTTTGTATAAATCTAGGTTTTGTGAAATCCAATCGATTGTTTTTCTTAGACCCACTTCGAGTGAAGTGGTGGGTTCCCACCCAATTGCTTTTTTGGCATTGGAATTATCTATACGGAGACGTTCCACTTCGCTTTTTGGGGGTCTTTTTCTTTTTTCCTCGGAAATTATTTTGACGTCCTTCCCAGTCAATTTAATAATCTTTTTTGCAAGGTCACCTATAGAAATCTCGATGTTTGAACCGATGTTAATTGTTTGCCCAACCACGTTACTTTCGGCCAACTTTATAAAACCTTTCGCGGTGTCCTTTACAAACGTCAGATCCCGCGTCGATGTTAGATTTCCTAGTTTAATAACATCTGTGGTGAGGGCTTGGGTTATTATTGTTGGTATTACTGCACGTGCCGATTGACGGGGTCCGTATGTATTAAACGGTCGCAAAATAGATACTGGTAAATCGAAGGATCGATAAAAGGAAAGTGCCAAGAAATCCGCCCCCACCTTACTTGCTGCATAGGGGGATTGTGGGTTAACTGGATGTTTTTCGTCAATGGGGACATATTGCGCTGTCCCGAAAATCTCACTTGTAGATGTGTGGATAATCTTCTCAGGGCACAAATCCACTCCGGCCTGGAGTATATTTAGCGTACCCATAATATTTACATCAACAACTTCCCTAGGGTTTACATAGGAATATGGGATCCCAATTAATGCACCAAGATGAAAAACGATATCTACATCCTTCATCGCTCTTCTAACTGCGTCAACATCTCTGAGATCTCCTGCCACGATAGTAATTGAGGATAATTGCTCCTTCGATAAGAACTCAATCGCACCCCAATCGTTTCGAGAATTGTAGCGAACAAAAGCCACAACATCGGCATCCATCTCTAGTAGAGACTCAACAAGATGACTTCCTATAAAACCTCCGGCGCCTGTAACTAGGACTCGTTTGTTACTCCATTTCATCTTCTTCTCACTCCCCGACATATGCTATTGATTTGTGATATGGTGTCGATATAATAGTAAGGATAAGAACGATAGTTAGATATTTTAAATTATCTAATAGTGAGTAAGTAAGTCGTCGACGCCTTTTATGTTGCTTGCGACAACAGGTTGCGCAAGAAAGAGCGAATTATGATAGAAACTTTGAGAAGTTGGTTGGCATAAATGAAACTTTACTAAAAAGAGGGTTGTCCTATTTATAAAATAATTTCGTTTCTAGAACGTCTATTGTCTTAATGCATATATGCGAAAATTTTGTTGATTGAAAGTTTCAATTCAAACAATCACTTATTTTTTACAACAACATCAAAAACCTTTTCCAAATCTCTCGTCACTTTCATCCAATCATGATTTTGGTGTATATAGATTCTACCGTTTTCTCCAAGTTTTTTCATTTTATCCTTGTCGTTTACAAGCTCGCGAATCTGTTTTGCGCTCTCTTCATAATTTAGGGGGTTTATAATAATCCCCCCCTCGCTTTTTGCTATCAACTCTTCCAGACCAAATTTACTTCCTATGACGGGTTTGCCGGCGGCCATGTATTCGAGCACTTTAAAGGGGTTTAGCTCATAGCCGTGCATACCGGTATGAATACCTGCATCTGCAGCCATTATGCAGTCGGAGACATCCTTGTTATCCATCCAGCCTGTGAAAATTATATTCTCAGTCAGCGAGAGTTCGTCTATCATCATTCGAAGTTTTGTATCGAGTTCTTCTTTTTTATCGCCTACAAAAAAGAGTTTGACATTTTTTTTTTCCATCAAAACCCGCGCAAATATTCCAAAAGTATGTTCTACACCATGCCATGCACATACCTTACCCACAAATATTATTACTGTCTCATTTTCTGAAATACCATAGAGGGCGCGAATGCTCTTTTGGTCTCTAATGGGTTTGAATAGTTGATGATTCACGCCATTTCGAACCAAGAAAATCTTGTTTTTAGGCGCTCCGCCTTTTACCATGGTGTCCCCTAATCCTTTTGTAACTACGATAACCGCGTCAACTAAGAAGGGCATAAGTTTTATTTCGAGAAAAGCCACAATTTTTATCCTTACTGTATTTTTACATCCCGATATAGGAAGTTCGACATAGCGCAAACCATTGACCTCACATGCGACGGACGTGGTAGGTCTAAGTAACTTAAACAACGAAGCCAATAGACAATTCCGCGTATAGAAAATGTCACACGTTCTAAATAGCGAGTTAAGAGTGAAAAAAGTGTTTTTAAGAATTGTTTTTAGAATAGATTCTTTTAAGTTTATGTCTTTCACTTTTATAATTTTTACACCTATATTTTTGAATTCTTCAGGTGGTACTGTCGTGATTAAATCAACAGTGTGTCCAAGTTTAACTAGGTGCTTACAGGTATTGTATGTATGAATCTTAGGTGCACCTTTTACTCCATCAAACGCGCAGATTACATGCATAGACGCCTCATAGTATCATAGGGCCAGAAATCCCTTTTCCCTGATGCTACAATATTTTCCAAATTTTATGAGTAAATCCTCAATCACATTGCCTATGTGGGAGATATATTTTTCGCAAAGATACGTTGAGTGCTACAATTAATCTATTCCCCATATCAGCATGTTGGCATATAGTGAATTCCCAATATCACTACCAATCAAATAACTACCTAGTCATTATTTTCATAGATGCTTTGTGTTAATAGACCGATCTTATTTGTACTAAACTCGCTCACTCTCTCCACGCACCGAATAAATATCTAGAAACTAGATATATTTCGGATAGGTTGCTATGGTTGCTATATTTTTACAGGGCATTTTAATCCACTACGCCCTTGCTTTGATCCTCGAGGTCTAGATCAATAACTGTGTCGTTTAGTTCGCCCTAAAATGTGTAGAATCGCCACATGTGCTCTCCATATCGTCCACATAAAAAAGCATCGATATGTTCATTCTCTATCATCTAAACTCGTCAAATATACCTTTTCTATCTGTTTTGAAACTATATCCCACGCATATTTACTCTCTATCGTTTTTCTAGCGTTTTCACCAATACTCTTTAATTTATCGGGATTATCAAACAACTCTTTTATCGCGTGTCTTATGGCTGCACTATTCCCTGGTGGTATTAAATACCCATTCCTACCATGTTCAATCACAGTAGGGTTCCCACCAATATTTGTAACCAGCGGTGGAACTCCATAACTCATCGCTTCCAACATCGCCATTGGAACACCCTCTAAGAACGATGGCAAGCAGAATAAATCAGCAACAGCAAAATATTCATGTAACAATTCGTCTTCTACATACCCCTCAAACCTAATGTTTGTAATTTCCAGTTTTTTCGCAAAATCTTTATAGGCATCTAAATCTGGGCCTTCTCCGATTAGAATAAATTGATAATCAGGAAGACGCTTTGCTGCCTGTAGCAAATAACCTATGCCTTTAGTTTTTCGGATAGATCCTATAAACACAATCGTTGGCTTTAATTCCAAGTGTAATTTATTCATCGTTTCTTCTTTTCTTTCCAACAACGGCAAAGGGAGAATATCTACACCGCAGGGTATTACTGAAATTCTTTTTGGGTTTGCACCACAGTTTATTGCATACTCCCGCAATTCTGGACTAACAGTAATTGTTGCATCGTTATTCATTATTGTGATTTTTTCCAAAAACGTCCTTGAATTTGCCAATATTTGTTGTTGTATTTGGCGAACATATCTATTCTGTGCTTTCGAGTGGTTTTTAATTTCCACATGCCAGCCAAGTACCGCCCTAACGAGCACAAGATTGTTCTTTTTACTTTTCATCAGTACTCCAAGTATATTTGAGAGAGTAGTGTTCATATGTAGGATCTCGATGTTATTTTCTTGAATTATCTTTTTTGTTTCCCGTAATAAAGGTAGAATCGTTCTAAATAAATTCATTCTATCATCGATCTCTATGTTTAATTTATGATTAACTACTCCGGCATATGGCGTATACTCATTTTTACTCGTACGAAACGATAAAATATGTACATCGTGCCCGTGCCTACTCAAATATTCTGCCAATTTTAAAATATATCTTACAGGGCCTCCAGAACATTTCCTCAAATTACTTGTAAGAAATAATATATTCATAATTCACCACCAAACATCATATCGTGTTTGTCGACGTAGACTTTTGATTCTGTTTGTATTTTCGCACGCCCAATATGTTTTGACGCACCTACATATCTCAAATTCACTTTAAATCCTCTTGTTATCAATACTATAGCCCTCATTAGATTCCCATCAGAGATAAAATATAATATCCCTCTCATTCGCAAACATTTCATATCTCTTCCCATAAACGGAATTGGCAAATACCGACTTGTCAGTCATCACAACTATATTACTTACAAGGTATTCTATGCTGTAATACGATGTGAAATTTCTTGCAATTTCACTATCGCAGTCATATCTAGTATCGATCGAAGTAATATTTGATTTAACTATTATAAAAGGATTTTTCATGTAATTGGGAAGACCCGCTATCGAAAAATCCTTAGGTATGATTGTCATCTTTTCCTTATCGACGAATTCGTATTGAATAGTGCCTAGATACACTAAGCCGGAAGATGCTGCTACTCGTAATGCTTCAAAATCATTTCCATAGAATGTTCCATTAGCATATGTTCTTAGAAATATCCCGGTTTGATAAGTGGGGTCTACCATATAATTATGATCGCCCGTTGTAGGGAACATGTTACTATATCTATAACCTAAAGTATATGCAGAAAATACAAGAGAAAGTAATAAAATTATGGCAAGCATAGAGAAGGCGTATCGTTTAACACTCCTCCAATTTTCGATATACCAGAATACGCCATAACCAGCCACTATAAACAAGAATATTGCTAAGAAATCATGGGAATATTCGACGAATAGTATTGTATTTATAAAAAATAACGATGTTAGGATCATTACATTGTTACCAATTTTTTTTTGTTTAAAAGAGAGAAGAATAATACCTATAGCCATAAAAAATATCATTATGCCATACCTTGCCCCCAGTATAATTACACTAGTCAGGAAGAATAATTGTGGATAATAAATTGCTTCGGATTCTTCAACGAAAGGGACATCTAACGCGAGTACACCCGAAAAATCTCTTAACACCGCTAAATCTGTGAGTTGCATTGAAATTAGAGTTGCAAACAAAGCTACAAGACCGACTCCCGTCATCATAGTTATTGTATGGGTTTTTACATATAATTGAAAAAAAATCATTAAAACTCCGGTAGAGACTAAGAAGAGAAACACCGAATATTTGTTCTCTATCAATGTTGATATTATGCTCTGAAAGGTTGAATCGGCCGGTAAAATGAAGTGATATGTAGCTATGAAGAATACCGCGAAAATAGCTATCATCACCGGAATAAGTAAAATTTTGGATGCATACATACCAAAAGAAGATTTACTTGTACCTGTGTTATGAATAAAGGTAGCGGCAATATAGAAGATTATTGGTACCACAACAAACCACACCATTCGGTGAGTAGCGGTCAATAATAACAGCAAAAAAATAGATAATCCCATGTATTTCCATATATGATGTTTGTTTACAAGTTTTAATATGCACCAAAGAAACAACGGCAATAAAGCAATAAAAAGCCCTCTTGTTGATGCAGTCCATATTGTAAACTTTAGGATAAGTGGGGACAACGAATAGACAAACGCTACCACTATCTTGAATCTGTCATCGTTGATTATCTCACCCATAAGAAGGTATGCCCCAAGAAAGTTCAATGTGCCTAAAACCGTTGAAAATATCAATATCGATATCTCAGTTTCTACTCCGAGCACCTGGGACATTCCTGATAATATGAATGGAACAGCACTTGCATAAGAAACCGGATATAAACCGAAAAACGATAATGGATGCAGTATCCATTTCGCGTCTCCATTGTTGGTTATGGAATTTGCGAGACTGTGAATGAAAAATGAGTCCGCACCTATTTCGTGTGGTGTCGTGGGATATCGAAATACTATGTTGAGCATTATCAAAAACATAATTAGCACATAACAAGTTCGCTTTGTGAGTTTCATATATTACCCCCCTCTCGCACTTTTTATTTTTTCGACACTTTGTGGGTAATTCTCTATAAGGTCGATTATAAACGCGGTTACATCTATTTTTTCACTTAACATTTTTTCTTTTTTCATTCTCCATTTCTCTTTTAGACGCTTGTCTTCTTGGAGCTGTGAAAATATTCTCAGCGCCTCCTCGTCGTCTTTACATGTGTATACCAACCCATATTTATCCCTGAGCTCATTAATATAACCCCTCTTTATCGTCGAAACGAGTATTGCAGGTGTGCCTAATATTGCAGATTCTGTGGCTGTTGAAAAGCCATCGCCAATATATGTGTTAGCAAAATAAATAGCATCTTGAAGTTTCTCTGGTGGCAGGCGAAGCTCATATTTTTTGAGATCTCTAGATAATCCTCCATGAGAGCTAACAAAGACCTTTCCATAATGCTCCAACTTTTTTATAAATCTAAATTTATCGAATGAAAAACCATGCTGACCAATATCATGAGTTGCATCGTACTTTTTAAATCTCAGAATGAAAAATTTTTCATTTTTGTCAATTTCTAGTTCTCTGAGAACAGTATCGTCTGGTTTGAAATAATCAGGATGCAAATATGTCAAATGAAGGTAGCCGTTATATTGTGTGTTTTTCCTAGGATCTATCCGCCCCTCGAACGAGGTCGATGTACATACCAAGTCTACGAAAGGGGAAAAGATGTTGTCTAAATACGCTCCATATTCGCTCTCATTAATGAGGAATGAAATTGAATGTTTTCCCAGAAGTTTACATGCGATATGGCTGTACAGAGGCCCTTCGGAAATTAATACGTCTGGATCGAATTTTTTTAAGATGTCGTAGGACTTGTAAACTAAGTGTGGTGTACCCAATGCTTTTCTTAAGAGCCCGTGGTAGTGTTCTTCTATGATCGTTTCATATCCAATATCATATTTATTTAATAGGTGGGTTGCACAATCTCTTTCCCGGACAATAACTTTTGTTTCGTGTCCTCTCTCGTTTAAGCCCCGAATTACGTTTTTGAAAATATGGACCTGTGCAGGGTGGCCTATGTCGAACAGTACCTTCATTGTATTTCACTAATTATATCCGGCATAATAAACCTTGTTGGTGTCTCGACCTTTATTATTGTGTCTTTCAGTCATTTAATGTCAACTTCAATGTGAAGTTGCATAAAACTTACAATTGATAGGATAATTTTTTGCCTTATGTTTTAGATGATACATAAGGAGAGTTTTTTTTATGTTTGGAGAGATTTCTATCACTCAACCAGGATTTATACCTTTTATCAGCTTTAATAGCTGCTTGAGATATACCATTTTTACCCAAGAGGGAGAGATATACTATATATTTTGGCAGACAGGTTCCACCAATTCCCTCTCTCGGCTCCAGTATTTCCATATTCCATTTAGTGTTGCAAGCGTTCCTAAGATCTTCAAAGTCCACTCCTGCGTTATCACACATCATTTTTAATTCTTCAGCAAAAGCTATTTTTAGGAATCTATCGGTGTTTTCAGTAATTTTACACATCTCTGCTGTTTCAATTGTCGATGTTTTATAGAGTGGAATCTCTAGGATTCCTGAATAAAACGATTGCCCTGCATTCATGCTTCTGTCGTTTATTGCACCTATTACTCGGTGCTGTTTTACACCGTGGTTTATAGTGTCACCAGACCAATATCTGTGAGGAACGTGTATCAGCATGCCTCTGTTCTTTAATGTGTTCCTAAACAACGCTCTACATGCGCCCATAGGGACTGTGCTTTCGATCGATATGAGTGTATTATCCATCGACGTTTTATTTATTTTCGAAATTACATTATATACAGACGATAAATTCGGTTTGTTTTTGTTTAAACTTGTTGTTACACAAATTATATAAATATCGCATTCACCCACATCTTCCCATTTTTTGTATGCGGTTATGCCATTCTTTCGAGATTTTTCAATCGCTTTCACGTCAATATCATAACCAATTACCTCTAATCCTTTCTCTTTTACATATACCGCCGTAGATAAGCCAACCACACCAAGACCGATTATACATACTTTCGTATCTTTGATACGCATTCTACATGCCCCCCCCCCAATATAGTTATTCTTTCATTGGTTAACGACACATTATCTGTTACGAAAAGTGCATTACAATTTCATTTAACCCAAATCGACACATCTGGTGTGTATATAAAAAGTTTTGCCATAAACATACCCAAATTATTCCCTCAAAAATCGGACAAAGAATTATTTCATACCGGTTTTACGTATGCAATCTATAAGTGGATATCTATTATCCCTAATGGGGGTTTATACACGCTAGGGAGAAAAACTCTTATAGAACTATAGTTTAATAATGGTTACCTAAGATACATCCTCCTAACAATTTGAGTGGGGTTTAATATGAACGATATGACATACATATTCTCTCTACTGATTTCATTCATCGTAACACTAGTTTTAACCCCATTTGTGATGCGGTATATGAAGTCACATAAAATAATAGGAAGAGATATGAACAAACGCCACAGGCCGGAAATTCCAGAGATGGGTGGTGTGGCGGTGCTCATCGGCTTCTTCGTCGGAGCGTTTCTTTTTCTAAGAACAGTGAGTGATCCTGTAGACGCTACTACAATGATGGCAGTACTCTTCACGCTCATGGGTTGTGCATTCACTGGTGTATTAGATGACCTTCTAGATTTACGACAGAGTATTAAAGCGATATTGCCATTTTTCTTCGCGCTTCCAACCGGTTTCTTTTTGAGAGGCATGACATTGGATTTCTCTCCTTTTGGAATTGTCATTTCCTCGGTGTGGTTGGTTCCATTTCTTATAGCTTTTGGAGTAACATGCGGTGCAAACGCTACTAATATGCTAGATGGACTTAATGGCTTATGCACCGGTTTGACATTAATTGCATCCACAGTATTATTATTGATAGCGTACTTAGAAGGTAAGTACGAATCTCTGTGGATTCTCTTTCCATTAGTTGGGGCGCTTGGGGCGTTCCTGCTCTATAATCGTTATCCCGCAAAAGTATTTCCTGGAGATGTATTCACGCTTTCTATTGGAGGAATAATAGTGACTGCAGCCATCATAGGTGGACTTGCTTCTTGGGGTATAATACTGTTTGCTCCGATGATTGTTGAGTTTTTTCTCAAAGCTAGAGGTAGGTTTCGTGGAAGAAACTATGGATATGTTGCACTAAATGGATGGTTGTATTATCCTCGAGGCGATAGGATTGAATCTATGACTCATATTATAATGCATTTCAGACCCCTGAAAGAGTGGAAAGTAGTCGGAATACTTTGGTTAATTGAAGCCTTTATTGGAATATCGGTAATACTATGTGTTGTATTTCTCTATTGATTTTGTATTCTTAAAAGTTGATTCATAGAACAGTAAGGTTATCTGTGGAAAAAGACGAATTCTGAGACAAAGCCCATAGATGGTGCTGTGTTTAATGAATCCTCCCGAAAACTTATTCATCGGCGTTTCGCATATCCCATAACGGATGGGATGCATATGCCAAAGAGCAGCAAATCGAAACGCTGGGGACGTAAGTTCGTTGACGAGAGAGATTGGCCTACATACAACGAGCAGCTTGTTGTAAGAGGGGAATTCTATTTGGACCTTGATTTTGTCAAAGGGTGGTACCCCGAACTCAATCAGATGAACGAGGGGAAAAGAGGAGGCCAGTACAAGTTCCCCGAATCGTATATAAGGTGGCAGGCGGTATGGAAGCAGTGGGTGGACTATCGCGGCCTTGAGGGTATATCTCGCTCACTGGCGAGATACGGATTCGTCCCGGAGTATGCGGATTATTCCACCACATGGAACAGGGTGCACAACATGATCCCAGAAATAGCATTGCCAACGGAAGAGGAACTTGAGGTCGCCACGGACGGATCCGGCCTCAAGAGCGGCAGCGCGGGAGAGTACCGGATGTTCAAATACAAGCAGAAGAGCAAGAGGAAATATCTCGTCATAGTGATAACCGCAGACGTGAGGAAGAAAAAGCTGCTCAAGGTAGAAGCGTACATCCAGAAAAAAGGCAAATCCGAGCCGAAGATAGCAAAAAAGCACCTGAAGAAATTGAAGAAAGACGGCAAGAAAGTCAAAAAGCTGTACGGCGACGGTGCGATGGACTCCAACGAACTGTTCACATACCTCGACAAAGAAAAAATCGGCAGCGCAATCAAACTAAGAAGCAATGCCAGTACAGACCATTGCAGGGGTAGTAGGCGGCGGAGAGACGAAATACGAAAATTTCAGGAATGTGGCTACAAGCTGTGGGCGTACAGGAAACGATACGGTAAAAGGTGGGCCGTGGAGGGCATATTCTCGGCGGTAAAGCGCATGTTTAGTGAGAACACCACTTCAAAATCCGAAAAAACGCTTCGGGCAGAAGCGGTCTAGAGGTTTTGGGCGTACGATGTGCTTAATGAATATGGGGCTAAGGCACCTGCAGTTATGTGTTAAATTCGCAGGTGTTTGAAGTAGACAAAGTGCTATTCGTGCTGGGACTTATTCGTTAAACAGAGCAATAGATGGGCAAAGTTTTTATACCAATTTAGAGGTAAATTAAAATCGAAGCGGTGTAGAAAATGATTAACTCTAAACAAGAATATTTATTCTATCTATCAGAGGATCTAAGATATCATAATTTAAAGAAATATACAATAATGGATTATTTAAAAAACGACGTTTTAAGATTTCAACGACGTCTTAGAAAAATTGAATACTTAACCAACTGTCGTCGTGGGAATGTTTTATTAAAGCCATATTACCTTTTATTAAAACTTTTGAATAGAAGGCTTGCGTTAAAACTTAGTTTTCAAATTCCAATAAATGTTTTCGGGCCAGGGTTGTGTATAGTGCATTATGGGACCATAGTAGTAAGTCCTAAGTGTAAAGTCGGCAGAAATTGTAGAATACATCCCTGTACCGTTTTAGGAGAATATCATGGAGCTCCAGTTTTGGGTGATAATGTTTATATCGGCCCCGGTGCTAAGTTATTTGGTGATATTAAGATTGGAAATAACGTGGCTATAGGAGCAAATAGTGTAGTTAACAAGAGCTTTCCAGACAATATAACAATTGGAGGGATACCTGCTAAAATACTCTCAAACAAATCGACTAAGGAGCTAGGGATGTACCCAAAAGAATTGGAGTGAAGACATTGGAAACTGCGTATAATTTTCCTTAAGTCGCCCTAACTGATGGTGTTGAATATTTTGTTATGTGATCTAAAAGCGTGTTCCATTATGTTATTGGGTATCTAATCTCTGCTGGGTTTGTTGTTCTAAGTCAGAATAGGTGCACGATGTTTTGATGTCGCGTTTGTTTTTAAATTGATGGCAAGCACAAACACCAGCGAAAAATGTTTAAGCTGATTGTGGATTATGTTTTCGATGGTATTATTTGACAATCTATAACCATTAAACGCTCTCGCGATTATCAAAGTTGTGAAAATTGTAAAAACTAAGACATTGGTATAATTTGTAGGTAACACTATGAAAGAAGTAACATTTTTAGCTGTGATCCTTCTCCTATTCTCTTGCGTTTCTTCCACGCCATCAGCCGGATCTCGAATGACAAAAGATAATTATACTTTTTCTACTAGAAGTTCAATAAACGAAAACCTGCCGCCCTCTGAAGGAGATTGGGAAATCTCTAATAAAACGGTTTACTTAAATGATACAAGTGTTTTAATTAACGGCAATCTAACCATAACAAGTGGTGGTTCGTTAGTACTTACAAACAGTATCCTAAAAATTAATTCTACTTCAGACGTCAGATATTGGTTGAATGTGCTAGGTGGAGAGTTGTTTATAAATTTCTCTAATGTTACTGCAAACGACCAGCAATATGGATACTATTTCTATGCTAACGGAGGAAAAGTTGTAGTAAATAAATCAAATTTTGAAAGATTTACAATGGGCAACAGTTACCCGAAAACGGCTGTTTGGTCTTTGGATTTCTGTGCATACAATTCGTACATCGGTGGCGGTTTATATTTTGTGTATGGAAACGGTGCAAATCATAGAGTGGAAAATTCGACAGTGCAATATGTAAATATAGACGGCACCTCATTTTATTTTAACAATTGTACGTTCCTTAACTACATGGGGGCATATACCTATGGTGGCTATGCACTAATAACCAACTCATCATTCCCAAATGGTTACTTCGCTACTTACGGGGGGGTCATAGAAACGATAAACACCACATACAAAAACCCGCCTCAAGTCGTATCCCAAGGCTCTGGGAGAATCGTCGTAAAAAATTACCTATCTGGGAAAGTAATAGACTCCAATGGAGCATCCGTGCTAAACATTCCAATTACAATCAAAAACAGAGAAGGCAGTATAGTTAGTCAAAACCTCACCACACTCTCCGATGGTACAATTCCAACACAAGCATTGACGCTCTTTGAGCAGAATCTCACGGCAACAACTTATTCTACGCCGCATACGATAATCGTAGGCAACGCAAAACCCCAGATAAACATCTCAAAATCCCAGCAAAACATAACGATCAACAAAGACGCTACTACTGACCTTGCAATCCTCTCACCGCCAACATTTTCTGACATAAATCCCGTACCAACACAAAACATTACAGTTAACGCTACAATCACCAACATTGGTGACAGTCCAGCATCAGATTTACAAGTTGATTTTTATGCAGATTCTACGTTTATCGGAAGTGCTAAAATTAATTCGATAAACGCCGGCGGGGAAGGAAAAGCCACTATCGATTGGATGAGTTCGGAGGGATTACACAGCATACGTGCAGTAATCAACGGAACAAATGAGTGGTTGCTAGATAATAATGAAAATAGCGAGAGCATCGTTGTCTCCTATGGCAATGTTTTCAAAAATAGAGATGTCGTTGTTATAGAAAGCGATGGGTGGGGGGGTGGGGGAGAGACGGAGACAACTTTAACAAAAGTTATAAGCGTCCTAGAGAAACATAATGATAAATTCAACGTTACCCCAGCAATATCAGCATACGTATTTACTGGCGACACACCCGATTTCCAGAATGTGCGAAACGATAACTACAACAACTATTATTTTGTCCCGATCGATAACTCCATAATAAGCAACTACATAGCCCACATCGAAAATGGAACGTTTTATGCCGGATACAACGGTTTTACTCATTTTAATAAGGACGTGTGGCTATCCGCACTGAAGAATAACGACGCGATTGCGACGAGCGCTTTCTTGAGCAACATTATCAACGCTTCTACAGATTATAACATATACAGCGAATATTCGAACTACAATGCGACACCGCCAGCGTCGAAATCGTACAACGATCAAAGCAAAATAATTCAGACAGGCATCGAAGAGTTCTATAGATTATTCAATTTCTATCCGAACAACACAGTAGCAGTCAATTATACTTGGAACAATATAACCGAAAGCGTATGGAATGAAAGCGGCATCCAGTATATTTCTTCAACTGCTGATTCTGGCGGCGAAAAAAACGATTATGGAATGAGATACATTAGAAGAAATCTCGTTTATAACCCGATTGGTAGAGCGGATCTTACAGGAGGATTGCTGAGCTCTGTTGACTCCATCCTAAGTGGCTGGAGCCCGCTTGTAATAACAACACCGGTAGAGAATTATATCGATAGCGTCAGTGATGAAAAAACCGTTTCGCAAAACTTAGAGAAACTCGATGCGTTATTAACCTACATAGAGGCAAGAGGAAACGTAATATATTTGACTTCGGGAGAGCTCGGGCAATTATACTCGTCTGGCCGCTCACTACGAGAATTCGGGAACAACACAAACAAGACGATTATAGTTAGAAATTACCTACCAACAAATTATCAGTTCAATGTTTCAACGAGCGGTTTTCAAAACTTTACGATAAAAGCGATAAGACTAAACGATAATGCCGTGATAGATTATACGGCGAGTGGAGATAATCTTGAATTCACTGTGAACGAGGGCGATTATAAAATCACCATAACAAAAAATGATACAAAAAATACTATAACTACCGGACCGCCGACAGTTGTTGCTAGATTAAATAGAACGTCAGCAGTGGCTGGGGAAAGCATAATGTTTGACGCTTCGCGGTCGCGCTCTGGAAATCCAGATTACCGATTATCATATGTGTGGGATTTCGGAGACGGGGTGACAGATATCGGCGATATAGTTATACATAAATACACAAAAGAAGGTACTTACCCCGTAACATTAACTGTTGACGATGGCCACGGAGGCGTAAATACGACAACGACAAATGTAATCATCTCTCCAAAAACACTTCCATCAGCATCTACCTGGTCTGCTATTGAAAAGCTTCCATACGGGATAGGCCCATTTATTACTAAATACTGGATGATTATAATAGGAATAATCATTCTAATAATCGCCCTTTTAATTGTACGGTGGTCTATAAAGAAAAGGAAAGAAAGAAGAAAGAATGTTTGGGTAAGCGGAAAGGACCTCGGAAAAAAAGACGTTGTGACCATCGAACGCAATCTGCTCCCCGCTAAATGTCCACACTGCTATAGAAGTTTCAACATACTGACCGCGAATCTTCCCGGAAACATATACTGCCCGTTCTGCGGCAATATGAGTTTTATTAAAAACCCGCTTATCGAAGAACCGAAATTAACTACGATTAAATGCCCAGTCTGTAAAAAAACCAGCGAAATAGCAACACATAAAAAGCCCGCTCAAATACGATGTCCTCAGTGCAATGCTCCGGGGCTTGTAAAGTGAATGCCTGTTCGAGCGCCCGATACAATAAAACAATGAAGTTGTCCTCAATTAACGAGTTGTTTTGAATATGGACTGCAAACAAAAGAACAACATAAAAAACTGCACGTGCACATACTCGCCGTGCTCTAGGAAGGGTTTGTGCTGTGAGTGCGTAACATATCATAGAAACAACGTGGAGATTCCTGGCTGTTTCTTTACACGAGTGGCGGAGAAGACATATGACAGGTCAATTGGAAATTTTGTACGATGCTATTCAAAATAACTATCTGAGGCGGGCTGGGGACAAAGTTACTATTAATTGATTAATATCAAAATAACTTTATTTGTAACTTTTATTATAAGTGAGTTTGATATTTAATAAAAAGGATGTAAACGTCTATGAAAAAGAAAGAGCTGGAAATGATTCTTCAGAAAATTCCATCCTATCAAAAACCAAGGGCAGAGTTGGAGCAATATACTACGCCCGCGAACATAGCCGCAGACATCCTATATAACGCATATATGCGGGGCGATATTTTAGATAAAATAGTTGGTGATCTTGGCTGTGGGACTGGAATATTTAGCATTGGTGCAAAATTACTGGGTGCAAAGAGAGTAGTGGGGATAGATATAGACAACGAGGAAATAGAAATCGCAAGAGAATTTTCAAACAAACTGAACTTGGATATCGAGTACTTAGTTCGTGATATCAGTGAAGTGGATGATAGTTTTGACGTAGTTTTTCAAAACCCGCCGTTCGGGGCACAGCGAAGGCGTGCTGACAGGGCATTTATCATGAAAGCCATAAAAACAGCGGATATTATATATACGATTCACCAATCAAACACAGAGGTGTTCGTAACTAAGCTCATAAACGGCTTTGGTGGAAAAATAACATTCAAGAAAAGATACTTGTTTCCAATCAAGCATATGTTTGAGTTCCATAGAAAGGGGAAAGTGAATATAGAAGTAACGTTATTTAGGGCCGAGAAACAAAAAAACAGGTGATAGATTGAGTAATGAACTTCAAAAGAACAGATTTGTTATGCCAGGCGAATATATAGGAACAACAGAAGAGTTCCTGTCGGGCGAGGGCACCTATGAAGAGGGCGGCAAGATATTTGCCACTAATGTTGGAATGTTGGAATTGAGCAATAAAGAGATGAAAATCAAAGTAAAGCCGGTTACAGACGTACCAGTGGTATTGGGTGTCGGAGATGTCGTCATAGGCGTAGTTGATTCTGTAAGAGAGTCTATGGCGATAATAGACGTTGTCAAGGTCGCAGACAAAAAACGGGCGATTACCGGTGACGCGGAAGCAACGCTTCATGTATCCGAAATATCAAAGGAATACGTGGACGACCTCAAACGGGAACTCCACAACAGAGACATCATCAGGGCAAAGGTTATCCAGGCAAAACCATCCATCCAGTTATCAATAAAGGACCCGAACTTGGGTATACTAAAAACAATTTGTTTGAGATGTTACGGCCCTCTTATAAAGAAGGAGCAAATTCTGCATTGCCCAGTCTGCAAATATACGGAGAAGAGGAAGATTGCGGACGACTATGGGATGGGAAAGATTTAGCGATTGTTGTCGCGCCACTTAGGGCTTTTTCCTCAACGAAGACACAATTGGAAAAAGGGCTGAGAATATGGGAGTAAACCTCGGCGATATAATACCCAAAGAAAAAAAAGACATAACGGATTTTAGCAGAAAAGTTATAGCTATCGATGCACCCAATGCGATCTACCAATTCTTATCCAGCATCCGCCAGCCAGACGGTACGCCGCTTATGGACTCAACTGGAAGGGTTACCTCGCACCTCGTCGGGTTATTTACACGAACCGCAAATTTGATAGGCACTGGAACAAAAATCGTTTATGTTTTCGACGGAAAACCGCACCAGTTGAAGTATGAAACCATCAACGAGAGGCGGGAAATCAAGAAGAAAGCGGAGACCGAATGGCAAATCGCTTTGGAGGCTGGAGATCTCGAGAAAGCAAAGAGCAAAGCACAGCAGACATCGAGGCTTACATCCGATATGATAAACGAGTCCAAGACGTTATTGGAATATCTCGGCGTTCCTTATGTAGTAGCACCTTCAGAGGGAGAGGCGCAAGCAAGTTATATGGCAAGAAAGGGAGACGTTTGGGCAGCGGCCTCTCAGGATTTTGATGCGTTACTATTCGGAAGCCTCATCCTAGTTAGGAATTTGACGATTACTGGAAGGAGAAAATTACCAGGGAAACAGGTGTATGTAGATGTAACGCCCGAAATTATCAATTTAGATAGCGCGCTCAGATCTTTAGAGATAACCAGAGAACAACTTGTGGACCTTGGAATTTTAGTGGGAACGGACTTTAATGATGGGATTAAAGGCGTTGGCGCAAAAACGGCTTTGAAACTGATAAAAGAACATAAAACGATAGAAAAGGTGCTTGAATTTAAAAATACCAGCATCAAGAATTATGAAACGATAAAAGATATCTTCCTGAAGCCGGATGTCACGGACGATTACAAGATAGATAGCGGAAAAATTGACATAGTGTGTGTAAAAAAATTCTTGTGCGAAGAGCGGGGGTTTTCGGAAAACAGGGTAGATGCAGCACTTAAAAAATTCGAAGCGTTTAAGGAAACAGTCGCACAAAAAAGTTTAGAAGATTGGTTCTAATATATTATACGCTCTTTATTTTTTTATGAATTTAGGAATAAATCTGATGGCAAGACCTAAAACTAGCAGCATCATAGCAGATATTAGAATGTAAAGAAAACCCACTCGTGGTAAGAACCAGACATACTCCCAACCTCTGCTGGCGCTTGGTATAGACAGCACAGTAATTACCAAAAGAGACATTATTGCAACAAATCCAATAAACACTAATGCGTTTCCAATTCGCTCCAAGGCGTTCTTGGAAGTTGGCATAATCTGGCTAATTTTTTATGGCAAACTATCCATCGATGTCGCATCCTTTAAATTATCGCCCATATCTAACTGTCGCCTACGTCGAACCGGATTTCTTGAAATTTGATTTTCTTCTTTCTTTCCAATTTATTTTTGGCCTTTTCCATAGTTGTTTCGAGTGTCTCATTTGTAGATTCGGGGGCAATTTCGAACAATACTTCCTTTCCCTTTTCACCAACCGGCCCTTGAACCCGTTCTTTTTTAGCTGTCTCCAGTAAATACGCCCGATAAGTTCTTGCCTTCATTGATACATTTGCATTTTCTTGTTGAAGTTCATTTGTCTCTTCATTTGTAACTTTCCTAACAATCTTGTAAGGGACACCAGCAACCATAGATCTTGGAGATATTTTACTGTTGGCTGGAACTAAACTTCCTGCTGCGACTATGCAGTAATCTCCGACCTCTGCATTATCCAAAATAATCGACCCTATGCCCACCAATACATGCTTTCCGATTTTGCAACCATGAAGTATTGCGCCGTGGCTTATCAACGATCCTTCCCTAACTATTACCGGCTTTTCCTTTGGCGCTTCTAAAAACGCCTTATCCATAATGTTGACGTTCTTATCGACGAATACGTCGCCGTCGTCGCCTCGGAGTATGGCTCCGGGCCATATACCCGAGTTCTCTCCGATAACTACCCCTCCGATTATTCTTGCAGATGCATCGATGTAAGCACTCTCATGATATTTCGGGGTCTTCTCTTTATAAGGTATTATGTTGTGCAAATTTTTCCCTACCTCTTCCCAAGAAGGTTTCAATAACGGGTTTTATGGCTCCTCTTAAAGGAGGAGTTTTCGAAGAATTCGTCGTGCACCGCCCTTGCAGCTTTTCCCTTGTCTCCCTCCTTCACTATAAAGTTGAATGCTACGCGGGATGCGCCCGCAGAAATAGTTTCGACGTTTACACCAGCATTTGCCACAGCAGTAAATACCCTTCCCGCCAGACCCTTTGCATCCTTCATTCCCACACCCACAAGGCATATGAGGGAAAGTTTCTCGAATGGGGTAACATCCTCCACTATCCCACCCCTAATTGTGCCCAAGACTGATAGTGCTTTTTTGGCATTCTCTGCTTCTATAACAATCGTGAAACTTGTCTGTGATGTCGCTGTAGAGTACACGCTTATTCCATTGTCCCCAAGGAGTTTGAATATCTGCGAGAATATCCCAGAGGTATAGCCTGCACCTGCCCCGTATATCCTAAGCATCGCTACATTGTTCTTGATAGCCACGCTTTTTAATATGCCGACTTGTTTTTTGCTCTCTGTCCATACCCTGGTCCCGGGGTTTCTGACGTCGTTAACGTTTCTTATTACTATCGGGATCTCCTTCTGCATCACCGGTTCTACGGTTCTTGGATGAAGAATCTTTGCACCGAAGTAGGCGAGTTCGGCGGCTTCTTCATAAGACAGTTCGGTTATCCGGGTAGCGGTTTGGATCATTCTCGGATCGCCAGTCATAAAGCCGTTTACATCTTTCCACACCTCAAGCACGTCTGCATTTAATGCGTTGGCAATAACCGCTGCGCTATAATCTGAGCCGTTTCGGCCGAATGTAGTGATTCTTCCCTCTTTGTCCGCCCCGAAGTACCCTGTAATTACCAGGATTGTGCCTTTGCGAACGTACGGCAATACACTTTTTTTGAAGTTCTTCTCTGTCTCTGGAAGCAAGGCTGTGGCGCTTCCAAAAACACCGTCTGTGAGCAATCCTATCCTGTCCGCACGAAGGGCTTTTGCCCCAGCATCCATGGAGATAAGCACGCCCTCCATTATCATAACCGCAAAAATCTCTCCGAAACTGGTAATGAAATCCTTGGTCCTCTTGGTTAGTTCTTCAGTGTATGCTACGCCGTACAATAAGCGTTCTAGTTTTTGAAGCTCTTCATTAAATCGCCCCATCACCTCGCCCTGAGTGTCCTTTTTATCTATAGCATCCAAAATAATCTCAAAATGCTTGCTTCTGATCTTTTGTATTAATCGTTTTATTTCTTCCGGGCTAACTCGTATTTCTTTGACAAAATCAACCAGCTCATTGGTTACTCCCGCCACTGCAGACAGCACAACAATACGCTTATCTTTCTCCGACAATATTATGTTCGCTACTTTAACAAAAGCGTTTCCGTCCTTAAGCCCCTGCCCGCCGAATTTCATTATTTTCAGAAAGACCACCCTTTTCTTTGAAACAGGTAATGTGTTTCTCACTACGACCACCATAGAGTGGCGGTGGGAAATATAATGTTTGGGTGATAGATAAACTTATCTTAACAAAACTTGGACTGCGGCCCAAATTGGTCGGCATTAAATGTGCAAATTGTATCAGGCAAAATATTTTATAGTATTGAATGTGTTGTAGTTGAGCAATCTCCTTAGATGTAGTGCTAGCCATACATAACAAATCGGTGAAATTATGGACATAATTGAAATTTCATGGAAATACGAGAGAAGATTAGAGGACTTCGTCAAGCATCTCGGTAAAGGAAGATATGGCCGAGTAATGAGGATGGCGAGGAAACCAGACAATGAAGAATACGGCAAAGTACTGCAGATTACGGGTATAGGGATAATCTTGATTGGAGCCATAGGTTTCTTGATATATTTGATGTGGAATTTTTTACCTGGATACCTTAGGGGTATTCTGGGGTTGTAAAATTAGGAGGTTGCTAAATGAATTTTGATTCCGAACAAAAAGACACGACTACAAACGACTTGGGGGATGTAAAGGATTCCCCCGCTATCGAAAAAAAGGAGGAAATTTCCATAGTGCCAAATATCGACAAAACGCCTTTAACAGCACCCTTAGATGTTGGGGAGAAAGCCGTTCTTGTCGAAACAAAAGAGGCGGTACCCTCTGGAGAACTCCCTAAGAAAACGGAAAAGAAAACAGTAGTGCACATCTTCGCCGTAAAAGTTGCGGTCGGACATGAAAAAATTGTCGCGGACATCATAGCAAACAAGGCCAAAAGACTGGGCATCGAGATATATTCAATACTGGTACCGACCAAACTTCGAGGTTATCTTTTAATGGAATCCTCAAGCATCGTAACCGTACAGAAGCTCGTGAAGAATGTCCAGCATGTGCGGGGTGTTGTGCAGGGAACCACTCCATTCTCCGAAATCAACCATTTTCTAACACCCAAACCCACAGTATCGGGCATTACCGAAGGGAGCATCGTAGAACTGATATCTGGTCCGTTTAAAGGAGAAAAAGCGAGGGTAAAGCATATAGATAAAACAAAAGAGGAGATCACTGTAGAAATGTTTGAATCCATGGTACCCATACCCGTTACCGTTCGAGCCGAACATGTAAGAGTACTAGAGAAAGAGAAGGAGGAGAAGGGAGAGAGATAATGCCAGAAACGATTAGTGTACTAGTTGAGGGCGGAAAAGCGACACCAGGGCCGCCATTGGGACCGGCACTCGGCCCGACAGGTGTGAATGTCGTCCAGGTAGTCCAGATGATAAACGAGAAAACAAAGCAATTTGAAGGCATGAAGGTTCCAGTCAAGGTTATTATAAATCCAAAACTGAAAACCGGATTCGACGTTGAGGTAGGAACGCCGCCCACCTCCGCATTGATTATGAAGGAGATTGGCATAGAAAAGGGCTCTGGAAACCCAAAAACCGACAAGAAGGGAGATCTAACCATAGAGCAGGCAAAGAAGATTGCTGAAATGAAGGCTGACAATGTTCTCGGAAAAAACATAAGAAAAGCAGTAAATGAAGTGCTGGGAACGTGCGTATCTATGGGCGTAACTGTGGCCGGGAAAGATCCGAGAGAAGTGCAAAGATTGATAAATGAGGGAGGATATACCGAGATACTCCATTAGTTAATATCAACATATGTAGGAGAGGAAACTCGCTAATACTACATCAGGTGATGCTTTGTGGTAAACGAAGATGTATTAAAAAACGTAAAGACCTTACTTGAAACTTCAAAAAAAAGGAATTTTAAAGAGAGCATAGAATTAGCGATCAATCTAAAAGATATCGACATGTCCAACCCAAAGAACAGGATCGAGGAAGAAATCCAACTGCCAAATGGAAGAGGCAGGGGTGTAAAAGTGCTTGTTTTTGGTTCTAGCGAGCTTGCTGCAAAGGCAAAAGGAGTGGCAGACCGAGTTATCCAGCCAAACGAGTTGAATGAAATAGCGGGCAACAAAAAGAGTGTGAAAAAATTGGCAAACGAATATGATTTCCTTGTGGCAGAAGCGCCACTTATGCTAGCGATTGGTAAACAGATGGGTTCAGTGCTAGGCCCGCGGGGAAAAATGCCGAAGCCGATACCGCTGGGTGCGGATCCAAAGTCGATTGTAGAATCGCTCAGAACAAGCGTGAGGATGAGGACGAAAGATAAAACTACATTTCATATACCCGTCGGTACAAGGGAAATTCCGCCAGAAAAAATTGCAGAAAACATTGAAGTTGTGATGAAACGCCTCGAAAATAGATTAGAGCGAGGGAAAATGAACATAAAATCCGTGTATGTAAAAACCACGATGGGCACGCCGATAAAACTATTTTAAGGTGATCTGATTGGCACATGTTGCACAATGGAAAAAAGACGATTTGAACGAACTTATTCAGATGATGTCCAACTATCCAGTCATAGGCATAGCAAAAATAAGGAGCATCCCAGCATCAAACCTTCAGATAATGAAAAGAAACCTAAGAAGCAAAATGCAGATGAAGGTTTCGAAAAATACGCTATTCGCCCTCGCGTTGAAAGAGGCCGCAAAAACAAAGAAAAACATTGACAAACTGGTGGCCGACATAGACGATCAAGTTGCCATAATCGCCACAAAGGAAAATCCGTTTAAATTGTTCAGAGAGGTAGATGGTACAAAAGCAAAATCACCAGCAAAGGGCGGAGAAATATCGCCCATTGATATCGCAGTATCCAAGGGCGAAACCTCGTTTAAACCAGGACCGATTGTCAGTGAACTGCAGAAGGCAGGCATACCCGCGGGCATAGATAGGGGCAAGGTAGTCATAAAAGAAGACAAACTGTTGGTAAAATGCGGAGACAGAATCCCAAGAGAATTGGCACCGATGCTCAGTCGTCTAGAGATATACCCGCTGATTGTAGGTTTAGACTTGCTTGCGGCTTATGAGGACGGTATAATTTACAAACCAGACGTTCTGAAGATTGATGATGCCGCCGTAAAGAACAACATAATGACTGCGGCCACTGCCGCGCTTAATCTCGGAGTCTTCATTTCATATCCGACCAAACTGTCAATTGTCCCATTAATCCAGAAAGCACACAGAAATGCATTTAATTTATCCGTAAACGCAGATGTCCCAACAAAAGAAACGATAGAAACAATACTCAGAATCGGGCACGGACACATGCTCTCGCTATCATCGCGCTTACCAAAATCAGAAGAGAAGAATAAAACAACCAACGAGGAGGTGAAATAAATGGAATACATATACGCAGCACTACTTCTCCATTCTGCTAAGAAGGAGATTAACGAAAAGAACGTAGAAAGCATACTTAAAGCAGTGGGCGTAGAGGCTGATGCCGCGAGAATAAAAGCATTAACCGCTTCCCTACAGGGCATAAACATAACAGAGGCCATAGCAACGCCGGCAGTGGTAGCAGCCGCACCAGCAGCAACACAACAACCCGCAGCAGGAGAGAGAAAAGAGGCCAAAAAGGAAGAGACGCCAAAAGAGCCGAAAGTCTCTGAGGAAGAAGCAGCATCAGGGCTTAGCGCATTGTTCGGCTAGACTACACTTCATTTCCGAATATCTGATCCATGGTGTAGTCTTCTAATTTTCTCTCTTTGAGTATAATTTCTAATTCTATCGGTGTAATTATCGGGATAGGGTACCTTAAATAATCATCTATAGCAATTCTCGGGCATGCCGTAGAAACTGCTGCGTCTATGCCCATATACGCAACATCTTCAGGCTTGAAATCCCTCCCCGCCATCAGAAACGCTTTTTTGTTATGCCTTTCAATCTTCTCTTTTAATCTTTTAGCGAGGTCGATCCTTCGTTGAAAGGTCATCGTTCCTATCAATATGCCAAAAGAGTTTGCATCAAAGGCGCGTTGAATTGCCCCATATCTCTGTTTTAAAATGGTCTCTTTAATATCGGACACTTTTCTCGCTTCGTTCTTCTCTGGATCTGCGATTATTACCTCTTTGTCTGTCGCCAATGCTATGCTAAGCGGGTGGAAATTCCCAGTTCCTATAAAAAGGAAATTATCTACCTTATCAATAATATTAATGGCAGCCGTAAGGTTACACCCCAAAACCTGTCCGGGATATTTTATCCTAGAGTCGCCACGACCGACGAATGCCTTGATTTTCTTTTCTTTAAGGAATTTTTTTACAGCGGGTAAAGTGTGGATGTGCTGCACTGTCGTTACTATGCCCACGTTTCCGGTTATGTAACTGCAAGCCTTTGCTACGGAACTGAGCACGTCTATCCTCGATTGTATTTCGACGAACAATGTATGTATTTTGTATCTGTGTTTACCATGTAATTCAGCATGCCCGAAGTGCAGCAGACAATCTACGCCTATGCTTTCAAAATCATTATCTGCAATATCACAAGCACCGTAACAATGTTCCACAAACGTAATGGTTTCTGCCCCGGTTCGTTTTTTAATAAAATCCATAATCTGTTGGTGGTGTCTCCGCAGTCCATCTGGCAGTTGAATCCCGACATATTTGTATCTGCTTTTCTTGATACGACTGCAGACCGCACTCATTTTGAGTTCGTAGTTCCCGATTATAATATTAGACGTCACGTTCTCTGTTATTGGCATGTGTGGTTTGCGATAAGTATTTTTCTGATTCTCGATAGGAATTTTCATATATTGATGATGATGTATCTAACAACATATGAAAATCAACGAGATTTTCTTCTCGATCCAGGGAGAAGGCATATGGATGGGTATCCCGACAGTTTTCATCAGAACAACAGGTTGCAATCTTCGTTGTGCTTGGTGTGATACGCAGTATGCGTTCTCTGAGGGCAAAGAGATGAGTGTTGAACAGTTAATACGTGCTGTTGAAAAATATCCGACAAAACACGTCTGTGTCACTGGCGGCGAACCTTTACTTCAGAAGGAAACCACCGCGATTATCAATAAATTATTAGATAGAGGGTACAATATGTGTGTCGAGACAAACGGTTCTGTCTCCATAAGGGAATTAAGTTGCACTGAAGACCTGCTAACATGCCTTGATATCAAATGCCCATCGTCTGGCATGCATCAAAAGATGGATTTTTCGAATATCGAACTCCTTGGCAGCAACGACCAATTGAAATTTATTATTGCAGACGAAACCGACTACGAATATGCAAAAGAGATAATAGGAAAGCACAGCCCGGTCTGCAATATCATATTCACACCCGTCGACGGCACAAACCTAAAATCGCTTGTAGAGAAGGTTTTGAAGGATGGCTTAGAGGTGCGAGTCCTCCCACAACTGCATAAGATTATATGGGGAAATGAAAGGAGAGGTGTGTGATGAACATACTAAAAGTGTGGTTATATTTAAATATCAATTTGATAATACTCTCGCAAGGTGAATTATGAAAAAATTAATGAAATTTAGAGCGAACGATAGCGGTGCTATCGAGGGCTTGCCATTGCAACTACTGATAATGGTAATCATAGCGGGCGTAGGAATCGGGATTGTTGTAGGTTGGATGAGTTTTAGCAAGACGGAAGTTGGAAGCATTACTGTAAAACCAGATACAATAACCGTGTCGAAAGTTGTCGGCAACTCGACAGATAGTTTCATTGTGACAGTACTAGACCAGAACGGAAAGGCACTTAACAATGCGATAATCACATTGACTGGTTGTGGTTCAGACACTGCGAAGAGAACAGAGAGTAACGGCTCAGCATACTTTGTTGTGACCTCCACATTACCTGCGAATATAAACACAGGAACGATAACTGTGGAAGCGCAGTATGACAGCACCTGGGGGAAAACCACTAAGACGACTACAATATTGGTTGTGAGATCTAGTACTTAATTTCACTACCCCTTTCCTTTATTTTTATTGTTAGTTGTTATCTTCTTTAAAAAAGTTGATATAATCGCAGATAGATAACGCTTCCCCCTTTCGGAGAAATTGTATGCCAGTACCATTTACTAAAGAGACGCTCCTCGCAAAATGGGAGGAGTTCTTCGTAGAATACGACTATAAGCCAAAGATCACAAAAGTCGTTGATATATACCCCTCCGAGAGAAGCATTATTGTTAGTTACGAAGAGATAGATAGGTATGATTCGGAGCTAGCGGAGTATCTGTTGGATCATCCCAGCAAGGCCATCTATGCCGCAGAAAAAACTATCGCCTCTCTTATGCCGCCGGATAAAAAGGTGCCTATACGTTTTAGGGTTAGGGGGCTTCCAGCAAACATATCCAAGATTCCGATTAAGAACCTGAGAAGTGCGCACCAAGGCAAATTTGTAGCGATAGAAGGACTTGTTAGAAGTGCAAGCGAAGTTAGACCTAAAGTGCAAGAAGGGATATTTGAGTGTACGAGATGCCACACATTCCATAAAATCCAACAATTGGAGATGGATTTAAAAGAGCCGCTGGAATGCAGTAAAGAAAACGGCGGGTGCGGAAAGATTCCACCGGCAACAAGATTTAAACTGATTACCGAAGACTCTAAATTTACAGATACGCAGTCGATAGGCATACAGGAGAGTCCGGAAGGCCTTCGCGGCGGCGAACAGCCGCAAAGCCTGACCGCGTACGCCGAGGACGACGTAGCCAGCATAGTTTCTCCCGGCGACAGGGTAGTGATAAACGGCATACTCCGAAGCCATGTGCACGTAAGTGGTTTGAGAAAACTAACCAGGTTTGACATATTCTTAGATGTGAACAGTATTGAACCGATAGAGCAGGAATTCGAGGAGATATCCATCTCGCCGGCAGAAGAGAAAGCGATTAAAAAGCTGAGCAGGGATCCGGATTGCTATGATAAGATTATTCATTCTATAGCACCAACAATATACGGAATGGATGTGGAAAAAAGCGCGCTTGCCCTTCAGTTGTTCGGCGGTGTCCCGAAAGAGATGCCTGACAAGACGAGGATACGCGGCGACATACACGTAATATTGGTTGGAGACCCAGGCACAGCAAAATCCCAACTCCTCCGGTATATCTCGGATTTGGCGCCAAGAGGGATATATGCTTCTGGAAAATCAAGTTCTGCTGCTGGCCTGACAGCGGCCGCTGTAAAGGATACTTCGCCATGGGGTGGCGGCAGATGGACGTTGGAAGCAGGAGCCCTTGTAATGGCGGATCATGGCGTCGCCTGCATTGATGAAATGGACAAGATGACAGAACAGGACAGGAGCGCCCTCCACGAGGCAATGGAGCAGCAAACAATAAGCGTTGCAAAGGCAGGCATCACGGCATCGCTTCATGCGCGATGTTCGTTATTAGCGGCTGCAAACCCAAAATTTGGGAGATTTGAAGAGAATAAATCAATAGCCGACCAGATAGACCTGCCCCCGGCCCTGCTTTCCAGATTCGACATCATATTCTCGATACGGGACAAACCGAATGAGGCCATAGACGGCGAGCTGGCTGAGCATGTTTTGAAGGCACACCTATTCGGAGAGATAAAGAAACACAGGGCATTAAAAGGGGACGAAAAGTTTAAAGAAAAGGACGAAATCGAATCTGCGACCGGAGTAATGCCTGTCATAGACCGCGAACTCCTTCGAAAATACGTTGCATATGCCAAGAAAAACGTGATTCCAGTAATGACTCCAGACACTCTTGAGAAGATTAAGGAAACTTACGTCAATATCAGAAAGAGAGGCGGGGGGGAAAATACACCAGTTCCCATTACGCCGAGATACCTTGAAGGATTTGTCCGCCTAGCCGAAGCAAGCGCAAAAGCCAGATTGAGCGACGAGGTGGCCATAGAGGATGTTAATCGCGCGGACGATATTATTGTCAAATACATGAACAGGATAGCGATGTCTGAAACTGGCGTGTGGGATATAGACATGATCACAAGCGGCATAAGCCATTCCCAGCGCGACATTATCAGCAAGATATACGACATAATAAAGGACCTGTGTAAAAAGTCAAAAGAAAGCGGAGGGGAAGGAGTGGCCCCGAGAAACGATATAATAAATGCCGCTGAAGAGGCGGGCATGCCCAGAAGCAAGATAGAGGAAAACTTGAATAGACTGTTAAGGGACGGGAGCATATACGAGCCGAAAAGCGGCGGCGGCTATAGGCGTACTTCTGAATAAGCCACAATTACGGCATCGATGTTTTTGATATGCCCACTAGCAGTCAATACAGAACCGTTTTAACTCGTCTTTGACACCCCCAAACAGCATTCGGAAGATGTGGTAGTAAAATGAAGTTCCCATCTCGATGAAAATGGGACAAGATGTCCAGTATACCATCTTGTCAAAGATGAGTTTTAATAAATGAACCACATAATGCCATCCAATAGAGATTGGAGTTGTTGAATGATCACCATGAAAATACACCGTACCGCGAGTGGTGAATGTCTGGTTGCCGCGTGCGATACAGATTTGGTAGGCAAGACGTTTAAAGAAGGAAAACTCAAACTTGACGTGTCCTCGTCATTTTACGGCGATATGCAAGTGAATGAGGAAACTTTCATAAGTGCACTTCATCAATCCATGATATCCAACCTCCTCGGGAAATTTGTAATAGATTGCACTAAAAGGGCGGGATTTATTGGCGAGAAAGACGTTATGACCGTCGCCGGCATACCGCACGTCCAGATAGTAAAGTTTTGAGCATATACGACTTAAACGAAGTGATGGAATTATGGAATTCTGTGTAGAATGCGGCAAGGAATGCGAACTTTACGAGCATTTGTGCGAGGATTGTTTCAGAAAAAAAAAGACGTTCGTAAAATTGCCGGAAATAATAGATGCGCCCGTATGCACATATTGCAACGCAGTCAATATAGGCGCCAGATGGATAATGACGGATTCAACAGATGCATCCGTAAAAAAGGTAATAAACGACAGCGTATCTGTAAACAAAAATGCAGAGGTCGTTGAAGTCAGCTCCGCGCTCAATTACAAGGATAAAAGAACCCTGACCGCAAAAATCGAGATAACGCTTATGGTGGGCAAGCTGGTAATCAAAGAGCAGTACCAAAGAGATGTCAGAATAAAATACAGCGTTTGCAAGCAGTGCAGCAGGGCATTCAGGGGATACTACGAAGCGATAATCCAGATTCGCGGATACGAGAGCAACAAGATAAGAGAAAAGGATGTCCGCGAGGCGAGTATCATAATTGCAGATTACTTCAGCAAGGAAAGAAACGAGAAGGAATTTATCACAAAACAAGAAGCTGTCAGGGGCGGCGTGGATTTTTATTTAAGCAGTACGACCGCCGCACGCGCCGTTGCGGCGATCCTCCGCGATAAGTTTAACACCAGAACGTTTGAGACCGCAAGCATTGCGGGCAGAAAGGACGGTGTGGACATTTATCGTACGACGATTCTTATCAGGATCCCGAAATACAAAGAGGGAGACTTTATAGCCATTGATGAAAACGTGTCGCGCATCCTCGATGTTCGAAAATCCGTGATAAAACTATTCGACCTGTCTATGAGAGAAACACGCGTTACAGATATGGAATCTATCTCCAATGCAGAGGTATTGGGTGATGAGGGTCTGATATCGAATGCGGCGGTGGTTTCGACAGGGGATAAACTGATAAAGATTTTGGATCCGGAAACCCGCACAGAGGTAGAGATAGAGAAACCGAAAAAGTTTAACGTGAAGGGAAAAACCGTGAAGGTAATACGATATAACGACATTCTGTACATTGTATGAAGTAATGGAAATGTGCGAATTAATCCAAATGTTATAAAAAATCATAAACCATAAAGATAAAATACGGTTTTGATGCTCTATGTGATGTGAACATATGAAGAAAAAAATAGGATTTATAGGTACTGGCAATATAGCCCAGTCTATGATTAAAGGTCTATTGGCATCCGGCTATTTCGATCCTGGCGACATTATCGGGACCGGCCGCACCCCAAAGAAACTTAAGATGCTGGAGAAGGAGTACGAGATAACAACCACCACTGACAATCTCGCCGCAGCCATATCTGCAGAGACTGTGGTTCTTGCCGTAAAACCGCAGGATATGGATGGCATTATGAAAACAATTGCAGGCGGCTGCAAAAATAAACTCGTTATCTCTTTTGCCGCGGGAGTGCCGACAAAGCACGTGGAAAAAATGATGCGGGATGCAAGAGTAATAAGAGCCATGCCCAATCTTCCAATCCAGGTTTGCGAAGGCGCCACCGCGATATGCCACAGCGACACGGCCACGAAGAAGGATGCGGAGTACGCTAAAAAGCTGTTTGAAGCTGTTGGTCATTGCGTAGAAGTCGATGAGGAACTGATGGATGCTGTCACGGGACTCTCTGGCACGGGTCCGATGTATATATTCGTCATAATCGAGGCGCTGTCGGATGCGGGCGTAAGAATGGGGCTGCCCAGGGATGTGGCAAATATACTCTCCACCCAAACCGTCCTTGGATCCGCCAAGATGGTGAGGGAAACCACGAAGCACACGAGCTACCTAAAGGACATGGTAACGTCGCCTGCAGGCACCGCAATATCCGCTCTCCACACAATAGAGAAGTCGGGCATGAGGGCGCTTCTTATGGACGCAGTGGAGATTGCGACTACAAGGTCCAAGAGTCTGGGAAAAAGGGACGAACCGCAATAAATTTTAACAAAACCCAGTTTAATTAACAAAAACTAGCTTGACAGAGATTGTCGAGACGACAAACGTCTGACATACTATAACTCGCCGTATATATACTCCATCGACGATGTGCACTGGCGCAGTCGAACGAGCACGTATAATGGATTTATGAAACAACCTCCAGCAGAGTATCTTCATTATATATGTTATTGATAATCCATTTAGCAACAAGCAACCTTTTTAAACTGCTATTTATTATTATACAAAGGTCGAAAGGTGTTTATATGGAAATAAAAACCGTCAAAATCGAAAAGCCGGAAGACGTAAACATAATCATCGGACAGTCGCACTTCATAAAAACTGTCGAGGATCTGTACGAGGCTATGGTGAACTCTGTGCCCGGCGTAAAGTTCGGCGTCGGATTTTGCGAGGCCTCCGGATTGTGCCTCGTAAGGCACGACGGAAACGATGCTGTGATGATCGAACTGGCAAAAAAGAGCGCTAAAAAGATAAACGCGGGCCACACGTTTATAATAGCAATGAAAAATGCCTATCCTCTGAACGTGCTTAATGCTGTAAAAAACGTATGCGAAGTCTGCTCGATCTATTGCGCCACTGCCAATAATGTCGAAGTAATCATTGCAGAGACCGAAGAGGGGCGCGGCATACTAGGCGTAATCGACGGCCACAAAATAAGAAGGATAGAGGACGAGAAAGAAGCGAAGGAAAGAAAGACGTTCCTGAGGAAAATAGGATATAAACGATAATGAGATAATACCGAAAATGAGGACATAATATGATTCCTAAATCAACAATCAAGAAAGCCGTAGATCTTCTTAAAAAAGCCGCAAAACCAGCCAAAATAATCCTGTTTGGCTCTTATGCCCGCGGCGACATTTCGGAAAACAGCGATCTCGATTTTCTTGTCGTAGAAAAAGAGCTGAAGGGGCGCAGAATGGAAATGGTAAGATTAAGACGCATCTTGAGCCCGCTAAGGATACCCGCAGATGTTATAGTAGTAAGTGATCGGGTGTTCAACGACTGGGCGGACACTCCCGGAAATATACTATATGAAATCGCGTTGGAGGGGAGGGTGATGTATGAAGCATCATGAGCAGGCTCTCCTATTATTGAAAAAAGCATCCGATGATGAGGCCTTGTTGGATGAGATAATATCCTCCAAGCGTGTTAGCGATGAGATTTTCGGCTTCCATTGCCAACAAGCGATTGAAAAGCTCCTGAAAGCGGTGTTGTCCGAGTTGAAAATTACATATAGAAAAACCCATGACCTAAAAGAACTTCTAGATCTGCTAGTAGATAACAAAATAGCGATTCCTATTAATATTGCTGGGTTGGATATCCTATCACCGTATGCCGTTGAATTCCGTTACGACATACTGCCAGAGGAGAAGGAAGCGCCCTTTGACAGAAAATCTGCAAGAGATCTCATAAGAAAGACACATATGTGGGCAAAGAAAACGATTAAAACATAAATATGATTAATAATAGCATAGGCGTTAATGTGAGACGCTAAAATCAATAGAAAAAAATTGAGATAGAAATTAATAAAAATATAATTTAGAGAAAGATTGGGGAAAAGTAAAAATCATAAAATAAATAATAAAATTATAGAAAGAGATATGGAAGATATAATAAAAAGTTTAAAAATTGTAGAAAGAAACATAGAATATATGAAAAATTAGATTATTAGAAAGAAGTGCAAGAAAAGATGCGGGTGTGGTGTAGCTTGGTATCACTTTGGCTTGCCAAGCCAATAACTCGGGTTCAAATCCCGACGCCCGCATATTAACCGATTTTTCCGATTAGCCAATGCGTCGGGATTTGAACCGAAGGTGTTAAAAAATTTTAACCAATCATATTGAAATTTTTTTAACCAGGAAGTGCGGAGCACTTCCATGTCAAATCCCGACGCCCCTATGCGAATTGGCTATTTTATTCATAGATTAGTGCGGAGGGATTTGAAGGTGCGACTCACCTTTTAGTAGTGTTCACGTTCCGCCTTTTGCCTGTTCTACGAGTTTCGCAACCTTCTTGTACGCAATCATAGCATCCACAGGAGGTATTCCATGTGGGGTCACGGATGCCACGAAAATGAACGAGAATACCTTTTCTCCAGAATCTGCCTGAAATCTTACCCTCATATAATGCGTCATCATAATTGTGTCTGTCTTTGCTTCGATAATCTTGCTAATCGGCACTTCAAAGCTTCCCTCATTTTTCAGCGCTTCATCGATGTTGTCTGAGCAGACCTCCCATGTGCACCTCAAAAACGACTTCTTCTCTTTGAGCTTTATGAATGCAAGTCTTTGGTCTGTGATGAAAAGTTCATACCTTGGACCCCGCCCCCAGCCAATTTTCTCGCCTTCCCACAGTACAATCGTCGCTTTTCCGCCTCTATTTTCAGACACGGACTCACCAGATAAATATTGATTTGGTCAGATTTAAATGTTTTGCACTCAGTTTCCTGGTAGAGTCCTGTTCTCAAAGATGCCCGCTACTTTAGATCCCCGCATATTAACCAATAAAATAAATTAGCCAATGCGAAGGGATTTGAACATTGATGTGAAAATTTGTTCTTTTATGTATCTGGACAACATAGTACTTTCACTCACCTACCACAGATATACTTATATCTCACGCGGACCCAATTATAATCAATAACATGAATTAAAAATCAGGAGACTATAAAATGAGTGAGAAATCAAATTATACAGATCTTGGTCTTGGCGAAATCAACATGAACCCGATTCTAGAAGAGGTGCACGAACTAGAGCCGTTCTATTTTTCGCTAAAGTCACCAGGCAGTACAATAATAATCGTTGATTCAAAAAATGCACAACTCTATCGTTTGTTCGATCAAATAACGAAAACTGTTCTATCTAACCCCGAAATAGATGGCTCTAGAATCATAGATGCAACGGAATTAGTTAAAGATGAAAATCTTCTTAGAGAAGCGAAAGAGCGAGGTGATATACCTCCATATAAGTGTCATCAGTTTTTGGCCAGAACTGTTGGCTATTTAGACATCGACCTGTCGGGTCCCTCTAAGAAAAAGCTAGACGGGTTCATCGATTACTATAGTTTACGTTCATGTAAGAAAATCACCGTATTTCTATGTGTAGTGATGGCGGTAAATGAGCGTATGTGGGGCTACAGGACGTATGTTGACATAAATTCAGAAAATGTAATACCAAAGAAAGACTTGTTCATAATCCAGGAAACAGTAAAAAAAGAAGAGAGTTATGAGCATGGCGTAATAGCAATAATTATGGATCCAGCATATTCAGATCCGCCGTTAATCCGTTTAAGTCATATTTAGTCTTCACACATCAAATTGATTTGAATCTTATTCTAAGCCCCCACTTGAACCGCATTAATCCAGATTCTTCATTCGTCAGTTAATTTCATTTACCGCACGCAATTACCATATATTTGATATAATGAAATTTACAATGCGGAGCGATTTTGTAAAAATATATTCGCTGGGCGCGATAATTGCATTTGTGGATGCGTTTGCGTGGAGTTTTGTTTATTTTTATTTGTACAGGGGAAGGGGTTTTGATTTCGGGCAGATCCTCACATTTTACGCCCTGACGTGTTTTATTGTCGGCGCGCTGATATTGTTTATCCGGAATTATAAACGAAGCATATTCCTGAAAACCAGCCTCCTGCTGAAGGTTGCGGTATATGCGGCCATGCCGTTCATCACTATGCCGATCCAATTATACGCCCTCGCGGCGATATATGCGCTTTCGCTGGTCATGTTCTTCATTCCGTTTAACACCATATATCTCGAACTCACTGTGTCAGGCGATCGGGCGCTCAAAAGTACGATGCAGTTTGCTCTTTGGGCTATATTCGGGGCCACTGTGCCGTCGCTCACAGGGGTTGTCGTGGAATATTATGGTTATACTCCCATATTCCTAATATCCGCTGTGATTTTGTTTTTTGGGTTCGTCCTGTCAACGAAGATAGAGAGCAAAGAAGCTGTCAAGATAGAGAGCGACAAGGCTAGCAAAATAGAGAGCGGCAAAACTGCCAAAATCGAGACTGATAAAGCTGCTAAGATGGAGAGCGACAAAGCAACCGAAATAGTGAATGGCAATACAGTCAAAATAGAGAACAACAATACCGTCAAAACGGAGAGTAACAAAGCTATAAAAATAGAGAATAACAAAGACATCAAAATAGAAAGTGACAAAGCTACTAACGTGGGGAACGGCAAAGCCATCAAAACAGAGAATAACGAAGTCATCAAAGTAAACATATTCGAGGCAGTGAAGAAATTCAAAAGACTGTCTCCCCTGATATTCTTTGAAGGGGTTTGGAGCAGCATAACCGGGCTTACGATCCCGCTTGTTACATTGCTGCTCGTCCAGGAGAAGATATCCTACGGCCTCTTTCTTTCATACCTTGGCGTATTCGGTGGGTTTTCCTCTTTGATAATCGGGGGAATCTCCGACAGGGTGCGCAAGAGGGCGCTTTTTATTCAAGCGATCAGCATACCGTTGGGCTTATCTGCGCTTTTGACGGCTTTTGGCGGTAGTTTTGCAGAGTGGATGATTTTCGCTGCATTAGTTTCCATGCTGACATTCATGCTTCTTCCTTTTACATATACGTTGGTGGGAGACATAAGCACAAACAATATCGGCGAGGGGGTAGTTGCAAGAGAGTTATTCCTGAATTTCGGCAGAGTGCTTGGAGGGTGCATAATGCTGGCGGGTTTCCTGCTGTACAATGACGTCAAGGCAACGCTCATTGTTGCCGGTGCAGTTCTTTTGGCATACCCGTTTATAGTGCTGTTTGCAAAAGTGAAATGAACACAAGTTAATCTACATTTATAGAGCACCACCACATTTTAATTATACACTAATACAATATATCATGCAGTGGTTATTCTTGAGAGACAGTAAGAACAGCAAGAAAGACGGCATGGAAATAACATTGAAACTGATCGGCATGCATTGTGCGGCATGCGCTCAAAATATAGAGAAGTCTTTGGATAATGTTCCGGGCGTAAGCAGTGTTAGCGTAAATTTTGCATTAGAAAGAGCGAAGATAACTTTCGACTCGAATGCTGTCACAACAAGCGCTATAAAAAAAGCGATTAGAGATACTGGGTACGATATTTTAGAATCGGAAGAAGCATCCGGTGAGGATAGAGAAAAAACAGCAAGAGAAATGGAGATGAAGCGGCAAAGATTCAACCTTCTGGTGGCAGCGTTGCTTGCAGTGCCGATAACCATTATAAGCATGCGGACAGCGTTTCCCGGATTTTTTGACAGCATTAATCTTGGTTTTATACCGAACTATCTCGAGAGCAAACCAACCCTCTATTTTATTTTCATTCTTACGACGATTGTAATGGTGATACCTGGCAGGCAATTTTTTACAGGAACTTACAAAGGATTCAAACACGGAACAACAGATATGAACCTCCTGATAGCAACAGGAACCGGGGCGGCGTATGCAGTCAGCGTTGCCGCTACTTTTTTCGATTTGGGGAAAGGATATGAGGATGTATATTACGAGACTGCAGCACTTTTGATCACGTTCGTGGTTCTCGGCAGGTATCTAGAGGCGGTTGCAAAAGGAAAGACCTCTGAAGCTATTCGAAAATTGATGGGTTTGCGTGCCAAAACTGCCCGAGTGGTCAGAAATGGGATGGAGATGGACATACCTGCAGAGGACGTTGTGGTTGGTGACTTGGTCGTTGTTCGACCGGGCGAAAAGATACCAGTGGATGGAGTCGTGAGGGAAGGTTATTCAAGCGTAGATGAGTCTATGATAACCGGCGAAAGCATCCCCGTAGACAAAAAGGTTGGTGACGAAGTCGTCGGCGCCACCATCAATAAAAACGGATTGCTGAAATTCGAGGCTTCGAAAGTCGGAAAAGAGACAGCCCTGGCGCAGATAACTAAATTAGTAGAGGACGCGCAAACATCGAAGGCACCTATTCAAAGCATCGCTGATGTCGTTGCCGGGCGTTTTATAGTTGCAGTGCACGTGATATCTTTGGCCGCATTTCTATTCTGGTTCTTTATAGGATATCAATACTTCAACGGCTGGAGCACGCCCTTTCTTTTCTCACTGCTCATATCGATTTCTGTGCTTGTAATCGCCTGCCCTTGCGCGGTTGGATTGGCAACGCCCACTGCGATCATGGTAGGCACCGGGAAAGGTGCGGAGAACGGCATACTCGTCAAAGGCGGAGAGGCGTTGGAGAACACGCACAAACTAGACATTATAGTATTCGACAAGACAGGGACGCTCACTAAGGGAGCGCCTTCGCTTACAGACATAATAACAGCCAAAGGCCGTGATGAGATGGAGATATTGAGGTTGGCAGCTACCGCAGAGAAAGGTTCAGAACACCCGCTAGGCGAGGCGATAGTAAAGGGCGCTATCGAAAGAGGGATCAAAGTGGACGATGCCGATTCGTTCAACTCTATTCCTGGCTATGGTGTCGAGGCAGAGTATAAAGGAAAAAAACTCATTGTAGGCAAACGCAAATTGTTGAATGATAGACAGATAAATATAATATCTCTAGAAGGTGAGATGAAGAAACTCGAAAATGAAGGGAAAACTGCAATGCTTGTTGCAATTAATAACGAAGCGGTTGGCATAATCGCGGTTGCAGACACAATCACCGAATATGCTGAAGAAGCTGTTGCCCAGCTTCATAAGCTCGGCCTGGAAGTGATAATGATAACGGGTGACGATGAGAGTACAGCGAAAGCGATCGCAAAACAATGCGGAATCGATAAAGTAATTGCCGAAGTTCTGCCTCAAGGCAAGGCAGACGAAATCAGGAAACTGCAGGCAGAAGGCAGGAAAGTTGCCATGGTCGGAGACGGCATAAACGACGCGCCCGCACTCGCCCAGTCGGATGTAGGCATAGCCATAGGAAGCGGGACTGATGTCGCGATGGAGTCTGCCAAGATAGTATTAATCAAGAACGACGTAAGAGATGTAGTTTCGGCCATAAAGCTAAGCAAAAGAACAATGCGCAAAATCAAAGAAAACCTGTTCTGGGCGTTTATGTATAACACTGCAGGCATCCCGATAGCTGCCGGAATCCTGTTTCCGTTTACTGGCTATCTTGTAAACCCCGCGCTGGCTGCGGCATTCATGGCTATGAGCTCTGTTTCAGTCACGACAAACTCTCTTCTCTTGAAGAGATATAAACTAAAAAGTTCTAAGAATAATTAAAGGAGATAAATGGCAGTATGACAAAAGGATTCGGAAAAACAAACACTTTGGTTTGCATAATAATTTCAATAGCGATAACATTCGTTTTCTACATACTAGCCGAAGTGATGAGTGCGAAATCAGCTAAGTACGGTTCGATAGATTCAATTGCTGGAGCGACCTTTGTTTTTATACTTTCCATGATAATAACCGTGTCAATAATACCTCAAATTGTGGAGAAGGCATTTGGAAAAAAGTAATTTGCATGTGTTTTGAATGTGCGTTCGTCATGGCAACACATCGGAGAGTGAAAGATTAATGCACCTCATTCCGCAAGCGTGAACAACTGGTCATCGCCGCCGACATCGAACAGCCCTATCCTCGCGCCCGCATCTAGCCAGCCGTGTGCATAATTTACGCATGCGAACGCATTGACGTAATCTCCCTTCTTGAAGAAGCTTTCGGCATCTGAATAATACGCCTTCGCCATGTTTAGAAAATCGTCTGCCATCTTCTTTCCGTGGGATTTGTCAGGCATCGCGATTTTTACCTTTGCAAGCCCGCGTTTTGTTATGTCCAAATATTTTTCAACCTTCTTTTTGCTCAGCTCTTTTTTTGTTTCCTCTAGGCACGTCATAGCGAATAAAACAGTGTAATCGGTATTTATAGTTTCTTTACGGCTCTGATTGTATAAGGCTATACGGCCATTTTGAAAACCATACAACATGGTATCTGGATATGAGTATATGCGCCCCGAAGACTTTTTATTTTAGTCCTGCATATACGCCCCTCCTATGTTAGCAAAGATAGAGCAATTGTGTGAAAAAAATAAAAAAGTCATTGCTACTGCGATTGTTGTCCTTCTATTAATCACTGGAATTTCGGCAATAATAGTCAGCCCACCAGAAGAGAAGATTTTTGAAACCAGGGCTGCGACCGTAAACGACATATTAAAAGTCACCTCAGAGCGGACATTGTCGAATAAAACCGTTGTTGTATCTGATGATTCTCCGTATTATGCGATTATCGCGACGCCGCTTGCCGTTTATTATAAGAACAAAAACGAGAAGCTTTCTATGCCGCTGCTTACTGTAAAAAGGGACGGCCTTTCCTCCGCTGTAACAAATTTTTTAGCTGCGTATGGAAACCCGAAGATAACAATGATAGGCGATGCCGATGGTGGTAGCGGTTATGTCGGGGCGTCAATAGTGGAGAATAGAATTACAAGAGATAGTGTAAGGGAAACGTCTGTAGATGTGGCAAAACAGTTTTGGAAAAAGACTGATTGCGTCATTCTTGTGAGAGACGATCAAGATGGGTACGACCTTGCGGTGAGCGGTGCTTCCATAGCATCCTACCTGAACATCCCGATTATCGTAACAGATAAAATGGATTCCTCGCTGGCAAAATTCCTCGGAGAACTCGGCGTGAAATATACGATAACCTATGGAGAAACCCGCGGATACGGCGCTACAATGCACATCTCTAAAGTCGAAGAACTGCAAGACTTGACCATCAGTATATTGAAAAACAGATTAAACACAACTGTTAATTATATAACTATTGCAAACCCGATTGACATCTATGAGCCGACAGTACTGGAAAAGACAGATAAGCATTTTGAAGGCCAAATCTCTGACTCCAGCGCTCCGGCCTACCCCGGTGCAGCACCGGTTGGTGCCGACGGCCCTTCCCACAATTTCGACATCCCGGCAGATTATGTATACGCCAGGTTAAGGATAGACATTAGGATGGATGTCTCCAAAGCGAGAGGCGTAATGGGGCTGGGAAATGATGCAGACGCTTCTGGAGAGAGGATATACGCTTTTGTTGGAATAGATGGAAATAAGGATGGGAAATTAGACTCCTCAGCACCGGAAGACAAGATACAGTTCTTCGGAGGTTCCCCTGGTTATAACTACATACGAGATGGGAGTGTTGGCCGCCCGCTTTATGCTTGGTTCTACACAGAAATTCCGTTCTTTAAGGACACCGGCGCACACACTATACAGCTGGTTGCTTCCCTCCCCACAGTATACCCCACATATACCTCGGATTACACCGTAGATGTCACCATAGAAAAACTTGCTTCGCCTACATACCCTCTTGTACGCGGCATCTCCTCGCTTGCACCCTACCTCGCGGCGTTTAGGCAGGGCGTGGTGCTTGCAAAGGAAGATTTTCAATTATACAGTTTAGGTTACCTGAGTTGCAATTCGTGCGGTGTTGCGGCATCTAATCCAAATGCTCTCACTAAGGCAAACAATCAGACGTTATTTGTAAAAAACGAGTTGAATTCCTTGCTGGGTAAAATCGCAGATAAGCCATCAGCAAAAGACAAGGATGTTACTGCACTCGCGGGATACTATCAAAATCTGCCTTTTTCGAAAAAACCGCATGTCGGCATTATCGCAGATACGAATATGGTCCCGCAATACTACTTCAAAACAACGCAGGGTGGCGGCGAAGAAGGATACGGCATGCCGAGCGACAACATATACATGGATATTGATATCGACAGACTGAACGCACCCATGGACATAGGCGGCAACAATCCTTCTTTTGAATTGCCTGCCGGGAGAATCCTGGGTGTGGATGCACAGGATGTAAGCGCCCTACTTGCTAGGACATTTTTCTACAGTAACATAATCGATCAACAAACAACCACAGGAAACACTGACGCATTATCATCGTCATGGAAGAGCAGTGCTATGACAACCGTTGGCACTGAGCCCCCTGTCGGCGCCGCAAGAACAGCGATGGACAAAACAAACGCTATGCTGACAAGAGCAGGATTTGATGTAGACAGCACAAAAAACGGCGAGCGCTCCCGAAGGCAGTTTTCAGAAGACACATACGAATCTAGCAATTTCATATTCTTCTGTGCTCACGGATTCTATTACTGGTATGTACCCACGGCTTGGGAGGGTTCACTTGGAATACTGCCGGGGACTTACGGCGGCGGAGGATTCGATGTTGCGCATGTAAAAGATATGTCACTCGGCCCGTCTGTCATATACGGTTCTTCATGCGTTACCGGGAGAACTGATGGCCTTTATCCGTATAATGCGCTATCAATGGCGTTTATCCATGCGGGCGTGAATATATATGTCGGTGCGACGAGGTCTTCGTGGGGTGGAATTGTCCCGGTGCCGAACATGGAGGAAGGGGAGCGCCTGGGCGACCTTCTCGGCATGTACTTCTATGGAAACCTGGCAGGATACACATATGACAAGCACGGTGGTATAATCACCAAAAATCAACTGAGCGACGCTACTGTGGGAATTGCATTGATGGATGCGAAAAACAAATATGTGGAATCAGAGGGCACGGACAACGGCGGAGCAAACGACGACACGTTTAATGAGTTTGTTATATATGGCGACCCTGCTTTCAATCCGTATGAACCTGGGAATGAGGGGAATGGCCCCGACTTATCCGCAAACCCCGAAAACCCCCTGAGCAACGGATACGAAACACAACTAGATCTGCCTAACGGCTATGGTTTTGCCGTCCCGAATATTCCTATTCCGCCGCACCTTTAATTAGATCGCCGCAAATCTGAGCGCATCCTTGCATTCGCATGTTCTTTTTGTCGGTATTTTTTCTATGCCGTTCCTCAGTAATTTCCTAACATTCTCGGTATTCGCCCGCATCGTTTCGATTATCTCTCTTGCGTCTACTGGCTTTTCCATCCAAACATCATAATCCGTTATCATGGCAAGTGAGACGTAGCATATCTCCAATTCCCTTGCCAATTGTGCTTCGGGTACTAGCGTCATTCCTATAATATCTGCAAAGTTTCTAAACATTTTACTCTCTGCACGGGTGGAAAATCTTGGGCCCTCTATGCAGATATACGTTCCATCGTTGTGCACCGGTATTTTCAGTTTTTTTGCTTCCCTGTAAAAAATATCCCGGAGTTCTTCGCAGAAAGGATCTGCTGTTGAAATGTGCATTGCCTTTCCGCTGTCGTAAAATGTATATTCCCTATTCTTTGTGAAGTCTATGAATTGATCCGCTATGGCTATCTCGCCCGGTTTGTACTCCTTTTTCAGGGAGCCGACAGCGCACGGAGATATTATTCTTGTAACCCCGAGCTCTTTCATCGCCCAGATGTTCGCCCGATAGTTCACCTCGTGGGGAGGTATAGTGTGATGCTTTCCATGGCGCGGGATGAATGCCGCCTTTTTGCCGACAAAGTCGCCGACCTCGATAAGGCTCGACGTTTCTCCGTAGGGCGTAGAGAGTTTTACTTCCTTCACATTTTTAAAGAGGCTTTGATCGTACATTCCAGTGCCTCCGATGATTCCGATGCTTGCAATGATTTTTTTATTGTTCATTAATTACACCTTCATAACAAGATGATGCTTTTAATAAAAAAAGATAACTAACAAATAAAGCATTGTAACTGCGGTAACATTATATTCCCTCGCTGCAATCCTCCTTCAAGGTTTTGTGATGGTGAAGTTTGTTCCTTATATACCTCCAGGAAAAACCATACCTGAATTGACTGTACGTGCCATTCTTCTCGGCGTAATTTTAGCGGTTGTCATGGCTGCTGCAAACGCCTATCTTGGGCTTTATGCGGGCATGACAGTGGCGGCGACGATACCGGCAGCTGTAATATCCATGGCGATACTCAAAGGATTGTTTAAGACAGGTACCATACTCGAAAATAACATCGCCCAGACTATAGCATCATCCGGAGAAGCACTCGCTGCAGGCATCATATTCACTATTCCCGCGCTTCTCATAATGGGAGTATGGCATGAGATTGACTACATTACAGTATCTGTTGTGGCCGCGCTGGGCGGACTTTTAGGCGTACTTTTCACTATCTCGCTTCGGAAGATACTCATACAAGAAATGAAGCTGCCTTATCCTGAGGGTATAGCGTGCGCAGAGATACTTAAGGCAGGAGAGCGGGGCGGAAAGCAGATAACATACGTCCTTTCGGCGCTAGTCATCGGGGTTGTTTTTAAGTTTATATCTTCAGGAATGAAAGCTCTTTCCGGCAAAGTCGAACAAGCGATAGGCGCGGGCAGGGCATATTTCTATTTTGGAAGCGACCTGTCCCCTGCGCTGCTGGGCGTGGGCTACATAGTGGGGCCCAGCATAGCGTTTTTCGTTTTTTTGGGCGGCGTAATCGCTTGGATGCTCCTGGTTCCGTTGGTAGTCTTAGCTAACGGCCTTCCGCTTGCAGACAATCCCGTAGACGCGCTTACAATTGTGTGGAGTGATCGGGTACGTTATGTAGGCATAGGCGCTATGATTGTCGGCGGCCTTTCTGCGATATGGAGCATGAGAAACGCAATAACAAAAGGCGTCCGAGGCGTAATAGGCGGCAGCAAGTCCAAGGATAAGGAAAAGGTTATCAGGACTGAACTGGACCTTCCGACTGCATTTACGTTTATTCTCGCGGGCTTGATAAGTGTCTGCATCTTTTTGATGTATTGGTATGTACTGCAGACTTTCGCAGTAGCTCTCGTAACATCGATCATCATGGTCATCGCCGCATTCTTTTTCTCGGCGATAGCGGGGTATATGGCAGGGATCATAGGCAGTTCAAACAACCCAATATCTGGCGTAACAATCGCAACGCTGATATTTACCGCACTTTTGCTTGTAGCGCTGGGGGTGCCGAGCGCGGTAGGCGCGTCGGCAACTATTCTTGTAGCCGCGATAGTTTGTTGTGCAGCATCAATAGCAGGCGACAACCTTCAGAATCTTAAAACCGGGTATCTTTTGGGCTCCACTCCCAGAAACCTGCAGATAGCCCTGATGATCGGCGTCATAGTCTCCGCGATTATCATACCCCCTGTTCTCGGTGTCTTAAGCGCAGCTTACACATTTGGAAGCAAAGCCCTACCCGCCCCCCAGGCAGGTCTTATGGCAATGGTGACAAACGGCATATTCGGAGGCACGATGAATTGGCCGTATTTCCTGATGGGTGTAGAGCTCGGAATCTTGTTTATAATACTCAGAAAACCAGTAATGGCAATAGCTGTGGGCATGTACCTTCCTTTTACCTTATCCATACCTATCCTGATAGGCGGCGGCATAAAACACTTCGTGGATAGGAAGATAGAAACTGGATTTACCACCACAACCCAGAAAGAAAGGATGACCCGCGCTGAAACAAAGGAGCTCGAAAAATGCAACGCAGAAAAGGATGAGACCTATAGCCGCGGTGTTCTTTTCAGCTCGGGCTTGATTGCAGGCGAGGCGATAACCGGTGTAGTGGTGGCCGCGTTGGTTGCCGCCGGAATTATAGGTGTCAGCGAAGAGTTGTGTATGATTGACAGCCCCAAGGGCATTCTAAGTATTTTCGTATTCCTCATAATTATCCTAATCCTCGCATATGTTGTGTTAAGAAAACCTAAAGGTAAACGGTGAAATTTTGGACCTAGAAGAACAGTTTCGAAAATTGTACGTCAGATACAAAGGAGATGAGGAGAAAATCCTCTCCGAAGGAAAAAAATACACGTCGGCCGCAAAAGCAAAGGCGATTATAGAAGAGATAAAATCGATGCGAAACATCTCAGACAAATTTACAAAATTTTTGTGCGAATGCCCTGAGGCAAAGATCAGCGCAAACGATTCAGGTCTAGGCTGCAGGGGAACCGGAGACTTCTTTATTCACCGCAAGATCGCAGACATTATAGGAAGAACCTCTGCGGTCATCGATCCGACGCACCAGGACGATGCGGGCGTCGTGTTTGTTGACGACGATTATATTTCAGTTGCCGTAGACGGGATGCATTCAAGATTGAGCTGTTTTCCGTTCCTTGCGGGTTTCCATGCAGCAAGGGCTGCCTTGAGGGATATCATAGTGATGGGTTCAGTTCCGATATCAATGTTTTCTGACATACACCTTGCCAACGACGGTGACGTGGGGAAGGTCTTTGATTATACTGCGGGGATTGTTGCTGTCAGCGAGCTGTCGAATGTTCCGCTGGTGACAGGAAGCACACTGAGAATCGGCGGCGATTTGGTTTTGGGCGACAGATTGACAGGCTGCGTGGGCGCGGTAGGCCATTCCAAGAACATAACCCCGAGAAAAGATGCGGTTCCGGGAGATGTCATTCTTATGACCGAGGGGTGCGGCGGAGGCACTATCACAACAACCGCGCTTTACAACAACTATCATGCGGCGGTTAAGGAAACGCTTAATGTAGATAACATACAAACAGGCATTGCACTTCTTAAATCCCCGCACATAAAAAACGTACATGCGATGCTTGATGTGACCAACGGCGGGATAAGGGGCGACGCGCACGAAACCTCTGAAGGGGCAGGCGTCAGGATAATACTAGATGAGGAAAAGATAAGAAGCGTAGTGAACCCTAAAGTCCTCAGGATGCTTGAGAAACTAGACATAGATTTCTTGGGAGTTTCCCTAGATTCTTTTGTTTTCATTCTTCCGCAAATTCATGTCAGCGATTTAATGAAATTTATGAATAAAAAGAAAATGAAGGTCGAAGTTGTAGGCAGAGTGGAAAAGGGCAGAGGAGTGTTCATTAAATCCAAAAACAAAATAAAGCCGCTGCCAAAGTTGTTTAGAGAATCTCCGTATACGCCGATAAAAAAAGTTGTGGATAAGGGTACATCAAGACGCTTTGAAGATGCTAAAGACGACATAGAGCGCGCCGCAAGATTGGCAATATTGAAGAAAGAAAAGATAAAAAAGTGGATAAGGGGCAGAGTGCGGGAGTAGCCGAGCAAACCCCATCTTGCAAATATCCATCATCAGTGCAGCCTGCATAGTAGTGCAATCGAACGAACTCGCACAAAGGGATTTTCAGACAGGTTCTAGTTGAAATTTTTGCCGATAAACCCAAACTCTTTATAGAATGCATATTTATTCCGTATTGATCAGTATGTTCTCTCTCGAAGAAGGAAAACTCGCGATTAAAATCGCAAGGGAAACAGTCGAAAACCACGTTGCCGGAAAAACACTCCCGAAGCACCCAAATATTCCTGAGTCGTTTAAGCAGAAATCAGGTGTGTTCGTGACCATAAACACCTATCCGGGCAAGGAACTTCGCGGTTGCATCGGCTATCCCGAGCCGATAATGGAGCTTATAGACGCACTCACGGATTCCGCAATAAACGCTTCAACAGAGGATCCCAGATTCCCGCCTGTAGACAAGGGCGAACTCGGAAATATCGTTATCGAGGTAAGCCTGCTCAGCGTTCCGAAATTAGTGGAAGTCAAAGAGCCGAAGGAATACCTGAAGAAGATAAAGATCGGGCGGGACGGTCTTATCGTCTCGCTGGGCTACGGCCGCGGGCTTCTTCTCCCCCAGGTGCCTGTCGAATGGAAATGGGGTGTAGAGGAATTCCTGGGGCACACATGCATGAAGGCAGGCCTGAACATCGACTCCTGGAAGAACCCAAAAACAAAATTCTACAGCTTTTCCGCCCAGATATTCGTAGAGAAATCTCCACGGGGAGAGGTGGAGGAGGAAAAGTTGGAGGAACGTAAATAACACGTTGCCCCGAGTGTTTGTGAATCGCGGCGTTAAACAGTCCAGCATTAAATTGATTAAATTAAAAGCATGATGAGGCATAATAATAAAATATAATTATATTTAAAGTAAAAGTGTATGGTGATCTCTTGAACTTTTACAAAAATAATGATGGTATTGAAGGTCTTCCCCTTAGATTGATATTAGTTGTTATCGTCGCTGGCATGACAATCCCTATAGCGTTATACGGGCTTTCCACTTATTCGAAAACACAGGCTGAAACCATGCTGATAAACGAATTCAGCAGGATAGAGACAACAGCAAGGCAAGTATCCAACGGCGGGGGCGGAACATCCCTACCAGTGACTGTGGAATTCAAGAACAATGCGTTCAGCACCATCGAATACGTGAAGATCGGTGACGCAATAAACGGCACGTACGGCAGCGTAATCAGGTACAAGTTTTCTGGAAGCGATGAGCAGAGATATATTTTGAAGAGCGATCTGAGACTTGCATCAAACGATAACGCCACGTTTACGTTGTCTGCCGGCGCACATAATTTAAAATTGACTCACGTGACGTCAAATACTGTGATTCCGTATATTGAGGTGGGAGAGGTTTGAGACTGTGAATAGAAATATTGGTTGTCTCAAATATTTCAAAAAGGAATCGCCTGCCCATCGCGGTTAAAAGTCAACATTTAGGATATTTTAATATATCCGCATTCGTCTTATCCATCGAAGGCCTATGACGAAGACAGAGCATAATTTAGAGGATGTTTTTGCGAAGATCGAGGAATCTAAGGACGAGATAGTTTCCTCGCTTTGCGAGCTTGTAAAAATCCCTGCGATAGACCCGCGATCAGGCGGAGAAGGGGAGACTAAAAAAGTCATTTTATTGGAGAAAATGCTGAAGTCGTTCGGTTTCACGGACATCCAGCATTTCGACGCTCCTGACGATAAATCCCCGACGAAGATAAGACCAAATATTGTTGTAAAGATGAAGGGAAAGAGCAGCGAAAAGACGATCTGGATAGCCTGCCACACTGATGTAGTTCCTCCAGGCGATATGAAAAAATGGAACAGCGACCCGTTTAAACCTGTGGTAAAGGACGGGAAGGTATATGGCAGAGGCACTGAGGACAACAACCAGGAAATGGTTGCCGCGATGTATGCCCTAAAAATCCTGAAGGACATGGGAATAACGCCGAAGTATGACGTCGGCCTCGCGCTTGTTGCTGATGAGGAGACAGGCAGCAAATATGGAATAAAGCATATCGTGAACAAGGGAATATTCGAGCATAACCGGGATTTCTTTATAGTGCCTGACGGCGGGAACGAACAAGGCACATTAATCGAGATTGCGGAAAAATCGATCATGTGGCTGAAAGTGACTACAGAGGGGAAGCAGACGCACGGCAGCACGCCTGAGAAGGGCATAAATGCGTTTAAGACAGCAATAAAATTTGCAAACGAACTTGATACCTTGTTGTACTCGAAGTATAATGCAAAAAACACGCTGTTCGACCCCCCAGTATCTACATTCGAGCCTACGAAAAAAGAGGCTAACGTACCGAACGTTAACACAATACCAGGAGACGACGTATTCTATATGGACATGAGGATCCTTCCCGAATACAAAACCGACGACGTCTTGAAGACTGTGACAGACCTCGCATCCAAATATGAAAAGCAGTTCAATGTAAAGATGAAAATAGGAGCCGCAAATCACGAGCCTGCGGCGCCGCCCACAAGCCAAAACTCATGGATTGTGACCAACCTGAAGACCGCGATTAAAACAGTTTACAAAAACGAGCCCTATGTCGGCGGCATAGGAGGGGGCACATGCGCCGCAATGTTTAGAAAAGCCGGATTTGATGCTGTTGTCTGGTCGAAGCTCGACGAAGTGCCGCACACGCCGAATGAATATTGTGTTATTGAAAACATGCTAAACGATGCGAAGGTATATGCCGCACTGCTAATTGGCTAGATTTACTAACAACTACTAACAAGATTAATACAAAAATTATTGATGCTATAGCCTACCCGATACAGACACCAGTACACAAAATAACATAGCACATTTACTCTGCCGGTTTTGTCTCTGTTGTTGCTTCTGCTGTTTTGCTCGCCTGCTCAGAATACTTCATTATGTCGTTTACGCTCTTGATCCTGTTCTTTTCTGTATATATGTACTGCTGGTACCATGCCCTGATTGCGTTTACGAACTTTTGGTTGTCGGTGTATACTGCAGAATTGATGTTCGAGATCTGTTCCGCGGTCGGGAATGTAATAATCGCCTGCCTGTCGTCCACTATCATTGTTTCCGAACTTGTTTGATCTGTGTGATATATGGCGAAATTCTTTACATTGTAGAATTTCTTCATCAACTCTATAGCATTGGCCCGTATCGCAGGATTTCTGAGGTTCATCAGGCGGGTGATCTGCACGCCTTCTTTGATTTTTTCTTCTATGGTTTCGCTATACCATTTCGGCGGCTCCTCGCTCGGCAAACACCAGATTGACAATATGCTCTTCTTTGCGTCCCTCAACATGGAGAGCGCTTTCTGGAAAATCTGGTCTCCGCCCTCGATCGTATATGTGTTCTCTTCCAGCCCCTCGGCGATTCTTTCCCTGATTATAGTGGATGTTTTTATCGATTCAAACAATTCATCTATCGTAAAGTCAGTCTTTTGCGTAAGGACCGCTTCGAACCTGTCGAGTCTTTCGTTAGTTGTGGTCAGGTTATTTCTCAAGGAAGGCAGGGCTTTTTGTATAACTTGGAGATAGACTATCAACAACGCAACTAGCCCCACGACTAGCCCTATTACTCCAACTGCTAGTGATATTTCATCCATAACAATTCTCCTATTTTTATTTATATAGAGTCCGCTTTAATATATTATGTGTTTATAAGGTTTTTTGTTTGCGCAGAACGCATGAAAGCCCGCAACTCGGGCAGGTTATAGTAAGCGGTCTTGTGCTCTGGGTTATAACTATTGGTGTTTGGCATCTTGGACAGTTTTTGGTGCTAGTTTGTGATTGTTTTTTTACAAGAGGTTTTCCTTCCGGCCCTTTCTTCATCCCATCCAGTATGGATTTTTTTGCGGGCGGCTGTTCATAGCCATGCTGTCTTTCTGCCTGTTTCTGCACCGTCCCCAGCGCGGGTTTTCTCGGAGGCGTTTCGTAGCGTTGCTCTGGTACGGGTGTTTTTTGTGTTGGTTTTTGTTTTAATATGCCCACTGTGCCACACTTCGGGCAGTGCACCTTGATTGGCCTCTCGGGCGATGTGACCAATATGGAGTAACGGCATTTGGGGCATCTTGTCTGTGTAGCCGTTGCCGCAGGTTTCGCGGATTTTCTCGCGTCTAGCTGCTGGCCGTATGCATCATAAACAGATTTTCTTCCTTCTGGCCCTACCGGTGCCTGTTGCGTTTCTCTTCCTATTGCTTCTTCACTTCCATATCCTGGTTGTGCCGGCGGTATATGCTGCGGCCGCCACCCAGCATCCGCCGCTTGGGCATCAGTCTGTCCGTATGCGGGATATCCTGTTTGCTGCCGCTCTCCCGCGGGGTACCCTGGAAGTGGTAAACTTTCATTGTGCCCATCTACACCACCCAACATTTGTGTTGCTGCAGTTCCTTTTGTTGATTCCGGTGTTTCTTTTGGTTTCTCTTCTTCCGGTGCTTCCTTCTCTTTTCGTTTTCCCCGTCTTCTAGAATAGACTACTGCTACACACACCAGGACAATAATCGGCACAATAAACAGAATGAGTGTGACTCCATCTAGAGGTATACCGATAACATCCCCAATCGTCCCGCTGACGTTGACTGTTGTGGTTGTGTTCGTCACGCCCCCTTCGTTATCTGTAACGATTAACGTAACCGTGTACGCGCCTCCTCGCTTATACACGTGGGTAACTTCGGAACCTTTTTCGGTTGTGCCGTCGCCGAAATCCCATATGTAATCCACGATCGCCCCGTCGGCATCCGCACAATTTGCGGCAAAAGAAAGTCCTTTGCCTGCGTCCCCCGCCTTCGGCGCGCTCACATTACTGACTAGCGGGGGCGTGTTTAATATCTGGATTGGTATGTATTTAACTACGGTTTCGTTACTATCGTCGATTATCTTCAATGTCACATTAAAGAAGCCGCTTTTATTGTAGGTGTGATTTGGGGTTTTCTCCGCACTAGTACTTCCATCGCCGAAATCCCATAGGTAAGTTACTGGATTATCTGATGTGTTAGTGTCGGGGTCTGTTGCGTTCGGCGCTGTAAATGCTATCGATTGTCCGCTTTTTGTTTCGCTTGCGCTCACTATCTGCGTGGTATCAGTCACATTAACTATTGGTTTTCTATTATTTACAATAACATTCGTTGTGAAATTGCCTTCTGCGCTTTCGTTGTCATCGTCAAGTATTGTTAGAACAACATTGTAATTGCCGCCGTGCGCAAAAGTGTGTGCGATTTCTTTACCAATCTCTATGCACCCGTCGCCGAAGTTCCATTGGTAAATTATCGGATTGCCTGATGCGTGGGTATCTATATCTGTTGCGTTTGGAGCCGTAAAAGATATTGATTGACCGCTTGTTATTTCGGTGATGTTCGCCATCTGTGTGATGTTTGCTGTGTCGACAGCTGGTTTTCTATTATTTATTGTGATATTTATTGTGAGGTTGACTTCTGCGCTTTCGTTGTCATCGTCAAGTATTGTCAGGTTGATGAGATAGTTGCCCTTGTGCGCAAAAATATGTCTTGCATTTTTGCCATATCCGATATTCCCATCGCCGAAGTCCCATTGGTAAGTTATCGGGGCGCTTGGCGTATGGGTGTCAGGGTCGTACGCGCTAGGCGATGTAAATAAAATCTCTTCTCCGCTGTTTGCTGTTGTTATGTTTGTCAGGCGCGTATTCTCGTCTATTGTCGCTATGGGTTTTTTGTTCAGTATTGTTAAATTTTGTCGATAAATTGTAATTCCAAAATCGTCATCGGTTATTTGGAGTGTCAAATTATATATGCCGTTGTCCTGATAGATGTGGTTGGTGGCTGCGTCGGTAGAGGTCGCACCGTCGCCAAATATCCATTTGAATGATATTGGGTTTTGCTGTGTGTGGGTGTCTGTGTCGTAAGAGCTGGATGCATCAAAACGTACGGTGTCGCCTGGGTAAGTAACGTTCGATTTCGTTATTTTAACTATCGGCACAGGCAGCGTGTTTTCGATGTTTATTTTTACCTTGGTGATTGTTTCTGCGCCCATGTCGTCTATTGTCTTAAAGGCGGCGTCATACGCTCCTTTGTGCTGGTAAGTATGCGTTGTCTTTCCTGTGGTTGTAGACTCCCAATCATACGTGCCGTCGCCGTCGAAATCCCACAAATATTTGGCGATCGAGCCGTCGCTGTCTGTTCCTGTACCGTTAAAATAAACAACTTCGTTTGTCTTAACGGTTTGACTAGGCCCGGGTACTGCGGCTGGAGGACTCGTCGCCTTTAGTGTCATGGTGTCTGTGGCCGTGGCGTCGGCATCATCCTTCACTGTTAAGACGACGTTGTATGTGCCTTTGGTCACATACGTGTGCTGTGCAGTAGGCGAACTTGCCCAATCAGTAGATGAACCGTCCCCAAATGCCCACTTATACTGCAGAGGATTGTTTGGAGTGCTCGTGTCATTATCATAGGATTGCGATGCGTCGAAAGAAGTCTGCTGATTTGTCGGAACAATGTCGCTTGCGAAATTCACTTTGTTTATAACAGCGACCGGAGGGCTGTTTAGAATCGTTATTTGAATCGATTTGGTGTTGATGCCTGAAACCCCGACGTCCCATGTGTTGGCCTTTTTAAAATCGTCTGGTTCGCTGTAGGTGGCTTCCTTGATGTTTGTGATTGTCAGTGTTATTGTGTACGTGCCGCCGCGCGTAAATTTGTGGCTCGTGTTCATGTACCAATCCTTATTCGGGTTTGTTGCCGGGTCCGCATACTGGTCTCCGAAATCCCACATATAAACAGCTCGTGACCTTGGACCGTTTATGTCTGTTGTGTCCTTAGCCGTAAAAGTTATTGTTTCACCGGCAACCGCGGTTGTGGTGTTAGCTGTTGCCTTTGCGATAGGTAAAAAGTTTATTGCGTTCATTGCCTCGCTTACATCTATCAACCCCCAGCCTGTGTCGTTATCCTTACCTGGTTCGCTGTATGGAAAAAGGTCGATTGCCGTGAGTTCTCCTAGAAGTTTTTTTACCTGTGCGTTTGTAGGCATTGGGAGCCCCCCCGTCGTTTGCGGATAGTAATTTTCATACCCTTTCGTAGCATTCAGATAATAATTTATAACAAGCGCTGCAGAACCAGCAACCATTGGGCAGGCCATCGAGGTGCCAGAGTGCCTTACATAACCGGTCTTGGTGTTGACGTTTGGAGCCATTACGTCTGTACCAGGTGCCGCGACGTCGGGCTTTGTTCTGCCGTCCGATGTCGGCCCCCTACTGGAATAAAAATCTACGCCCGTGTCACTCCCGGAAAGAAAATTGCTTCCAACAGTTATCACATCTTCGCATGTAGCGGGCGGGCCTATGGTTTCTTTAAGCGGTTCTGTAACTATTAGGCGGTTTCCCTGCACATCCATATGGCCAGAATTACCCGCAGCCACGGCAAATATTAACCCCGCGTTTACTGCGGCAGTTGCGGCCTTGTCGATGGTCGACTTTCCGTTTAATGGCATCCCAGCCATAGCCGCCATATAATAAGGCAGCCCCAAGCTCATCGAGATTACTCTTATGTTATACTTGCCTTTATTGTTTATAATCCAGTTTAGGCCGTCAATCATCGTGCTTTCTGTGCCACCACCCTGGCTGTTCATGACTTTAACGCCGACCAATTTCGCCCCCGGAGCTACACCCCGGTATGTATGTGATGGCCCTCCTGTGCCCGCACATATCCCAGCGCAATGTGTTCCATGCCCTTGGTCGTCATAAGCAGATGTCCTATGGTTTACATTATCATACCAGCCGATAACTTTTGGGTCAGTTGTAGCAGGGTTATCGTCCATATCATCTAGTGATTCGTGGGTTGGATCTATTCCGGTGTCTATGACTGCGATTGTTACGCCCCATCCCGTGATATCTCCATAACCATACTTTTGAAGTGTGGGCGGGTCAGCGTCTATCAACTGGACTTTGTCATTAAGCAGGGTGCGGTATTCGCGGTCTAGCTCGGCATCATTTTCATTATATTGGATGCGATACTCACGGTCGAGCTCGACGTATTCTACATCCCCAATATTTGGTATCTTTGTCAGGTTATTGCAAGGAAGCTCTATGGCAATTCCGTTTATTATCTGATAATCAAACAAAATTTTTGCGCCTATAGCTTCAAAATCGTTCAAGTGATGGTTGTTGTCCTTGTTGTTGAATGAAACTATCGCTTTTACGGTTTCGTTCTCCTGTTTGTTTGCAACAACATTCTCCAACACGTCTTCTATCTTGTTTCCGTTTACATCATAAAAATCAATTCTTTTCTCATCGCTATTTTTTATAGACATAGATATGGAGATATAGCTAACGCTAACAACAAGCACAGATATAGCTAGTATCGATGCAACAAACATTGCGCTTAATTGCGTCTTTATTTTTGATTCGTGCATGCCACTTATAAAATACGCTGCTACTGAGATATAATGCTTTTGGCACAATGATTTGCCTGCCATGTGATTTCTAAAATTGAAATTTTGTTATATGCTGGTATAAGAAAATTGAACCCTGATATCGAGCTAAATCATATAAAGCATCAAGAAAACATTAAATAATAGCGTGCCTTTCCCGATTTCAAGGTGAGGTGGATATGTCAGAGACAACAACACAAAATAGCCCCACGATTGCGGACCCGACAAGCCTGGGGTTATTTGGGCTCGCTGTAGCCGCGTTAGTACTTGCCTCCGCAGATTTTGGTTGGACAGGCGCTCAAAAGGCACTCATAATACCGTGGACTTTGTTCCTAGGTGCAACTGCACAGCTTATCGCCGGCAGTATAGATTTTCGCAGGAATAACTTGTTTGGTGCAACCGCGTTCACGGGATACGCACTGCTCTGGTATGGTCTCACATTAACATATGTCATTATGTTGTGGGGAGGCGTTGCCGTAGAACCTAAGCACCTAACATTCGCGTTCATAGGTTATCTGGTATTCAGCATATACCTGACCTTTGGGTCGCTTAACACCAACAAAATGCTGTTTGTCGTCCTGATATTCATTGACTTGGCGCTGATAGCGCTTATAGTAAATTCATACTACCCATTCGACTCTAGAATCACCGGGGCTACATTACTCGGTACCTCTTTCTCCGCGTTCTACGGAGCTGCAGGAGCACTGCTGAACAAACACACGGGAGTTGAGATCCTTCCGCTGGGAAAACCGATAATGACGTTCAAGCCGAAGAAGAGCGAGTAGATATTCCAAGTACGCCCAATTTGGCCCCTAAATGGGGTTCTTGTTTTTTCTTTTGAACATCGTAAATAGATCGGGTGCATTTTCTAAACTATACTGTCTAGCATCTATTAGAAATGAGCCGACGACGATTCAATGCACGAACATGTAAAACATAGGAAAGAAATCATTTCAGATTCTTTGGGTTCAAGCATTCCAATTTCTTTCCGACAAACATTCCGTCTTTCCTTACAAGCATGTCGTCGAAATATATCTCTCCGCCGCCGAACTCTTTTGTCTGGATGCAGACCATGTCCCAGTGTATTTCTGATTTATTTCCGTTATCTGCCTCGTCGTATGAGTTGCCGGGCGTCAGATGGAAAGACCCCATTATCTTCTCGTCGAACAGTATGTCCTTCATTGCGCGGGTTATGTACGGGTTTACCCCGAGTGCGAACTCGCCGATATAGCGGGCTCCGCTGTCAGAGTCGAGTATTTTATTCAGCTTTGCCGTGTCCGACGCTGTCGCTTCAATTATTTTCCCGTTCTTGAACTTCAGTTTTATGTTTTCAAACGCCGTGCCCTGGTATATGGTGGGTGTGTTGTATGTCATAACGCCGTTTACGGAGTTCTTAACCGGTGCTGTGAATATTTCGCCGTCCGGAATGTTCAGCTTCCCGTCGCATTTTATCACAGGTATGCCTTTTATCGAAAATCTGAGGTCTGTGCCCGGGCCCTTTATTTGTACTTTGTCTGTTTCTTCCATTAAGGATTTTAACGAGTCCATGGCCTTTGACATCTTGCTGTAATTCATGGTGCAGACGTCGAAATAGAAATTCTCAAACGCTTCCGTGCTCATGCCTGCCTGCTGCGCCATTGAAGACGTCGGCCATCTGAGGACCACCCATTTTGTGTGCGGAACACGCTGCTGGAGGTGCACGGGTTTAAGCCAGTGTGTTTGGTACAACTTCATTTTTTCCATTGGAACATCCGACATCTCGGAGATGTTGAAGCTCCCTCTCGCGCCTATATATGCGTCTACCTTCTTCATTCGATATAATTCATAGTCGCCGATAATCTTCATGCCTTTCTCGGTAGCGTTCTTGTAAAGTTCTCTTAACACCAAATTGTTTTTCAACTCGACTATAGGTGTGCCGCCGACCGCAACCGTTTCTTTTATCAATTCGTTCACGAATTCGGGCGGTATGTCAAAAGTTTCTATCAATATTTTTTCGCCTTTTTTCAATCTAACCGAGTAGTTGATCAGGTTTTTTGCCAGTTTGTTCATTCTTATGTCGTTCATAATCATTCCTCTTTTTTTTTCATCCGATCTGTTTCTATGAGTAGCTGCGTGTTGAACTGTGTGTGAATAGGCAAATAATGCTCTCGATTATACAGCTAATGCTCTCCATATCAGTTTAACTTGGTTATTAATTTATTTTAGCGGACGCTGAGAGCGTGTGAGGTGGGTGCTCTGCTCAATAGTTGGGTGCTCCAAATACCTTCTCAACCCCGCACCCCCTCGAGCGACAATAGTTCAGGATAAGGCTGCTTCCTTCCGGACCTGACCCGGTTCCCCTGATGAAGTAAACGGCTGCAACCCTCCGGCTGCAACCAAATTCACCCAAGCCCCCGAGGGACGTGGTCTCAACGGCAGCATTTGGTCCAATATCAAGCAGAATCACTGCCCCCAAACTTCGCCCCTACTGTAGACGGTTTATAGGTCACAGGGTACGCCTAACACCCCGGTATATCTCAACGTCTTTCGCCAGGTTCTTGGTTTTTCGATCTCTGCAGGATTTGTACGCCCTGCGATGCGCCTATACTCGTTATATTCTCGGTCTTTTTAATCTTTTTGGAATATCTCTGGATGTCTTCGACTTAGGTGCTGTGCCTTATCGGAGCATTCTCGCCCATCAAAGGATGATTCGGACCAAATATTCCATAAGTTGAAGGTTTTATACCCAGTATAGAAACTTTTAATATACAACCGCGCATATGATAAACTGGTGTAAACATGGTTGAGTTTATCGATTGTGAAGAGGAAGTTTACAAATATATTGGTGCAGAAGTACAAAAAGCACAAAAAAGGATAGGGGCATTTCAAAATTCGTTATCACTCCTCTGCGACACGCGGTCTCCCGACAAAAAACATAGAGAACAGTTTGCGGAGATATCTAAGGATAGTATCCGCCGTGTTGTTGGAAAAGGAGGTTCGTGTTTGTTATTATATTCGTATACATACACACGAGACGAGTTTTTTGAAGATAAAACAATAGGATTCGAGGGTCGGTTAACAATATTTGAGCAAAATTTGGTGGAGGAGGAGAAACTCTGGAAGGAGCATTCGAACTATAGGTTGTCCTCAATTTATCGCTTATCTGTCCCGATCATTGTTGTTGACGATACATATCTCATTTGGGCGAAATTGGGGGACAACTCGTATGTCGGCACAATCAAAACCGACAAGGGCAATGCCGACAAGATATTTGGGATACTCGAATCGTGTTATGTAAAAAAAGAGGTTTCGCGTTTGCTTCGCGAAATTACAAGAAGGGTATCGTTGCGCGGCGATTCGCTCTGATACATCCGGCTGATTTTATGCGCGGGGTATGCGCTGCCCCGAGTTTTATGTGCGGCTGCCGGGGTTTCTCCTTCGGAGTGAAAAATTTCTACAATGTGTATTAAAATTTTTCAGAGCCATGCGATGTTATGATATTTGTTCGTCGCATTTTCAAATCCCGCCACTGTTAAAATTAGTTCTATCAGCCAATGTGCGGTTGTCGGGATTTGATGTAGAGGTGCTTTATACCACTCAGTTAAAAAATTTCAATATAATTAGTTAAAAATTTTCCAACACCTTCGGTTCAAATCCTATCACTGTTAATTGGTTCTGTTGGTTGATGTGCGGCTGCCGGGATTTGAACCCGAGTTTGAAGCTTGGGAAGCTCCAGTCCTAACCACTAGACTACAGCCGCATAATTTTCTGTTTTTTAATATCTTATTTTTTATTACATTGCGTTTCAATGATTTTGTGATTACTGCAATAAATTGTTTATTTGCCGTATTTTTAGTTTTTCTTACTTTTTAATAATAGTATTTTATCTATAATTTATTTTGTTTATTTATTATTATCTGTTTAATGCCTTTTTCACATTGGGCGCTTTGAGACTTTCAAAACATATGGCCGGTTATTGTTGTTTGATTTCTGAAAAAATTAATTGCTATTAATCTACGAAGATCCCGCTTCAGAGAAAAGTGGCCCGACAATCGTGAGCCCGTTGTCTCCGATTGCCATCTCAAATTTGTCCATCTGGTGCTTTACGGTGCGCATCTTTTTCACCTGCATGTATCGTTTTACCTGTCCCTCTATTTCCACCAAGCCCAGCGTGATTACTCCATCGGTTAGGAAATCCTCATAACCGAACTTGCCCTGTTCGGCAACTGTTTCTTCTGCGATTATGAATCCGGTTAAGCTCAAATCCTTTAATGTATTAAAGAAGTGGTATATGTCTGACCTGGCGTCTGAAATTTTTATCAACGAATATAACGCACCGAGCGAGTCTAACGCCAAGTACCTGAATTTGTCGGGGTACTCTTTTTTAAACGAGTTCATTAATGTTTCCAAAACATACGCGAATTCCAGGTCCTTTTCCTTATCCTTGAACTGCGATCTAAGAATGTTGTAATCCACAATATGAATGTTGTTGCTAATAGGCGCGTTTATAGATCTGATATTCTCCAGTATGCTTTCCTCGCTTTCTTCCAGCGTGATATATAATGCGACCTCTCCTGTCTTCGCGAGATGGAGCGATAGAAGATTGTATACAAAACTTGTTTTAAGCGTCCCGCCGCCACCCAGCACCAGGAGTGTCTTTCTTGTCTTAATATCAGTTTCAAAGATTTGGTCGAGTCCTTCGATTGTTTCTCTGAACATCGAAAAAACATAAGGAAATGGCCGTTTATAAAGGTATTCTCCGATAGACAAAGATTGCCATGTTAAGGATATTTCAACATTTCACCAGTAAGATCAACCGACCACCAGTCTCGACGGTCGTAATAGATAAAAACATAGACAGAGATAAAAAAAAACACATATAGAAATAAAAACACACAGATAGAGATAAAAAAAAACACATATAGAAATAAAAACACACAGATAGAGATAAAAACACATACTGAGATAAAAACAGACGGGTAGAGACAAAAATATATACAGAGATAAAAATGTATAACTGAGAGGTAGAAGATTTTGTTTCACCCTTATATTGCCAGGAAAAGCGGTTCTATCTGTTTCTATGCGTAATTTGAAGCGTGCTTCGCCAAATGTTTGGGCTCTGGTCTGACAATGATTTCTTAGGCCAAAACCCTCATTTGATAGTGACTTCTTATGTCAAAACCCTCATTCCGTCCTTGTCTATCTCGCACAGATAGACTTCGCCGTATTCTTTGAGGGTGTTTGTCATTTTATCGACGTCCCCCATCGCAAAAACAGAGTTTCCGAGCATGCACGCGCTTGCCGCGCCGTATTTGCGCGCCTCGTTTATCGCGTTTATGACTGGCGAAGACATCAATTTGATTTCCAAGGTAAATTTATACGCAACCTCAAAGAAGTTTGCGATTGTTGGATCTGCAAGGAACTCAATCATACACCTCTCGCCGCTGTCGTTGATGCGTTCTATGTGCTTTGCGTTGAGGATTATGTCTTTTGTCAATATCTCCTCGCCAACCACACAAAGGACAACATCACTGTCGCTGTCTATCCTATCTACAACACCGTGCGGCGGTATGCCTGGTTCCCGCCTGAACACTACACCCCCGGTGGCTTCGGCAACCACGTCACCCAAACCAGTTCCGCATGCTATCTCTGCTTTGTGCGCGGCAGATACTGCTTCGGTCTTTGGATATTTCAGTTCGAGTGCATATGCTGTCGCGAGTGCGGCGCTTAAAGCACCGGCTGCACTCAAGCCGAACCCTTGGCTGACCGGCAGTTCGAGAGCGGTGTTGATCGTGATGCTGTATTTCGAGTCGGGCGGTTGGGTTTTTGTGCCCTTCTGCTTCGTTTTTTTATTATATGCTGATCCTGCAGAGATGAGATTTTTTATTGCCTGTTTGGTGACCTCGGCGGCACTTTCCTTTCCATTTATAAATACACGGATTGCTTGAGCGTCGCTCTCTTTAATTTCCACGGCAGAAGTTACCCCCTTATTAATGCAGATGCCTGCTCCACGGGAGCCGTATTTTTCTAAATTCCTGGAATTTCTGCATATCTGGAAAAAACCGCTGATGTGGCCGGGTGCAAACGCCTTGCGTCGCATAGTCGTCATTTCAGCTCCCACCACCGATACTTTTTACATTTTCGACTATGGTGTCGATTATCTCTTCCGCGATTTTTTGTTTTTTGCCCTCAACTTTTTTGGTTTTTTTGGTTTTGTCTATTATGAAAACCACGTTTTCGTCTGGTGTCGTAAGCGAAATATCGTTGGCTACTATCAAGTCCATGCCCATATCTTTTAACCGCCCGTATGCGCGGTCGATCAGTTCCTTCTCGGGTATCCCGTGCTCTGCCTTAAACCCAACGAGGTATGCCGTCGATGTTTTTCTTATGAAGTCCACAACCTTTGGCGTTTGTGTTAGCTCCAATGAAATTTTCTTTTTCGTAGAGGATATTTTTCCTTTTTGCTTCTTTGCAGTATAATCGGATATTGCGGCGGGAATGATTATTATATCATATTTATGCAAATCCGTCTTTTTTAGTGTATCCATTAAATTTTTTACTGAGGAAAACCTCTCTGTCTGAATATACCTCGGCGGTTTTTCTGAGCTTGCCCCGCATAGAAGCGTGACATTGCCGCCGCGTTCGAAGACAACCTTTGCGATTTCAATCCCCGTCTTTCCCGTGCTCCGGTTCGTTATCACCCTGACGTCGTCGATTTCCTCTTCGGTCGACCCCGAGATTATCAGTGTTTTTTTTCCAGCCATGTCATTTTTTCCGATGCGTCTAAAGACGTTTGCAACAATCTCATCAACATCCATCATCTTTGCCTTGTTTTCCTCGATTTTTGGTTCTATTATTGTTACCCCGTACTTTCGCAGTTTTTCCATGTTCTCTTTTACAATCGGATGGCGATACATGGATGCGTGCATGGCAGGCACGATGAGAATCGGTATGTCGGATCCTATCGCGGTTGTCGCGAATGTCGTTACAGGCGTGTCGTCAATCCCGCACGCGATTTTTGACAGCGTGTTTGCGGTACAGGGGGCGATAAGAAGTATATCTGCCTTTCTTTTTGTGTCGCCGCACAAAGATATGTGCTCGGTCTGACCTGTGATTTCCAAAATCACGGGGTGCCCTGTCGCGAATTCCAGCGCGTCCGGGTGTATGATGTTTGCAGTCGGGCGGCTCATCACGCACCATACGTCTGCGCCGTGTCTTGCGAGCTCGTGCGCCAGCTTTACTGTTTCGACAGCGGCGATGCTTCCAGTTACTCCCAATACGATGGCTTTTCCAGACAGTTTTTGGCTTTTTGTTTCCCATATGTCGTTTACTGGATGCGTCAGGCGGTTTCGGGCTTGATTTTGCATGTTCGCGCGCTTGCGTTGCATATCTTCATAATTTTGTTTTGCCATATTGGTGTTCTTCGCTCCTGGTTTTTTTTCAGGTGTCGCATAATGTTGTTTATCGAGTACAGTATCGTTTTATTGATAAACAGAATATATATTGACTTTTTATAGTTTCGGGAGTTAAATTCCATTGGTTAAAATATGTGAATTTTATAAAAACTGTTCTGTTGTAATTTTATTACTGGCGTTTGAATTTGCACAGAAATTCCCTGAGGCAAACAGATGCGGAATTGTGTTATGATTTATTATTATAGGTAGCAGATCGCGTTGATTTTGTGTCGTTTTGCGTAAAACAAAAAATTTATTGGGTGGCGAGTTATCTGCATCAATACAACAAAGGATAAAAGAACAGAACAAGGGATAAAATAAAATAGGAGTGTAGAAAAATGATCGAATCCTTCAAATGTACGCTTGTTTCTTGGGATGAAGTCCATGAGTGGACGAGCAATTTGGTAAAAAAAATCAAGATCGCGAAACTCAATTTAGATGCGGTAATCGGAATTACGAGAGGCGGCTGGGCACCTGCAAGACTTGTTTGCGATCACCTAGTTATAAAGAATTTGTACAGCGTCAAAACCGAGCATTGGGGCGTGACTGCCACGCCGGACGGCACAGCAAAGATCGCCCAACCGCTGACCGCGAACATCAAAGGCAAGAACGTGCTTGTCGTGGACGATATCACAGATACTGGTCAGAGCTTAATGCTCGCGATCAACCATGTGAAAGGTCTCAAGCCAAAGAGCGCGAAATCTGCCACATTGCTGCACATCACACATTCAAAGATAATCCCTGACTTCTATGGCGAGATCGTTCCCGAGAAGGACTGGGCTTGGTTTATATTTCCATGGAATATCAACGAAGATCTCCAATCTCTCATTCCAAAGACGCTGGATGCCCCTAAATCTACCAAAAAGATAAGAAACGCCCTTTTTAGGCAGTTCCAGATAGATGTGAACGAGAATATCCTCGAACCAGTGCTGGAAGTTCTTAAAGAGAAGAAGGTAGTTAAAGAGACTGGTGGGATGTGGGTAAAGAAGTAATTGCGTCTGGGTTGGGGGTGTTACCCCTAGACCCCTTGGTTTCGGGTGGAGATTTTATTTTTATATTGGTGGCTTCTTTGTTTCTTTCGAGTTGTTTTTAATAGTTTACCTGTGGCGAACCCCCCATCGTGCATGTATTGTGAGGTTACCCGACCTGCGTTTTGATATTCTTTTAGTTCTAGTACAGGCTTTTTGATCAACACGTCGGTCGCTATTTCAGATCTTTGGTTGTTAATGATCGGTTCATTTTGTTCAGTCGTACCATGTTCGTCGTCGTCCCATTTAATATAGACTTTGGTGTTAGCGAGCATTTCAATCACGCTTGCACCAATCATCATACCGGTTGTTGAGAGTCTCGCAAAGCGTATACCACTTTTCCATATCTCAGATAAGTTGTGATATTGTGGAAGTTTCTCGTGTAAATATTTTCTAAAGATGCGATTTTCTTTTGTAGCTTTATCAACACCACCGAATACTTTCAGTGTCGTCTCCAGACGCAATGACGGAATCGTCGATTCTATAAATTCGTCTATTGTTTGTGTATTGTTTCCAGTAGAGACTGTACGGCGGATGCATGAGAACGATTCTAGGTGAGCGTAATCAATTCTTCCCATTTTTTTGATAGGAAGCATTGGACCCAATGTTTTCGAGAGCCAGTTCGTCCAATATTCAATGTCTTGTTCTTCTTGTGTTGTTTGTGTTGATTTCTCTAAACGGTTTGTTTTTATATGTATATGGTGACGAGGGTGCGGTCGAACTTCATACAATATACACATAACACCCAAACAACGAAGTTGATCTGATGTAAGATAAGGGATTGTGGAACACGCTAAATTACACGCTGCTGCAACCATCGACCCTTGTGATGTGTGCAATCTTTCCGAAACAAGTTGGGCAAGTAATTTATGTTTTTCGTTTGAATCTGTACGGCTAGAATGAATCATAGCATCTTTTAATAATGCAGAGAAATCAGGATCGGATAATGCATCGTCAACAAATTTTTTATATCTAGAGTTGTCTTTTATCGTGCTTTCAATTTCATGTACTCGATTGGCGAGTTCGTTTAAGAAATCTAATGCGTTCTGCTGTGCCTTTTGCTGTGCTGCTGGCTGATGATCTTTAAAAAAAGATTTCAACCATTTTTCACCAGATGTCCACGTTCTCTCAACTAATTTTCCAGCCACACCGCCAATGGCTGCAACCATACCTGCAGAGACAGCATCCATTCAATCACACTTTACTATAACGCAAGAACAACATATGTATATTTAGATTGTGTGATCTGTATTATCTCAATTTGGGGAAAAACGATCGATGATGTTACTTATGTCAAAAACTATCATTAAAATTTAAAACAGTTTCGATTTTTAACACACACCCTCTACACACATCATCACTATCTCTTTCTATACCAAAGCACATATTTCATGAATGTTGCCCTACTATACTACAAACAAATACACTTCCACACGAAACCAAGGGGTGCCAGGGTAGGAAATTATTTATTTTTATTTATAAAAACCAGCATTAAATTACGATATATTAGTAAACTATACTTAAGATATAAATTATTAATATATACATTAATTTGAAGCAATACGTGCGATTTTCGTAATCATATGCTTATATTGCAAAAACGCCTCAAAACAATTCTTTTAAGATTCCAGTTACCCGATCGCATCATAAACGCGACAGACTCATAATAATGTGGTCCCGGCTGTCGGATTTGAACCAACGACCTGAGGATGTCAACGGGGAATCGGAAGCCTTCGACCATGCGATCTGTGGCTTCCGAGAACCAACTACAGTCCCCCGCTCCACCAGTCTGAGCTAAGCCGGGCAACTCCACAACAACGTCACAATATTTATTTTTTGCTTCAATAAAATCATATTCTATGTAAATATCGTATGTAATGTATAAATAATGAACATCATAACAATAAATCTAATCCTGTTGTAAGTGTGATGCACGGCACGTTATCACCGACTTCACACCCTACAAAAACCCCGACAAACCTTAAAATATGTAAAATATGTTGTGTATTGAGAAGACGTCGAGTTAACAGCGATTGTGCGCCACACACATTGACGCAACACATACTGTTTATCTCGACGGCAACAATTCGCGAAGATTCATTCGGGAAGATTCATATGTTAAGCATAGGAAAGCAAGTCAGATTAACGCGAATAGCAGATAAAAATACAAAGAAATTCGTATTGATTCCGATAGACCACGGCGTTACTGTCGGCCCAATCGCAGGAATCGTTAACACGAAGCAGACGATCGACCTGGTGGCTGAAGGCGGCGCCACAGCCGTTGTTCTTCATAAGGGTTTGGTCGCGCCAGGATACGGGGGCGGCGGGAGAAATATCGGCCTGGTCGTCCACATTTCCGCAAGCACCGCATTAGGCAACACCACGCATAAAAAAGTGCTAGTTTCCACTGTGGAGGAAGTGATAAAATTGGGCGGCGACGGTGTTTCTGTTCATATAAATGTCGGTGCGGAGACCGAGAGCGAGATGCTGTTCGATCTCGGCGCTGTTTCTGAAGCGTGCAACAATTGGGGAATGCCTCTTCTGGCTATGGCTTATCCGCGCGGCCCGAAGGTCAAGGATGAATATAATGTTGAAAACGTAAAACACGCCGCAAGGGCTGCAGCAGAACTTGGAGCGGACATTGTAAAAACAAACTACACTGGAAGTGAAGAATCGTTTAAAGAGGTAGTCAGATCGTGCCCAGTGCCAGTGTTGATTGCAGGCGGGCCGAAAATAGACTCCGACAAAGCGTTATTTGTCATGGTGAGGGGCGCGATGGATGCCGGCGCTTCCGGCGTATCTATCGGAAGAAACGTATTCCAGCACAAGGACGTCGTTGCCGTTACTCGTGCAATATCGAAAATTGTTCTAAACGACGCTTCAGTAGAGGACGCACTCAACGAGTTAAAAAAGAAACACTAATGGAATATAATAGAACGACTCTCGGGGATAGTAAATATAAATTCTAATATGCATGTTACTATAACTCTTAATACGAATATTAATATAAATATAACTGTTAAAAACATAATTTATTAAATTTATAAATTCAAAAAGACGGTGAAAAAAGACGGTGAAATAATACATGGATGAAGGATTATCCACAAAAGTCATGGCCTTGGCCAAGAGGCGCGGTTTCCTCTGGCCAGCATATGAAATTTACGGCGGCGTTGCAGGTCTATATGATTACGGCCCTCTCGGCGCAAGCATGAAAAGAAACATAGAAAAATTATGGAGGAAGTATTACATCTCGCAAGAAGGATTTGTTGAAATCGAAAGCCCGCTTGTCGCACCTGAAGAGGTGTTTAAGGCGTCAGGACACCTTACGAAATTCTTAGATACAATGGTGGAGTGCATAAAATGTTCCGAATATTACCGCACAGACCACCTCGCGAAATTTTTTAAAGACAAACATTCTACTAAAAAAGATGCAGATCATAATAAACTTGCAAGCCTCGATCGTGTGATAAACTGCGAGGCAACAACCGAGGACATTACAAAAATTTTCAACGAATGCGGCGTTAAATGTTCAACATGCGGGGCAGAACTCGGAACACCCCATCCATTCAATCTCATGTTCAAGACGAACATCGGCCCCGGCTCTAAACGAGTTGGTTACTTAAGGCCCGAAACCGCTCAGGGAATGTTCGTAAATTTCGGTCTTCTTTACAGGTTTTTCAGGGAAAAACTTCCTTTCGGCGTCGTGCAGATAGGCAAGGGATTCCGCAACGAAATCGCCCCCCGCCAGGGAGTAATACGGCTTAGGGAATTTACAATGGCGGAAGCGGAGATTTTTGTAAACCCGAAGAAGAAAAATGCACCCAACTTCGAGAAAGTAAAACATGACAAGATCACACTCGTTCCAAGGAATGGGGAAACATTGAAAACAACTATTGGAGATGCGGCCGCAAAGAACATTATTGCAAATGAAATGCTCGCCTATCACGTCGCAATAACCAATCGATTCTTAACAGAATGCGGAGTCTCTCCTGAAAAACTGAGATTCAGACAACACCTCGCCACAGAGATGGCGCATTATGCCGCAGATTGCTGGGACGCGGAAGCGCTTATGGGGTTTGGCTGGATAGAGATTGTCGGGATCGCGGACAGGACTTGCTATGATTTACAGTCGCATATGGACCAATCTAAGGCGGATCTCAGGGTATCTGATGGCAGCACTGAAGTTGAAAGAGAAACCGTCGTTCCAAAAGCGGGAACAATCGGCCCAAGATACAAAAGGGACGCAAACTTCGTAAAGGGCGGGTTAGAAAAGTTCGGGTCCACGGAAGATGTCGTAAAGGCAGCAAAGGAAAAAGGCGAAATCACCTTCAACATACTGGATAATGATGTGCGGCTGGGTAAACACAAGGACGGCAGGAACATTGTTGTGAATAGTGACTGTTACGAAGTTGTTAAGAAAAAAGAACAAAACAAAATCGTGCCGCACGTGATAGAACCATCCTATGGAATTGACAGGATATTTTACACAATACTCGAGCATTCTTATAATGAACAAACAAAGGAAAACGAGAAATATGTCACGCTCAATCTCCCGCCGCACATAGCGCCGATCCAGGTAGGCGTTTTTCCGCTCGTTTCAAAGGACAAAATTGACGAAAAAGCAGAAGAAATAAACAAGGAATTAAGAGAGCACGGGCTCGTTACTTATTACGACGATTCAGGATCGATCGGAAGGCGCTATGCAAGGATGGACGAGATCGGAACACCGTATTGTGTTACGATAGATTATGAGACACTGGAAAACGAAAGCGTAACGATTAGGGACCGGGACACAACAAAACAGGAAAGGGTGCGCATTAAAGAATTAAAGAAGAAATTACAGGATTCATTCTCTAAAAGACATTAACTCAGGTTATATATAAAAAGAGCAACCATTTGTCGATATCTTGTATTCTTGCGTTGATATCTCGCTGCCAATGGGTTGCTCTGATTGTGATATTTTATATCTTCAATCTTCCAGGCGATGAAATTGCGATTATTTGATGGCAAATCGTGGGATACACGTCAAAATACAGCCAACGCGCCTAAGTTATTCAGCAAAGTATATAAACACAACCTTTATAGACAAGAATTGTATATGGGATTTCCCACATATAACGGGGGCGTTTCTTGAGATACACACGTTTTGAAAAAGCTAGAGTTGTCGGCGCAAGGGCACTGCAAATATCACTCGGTGCTCCGGTATTAGTAGAAAAACCCAAGGAGTTAATAGATCCTCTCCGGATTGCGATTTTAGAGTATGACGCAAACGTGATACCGATCGCACCGAAGAAAAACATATCTAAGGGGTAAGAGTATATGATGATAGTCAGAGACACGATTATCCGAAAGATATGAAAATAATCGGGAAGGTCATAAAATGTTATCGGACGTTCAAATTAAAAATCAGGGGGAGCTTCTTATTCCTGAGGATGTTTATCTCACGTCAGGCGTACACATCGGAACACAGCAAAAGTGCGCGGACATGAAACAATTTATTTATAAGGTAAGAAGCGACGGATTGTATGTATTGGACATAAACCAGACAGATGAAAGAATCCGCATAGCTGCTAAATTTTTATCGAAGTTTTCACCAGAGACGATAATCATCACATCCGCCCGCCAGTATGGGCAGAAACCTGCCCGGGTGTTTAGTAAGACGATAGGTGCAAAATCGTTCGCTGGGCGATTTGTGCCAGGGACGCTAACCAATCCGCATCTTGAGGATTTTTGTGAGCCGGAAGTGATTATGGTGACAGACCCTGCCGCTGACGCGCAGCCGCAGAAGGAAGCGATAGACATCGGCATACCTATTCTCGGCTTGTGCGACGTCAACAACGAAACAAGAAACGTCGACCTCGTTATCCCTACAAACAACAAGGGGAGGCGTGCATTGGCTGTTATTTATTGGCTTTTGGCGAGAGAGACATTAAAAGTAAAGGGTTCAATAAAAGAAAATAGCGAATACACGCTGACCATAGAAGATTTTGAGGCAACACTCTGATGAAGGAAAGTACGGCGAGTATACGGAAGCCTGTTGTTGCAGGCACATTTTACCCGAGCGACCCAAAGACACTGAGGTATGAAATAGAAAATTGTTTTCGGCACAGACTTGGAGCAGGAACGCTTCCTGCCCTAAAAAAAGGGAAGAGAAGCATCAAAGGAGGAGTTGCGCCGCATGCGGGGTATATCTATTCTGGTCCAGTAGCATCTCATTTATATCATGCACTTGCAGAGGACGGTTTCCCAGAAGTATTTATCATCATAGGCCCAAACCATACTGGATATGGAAGTAGCGTAAGCGTCACAACAGAGACTTTTCAAACACCGTTGGGTGAAGTAACAGTAGATACTGGCCTTGCAGAGAAACTGACAAAAGGCATCATTAAAGAGGACCAAAGAGCACACGTGCACGAGCACTCTATCGAAGTTCAACTTCCATTTCTCCAGTATATAAAACAAGACATCAAGTTTGTACCAATCTGTATGATGGATCAAAGTTATGAAACTGCTGTAGAATTAGGTAAAATAATTTCAAATGTCATAAAGGGCAAGGACGCCGTAGTTATAGCCAGCACAGATTTTTCACATTACGTGCCTAATGATGAGGCGTATAAGAAAGACAAGTTGGCAATAGACGCGATTATATCAAGGGACGCAGCAAAACTCGAATCGGTGGTTCATCAGCACGATATATCTATGTGTGGGTATGGGCCGGTGATGGCAATGCTCGTCGCAGTGGGTGGTGAGAAGGCGGCATTGTTAAAATATGCCACCTCTGGTGATGTGGCACCCATGTATGATGTTGTTGGCTACGGCGCGTTAGTCGTGCAGTGATATAGTGATATATTTTTAAACACCTCTGTCTATTTATCTCCCCCCTCTATCAAAACTGCATAGTGATTGAAATACTGTTGCAAGTTTTGGAACGGACATCACGATAACCCCTCGATATCCATGATGAGTAGTGATTGAAAATGGAAAAGTTCATAAAAACACCGTCGATATTTGCCGTCTTCGTTATGCTTTTGCTGATTTTGAATTTCTTGCCTACAAATAATTGTGCCCAAAACGACAATGGACCTGCATTTGTTGTGCATTACAGTGTTCAACCTCTGGATGCGACCTTGCCACCCACAAATACAAACAGAACACTCAATGCAGTAGATTGGAAACCGAAGGCAAGGTACGGGCTCATTGTTGGAGATAGGACTGTGCTAAAATGCACGGACAACGGATTTATCCCAGTCGATCTCGGCGTCGCGTTTAACTGGCACGCAGTAGCATGGCGACCGCAGGGCGACTTCGCGCTAATTGTTGGGGAGTACGGTTCCATATACCGATACGATGGCAGCAATCTCACAAATGTTTCTTACGTGCCTATCACCCACGACACCCCGAACACGATTCGTGGCGCCGCATGGAAACCCGACGGCAGCTACGCCCTGCTTGTCGGCGATGAGGGGCACATCTCCGCATTTGATCCATCGAGGACAGACAACAACCAGACGAGATTCACGTTTATAAAAGACAAAACCGTTTATTTGTCCAGCGTCGCTTGGAAACCAGACGGCAGCTATGCACTAATTGTCGGGAACAAGGGTACTGTCATAAAATTCGACGATAAAAATAAGGAATTCACAAACCTCACGAGTGGTGTAGAACTACTAGGAAGGACGGACCAAGATCTATTGGCTGTAACATGGTCCCCGGACGGGGAATATGCACTTATACTCGGCACACACGAAACAATCCTTAAGTATGACGGCACAATATTCACAACAAAATACGCAGGCGCTGGGAGATTTACTACATTGAGAAATATCGCTTGGAAGCCCGACGAACGCCCGGATTTGGACGGATACCAAGGATACGCCCTCATAGTGGGAGACAACGGGCTCGTCATAAAATACAACGAGTCTCTTCCTGTCCAATTTGAAACTCTTTCTACGCAGATAGGTTCCGACCTACACAGTGTGTCTTGGGAGTATAATGGGAGCTATGCGGTTATAGCAGGTACCGACGGTTTGGTGCTTAGGTATCCAGATCAGAGGCCAATCGCAGAAATTACTATTGACGACGTGGTGACAAACCAGGGGCGAATAGTTACGTTCTATGGCTACAACTCAAGAGACCCGGACGGAGCCGTTCGGCAATATTGTTTTGAGTTTGGTGACGGTACTGACAGCGGATGGATGGCCAATCCAGCGACCACCCACGCATACGATACAGTCGGAAGATACAACGCGTCGCTTAGGGTCAGGGACGACAAGGATGTATATAGCACAAATGTTGCGGTAATACCCGTCATCGTCGGAGTCGTAGATTCGACCAACAAACCTCCCTCCGCCAAGGCAGGACCGGACATTAAGGTAATGAGTGGCAAAAGCTTACAATTTTATGGTGAGGGAATAGACGCCGATGGAAGAATTGTTTACTACCAATGGGATTTCGACGGCGACGGCAAATATGATTGGAATTCTACAACTACGGGAAATGCAGCATATACTTATCCAAAGAACGGTACATATCGTGCTGTTTTCAGAGTAACTGATAACAACGGGGGCATCGCAAAGGACACGGTTATCGTAGAGGCCGGCGAAACTGGAGGATGGTTCCTACCCGCCTTTGATATTCTTGCGCTCTTATGCATTGTTTCGCTGATTCTATTTGTTGATGCGGCAAAAAAGAAAATCCAAAACAGAATCCACAAAATCCTCCCGAAGGGTTCGTTTATGAAAAGGGAATGAGGTTAGTTTAATATTTCGTCGGTTCATAACTTTATCGGAGTGCGCAAAAAGGAGACGCTATATGAAAAAGGAAGCGGCTGAAGAAATTAACATGAAAAAAAGACTGCTCGCAGGGGCGATCGTACTTACTTTCATACTGACACCACTATTGAGTACAGTACCAGTTCGTGCGGATAACAATGATTTGGCGTTCGTAGATTATGACAACAAAGCAGTCATCTCCACGGGGACAACAAATACACTCCGGGGAGTTTCATGGAAACCCGACGGCAGTTGCGCGCTGGTCGTTGGCAACAACGGCACGATTTTGAAATATGATGGTAGCGCGTTCACCACGGTAAACGGATCTGTCAATTACTCGAACTTCGATTTGTATGATGTTGCATGGTCGCCATACGAAGATTATGCGCTGATTGTAGGTGACTATAAGGCGAAGAGCTATCTTGGAGCAATCTTGAGATACGATAATGCGACAGACACTATAACGAATCTTTCAAGCGAGTTTATTAAAAACGGAACCAGCAGCATGTTGCGAAGCATTACCTGGTCTCCTGACGGCACTTATGCTATGATTGTAGGCTACAGCGGCTCTGTGCTTACATACAATGGTGTAGAAGTGCAAAACCTATCGTTTAAGAGTGGTACGACAGACGATTTACACGGCATCGCATGGAGCAGAAGAGGCACGTTCGCTGTTTGTGTCGGTTACTCCGGAACTGTATTGAGATACTACTCCAGCAGTTTTTCAGACATTTCGTATAATATAGATGCTGCCGCGGGTTACAGTTGGCTGCAAAGCATATCCTGGAGGCCAAACGACGATTACGGGATCATTGTGGGCAGCAGGGGTGTTATACTGAAATACGACGGCAACACTTACAAGACAAAAACAGCTGTAGATTCAACAAAATATGCGGATGTAGCATGGAAAAATACGCAGTTAACCAAGATTTCCTGGAAACCGGACGGCGAATACGCGATTATTGTCGGAGAAAAGGGAACCGTACTGAGATACGGCAACGAGAGCTCGATCGAAACACTATCCACGGAAATGGACATGGATTTGTACTCCGTATCCTGGAGGCCATATACGGGCGAGTATGGCGGCGATTACAATGGCTATGCCCTAATCGTCGGCACCAGCGGCAAAGTCTTGAAGTATCCAAATCAAAGACCGAAACCCGTGCTGACAGTGAATACGGTAGTTGCCGATGTAGGAAAATCTGTTACTTTTTATGGCTTGGAATCTACGGACAATGACGGCGCTGTTGAAAAATACATCTTTATTTTCGGCGACGGCACTGATAGCGGATGGACCACTTTACCAAGTGCGCGCTACACATACACCCGCAGCGGGAGATACGAAGCCTCGCTGAGAGTAATGGACAACGAAGGGACAATAAGCGCGGATACATCAAAAATTCCTATAATCATAGGCGACCTTGATCCGAACAAGAAACCGCCGGTCGCAAACGCAGGGAGAGACATAGCGGTCGGAGGAAACACAACAATACATTTCTACGGCGAAGGCACGGACACCGACGGAAAAATAATCTACTATCAATGGGACTTTGACGGCGACGGCATGTATGATTGGAACTCCACAACCACGGGAGAAGTGTATTACACGTATCCAAAAAACGGTGTCTACCGCGCAGTATTCAGGGTGATTGACGATTCTGGCAAAGAAGGAAAGGATTCTATAGTCGTAAAGACCGGGCAGGTAGATAGTTTCTTCATACCCGGATTTGAATTTGCGTTGCTTTTGCCGCTTGTCGGTATCTGTTCATGCGCGTTAAGGAAGAGAAAAACCTAATACGGATCAGAGAAAAAAGACGGCGGACAAGCAGAATAAAATATTCATTTTCATTATTGTTATTTGATGGGGGTATTGAATATTTCTAGAATCTTTACAATTTAGGCGCTTTCATTATTTGTTTGTTCTAATTTATGCAACGACTTCCAATTGTATCAAATTCCCAGCAGTATCGTACGCTTTCCAAGACCTCGTATCGTAGGGTGTGCCCACTATAATGTGTGTGCTGCCATAATGACTGAACAGGGCCAGGTCCGCGCCAGACGGCCTGTTGTTTCCGGACGGGTGGCTGTGGACAGTGCCGATTATGCTCAGGTCGATAGGCAGCATGTGAAGATGGTAAATAGCGTTATCTTCGCCGGAAAACGTCCCTGGCAGGAGGATCAATTCACTTATGATTCCTTTTTTAACTCGCAGCAAACCTGCAAACTCATTCGGGTAACTTTCTTTCGAGACTTCTAATATTAATTTTAATGTTTTTTCTTTGATCCCCCAGACTCTGCGCCTTTGAGGAGTTTCTTTTTCTTCTTTTGTTTCTTTATTAATGTCTTTTGCCTCTTTATTACTGTCTTTTGTTTCTTTGTTGTCGTCTTTTTTTCTTTTGCTGAATACGCCCATACAAGCACCTTATTTGAAAAATTTTATTTTTATCATTCAAAACTTGTAGTACCTTGATTAATTAGTGCAGGGGAAGGGATTTGAACCCATGTACTCCTGCGAGACAGGATCTTAAGTCCTGCGCCTTTGGCCAAGCTTGACTACCCCTGCGTTTTATATTCTCTTCGTAAAATAGCATCATGGTTTATAATTTAATCTATTGGGAAACTGAAAATCTGAACTATTTAGCATTAAACAACACATTTCGAAGAATTTAGTGTAGACGCAACCAAAACACAGCGCTTCTCAAAACAACCATCCGCACCTGTGGCACCTCTCGGTAGCATGTGCGCAGTATTCATGGAAGACAGCACCGCATGATGGGCAGAGCCTTCCACTCTCGCCTTTATTCAGAGGCATGCGGCACTGGAAGCACGGTACGTATGTATCCTGCACGAGTATGGTCTGCGATTGTGGGGGCCCTGGTGGGTGCCCCTCTGGTTGATATTTTTCGGGCGGGGGCATCACAGATGTACTGGGCATATTCGCCGGTGGCGCACCGGCTATGTTCGTGGGTGGTGTGCCGGACCTACCCGCGGACGGTCGGCTCATCGAATCGCTCTTCCGGATAGTCCAGGAAACGTAATATATTCCGATGCCCGCCGCAGACAGGATGATTAAAATAGCTATCGCGCTCATGATAAATATTGGAGATGAAAAGAAACCCTCGGACTCGCTTGCTATCTCATTATCCACCGGTGTTTCAGACACTTCTATTTGGAACGTCAAATTTTTTATGATATTGGTAGAATTGGCTGAGCAGATTTGAAACGTCAAATTGTACTTGCCAGACGTTGTGCCACTCGGAATCCGGACACCTGTACTCTTTGTATAATTTTCTCCAGGGGGCACGATAAACGCATCGGAATTTTCAATCGACCACCCCGCAGGCAATTCTGTGAAGTTTAAGAAATAGGTGTCAGGCGCGTTGCCGGCGTTTTTTACTACGACTTCGAACAGGACTCGCTCTCCGGAAACAACTGCAGTTGCCGATTGTTTTGCCGAGGCTTCAAACCCATATTTTGGATTGATAACTACCTCCAGATGCTGGCCGTTTACCGCAAACACATATCTTCCTGCGAGAGCATCTGACGGCACGGAAACGTTTGCTTTTATTTTCGTGGTGTTCCGCGGCCCTACAGTTGCCACATCCGAAGAGAACAGTATCTTCCAGTCTTTAGGCAAATCCTCGGCTGACATCTGGAGTTTCTCTTTGACATTGCCCGAATTATTGAACGTCAGCCAAAATGTGGCGTTGTCTCCGGCATTTGCAGTCATGGCGCTTTCTGAAATATTCGACACCAGGTTTCGCGTCTCTTTTACTGTAGCTGTGATTGTAACAGAACTCTTCGCCAGAGGATTTCCCGCGGATGTTGTTGTGATTTGGAATTGTGCCTTAGCGTTTGCTAACGCATCGACCGGAGCAGTGACGTTTAATGTCATAATCTTCTTTTGCCCAGCGTTCAGTGAAGTGTAGCGTGTGTCGAGAGACGCGTTCCACATCAGAGCGCTTAAATCGACATTAACGGCATCCAAGCCATCACCCGAGTTCACAACACTTAGATTAACTTTGACGGATTCGTCAGGTGCAATCGCTATATCTGTGGATTCCGCAGAGAGATTTATCCTGAATAGTTGCTGAACAGTGACATTAACATAATCGCTTCCCTGCAAATCCAAATCGTTGAACACCATTAGTTTGACCGTATAATCTCCTGCTTTTTCATAGGAATGTGCCGCCTTTGTGCCTTCGCTGCCGTTGCCATCTCCAAAGTCCCAGGCGTACCGCAATATTGTGCCGATAGGCGTAGAAGAACCGGAACCATCAAACTCTAATGACTCACTAATGTTTGCTAGAACGTCATTCCCCGCATCGGCTGTAGGGGTGGCGTCTAGTATCGTAGTTCGAGTGGTGAGGAGTGCAGGGGAACCCTCTCCAGTCGAAGATTGCGCCCCAATGGAAACAACAACAGTTCCCCCCGCGGAGGCGTTTCTCGGAATGGAAACGCTTATGTTTATCTCGGTTTGGCCGCCGGGCAGAATGTGAATGGAAGACGGTGCTGAAACCCATTCCGCATGGTTGCCAGACTTCGCTAATAGGACGTCGTCTTCTCTATTGCTCGAGCTAAACATCTGGAAAGAGTAGTTCACGGATTCTCCTGGAAACGCGCTGCGTGAAAGATTTGTGGCGTTGAGGGTTACGCCGTATTTTGCCTTGATTTTGAATGAAGAATTCTTCCAATCGTTCCGGGAATATTCGTCGCCCGTAAGATTAGTACGAACGCTCAAAGTATAGTTCTCTGTTCCCGGGAACGGGGGAGACCATGAGAAAACAACATCCTTCACCTGTCCCGCCCGCAAATGTGCAGTGGTGGAGTTTATATCGGTATAGCCTTCCGGCGAGGTGATCGCCAGTTCTACAGGAATATCAATTTCAGAATCGCCATAGTTCATCACCCTTGCGTTGACATTCAAAACACTGTCTGATCCAATAGCCGTTCCGTTGGCGGGGCTGGTAAGCCCGAATATTCCGGCATCAGCAATCTGAGAATGCGGGTAGCCTATGAGGTATAGCACCGGTCCGCGGTTTAGGATGCAGGTGGCGCTTATCCAGCTTTCCGGTGGATAGAACCTGTCGTCTAATTCGATTGTGAACGCCTTCGTGCTGGTGGTACCATATAACCAGTCGTCCGAATCACCATGCGTGACGTATAGCTGATATGCTGGCATCGCGGTGTAACCGTTCATGCCCGCCATCACATTCGCCATCGTGCTGAGTTCGGTATAGTCCGGACAATGGGTGTTGGTATACCCCCAGGGGAACAGTACATATTCGCCAAAGCTATGGAATGAGAGGGATGTGGCGAATCGCTGCCTGAGTGACAGATCGCGTAGGGCTATTATCTCGCTCTCCGAGAAGGGATACGGGCCGTGGTAGGTCTCGCTCGCCGGATTCGAACTGGTAGCTGAGTCCGTGCCCCACATATACCCCCAGTTTCGGTTTAGGTCCACTCCGATGTTTCCTCCTGTTGTCGGGCGCCGATTTTTGCGCCAGTCGTAATCCTGCACGACAACAAAATCATGCCCGTCAGGGTTGATCATAGGCACGAACCATATCTCCCTTGTGTTGACGTATTTTGTGCACGCCTCGTCCGTGCCGTACTTGTCTATCAGGTAGTTCAGTACATACATGGGAACCTCTACTCCCATGACTTCGCGTGCGTGGATACCACCGAAAATTAACACGTCCGGCTCACTAGAATCGTTTGTTGCCACATCATCTGAAATTTTTACAGCCCAAATATCCCGGCCTTCCCAAGTCTTTCCTATGCTCTCCATCTTCACCAGGTCCGGATGGCTTGCCTGCAGATTCTGAAGTTCCTGGACCATGGAGGAAAAAGTATGATATGATGCAGGAGGTGAATATGCTTTCACAGCAGCCACTGATGGGGTTGGGAGGAGGCACAACAGGACACATAATGCTGCGAAAATAACAGGTCGCCTAAACATCTGAAAACGAGGTAGCTGTTAGACGCATAAATGTTTTTTGGGGCGCCAATAAATCGTGTGTTATGCTCCCATATGCTCTGAATCATTAAAAGAAACGTTTATCTACAGGAAGCATCTTTCTTGGCATACGGTATCTAAATGGGCAATATCCGATCTACACACATAAAGAACATCGCCATCGCGTTGGTTAAGAGATTTCCCAATGAGTTTACTAGCGACTATCAGCACAATAAAAAAATGGTAGAAGAACTTACTGACGTGAATGGCAAGAAAAAATTGCGAAACAGGGTTGCTGGTTACGTTACAAGTTTTAAAGCAAGATACGAAGCATAATTTTATTTTTGAAGGCAGAGAGCACAGATGAGCGAGAGATTATCCTTAGATCAATACTTCATGAACATGGCGTACCTGGTGAGCCAACGCTCTACCTGTTTGAGAAGGCAGGTCGGGGCTGTGCTCGTGAAGGATACGCGGGTGCTGGCTACCGGATATAACGGCGCCCCGAAAGGACTGAAACACTGTTCAGAGGTCGGGTGCATGCGGATGGGCAGGCCGAATATCGAATTGTATGCTGAAGAAGAGATTAAGGAAGTCAAAAAATTATTTGCGGAATACAACACACCGATACCGTCCGGCTACAGGCATGAATTGTGCAGGGGCGTGCATGCGGAGCAGAATGCGATTATCCAGTCCGCAGTCTTTGGAACAAGCATAAAGGACACGACCATTTATTCCACAACTTATCCGTGCGTGATATGCGCGAAGATGCTGATTAATGCAAGCGTTGTCGAGATTGTTTATGATGGGGAGTATGTGGACCCGCTCTCGAAGAAACTCCTTGACGAGAGCAAGACAAAGGTTAGGAGATTCACTGACAAGATACCCGAGAAATTAAAACCAAAGGAGACAAAATTAGAAGTAGAATAGGTTACTCATCGAAAATAGTGCGGTTTAAAATATACATTTAAATGCGGTCTCAGCAGTACTCTTTCATCAATTCTTCTTCTCTCAATAATCTATTTAGTTCTTCCTTCAATTTCCTTTCAAGATCTTCTTGTCCTGAGATTATGTGTTTTAATTCTTTTGTAGAACTTGGCGAATACCTGCCTATACCTATCGCGATAATTGCGCTGTCTTTTGCTTGAGGATAAATTTCACCGAAGGGGAAATATTCACCTCTCTCAGTAAGTATCTTCTCTACTTTGTTAGAAAAATCTTCTATTTTTTTACCCACCCCTACTGGTTGGTACGGAGTCTTCCATTCGGTCTTCATATGCCACAACTTTTCGTTACCAAATACAAATGTATCGTAATGGCCTCTATCATCCCTACCTCTGAGTATGCGCCAATTTTCTGCATTTTTATCGTATTCTCTCTTTATCTCTTTCATTAATTCACTAACATTTTTTACCATATTTTATCAAATCCCTAAACTCGAATACACTCCAAACACAAATATTATTGATTATTATATAATCATTTGGCTTACAAAAATTAAGAGTTTACAATGTTTTCTTAAGCCCCCGACCCATTTGGCTTATAGAAGAGTGTATAGAATCTACCTTTAAATGTCTTCCTTAATTCCTGCCAATTGTTTCGCAAATTTTATACATTGCTCTATATCTGTATTTGAGTATATCATTAGTTTTGCACCCTCCGGAGATCCTCCGCCGTGCATGCACCCCGGCACGCCTGCACCTATAGTAAGCCACTCGATAAGCCGTGCCAAACGCATTCTTGTTTCCGCAGGTGAAGCGGCCTTTAGATATTTCTCTATGAGGCGTCCATATTTCTTGTTGTGCAGATCCTCGGAAGAAGGCATGCAACCTGTTTCCGCAATGCCTCCGCCTATCTCCTGTGCCAAAATCTTGGTTTCGTACGGTAACGTAGCAACATGTATTTTGTTCACGTTCGCGAGCAAAGGATCGCACAACCACGCACCCGACGGGTGCTTCTTTCCGAGAACTGCCGCGGCTATTCCCACGCCGAAAGTGGTTTCGTTGTTTATGCACATCTTTGTTAATTTCTCCCTAAACGCCTTTTCCGAAAGCCCGTTAGCCCTCGCGAGCAGGGCTGCGGCGCCCATCATTACGTCGCCCTGTCCGGCAACGCAGCCGCCGATTGCCGACCTGTATGGGTTAATGAAGTTTAGGACAACATTTAAGGAATACTTATACTCCCTGCACATGAACACCCTTTCTTTTGGAACAAAAACATCCTCGAAGAAAAGATATGCCTGCGTAATTCCGCCTGTCTTGACAGGTATATCGAACCCCTCTTCCTGCTCTCTTGTATCGCTCGGGCGCCTTGCCTCTATAATTGTTAAACCTTCAGCATCTCTTGGCACTACAAATGAAATCGCATAATCTTTGTCGGGTTCTTTATATCCCGTACCAGGTAAAACAAAGATTTCGTTGGATGCGGCAACGCCTGCGATCATGACTTTGGCTCCCCTGACAACGATGCCGTCCTTTCTTTCTTCTACGATATGCAGGCTCATGTCGGGATCCTTTTGCTGTGACGGCGTTAAACTGCGATTTCCCTTAGAGTCCGTGAGGGCACCTGCCAGCGTAACGTCGTTGGATTGGGCGCGGGTAAGCCAGTTTTTCAACCGCTTGTGATAATCCGTTCCGAATTCTTTATCCACGTCGTACGTGGTTGCCCACATGGCGTTTATGGAGTTCCATCCGACGCATCTGCCGCCCGTACACGTCCCTGTAAGATTGAACATCAAACGTTTCATTTTGGAGTTGGCGATCATGTCATCGGGGCTTTCTATTATCGACAGGTAGCGGGAGATTTTTTCCCCGTTTAAGCTCGAGATCGCAGTCAGCATTTTTTCGTATTCCGGTTTCTGTGCCGCCGCAAAAATCTGGGCGTGCCCTTCTATGGTCGACCTTGTTGCTGGGTGCGTAGTTACGTCCTCGATCAACTCGCCAAACTTGTAGACGTTTGGTCTCATCTTTCTTAAGCTTTCTTTGTATTGCTCCGGTGTCTTTAACATAATGCGCCTCTTCTGAACAATACATCAGAATATCGTATCTTCTTATTTAGTTTGCTAATAGTTTGCTGATACTAATATAAACTGTTAATACCAATACAAACTATAGAAAATGCAATGGCGTAGAAAATAAATCGACCGGATATTTTAACCTGCGCATGCGCCCGGGCGAAACAGTTAATAACGATAAGCAGATATTCTGAACAACAGGTTCTAAGGAGGGAGTAGAAATGCCAGAGAAGATGTCCCATGTCTCCGAGAAGTGGTTGAAAGCGGTCAACGAACTTCTGGACAGCAAGGACAACCCGTTGGTTTCCAGGCTCCAGAGCATAATAGACAAGCACGGCGGAGTTGCCGAGATAAATAAAAAATTCCGAGAATCCGGAAAGCTAGAACACCTTATAGGAAAGCTGGAGAAAGAGAAGCGCGCGGAGCACCTGAAGGGACTCAAACGGCTCGAATCGCAGATAGATAGTAATGCATTCGTCTCAATCGAGAACTATCGCAAGGGTGTTCTCGGACCGAAGTATGCGAAGACGAAGTTCGACGAGCGAACGCCGGTCACGCTCGAGATAAGCGCACTCCAGTACTTCCCGTTCCTCATCGAGGAGGCGCACCAGTCCATCGAGATGAAGGAGCTGATGCCGGGGCGGTTCATCCGCGTCAGGATGATGAAGGAGCAGGAGAAGGACGGCGACCTGGCGGCGGTGCAGGCCGCGGTAAAGATGATGGGCGCGAGCATCTGCGAGACGCTGGACACCAAGGGGACTGACGGCTCGAACGTGCACCTCGGCGGGCCAGACACGATAACCGGGTACTTCGGCGGCGTCGGCCAGCCGAACGAGCACGCCCTCATGTGGATTGACGAGTTCCTCTACTATCACACGAACTACGGCGTCAAGCAGGTGCTCAACATCAACCCTGGGACGGTCATACTGGGCTACATGCTCTACAAGGCCGGCGTGGACATTGAGTTCAAAATATCGGTCTTCATGGGGAACGACAATCCGTACTCGGTGCTGTGGACGCTGATGACCGCGAAGCTCCTGAGCAGGGACGACGGCACGACGCCGCTCATAGGATTCAACTTCTCAAACTCCGTCGACAACAAGACGATAGAAACGAGCGACCTGCTGCGCAGCAACCTGGGCTTCGCTGACAACGTACGGTTCGAGCATCATATAACCGAAACGTGGAAGCACATCGTCAGGCAGCCGTACAACCGCCGTGACGAGCTTCTCGACCTCGCCAAAAAGGTGGCGAACATCAGCGCCAAGCACGAGGGTGGCGAGGTCGCCAGGGAGCAATCAAGGGAACACCCGTCGGACGTACTGGAGTACTTCGTCCCGAGGGCGGACATCGAGGCGCAGGGGTTAATGCCAGCGCTAACCCAGAACTACCTGGACAAGCACGAGTCAGTCAATCTCACGGCGAAGGCGCTGACGGAGAATGGTTTGAGTTTCGTCGCTGCAAGAAAGTTGCATCACTAAGCTTGCTTTCTTCTACGGTGGCAACCAACCCAAAGTCATCGTTAAGCATAATCTCGAAAACTGCATCCCTTGGCGGTCAGGCTGGAAAAATAATCAAATAAACAATAGCATAGAGAATACAATATCTTAGAAAATAAATTGAGAACGCGCTACGAGAACTGCGAAATTGAAGAATTAAATCGTTAATTCTCTTTTCTTAATACCCACACAGTCTTCTGCAGACAATTCGGGCAATTTCTTATGTCAAAATCAAATGCTGTATCACAATACATACAGTATCTGTGTTTGCCCATCTCAACACTTTGCATGTGTTTATACCCCCATCCCATTTATATAATGCGTGCATTATGATATGCACATTATGTTTTTAACCTTTTCGCAATCATCGTTATAGTTTCGCTTTTGGAGTGTTTTCTGTCAACCAGTATCCTTCCGCTGCTTTCCCACCATCGAGACGGATATTTCTTATCCTTTTCCAAGACCGGATCTAGGCCGAGGGTCTTTGCCGCGGCGAATATTTTTTCAATGTCTGGTGTTTGAACTGCCAGTTTCTTTGATATCCTGCGTCCGCATTCCCGCGATATCGCCGCATCGAAATACGCTGCCCATATAACCATCTGCTCATTATTTTTTGCCATGTTTCACCACCCGTTAGTTTTTTCCAGACTTCTTCCATCTCATTATCTTTCCCATCTCTACGAGGGCCGCCATTGCCTTTACCGCGCGGCTCTCTGACGGGTATACTGGTATCTTATGCTCTTTTAAATCAGTGACAACGTCCTCTATTTCCCTGCCGCCTATCCAGCACGCTATTATAGGCTTGTCGTACTTTTTTCCCTGAACCAAATCTATGACTGCGCCGGCATATTCCCGGGGACGTACAAAGTCCGCATGGACGCACGTTATTATTATGCCATCAATATTTTCATCCTCTAAGAGCGCCATCCCTGCGACTTCGTATCTGTAAAAGGTGGCATCTCCTACTAAATCAACAGGATTGCCTACTTTTACGAGCGGAGGAAGCGCTTTTTGAATTTTTTCTACTGTTTTTGCAGAAATCTTCGGGACTTCCAGGCCGCTTCTTTCGCACGCATCTGCCAAAAGTATGCCCACACCGCCGCCGTTGGATATTATCCCGATTCTGTTTCCTTTCGCGACAGGTTGGTTTGCGATCGCCCTTGCAAAATCGAACAATTCAATGGTTGTAGATGCGCGCAGAATTCCCGCCTGTTTAAATGCAGCGTTGTATACCCTATCAGCTCCAGCAAGCGCACCAGTATGCGATGATGCTGCATTGGCGCCTGCCTGCGAAGCACCTGCCTTTATCGCCACTATCGGTTTTTTGCACCCAGTTGCAGTTTTTAAGAATTTCTTGCCATCTTTAATACTCTCTATATACATTGCGACAACTGTTGTGTTGGGATCTTTCGCTAGATATTCTAGCAAATCAGCGTCATCTATGTCTATCTTGTTTCCAACACTGATAACTTTAGACAATCCTATCTTTTCCATATTTGCATGGTAGATTAGGCCGACACATAACGCGCCGCTTTGGCTGACTAATGCAATGCTTCCTTTGTACGGCATTCCAAAAACAAAACTCGCATCAAGCATGTTTGCGGTGTTTTTGAAGCCGAGAGTATTCGGTCCGATTAATCTCATATCGCTGTTTTTTAGAGTGTCTAATATATCGAGTTCGAGTTTTTTGCCCTCTTCACCGATCTCTGAAAAACCAGAGGCAATTATCACAACTCCCTTGACCTTCTTTTCCGCGCACTCTCTCACTACTGAAGGAGTGAATTGAGCGGGCACGGTTATCACAGCCAAATCCACTTTTCCATGAACCGCCTTAACGCTCGGGTAGCATTTTAAACCCATGATTTCATCGGCGTTTGGGTTTATTGGATACACCTTTCCGATGTATTCGCTTACAATAATATCCTTCAATATTTCGTATCCTATCTTCGGCGGCGTTCTGGACGCGCCAATAACCGCTATCGATGAAGGATTAAACATGTAATCCAAAGCCGTCTGGTTTCTCTTGTTTTTCATTTCCATTACTCCTTGTTCGTATGTATATATCCTATCTGATCTTCTATTATCGGGGTTATAGTAATAGTATAGTAATAGATTAGATTAGTATAGAGAAAGAAATAAGTATGATATGAAGTTTATCGAATAAAGGCGTGTTGAAAAACAATATCGGACGCATTTACCATTTAACTTGGCGGCATCATGAACGAAAAAGGGGAAGCATACAAAAAAATAATGAAAGAACTGCTGAAAACGCATCGGAGAGATTTCTACCAGTCTTCGGGCAGAATATTTAACTCCATGTACGGGCAACCACTACGGATCGCCAAAGAAGCGCATATGATGTTTATGGAATCAAACCTCGGAAATCCCGGCCTATACCCTGGCACGCAGGAGCTGGAGAAACGGTTGGTCGGTATGCTGGGTGAATTATTACACTGCCCGGAAGCGAGGGGGCAGGTGGTGAGCGGCGGAACAGAGGCGAACATTACTGCCATGTGGATCGCCAAGAAAATAAGCAAGAAAACGGAGATAATTTACCCAAAGAGCGCACATTTTTCATTTTTGAAGGCAGTGGATATGATGGGCTTGACTCCTGTGGAAATTAAATTGGACAAAAACTATCAAATGGATGTTGGCGAAGCAGAGAGCAAAATTAGCAGCAAGACCGCCGCTGTTGTCGGCGTGGCAGGAACCACGGAACTTGGCGTAATAGACCCGATTGAAAAATTATCAAAAATATGCATCGACAGGGATATATTCCTTCATGTGGACGCGGCATTCGGCGGCTTTGTTATTCCGTTCTTGAAAGATATGGGTTACAGCGTTCCGGATTTCGATTTTATACTTGACGGCGTGTGCTCAGTCACAATAGACCCGCATAAAATGGGATTCTCCACATTGCCTGCGGGAGCGCTTCTTGTCAGAAAAGAAAGTTACCTGCCGAGCATTGCTGTAAAAACGCCATACCTCACAAACGAAAGTCAAACAACGATTATAGGAACGCGGTGCAGTGCGGGCATGGTTTCCGCGTATGCTGCTATGAAATACCTCGGAAGGAGTGGTTACAGGCAGATTGTTAAAAAATGCATGGATGATACCTTTTATCTTGCCAGAGAGATGGAGAAGATGGGCTTGAAATTGGTCGTGAAACCCACAATGAACATTCTCGGAATAAAAGCCAAAAATCAAAAAAAGATCGCAAACGACATGTGTAAATTAAACTGGAAGATCGGCTCTCTCGACTCCCCAAAATGCGTTCGCATTGTCATCATGCCGCATAAAAAGTCGTCGATAGATGGGTTCCTTGCAGACTTCGAGAGGGTATGCATAGCAAATAAGGAGATATAAAAAATGATGGAATTGCCAATCGCTATAATCGGCGCGCGTGGTCCGATAAACGATGTTGACTCTATATTGGAAAAAGCAGACACGCTTTCTAAAAAAAATATGGTCGAAATTCAACTTATGGATGCTGACATGATTTGCGGTAGGCCGCATTTACTATCGGCGATAGAGCACGCTAAACGCTCGTTTGAAAGGAGGGAGAACACATGCACGACACTTTCCAAAGAGATACTTCTTTATGCAGCAGGTGAGCGGCAGATAAAGAATGCATTGAAGACTATAGGGATAAAAAAAGACACAAAACGAATTGCTATGATTGTGACTGGTAAATGCAGTATAAATGCACTTTTAAGGGACATGGATTTTACGATGGATAATTCCGTGCTGGATGAAAAAATCGGGATTTTACAAAAATACGGGGTGTCTAAAAAAGAGGCGGACAGCGTAATAAAATCTAAAATTTACGACCTGATATTGGAAAGAGTTGCCATGGTGGATATTATAAAGTGAGCTTATCTACGCGCTTGTCTATACTTATCATATACTCATATATTGCTCATATATTATCCATGTATAATTATTCATGTATAATTTTACATTCATAATTAATATTCATATTCATTAAATCCATATTTACATCTGTTATACTTGCATTCATACTTCATTCATACTTACATACATCTTGCATCTATTTTACAATCATGTTACATTCGCTCACCTCCCACAGATATACTTATATTCACTAACCCACCTTGTCTTCTACTAAATAAACGGTGTTTATATGAAAATCGTTAAGGAAAAAGACACAAAAGAAGTCGAAGAAATAAAGACTGAGAAAACTGAGAAAGTAGAGAGCATTGAAGAATTGCCTGGTGTAGGCCCGGCAACTGCTGAGAAGTTGAAAGCAGCCGGCTTTGTAGACATGATGGCGCTGGCAGTAACTTCGCCAAACACGCTGGCTGAAATAGCGGAGATATCCGAAGGCCAGGCGGCTAAGGTCATAGTCGCCGCAAGAAGGTCTGCGGACGTTGGCAAGTTTATCACTGGCGATGTAGTGCTAGAGCAGAGGAAGGCTATCGATAAAATCTCCACATGCTCGAAAGCATTCAACGAATTACTGGGTGGCGGCGTAGAAACAAAAGCCATCACCGAGTTTTACGGTGAGTTCGGCTCCGGAAAAACCCAGATTGCCCACCAGTTATGCGTTATGGCATATATGCCTAAAGATCAGGGCGGCTTGGGCGGGCATACTGTAGTCATAGACACGGAGAGCACGTTTCGCCCGGAAAGAATAGTCCAGATGGCAAGGGCGCTGGACCAGGATCCTGAAGAAGTGCTCAAGTCGATACATGTGGCAAGGGCATATAATTCAAGCCACCAGATACTGCTGGTGGATGAGGCAGCGAGAATAGCCCACGATATACCGGTTAAACTTCTGGTAGTGGATTCGCTGACTGCGCATTTTAGGGCAGAATATGTGGGCAGGGGCGCGCTGGCGAATAGGCAGCAACTGCTAAACAAACATATGCACGACCTTATGCGATTCGGCGACGTGCACAATGCCGCGATTGTTGTCACGAATCAAGTCATGTCAAAACCAGACGCATTCTTTGGCGACCCAACGAGGCCGATAGGCGGGCACATTGTGGCGCACACCGCGACATACCGGCTTTACCTGCGAAAGCACAAGGATAAAAGGATATGCAGATTGGTAGATTCACCGAACCTGCCAGAGGGAGAGGCAGTGATCACGGTATCCGAGAATGGGATTCGCGATTAGACGACGCTCAAAAATTTTCATCAACCTAAAATCTTCAACTAAAATTTAGGGGTTTGTTATTGTAATTTTTTCCAAACCCCTCTGAACTATATTAATTGCTATATTGATTGTTATGTTGATTGATGATTGGCAAGTTAACAGCGGTTATATAGTGTAATAAATACTAACATACAGTATAACTAGACGAACACATATTTCGACAGACTCAAACTATATATTACGGAATATTAATACAGAGACGATACGGGAAATTATAAAATATTAATTATTAGTGTAGAAAATTAGAGTAAGAATATCAAGATGGAGAATAAGGGGCCTGTGGTCTAGTTGGTTATGATGCCGCCTTGACATGGCGGAGGTCTCCGGTTCGAATCCGGATAGGCCCACTCTCTAATATTATAAATCGCTTTGTTTCTTTTTTTAATGTATAATTTTCTAATCTAATTATATCTTTATTTTTTATTTTTGGTTTTAAGAAATAAATATAAAAAATAAAATGCGGTTGGAGGGCGTTTGCTCGATAGGAATAAATGATCGGGATTTTAATACTGGTACTAACCATCGTTTTGATGGCGTGCGCGGTAGCGTGGCGAACGCGGTGATGATTCAGATTCGACGTGCGAAGCGGAACTTTATCTCTCAAACTCATCTGGCTATATAAATGGTAAAACATTCCCCAAAAGTGATTTATACACGCACCGTCATGCTATCGCAGGTGAATTTCTATGAATAAAACAAGGATTGTTTTATTTGGGATGTTCGTATTTTTGAGCATATTGGTAGCGGCAACTGTGTTTATCTCTACCGGTAAAGTGTGTGGGGCGACAATAACGGTTGACGACTCGGGCGGGAGAGATTACATGACTATACAAGCAGCAGTAAACGCGTCATCGCCTGGCGATACAATTTACGTTTATAATGGGACATATAACGGAAGTATCCCAATAAACAAAACGATAAATTTAGTCGGTGAAAGCAATCAGAGCACGATAATCAAAGGAACGGGCGCCTTATATAGCGAGGGCATTCGTGTTACAATCAACTATGTGAATATTAGCAACATACGGATAGATAATTTCTATGCAGCCATATATTTCTGGCGGACAAATAATAACAGTATCGTCGCCAACACGCTCACAAATTGCAATTATGGTATCCACTATTCCAACTCAAACAACATCATATCGAATACAATCATGAACTGCCGTGATTGTGGCATCATGGTTATAGACGGTTCATACAACAACATCACCTCGAACACAATCGGGAACTGCAGTCAAGGCATCTACCTCGGCAGCTCAAACAACAACATTACATCGAACACCGTCGCGAACTGCAGTCATGGCATATACCTCTATTACGGCTCAAACAACAACACCATCGTCTCTAACAATATCTATGGCAACAAAGGATATGGATTGTACTCGGATGGTGATACTGGTAACACCGCCTACAACAACTGGTGGGGCTCTGTCAGTGGGCCGTATAATGCCGTAAGCAATCCAAGTGGGACGGGCGATAACATAACAGACGGCGTTCCGTTCTCGCCTTGGGCGACATCTCTGATTAGCACCTCAATACCAACAACAAATCAAACTACAAATCATGCACCCACGATAACGAGTACATCAGCGAACCAAACTACAGTGAATGCGGGGTGGCAAGTAACAATAAGCACAGTAGCATCAGATATTGATGGGGATACTTTGACGTATTCTTATTCCGCAACAGGCGGTACAATAACAGGAAGTAGCGCTAATGTTGTATGGACTGCACCAACAACAAATGGCACGTATACAATAACCGTTACTGTAAGTGATGGAAAACTCACTACAACGGGAACAGTCAATATAGCCGTCGTTGGTGGCACACCTGCACCCGCAGAAAAGAAAGAGAATAAAGGGTTCACCCCCGGTCTCGAAGCCGCCGCGCTGCTTGCGTCACTAGGGTTGTCCGCGCTGATTGTTAGCGGAAGAGAAAGGAAGCGATGATACGTATTCGAACTGCGAAGCGATAATATACCCTCACGCCTAACCGTTTTTATGGCTAAAAAGTCGTGCCCCCCGTTGAGAACGGTTATATATTGCAAATCCGATAAACTCTCCATCGAACGAAGAGACATGCATATCTTGGGAGCATACAATTATGAAGATGAATTCACGTGAAGAAGATCATTATCGTGGAGAGGTAGACACAGCCGCTACTGTTAGATTCTGTTATGAGATGCGATGCCTTGGTGACAAACTGACGCCAGAAAAAGTGTACGCACTATGCAGACTAACGTGGTGTAACGATGGTAAAGCTAGCTGGCGCAACATAATACTACCTGCTGTTTGGATCCTTTGGAACAAAAGAGGCGAAGTTCCACATGTGGAGGATCTGGCAGAACTCAGAAACTTTGGATTCTCCCCCAGATTAATCGAATTAGTACACCAGAGGAACGGGGGCTTTGTTAATTTTTACAAGGCGTATCGAAACTCAAGCAAGAAGTGGATAGAACAATATTTTGACGAAATTGCACCGCTGATACACAAAGCGGCGCGATTGAGTTCAGATAATGATGCGAGGATCATTATGCAGGCAATCGAAAAATTGCCAGGTATCCCAAAAGCGAATAAACAGCTCGGAAAAATTTCGGCGGATAGTTTACTCACACCATTGATTGCGTGTTTAGATCCTAGAGCAAAATTCCCCATTATAAACAAGGCGGATCATGTTGTAAGATTGCACCAGAGATTGGGGTTAACAGACAATTCACTAACAGAAAAGTATAACACACTTATCCGTTTAATAGGTCAACGTGGAATTAAAGACGCGTTTATATTAGATGTATGCAGCGATCATATTGATAAAATCGCAACAACTCGCGCCAAACAGAAACATATTCGAGAGAACCGCAATAGGCCATTGAGCGAGAAAGACGATAGTGATGTAAACGTCATTTCAAAAACTCGCAGCAGAAAAGCAAAACGACTACATAATTCGATGACTAACACTTTGGTCAAGATGTGTCACAAAGTAAATTATGAAGTCATCGAAGGAACGTCTGGTGACGCGGAATATGACGCCCTCATCAAAAACTATGACGATAAGGGCAAAGACCTGCTCATCGAGGTCAAGAGTTCTCAAGAACGCGGAAACTTGAGACTAGCAGTTGGTCAATTACTGGATTATAGGCGCCATCTCCCACGTCGAGCAGCTACAGATCTTGCAATACTACTCCCAGAAAAACCAAACAAGAATAATCAAGAATTTTTGGATGATGTGGGCGTTCAATTCCTTTGGTTTGACGACGAGTATCTGAAAACGATCAGAGGAAGTGTAAGGTTGAAGTTCTCCATCGAAAAATAAATGCACATCACTTCTTTCGTATCCAAAGGAATTTACTTTACACAAGGGCGACTCTATGCACGTTCCGCATCACACTTCGAACCCGAACCAATTAAACGCCTTTTAACACTCGCTCGCCCCCAGAGCGTATTACTTCAAAAAGTAAGAAACAAAAATAGAGAGGATAAAGGTGGTTTTCCACCTTTTTGGTAAATTAATCTTACGCCCTTATCTTCTCGCCCAAATATTTTGCGCTGCTTCCCAGCTCTTCCTCGATCCTCATCAACTGGTTGTACTTTGCGTTGCGGTCGCTCCTTGCGGGTGCGCCTGTCTTTATCTGGCCTGCGCATGTGCCCACGACAAGGTCTGCGATGAAGCTGTCCTCTGTCTCGCCGCTCCTGTGCGATACTACCGCTGTCCATTTCTGTTTGTGTGCCATCTTTATTGCATTCAGCGTCTCGGTCACGGAGCCGATCTGGTTAAGCTTTATTAAGACAGAGTTCGCTGCGCCAAGTGCGATGCCCTTTTCTATGCGCTTCGTGTTCGTGACGAACAGGTCGTCACCGACTATCTGGACTTTGCTTCCCAGCTTCTTTGTCATCTCGACCCACGAGTCCCAATCGTCCTCGGCAAGGCCGTCTTCTATGCTTATTATCGGGTACCTCTTGCACAGATCTGCGTAGAAGTCCACCATCTCGCCGCCGCTGTATGACTTGTTGCCTATCTTGTAAGTGCCGTCGTAGAAGAACTCGCTTGATGCGGGATCCATCGCTATCTTTATCTTGCCCTCATATCCGGCGTTCTTTGCGGCTTCAAGCATCAGGGTGAGCCTTTCGTTGACGTCTGTTATCTGCGAAGGCGCAAAGCCGCCCTCGTCGCCGATGAGCACCGCCCCCGCGCCGTGCTTCTTCTTGAGAAGTTTTGCAAGATTATGATAACTCTCGGCAATCGCCCGAATGCCCTCTGTGAAATTCTTCGCGCCAGTCGGCATTAGCATGTGTTCCTGGATCGAGTTTTCCTGGCCTGCGTGCTTTCCACCGTTTATTACGTTGCACATCGGAACCGGGATAACATCCGCCTTTGCGCCGAAAAGCTGCCCTATGTACCGATAAAGCGGGACTCCCTTTGCGGCCGCTCCCGCCTTTGTCACAGCCATAGAAACCGGGAGTATTGCATTCGCCCCTAGCTTGTTCTTGTTCTCGGTGCCGTCCAACCGGAGCATCAATTTGTCGATCTCTTCCTGCTTTGTGCAGTCCATGCCAACGATCTTCGGGGCGATGATGCTGTTGACATTCGCAACCGCTTTAAGCGTGCCCTTGCCAAGATACCTCTTGGCGTCGCCATCGCGCATCTCGAGCGCTTCGTGCTGGCCGGCGCTCGCGCCGCTCGGGACCATTGCCCTAAAGAGCCCTGCGTCCGTCTTTACGTCCACTTCCACTGTTGGATTGCCCCTTGAGTCCAAAACTTCGCGCGCTTTGATAGATTTTATCTTCAAATTCTTCCGTCCTCCAAAATACTTGTGGGTGGAAATAGGTATAGGTGGATAAATGCTTTTTGCCGGGATATCTAATGCTGGGCGAGTTGATATCGACAAGCATCCGCTCGCCGTTTGGCACAAACGGTCAAGCATATCGTAGCCAAACAATTTGAGCCGAGCCAATAGAAATATAAATAAGTTAGTCTATTGCATTGAAGAAATTACATATTGGAGAAAATATCGGAAAATCATATATTGAAGAAATACCGAAGAAATCATTGGTGAAACTATCATGGCAGAAGAAGGAAAAAAATCATCGAAGATACTGTTCATATTCTACTTACTCCTCCTGTTTGCAGGAGTATTCATTTACATCTTCTGGAGGTTTAGGTACTACAGCCTGAATTTCCTGGATTTGAACTCTTGGTACGATCCAGGTTTATACTCGGTGGTTGTAGTGCTCGTCGGTTTTGGGTTGATAGGGACATTCTTGTATTCACAACGCGAAGAAAAACAGACGTAGTTTTTACTTTGTAAATAAGAACAGGTAAATCTTATCATAGGAATAGGCAAATATTGCCAATCTAGAGGTATTGCATGGTAAAAAAAAGTCATCAAACTAGCATAAGTCATCCAACATCTCTTTCGAATGTGACGTTTGACATTTTATCGCAAATCGATCTTCGCCAATTAAAGGATTTCCAAAAAACAGAATTTTTGACCTACGTAAAAGATAGGGAAGTAAAAGAGAAGGAAATAATCGAGTATAAGGATGTGAAATTAAGGGTTGCAAGCACGCATCCGTACGGCATCGGTAAAATAACCGAAGATACTTCGACAGAAGTTCTGTTTCGACCAACTGTCATCTTCTCGGACATAATATTCGCCATCAACACATCATATTCCATGAAATTTAAGGAGATCAAGCCGTCGAAGTTCGAGGCAGTTGTCTCTATGCTTCAGCGATTCTTGGAAAAGAGGTTGGAATACGACTTTAACGACAGGATCGGCGTCATTTCCTTTAATCATGATTGGGTGCAGGTAAGCGAACTTCGCCAAGTAACTCAAAACTATATAGAGGACGTAATCGAGGAGCTAAAACGAACAAAGTTGCAAGGGCGCGCATCTGTTACCAGCGCAATTACGGGGGCAATGGACATATTCAAACTGGAGGGGGATAGAAAAAGAGTGCATATTTTGGTGCTAATTACCGACACTATGTTTGACCCGTTCGATAACCCCATAGCAGCAGTAAAAGACGCTAAAAACAACTTAATTGCATATCCGATTGTTATAGGCCCTCAAGAAACGCGGGAAGCGGGTATTGCTTCCCAGATAGCCGGGGCTACAAGCGCAAAGGCATATCATTTGACAACACATGAAAAATTGGAGATGGCGCTCCTGGATATGGCAGACCATTTTAGGATTGTGCCGGGCGACAACACTACTTTTAGCAGCGGTGTTTACTTAGGCGGCCCCGGAGGTATTGAGCAAAAAATATCCACAAGGAAAGCAATATCTGTACAGCAAAGGACAAAAAGAGGTGGAGACGAGGAATCTATAATAATGGTTGGAAGCAATGCCGCCAGCGACTTGCCAGTAAAAGAAGATGAAGATACAAAAAACGAATCAACAACTATTAAAACTTTGAAGATGATTAAGAGGGCGTTGTGGGATTGACAATTTAGGAATTTAAAGACGGTGAATGGATATGGCCAACGAAGCGGCTTTCAATACGGAGAAGAGGGATGTTGTAAGAGTTCCGATGGGCAAATCGCCCGTTGATAGGAGACAAGAATATATCGGCGATAGACGGGAAGCGAAAAGGCTCCATAAAATTGCAAAAGAGGAGTTAAGGCATACGAGAAATTTGCGAAAAAACCTCCGGCCGTTTGAGGATGGCTACATATCGGATGCCAATACGCTTGTTGAGTTTGAAGTCGTGGGCGAGAGGCCGATTTCAGGCGAAAGACTGGTTGAGTTGCGGGTGTGTCCGACATGTGGAAGGTCAGAGGAGGAAAGAATGGCATACGGCGACGAATCCAGGGGTTGGACTAGAAAAAGCACAGACTCCCTGGAAGACATCGAAAAGCACATCGACAACATAAGGATTGCAGAGGGAAATCCGACTCTTTTGAAAAGATATGAAGATAAATTCGGCGAGAAATTATCGATTAAAGAAAAAGCCCGAGGCTATGATTGGAGCAAAGAAGTAGAAACAATTACGACAGAGAAGCCGTCTTGGTTTGCATCGGAGAAGGAAAAGAAAGAGGTGCCAACAGAAACAACCGAGGAAAAAACTGAGAAAAAAATGGCATTGGCAAACATCGCGGGCATAAGAAAAATGTTCGAGGCGTCGTCTGTCAAACATCCTTGGCACAGCATGAATTGTCTGCTTATAACTGAAAAGGTTCAACCGAAGAAACCTATCATTAAGGGCACTGTAATGGTGGTAGATGTAATATTATGGATACCCCTATTAATCGTGCGCGTTCCTATATTTGCCGTTTTGAAATTGAAAAAGGTGGTAAAAAGAAAAAAATAGTTTCGTAGCGTGTTATATCTGGGGAAGTAAAACTTATACGCAAAGTATATATATGGGAAAATCTATTGCGGTTGCTACATCAATGGATTTCCGGAGGGCCTGTAGCTCAGATAGGTAGGGTTCTTGTTATGTTATCTATAACAGATTATTGTAATGATTACCCCTATATAGAGCATCTGGCTTTTAACATAGGTCAAAGGAACACTATATGAAGGAAACCAGGTGGTCTGGGGTTCAAATCCCCACAGGCCCGCTAAGGTGCAGAACAAGGGAGGAGAGAACGCGGTGAGATTCGACATAACTAAACACAAACTTGTTCCGGAACACATAATTCTTTCAAAAAAAGAGGAAACCGAAGTTCTCAAAAAACTTAAGCTAACAAAGAATCAGCTTCCAAAGATATTGAGCACCGATCCAGTCGCAACGGCTGTTGTTAGACCAGATGGTAAGAGAGGCGTGAAGGCCGGAGAGATTCTGAAAATAATAAGGAACAGCCCCACTGCTAGAGTCTCCGTCGCCTATCGCGTTGTTGTTGGCAGGTAAAGAATATGCGAGAGTTGGTAGATGCATTCTTTAAAGAAAGAGGAATAGTGGACCACCACATTTCTTCTTTTAACGAGTTCCTACCTACGCCGGACAATCCAAATAGCAGAATGCAAATGGTCGTAGACAGTGTTAGGATTGGCGATAGCGGATCGGATAGAGGCAGAATAAAACTTGATTTGAGCGCTGACGATGAAGTTGAGGTTAAGTTTGGGAAAATTATTGTCGGGACACCGGAGATAAGAGAGGCGAACGGTTCCACAAACCCGCTTACCCCCATGGATGCTAGATTGAGAAGCCTGACATATAAAACACCAATGTGGCTGGAATTTATTATCGTAGAGAATGGTGTAGACAGGGAACCCGAGAAGGTTTACATCGGCGACCTCCCGATTATGCTGAGGTCAAAAAAATGTACGCTCCACCGATTTAACATAAAGGAAGGTAAGCCAAATGTAACGGATGATGAGTACAGTCGGGAACTCATCAAACAGAAGGAGGACCCTCTAGATCCCGGCGGATATTTCATCATAGGCGGCACAGAAAGGGTTTTAATCTCTCTAGAAGACCTGGCCCCAAATCGAGTAATGGTAGAATTCAATGAGAGATACGGCTCCAAGATTGAGGTTGCAAAGGTGTTCTCGTACAGAGAAGGCTATCGCGCATTAACGCTCCTTGAAAAAAAGAGGGACGGGGTGCTTATGGCAACAGTGCCTGCAGCATCTGGGCCAATACCCGTCATAATTCTGATGAAAGCCCTCGGGATGGAATCTGACAAAGACATAGTAAATACAATAATAGGAGAACCTGAAAAATCTCCCGAGATGGCTCTAATGATAATGGCAAACATCGAGGAAGTTAACTCAGAATACGAGGTCTTCACAACGGAGGATGCCATAAACTACCTCGAGAAGAAGTTCGCCGCGGGTCAAGCAAAAGAATATCGTGTAAAGAGAGTGGAGGCGATTCTCGATCACTCGCTCCTACCACACCTTGGAGAAACACCTGCTAGCAGATTGAAGAAAGCTGTGTTTTTGGGCAGGATAGTTATGACTGTATTGGAATTATCGCTCGGCAAACGAAAACCGGACGATAAAGATCACTATGCAAACAAACGATTAAAGTTAGCCGGTGATCTAATGGAGGATTTGTTTAGAGTGGCGTTTACCAACCTTATAAAGGACCTGAAATATCAATTGGAGAGAGGGTATACAAGAAAGAAGACGATTAAAATAAGCTCCGCGGTAAGGCCAGACGTGCTTACTCAGAGACTTTTACATGCACTAGCTACCGGGAACTGGGTTGGAGGAAGAGTCGGCGTTTCCCAACTCTTGGACAGGACTTCGAAGATGAGTGTCCTCAGCCATATGCGGAGAGTTACCTCTCCACTTACTAGAAGCCAACCGCACTTCGAGGCAAGAGACCTACACCCTACACAATGGGGCAGGCTCTGCCCAAACGAGACTCCTGAGGGGCAGAATTGCGGTCTCGTTAAAAACTATGCTCTGCTTGTAGAGGTTTCGAAGGGTTGCGATGAAGGCCACGTTAAAAAGTTCTTGACTGAATTGGGCACTAAACCTGTAAAAGGGCACCAAGCCGAAGGCACAAGAATCTATGTAAACGGCAACCTGATCGGGCTTTACGGCGAACCTCAGAAACTGGTAGATGAGATCAGAAAAGAGAGGAGACGCGGCACAATTTCTAACGAAATTAACACTCATTATGATAAAAGTACAAACGATGTTATCATTAATTGTGATGGGGGGCGTTTGAGGAGGCCACTGATGGTGGCCAAGAACGGGAAACCTTTGCTTACCAAAGATCACACAGAAAAATTAAGAAGTGGACGGCTGTCGTGGAGCGATTTGGTTAGGGACGGGATTGTCGAGTATATGGATGCAGAGGAAGAGGAGGACGCACTCATAGCAATCGATGAAAAGAGCCTAAATGATGAACATACACACATCGAGATAGACACAATGGTCATTCTGGGAGTCAGTACCAGTGTGATACCTTATCCGGAACACAACTCCTCGCCGAGATGCACAATGGGTGCAGGCATGGCTAAACAGTCGCTCGGCATCGGGGATGCTAACTATAGAATCAGGCCAGATACACGCGGGCATTTACTGCATTACTCACAAACACCGCTTGTACAAACACATCCAATGCAATATTTCGGGTTTAATAAAAGACCGGCTGGACAAAACTTCGTCGTAGCGGTAATGTCATTTCGTGGCTATAATATGGAAGATGCATTAATTCTCAACAAATCAGCGGTAGATCGTGGATTGGGGCGATCGACATTCTTTAGAACATACAAAACAGAGGAAAGAAGGTACCCCGGTGGGCAGGAGGACCACTTTGAAATTCCAAGCCCGGATATACGGGGGGCGCGGACAGATGTTTCTTACAATAACCTAACAGACGACGGGTTAATTGTTCCTGAGGTTTACGTAAAAGCGGGAGACGTGCTTGTAGGAAAAACTTCACCACCGAGATTCCTGGAAGAGGACGTAGATTTCCTGACGCCGCAGAAAAGGCGCGAAACCTCGGCGACGATGAGGCACGGCGAAGAAGGTTATGTAGACAGTGTTGTTTTGACGGAATCTGAAAACGGTTCAAGGCTTGTAAAGGTCAGAGTGAGAGACCAGCGTATCCCTGAGGTTGGGGACAAATTCGCATCTCGTCATGGACAAAAGGGCGTAATCGGATTACTCGTTCCTCAAGAAGACATGCCTTTCACTGAGGATGGTGTTGTACCCGACCTTATCATAAATCCACACGCAATACCGTCGAGAATGACGGTTGCTCACGTCCTTGAAATGATTGGCGGAAAGGTGGGATCTATCGAGGGGAGATTTATAGACGGAACCGCCTTTAGTGGAGAGGTAGAAGAGGCACTAAGAAACGGACTGTTCGCTAACGGCTTTAAAAATAACGGAAAAGAAGTTTTATATGATCCAGAGTCAGGAAGGAAAATAGAATCTGAGATATTCGTAGGCGTGATTTACTATCAAAAGTTACATCACATGGTGGCCGGTAAGATACATATGCGCTCTAGGGGGCCAATTCAGATATTAACCCGCCAGCCTACTGAAGGAAGGGCAAGGCAGGGTGGGCTGAGATTCGGTGAGATGGAAAGAGATTGCCTGATTGCACACGGAGCCTCAATGGTCATAAAGGAAAGGCTTCTCGACGAGTCGGACGGCGTCACAGAATTCGTCTGCAAATGCGGGCACATAGCAATGTTGGATAGGCGTGGCCTCCTGCGATGCCCCATATGCGGGGATAATTTCCCAATCCACCCGATAAGAACAAGTTATGCATTTAAACTCCTAATAGACGAACTAAAGTCACTTTGTGTAGCTCCGAGATTACAGTTGGATGATATGAAATGACGTTTGGAATTCCTAAAAGGATTAGTGCAATTCTGTTTGCACTTATGTCGCCGACCGAGATAAGACAACTATCCGCAACTAAGGTAGTTACTGCAGACACTTATGATGATGATGGTTTTCCCATAGATATGGGCTTAATGGACTCAAAACTGGGGGTTATTGAACCCGGTCTTAGATGTAAAACTTGTGGAAGAAGAGTAGATGAATGCCCGGGGCATTTTGGCCATATAGATCTGGCGATGCCAGTTATTCACGTCGGTTACACTAAAACCATAAAGAACCTATTGAAATCCACATGCCGTGTTTGCGGGAAACTCCTACTTACCAAGGAGCAAGTAGAGGAACGAAGGAAGAAGGTTATAGATTCCGAAGAGGAGGAACTGCAAGCAGATCAGGCGGATCAAGACGAAGCGGTAAGTATGACTTTTAGGGGTGCTGGTGCGGTTCAAGAATGCCCATACTGTGGAGCCGTTCAAAAAAAGATCGCATTGGATAAACCGACAAGCTTCCGAGAAGGAGGTCATAAATTAACTCCGAAAGAGGTAAGAGAGCGGCTTGAAAGAATCACTACAGAAGATTTACCCATGCTTGGCCTCAGCTCGAACATCAGACCAGAATGGATGGTCCTTACGGCACTGCCCGTACCTCCTGTAACAGTAAGACCATCTATTACGCTAGAATCCGGTGACAGGTCTGAGGACGATTTGACCCACAAATTAGTGGACATCCTGCGAATCAACCAGAGATTGCGGGAGAACAGGGATGCTGGTGCACCGCAACTCATAGTCGAGGATTTATGGGAACTACTTCAATATCATGTCACAACATATTTTGACAATCAAACGTCAGGAATACCGCCCGCGAGGCACAGATCCGGAAGACCTCTTAAAACGTTAACACAGCGATTGAAGGGAAAAGAGGGAAGATTCAGATCTAACTTATCTGGAAAAAGAGTGAATTTCTCCGCGAGAACTGTTATTTCTCCAGATCCATTCATATCGATTAATGAGGTAGGAATCCCGGAAGAAGTAGCGAGGGAGCTGACCGTACCGATATATATTACTAAAGATAACGTAGAAATAGTGAAGGAGATCGTGAGAAGAGGCCCCTCTCCAAAATCTCCATATGGTTATTTGCCCGGAGTCACCTACATCTTCAGACCAGATGGAAGGCGCATAAAGATTTCAGAAAAGAACTGCCAGCAATTCGCAGATGCCTTGGAACTGGGGTCGAAGGTCGAGCGGCAATTAGTGGATGGAGACATAGTACTCTTTAACAGACAACCGTCGTTGCACAGAATGTCCATGATGGCGCACGAGGTAAAGATTTTACCATCAAAAACATTTAGACTAAATCTTTGCGTTTGCCCTCCCTACAACGCAGATTTTGATGGTGATGAAATGAACTTACATGCACTTCAAAGCGAGGAGGCAAGAGCGGAAGCAAAGATTCTAATGCGGGTGCAGGAGCACATACTTTCGCCGAGATTCGGCGGCTCGGTTACGGGCGCACTGCATGACCACATCACTGGGGCATTCATTTTCACTCACAAAGATCAGAAGTTCACAAAGGAGGAGGTCTCGATACTGCTCTCCAATGTAGGTTACAAGTTAGTAATGCCTAAACCGAATGTGGTTGAAAATGGAAAGGAGTTTTGGACTGGAAAACAGTTATTTAGCCTTGCGCTTCCAAAAGATCTGGACATGGAGTTTAGGGCATCTATATGCCAGAACTGCGATATGTGTTTGCGCGAGAAATGCAATATAGATGCATACGTTAAGATAGAGGATGGGGAGTTATTGTGCGGCACGATAGACGATAAGGCCGTAGGAGCATTCAAGGGTAAAATATTGGATAAAATAGTAAGGGATTACGGCACAGACCATGGAAGAGAATTCCTTGATGTGGTTACAAAGTTTGTGATAGGCGCCATAACACTCAGAGGATTTACGACAGGCATCGATGATGAAGACATACCCGTAGAGGGAAGGAAACAGATCACAGAGATATTAAAAGAAAGCGACAGGAGAGTAAACGAACTAGTGAGAGAATATAACAAGGGCACCTTGGAACAACTGCCTGGTAGATCCATGGAAGAAACGTTAGAAGTAGAGATAATGCGCGTTTTAGGCCGGGTGAGGGACAACGCGGGTCAGATTGCAGGGAAATATCTCGGCCTAGAGAACCCGGTTGTTATAATGGCTAAGAGCGGTGCAAGGGGATCAATGCTTAATCTGAGTCAAATGACTGGCTTGATTGGCCAGCAATCGGTGCGCGGCGAGAGAATAAGCCGAGGGTACAAGGAAAGAACACTCCCGCACTTCGAGAAGGGAGACCGTGGGGCATCCGCAAAGGGATTCGTGAGATCTTCATATAAGAGCGGGTTAACACCCACAGAGTACTTCTTCCATTGCGTAGGTGGCAGAGAGGGTTTAGTGGATACCGCGGTAAGAACTTCGCGTTCTGGTTACATGCAGCGAAGATTGGTGAACGCATTGGAAGATTTGAAGGTCGGCGAAGACAGCACCATAAAGAACACTGGCGACATGGTTGTGCAATTTAGTTTCGGGGATGACAATATAGACCCATCGAAGAGTGTTCGGGGAGAGGCGGTGGATGTTGATGACATCATCAGCAGCGTAGTCGGGCGCAAGTTCGTGCCGACTCCCGCAGAAGAGGAAGAAAAACTAATGAGTTTCGGAGGACGGGACTTCGATTTAGAGAATGTGGTACCAGAAGGATCCGAGGAGGAGACCCCTGAAGTCGAGGGCGGGGAAGAGGGAGGGGAGTAGATGGCTAAATTGCTGAAGAAACTAAAACGAAAGAAGGCCGAGAAGCCAGCACCAGAGGAAGAGATAAAACAAGAAAAGACGGTGTATGTGCCATCTCCGACGGAATCTCTGATAATATCCGAACTTGAAAAACTTAAAGTTTCTCTACCACAAACCACCATTTTGACTTTTGTTGAGATATTCGACAAAGAAGGATGTACTCAGAAAGTTATCAAGAAAAGCCTGAAAAAATACGCCGAGATTAAATATTATATCTATAAGACCAAGAAAAAACACGAACTTAAAACAGAATTGCCCGAGATTGTTCTGATTAAATTAGCGAAAAGATGCGGTGAGAGGGATATTCCGCCAAGTAAATACGGAGCGATTATAGATAAAACCTATGAAAAGTATCTTTCCCACACTGTAGAGACGAACGAGGCAGTAGGTATGGTCGCCGCCCAATCGATAGGAGAACCCGGAACCCAGATGACGATGAGAACCTTCCACTATGCTGGAGTCGCCGAGATGAATGTTACGCTCGGCTTGCCACGATTAATAGAAATTGTGGATGCGAGAAGGGAGCCGAGTACCCCGATTATGGAAGTACATTTAACCGACGATTTTAGAAACGACAGGGAAAAAGTGGGGAAAATCGCGCTCGAGATAGAAATCACAAAACTCTCGGATATTGCAGACATAACCACGGATATTTCGAATATGTTGATTGTTATAGAGCCAGACAAGAAGAAAATGGAAAGAATTGGCATATCCATTTCGGATATTGAAAACAAATTGATAGGGAAAAAAATAAAAGCGGCCATAGAAAAAAGCGGCAACAAACTGAATATCAGGCCGGACGAACCCTCATACCGGAAACTTTATTCAATCGTCAATTTAATAAAAGAAACCTATATCAAAGGCGTCGACGGCACACGCAGGGCAATCATAAAAAAAGAACAGGAAGGATATGTGATATATACTGAGGGTTCAAATCTTGCGGCGGCGCTGGGGATAGACGGCGTGGATTCGAGCAAAACAACTACAAACGACATAATAGAAATCTACGACGTTCTCGGAGTAGAGGCCGCAAGAAATTCGATAATAAACGAGGCAAACAAAACACTTGCCGAACAGGGATTGATAGTGGACATCAGGCACATAATGCTCGTAGCGGACATAATGACGATGGACGGCAGCGTAAGGGCAATCGGAAGGCACGGGATATCCGGAAAAAAGTCCAGCGTATTGGCAAGAGCGGCATTTGAAATTACGGTAGCGCACCTGCTTAGGGCAGGAATCATCGGCGAAATCGATCCGTTGGCGGGCGTTGCGGAGAACATAATAATAGGCCAGCCCGTAAACGTAGGCACTGGCGGTGTACCGCTCGTCTACAAACAACCAGAGAAAAAATGAGAGTGATATCATATGGATGTTCAAAGAGCGTTAAAACTCGCAGTTTCAACCGGCAAGGTACGCATCGGCGCAGAGCGAACAAAACGAGCGGTCAAAGAAAAAAAGGCGAAGCTGGTAGTTATTGCATCGAATTGCCTAAAAGAGAACGTTGATTTTGTTAAATCCGCGCACAAAAAAATTCAGGTATACAACTTCAGCGGAAACAACAAGGATCTCGGAATCGCATGCGGCAAGCCGTTTCCGATCTCCATGCTCGCAGTTATAGAGCCGGGCGAGTCGGATATCATGTCTCTTTTGAGGGGAAGCACGTGAATGGTATAAAACTGACAGGCGAAACCATAAGCTGCATCCCGATTTTTGAAAACATAACAAAAGCCAGTGTTAAGGATTGTATCGACTGCGAGGACAAGATGATCTTTATAGTCGAATCAGGCCAACTGGGTTTGGCCATAGGAAAAGGCGGGGCGAACATAAGAATATTGAAGGACATGCTGAAAAAGAACATAGACATCATCGAATACGCTCCCGAGATAGACAGGTTCATCAGAAACATATTCCACAATTACAAAATCCTGGAGATCGCCGAAGACAAAAACAGAAAAAAAGTCATCAGGGTGACTGTATCTGCGGTGGACAAGGGAAAAGTCATCGGCAGATCCGGGAAGAATATAGAGCTAGTGCGGAATATTGTAAAACGATACCACGATATTGAGGATGTTGTTATCGCGTGACGGATTGGGCTATATGAAGCCCTGAACGTAGTGGAGGGTGTGAGCGTAAGTGAGTCGTATAGCCCATGTTATGCGTACTCTACGTTTTGACTTTTGATCTCACCAAAGCCTGCTCCCTTTCTTAATGTTGCACTTTACGCAAAGAACCTGCCCATTCTCCACCTCGGTGCGTCCGCTCTTGACCCACGGGATAATATGGTCTGCATGCCAATTATACTCGGACACATGTTTTGCACAGCCTTTGCATATGCCTTGGTCACGCTGATATATTTCTATTTTTTGATCCTCTGAAAACATACGCCTTTCATCAAGTTGAACTAAATCAAAGGTTTGATATTCCTTTGTGAAATCTAGCAAGAGTATCCGAAATCTAATATCGATAGCACTCCAACTATTGGCCGACCTTGTCATTGCCACATTATATTCGGTTATCTTCCTTCGTATTGGTTCCGTTCTCATATACCATTCTCTTATCTGGGGCACTGCTTCCTTTATTCTACTATGCTTCGTCAGGTAAGAAATCAAAAGATAATTATTGATGACAGATGCTCTATTAAGAAGTCTTGTCTTTTCTGGAAATATCCTGTTCAAGATGTTTAGGTTCGTATCGACTGTCGTTTTTAAACTTTCTGACAGGTCAGAAGCATGGTCAGCATACATTTTAGATAAGACCTTATCTCTTGTATCGTGTATGCCACCATTGATTTCGAGGCATACTATTTGTGTGGCGACTTGGTCGAAAGCCTTTCTTCTATTTGCGAAACTACACTTGTGAAAGAACTCATGTTGGGCAAGTTGACGAACGAACTCAGTCATTTTCCCCGGCATTGAATTTCTTACTTCAGCGGGATTAAGCGGAGTACCGTTATTTAATCTAAAGAATAAATCCGCTATTTCATCTTCCGTAGCGTCAGATATAATAACGACATTGAGTGTGTACTTATGGACTCGTTCGATTTTGAGTGTAGAATCAAGCTCACTGTACTTCTTGCCCGCAATTTCATACGATCGGCCATCAAGAAGAATGTCATCACTCTCCTCATCAAGAGAGAATCCGTCACTGAGAAAATCCCAAAAAGTACGCATGCGTTGCTGTCCATCAATAATCTCATATTTCGATCGACTGAGCGTAGGAAGTTTTCTTAGATACAATTTGGGAACATCGATTTGCCGTAAGACGCTGTCAATTAGAAGTTGTTTTTGATCGGGTTTCCAAACTTCACTTCGCTGATATGTCGGATTTGGGTCGATGTCTTTCTCATATTCTTTGAGTGTTAGAAGTGGCCAATGTTCTTGTTTTGTTTCCATTTTAGACCTCCCTTTATGTATATGAAAGCAGAGTGCGTATAACGCTGGCGGGTATCTGAAGTCCGAGCGAAGCGAGGATTTGGGCGCAGAGGCGCAATCCCAAATGCGGAAATTCATGTACTCTACATACAGGGCTCTTCTCTCCCAGATTGATTTTATCATGCTTGGGGTGCCAGAGCAATTCTATGTATTTTTTATTATTGTTGTTGGCTGTTTGCATCTCCTCTTTCGTTCATAAACTTTGTAATCGCCGATTTCCAGGAATGGAGGTGGTGATAAGGGATGTTGTATGCACCACCTATCTTAGTTTCACAAAATTCGATATCGTCGTCTAAGATTGATTGTAGTCTGCCATCACTGATAGATTCGATTTTTTCTAACTCTAAACATCTGTTCATACAATAGTGGGACTTTGCTCTTATTGACTCTAATTCATCGAAGAAATGATGAATTCCCTCAACAGTGCACATTTCTTTGCTCTCGCAAATCTCGCATTTGCATAAGGTAGAAGGATTATTCGCATAGAATGTTCTTGCATCAGCCTCGACAACCATTGTTTTTGCCTCTGGCACATAGTATTTATTTGAAAATGTACCCCCCGTCGGTTGATCTTTAACCCGCTTAAATTCGCTTATTCCAATTCCTGGAGAGATGCCACCCAATCCTAATTTGGATGCGAGCATTGAAAAATAACTGCCATATAAGGTAATACAATTTTTTCCCGCCAATCGTTGAATGAGTTTTAAATATGAGGCCAATTCATCTCTACTCATCCGATATTCGTTCAGATCAGAAATCCATAAGATTATCCCGTCCATTTTGCCATAATCTTTAATAATTTTTTTTATCTCTGAACTATTTTGAAGAGTATCCAGATTTGTGCAAATCACGCCATAAATAGGAATGTCGTCGGTCTCCGCCTTGGCTATTTCTAAAATTTTTAAGTTCAAAGCATACCACGCATCGCTGGTGTTTTCAAATACGAAATATGGTGCAATCAGGAATTCTGGAAGTCGGGTACGAGTCTGTAATGAATCACCCAAGAATTCCGCATAATCTAGTAAACTTTGCTGGGAACTACCCGTAGATTGAGTAATATTCTTTTGAAAATTAAGAACGTTATCTATGAATGGACCAAGCTGTTCATTATCAAAATACGTGGTATCTAAATGCCCGTTTGTTTCCGTAATATCTAACTCATACTCTGATAAAAGCTTCGAATATGATTTTCTTATCTCTCCATCTTTAGAAATGTTTGCGACATCGAACTGAACGACATATGTTATTGGGTCGATAAAAAACGGCTTGTCTATTTTATTTATAAATTGAGCTATCCAATTTCTTCCAAAACATGCGACATTTGCACCAACACAAATACCATAGTACGATTCTTTGACAATATCATTTAATAGTACCGCTTTTTCGCCAGCCATACCCACTCGATAGAATATCTTAAATGATACTATGTCAAACACCCCCAGAACGGTTAATAATGTCTTCTTTCATTCGATGATGTAGTACATTAGAAACTGAAGCCTCTTGGGGAACAGTAATACCGTTTTTGTGAACAACGATTAAACCTATGCCGTATTTAGATAGAAGATCTGTATCAACTTTATCTGAATTCTCCTCTGGAATCGCAATATATGAGAAATCTGAGCACAGACGATAGGTTAATGCTTGTTGAAGTGCACGTCTCCATTTGTGCATTTTTGCCTCTATCGCATAAACATCATTCGTATTCGGATTTATACAAACGACATCAATTTTTTTTGACAACATCGGAACCTCGGTATATACTATGAATCTATTTTTAACAAAGGAGTGCTTCACCACATCAACTAGTTTAGCTTCAGTTTTCACGTTTTCCCTCCTTTTGGATGTAAATGGCGTGTGGACAATCCTTAAAGTGTTTATCTGTCGATAAAACCTTCATATCCATTTTTTCAGCGATAGCCCAAAGAATACAATCAATGTGGCTAATATCATTTTGCCCATTATGTGTTCTTCCGTGTTTTGTACCTGCATTGATTGTGATTGATTCATCCAATTCCTGATAAATTTTTCCGATGCTACGAATTTGTTCAAGATCTTCAAAAAACTGTGTTTCTTTACCATCTCGAATATAAGTACTCCTCAGTTCAGATAACACCACGGTTGGGGTAAGGACAGACGCAATCTCTAAGGGTTCTGGAAATATATGTTCCGCAATCTGTGAACCTTCGGGTGAACCACGAAAGACTTCAATCCACGCGGATGTGTCTATAACATACCCCACCAACTAAATACCCTCCTCTCGTTCAAACGGTTTCAAATCAGGTCTCTTTCCAAAGCCAAGAATGTTCTCAATTATTTTGGATTTTTTCGCACTTTCTGGATAAGTAGTGTAAACATATCTAAGCAAATCATCCAGCGCTATTTGATTATATTTCTTTTTAATATCTTCAATCCTTTGAATTTCCTCTGGCGCAACTCGTGCAAGCAGCATCTTTGCCACTCGAAAACCTCTATCTGTTTTTAAAGAGTAAACTTCCATTCGCTTTCCCGAGATTTTTTCTATCTGACCTTTCGCTTCGGCATAATAGGCATCAACGATTTCTTTAATATTCGTGATGTTTTGCTCTCGAACTTTTACAATATCCATTCCTTTCAGACTTTCAAGCAAGTCGTATATCTCGGAAGAGTACGGTCCAAAATCATACGCTTCGTAATTAATTTCTTTAGAAAGAACATTTTGGAACCCCCCCTCTCTTAGAAACAGATACATCAATTTTTCCAATCGAGTTATTCCATAAATCTCCTCATTCTGTTGACCACTACTCCCTTTTGCATAGAAGAGTAAGACCATTAAATCAGCAACAGATTTTATTGACATGATATCGGCTCCTTATACTTATATATAGAATATAGCAATTTATCTATATAAACTCCTAATCGAGAGGGGTGAGTGAAAGTAATTGTGGCGTAATCCATCATATCATTGTTCCTTTCATATTTTTTCTTAACGGCAATCTCCACGTGTCGTTTCGGCCACACGCCCATGATTTCATATCACGGCCACGGACATACGAAGTGCGAGGCGAAGTCGAGTATTTGGGCGGAGCGAAGCGTAGCCGTATGTCCGCTGTTGTCCGAAGTACCACACAATTTACCCCTCCCTTATATCTTTGAGAAGACTCTGTACTTCCCGTGTTAGTACATCACTCACTATGTCAATGTTTTTTGACCTTGCGAGCCTAGCTATCTCCACAGACACATCCTTTGACGTTGTAAATACATACCCACGAGTACACCCTATATCATTCATTTTTCCAAAAAATACAAAAATGTCATTTACCGTCACTTCTGCGTTTTTGCACTCACAAAAAACCCTATAATTCTCGCTTCTGGAATCGGCAATATTATCAATTTCGTGCCAAACACCTGAATGTCCAAGCACGTGATACCCCACCAAAGTCTGGAAGTTCTTCCTTCGCAGGAGATAATCTACACCATGTTCAAGCCAGTAGTTCATTTCAAGAAATCGTATGAGTTTATCATTGAAATGGTTTATAGGAATTCGCTTCACTTGAGATATATCGGATATCTTTTTTCCGCAAGTACATATGCATCGCTTGAATTTATTTAGAGAGATAATTTTCGCACAATCTTTGCAAACATGAACTGTGGTAGAAGATAGTATAGACAAATCTATATGTCTTCTTTCTTCAAAGTCACTTATGCTATCTTGAATCTCATTGGATAGCTTGACCACTTTTTTTTGGACCGCTGTGTACACTTCTTTCTTCAACTTGAAAATAGCTTCATCAATTTCTTTCTTCCTTTTCCTAGGAAGACGCTCAGATATCTCGTGTCGCATCATCTGATATAAAATGAAACGATTATGCCCAAGACTGACCCGATGCTGAAGCACATATTCGCGGTAAAGCTCGTTTTCTTTGAGACTTATGGCTCGTAATAATTCCTTACTCTTTTTGAGTAAATCGAGATACAATCTATTAAACTCTGGATCGAGCAACAGATTGGAATCTATTAGGCTGTGAATCGAAGAGTCCTCTTCCATTATTTGGCGGTCTCTGATCTTCTCAATCTTAAGTGCTGGCAGTGCAACATTTGATGGGTTGTGTAACTCCATTTGATCTCCTCCTTAATTAGACATTTCGGACAACTCCTACCAAGCGATCAATTTATTCGCCCAACTCGCCATGCGCAGTCAAACCGAATTTTTATTTTCTTTATTTATTTTAGTTATGTGTGTTATATTATATCTTTCAGTTATGCGCGTTATATTATTCAGTTATAACATTATGCGTTCCTACTTCGTATCCGTGACCTTTATGATGTGAAAGCCGAACTGCGTCTTTACAGGAACTGTTACTGTCTGCCCTTTGGGTGTGTTGAATGCAGCTTCCTCGAATGCCTTCACCATCATGCCCCTGCCGAAGAATCCCAGATCGCCGCCCTTTTTGCCCGACGGGCATGTTGATTTGCTTCTCGCGATCTCTTCAAAATTTGCACCGCTCTTCAACTTAGTCAATATTTCCCGAGCCTCCTGCTCGGTCTTCACCAATATGTGGCTTGCCTTTACCTGACTGACCATTTTAACCCTCAAATCCTTTATCGATATGTTACTATTAAAATATGCTCTATTGATATCATGGATACTGGTATGATGTATTATATTATAATTAATTAAACTAAAAATTATAAACAAGTATCCTAAAAATCTGAAAAATTATTTATCTAAAATCGTCGCAGGTGAGAATATCCCAATATGCAGAACTCAAGTTTTGCAATTTTTTTAATCGTTAAAAATCAGATAAGTAAATCAACTACCCAAAACTTGGCAGGTTATCTGTCTAAAAGTGCAGGTTATCTGTTTAAAAATCATCGAGGCGTATTCCATCTATATGTGATATGCCGCAATTATTTCGTAACCCCGATCTTTGTTCCGCATCTGGAGCACGTAACCTGTATCGGTCGAAGTGTTGTTTTGATCTCTTTCAGCTCTCCGCATTTCGGGCACTTCACATAGGCTGGTTTTGCTTCCTTTCTCTCTATTGTTCCTCTTCTGTCAATTTCTAGGTTCCTTGGGGCAGACGTTTCCACTAACCTGATCTGTGGCCGCGGGCGTGGAACTGTCTCTCTTACATTTATTGTGCTGCGCTTAGTCTCTCTCCATCTCTCCACGCTAGCCTCTCTTTTTTGCTTCTTTTCTTCTTCCAGGCGCGCTTTTTCTTTCTCCTTGCCCCGCCTTCTTAATGCCGCCGCTCCCCATATTATGCACATGAGGATTATTCCGACACCGGCACCGGCTGCGATGAATTTAATGTTGCTTATTGTAGCGCTCTTGGTAAAGAAGAGCAGGGACTTCTCTTCGCCTGTTATCGGCTTGCTTGTGTTCACGTTCTGGGCGTATGAATCCTGTATTATTTCACCGCCTATCTTCACCTTTATGTTGTGCACTCCTTTCGTTATTGTCCACGGGTATTGCACCTGGGTGTTTCCGCCCGCCGCCACGTTTACTATCGTGGAGCCGAGCGGCATGTTGCCGTCATAAAATTGAAGCTGGACATCGGTAGCGTCTGCGGATCCGGTGTTTCTGACGATTGCCCCGATAAGAATGCTCTCGCCTTCGGCTGGACTCGAACTGGAGAACGTAATCTCCGAGGCATAGATAGCAAGCGTGGGTTTGGCGATGGTTACAGTTATGGTTTCCCCTATTCTATAGCCGTCCTTCAGGTCCGCATCGACATATATCTTATTTTCACCTGAGACAGCGCTCTTTGGGATTATCAATCTCAATGTGCTGGTTGTTTCCCTATTGGGTGCAAGTCCGAATGACGCTGTTGCTTTTTCATCGCCGTCTATGAGGAGAGACCATCCAGTTGGGACTGTTACTACAAATGTTATGTTCTCCATTATGTTGCCTTCGTTTGAAAACACGATCGAATAATCTATGCTCTTTTCTATGTTTGGATCTAATTTTGCCGAAGTTCTGCCGCTTGTTATCTTTACGAGGGTGTTTCTAACGGGGTATATAGATATGTTCAGTCTCGTCAATGCTGAGATTTTGCTGTCGCCTTGCGAAGTTGCGGTAATGTTTATAGTGAAATTATCTGCCGCAGCAGTATCTGGCGGTATTGCTGTTACGAAAATATTTTTACTGCTGTTCGCTGGAACAGTGATTGCACTGATGTTCAATCCAGAATCATCGGACAACACGACGCCCCAGGAGGTGGATGGTTTCGTGGTTGTCAGGAAAATAGTATCTATGGTGTCGCCGGTGTTGCTTATGCTAACCGAATATGTTGTTTTGTTCCCCGGTGTCGTGCCTTGATTAGGGTTGCTGCTATGCAGTTTAACGCCATACTTCGGTGCAGCTGGCGCTGCTGGAACTATTACCTTTGTATATGCCGTAACATTGGAAATCTTCGTAACGTCGCCTTTCGATTTTGCAGAAACAGAGATATTGAGCGTTCCGTTGGTTGTTTCTGTTGACGGTATATTTACCTGCATCGACAATCCCGTAGAGGTCGTTTTTGCAGCTAGGGTAACCGAGTTTACGGGCGTGCTTCCGTTTAGGAATATTACGTTCCAGTCGCTGGGTTTGGACAATACGCTGAGGTCTATCGTATCCTGGATGTTCCCTTTGTTCGTTATTGTTATCGGATATATTGTTATGTTTCCTGGGTTTGTGGTTTGATTTGGACCCGCCGTTATTTCGACACCATATTGTGTGTTGACATAGACTGAAAGCGTAATTGTTGATGTTTTGGAATTGTCACCCAACGAACCACCAGTAAACGTAATGGTATAGCTCCCTGCAGTTGCACTGGATTGCGTTTCAGCTGGTATTGTAAGGATCAAATCCGCGGATATGCCCCCCCCATACACTATTGCTGTCGATTGGAGCGATATCGAAGCGCTCCAAGTGGTGGGTTTGGATATAGTAAAGGATACGTTATCTGCCCCTGTGCCAGTATTGGTTATGGTTATCGGGAAAGTGGTGTTTGCACCCGGATACGCAGTCGTGGTTATAGTGGTCGCTGATAACCTTATTCCATAAACCGGCAGCACCTTGGTGGTTGTTGTCTTGGTACTGCTCGTGCCGTTTCTGCCTATGTTAGGCGTCGACGCAACAGTCACGATATAATCACCAGCAATCGTGCCAGACGGCGCCTCAATTGTGAGCGTTACATTCTGTCTGGTGTTCGGGGAGAGAGTCACGCGACTGTCGCTCAAATTTGCCCAGCCCTGCGGCGCGGAGGTGATGTTTAGAAGAATTGTATCTTGCCCGTTACCAGTATTCCAAATCTCTAGGGCATAGGAAGTTCTCATGCTGGTTGCGGGGTTGACTATGTTGCTTGTGTCCAAGCATACAATATCCGCGCCATAATTCTGGGCTACCCGAATTAAGAAATCGAGCGTAGATGTCTTGTTAGCATCTGTTACCGGGTTCGCAACCACACCGATATTGTAATCTCCAACAGCAGTCCCTGCCGAGACGTTCACAGTAAGCGTGATGTTTGTAGTTTTGTTCGCGCCGAGCACAACACGCGAGACGCTTAACGAAGACCAGTTGGCATATTGACCAGAAGTTCCGATGTCTATAGTGTCTTGTCCATTCCCTGTGTTTGTGACTGTAATGTTAAATACTGTCGTGTTTATCCTGGTTTCGCTGAAAAGCCCAGGCACCATGGATGCGAAAACAACATCGGAGGTTATGTTCACATTGTATGTTTGATTTACTGTTACAAATATGCTTTTTGTAGCGGTTGCATCCGCATCATATTTAGATGTGCCTTTTAGGGTTACAGTATAATTTCCAACAAGAGTGCCGGATTTTACTGTTACTGCAATCGGGATAGAGGTTGTTTGATTTGGGCCTACTGTCAGCTGTTGATTGTTTCCAAATGAAACCCATTCTCCGTTTTCGGTAGCACTCATGATGTAGGTGTCATAGCCGTTACCAGTGTTTGATATGTTTAAGGTGTAGTTATTCGAAACCGTGGGAGTGCACGCGGTATTGTCGCTGCCATATAAAATCACGCCGTATTTCTGAGACACCGTCGTCGTGAGGTCGATCGTACTGCACGCGCCCAGGTAAGTAGTGCCAGTATCGAACTTTGCGGTTACGGTTGCAACTACTGACTCATTTAGTGCAGCAGTAGACGGGGGAGTAATCGTGACAATAACATTCTGACTCTCGCCGCCCTTCAACGCTACGCTGCTGGGGCTTATGGACGCGTTCCAAGCTAGGCTGGTTTTGTTTACCGTGAGCGAGATAGTGTCTGTATCTGCACTTGTGCCCTTGTTCCATATTTTTACTGTGTATGCGATTCCAGAGCCAGGCTTCGTGGTGTGTGTCGGCTCGGCACAAGAAATGTTGACAGTTTGAAGAGCGTTTATCCTGAGGGAGTATGAAACTATTGACGCCGGAGATTCGTCAGACGTGCCTGTGAGGTTTACATAGTACCAGCCAGGAGTAGCGGTCGTGGGTACGGTTACTGCTATTGGGAAATTTCGTGTGGTGTTTGTTTGAAGCATGATTGTCTGTTCGCTGGGGGCAATCCAATTTGCGGGATATGTGGATGTGAAATTTACCCGGATAGTGGCGTTGCTTCCGCTTGCCGTGCTCATATTGAATGTTATTGTCTCGCCCTGGTATGCATTTTTTACGCCCCCCGTGGTCGTCAAATCGAACCCCGCGGCGCTGGCTCCTTTGGATATCATTATGACAACTACGAAAAACATGGCGGCAAATAACGATATCAACAGCAATCTTTTGACACCATTAAAATTTTTATTATTTTTAGTTACAAATATATTTAACATCGAAATACCCCTGCTCATCATCTTTGACACGCTTATTAGCACATCTTCCGGATTAACCGGATTAATTCTCAGTTATATATACTGTGCGTAGGTAAATATATGCAATATATGCAGCGTGCCGAAGATTCTTTCCTCTTAATTCAAATACCCACATATAAACGTTTTGATAACAAATTTCAAAATCTGGCACACATAACAGAACTTACAAAACGGAATCTGCGAATTCCACAAAGTTTTCTAACAACTTTAAGCCGCACATGCTGCTCTTTTCAGGGTGGAATTGTACGCCATACGCGTTTCTTCTCTTAACGACCGCAGGGCAGATGGCGCCGTATTCCGTGGTTGCAATCACAACGTCTTCCCTTGGCTGCGGAGTAAATGAATTTGCATAATAGAATTCTGTTTCTTGCTCTATGCCTGTAAAGATCGCATCATTCTTGGAAATATTTACCGCATTCCAACCCATCTGGGGGATTCTTATTGCACCAGTAAGTTTTCGGGATGTTTTGGCACGGTCTATTCTCACAACATCGCCCTTGATAAACCCCAAGCCTTCCTTATCTGCAGACTCCTCGCTTCTTTCGAACAATATCTGCATGCCAAGGCATATCCCGAGTGCGGGGGTTCCACCATTTAATTTTTCTGTTAGTTTTTCTTTAATGTTGGCCAGGTTTTTCATGGCTTCACCAAATGCACCCACGCCTGGAAATACGATACAATCTGAATTCAGAATTGTGTTTAAATCCGAGGTTATATCCACTCTTGCCCCAACCCGCCCTAGGGCTTTTGCTACACTATGGAGATTTCCAACACCATAATTTACAATGTCTATGTTCACAGCCATCTTCGGTGCGCTCCTCCAAGAGTTTCTGCGTTGTTATCAGAATATAAGCGTAAATAAATGTAAAAAAGAAGAAGGAAGAATTAATTACAAATTATTTCCCTTTAAACGCCGGTTTCCTTTTTTCCAAGAATGCCTTCATGCCCTCTTTTTGGTCCTCTGTGGAGAAGCATACGCCGAACGCCTCTTTTTCAAGGATGCAGCCCGTAGACAGGTCCGCGTTTACTCCGTTGTTTATTGCAGATTTTGCAAGTCGTATGGCGGCCTGTCCCTTGCCTGCAATGTTTTTGGCCATCTTTTTGGCTTCTTCCATCAATTTATCGTGCGGCACAACCTTGTCAACCAAGCCTATCCGCAAAGCCTCGTTTGCATCAATCATATCGCCTGTGAATATCAGTTCCTTCGCCTTTCCGATTCCAACCAATCTCGGCAATCTCTGCGTGCCGCCAAAACCGGGTATGATGCCCAGATTGACTTCAGGCTGGCCTATCCTTGCCTTGTCTGAAGCGATCCTTATGTCGCATGCCATTGCAATTTCGCACCCGCCACCGAGCGCGAATCCGTTGATCGCGACTATAACCGGTTTCTTCAGGTTTTCTATCTTTGCAAGCACTCTCTGCCCGCGCTGTCCAAACTCTCTGCCCTCCATCGGCGTCAGTTTGCTCATCGCGCCAATGTCCGCGCCAGCCACGAACGCCTTTTCGCCGCTTCCTGTCAGGATTATCACGTTTATGCTCTCGTCGTTTTCCAAATCGCTCATAATCTGGGACATTTCGCTCAGAACTTCGGTGTTCATAGCGTTCAACGCCTGCGGGCGGTTTATGGATACTATTGCTATATCGCCCTCCTTTGCCAACAACAAATTTTTGTATTCCATAGTTTTCACCTCATTTTTAATCATCTATTTTTTAATTGGATGGTGATAACGATAATTATAGATATAATTTAGCCTTGCGGGCATCGCTCATTGCAGGTAATCCGAGGTAGGCGTCACTGATTTCACGATAACACTGGCATTTCTTTTTATTACAAACTCGCTTAGCCTGACCTCGCTTGCTGGATTCCCCCCATAACTGTAAAAATTTAGAAGAACGCTGGGCGTGTTTAGGCGTTCTTTTTGCGCCTGCCAAACAGTAGCAATGCGGCCGCGGCGGATATTGCGAGTGCGGGTAGTTCGAAACCTGGCACAAATCCTTTTTTGGCGCTTGTCGATTCGCTCCTCTGGTCATAACTCGGAACGTATGCGTTGCCAGACGCGCTCGTGTTCGTCAGCGTAACGGTTTTCGCCCCTGTGTTCATGATCTTCTCGCCTTCATAGATGGTGTATTCCACCCTGTATTGGCCTGGTGTCGCGGTGATGTTGACATATACAGTAACAGACCTGCCCTGTGTAATTATACCCTCCGCGCTCGTGTTCTTGAACATGACCATCCCGGTGGAGGGGTTTATAGCACGCGCCTCTATTTTCATTATCCCACTGTCATTGGTGCCGTCGTTAGTGAGGAGGACCTCGTTTATCAGTACCCGCGTGCCGTTTGGGCCAGGGCCGTTGCCAACATAGATGTTGTTGATGGCAAAATGCGAATACGGGACTGGTGGCCTGTACACCAAAACTATGAGAGCTACAACAGCCACAATCGCGACGATAATAATTGCTATGAATATCTTAGACTCTTTTCCACTTGCCTGCTGCACCTTCCAATATTCAACAGGTTTCTTCTCGGCTTTTGGCATTGATTCTTTCTTCGCATTTTCCATATCATACGCCCTGTGCCGAGGTATGTGCCATTTTGAGATATAAACTTATTTAATGTGGAAATTTAAAATTTAGGCGGCCGCCTATCTAGAACCACTACACGTTTCTGACTTCTGTTGGCCCGTCCGATCGATACGAACAGTTCACAGAAACACGCACCGTATTCTTTAACATCGTCTTTCATGTACGCTATACATGGGCACCTGATGTCCTTGTCTTCAGATAATTTGCCTACAGCCAGCCTGCAGGGGCAGGACCGGTATCCATATCGCAGTTCGTTTATTAAAAGACCGTTTAACAGTTCGTAGACAAAAGGCTTATCCGGGTTAAGCCTGAAATCCATCTGCACCGCCCATTTATCCAGCGCACTGTAGAGTTTTTCAATTTTGTCTTGGTTTATTTCACCGGTCAACCGAATACCTCTTTCAGCTTTTCCTCGTCGAATCCTATTATGATCTTGTCGCCGATAATCAGCGTCGGGAAGCTTATGCGCGGGTTGCATTTCTTAACCTCATTGATCGCACTTTCCCTTTTTTCGCCGGTCAGCAGATCCACATAAGCAAAATCATAACTTATGCCTTTTTCATCCAGGTATTGTTTCATTCTCTTGCAGTGGCCGCAAGTGCTCAATGCGTATAGGTAAATTTTCGACTTATTTTTCATCATATTCCTTCTTTAATTCCGAGAGTATTATCTCTCGCGCATCATATTAACTTTCCTAATTCTTAAAAAAAATCGGGGCATTTGCTGCATCAGGCTCAGCCCCCATAAATTATGGATTTTTCATGCGATTTTATTTGCTCGGATAGTCGTAGAAGCCCTTTCCCCTCTTTCTCCCCAGGTATCCGGCGTTTACCATTTTCCGTAGAAGCGGGCAGGGCCTGTATTTTGTGTCGTTGAAACCATTATAGAGAACTTCCATTATTGATAAGCAGGTATCCAATCCAATCAAATCCGCCAATTCGAGCGGCCCCATTGGATGGTTCATTCCGAGCTTCATCACGTTGTCTATCGCTTCTTTGGTTGCTACGCCTTCCATCAGGGTATAGCACGCCTCGTTTATCATCGGCATTAAGATTCTGTTAGAAATAAAGCCGGGATAGTCGTTGACCTCTACCGCTGTTTTTCCCATTTTTTCGGCGACGCTTTTAACAATCGTATATGTTTCGTCGGATGTTGCCAGCCCCCTTATGACTTCCACTAATTTCATTAATGGAACCGGATTCATAAAATGCATGCCTATGAACTTATCCGCCCTCTTTGTAGTTGCTGCAAGCTGGGTGATGGAGATCGCGGACGTGTTCGAAGCAAGTATTGTATCGGGATCGCAGATTTTTTCTAATTCGCCGTACAACTCCCTCTTTTTGTCAACGTTTTCTATGATAGCTTCTATTATGAGGTCTGAGCCCTTCGTCTTGTTGAGGTCGACTGCTGCAGTTATTCTGGAAAGTGTCTTTTCCTTCTCTTCCGGCTTCAATTTTCCTTTCTCAACTGCCTTCTGAAGGTTCTTTGTTATATTTTGCATACCTCTTTCAACGAATTCTGTGGTAATATCCCTAAGTACGACTTCATAACCCGCTTGTGCGGCTACATGCGCAATTCCGTGTCCCATTATGCCTGCGCCGATTACTGATATTTTTTTGATCTCTTTCATAGTGGTTCCCCTTTTCTTTAAACTCTCTCTACAATCATTCCTACAGCGTTTCCTCCGCCTAGGCAAACCGTTGCTAAACCTATGTTTACCTTTTTGTCTGCCATTGCATATAATAAAGTTACCAATATGCGCGCGCCGCTACATCCTATCGGATGCCCAAGCGCTACCGCACCGCCGTTTACGTTGAATTTGTCAACAGGTATTCCCAGCTCTTTTGAAACAGCTACGGACGCTGTGGAAAACGCCTCGTTGTGCTCGGTCAAATCAATATCATCAATCTCGAGTTTTGTCTTCTTCAGCAATTCCCTCACGCAGGGTATCGGAGCATCCATTACAAGCTCCGGTTTGGTCCCGCTCGTGTGATAGCCTACTATTCTGGCCATCGGCTTGATTCCCAATTCCTTTGCTTTTTCTTTTGACATTATCACAAGTGCAGCGGCGCCATCGCTTATCTGGGAGGCGTTTCCTGCAGTGACAACTCCGCCCTCTTTAAACGCGGGTTTCAGTTTCGATAATTTTTCGATCGACGTATCTTCTCTGGGGCCTTCGTCCCCGTCGAATATTGCTGGCTGCTCGCCCTTTTTGGCAGGCGGAAGTGTTAGGGAAACTATCTCGTTTTTGAACTTTCCTTCTTTTGTCGCCTTTATCGCCCTCTGGTTGCTCCTGAGAGCAAAAGCGTCTGCATCTCCTCTCGTAACATTATACTTCTCTGCTATGATTTCGCCTGTAATGCCCATGTGAAAATTGTTATAGATGTCCCAGAGTCCGTCGTGAACCATGGAATCTACTATCTTGCCGTCGCCGAGGCGGTAACCAGTTCGTCCGTTTTGAAGCAGGTATGGCGTCAGATTCATGTTCTCCATTCCGCCTGCTATCATTATGTCCGAGTCGCCTGCTTTTATCGCCTGCGCGGCAAGCACAACTGCCTTGAGGCCGGAGCCGCACACCTTATTAATTGTGAGTGCCCCGATCTTTACGGGCAGGTCTGCATATATCATCGCCTGTCTTGCGGGGTTTTGTCCCAAGCCGGCGGATACTACATTCCCCATAATCACTTCGTCAATCTTCTCGCCGTCGATTCCGGTTTTTTTTACAACCTCTTTAATTACGTGCGCGCCCAATTTGGCGGCAGGTATGTTTTGAAGGCTTCCCTGAAATTTTCCTATTGCGGTCCTTACTGCGCCTACGATAACTACTTCTCTCATGTTTTCCACCTCTATTTTATCTCTAGCTTTTTTTGGCTGTCGTTTAATCTGTCAAATTAATCTGATAAAAATAATAACGCCAGACTATTTTTTCAGTTCTTCAATCAGTTTTGGTATGACTTCGTGCAGATCTCCGACTATTCCGTAATCTGCAATCTTGAATATCGCCGCTTCTGGGTCTTTGTTTATTGCAACTATTATGCCCGAGTTTTGCATTCCTGCCCTGTGTTGTATTGACCCGGAAATGCCGCATGCGACATAGAGGGCAGGCCTGACGGTTTTTCCTGTTTGGCCGACTTGATGATCCTGGCTTATCCATTCGTTCTCTACAGCGACCCTCGAACCTCCAACTTCCGCGCCGAGAGCCTTTGCCAAATTCTCAATGACCTTGAACTTGTCTTTGCTGCCGACTCCCCTGCCGCCGGAAACGATTATCTTCGCCTCCTCCAGATTAACGGTCTTCTTCGCCTCTTTTACTTTCTCCAATATCTTCGTGAGTATCTCTGCATCGTTCAATTTTATTTTTAATTGGATAGTCTCTCCTTTTCTGCCCGGATCTCTCTCCAGTTCTTTCATGATTCCAGACCTGACGGTAGACATCTGCGGCCTGTGGTTCGGGCACATTATAGTGGCCATGACATTGCCGCCGAATGCGGGCCTTGTCTGCATCAGGAGTTTGGTTTCCTTGTCGATAGTCAATTCTGTACAGTCTGCGGTTAGGCCTGTTCTTAGTTTGGATGCTACGCGCGGTGCTAAATCGCGGCCTATTGTTGTGGCGCCATAAAGTACAATCTCTGGTCTGTACTCCTTTACCGCGTTCGCAATGGTTATGGCATACGCATCTGTCTGATAATTTTTAAATCTTGAATCCTCGCCAAGGTACACTTTGTCCGCACCATACGCAATAAGTTCGTTTGAGAGATTTTTTACTTTATCGCCCAAAAGAATCGCGCTGAGCTGGACACCAAGAATATCCGCCAGTTCCCTGCCCTTTCCAAGGAGTTGCAGTCCGACCTTGCTCAGTTTTCCTTCCCTCTGTTCTGCGAAAATCCAAAGCCCCTTATACTGGTCTATCGGGATTTTCTCTTCCCTCTTCTCTGCTATCTTCTCCTTGATCACTTCGATTGCTTCTTGCGGGCAGGAATCTACACATGCCCCGCAACCGTTGCAGTTATCCTTTAATCTTGCCACATCGTCTACGATTTCTATTGCGTTATACGGGCAAGACGGGAGACATGCCCCGCAGCCAATACAATCATCTTTGTTTATCTTTATCGCCATAGTTCTCTACCTCTGGATGACATTCTTTTCTTTCAATTTTTTTACAAGGGTTTTCACGACTTCATCAGTATTGCCTTTCAGGACTTCGCCCTTTCCCTTTGGCTCGGGTGAAAACGTGCGCTTCACTTGGGTGGGCGAGCCGGTCATTCCTATTTGACTTGGATCTGCGTTTATGTCCTTCAATGTCCAATTTTTTACATTCCGCTCTCTCCACGCCTCTACAATGCCTTTTATCGAGGGGTATCGCGGCTTGTTTATGTCCTTTGTCACAGTGATCAGTGCAGGAAGCTTCGCCTCAATCTTTTCAAAGCCGTCTTCCAGGGAGCGCTCTACTACTATCTTCTTTCCTTGAACCTCCACTATCTTTCTGACATATGTTATCTGAGGCAAACCCAGGTATCCCGCAAGCTGTGGGCCTATCTGCGCAGTGTCGCCGTCAATTGCCTGCCTTCCGCAGATTATCAAATCGTATTTTCCTATGGCCTGGACGCCTCTTCCCAACGTGTATGACGTGGCAAGCGTGTCAGCACCAGCAAACGCCCTGTCTGTCAGCAGTATGACTTCATCAACTCCCATAGCAAGCGATTCTCTTAATGCCTCGTCCGCCTGCGGTGGGCCCATTGTCAATACAGTTACCTTTCCGCCGTGCTGCTCCTTTAGAGAAAGAGCGGTTTCTATTGCGTGTTTGTCTTCCGGGTTAATTATGCTCGGCACGCCTTCTCTTATCAGCGTTCCGGTTTTCGGGTCGATTTTCACGTCAGTAGTATCCGGTACTTGCTTCATACATACGATTGTATCCATTTTTCCACCTTATCCTAATAAATTAGCTGCTATCACCATTCTCTGAATTTCAGATGTGCCTTCGTATATCTCTGTAATCTTCGCGTCTCTAAAAAACCTTTCTACAGGATAGTCCTTTGTGTACCCGTAACCGCCGTGTACCTGTATCGCTTTT